>CAVRFZ010000020.1:0-391048 GCA_963720655.1 uncultured Acidobacteriota bacterium | reverse complement strand
CTATCAAATGATGAACGAGCGCGACTCTCCGATTACGCGCGATCCATCCTACTTCCCGATTACGGTGCGCATTACGCCGCAGTGGCATCGCGAGAGCGCGAACAATCAGGTCGTCGATAATATCGCGGGCGACGGCGAGAGTGGCTCCCGCCCTGGCACCTTGACGACAACCGGGTTTGACCTCTCGGGGTTGGACCTTTGGTTTGCCGGTACGCTGTACAAGAATATCTCGTTTAGTGTTCTGCCGTCTTCGGACGAAAACGCCCAGTTCCATTTTGAAAATGCTTTCGTGCGATTCGACAATTTGCTCCACAGTTCATGGCTGAATTTCAAGGTCGGAAAATATGAACTGGATCTCCCGGTTTCCGAGAAGCGGTTGGTTACACTGTCGGGAGATGGCGGGTTCTATTACATCTACCACTTCACACCCTTCGGCGATCAGAATCCGTTCGGTGGCATCGGCGACAACCAAATGGGCGTCGAACTTTCAGGCCACAATGTCAACAGCTACACGCGTTATGCGTTTTCCGTCTTGAGCAGCGTGGACGGCAATCCCGATTTCCTTTTGTCGAACGGAAATCCGGCTGGCCGGACGTATGACTATTACGGCCACTTCGAGCAGGGCTTCAATACTTTCGGAAACGGCTTTATGAAGGTGGGTGCTTACGCCTACTTCGGATTTGCGCCAACCTTCTTCCAAACCTCTGACGGCGTGCCTATCTACGGCAAGGGAAACAAGGAATTTGACCGGTCAGGTTTCGAGTGGAAATGGTATTTCAACAAATGGCTGGTGAAGGGGGTTTACCTCCACGGGCACGATAACGCCTTCCTCGCAAATGGACTCGATCCGCGTATCGATACACTCAGCGAAACGCAGCGCGCACCCAAGTGGAACGGTGGTTTCCTCGAGGGTCAGTACATTATTTCGCCCCAGTGGATCGTCATCGCTCGCTGGGAGACAATCCACATGGCTCAACAAGCAGATACTGAGTTCGTGGCGGGCAATACTGGCAACCTGAACGCGTTCACGATTGCCAATCGTTGGTATCCCTTCATGTTTAGCCGAGCCGGTTTGGCTCTGCAGCAGGAGTATTCGTTCGTGCGATCGAACGGCATCACAAACCAGGGCGGGGGATTTGGCAGCCTGTGCACAGATGCGGGACGATCATTCAACTGCACCATCAGCAGCAGCAGCCTGATGTTCGGTTTTGACTTCGACTTCTAAAGGAGCGAGGAGCCCATGGCACTATCAAAGAAAATCACCCGAAGTTTAATGCTCGCGGCTTTCGGTGTGGCCCTCGCGACTCCGGGCGTTGCTCTCGCTCAGGACACGGGAGCCAGCGTAAACGGCCTGACGGGAAACGCAGAGGCGGGAAAGCAGGATTACCGCCGCTGGTGCGTTGGCTGCCACGGCAAGGAAGGAAACGGCGCAGGCGAGAATGCCCAGTGGATCGAACCCAAGCCGAGGGATTTTACCGAGGCGACCTATCGTTGGAGATCCACTCCTACGGGGACGCTACCGACCGATCAGGACTTGTACGATACGATCACCCGGGGCGTGGTGGATACGCTCATGCCCACCTGGCGTCCGCTGACCCCGCAAACGCGCGTGGATCTGATTGCCTATATCAAAACCTTCTCGCCCAAGTGGCAAACGCAGAAGGCCGGCACTCCCATCACGATTCCGCCCGAGCCTCCGCAGACGATCGATAGCGTCCTACACGGCAGGCAGCTTTTCGATCAAATGCAGTGCTGGAAATGCCACGGGCCTGAGGGGCGAGGAGATGGTCCGTCCGCAATCACGCTGACAGATGACAAGGGCGAGCCGATTCGTCCCTACAATTTCCACGATGGCACGCGCTTCCGCTGCGGCGAAACGAACCAGGACCTCTACAAAATTTTCATGACTGGCTTGGACGGAACACCGATGCCGTCGTTCGCGGATTCGCTCAAGCCGCAAGACGCCTGGGATCTGGTGCACTTTCTCCGTACGCTGCAGCCGAATGTGCAATCGGAATCACGCAACGTCTGGCTGGAGTACGTGAAGACGCACCAGGGACAGATCAAGGCGATCGGAGCCGAGTCCGCGGGGCAGTAGTTTTCTGCAGGGCTGCCGATAGAATAATAATGGTGAGGTCCACCCTCATCGACTAATTGCGAAAAGGGGAGTAATCATGCGAACGAAGTTCTTTCTTTTGTTGGCTGTTTTCGGGCTCGCCGGCTCGGCGATGCTGGTGACCGCCGCGCGGCCGGCAGGCGGAACCATTACGGGGAAGGTGACATTCACCGGCACTCCCCCGAAAATGAAACCGATTGACATGTCGAAAGAGCCGGTCTGTGCGAAAGAACACAATCCACCAATTAAGACGCAGGACGTGGAGGCAGGGCCGGGCAACACGCTCAAAGATGTAGTCGTGTTCATTTCTGCCGGCGAGCAGAGTTCGCCGCCCCCCTCGGCTACCGCGCGATATGACCAGAAGGGATGCGAGTACGTCCCTCACGTCCTGGTGATGGAAGCAAACCAACCTCTTCAGGTTTACAACAACGACCCAGTGGCTCACAACATCCACCCGATGCCGAAGCAGAACGCAGAGTGGAATAAGTCGCAGCCTCCCGGCTCGCCCCCGATCGATACTAAGTGGGAGAAGCCCGAGTTTATCGCGGTGAAGTGCAATATCCATCCGTGGATGCACGGCTACTTCGTAGTGCTGAAGACTTCTCGCTACGGGATAACGGGAGACGACGGCACCTTTACGATCAAGGACGTGCCGCCCGGCAAATACACGCTAACCGCCTGGCAGGAGCACATGGGAACCCAGACGCAGGAGGTTACGGTCTCGGGCGGTGCCGCAACGGCGAACTTTGTCTTTAAAGCAATGCCTTATTAGGAAGCAGCGCACTGCGGATATCTGGCGCCCTGCCGCGTGGAGCGGGCGCCGCAGCACCTCTCAGGCTGAATTGTTGTGTAATCGCGGAGGCGAGCTCCGATGGGCAAATTTTTTGCAATTCTGCTTATCATCATCACTCTGGTTTCTGTCTACCCGATTGTGACGCACATGTGGTGGATGCCGGAGGTGGTATCCGCACACGGTCCCGCGGTAGACCGCCAACTGGATGAGACAATGCTAGGCTCGGGGATTTTGTTTGTCACTTCGCAGTTCGTTCTCGCTGGGTTCATCTGGGCGTTTGGAAATTACAAGGGGAAGATCAAGAACTGGCCTGGTGGGCACAGACCGGTCGTAGCATTCGGCATAATTCTCGTCGGCCTGGAAATCCTCAGCCTCTCATTCATCGGGTCGAAGGTGTGGGCTTCGATGTACATGGCGAAGCCTGATCCACACGCGCTGCACATCGACGTGCAGGCCGAGCAGTTCGCTTTCTTTTTCCGCTACGCCGGGCCGGACGGCGTGTTTGGCGCGATTCATCCGGATAAGATCAACGACGGGAATGGGAATTATTTTGGACTCGATCCCGAAAACGACGTTGCCGCGCGGGACGACATCGTGGTGGGAACGCTCACGATTCCGGTGAATACGCCGATTTTTCTCACCCTGCATTCGAAGGACATGATTCACAATTTCTACGTTCCCGAGCTGCGCATTCAGCAGGATATCGTTCCGGGCCTCGATATTCCTCTTCACTTCACCGCCACCAAAACGGGGAAATGGGAAATTGTCTGCACGCAGCTTTGCGGACTGGGCCACTACAGCATGAAGGCTTACTTGCAGGTGATGGCGCAGTCCGATTACGACGATTGGCTGAAGCAGCAGTCTGGAGATTAGATTGATTAAGTGTTCGGGTAGGGCGCCGCACGGCCGCGATTTTTTGGGCAGCGCGCCGAATTTAGTCTGTGAGGCCTAGCGATGCATGATATGTCCGCACAACAGGCGGTTCATCATCATTCCCCTCCGCAGGGATTCATCAACAAGTACGTCTTCAGCTTGGACCACAAGATAATCGGGCTGCAATATTACGGCCTCGCTTTGGTGGCCGTATTTCTCGGCATGATTCTTTCCTGGCTGATGCGGCTTCACCTTGGATGGGCCAACCTCGCCATTCCGGGCTTGCAGCATCTCTCGGCCAATGGCGCTCCGGGCGGCGTGATGACGCCCGAATACTACCTCTCGCTCATGACCATGCATGGAACCATCATGGTCTTTTTCGTTCTTACGAATGCGCCATTCGCTGGATTTGGAAATTACTTTCTTCCTATCCAGGTAGGCGCGGAGGATATGGCGTTTCCGCGCTTCAACATGATGTCGTTCTGGACCACGTTCGTCGCTTTCCTCGTGCTGATCGCGGCATTTTTCGTTTCAGACGGGCCGCCGATTTCGGGTTGGACTGCTTATGCCACATTGAGCTCGGTAGGCAAGGACGCTGGACCCGGCGAGGCGATGGGCCAGAATCTATGGGCCGTTTCGATCGCGCTCTTCTGTATTGGGCAGTTGCTTGGATCGTTGAATTTCATCGCTACCACCCTCGACTTGCGGACAAAGGGCATGACGCTCGCTCGCATGCCCCTTTCCACGTGGGCGTGGTTCATCACTGCGTGCATCGGGTTGCTCGCATTCGCAGACCTGCTTCCCGCTTGCATCCTGCTGATTCTCGATCGCACCGCTGGAACGAGCTTCTTCACGCCGGCGGGTCTGGTCGTCAGCGACAATCTTCAGCCACACTCAGGAGGCTCTCCACTTCTCTGGCAGCACCTGTTTTGGTTCTTTGGGCACCCGGAGGTTTACATCGCGATTGTTCCGGGTTTCGGAATCATTTCGCACATTTTGCCGGCCTTCACCCGCAAGCCGCTGCTCGGCGGGATGCGCGTGATGATCGGCTGCATGATCGCTATCGGCTTCCTGAGCTACATGGTTTGGGGCCATCATATGTTCCTGAGCGGAATGAATCCGTTCTCGGCGATTCTGTTTTCGGTGCCGACGCTGATCATCACGATTCCTGCGACGGTTGCGACGCTGATGTGGCTGGGCTCGATTTATGGTGCGAATTTGCGCTTTACGAGCGCGTCGCTTTTCTGCCTCGGTTTTATTTCGGTGTTCATCAGCGGCGGGATCAGCGGATTCTTCCTGGCGCAGCCGGCCATCGACACCTATCTGCACGCCACCTACTTTGTCGTCGCCCACTTCCATTTCGTAATGGCCGTCGCGGCCATCTTCGGAATCTTTGCGGGCACCTATTTCTGGATGCCCAAGATGATTGGCCGCATGATGAACGACACGCTGGGTAAGCTGCATTTTTGGCTTACGTTCATCGGCGTCTATTGCATCTTCATGCCGATGCATTACCTTGGTCTTGCGGGCAACGTCCGCCGCTACGCCTCCTTCACCGACGATTATCTGATTCGCTTGATTCCAGTGCACAAGTTCATCACCATCGCAGCCCTGCTCACTGGCGCGGCTCAGCTGATTTTTCTCTACAACTTGATTCACGCGCGGTTTTGGGGTCCGCTGGCGCCGGATAATCCATGGGATGCCACTTCACTCGAATGGTCCACCACATCGCCGCCACCGTTTGACAACTTTGGCGGACGTCACTTGGTCGTGCATCAGGGGCCCTACGAGTACAACGCTGAAGGCGCCGCGAAAGATTATGTGATGCAGACCGACCCTGATTTCGTCGCGAAGTCTTGACACATTAGGTAAGGGGATTATGTCAGTCACAACGTTCACCCGAACAGAGCCCGCAGTCCGGCCGGCGCTGCCTGCAATCGCGCCTTCGAAGGGTATTCCCGCGCAGACCGGTGTCTGGGTCGCGGTCTCAGCAATCGCCATGTCGTTTGCCGCGCTCACGAGTGCCCTGGTTGTGCGGCAAGCCTCAGGCGCCGATTGGCAACGATTCGCACTGCCGAGGATTTTGTATCTCGATACGGCGATTCTGATCGCTAGCAGCTATACGCTGGAATTGGCACGGAAGCGCTTCGCAGGTGGCGTCGCCGCTCTTCGATCGAGCGGCCTTTACTGGCTGAATATCACGCTGACGCTCGGATTGTTTTTCGTAGTCGGGCAAGTGCTCGCATGGCAGCGTCTCGCATCGCAAGGGCTGTTCCTCGCGACAAGTCCGAGCAGCTCGTTTTTTTATGTTCTCACAGCATTGCATGGACTGCACCTGCTGGGAGGCGTTTTGGGACTGATTTACGTCGGATATAGGCTGCGCCACAACGCGCGCAACGCTCAGACGAGCCTTGGAACGGCAGCTGTGTATTGGCATTTCGTCGACCTGTTGTGGGTCTATCTGCTGATGGTGATTGCGATTCGGATGTAGCTTGGCTAACGGAGGATTTGTGAGCGATTCCGAGCTGACCATGGGATCCGCCGGGCACGGCGCCCAGCTGGAAGAAACTCCCTATGGGATGCAGTCGAAAAAGCTGGCGATGTGGTTGTTCATCGCCTCTGACGCGGTCACCTTTACCGTAGCCCTCGTCGCATACGGCTATTTGCGGATCGGAAGCCCGGACTGGACCCGGCCGTTCTACTTCTGGCCCAGCATCGCCAACGGACTGGTCATGACGTTCGTGCTGCTCTCCAGTAGCCTTACTATGTTGGTCGCAGTGCGCGCCGCCAAGGCTGGCGATAAGCACAAATCGATCCAGTGGATTGGTTTTACGATCCTGCTCGGTATTATTTTCGCGGCGCTGCATCTTCGCGAGTGGTTCCATATGTTTGCCGATGGTTGGGGCCTCTTCCACAATCCAACCGGCGGTTCGGTGGACTTCGGCGCCGCGTTCTTCAGCGTCACCGGGCTTCACCTCTTGCACGTCACGTCCGGCGTCATAGCGCTGGCCGTAATCGCTTGGGGCTACAACCGCGGCCGGCTGGATGCTAATCACGTCGAGACCACCAGCCTCTACTGGCACTTCGTTGATATCGTCTGGATGTTTGTATTTCCATTGATGTACCTGATGAACGCGCACTGAGCCGCTCGAAGGGAGGGTCGCACAATGGCGTCTGGCTCATCTGAACACGATCCAGGGATGGGGACGTACGTGGGTATCTGGGTGGGATTCCTTGCTATAGTGGGAATCGAAGTCTTCATCACCTATCAACGTCCCGAAACCAAGCATCTCCTTTTCACCCTGCTGATACTGGCGGCGATCGAGGCTTTGGTCGGGCTCCTCTACTTCATGCACATGAAATACGAGCGAAAAATCCTATTTTGGACCATCGTGCCTATCACGGTTTTCGTGCTCTTTATGATGGATCACGTATGGGCAGACGCTTATCGCCTGTTCTATCTTCGCTTAGCCCAATGAATGCCCTGGGAAACAGAGGATGGCCGTATTCTCGGGGCAATGATATGATCCGCGTGGTGCAATCGATGCCCTTAAAGCGGCTTGCAATTGGTTTGCTAGCCCTTCTGAGCCCTTCAGCTCTCTTCGCGCAGGGTTGTGCCCTCTGTTACCAGGGCGCCGCCGCCTCGGGCCCTCAGTTCATCCAGGCGCTCCGCCACGGTATCCTGATCATGTTTTTTCCTCCGATCCTGATCATGGGCGCGATCTTTTATGCGGCTTACCGCAAGCGCAATCAGTTCAACTCCGTGGAAGGAGCAGTGGCAGGCGAGATCGCTCTGGAAGAGGATTTCGCGCCGGATTGGACCTTGGCGGATGAAGCGGAGTTTCGCAGGCTGACGGAAAACGAATCATAAGCAAGCGTTCTGGTGAACTTCTTCTTTCAGTATTTCGGGGTCGTAGGTCGGTTGATTAATCTCCGGGCTATTTCGCTACTTCTCGCTTTCTCTTTCGCGGCTCTCTCCGTTTCCGCGCAGATTTACCACGACCCACACAGGAAGACGACTGTCGGCTTTTCCGTTGATTTGAACACGCCTCCGGATACTGTCTTGCAGATTGTGAAGGCGGTTGCCAACGACTCCATCATTCGCGGCACATCGATGTACGCCAAAGAAACAGATCTCCCGGATGCGGAGTTCGCAAAATCCTCCACCGTCCTTGTCGCGGAGCCCGGTTCGGGCCAAGTATTTTATAAAGTAAGATCCAAGGTGCTGTCTCCCGAGCATTTCCCAGCCGCCTCTGATATGGGAACAGTCACCGTACGCTACGTGGTGGAAACGGTGAATCCGCAGCGCGCGCATCTGGCGATTGACGCGGTGTTCGTCACGGATGCCGGCCATCATCTGTACGCCTCCGACGGAAGCGTCGAGACCGCCGAATACGCCGAAATCATCACGCAGATCAAAGCCCTCGAAGCTCCCAAGGTGCGTCATCACAACCCGCAAACTGTGGCTAACTCGGGCCAGGAAACGCTGGGACTGCGGAACACGCTGGCCGATGAGCAGTCGCGCCTGGCCGATTCCCAAGCAGCCGAAAAGAAACTGAAGGAGCGAGTCAGGCAACTCGAGTTCAACACGCAGGGCCGCATTCGGGGTCAGGCCGTGCCTTTGAAAGCCTCGCCTTACGACCATTCAACCACCGTGCTTTCGCTTGAGAAGGGCCTGACCGTGACGGTACTGACGACCACGAAATACTGGTATCGCGTGCGCACCGCGAAAGGTGACGAAGGTTGGATCTACTACGTTTTTCTCGAGCCGCTATCGTGAGCGCTGCTTACAATAGCCGCATTGGAAGCCGCGCCCCTCGCTGCGGGACGGCCGCTTGGACTCCATGCCTGCTCTTCCTTTTCGCGCTTCTATTCACTTCGTGTTTCGTAGCGCGCGCTCAGGATGCAGACTCGGTCGATCGCGTTTACAAGCACAGGAAGTCAGAGGTCGAAGAGGGCCTGCAGGCATTGAAGGCGTACGCGACAAACCGCCTTCCAGTTCTTGACGGGTTCGTGAACGCCAATGCCTCCACGATCGCAAAGCTCGAGAATCCGCACTATCAACTTCGCATTGAAATTGAATCACAGGGCCCCAATCAAACGCTCGTTTCGGTCAGCGCGAAAATCACGGCTTGGAATGCTGAAGAAGATCCTTCGCGCTCGCAGTATGTGGTGGTTCCATCGAATGGCCGGCTCGAGCAAGACATGCTCGACCGCCTGAGCGTTGCACTCGAAAAAGGCAATGTTGCTCGAAGCGGTGATCGCAGCGGTGGCGTGGCTCCTGATCGATCCGCCACGTCCGCATCCGATTCCGCCGGCTCGTCAGTCCCGTCAATGCCCGCGGGCGCACCCGGTGCAAATGCGTCAGCCTCGCACTCGCCCGCGCCGGGCGCCATGCCTGGAGAACCCGCGGCGAATCCTACCGCGCCTGTGCCGGCATCAGGGTCAGTCTCTCGCGCGAACTCCAGCGATCCGGCCGCCCTCGCAAGCGAAATCGATTCCGTTCGAGCCCAGCTCCAGGCCACTGAGATGAATCAGCGCAAATTGCAGCAGCAGGTCTCAGAACTCGAAGCGAACGCTAGCTCGCAGAAATTCCTTTCCAATCTCGCAGTGATCAAGACTCCGCAGGCCTCCGTATTTCAGCAGGACGATGACACCTCCAAGGTTCTTTTCCGCGCCGATCCGGAAGACGAATTTGAAGTAATGAATGTGAAGGGAAACTGGGTCCATGTTCGCCTTGAAAATGGCGCCGAGGGCTGGATTCGCGGAGCACAGTTGCAGCCTCCGCAGGAGGTGGACGATACCGAAGACGCAGCCGCGGCGCTCAACTTCTCAACGCCCAATCAGGAAATCAAGCCGTTCGGCGGCGAATGGACGCCGCTAAAAGGGAAGCCGTCGCTCTTCGTATTCGCTCAGCCGAACCGCGCGATTCCCAGCGCAATTCTGGGCCAGAGCCAGTTCGCATTTGCGAAGCACATTTTCACCGAGGGCTATCGCGAAGCCATGCACTCCGAGCAGCCTATGTCGGGCGTTGTCGTTGTTTTTCTCGGCGATAAAGGAGGCGTAGCAGCCGCCACGCTTGCTGATATTCGCCGCTGGCGCGATGGTGCGATCACCGACAAGGTGTTCTTCGAGCGCTGTTCGTTCGATCCCCCCGAGTCTTTCCGTGACGCCGCCTCTGCAAAGCCCGTGAGCAATCGCTAGCTCTACAGTAATTGAGACATACCGCTACATCGAACCCCGCTTGGAACTTCAGCGATTCCCTCGCATAATAGAGAAGAGTGGAGCGCACATTTCGGCGCTCGAAGGACTCAGTCATTCGATGCGACGAAAACTAAAGCCCGGCCTTACCACCCGCATACTGGAGAGTTCGTTGCGCGCTGGTTTCCGCAAGGCCTACGACACCGTTCGCGTGAACCCGGATCAATATCTCGCTCACCTGAAGCGAGTGCACCGGCTTCCCGTTGCGTCCTGGAAAGATATGCTGCGCGTCGACGAGCGCACGTTGAATCCGATCGCCACCCGCGTGATTTCTGCTTCCACGAAAACGGCAGCGCTGGAAGGAATGGGGTTTGGCCTTGGCGGATTCGCTACGATCCTGCCGGACATGGGAATCCTCTCAGCAATCACGGTTCGCATGCTGCAGAAGCTCAGCCTGATTTACGGTTTTGAGTACACCAGCGCGGAGGAAGAAACCGAGTTGTGGTTCGCGGCCGCCACGGCCGCTGGACTCGATTTAGGGCGCGACTTCATCGAGAAGCAGGCTGTCGAACGGATCGTCCCGCGAATCATTGATCGTATCGCCGTGAAGGTTGGCACGGAAGTCGCGGAGAAGTGGTCGGCCCGCGTGATTCCGGTGCTCAGCGCGGGAGCGGGCGGGACGTTGAACTACTATTTCGTGCGTTCCTGGGGGCGCCGCGCGCAGAAGCATTTCCTCGATCGCCATCGCGAAGCGCGCACGCTGAACGCCTTGCCGCATCCAGCGCTGCCAGCCACGACGCTTCACACCTACCGTCGCCCGGCGCACTAACGCGCAGTCACAGGTCCAGCCGCAGCAAGTCGCTTGTATCATCCTTCTTTAGCTCGCTACGGCACCCGACCGCTGCTCAGCCACTTCAGTTAAGCGCCCGGTCTTAACATCGTACACAAATCCCCGCACCAAAATGTCCTTGGGAATCCACGGATGCACTTTTACCTTTTGGATTTGCTCGCGCACATTTTGCTCCAGGTCGCCGAACGCATGGAATGCTGCAGGGGCGACGGCAGCGGTCCCCGTAACGGATTGCAGTTTCGAGCGGAGGTCTTCGTCCTTGAACGTCAGCATCCCGCAGTCCGTGTGATTGATGATGATGAACTCCTGCGTCCCCAGAAGGTAGTGCGAAATAATCAGCGAGCGTACGGCATCTTCTGTCACGATTCCGCCGGCGTTCCGAATGATGTGCGCATCGCCCGTCTTCAATCCCAGCATCGCCTCTACCGACATGCGCGCATCCATGCAAGCCACGATCGCCAGTTTCCGCGCGGGTGGCATCGCGAGATTGCCAAGCTTGAAGTCCGCCGCATACTGCCGATTTGCTGCAACCACGTCATCGGTCACGCTCATCTGAAAAACCTCCGCTCTAGATTAAACCCGCCCGCTCGCTGGTTCGGGGGATGTGATGCCGGCGAATTTGGAACGGTCCACGAATTTGGGAGATTTTCGCGGACGCTGGAATTACGAAGAAGGAACCAACGTCTTCATATCCTACGAAAAAGTGGAGCACGCTAATTGCTAGGGCGCAGCTGTATCAGCCTTTTCGCTCCGCTCCAGCGCCGCACGATCCCAATGCGCCAGGTTCGCCGCTGCTTCATAAGTCGACTGGCAGAAATCGAGCAGCGCTGCGCGTGGGTCGGCTGCGTTTCGCACGTCGTCATACGCCAGCAGGAACTCCTTCATCTTCTCGTCGTACCGGGCCTGCGCAGGCTTCACCGGGCAATCTTTGAATCCATCTGGCGCAGGCGCCACGTATGAATAAAACGCCGGGTTGTCCACACCTTCGCCGCCCGGCCACCAGCCAACGCTGCTCACCTCGTGCGAGTAAGCCTCCCGCGTAATTATGTCCGCCCCCGGCCGTTCCGGCGCCCGCCGCCCCGAAAATCGCGTGACTGCGAGATCAAAGCTGCCCCAGAAAAAATGCACTGGGCTGTCCTTGCCGATGAATCGTCCGCGAAACTCCTGAAAAATCGGATTCAGTGTCGTCAGAATATGAAAGAAACGCTCGGCATACGCTGGATCGTATGACGCATGCGTCGTATCCTGATCGAACCGAATCGGGTTGGGAACTTCCACCGCCATCGGCCAGATCTTCACGTCGATCCCCAGAGATTTCAGCGACGCCATGAATTCCTTGTAAAAGTTAGCCACGCTTCGCGGACCAAGATCGAGCACATCCGTCTCGCCCGTGCTGGTTTCAATCCGCAGCGCGTGCTCGATAAAATCGAATTCCGCCTCGAACACTCCTGCTCGATAGGGAATCGCGGAAGTGGTCAAGCCGCGCGCGCTCACGTAGAACGGAACTTCCCACCAGTGATTAATGAACGGGCTGAGCGCCAGCCGCACCTTCCCCACAATCTGTGTCCACATGTGCAGCGTCTCGCAGGTATCTTTCCATTCGGCATACGGCAATGCCGGCCACATCAGCTCTTTCGGCGGTGCGGACTCCGTTGTCATGCGATGCTCCTGAAAGTTTTTCTTTCGCGGCGGAACTTATTCGCCATTTCCTCGCCATCGAATCGCCACGGACAAAGCCGCCGCGGCGCCCATGAGTTTCGCTCATTCAACCCGAACCTTCAAATGAAACAATTGAGCGCTCCGCTCCGTCGGCGCCAGTGCTCTGCAATAACTCCGCTATCTTCGCTATCATACGTTCTGCGACTCATGGCCCGGACAAATCCTGTGCAGTTCACGCCGTCTCGCTCGATCGCGCGCCAAATTCGCCGCCTCCGCCTGCGCGACCTGCCGCTTGATACCGTCGAACTGGCAAAATTTCTCATCGGCAAATCGCTCGTGCATGAAATCCCACAAGGCCACCTTAGCGGGCGAATCGTCGAAACAGAAGCGTATCTTGTCGGCGATGCGGCCGCGCACTCCTTCCGCGGACTCACCCCGCGCAACAAATCGCTCTTCCTCGCGCGCGGCCACGCCTACGTCTATTTCTGTTACGGAAATCATTTCATGCTGAATGTTTCAGGCGGCAAAGAGGGAATTGGCACGGGCGTCCTGATTCGCGCCGTCGAGCCGCTCGAAGGCATACACCTCATGAAGCGCACCCGCCACACAAACCAAATACTCGATTTGGCGCGCGGCCCCGGGAGGGTGGCCTCAGCATTCCGCATAAATCGCAAGCTCGACGGACTGAATCTGGTCGACGGCAGAGACGCTCTCTGGCTGGGTTCAGCAGTTCGCAAGACCGGCGCAATCGGCGAAAGCATCCGCATAGGCATCACAAAAGACGCGGATCGCGTCCTACGCTTCTACGAACTCGGCAGCCCCTTCGTTAGCGGCCCCAAGCGCCTCAACACCCGCGTGGTTTAGCTTTGTTACTCGAGCCCATTCGTCCGCGGTGCAGCGCCGAAGCTGTGTACTCGGGCCGAACGTGACCCACACGAACCAAAGCTCAGGTCCCTCCCGATGGATTTCAGATCGGCATTACCTGATGCCTGACTTCGAATGCCGCTACCGTCGCGATCGCAATTCGGCACGGCTGCGATTCAAACCGGGTGGCCCAATTTGCCCGCTCGTTTTCCCTTTCCACTCCCGCGCCTTTTCCGTAGAATCGTTGGTTGTCCCCGTGCCGAGGTAGCTCATCGGTAGAGCGCGGCCCTGAAAAGGCCGGCGTAGGCAGTTCGATTCTGCCCCTCGGCACCATCCGCACCGCATACAACGTCCGATTTCAACAGCAGGCTCCCCTTTCTAAAAACGACACACGCTCCCATTTCGCCATCTGTCGTGTGGCATTGAGCGGCGATTGTGATAGGCTACCCGCCATCTCGTAGCTACAGGAACCGTAAAGTGCGCGTCCCCGTCCTCGCGGCAACTGGTTACGTTTTAGTGTTATGCCTGCTCACTCCTGCCTGCGGCACCAAGGTAACGGAGACGCCGAACCCACCCGTAGTTAACTTTAAGCCGCAACCCTTCCAACCTCCCGAGAGCTGCCTTCCTTGCCACCAGCGCCAATTTGACGAGCTCCGCAGCGCGGTGAAGTCCGGCTATCGCAACGTCAGCCCCTTGTTCAACGGACTCGAATCAGCAGGCAATCTCGTGAGCGGCGGTTTGCTGCGTCCTGTGTACAAGGACAGCACGATCGTCTTGCCCGACGGGACGATCTTGAATACCAACATGTACTCATCACCCGTACTCACCGAAACACGCCAGGTTCAAGCGGGGTTTTGCTTCACCTGCCACAATGCGAACGTTGAGGTTCTCGGCGATAGCGATCTGACGAAGAGGGAGGTTCCGCAACTCGCCGGTCTGGGAACCTGCAATCCGGCGCCCCCTGCCGGACAGCAATGCTTCCAGCCGCAGTTGTTTCGTCCGCTTCGCGACTATGTGCTGGTGGATGCGAATGGGAATCAGATTCTGCCGCCAACTCCCGGTGGCGATCCGCCCTCGGGCGCACTACCTTCGTTGGCTGCCGCGGGAATTACGTGCGACTACTGCCATGACGAAAACGGGCCAGACCTGAATCGCAGCTTCCAAATGGACGGCTTCGGCAACACAAGTTTGCTGCTGAATCAAACGGATCTAAAAGTGGGACCATTCCTGCATCCAGTCGCCGTCAAAAACAATTTTCACGTGGCCAGTAATGACCCGAACAAAATCGCATTCCTGCGTGCGGGCGCGTTTTGCAACACCTGCCACGACGTCCGCGTCCCCAATCGCAATCTCGTTGCCGAAGAACACAACATGAATCCGGGGGGGCAGAACGTCAGCTATTTTAGGCTCGAAAATCTGAGCACCGAGTGGCAGATTGGCCCCTACAACAGTACAAGCAATCCTTTCAGCCAGGTCGTCCGCTGCCAGGATTGCCACATGTCGCTCTTTCCTTACGCCGGTACGACGACGTACCAGGTGGGCGATATGACCGTGACCAGTCCCACGCCGGCGGTCTTTGCCACCGACTACGCCGCTGTCCCGGGCGTTGCAACGGACCAGAATGCGCCTCTCCAACTGCGAAAAGTCGTAGAGCACTATTTCACCGGCGTCGATGTGCCGCTTTTGACTCCGGCCGAATTGAGCTCTCGCCTGGGTGCCAACTATCCCGATCCGTATGCTGCCGGCACGGACCCGCACGGCGTCCCAGATGGCCTTGCCACGCGGCGAGCAGATTTGATGAAAGCGGCGGCGCGCATCAGCTTGAGCAAGTCCGACACGACAGCGCAGATCGGCCAGGAATTTACGGTGAGGCTCGAAGCCGTCTCGCTCACAGGACACCGCTTCCCCTCGGGATTTTCTCAGGAGCGCACCGTATACGTTCAGTTGGCGGTGACGGACAATAACGGATTCTTGGTTTATCAATCCGGATACGTCGTGGATAAGCCGCATCCGAATACCGGCGAGAACGCTCCGGATGGCAATCTGGACGACGAAGACCTTGAGCATCTTCATGCCGTCGTCGATCCCGGAATGCATACCGCCACCTACACGGCGGGAACCGCTACGAATGGTGGAAATAATTTGGTGTTTGAAGCGGGGCCCGACGATGGGCCGGACGCTCGTTTGTTCGTCGGCGCGCAAGAAGGACTCGTGCTGTTCCGCAACGAATTGACGCATATCTTTTTGCCTGGGCAAGCGATCGGACGCATCGATCCGGTCACCGGTAATCCAGTTCTGGCGCAGGGCGTCCATTTTGAAGAAACCTTTCAGGCCGCGTTGGCAAACGCTGTCGATAATTTCCGCTCACTGCAGCCGTTGCATCCGCAGACATACAACTACGTGATTCAGCTACCTACGCAGCAACAGCTCCAGGCGATTGGCGTGACCCTGCAAGGACCATTGCATGTACACGCGCAAATCAATTTCGAGCATTTCCCACCCGTCTTTATGAGGTTTATCGCCGGAGCGACGAGCGCAAATGGGCCTTCGGGCAATAACTTGAATTTGGTGAACGAACAGAGGATCGATTCGCTGCTAAAGAACGTGAAGAACATCGCAGCGGACGACATCACGGTGAACTTGGCGCCATGAAACTCCGCTACCCGATTCTAACCGTGCTGGCCATTGCGGGAATTCTTGCGGCCGTCTTCGCACAGAGTGGCGGCTACACGCCGGGAGAATTTCAAAGCACCAATCCCAATTATCCCAAACCCAACCCGTTTTATTTCGAGGGAAAGATCGACTGGAACCTGCTCGGCATCACCACGCCGCAGAACGCCTGGGACTATCTGCAGCGCGGGATGCACTTCCAGGACGACATGGACGATATCCCTGACGCCATCAGCGACTATCAAACATCGCTTTCGATGAATAGCCTGCAGAGCCATACCTGCCAGATCGTTACGGCAGCCACGTTGGTCAACGGCACAGTCCCCACTCAATTGACCCCTGCTCCCTGCATGTTCACCTTGCGCCTGCGGCTCGGCTATCTGATGCGAGAAACCAGTCCGAGCACGGCAATCGGGCTCTTTCAGGAAGTATTGCAAATTGATCCGCAAAGGCTCGGAGTGAATACCTTGATAGCCGAAACCTATGTGATCGAAGCGCAACAGGCAACCGACCCGCCGACACAACAGCAAGCCTACGCGAATGCCATCGCGGCCTATCAGGCGGAGCTGGCACTTTCTCCCGTAACGCCGCAAAGCACCGCGCTGACTGCCGACACAGCGAATAATTCCAAAGTCCACTGGGAGCTGGCGCAGGCCTACGTGGCTACGGGACAGAACAGTCTGGCGAAAAGCGAGTTGCAATTATATTTGCAGGCGACGAAGTGGCACAGTGACGTCTATCCGTGGCGGATGGCGTTAGCGAATAGCCAAATCCAGGCATTGGTACGTGTGAAATAGCCTTTCCGCCGGTCGAGCGGTCGCGAGGGGTCACAGTGTCGAACTGTTTTCGAGTGAAGTCACTGCGTTGTGCCGCCGGATTGGCTGCCTTAATTTTTCTAACGGCCGCGAACGCTCAACCCGCAGTGCCCCTCAGCAATCCCCCGACGGACAATTCAGCCGCTCCCACTATCGACGCCGCTTGGGACAGCCTCTTGAAGGACACAATCCCCCAAACCGCTCCAGATCCCGCGCTCGCCGTTGCACAGATGCCCTACGAAGCAAGCCCGGCGGGCGACTTCCTGAATCATTTTTTCATGAACACCCGCACCGAATATCTTCGGACCCAAACCTTTTTCACGGGGCTTCCCACTGTAACAGGTGTCATCGATGCCCCCATCACCGGCGTCTTCAATCCCAACGGCGTTCCGTATCCCAACGCATTTCAATCCGACACCAATATAATTTACAGTTTTCTGAATTGGGGCACCCGCGGGTGGCTTTCCGACCGCGTGAATTCCAATTTTTCATTCGCCTATTCGCAGGATCTCACTCACGTCACCGACGCCTCCCCCCAGCTCGATGTCCTCAATACCTTCGGCTCCAATCGCCGCCTCGAGTTAGTGTCCGGTTACATCGATATTAACGGCCGGCCGACCGATGGCATATTCTCCGGTACAAGTTTGCGAGTAGGACGGCAGGCCGTCTACGGAGCCGAACTTGCGGAGATGGACGGTGCCTCGTTCACGATGGACCGACCGAAATTCTCGTGGACTCTCTACGCGGGCCGAAGATTCACTTATTTTTCCGATCCTGAGCAGCGCGCCATGGGAGGCGGAAACTTCCTCTATCGTTTCAATCAGAATTCCAGCCTGGAATACGATACGTTTTATTACATCAAGGGAACCAACAGCTTCCGTTATCGCCAATCTTTCGGCAGTGCGTGGCTTTTTAGTGCCGGATTCCGGATGGTCGGAAGTTATCCCGTCGATTTCACCGCCGATGGAGTGTGGAATCCGTCCGACGGCAAGACCTCCCTGCGCGTGAGCTTTGCGCAGAAGATCACCAACAAAGACTATTTCTTCGACTATACCTACAGCGCGCACGATTTCGATCTCCACAATCCGCTCCTGCGCTTGAATCTCGAAGCGCTGCACCCGCACACCCAGTTCGTCGTCGATGCTTCGCGCGCGATCAATTCCAGGCTGCGCCTGGGCGGCAACGTCTGGGTACGCCGCCTCGACGACAGGCAGGACGTCGGGCCGTTTGACACTTCCTTCGAAGACTATCGCGCCCACGCGCAGATTTTCCCGTGGAACAAAACCGATTTGCTCGTCGGATATCATTTCCGGCACTCCGACGATCGGGGTTACGCCACCACCCCGACGCAATTTGACGACCTGAGCGGAACCGGCGAGACGCAGGTCGAGGACGTGAGCGTCGAAATCGGTCGCACTTTCATGGATGGCCGCTTGCACCTGCAAGCTGGCGGCTTCTACCGCCGATTGAATTTCGTCGATCAGTTCTTGGTTATCACCAATGCGCGCGATAAAGGTGTTCTAGCGAACGCATCCTTCAACGTCGACAGCCGTACCCGCGTGTATCTCGATTATGGCCTGGACACCGACTATCCCGTGTTCCGGCCGGCCATACAGAATAGCCAGACATTCCGGTTCGGCATGGCCTGGAGATACTGAGTGAACTGGCGGCGCATTCGCTTAGCCAATGCCTCCTTGGCCGGCTTGTGTCTCTGCTTCGCAATGACGCTGAGTGGCCAGGAAAATTCCACGAAAAAGCCTGAGCCGCCGTCATCGCAACAAGCGGCGCAAGCGCCTTCGGCCCCCGCGCCGCCGTTTCATTTACACGAATTTCATTTGAAGCAAGTCGGACTCGATTGCGACGCTTGCCACGTCCCGGCGAAGAGTGGCTCGGTAACTCTGCAACGCCCCGGCCACGATCAATGCACCACTTGCCACCAAGATGACTTCAACAAGGACCTGAAGGAAAAAATCTGCGTCCAGTGCCACACCGTCTTTCCTCCCACAAGCGCCGAAGAGCTGCTGCCATTCCCTCGCTTCAAGAACGAGCGCCCGATCGTCTTTGAGTTCTCTCATGCCAAGCACGTAGACCCGCACGCGCGGCTGGACGCACGTACCGGCTTCCGCGCCGATTGCACGTTCTGCCATAAATTTCAGGGGAGCGGCGACTTCGCCTCCTTCGGGAACCACGAAGTTTGTTCGGGCTGCCATTCCAAAGCGGGGATGAAGCCGCTGCTCAGCGATAAGTCAACCACCGCGGATTGCCAGGGCTGCCATCACGTGCAAGAAATTGAAAATCCGGGCCCTGCTTCCGCTCACCGCCAACTAGCCTCGTTCGTCATTTCCGGCAAATACGATCACATCAGGTTCTCTCATGCGGAGCATTTCAAAGGGCGCGAGGCTTATCACCTTGACTGCACCACCTGCCACTACGGTGTCGCTGCCAGCACGAACCTCGCCAGCCTGACGCTGCCCAAAATGGTCGATTGCGTGAACTGCCACGACATTGAGAAGAGCGTCGCGACGAACTATCGGATGAACAACTGCGCGGTCTGCCACCTCGACGAGAAATCGGGTCCGCTTCCCGAACTACACTCGCGCATCGTCAAGCCCGCCTCACACAATGAGGCGTTTCGGCTGCATCACGGTGACGACGCCTCGAAACCGGGCGCTCCATGTTTCGTTTGCCATTTGAACGTTGCTCCCTCGGCGGTGGGGAACCAGGAGTGCATTGCCTGCCACCAGGTGATGATGCCCGTTTCTCACGCGGCGCGATGGAAGGACGATATTCACGGAAAATACGCGGCGCTCGATCGCAAGAACTGCGCCGTTTGCCACGTAACGGACTATTGCAGCAGGTGTCATAATCAGACACCTGCCAGTCACTTGCCGCTTGCGCAGTTCAAAGCGGGCGGGCATGCTCAGTCGGCGATGTTAAACGAGAGGGCCTGTTTCACATGCCACACTTTTGCAGACACATGTTCGGAGTGCCATGCCCAGAATCTCAGTCCCATGAGCCGCCCAAAATGAACAAGTACTTCAGCAGCAGCAACGCGCAGGGCGTGCGGCCGACCTCACATTTCTCATCAGCGATGCGATTCCTGGTCGCGATTCGATTTATGGTATTGACCGCTGGCGTTTTCCTTCCTCTCGCTGCGCAAGCGCAGGACGAGGGCGCGCGATTCCAGCAGGATCCTGTCGAGCAGGTCGCCGTACGCCTGCTTGTGGCGCTGGCCATCATTGGAATCCTGGTTGTGTTTTACAGTTTGGTTCGATACCGAGGCTCGGCAGTGGGGCCAGCCTCATGGGGCGTTCTGTTGGCCGGCGCAGTGGCGCTTCCGCTCTTGATTACCGGCGTGGGCACCATCCTGGTGTTTCAGCGGGCGGAGCGCGTCGAATTCTGCGCCTCGTGTCATCTCACGATGAAACCCTTCGTCGATGATCTCAAGAATCCCACGAGCAACAGCTTGGCCGCACTCCACTATCGGAATCGCTACATTCCCGACGACCAATGCTATAGCTGCCATACGTCCTACGGTCTCTTTGGAACCGTGGAAGCCAAAAAAGAGGGCCTGAACGACGTCTACAAATACTACACTCGGACGTTCCACTTGCCCATCAAGCTCCGGCATCCTTATCCGAACACGGATTGCCTGAAATGCCATGCGGGCTCCGCCAAGTGGATCGCTTCGCATCAGGACTATAAAGACGCGCTATTCTCCGGCGAGGCCACTTGCATGCAGTGCCACGCGGATTCGAATCCGGCGCACAACATCGCGCAGAACATTGCGCCCCCACATAAACCATGACAACTCACGCCACTACAAACTCCGCAGTGAAGCCCTTCAAACTCAACTCTGCCACCTCGCGAACCCTCCTCGTCGCGGCTCAGTTGCTCGCCCTGGTTGTATTCATCCTGGCGCTTGTATTTCTGAAGCGCACCACCGGTGGAACGCTCTTTCTCTTCTCGACAATTGCTCCTGTACTTGTGATGCTTGGCGTCGCGGCCGTTTTTGGCGTCGTCGCGTACCGATTTTTGCGGCGCCATAGTCTGTTCGAAATAGAAGATGTCGAGCCGGGGCAAGTGATATTCCGGGAGGGCGAGGAAGGCGATTGCGCCTATTTCATCCACGGCGGTGAGTTTGCTGTAACGCGTGAGGAAAACGGGGCCGAGAAAGTAATCGCCCGGCTCTCCACCGGGCAATACTTCGGAGAGATGGCCTTGATCGAAAACGAAGCGCGAAACGCCACGGTTCGTGCCGTCACCCCCGGCCGAGTGGCTATTCTGGGGAAAGAGAATTTCCTGACGATGCTCGAGTTGATGCCCCACACGCAGGAAGGCGTCATGAAAACTGTAAACGAAAGAGCAATGCGCCAAGCAAAGAAGTGAAATCATTCTGCAAGAAAAGGGAGGACTGAGGGAAATGAGCATAAAGGGAATTGCAGGTGTAGTTGCGACGGCTGGATTGGTGTTTGCGGCCTCTGTTTCGCTTCCGGCCCACCCCGCAGGCGATGCGGCTGCCGGAAAAGACATTTACATGAAAAAGTGCAAGACCTGCCACGCCGAAGATGGACATGGCAACGACGGCATGGCCAAGCTCCTGAAAACCACGATTCCGCCCCTCGATGGCAGCGAAGTTCAGAAAATGTCCGACGCCGACATCAAGAAGATCGTTGTCGAGGGCAAGGGCAAGATGAAGCCCGTGCAGGGCTTGAGCGATGACGAAATCGATAACGTAATCGCCTTCGTCCGCACGATGAAAAAATAACCGGAGTTTGCGCTTAGCCTTGTTCCGCTGTGGCGAAAGATAGCCCGAAATTGGCTGTTTGAGTCCGGTGCTGCGGGACACCGCCGGCCGCCCATGCGCGGAATGTTCAGTGCGGGCTCCGCCGGAGACAGCACTGGAAACAACCACGGTTCGGCCGCTGCTGCGAGCGCTCTCACATGTACCGCTTGAGGCAGTTCCGCGATGACGTCAAACATAAAGAAAATCGTGATACTGGGTGGCGGGTTCGGAGGCGTCTATACCGCGCGCCACCTGGGCAGCATGCTGCAACCGGGCGAAGCTTCCGTAACCCTCATCAATCGCGAAAATTATTCCGTGTATCAGCCGATGCTGCCGGAGGTAATCTCCGGTTCGATTGGTTTCACCGACGTGGTTTCTCCCATCCGCCAGTTGTCGCCTCGCACGGAACTCATCACCCGCGAAGTGGAGGACATCGATCTCAAAAATAAAATTGTCACGGTAAGTCCCGGCTTTCGCCCCCGTTCGATGGAGATTCCCTACGATTATCTGGTGATCGCCCTGGGCGGCGTTACCGACTATTCCGGCAAGCCCGGTCTGCTCGAACACGCCAAACCATTTCGCACACTCGCCGATGCCCTCAGTTTGCGCAGCCATTTGATCCACGCGCTTGAAGAAGCGGAATTCGAGGCCGATCCACTTTTCCGCGCGAAATTACTCACCTTCGTCGTTGCCGGCGGCGGGTTCTCCGGCGTCGAGGTTATCGCGGAGCTGCATGACTTTGTTCATCACGTGAAAGGCAATTACCCGCGCCTGCGCAGCGAAGAGATCCGCTGCGTGCTGGTTCATTCGGGTGACCGCATCTTGCCCGAAATCACCCCGCACCTCGGCGTCTTTGCTCACAAACTTCTCGCCAAGCGCGGCATCGAAATCAGATTGCTCGACCGTCTCGTCTCCGCTACTTCGGAACGAGCCATCTTGAAATCGGCGCTCGAGATTCCCACGAAGACCATCGTTTCCACCGTTCCATCGGCGATCGCACCGGTTCTTCAGCAACTCGATTGCGCCAAAGACAAGGGCCGTCTGCAAGTAAATCGAAAGCTCGAGCTGGTGGGCTATGAAGGCCAGGTCTGGGCGCTAGGAGATTGTGCTTCGATCGTTACGAAGTTGGGGAATCCGGTTCCGCCTACGGCCCAGCATGCCACCCGTGAAGCCGCCACCGTGGCAGGGAATATTGTCGCTTCCATTCGCGGCCAAACGAGCTCCGAATTTGACTTCGAAGGCCTCGGTAAGCTCGGTTCGCTTGGCCGCTATTCGGCTGTCGCGGAAATTCTCGGAGCTCGCGTCTCCGGTCTTCCCGCATGGTTTCTCTGGCGCACCATCTACTTGATGAAGATGCCCAGTCTCTACCGCAAGGTCCGCATCGGACTCGACTGGATGATCGCTCTATTTTTTCATCCCGATTTGGTTCAGGTTCGCGACATTCATGGATCCAGCTTCGCGCGCCAGCATTTTGAGCCCGGCGATTTGGTCTTCCGGCAGGGCGAGCTTGGCGACTGCGTCTATGTGATTGAAAAGGGCGAGTGCGAAATCTTCCGTGAGCAGGATGGGAAGGTGGAACACTTGGCTGTTTTACACGCCGACGATTATTTCGGCGAAATGGCAGTCCTCACGGATTCCACTCGCAACGCCACCGTTCTCGTCCGCACTCCGATGGACGTCCTTCTCATCCCCAAATCCGACTTCCAGATATTAAAATCCTCGGTGCCCGCGTTCGGCGAGTTCTTCAGCAAACTCGCTCGAGATCGAGCGACCGTCGTCTCCAAGAACTGATCCGCCCGCTCCACCCCCTGCGCTGCTCGGACCTGAGTCTCATATCTCCCGTAAATCCTTACAGATGAGCCTCCTCAGCTACCGAGATCCAGAGCACGCCCACCCGAGATACATCACGCAGCGCCGGGCCATCACCACTAGTTTGAGGCGCGCTCTGCCCTAGCTTTTCCGAGCGTCAGCCTATGGCTTGCTCGATGCCCGCAGGGAAGTCTGCCTTAAGCCTGGTTGAAAAAAGTTCGCCTCGGCCAAGCGAATAAAAGTAACATGTAGCTCTTCTCGCTCTTCACGGCAAACTGGAGCGACGCGGCTCTATGAACGGCCTTCTAAAGCAGGCGATGTCGCTTTCACTCGTCGGCAAGTGCGTCGCTGCAGTTGTCGGCATCCTGCTTATTCACGCCACCTTTCGTGTCCTCGAACAAACGCTGCCACGCCGCTTCGGCCGGGCCAATTCTCGCTACCGGGTACGCAAATTCATCGTCTTCTCTGGTTACATCACAATTCTGCTTTTTCTCGCGCTTCTCTTCGAAGACCGTTTGGGAAGGCTCGGTTTCGCCCTCGGTCTGGTCGGCGCGGGTGTTGCCGTCGCGCTGCAAGACGTGCTGGCCAGCATCGCCGGCGCTTTTTCAATCGGTTTTTCGAAGCTTTACGCGGTCGGCGACCGGGTACAGATTGGCGATACCAGAGGCGACGTGATCGACATCGGTCTCCTTCGCACCACTTTGCTGGAAACAGGGAACTGGGTCAGCAAGGACTTGTACAACGGGCGCATCGTTCGCGTTCCCAACAGTGCCGTCTTGAAAGGATCCGTTTTCAATTACTCGCAAGGATTCCCGTTCGTATGGGATGAGATTAAGGTGGTGTTTACCACCGGCAGCGATTTCCAACTTGCGAAGGACATGCTCACACGTGCAGCCACAGAAGCGATTGGGGATTATCTGCTGGAGGCGCAGGCCTCATGGAAGGTCGTCAGCGACTACTATGAAACCGTGAGTCCTTCCTTAGCGCCCACCATCACGCTCGTCGTGAACGCAGGCAACCTGGAATTCGACGTCAGTTACGTCGTGCACTACACCAAGCGGACTACTATGCAAGATCAGTTATTCACGAAGATTGTCCAGGAAGTTGCCAAGAGCGACGGCAGGCTGCAATGGTCCTCCACGCCGACACCAGTCATAATTCAACCGCCAACTCCAGGCCAGGCAGTACCGCAGCCGCCAACTCCCGCCCTGGGGACGGTGAGGGCGGCAACCCGCCAATAGATCGTTCAGCTGCGATGACGGCGTTTGAGCGCCCCGCCCTGCTTTTCGTCGAAGCGATCCTTATCTCGCCTCTGCCGTCTTGGAAAGCTGCGGCTTTTTCTTGGTAGTTTCGTTGAGAAAGCTTTCCACCTTGGCTCGAATCTCGTCCCGAACGCGCCGAAATACATGCTTCTTCTCTTCCGCCGAATGCGGCGCGCTCTCCGGATCGTAGATACTCCAGTGCACCAGGTTCGGCGTGAACGGAAATATCGGCGCACGTTCGCGGGCCGAGTCGCACACTGTAATCACGTAAGCGAAATGCTCCTTTAGCAATTCCTTCACATTCTTCGCCTGCTGATGGGAAATATCCATTCCGGCCTCTTTCATCGCCTCAATGGCCATAGGATTTAATTTCCCTGGCTCGATTCCCGCGCTGGTGGCCTCAAACCGTTCCCCACCCAAGGTTCGCAAGAATCCTTCCGCCATCTGGCTTCGCGTCGCATTGCCCCTGGAAAGAAACAAGACCTTCGGTTTTTTCTGCACGAACTCCTCCTCGCTGAGCGGGCCTCGGGTTGCAGCTCTATTGAGAGGATGAATGCTGTTGCGTGGGTGGTTCAATACAGGTTTTTGCGGATTATTTTACCTTGGATTCTTAGCACTTACCGGGAAGGTTCGGATAGTCAAAGTGGCTCGACTCCAGCCGAGCGCTCCCACGCAATTATGGGCGCACATTCACCTGTATGCTGGTAACAATCCCGTCGCCCGTCCGCGGCATTACAACCTCTTCCGGCACCACCGTTCGCTGCTCCTCGCCACGCATTAAGCTCACCGCCACGTCTTCTCCCCGCGCCGGGCACAATGAGGTTTCGCCCTGCCCTTCGGTGTTGGCGTAAACGTCTCCGCTCGCGGAAGATCCCACGCAAGTCGCGACGTGAACCGTACCGACGAAATCCTTTCGCACGTGCACCATTAACCGCCGCGTCGGCTGGCTCGACGCGCAGGATAGCATTAAAAACACCACGAATAGCTGAAGCGCCAGAAGACGAGGTACTTCGGATCGTCGGGTACGCACCGGAAGCTCCTTGGGTCGGCCGGCCGCGCGAAGGGAACGCGGCAATTGCTCGGGTATTGATATCGCACGCCCGGGATGCAATCTACGATAAAATTGTTCTCTTGTCCAAGGCCCAGCCGGCCTTCGCCAGGATCAAGACGACGAAGACTATGTGGCGCCAAATCAGCCCCCGCAGCATTTTCCTTTCCGCCTTGGCCCTGCTGCTTTTCAGCGCCCTCGCCGCAGGCTGGATGATTTACCGTCTTTACGAAAGCGCGCGCTGGGTGCAACACACCTTCGAAGTGCAGCTGGCTCTGGATACCGTCGAAAAGGACGTGGCCAAAGCCGGGCGTTCGCGCAGCTTCTTCGTAAGCAGTAGCGACCCGCAATTCCTTCAGGATTTCAAAGCCGCCCGTGAAGGCGTCATCTCAAACCTGGCGCGCGTCAAGACCTTGCTGCGTGATAACCAGGAACAACTGCAGCGTTGCCAAAGCCTGGAAGCGGTCACGCGCGAAAGACTCACCGACAGCGAAGAAAGCATCCAAATTGCGAAGTCGGGGATCAAGAACGAGGCCCGGCAATCCGAATTGACGTCGGATATCGTCGGTTCGGCCGTCCGAGGCGCAGCAATCTCCGATGAGATCAATAATGCCGAGCAGATTCTCCTCAACCAGCGGAGAGCCTTGGCTGCAAGACTCTTCCGCTTCACGGTAATCCTGCTGATCGCAGCGTTCTTTCTCGCCATCTTTCTGATCTGGGAACACTATCGACGGCTGGAGCAGGAGCTTCAAGAGCGCACCAACGAGGAGCAAAAATCTCGCAGGCTCAGCATCCAACTTCTGCAAGCACAGGACGAAGAGCGCCGCCGCATCGCGCGAGAGCTGCACGACGGCCTCGGACAAAGCCTCAGCGCCGCCAAGATACTCGCGGACACTCATCTCACGAATCACCCGAATGACGAGGTCATCACTGATCTGGCAGCGATTCTGTCCGAGAGCCTGAATGGCGCGCGCACCATGTCGTACCTGCTGCACCCGCCTCTGCTCGACGAAGTCGGCCTGGCTTCGGCGGCGGAATGGTTCGTCGAAGGCTTCTCGAAGCGCACTGGCATCAACGTGAACTTCGACGTCAAAGGCGAAAAGCGGCGCTTGAGTCAGGCCACCGAGCTAACTCTGTTTCGCGTGCTGCAGGAAAGTCTGACGAACATTCATCGTCACGCCAAAGCTTCCGCTGCGGAAGTAATCTTAAAATATGACGGCAATCAAGTGGGGCTGCGCGTTCATGACTACGGAATTGGCATTCCCAAGGGGAAGCTGGCAGAGTTCAACGGTGACGGCGCGCATCTTGGCCTGGGTTTGACCGGGATGAAGCACCGAGTGCAAGAGCAGCGGGGAAAATTTCGAATTGTTTCAACGGGCTCGGGCACCACGGTTCAAGTGGATCTACCGGTCGTTTGAGTTTTTACGGCGTCGCTAAGGCAAAGCAAAGCGTTCTGAGAATCAGCAGCTACTTCATCGAGTCGTCGAATTCCTTCATCCAACCTTTTGCTTTCAGCACCTCGCGAGGCTTTGCGCCATCGGGGGGCCCTACGATTCCGTCCTTCTCCATCAAATCGATCAGCCGCGCCGCGCGGCCGTAGCCCACGCGCAAGCGACGCTGCAATGTAGAAGTGGAAGCGCGGCCCATCTCGCATACCACGCGCACGGCATCCTGGTAAAGCTCGTCGTCCACATCCTCGCCGTCGCCCGCTTCGTCGCCTCCGCCCTTTGCGGAATTTTCATCGCGCGGCGGCTTGAGCAGCTCTTCGTTATAAATCGCTTTGGCCTGCTCGCGCCAGAATTCGCATACAGCCGTCACTTCCGATTCGTGCACGTACGGCCCGTGAATGCGGTGCAGCCTCGACGAGCCTGCCGGCAAATACAACATGTCGCCCTTGCCGAGCAGCGATTCGGAACCGTTCGCATCGAGAATCGTGCGCGAGTCAATCTTGCTGGCTACGCGGAAGGAAATGCGCGCCGGGAAATTCGCTTTGATCAACCCGGTAATCACGTCCACCGATGGCCGTTGAGTGGCGAGAATCAGATGAATGCCCACGGCGCGCGCCATCTGCGCCAGCCGCGTGATCGATTCTTCGACGCCATTCGTGTCCACCATCATCAAGTCAGCCAATTCGTCGATCACGATCACCACGTAGGGCAGCGGCTTCGCTTCTTCTTCCTCCGAATTTTCGAAAAGCGAAAGCGAGTGGCCCTTCTCGAATGTCTGGTTGTACTGCGCGATATTCCGCACGCTGCGCCCGGCCAGCATCTTCAGCCGCCGCTCCATCTCGCGCGTTGCATTCCGCAGGACATTCGCCGCCACTTTCGCATCGGTGACCACGGGCGTCAGCAGGTGTGGAATATCAGAATAAATTCCCAATTCCACCTGCTTCGGGTCGACTAGAACAAGTTTCAATTCTTCTGGCGTCGCCTTGTACAGCATGCCCATTAGCAGGGAATTGATGAAGACGCTCTTGCCCGTTCCAGTCGAGCCTGCAATCAGCAAGTGCGGCATCTGCGTCAAATCGGCAGCGCGAATCCTGCCGATTAGATCCTTGCCCAGCGGCATCGTGAGCTTTGAAGGCGAATGGCTGAACTCCGGCGCCTCGACGATGTCGCGAAGTGCAATCGTCTCGCGATGCGGATTCGGCACTTCGATCCCGACCGTCGATTTCCCGGGAATACGTTCGATCAGGATGGACTCGGCGCGCAGGGCGAGGCAGAGATCTTCGGCTAGGCCGGTAATGCGGCTGTATTTGATGCCCGCTTCGGGCTTGAATTCAAACGTGGTCACCACCGGGCCGGGATTGATCTGCGTCACCTGCCCGTTTACTTCGAATTCCTGGCACTTGAGCTCGATCGCGCGGGCATATTCCTTCAGCTCGCTCTCCGTCATTTTCTCGCCGCGTTCGGCTGCCTGCAGCAAGCTGGGGGAGGGGAGCCGGTAGGCGGTCTTGCCTTGGGCGATCTTGGGTTCCCGCGTGCTCTTTTTGGGCGGAGGCCCCGAGACACGCTCCTGCTCGTGGAACTTGATCACGGCGGGGCCGGGAGCGACACGCGCATCGAGATCCAGATCGGTGTCGGGGGAGTGATCTTCCTCTTCTTCGTCCTCATCCACAGCGGGAAGCGATTCGCGCGCCGAGGCTGACACGCGTTGTGGCGCCACGGCGGGACGCCCGGCAATTTTGATCTCCTCTACACGCTTCTTCAGGCGCTGCGATTCGCGCTCCTCGCGCCAATCCTTCACTCGCGTCGAAAGCTTGCCGAAGATTCCCTCGGGATTCGTGGGCTTTTTCAGCCATGCACCAGCTGCGCGAAGCGAGAAACTCGTGGTGAGAAATAGCGCCGTGAAAAAAGTGATGGACGTTACCAGCAGCGCGCCAACCGGATTAAACGCAGCACGCAGACCCTGGGCCAGCACGGTTCCCAGCAATCCGCCAGAGGGCAGCGCTCCGCGCACATCCGGAAAATGCAGCAGCACCATTCCCGCGGAAAACGACGAAAGCACCATCGCCGACCCGATCAATTTCGCCACCGGTGCCTCGAGTAACTGGCTCCGGAACCACCGCATCGCCACCAGAAACATCGCCACCGGAAACAAAAACGCGCTGAACCCGCAGAATTGGAAGAAGAGATCGGAGATATGAGCGCCCACCGGACCAATCCAGTTGCGTGCCGGTCCCGACGCAGGCGCTCGCGCAGCCACGTTGAACGACGCATCGTGCGGCGAGTAAGAAAGCAAGCTGAGCGCGAGCAGCACCGCCAAGCTCAGCCCGACGAAGCCGATCATCTCATTAATGCGTTTATTCTCGGTCGGTGTAAGGATGCGCACTTACTTCTCCTTTGGCCTTGAGGAACACTTCATCCTATCGATGCAATTGGTTTTAATGGGAGCCCCCGCATTCATGCAGGGGAGGAGCACTTAGCGCTCCGAAAAAACTCCCACTGTGATCCTGCGCTTTAGCGCTAGGCATTGGGGGCTCGCCTCGAAGCACGCGCACCCGAAATTCCGATGGCTAAAGCCATTCCTAACTCGCCTGCTTCTTCGCTGGACTGAAGTCCAGCTCCCCCTGCTAAAGCAGGGGGCTCCCACCTTGAAACCCGTCGCACCGCTGCGGCTCCGACCTTGAAACCCGTTGCTCGGGCAGCGGCCCCACTTGAAACCGTCGCTTGGGCAACAGCTCGATTGAAACCTATCGCTCGACAAGAATACCCCCGAATCCCGACACAAAGGAACCCGAAGGGAAAGCAAAAGGGAAGGCAGCTCGCTCGAATCTGGGCGGCGCGGGCGCTGTCGCGCGGAAGCCCAAAAGCGCTCGCCTCGAACGGCGAGCCTCGCGAGTGACCCGCGAACTATAACAAAGCACGGGAGAAAGCAAATCAGGTAATTCGTGGATGTGTGTCCAATAGGCTATCGCGCCAGGACCGGGGCGGATTGGACAAAAGGCTTGCAAACCAGCTGTGCGGGAAGAAAATCTAGAAAATGCCCACACTGTTGGTAGGCGACTGAGCGCCTTTCGGATTTCGAAAGAAATGCCAAGCTGAAAGCAAACCAAGTCAACGATTCGCTTCAGTGCCAAGTTGTTTCGGCCTGAGGCAACTGAAAAGACTGGATCGTGGACCCTTCTAACCCTGCCCAAGAACGCGAGTGCGAAGCTTCCATCACGAGGCATGACGATGGTGGAGGGAACGATCAATGGCTTCCCTTTTCGAGCCGCTCTCGAACCAAACGGCAAAGGAAGTCACTGGCTCAAGGTCAACAAAGCCATGCACGATGCTGCAGGCGCAGACGCTGGAGACACGGTAACGGTGGAGATTACGCGGGCCGGAGAAGAACCGGAGATCAGGGTGCCAATGGATCTACGCAAAGCCCTGGCAGCCGCCCCGCTGGCGCAGGCCGTGTGGGCGGATATCACACCAATGGCGCGGCGGGACTGGATTTTCTCGATAAGCTCAGCCAAGCAAGCGGAAACGCGCAGGCGCCGGATCGAGAAAGCTTGCGACATGCTTGCGTCTGGAAAGCGACGATTATGCTGCTTTCCCGGTATTAAGTGGCTGATGAAAGAAAACTCAAAATCATGCGGAATGTGGCTTCCGTTGCCGAACTCACAAAATCGTTTTTCGTCGAGATCGACAAAGTAGGCGCATGCGCCGTCGCCGCCAATACCGTCGCACTCCAAATGAGACGGCGGAGAATTGTTAGCGGGCGGAGCCTGTGTCGCGGAGCAGCACCACGTCGGAATCGAGGCGGCCGCGGAGGATGGCGAGGGTTTTGCCGTCGGGGGACCAGGCGAAGCCGCCGCGGCTTTGTTCGGAAGCGAACTTGGTGATGTAGTGGCCGGGGCCGCCGTCGATGGGCTGGACCCAGACGTTGTCGACGCCATTTTCGCGGACGGCGTAAGCGAGCGATTTGCCGTCAGGCGTGAAATGGACGCTGCCGGTGATGTGCGGATTGGGCGTAATGAGCTGGCGCGCGCCCTTGGAGGCGGGATCGAGAGTGACGAGCGCGATTTTCTCGTCGCTCGGAGTTCCCGGGGAGATCATCGCCTCTGAGGCTTCCGTGAGAACGAAGGCGAGCTTCGATCCGTCGGGGGAAAGGTGCGCGGCAAAACCGCCGTAAATCGTATTGGGAATCGTGGTGCCGGGCACGTCTTCCACCGGGCCGCCATCAATCGAGACGCGGCGAATGCGGTCGGGATTGTTGTTGATGAAATAGACCCACTTGCCATCGGATGAGCAGCTGGGATCCTGATCGCCGTGTCCGGTGGTGAGCTGCTTGAGATTCGAGCCGTCGAGGTCGACGCGCCAGATGCTGCGGCCGGTGGCATTCTCGGCATGGCCAGCCCAGGCGAAGACGATGCGGTGCGATTCGGCAGCGTCGGAACCTGCGGCCACCGCGGAGCACGTTTCGGGCGCATTGAGAAACGCATTGGGATCGCTGGCGAGGACGGCGCGAGATTTTCCGTCGAGCGAAAACCGAACGAGTTTATCAGCCTCAGAGACGACGATCTGCTCGTTACCGGCCCATGCAAAATTGGCGATGTCGCGCTCCTGCTCGAAGATGGGGCGCGGAGAAGCATTGGCGCCGCCACCGTCGGCTGGCAGAAGGTAAAAGGTGCGGGACGCTTTTTGCTGCGAGGTGGCGATGGTCTTGCCGTTGGCGGAGAGGCTCAGGTTGGAATAGTTGTTCGTGTCCTTGGTGATGGCCGTGGTTTCGCCGGAAGGCAGCGCGACATAGGCAATCTGATTGCGGCTATAGCCGGACTCGCGACCAAGATGCGAAATCAGCAAACCGCGCATGTCCGGGAGCCAGGCGAGATCGGTGACGACGCTGGCCTTCACCGAGGCGAGCGGCTGCCAGTGGGCGTCCGCTGGGGTGGAAGCGACCTGCACGGCTTCGAGCGAAGTAAGGCCGCGATCGTTATGAAACACCGCGCCAGCAACCAATTTCCCGTCGGGAGACCACACTACGCTGGTAGGCGCGTCGTCGGTGGAGCCGATCACGAGAGAATGCTCGGCGGAGCCATCGGCGTTGGCGATGAGCAAATGATATTTGCCAACTTCGGGATCATTCTGACGAACGTAGGTGATGAGGCTGCCGTCTGGAGAGAACGAAACATTCGAGTCCACGTCCTTCGCGACGACCTGCGGCGCGCCACCGAGGACGGGAATGCGATAGATGAAACGAACGGTTTCAACGGTATTTTCCGTGCGGCTGAAGTAGATGTAGTTTCCGTCGGGAGAAAAAGTAAAACCGTTGTAGCTGCGCGGCACGGGGGGAAGGACCTGCGTGTCGCTCGAAGTGGGGACGTTGCGAAGCCAGACGCTATGAAGGCCATTATCGGCGATGGCGCTGACGACGTATTTGCCGTCGGGGGAGATGGCGGCATTGACGGATTTACCGGTATTGGTGATTTGCGTGATGGTGAAATTCTGGAAGGGCATCGCGGCTTTGCCGCGAAACATGGAGAAGACGCCGTAGCCAGCCACGGCAAGAACCGCGAGCGCGGCGATGGCGCCGAGCGATCAGTTTTCCCTTGTGCTCGCGCGCCGCTTGGACGGCGACGGAACCTGAGCCGCTTGCGCCGCGTGCGACGGCGGGCAGGGCAGCGGAAGCAGCGTAGCTTGCGGATGAACCGGGCGCGACTGCCGATTGCGCGCTTGATTGCGGAACTGAAGCCGCCACGCTAACCGCCGGCGTGGAACCTGAGCCGGGCTGCTCGACATATTTCACTTGAGCGGAGCGGCCCGAGCTGGTGTCGCGCTTCAGGCGCTCCAGGTCAGAGGCCATGTCGCGCGCGGTCTGATAGCGCAGCCGCGGATTTTTTTCCAGCGCCTTGCCGATGATGCGGTCGAGTTCGGCGGGCAGCGCGGGATTCAGGCGCGCGGGGGGCACGGGCTCGCGCTCGAGAATCGCGGCAAAAATCACGCCGGTGGTATTTCCAGAGAACGCTTGCTGGCCGGTGGCCATCTCGTAGAGCACGAGGCCGAAAGAAAAAAGGTCAGAGCGCGCGTCGAGCTTTTCGCCGCGCACCTGCTCGGGCGACATGTAGGCGACAGTGCCAAGCGCCATGCCGGGGCTGGTGAGATTCGGATCGGTATCGAGGACTCCGCCGGCGGTAACAGTTTCGGCGACGGCGCGTCCGGCCACTTGTTTGGCGAGGCCGAAATCGAGAACTTTGGCGCGGCCGCGATCGGTGACGAAGAGATTCGCGGGCTTGATGTCGCGATGAACAATGCCGCGTTCGTGGGCGGCTTCGAGCGCGTCGAGAACACCGATGCCGATTTCGAGAAGCTGATCGAGCGGGACGGGCTGGCCATTGATGCGATGCTTGAGCGTGACGCCTTCGAGCAGCTCCATCGCGATGTAGGGGATGCCGTTGTCCTCGTCGATATCGTGAATCGTGCAGATATTCGGGTGATTCAGCGCGGAGGCGGCTTGCGCTTCGCGGCGGAAACGCTCGAGGGCCAAGGGATCTTTGGTGACATCGTCGGGCAGGAATTTCAGGGCGACGAAGCGCTTCAGTTTTGTATCTTCGGCGCGAAAGACAACGCCCATTCCACCGCCGCCAAGTTTTTCAAGGATGCGATAGTGCGAGAAAGTACGGCCTTCGAGGGGGGTGGGTTCGGGCATCGGGGATGCAGTTTAGAGCGAGGATAAAACTAAGTCAATAAATTGGCGGAAGATTCGCGCGCACCAGCTTCCGAAATTTCGGGGATTTTATGATCGAGCAAATTTCGCGATTCGCAGCCTGTTTCGGCTCGTACTTTCATTGACTTCGGGTTCAGAGCGCACCTAAGATGTGCGCCCAATGGCCGAGTCTCACCCGCTCAGTGGTCAATACCATCTCGCATTACCGCGTGCTCGAAAAGCTGGCGGCGGCGGCATGGGTGTCGTGTACAAGGCCGAAGACACCGAGCTCGGCCGCTTCGTCGCGCTGAAATTCCTTCCCGATGAACGTCGCCCGCGACTCGCAGGCTCTCGAGCGCTTCCGTCGCGAGGCCCGCGCTGCTTCGGCGCTGAATCACGCCAACATCTGCACGATCTACGAAATCGGGCAGCATCAAAACCAACCATTCATCGCCATGGAATTCCTGGACGGCGTGACGCTGAAGCACACAGTCACGGCCAAGCCGATGCCGCTCGATCACTTGCTCGAAGTGGCTATCGAAGTGGCGGAGGGGCTGGACGCGGCGCACTCCGAAGGCATCACGCATCGCGATATCAAGCCGGCCAATATTTTTGTCACCAAGCGCGGCCACGCAAAAATTCTGGACTTCGGTCTGGCCAAGCTGACGCCGGTCGGGTCTCGCAGGATCGTGGAACCTCCGCATGTCTCAACGCTCGCAACCGCAAGCGTCACTCCTGAGGACTCACGAGCCCCGGGACCACTCTAGGCACTGTGGCGTACATGTCACCCGAGCAGGTGCGCGGGAGGGATCTCGATGCGCGCACGGATCTATTCAGTTTCGGCGTGGTGATCTACGAAATGGCCACCGGTACGCTGCCATTTCGAGGCGAGACTTCCGGCCTCGATCACCGACGCGATTCTTCACCGTGCGCCGGTGCGCCGGTGCGGTTGAATCCGGATTTGCCGGCGGCGCTCGAACACATCATCAACCGGGCGCTCGAGAAGGACCGCAAGCTGCGTTTCCAGCACGCCGCCGACATGCGCGCGGAATTGCAGCGAGTGTTGCGCGACCGTCACGTCGATTCTTCTGAGCGAGCGCCGATTCCTGAAGCCGATCCGACTTCGCCGGCCGACGGAATTGCCTGCCGATACGCTCCAGCGGCGTCGAGCGATTCCGCATCGAGAACTCCGGCGGCGTCGAAGCCGATATCCTCGAGCTCCAAGGTAAAGATCGAGAGGAAAGAAAAAGAGCACGAGGCGCTGAAGCCTATCGAAAAGTATCTCGCCACTTTTCTGGGCCCGATGGCGGGCATTATCGTTCAACGGACCGCGGCGGAGTCGCAAGGATACGAAAGAGATGTTTGCGCTGCTCGCAGCGAGGCTTCCGTCGAAAAAAGATCGGGACGCTTTCCTTGCGCGAAAAGATGAGCTGCTTAGAGGCTTTGCGCAGATTCAATCCGGGGAGAAGGTTCAGGAGCGCGAGGAGAGGTCGCAATCATCGGCAGCTGCGCCGCGAAGAGGAGCTGACTCCAGATTCGATCCGGCGGCGGCCGAATTGCTGGCGCGATACGTGGGCCCGATCTCTCGGGTGCTGACCGAGCGAGCGGTGAAGCGCGCCGATAATTTGCGGATCGCTCTATCTCATTCTTGCGCGAACATCTCAAAGACGATCCCGAGCGTTCGCGTTTCTTCTGGAGGCTGGATTCACCGGATCTTATCAGCGTAACGAGAGTCGCTCGCCTTCTCGGCCAGCGCCTACGATTTACTTTCGGAACCGCCCGCGCATAGGCAAGCTCATAGCTGTCATGTCTTGAGCAACTTCATCGCTTCGAGCAGGCTTCTGGCCATGCGATTGAAAGATTGCGCCAGCTCTGCATATTTCGTCCCTTGCCTGACACAGGAAACTCGCTGATTTCTGAATTTCCCAAACTCACGCTGCTGGCCATGCCGGACAACCGATTCACGGGGCGGATGACGATGAAGATCAGAAGCGCGTTCATCGCGAGCAGCAGGATTCCAAAGACCGCGGCCAGCGAGATCATGAATGTCTTAAATACATTTCTGGCTCGCTGAAGGACCACTTGCGTCGGCACTGAAACAATCTGCGCCGTCACGATGTCGTTCAATTTCCATCCAAAACCATTCGCGCTGCCGTAGCGCTCGACCATCGTTCGCGGAGCGTCCTCAGCCGTATCGTGGCAGGAAAGACAGGCCATGCTCGAGACAGCCATCGGGCGCGCGATAAATAGCGTTCTGCCATTCGGAGTGTCGCGCTCGCCCGACGATTTCTTTCTTGTCGTGCGATTTACGAAATTCCTCGACGAGATCGGCTTCCCAGTCGGTGGCGCGATTCACGGGATTCGTCGGGTTCAGTGTCGCCTCTTTGTAGGAATAATCCGGGAATTTCTTTTGCAGCTGGCCGAAATAGGAATTTGCCGAATAGGCGGGGACGCTCTGCGGCAGGAAGCTGTATTTGATTTGTGTTTCGAGCAGCGGCTTGATCTGCGTGGCGGTGTAAGTCCGCACCGCAATCGCGGCTTCGATCATGATTCGCGCGTTCTCCATGATTTCAGCTTTGGCATTCTGCTGCAGAAGGCGATTGCAGACGTAACCGGCGGTCAAGAAGCCCGCCGCGAACACGATGCAGAGCACCAAATTGAATTTCACCAGAAGTTTCATCTTCACATCCTCGAATGCGGAGACTCGGAATTCGATTGCCGCAGGCGGCGGATTCTGCTTGTGGTTGCGACTCCGGATGCAATACCGGCCGCCATTCCGGATATTCGGCCTCATGAGCTTCCAAGTTGCTTTCGGAATTCGGCGATCCTTCAATCGCGGCTCGAAGCGGTCCACAAAGCCTCTTCTCCACGCCGAAGGCATCGTGAGCCACGCCTGAATTTCGGCGTACGAGACCGGATGCTGCACCTTTGGCTCGATAGGCTTGCCAGTGAAGTGAGCGAGGCGCGATGGGAGAGTATCTCGAAACGACGCCGGCATTGCTTCGACGAAGGCAGCGCTGGGGCGCGAAGCGTTGACAACGCTCTTGCCCTGATGGCGCGAGAAAAATTGGCCGGTAGTTCCCGGTGGTCGGCTTGCCTACGTTCCCGCTAGAGCTCACCTCGGCGATTGCGGCCGAGCCGGCCTCGACAAAAACTTCGCAGCCCGTCTTCGCTCGCTATGAAAAACGACGGTGCCATTTCCTGTCGTCGCAGCGAGCATGGGGCTTTCATAGCGATATGAGCCAGCGTGGGCGTCCGACTGACCCTTCAGCCAGCCGCTCAACAGAATCAGTTCAGATCCAGCACTCCCCCCGGGCTTTCCTCCCGCGCCGTGCCGAAGACGTACATGCGGCTCGAAGGGCCGAGCGGCGACAATCGCGCCGCCGGCAAATTCCAATTGCGCGAATCCCTTCTCAGCAGCTCTCGATGATATCGCCCTGCCTGCAGGCGGGTTCCTTCCGCATGCTTGCAACACGGCTGTCCCGCGAATGATTCGCAGCGAGCCTTCGATGAAGGTGACAGTACCTACGTCCTGGGCGGCGGCTGGGATCGGCAGCAGCGATGAGAGTAGCAGTGCAATGCCGAGTAAATTCATGCGGATCCAGATTTGGGGAATTACGGGAACATTGGCCGATGACTGCGCCAATCCGGGCTATCTTATAGCGAGCCGGGCACCGAGAAGTCAAGGACATCGGTGCTGTTGGAAACTGCGAGCGGATTTCCAGAGTCCTGCAGGCATCGCGCTCGGTCAGAACGCGATGCCCAAAGGACGCGATGTTGGGACTAAGCCCCAGCCGCCTTGCCGCGATACGCCGGGACGAAAACTTCGGCGACGAAAGTATCGAGAGTCGTCGGAGTCGAAGTCGCGGGTGAACGCGGTTCGAGCATTTTCATGTAGCCCGAATTGAGCGACTCCGCCATTTCGAGCAGCAGGTCTGCCATGTTGGACGACATCCCCATCTGCACCAACGCAGGTTTCAATTGCGTTGCAGGCATTTGCATATATTTCAGGTCAGGCTTGCCAATCGCTGCGCCCACTATTTTCGCGACCTGATCGTAGGTCACATCACGAGGTCCTTGTAGCTCACGCCGCTGCTTCCCGGTGAAATCAAGTTTCAGCAACGCCTCGGCGGCTGCGGCGCCAATGTCGCGCGTCGCGATCATCGGCAAAGGCAGATCCGGACGCACGGGCCCTGCTATCACTCCGAAGGACTGGATCACGCCCACCTGCGGTAGAAGGTTTTCCATGAAATAACCGGCTCGCAGATAGAGAGCATTCAGTCCCGCGATGCCGTCGAGCTTTTTCTCGAGAGAATGAAGTCCAACCACGGGGCCGGTTCTATCTGGCTTGTCCGCACCGACGCTGCTTAGCACGACGGCGTGCTTTATGCCGTTCTTCGTGATTGCGGCGGCCAAGTCGTCGCTCACCTGCTCCTGGTACGCGCGAACATCTGCGGCACCGATGTCAGGCGGAATCATCGCGTATACCGCCTTCGCACCGGCGAATGCTTTCGTCAGCGCATCCGCACTACTCGCGTCGGCAATGAATGGTTCCGCGCCCTTGTTTGTGAATCGTTCCAGGCGCTTCGCGTCACGGCCTATGACGCGCACTTTCTCTCCCTTAGCCAAAAGTTTCTCGGCGATTACGCTTCCCGTGTTTCCTGTGGCACCAGTAATGACGTACATAAGCTCCTCCTTGCGATGACAGTTAGCTGTATTTCTACCGCTCTAATTAGGATGTTCTCTGAGGGCATTCCGATTCTACCGCCAATCTCAAAATCGAGGGATCTTTCGAGCGCGTGTGGCCGAATCTGCGATGCCACGCCCATTTCGACGCTCGCAATAGTAAGCGTTGCGCCCGAAGACCCGACGAAACAGGGGACCAGCTAGTCTGACTCTACCGCATCGAGAAATGTGGAGGAGGGAACGAAGAAGAGATTGCCGGTGACGGCGCGGCTGAAGTCGAGAAGGCGATCGTAATTGCCGGGCGGGCGGCCGATGAACATGTTTTCTAACATCTGCTCGATGGTGCGGGGCGAGCGGCTGTAGCCGATGAAGTAGGTGCCAAATTCACCTTGGCCGGGGCGGCCGAATGGCATGTTGTCGCGCAGGATTTTTACCTCTTTACCGTCTTCGGTGATGGACGTGAGAGCGTTGTGCGCTGAAGTCGGTTTCACGGAATCGTCCAATTCGATGTCGGATAATTTCTTGCGGCCGATGATTTTTTCCTGCGCTTCCGTGGAAAGTAAGTCCCAACCCTTTGATGTCGTGCAGGTATTTCTGCACGAGGACGTAGCTGCCGCCTGCGAATGCCGGGTCCTCGTCACCGATTACAACCGCGTCGACGGCCGCCTGCCCGCGCGGATTCTCCGTACCGTCGACAAAGCCGATCAGATCGCGGTCGTCGAAATAGCGGAAAGCTTGTACTTCGTCCACAGGGGTGACAGCGTCTCCAAGGCGCGCCATCAGTTGCGTTGCTAATTCGAAGCACAAATCCATGCGCTTGGCGCGAATGTGGAAGAGCAAATCGCCCGGCGTGGAAACTGCCGTATGTTTGTCGCCACGAATTTCACGAAAGGGATGCAGCATCGCAGGGCGCGGTGAGCCGAAGAGCCTGTCCCAGGCGTCGGAACCGATACCCATGATGCAAGAAAGCCCTGCGTCGAAATCGCGTGCTTCCACCGCCCGCGTCAATCCGGCGAGATCTCCGCAGAATGACCGCACGGCGGCGCGAACTTCAGACTGGGGCTTCAAAGCCACCACAAGGAATATTGCAGCGCGACTCAGCGGCGCGGCTACTGGCTGCGCGAGCGTACGCAGACCGTGCGGCGCGTTGCTTGCATTTTTCGGATCAGATTCCATCGAGTGCAATCCTGGCGTGCCGAAAGAGCCTTGCGTGCGAAGTTAGGCGCGGAAGGTTACCATCGGCGGCCAACGAACGTCTAGAGTTGCGTGCCCTGTCGCCGAGCCAAGAAAAAGCGGCGGCAAGCGCCCTTCGGCCCCGCTGAGGACAAACCGCACTCCCCATGTCTGAAAACCGCTCTAGTGAGTGGCTGCGGATTCGCGGAGAAGGACTACGTCGCTATCGCGGTGGAAGCGGAGGAGGGCTAGCTTTTTCCCGTCGGGGCTCCAGTGAAAATCGAGGATGCGCTCGGGAGTGAAACCGGTGACGACGTGGCCGGGCGAGCCATCCACTGGAGCGATCCACAGCGCGTACTGGCCTTTTTCGCGGATATAGTAGCCAATGGCTTTGCCGTCGGCGGTGTAGCGGATTTCGCCTCCTGCACGGGGATCGCGCTCCATCGTTTTGATGGGTTTGAGAGTGGCGAAATCCAGAATCTTGATGACGATTGGACCTCCGGTGACAAGTTGAGTCTGGAAGGCGAGATCCTTGCCGTCGGGAGACACGTTGATGCAGCCGCAGGTGAGTATGTTATCGGAAAGAGTGGTGGCCGCTCCGCCGTCCACGGAAACCTTTTGTGCAATGAACTTACCGCCCACAAGGCCGGAGAAGATGAGCCACTTGCCGTCCGGCGAACACATCGCGGGATTGTCGTAAGCCCCGAAGGTGAGTTGCTTCAAGTTCCCCCCGCTTGAGTCCATCCGCCAGACGTTGACCGCGGATTTTCCTCCGCGAAGAGCGGAAGAGAAAATGATGTAGCGGCCGTTGTCGCAGGAGATGGGATCGAAAGAGGGGAAATCGTCGTGGAGAAGCGGAACGCGATTGGAACCGTCTGCGTTCATGCTGAAAATTCCGTTCTCTTGTTCGAGGAGAAGCTTGTCGTTCGAACCCCACGTGAACGCGAATGAGGGAGGGCGTTCGCTAACAGTGGTGGGTCCGCTGGAAGTTTTCCCGTCGTAGGAGGACACTTGCACCGCGCCGTGCGGCTGGGATTGGATTGTGGCGATGGATTTTCCGTCGGCCGGAAGGCTGATGCTGAGGTAGTTGTTGGTATCTTTCGTCACCGCCCGATATTCCGCTTTCGGATAGGAAACCATACCAATTTGCCTGCGGTTATAGTTCGACGTGGCGTCAGCGGCCAGCACAAGCAGAGCATGCCCATCCGGAAGCCAAGCGAGAGAATCAAGGAGCATCCCCGATTTCAGTAGCACCGATTTCTGGCCGCTGGAGGCGTCGAAAGTTTCAATCGTGGTGGTGCTGGCGTCTTCGGTGAGCGGCTCGACCGCGGCGATTATTTTTCCATCGGGAGACCATCGCGGAGAAGAGATCTGCGCGGTTTGCTTCGCGAGCATCTTCTCTCCGCTCCCATCCACGCTGGCAATCATCAGATCGCCTTCGCCTTCACTGCGCTTGTAGCGGATGAAAGTGAAGTGGGCGCCATCCGGAGAGAAGCTTATGTTGCTGTCTACATCGTGAATCACCCGCTCGGGAGCTCCGCCGAGAACGGGCAGGCGATAAAGGCTGTCGACGTCAATTTCGTCGCGCTCGCGACGCAAGAAGTAGATGCTGTTCCCGTCGGGCGAGAAGGTGACCGCGTCGTAGCGATCGTCGGTGGGCGCGACGATTTGCGTGTTGCTCTTGGTGGGGACGTTACGCAGCCAGATACTCTGCTGACCAGCGTCCAGCTGAATGCTGGCGATGTATTTGCCGTCGGGCGAGATGGCGGCTTCGGAGGCTTTGCCGGTATCGGTGACGGGAATGACCGTGAAACTTTCGTACGAATTTGGGGCCTTCCGCGAAAAGAGCGCGTATGCGCCGTAACCAGCCGCGGCAATCAATGCGAGAACAATGATTGAGGTGAGCGATAGCCCCAATTTGTGCTGCGCTGCAACCTGCCGCACGGTGGAACTGGAACCGGATGCCGCCCGAACGGACGCGGAGGAGATTGGAGCCGCGGCGACGGGCGCCGAGCCGGATGCGGGAATGGCAGTGGAGCCGGATGATTGCGTGTCCACGCTGGCCGAAACACGGCCGGAGGAATCGGCCTCGCGGCGAAGGCGTTTCAAGTCCGCGCGCATTTCGGCTGCGAACTGATAGCGCATCTCGCGATCTTTCTCGAGTGCTTTATGAAGAATTTCTTCCAGGCGCGGCGGCACGTCGGGATTCAGACGCATGGCCGGAGGCGGAAGGCGATTCAGGATCGACTCGAAGACTACGCCGGAAGTTTCGCCGCGGAAGGGAAGGACGCCCGTGGTCATTTCATAGAGAACGGTTCCAAATGAAAACAAATCGCTGCGCGAATCGAGATCCTTGCCGCGGACTTGCTCGGGCGACATATAGGCAACAGTGCCAACGGCGGTTCCTGGGCTGGTGAACATCTCGTCGGCTGCGACGGTGGCACCGGTGAGAACGCTGACGCTTTCCGCCATAGGAGCTCCGACGGGAGTGCTGCCGGCCCGCGCGGGAACCAGTTTCGCGAGTCCGAAATCGAGAATCTTGGCATGGCCGCGGCGCGTGACGAAAAGATTTGCGGGTTTGATATCGCGGTGCACGATTCCTTGCGAGTGCGCGGCGTCGAGCGCATCGGCAATTTCGATGGAGAGATCGAGAAAGCGATCGAGCTCCATGGGCTTGCCGGTGATGACGTGCTTGAGCGTCGCGCCGTCGAGAAATTCCATGGCGATGAAGGCTTTGCCGTTTTCTTCGCCGATGTCGTAAATGGTGCAGATGCTCGGATGATTCAGAGCCGACGCGGCTTGCGCTTCGCGTTGGAAACGGCCGAGCGCTTGCGGATCGCTGGCAACTTCGTCGGGAAGAAATTTCAGCGCGACGAAGCGGTGGAGGCGGGTGTCTTCCGCTTTGTAGACGACGCCCATGCCTCCGCCGCCAAGTTTTTCGACGATGCGGTAATGCGAAACGGTGAGGCCGATGAGATAGGACTGGGAGTCTGGCATGCGCGGGAAGTTTAGAGCGAGGATAAAACTAAGTCAATGAAGCGTAACGCAGAGGTTCGCACTTGAACTGAACTCCAGCGACGAAAAGAGCGCGCGTGCACAAAAGGGGGGAGGAAAAGTCACATCGCGATGCGGGCGGCCCAGTAAAGGACGGCGGCGCCGAGAATGATGCGGTAGACAGCGAAGGGGACGAAGCCGCGGGTGCGGACCCAGTTCATAAACCAGGCGACCGAGGCGTAAGCAACAATGAACGAAACGACGAAGCCGATGGCGAGGACAATCCAGCCGTGCGCATCAATTTGACTGACGCCGATGGGATTTTCGACGCCTTTGCCGCGCAGGGATTTAAGCAGGTCGTAACATGTCGCTGTGACCATCGTAGGAATTGACAAGAAAAACGAAAATTCCAGAGCCGAAGCGCGCGACATTCCCGCCACCTGTCCTGCAGCAATCGTGGACATCGAACGCGAAGTGCCGGGGAAAACCGCCGAGAGAATCTGGCACGCGCCAATCCAAATCGCCTGGCCAAGCGACATATCCTCCATATGCCAGGTGTGAATACGGCTGTACGGCGCCTCAGGCCCCGCCTTTTCGGAGGGTGAGTTCATCGCGTCAATGAACCACATCACAATCCCACCCACCAGCAGGCTCATGCCCATGATGTAGAGATTTTCCAGATGCTTCCCGATAATTTTCGTGAGCAGGAACGCAGGAATGGCGGTGACGACAAATGCGATGATCACCAGGCTGAGCGGATGCGTGAAGATCGTGCGATTGCCGCGTTCGCCGCGCGAAAACGTGGAGAGAAATTTCGCAATCCGCTCGCGAAAATAAATCGGCAGACAGAGAATCGCGCCGAGCTGGATCACGATCGTGTACATCTTCCAATAGCCGTCGCTCAGATTGATGTGCAGCAAAAATTCCGCGATACGCAGATGAGCGGTGGAGCTTACGGGAATGAATTCGGTGAGGCCTTCGACGATCCCGAGGATGAGAGACAGCAAGTAATCGTTCAAAGTGCCCCCGATAATTTTGTCGCGAAGAAATCAGGCAATCGATTTAATCATCGCGTACGCGTCGCGGCCGCCGGGATAATAGCCCTTCCAGATGCCGCGAGTACGATAGCCATGCTTCTCCCAGAAGGCAATTGCGGAGTCGTTCTCGGTTGCTGTTTCGAGAATCACTTCGCACACGCCCGATTTCGCCAGGCGCGATTCGACCGCTTCAAGCAGGCGCGATCCGATTTTGTGGCGGCGATAGGCTTCGAGCACGTCAATGGTGATGATGTGCCCGCGGTTTTCGCGATGAGCAGTGAGACAGAAGCCCACCGGCTTGCCCCGCATCGCGGCGATTAGACAATCGGCTCCAGGGAAGCGCAAATAGGCGCGCAGTTCGGGACGAGAATACGCGACGTCCGCCGCGTAGCACGCTTGATCGATTTCGTAGAGCGATTCAAAATCTTCCGGGTTATACGGCCGCAATGCGATTTTCGCGGTTTGGCGTGCTGGCTTCGGCGCGGGCATGAAATAACATTAAACCACGACGCCGTTAGACTTCGCGTTTCCATTTAGCCGGGAATAGTCCCGAATATGTGACCACCATGATGCCGTACATCCCGATAAAATCGATCGTGGCCCAGCCGGCCGCGTGCCCAACCGCAATCCAGTTGAGCTGTGAAATCCGGCCAAACTGCATCGAGGCAAAAACTAACGCGAAAACCCAAATCGCTGGATGCGTCCAGGCAGGAATGGTGGACAGGCCTATCTTACTCAAACCCAACGAGGACCCAGGGGCGAGCCGTTTGAAAGCAAGCCGAATGAAGAAACATATGCTCGCGGACAAAAGTACCCATCCCCACCGTGATTCCAGAAGCTTCCATCCTCCAAAGGCTGTGTGGACGATAAATCCAACTGCGGTGCCCAGAATAACAGAAAGCAGAATCACGGCCAGCGCGCGGATGAAACCTAGCGGCCTATTGTCAGCAGCTTCGGGCAGAGGCACGTCTCCATCCCTCCCCTAAGGTAACCTAATGTTTACAGATTATATCAGCCAATGAGGCATCGCAAATGACTAGACTTCAAGGATTACCGGTAAAATTAGCGGTCGCTTCGAGGTTTGCTTGTTCAAATAGCGCTTCAGGTCGGCGCGAATTTTTTCCTTAATCACGCCCCAGTCGGTTTTTTCTTCGGCAGTGGATTGTTCCACGGTGCGCAAAATCACGTCGCGGGCTTTACTGAGAATTTCCTGGCCATCCTCGGACAAAAACCCACGCGTCACGATTTCAGGCGGCCCTTCCAGATGCCCCGTGTGCTTGTCGATGGCGATGATTGGCACCACCACCCCATCCTCGGCAAGATGGCGCCGATCGCGAATCACTACTTCTTCGATTTCCTCGAGCGAGCCCGAATCCACGCACACGCGCCCCGCCGTGACAGGCTCGCGGCGATACGCGCTGCCATCCGGCGTGAATTCGATCGGCTGCCCGCTTTCAAGCAAAAAAATCTCGCCCGAGACGGCATTCATCTGCTCGGCGAGCGCAGCATGCCGGAATAGATGCCGATATTCCCCGTGCAGCGGAATGAAATACTTCGGCTTGCAGAGTTGCAACAGGATTTTCTGCTCTTCCTGGCTAGCATGACCGGAAACGTGAATCGGCGCAGACCGCCCGCCTTCGTAATAGACCAGAACGCGCCGCCGAAAAAGATGATCGATCATGCGAAAAATAGCTTTTTCGTTGCCCGGAATCTGCCGCGCCGAAAGAATCACAGTGTCATTCTCGGCGATACTCATCAGGCGATGATTATCCACGGAGATCCGCGACATCGCCGAAAGCGGCTCGGCCTGCGTCCCGCTCGCAAGCACGACGATGCGCTTAGGATCAAAGCCCTTGATATCCTGCGGGCGAACCACGCTGCCGTCGGGAATGCGCAGCTTGTCAAGGCCATGCGCGATTTCGATGTTGTCCACCATGCTGCGGCCGACGAAACCCACTTTTCGCCCGACCACCCGCGCCAGATCGATCACCTGTTGAATGCGATGAATCGAACTCGAAAAACACGAAACGATAATCCGCTGCGGCGCGGCGCGGAACAGTTCTTCCAGCCGCACCACGACCGAGCGCTCCGAGGGCGTGAATCCGGGCCGTTCGACATTGGTGCTGTCACTAAACAGCGCCAGCACGCCTTCCTGCCCATAGCGCGCGAAGGCGTGCAGGTCGAAAGGCTTGCCATCCACCGGCGTCGGATCAATTTTGAAATCGCCGGTGTGAATAATCACGCCGAGAGGAGTGCGCACGGCCAGTGCCACGCAATCGATCGTGCTGTGCGTCACATGCAGATATTCAATCTGAAACGCGCCAAGAGTAGTCGTCTGGCCCGGAGCCACTTCGTGGAGCTTAACCTTGTCGAGCAGTCCGTGCTCTTCGAGCTTCTTGCGCACAAGCGCGAGCGTGAACTTAGTACCGTAAATAGGAACGTCGAGATCGGCGATGATGTAAGGAATCGCCCCAATATGGTCCTCATGCGCATGCGTCAGAACGATGCCGCGGATCAGCCGCTTGTTTTGCTTCAGGTAAGTGGTGTCCGGGATGACGATGTCAACGCCGAGAAGCTCCTGCTCAGGGAACATCAACCCGGCATCGATGATGATGATGTCGTCGGCAGTGCGCACCACGAGCATGTTCATTCCAAACTCGCCAAGCCCGCCGAGCGGGATGGCCCATACCGAGGATTGGCTCAATTTATCTTTCTTTCGACTGCGGCCGACATTCTTGATTTATGGGCGGCGCATAGCTTCGCGTCGTGCGGGCACGGCCCCCAGGGCGGGTCTTCCACATTCTTTGCCCCTGCTGCAGAAATGCATGCTTGGCACAACAGAATGACACGGATGAAGCGGCAGTTCAATCCCTGCTGCCGGCGAAGAGGCGAGCAATGGCTACAAGAAGAACGGCGCCCACGGTGGCTGCTGCGAGCGTGCCCCAGAAACCCCACGGTGCGATCGCGATTCCGAGTTTTATGAAGAGCCAACGGCCGATCACCGCGCCAATCAGGCCAAGAATTACGTCAACGATACAGCCAAATCCACGGCCGCGCGTAATATGGCCAGCGATCCAGCCGGCGAGCAGGCCGATGATAATCGTGGCGATAAAGCCGGGCGAAGTCACTTGAACGTAAACGGTGTGCTCGTCGATTTGATTCGCAACTGTGACGATTGCAGCGCCCAAGGTAGTTGAGGCAAACGAGGCGAATGCGAAGCTTGTCATGAAACTCCTCTGAAATAACTTCTCTGCAGATTATTCCGCTGCCGGTTGGCGTCGGGAAAGCGATTCCTCTATAGGATAGCTGGATGCGGACCAACAGGCTACTGCTGGCAGAAAATATATCCGAGGCATTTGTAGACGAGCTTCGCGGCCAGGAAATCCGACGCGTGGTCACCCGGTTGAGGCAGAAGCTCGACGACGTCCATGCCCACGATTTTCTTGTGATCGGCGACGGCGCGAATCAGGGAAGTCACCTGCATCCAGTCGAGACCGCCCGGTTCGGGCGTGCCCGTGGCCGGAACAAACGCAGGATCGAAACCGTCGAGATCAATAGTGAGGTACACATTCGGGCTAAGGTCGGCGAGAACTTTTGCGATCCAGCTCTTCATGGGAGCGCGCGCGATATCCTTTGCCCAATAGACGCTGGTGCGCAGATGGGGAATCGCCTGCGCTTCTTCCACGGAGAGCGAGCGAATGCCAACCTGCACGGCGGGGCACACTTCGACCACGCGGCGCATCGCGCAGGCGTGGCTCGCTGGATTTCCCTGATACTCGTCGCGCAGATCAGCGTGCGCGTCGATTTGAAGCACGCTGAGATTCTTGAATTTCTTCGCGGTCGCGGAGACAAGCGGAGGCGTAAGCGAATGTTCGCCGCCGAGCGCGACGGTGAACTTATCGTCGTCGAGCAAACCCATCTGAGCGGTAAAAATTTCAGTGATCACTTCGTCCAGCGTGCCGTCGGCGGTGTCGATAGCCGGAAGCGTGTGGATACCGATCTCCTTGTAGGGCTCAAGCTCGAGTTCCTCGTCGTAAAGCTCCATGTTCCGGCTCGCGGCCAGGATAGCGGCGGGCCCGTTACGCGTCCCGTGTTCATAAGAAGTGGTGCGCTCGAGCGGCACCGGAAAAATCACGGCGCGGGATGTTGCGTATTGCGAATGTTCGTCAGGAAGGCCGCCGAAATTTTCGGGCGGCATGGGAGTGTATCGAGTCATCGTCGGTTTTGGGCTCGCTCTGGATTCACGTTCACACGCAATTCACATTCAACGTTAGCAGTGAAACTTGTTCCTAACAGATTTGTCTTTGAACGAATGCCTCATCTGTACTATCAATGAGGCGCGCGAGAACAAACTTTCGCGCGAGACGGGCTGGACAGAACTACATTACCTGCGAGGACGCGGAATGGCAAAGAAAAAGGGTGCAACAGGACGAATCCTGCACGACCCGATCAAAGACAAACTCGTCCCCATTTATCCTCTCGATCTCTCGCGAATCCGGACGATCGATGAACTTGTGCGCGCCATGGGCCAGACGGCCTTTACCGCGCGGCAGATCGGTGACGCGGCGGATGTTCTCGAAGCAATGGCTCGCGACAAGGACTGTTTCGGCGTGATGACGCTATCGGGCGCTATGACCGTAGCGAAAATGGCGCTGGTTTTCTGCGATTTGGTCGAAGCCGGCATCATCAAAGCCATCGTTTCAACCGGCGCGCTGATGGCGCATGGCCTGGTGGAAGCGGAGGGACTACACCACTATCGCTATGACGAGAAGATGAATGACCGCGAGCTTTTCGCGGCCGGCTACAACCGCGTGTACGACTCGCTCGAGCCGGAAACGAATCTCGATCACGTGGAAGAAACCATGCAGCACATCCTGGAGAACTGGGATGCGGACGATGTCCTGTGCAGCTGGAAGATCAATCGGAAGATCGGCGAATATCTTTCGAAGCATACGAAGGGGCGCGGAATCCTGAAGACATGCTACGAGCACAAGGTGCCAGTGTTTGTGCCCGCGTTCACCGATTCCGAGTTGGGGATTGACGTGGCGCTGCACCAGCGATTGCGGAGGAAGGCGGGACAGAGATTGCTTCGGTTCGATCCGTACGAGGATTTCGAGTTTTATGCTTCCACTATGCTGGCCACCAAGCGCATGGGAATTTTCACGATTGGCGGAGGCGTACCGCGCAACTGGGCGCAGCAGTTCGGCGTGTATGCGGAATTGCTGGCGCGGCGCGGCTATGAAAAGCTTCCCCTGAAGCGCTACAACTACGGCGTACGGATCTGTCCTGAGCCCGTGAATTGGGGCGGCCTGTCGGGAAGTACGTATACAGAGGCCGTATCGTGGGGAAAATTTGTGCCATCCGAGGAAGGCGGACGATTCGCGGAAGTGCTCGACGACGCCACCGTGGCCCTGCCGCTGGTTGTAGGCGCGGTGCTTGAGCGAATTGGATACTTGAAGAAGCGCTGATTCGGCGTTGTTGCAAAAGCAAGAGTCCTGATTAGTCCCCGCCCTCTCTTCATAGGAGGTAGTGATGCGAATCCTGCTAAAGATGCTTCAGTTCGTTTCCGTTGCACTACTCCTCGTATCGTGCCCCGCACTCTCCGCTCAGTACGCGGAGGCGCAGAACACAAAGGCACAAAATGATCAGCGTCCCATTCGAAATATCGTTCTCGTTCACGGCGCTTGGGCGGACGGCTCTGGCTGGAAAAGCGTCTACGATATCCTGGTGAAGGAAGGCTTCAATGTGAGCATCGTCCAGGAACCAGAGACGTCGTTCAAAGAGGACGTCGCCGCCACGAAGCGCGTCATTGCGCTACAGAATGGCCCATGCATCCTCGTCGCTCACAGCTATGGCGGAGCCGTGATCACCGAAGCTGGGAACGACCCGTCAGTCGCCGGTTTGGTTTATATCGCGGCTCACATGCCGGATGCCGGAGAGAATGAGGCTGACGACGGGAAAAAGTTCCCGAGCGACCTGAGCAAGTCCGGCGCGATCAAGAAAACGCCGGACGGATTCACGTACCTCGACCCGGCGCAGTTTCATGATCTGTTCGCTGCCGACCTCTCCGAAGATCAGTCCGATCTGATGGCGCGATCGCAGGTGTTCAATTTCGCGGACAATTTCAAAGCTACGATCACCGCAGCGGCGTGGCGAACGAAACCAAGCTGGATGCTGGTGGCAGGGAAAGATCGAACCATTAATCCCGACCTGGAACGTTGGTATGCCAAGCGAGCAAACAGCCACACAACGGAAATTGCGGGCGCCAGCCACGTGGTTTACGTCTCCAGGCCTGCGGAGGTTGCGGCGCTCATCCAAGAAGCTGCAACCACGCTCAGCAAGAAACCGTAGTCTAAGAGATTTGCAGACACGACGAAACTTCGCTTCAAATTTCGATGTTGTTGTTCAGCCGGGAAAAAGAGGACAGCTAGTCGTCTTCGCCGAGAAGAATCGCGGCGGCGAGGACCGTACTCCACAATCCGCGCTTGTCGCCAACAGCGGACTGCGTGATGTTCATGGTACGGACGATTTTGTTCGAGATCCGGTAAACCTCTTTCTTCTCATCCCACGAAAGATCCGGATCGAATTCCACGTTCAGAGTGGTAGCTAGCATTTCGGCGGCGAGCTCCTCGGCGTATTCTCCGGCCACTTCTTCCGGCTCGCCGAAAGAGTGGTGCTCGGAAAGATAGCCGAACATGGATTTGTCGCCGGGAAGAGCAAGGCCCACGCCCGCGGCAATCAGCCGGTGCGGTTCGCGCGTCTGATTCTCGCTGATCACGGTGAACGCCACCTGGCCCGACTTCAAATGCTTCAGTCCTTCGCTCCGCGAAATCAGTTTGCAGTAGGGAGGAAATATCGAGGAGACGCGGACGATGTTGCAGGCGGCGATTCCTGCATTGCGCAGGGCCAACTCGAAGCTCGAAAGGCGCTCGCGGTGTTTTCCGACTCCCTTGGTGAGGAATATTTTCTTCGCGACGAACGCCATGGACTGGTTAGCGGTGCCTCTTCTTGATTGAGTTGGAAAATTTCTTCTTCGGGAAATTAACAAGCGCGTACCGCGAAGTCAATCACTATTCATGTGCAAGAGTTACAGCAGTGTTACAAGGCACTCGAAAGGAGACTCGAACTGACTAAGCGTTCGCTTTCACGCCCAGGCTGACACAGGGAGCCAGAGCATCGGCGATCGTTTTCAGTTCGCGCAACTGCTGGTGCGTGAAATCGGGGCCGGCATCCGGTGCGGAATTGGCTTTGCGGGAAATCTGGATCACGCCAACCACCTTACGATCCACAATGAGCGGAGCGCTCATGATCTTCTGGATTGCTTCACCCGGCTGGTTCTCGGCAATGGGAACCGCCTCGAATACCGACGAATGCGGAATCACCGAAAAGTGATTGATCACCTCCGCGCGCTTCTCGCGAACAGTGCGGGCAGCGAGCGAATGGGTGCTGGTCGTGGGGATTTGTCCCACCTCGCGCAGCTTTTCAGGCGTGAGAAATTGCAGAAAACGGTCATCCGGAGTCAGCGCGAAAATGGCCACTTCGTGCGGGCGCACCGAAAAATTATGGCTGATCAGCTCCACCGCGCGGTTCAGCCCGATTGCATCGCCTTCACCGCTGCGGCGTGCCAATTCGGCAGCCCACTTCTTCAACTCGTTGATGAATTCTCCGCCCATTTTCCCAAGTCTTCGCCTAACAGAGTTTCGCCCGACAAAGTCTCGCCTAAGAAAGCTTTGCCTGGAATAAGTCTAGCAAGCCATCCGCTCTGCCCGATTCATTTCTGCGCTGCCTGACACCATCTTGCAAACCTTCACACGCCGACTTATACTTTCTCGTTGCACACTGGCAGAAAAACGATTCGGAGAGTGCATGTCGGCCACAGCGGCTGATTCCAAAACGAGTTATTTCCTCGACAAACTGCAGTCCCTCAGCGGCGTAATTCCTATTGGCGCATTTCTTCTCGAACATTTCTGGTCCAATAGCTACGCCCTCGTCAGCGTGCAGAAATACAACGACGTTTCCGTCGAACTCCAAAGCATCCCCTGGCGAATCATCGTCGAAGCCTGCGTCCTCTGGCTCCCGATTCTTTTCCACGGTTTTTACGGAATCTATATCTGGTGGATGGGCAAGTCCAACGCGATCGGCCACCCCTGGATGGCCAACTGGCTCTGGGTCCTCCAGCGCTGGACCGGAATCATCGCCCTGGTTTTCATTTTCTGGCACGTCTATCTCGAGCGCTTCGCCGGCCACGGCCGCACCAACTACCAGGATCTAGCCGACGCGATGTCGCATCCCGGATATTTCGCCTTCTACATCGTCGGAATCACTGCCGCATCGTTCCACCTCGGCAACGGCCTCTGGAATTTCGCATGTAAATGGGGCATCGCAGTGTCGGCGCGCGCTCAGCGAGCCGCCGGATGGTTTGGGGCCGCGGTCACGGTAGCGCTCACGTTCGTCGGCATCGCCATCGCGATCGGATTCCGCAGCCACTGGTTTCCCCTGGGTACTTACGTTCAATGAGACACCCGAAAATCATCGTCGTAGGCGGTGGTCTGGCCGGCCTCATGGCCACAATTCGCGTCGCTGAGCACGGCGTCCATACGGAACTATTTTCCATCGTGCCCGTGAAGCGCTCGCATTCCGTCTGCGCGCAGGGCGGAATCAACGCCGCAAAAAACCTAAAAGGCGAAGGCGATTCCACCTGGAAACATTTTGACGACACAATTTACGGCGGCGATTTTCTCGCCAATCAGCCGCTCGTAAAAGGAATGTGCGAAGCCGCGCCCGCCATCATCGATCTGCTCGATCGCATGGGCGTCATGTTCAATCGCACGCCCGAAGGCTTGCTCGATTTCCGGCGCTTCGGCGGCACTCTCTATCACCGCACCGCTTTTGCCGGTGCCACCACCGGACAGCAACTCCTCTACGCCCTAGATGAGCAAGTCCGTCGCGCCGAAGCCGAAGACAAAGTAAAAAAATTCGAAGGCTGGACGTTCCTCTCCGCTGTAATCGACGACCAGGGCATCTCCCGCGGCATCTGCGCGATGAATCTGAAAACGATGGAGATCAAGACCTTCCCCGCCGACGCCGTAATTTTTGCCACCGGCGGCAACGGCGCGATCTTCGGCCGCTCCACGAACTCAGTCGTGTGCACCGGCTCCGCACAATCCGCGCTTTTCCAGCAGGGCGCCTGGTACGCCAACGGCGAGTTCATTCAAGTCCATCCCACCGCGATTCCCGGCGAAGACAAATGCCGCCTGATGAGCGAATCCGCCCGCGGCGAAGGTGGACGCGTCTGGGTCCCCAAGCAACCGGGCGACAAACGCAGCGGCAAAGACATTCCCGAATCCGAGCGCTTTTATTTTCTCGAAGAGTGGTATCCGAAATACGGCAACCTCGTGCCTCGCGACGTAGCCACGCGCGCGATTCACAAAGTTGTCTTCGAAATGAAAATGGGCCTGCCCGGCGAGCCCTCCGTCTATCTCGACGTCTCGCATATTCCCGCAGATGTGCTCGACAAAAAACTCGAAGGCATTCTCGAAATTTACGAAAAGTTCGTAGGCGTCGACCCGCGCAAAGAGCCCATGAAAGTTTTCCCGGCCATGCACTACACCATGGGCGGCCTGTGGGTCGACAATGAAAATCAGGCCACCAACATTCCCGGAATATACGCGGCGGGCGAGTGCGAGTATCAATATCACGGCGCCAATCGCCTCGGCGCGAATTCTCTAGTCTCCTGCATCTACGGCGGAATGCTCGCAGGCCCAGCGGCCGTGAAATACGCCCACAATCTCGAGCAAGGAGTCGAGAACACTCCCGCAAGTGTTTTCGAGCGTGAACGCGTCCGCCAGCAGGATATCAACGACGCGCTTCTGAATCAGCACCAGGGCACCGAAAATCCGCTGGCGATCTGGCGCGAAATGGGCGAAACAATGACGGAGAACGTCACCGTGATCCGTTACAACGCCAATCTCCAGAAGACCCTGGTAAAACTCGACGAGCTGAGCGACCGCTTCCGCCGGATCAATTTGCAGGATCGCACACAGTGGGCAAATCAAACGCTGAATTTCGTCCGCGAACTTGGCAATATGCTCGTGCTCGCGAAAGTGATCACGCTCGGAGCGCTCGCCCGCAACGAAACTCGCGGCGCGCATTACAAACCGGAATTTCCAAATCGCGACGACGCGAATTGGCTCAAGACGACCAAAGCGTCCTTCGTGCGCGGCGAAATCAAACTCGATTTCGAGCCGGTAGACACTTCGCTGCTGCCGCTCCGCGAGCGCAAGTACACGGCGACGAAGTGATGCAAGTTCTGCAGAGGAACCATGGCTGATACGCAGACGGGAAGCACTTTCATCGTCAGAATTAAGCGCCAGCAGCGCGCCGACGAAGCCGTTCGCTGGGAAGAATACGAACTGCGCTACCGCCCGTACATGAACGTGATTCAATGCCTCCGCGATATCGCCGAGAAGCCCTACACCCGCGAAGGCAAAGAATCCACGCCCGTAAGCTACGACGCGAATTGCCTCGAAGAAGTGTGCGGCGCCTGCGCCATGCTCATCAACGGCGAGCCCCGCCAGGCCTGCTCTGCGCTCGTTGACAATCTCGCGAAGCCGATCCGCCTCGAGCCGCTAACAAAATTCCCGCTCGTGCGCGACCTCGTAGTCGATCGCGACTTCATGTTCGAGAGCCTGAAGCGCACGAAATGCTGGATTCCGATCGACGGCACCTACGCTCTCGGCGAAGGCCCGCGCATGTCGCCGGCCACGCAGGAAGTCGGCTATCCGCTCTCGCGCTGCATCACCTGCGGCAATTGCCTGGAAATCTGCCCGCGAGTCAACGAGCATTCTCATTTCGTCGGCGCAGCAATCGTAAGCCAGGTGCGTCTGTTCAACCTGCATCCCACCGGCGCCATGCACGCAGCCGGGCGGCTCGAAGCACTGATGGGCCCAGGCGGCATCGAAGATTGCGACAACGCACAGAATTGCGTGAAAATCTGCCCCAAGGGAATCCCGCTCACGGAATCCCTCGCCGCAGTAAACGGCCAGGTAATCGTGCACGCAATCAAGAACTGGTTCCAAGGCCACGACTAGAAAAGTCTCCGCCGGCATGAACGTTTTGTAGGTCGCCCCTTCAGGGGCGACACAAAAAATAAAGGCGAACACGGGGCTTTAGCCCCTGAAGTACCGATCAAAAACTGAGGCTCGAATCCGAATGCTGACTCGCATGGGACTCTTTCTGCTCTGCATCGCCCTAGGCGCGATCCTCCCATTCCTCACCGTCACCGCCCAAAGCCAGAGCGACATCTCCCAAAAAGCTCACGACCTCCATTTCAGCTCCATCGTCGTCGATACCCACGACGACACTACCCAGCGCCTTCTCGATCCAAAATTCGACTTCGGCGTCCGCCACAACGACGGCTCGATCGACATCCCGCGCATGCGCGAAGGCAACTTAAGCGCGATTTTCTTCTCGATCTGGATCTCGGGCACGATCACCGGCCCCGAAGCCGTAAAGCGCGCGATGGATCAAATTGATGTGGTGCGCGAACTGCCGGTCCGATATCCGAAAGACATCGCCCTAGCTCGCACCGCAGACGACGTTCGTCGCATCCATGCCGATGGAAAAATCGCCGCGCTCATGGGCGTTGAGGGCGGCCACATGATTGACAACGATCTCGGCGTCCTCCGCGATTTTGCGCGCCTCGGCGTCCGCTACATGACGCTCACGCACATGGTGGACACCGACTGGGCCGATTCCTCGACAGGGAAGTCCACGCACAATGGCCTGACGGACTTCGGCAAGCAAGTAGTCCACGAGATGAACCGCATGGGCATCATGGTGGATATTTCGCACGTCTCCGACAAGACGTTCTATGACGCGCTCGCCATCAGCGAAGCGCCCATGATCGCCTCGCACTCTTCCTGCCGCTCGATTTGCGACGCGCCGCGCAATATGACGGACGATATGATCAAGGCCCTCGCCGCCAAAGGCGGCGTGGTACAAATCAATTATCACGTCGGCTTCCTCAGTCAGGAATTTCGCAACGCCGACAAGGCCAACCCGGACATGGGTAAAGCCATGCAGGAAGAAATCAAAAAGCGCTGCGGTGAAAATGAAGGCTGCCAGCTCACCGAAGGCGATAAACTTACAAGAGAATACGTCGCGCAGGGCAAGCTCCCGCGCGTCGAATGGACCGCGATCATCGAACACATTGATCACGCCGTAAAACTTGTAGGCGCGGATCATGTAGGCTTGGGTTCGGATTTCGACGGCGCGAACATGCCGTACGGAATGGAGGACGCGTCGCATTTGCCGCAAATCACCAACGCGCTTCTCGCAAAGGGATATTCAGCTGGCGATATTCAAAAAATTCTGGGTGGCAACACGCTGCGCGTGATGGAGCAGGTGGAAGCCACTTCAAAACGAATGGGAGGACAACCGTGAAGGGTCATGCCGTGAAGATGTTTTCGAAATTGGTGTGTGGTAGCTGTTATGGCGTGCGTGCCGGTGTCTGTGTGGGCGCAGGCGGCCGATTCGAAGCCCGCTGCGCAAGCCACGAAACCCAAAAGCACAGCCATCGCGCATGCGGGCACCGATGCCGCTCTGCTTCATCCCGCCACGCTGAAGGCGCAAGCCCCGGCCGAATATGACGTGAAGTTCGTCACCACCAAAGGCGACTTCGTCGTTCACGTAACGCGTGCGTGGGCGCCGAACGGCGCGGACCGCTTTTACAATCTCGTGAAGCATCACTTTTACGATGGAGCCTCATTTTTCCGCTACGTCGATGGATTCGTCGTGCAGTTCGGTCTCACTGGAAACCCCGCGGTAAATAAGGCCTGGACGGACGCCAACATCAAGGACGATCCAGTAAAGTCCAGCAACAAGCCCGGCTTCATCACCTTCGCGATGGCAGGCCCGAACACGCGTACCACGCAGGTGTTTATCAATCTCGGCGACAATTCGCGGCTGGACGGAATGGGCTTTTCAGCCTTTGGCGAAGTCACTTCCGGCATGGACGTAATCAAGACCTTCTACAGTGGCTACGCAGACGCGCCTACGAGCCATCAAGGCGAGATCACCAACGAAGGGAAAGCTTATCTGGACAAGAATTTCCCCAAGCTGGACAGCATCAAGACTGCTGCGATTGTTGCTCCAGCAGGCGCAGCGTCGGCGGCGCCGGCACACAAAGCCGCCGCGTCCGGAGCAGCCAAGTCTCAGTAGGGGCGTTGCCGGAATACTCGGCGCGCGTTTTCAGAACTTATCTCAGATTACTGGATGCCTCTCATGACAACAGCTTCGCCATTGCATCAGCCGGAAAATGCCAAAGAGCAAGCCCCGGCGGAGTACGACGTTAAATTTGCGACCACCAAGGGCGATTTCACGATTCACGTGACGCGTGCCTGGGCCCCGCTGGGCGCCGACCGCTTCTACAATCTCGTCAAGCACGGTTTCTACTCGGACGCGCATTTCTTCCGCGTGCTCCCAGGATTCGTCGTCCAGTTTGGCTTGAACGCTGATCCGCAAGTAAGCCGCGTCTGGCGCGCCGCAAATATCAAGGACGATGCCGTAACGCAGAGCAATAAACCGGGGACGGTGACGTTCGCCACGGCCGGTCGCGACACGCGAACGACGCAGGTCTTCATCAATCTGGGCAATAACGGCGGCCTCGATTCGCAGGGCTTTGCGCCCTTCGGCCAGGTCACCGACGGCATGGACGTCGTCAAAAAACTGCACAGCGGCTACGGCGAAGGCTCTCCCCACGGCCGCGGCCCCGACCAGGGCGCCATCACCACTCAGGGCAAAGAATACCTGGACAAGAATTTCCCGAATCTCGACAGCATCAAATCAGCGACAATCCAAGCCGCTGCCGGAAAATAACTCACCACTCACAAACACGGCGCCGGCTCATCGGAGGAGGTGTTCGCCTTAAGTGGCACAGGCACTCTTGCCTGTGCTCTGACGAGCACCAGCTCTCAACAAGCACTGCTGACATCGGCACTCCCGGATCAAACAACGCGCAAGCCGCCAAAGACCCGCACAACTACTTGCAGCAAATACCGCTCCCAATGAATCTCACCTCATGATGGACGGAAGCTTCCCCGACGCGGCCACTCCGGCCCTGATACGCACCCGTGCGCAAGAAGGCGCACTCAGCTCAACAGCAATGCTGTGTGCTCTGGCAGGACTCTCCATCGTAATCCACCTGCCTGGAATCGCCCGCTACGGCTTTTTTCGCGACGAGCTTTACTACATCGCATGCAGCGAACACCTCGCCTGGGGCTACGTAGACCAGCCCCCGCTGATTGCGCTAATCGCATGGATTTCCCGCCACCTGCTCGGCAATTCGCTCGCAGCGTTTCGAGTGCTGCCCATCCTCGCTGGCGCCGTCACCGTCTATCTCACAGGCTGGCTCGCCGAAGAACTCGGCGGCGACCGGCTCGCGCAGTTTGTAGCTGCACTCGCGATTCTCTTCGCGCCGTTGTATCTCGCCTTCGACAGCATTCTCACCATGAACGCCTTTGAGCCGGTCTTCTGGCTTGCATGCGCTTGCATCGCGGCCCGAATCGCGAACGGAGGGTCGCCGAAACTATGGCTGCTATTTGGACTCATCTCAGGAGTTGGACTCGAGAATAAGCACACCATGGCCGTCTTTGGTTTCGGCGTCGTAATGGGATTTCTGTTGTCACGCGATTTGCGTCCATTCCGTTCCCGATGGATCTGGATCGGTGGGCTGATTGCCCTGGCGATCTCAGCCCCGAATCTTGTCTGGGAAACGCGGCACGGCTGGCCGCAAATCACGGTGGTTCGCAACGCGCAGCTGCTGAAAAACGAGCCGGTTGGTCCGATGCGCTTCTTGGGCGAACAGGTGCTGTTCTATTCACCCATCGCCTTGCCATTGTGGCTTGGAGGCCTCGCGTGGCTTCTCACTGCGCGTGATGCGAAGCTTTTCCGCTTCCTCGGATGGGCTTATCTAATCGTGCTCGCAGTTTTCATCATCGGCGACGGAAAGACCTATTACCCAATGGGCACCTATCCGATGCTCATGGCCGCAGGCGGTGTCGCCTTCGAGAGAATCTCAGCGAACTCGCGCCTGGAAGCCGTTTCGAATGGCGTATCCCGCCCTGATCGCTGTAGCCGGTCTACTGACGCTTCCGTTTGGCGTGCCAGTTCTGCCGGTAAACACTTTCCTGAAATATTCGGCGATGTTGCCCTACGCGCATGAAGTGAAGACCGAGCGCGATTCTACAGCGCGCCTGCCTCAAAATTACGCGGACATGTTCGGGTGGGACATCCTCGCTACAACCGTCGCGCACGTCTATTACGCGTTGCCCGAAGCCGAACGCGGAAGCTGCGCAATCCTGGCAGGGAATTACGGCGAGGCCGGAGCCATCGACTACTACGGCCCAGCGTTAGGCTTGCCAAAAGCAATCGGCGGTCACAACAGCTATTTTTATTGGGGCCCGCGCCAATATTCAGGCCAATGCGTGATTCTCTTCGGCGAAGGCTCAGAAGAACACAAGAATTATTTCAGCGACGTCCAGCAGGTAGCCACAGTATCCAACCCGCTAGGCATGCCCTCGGAACAAAACGTCGCCATCTACCTCTGCAGAAAACCCAAAGCCCCTCTAGCCGAACTCTGGCCCCACTTCAAATTGATTATTTAGCGCTCATACGCATCTACCGCAGCGGCGCATGACGCGGATTCCGCGCCGCCCGCTCCAGCATCGTGATATCAAGGCCGGTCTCGCGCAACCGCCGCCCAAGCTCCGAGCCGTCATTAAACGCAATACACAACAGCACGCACTCGCTGGTAAGAATCGGGATCGTGCGCCCATTTACGGTGTCGTGGTGCGGAGCAATTGCCTCGGAATTCCGCAAAACCAAATCCAGTTCCGCCGACCGCGGCAAAGGTTTGCCATCTTTCTTCGCAGACTTTTTCGTCTCGGAGAAAAAGAAACCCGGCTTCGTGTCCGCCTCCTTGCGCGTGTTATCGTAAAACTCAATCCACCGATGCCACCTCTGCGGGCTGATCTGGCAGATGCGCTGAAGGAGGGCCTCGATTTCGTCGTGCTCTTCCCAGAAGCGCGAGAGGCGGTCCCACTCGTAGATATAAATGCCGGCAAGAAAATCAGGGACATCCACCACGGCGGCTGCGCGGCTTTTGGCGAGCATTTGCGCAAGTCGTTCAGCGCGAACGAGATCGCGGGTCAGACGGTGAGTCAAATTCCCGCGATTTCCGTCGTCACCCACGTCAGGCGAGACGGTGGGGCGGAGGTTTGCCGAGTGCGGCGGTTTGCGCTTGAAAAGTTTCATTGGTGGTTGATAGCGCTCAGCTTAAGTGTATCAGGACGGCTCAGTTTCGCAGGACAGGTTAAGTACAGGTCGTACCTAACCGAAACGAAGCGGAGCCAGCGCAACACTGGGTTCCATGGTAATGAAAGGCGATTCTGGAACGCTGCAGCCGCTCGCTAAGAACTGCTTTTTGCGGCAACTTGGTTGCCGCAGTTGCAGCGACAAATTTTGTCAAAAGGATGAATCCGGCGATGCGAGAAACAAGAGCAGAACTGCAGATCCCTCGCTTCGCTCCCTTCGTTCCTCAGGGCAAGCGGGATGACAATCGCCGAGTGGGCGAAGCCGACTAGAAGCCGAGAACTGTGATTAGTTCGCGGACTGAGGCCGCGGATTTGTCCAGGGCAGCTTTTTCTTCGGCGGTGAGTTTGATTTCGATGATCTGCTCGATGCCCCGTGCGCCTAGTTTTACCGGGACGCCAACGAAGAGGCCGTTAATGCCATACTCGCCTTCGAGGTAGGCGGCGCACGGCAGGATTTTCTTTTTGTCCTTCAGGATGGACTCGACCATCTCTGCGACGGCGGCTGACGGGGCGTAATAGGCAGAGCCGGTTTTCAGCAGGTCGACAATTTCGGCGCCGCCTCTTCGCGTACGCTTCACGATTTCTTCCAGCTTTTCCTTAGGCAATAGCTCGGGAAGGGGAATTCCCGCCACGGTGGAATAGCGCGTCAGCGGCACCATGTCGTCACCGTGGCCGCCAAGAACGAACGAGTGCACGTTCTCGACCGACACGCCAAGCTCCATCGCCACGAACGCGCTCATGCGCGCGGAATCCAAAACGCCAGCCATGCCGATTACGCGATTGCGCGAAAAACCGCTGATCTTAAAAGCAGCTTGCGCCATAGCATCCAGCGGATTCGTCACGATGATGAGGATTGCGCCCGGCGAGAGCTTGATGATCGCATCCACCACGCCCTTCACCACATCGTAGTTGGCTTTCAGAAGATCATCGCGCGACATTCCCGGCTTCCGCGGAAAGCCCGCGGTGATCACCACGATGTCGCTATTCGCGGTTTCGCGGTAGTCACCGCCAGCCGTCGAGATTCCGACCGCGCGCGCATCGGTGCCGAGGATCGGCGCGGACTCGGCCATGTCGAGCGCCTTACCTGCCGGCGGGCCGTCGAGAATGTCCGTCAGCACCACGTCGGCAAGCTCGGCATCGTGAATCCGCTGTGCCGTTGTAGAACCGACGAAGCCTCCGCCCACTACCGTCACTTTCTTGCGCATTGCTCCCTCTCCTTCTTCCTCGCTGAAGATGAGTTGGCGTTGAAATTCAATCGGCTGCGACGGCCGATTGCATGTTCTCGATAATCGCGGACGCGTACTCGGACGTTTTCAGTTTCTTCGCGCCCGGCATCATGCGCTCGAGATCGTAGGTGACGCGCTTCTGGCGGACGGTGCGCGCGATGCCGTCTTCAATCAGGCGCCCCGCTTCTTTCCATCCCATGAACTCGAGCATCATCGCGCCCGAAAGCATCACGGAACTCGGGTTGATAACGTCCTTATCGGCATATTTCGGTGCAGTTCCATGCGTGGCTTCAAATACGCCAAACCCGTCGCCAATATTCGCGCCGGGAGCCATGCCCAGGCCGCCCACCTGCGCGGCGCAAGCGTCGGAAAGGTAGTCGCCGTTCAAGTTGGGCGTGGCGAACACCTGATACTCGTCGGCGCGCGTGAGCACTTGCTGGAACACGGAGTCGGCGATGCGGTCATTGATCAGAATTTTATTCTTCCACTGGCCGTGACCATGCGTCGCGTAAATGGTGTCGAGCGTCTGCTTCACTTCAAGCGCCACCGCTTTTTGAAATGCCTCGTTGGCTTGATTGAGTCCCGGCTCGATCATCGCGGCAATCTGCTCGATCGTCAGGCTCTCGTTCTGGTCTTTATTATCGAGAATCCAGCTTTCGCGCTCGGTGACGATCTGCTGGCGGAACTCAGCGGTGGCGAGGTCGTAGCCCCAGTCGCGAAAAGCGCCTTCGGTAAATTTTTGAATGTTGCCTTTGTGCACCAGCGTAACGATCGTGCGCTTGTTTTCGATCGCGTGCTGGATCGCGCGTCGGACGAGGCGCTTGGTGCCGGTGGGCGACATGGGCTTGATGCCGACGCCGGAATCTTCGCGAACTTTCTTCGTCGCGCCGACGAGCATTTCGTTGTTGAGAAAGTCGATCAGCTTTTTCGCTTCGGGAGTGCCGGAACGCCATTCGATTCCCGCATAAACGTCTTCGGTGTTTTCGCGAAAGATGACCACGTTCATGCGCTCAGGATTCGTCACGGGCGAAGGCACGCCGTGAAAGTAGCGCACCGGGCGAACGCAGGCGTAAAGGTCGAGCACCTGGCGCAGCGCGACGTTGAGCGAACGAATGCCGCCGCCCACGGGCGTGGTGAGCGGGCCTTTGATTCCCACGCGGAAATCGCGGAAGGCGTCGACGGTATCCTGCGGGAGCCACTCTTTGAACTGTCTGAAGGCTTTTTCGCCCGCAAAAACTTCCATCCAGGCGATTTTGCGCTTGCCGCCAAAAGCTTTTTCGACGGCCGCGTCGAAAACGCGGCGCGACGCGACCCAGATGTCGCGTCCAGTCCCGTCACCTTCGATGAAAGGGATGATGGGCCGGTCGGGAATTTGAAACTTGCCGCCTTCGTAGGTAATTGCCTTGCCTTCTGAGGGAACTGCCACGCCGCTATAGGAATTTTTCATGCGCCTCGGGACTCCTCGCAGAGGTCGAATCGTTGCACGACGTCAAAATGTGCCGCTGCGGAGCCAACAACGTTAACACAATCGGCAGGGTGGGCGCAGCAGTGCGGAGAACCGAGAGCAATCACGTCAGGGTGCAGCGAGGGTTCGTCCAGGTGATTTTGAAGCTAGCGGCCGAGTGTGTGTAGAATCAACTCATCCACTCGCGAAGGCGCGAAACATGGAAGCACCTAAACACACACGCATGGTCGATCCCGACCATTGGACCCGAAACCGGATCGAACTGCTTGAATGGCTGCGCAAAACCAGCGCTTCGTTAGCTGAAATGTACGAAGGCGCCGTAAACCTTCTGTTTGCCCAGAGGGTCGCCGGCTTCTCGCGCTTCGTTTCTCACGCTGTGCGAGAAATTCGAAATCGGCTTCCCGGTGTGGTTTCGGGTGCCGGGGCTGCCGGGCGGCTCGATTACAAGAGCCGAATGGACGATTTAAGTATTCATTGGAAAAGAGCAAGCCTAATGGTTGAGTCCAAGCCGTCGGAGAATGGGGAATTCCCTCCTACGGCCCCGGAAGTGGTCGTACCCCGGAAGGTTGCGCGCAAGATTGAACGCCTTATTGCCGACCACGATGCCGCCCGGGAGAAGCCGCAAGCGACAGCGACCAGACTCTTTGAAGGCGTTGCTCCAAGCAACGAAAGGTTCCGCGACCGGCTACGGCCCGCGGTCCTTCAGTGGATACAGGTCTGCGATTGGTTTATGGAACGGACGCACGAGTCAGGCTCTAGCGACGCCGACATCGACCTGCCAGAATTCAAAAAGAATTTCGAGCTGTTCGAGTCGACATTATTGGCTATTGTGCGCGGCGTCTCCACGTTTTTCGATAATACGGACGAACTCGACGCAATCCTAAAGGAACGGCCAACGCCGGAACATGTCGAGGCCGCGATCGCCCGCATGGGCCACGGAGAGTTTCATCGTTATTTCTTCGAGAGACTGGTCAATCCAGACTGGATTGATCCCCTGAAAGAGAAGAACTTTTTTTTGTCACCTCCGGCGCCCGTACGAGACGAAGCCGAGGGCACCACGGGTTTTCCCTTTTGGCCCGAGTCGCGCTACCTGCTCCGAATGGCAAAACTCGACCCCGAAGGGGTCACGAAGGTTGTGCTTCGAATCCCTGAAACCGAGAACATTCACGTTAACGACGACCTGGCTGACATCGCCCTCGTACTCCCGGGAGACCTTTCCGCAAGACTCATTCCACAGGCCAAGTCGTGGATCCGGGCGCCCTATGGCCTTGTATTGCCACACAAGCTGGGAGCTTTGGTTGCAAAGCTGGCCGAGGAAGGGCAAACAACGGCTGCTTTGGATTTGGCCGGAACTCTACTCGAAGTCTTACCGGATCCACAGCCGGTATTAGTTCCTGAGCCGATCGGCCACATGGATGCCTGGCATTACGAACGAGTCCTGAAACAGCACATTGCAGTTCTTGTGGCAATTGCTGGGATGCCCGCTCTTGAGCTTCTTACGAGCCTGCTCGCGGACGCGGTGCGGCTAAATCAGAAAGATCCAAATGTCGGAGACTTCGAAGACTATTCCTTTGTCTCTCGTCCCTTCGTCGAGCATGGTAGAGGTTTTTCTCGGGGGGTTACCGACCCGCTCATCTCGGCCGTTGTGGACGCTGCGACTCACGTAGTCTCGAACAACCAAGCCGCGGTTTCAGATGTCGTGGCGGCCCTTGAACGGCGGGAATGGCGCCTCTTCCACAGGATTGCGTTGCACATCTTGAAGGTGTTTGGTGATCGCGCTCCGGATAATGTCGCCCAAAACCTAAAGAACCCCGCGAGGAACGATCACTTCGGCTCCGCTCGGGAATTCTGGCTGCTCGCGGAATTGAGGTTCAAGACACTTAGCCCGATCGATAGAGAGCCGCTGCTAGAGTGGATAAAGGCGGGACCGGATTTGGAAGCATACAGACGACGATGGAAAGACTTCACAGGACAATCCATTACCGAGCAAGATGCCGCGGGGTATGGCGACCGCTGGCGTCGCGACCGGCTTGCGGTACTGCATGACGGTCTGTCTGAGGAGTGGAGGAAGCGGTATGAAGCGCTGGTCTCGGAGTTGGGACCGGCAGAAGACATCGGCGGAGCGCGAGGCATAACCGGTCCAGGATTCTCACAACTCGGCCCAAAGCTGGTCGCCGATTTGCAGACCATGCCGATGGAAGAAATTGTTGCCTACCTTAAATCTTAGCAACCGAAGCCATCTCCGCATCCTTTTGGCGAGACAGTCGCGGACCTCGCCGCAAACCTCGCTGGGGCCGTTGCCAATGATCCCAACCGCTTCAGCGCAGCAGCTCAGCAATTCAAGGATACAGACCCCACATACGTAAGGGAGTTTTTGGAGGCATTGCGGGAACCCGCCAAGAAAAAAGATGTCGCACTCGATTGGAAGGAAGTGCTCGCGCTATGCCAATGGGCTATGAGCCAACCGCGGGTCATTCCGGGCCGGAAAGGGGGGGTGTTCGACCGTGACACCGGTTGGATGTGGACGAGAGGAGCAATCGTCAGGCTGCTGGCGGCTGGTTTCGAATCGGATTCGCTCCCCAACGACTTGCGGCAACGGGCGTGGTTGATTGTGCAAGACCTTGTGGAGGATCCTAATCCCACTCCGGAGGAAGAAGCAGAGTTCTTGGGCCAGCCGAATTCTGATCCCCATTCGCTCTCAATAAATACAATTCGTGGCGAGGCAATGCACGCAGTAGTGCAGTACGCGCTGTGGGTCCGACGATGGTTCAACACCGCTCCGGACCATGAAGCACTTGCTGCCAGAGGTTTCGAGGAAATGCCCGAGGTCCGCCAGGTATTGGAGCGCCATCTGGATCCTAAGGTTGACTCGTCCCTAACTGCGCGATCAGTGTACGGCCGTTGGCTACCCCATATTCATTTCTTAGATCGACGATGGGTCAAGCGCAATTTGGCGTTGATCTTTCCGGCGGACAACAGTCTTCAAGCTTTGTATGACTGCGTTTGGAGCAGCTATATCGTGTTGTGCGATCCGTACAACGACGTTTTTAGGGACCTCGAAGTGGAATATCTTCGTGCTATCGCTCGAATCGGAAAATGGTCGGTTAAGAAGTCGCACCTTGGAGACCCGGATGTTCGCCTCGGCCAGCACCTGCTTACTTTATTTTGGCGAGGGGTAATTCCGTTGCCGACAGAGACCGGCCCGCTGCAACAATTCTATGCCAACGCTTCCGATGCATTGCGGGGCGACGCGACCGGCTTTATCGGGAGGACACTCAAGAACGACACGGGCGAAATACCGGCGGCCGTAATGGAAAGACTACGGGCTCTATGGGAGACCCGTATCGAAGCCGCTCAGAACGCGGGCAAAAACTCCTCCTTCCAGAAGGAACTGACAGAGTTCGGTTGGTGGTTTGTGTCAAACCGGTCGAATGCCGAATGGAGCCTCGACCAATTGTTGGAGGTTCTCAAAATCACGAAGAAGATCAATCCCGACATTTGGGTCGTAGAGGGCCTAGCTGAACTGAGCGCGGATATGGTCGGAAAAACTGTGCAGTGTCTCGGCCTCATCGTGGACGGCGACGAGAAAGGATGGGGCATACTCGGATGGAAGGACGATGCGCGAAAAATTCTTTCATTAGCCCTCGCGTCTGAGGACCAATCAGCCAGGCAATTGGCGCGGGAGATTATCCACAGACTCGGTGGGCGCGGGTATTTTGAATTTCGAGACCTCTTGACCCGATCTTAATTTCGCTCCACACCCACCTGCACCTTTACTGTACTTCCGTACAATCTCCCGCCAACCCTCCCAAGTGCTACTCTGTATCTGGCTAATTGGCGTCATACGCCAAAAGCCCGATAAGGAGGTCCGAGATAGGCGACTGAGCGAAAGTCGGCCGGCGCCAGCCGGTTGACGACAGATCGAACGATCTCCCGCCTCACCACACCGCGCCCGCGTCCTGCGGTCCGCGAAATCCCAAAAAGGACAACCCAATATGACCGCGAAAACGACCACGAAAGCCACCAGCCCGAAAACCAATAGAAAGCAATCCTGCAGCCTCACAGCTCCCGCCGCGCGAGACGGACGCCCAACGCGTCGCAGACTTAATCTACGGTTCCGTGATTAAACATCACGGTAACTCGTGCGCGGTCAGCGATTTACGAAATTCTAATAGGCGGTAAAAGGGGGGGAAGGCGAAAGCAAAAGAGCCGGCAGGATGCCGGCGCTACAAGGGAGAAAGCGAAAGACGCCGGCCCCGCGAAATTCGAGCGGGACGCGAACTGCGCGCAGTAGGCAAGCGGCACAGGGGAGGAAAGGCGAAAAGCGCCGGCCAGAGGCCAGCGGTACAAAGGGCAACGGCCACGGCAGTGGCCACGACGACAGCCACGTTGATGATATCGCGGGAATATTTTGGGCGCCGCCCCTGTCTAGACAAGTGGACACGATCCGAGGCGCTGGAAATTCTGGCGGCCCGGCGAGGGGAGAGGGGAGCGATGGGAGACTTCGTCAATGATATTTTGAAACCGCAAGGGGACAACTTTGATCAACGAGACAATTTCGATAAGGACGGAGTGGACCGGCGCGGGTTTTTGAAGTGCATGGCTTGGGCCGGGACTGGGACGCTGTGCGTGATTCAGGGAGGCGTGCTGAAATCGTTTGCGCTTAGCGATATGGCGAATCGCGCGCTGGCAACGGCGAAGGCGGATTTGAGCTTTGTGCAGATCAGCGACAGCCATATTGGGTTTGATAAGGCTGCCAATCCGGATGTGACGGCGACGCTGGATGCGGCGATTGCCAAGGTCAATGCGCTGGAAACGGCGCCTTCATTTGTATTGCACACGGGGGATTTGAGCCATCTTTCGAAGCCGGCGGAGTTTGACACGCTCGATCAACGGCTGAAGAGCCTGCGTACCGACAAGATTTTTTATGTGCCGGGCGAGCATGACGTGTTGAACGACGATGGAGCGCAGTATCGCGAGCGCTATGGCAAGGGATCGAAGGGCGACGGCTGGTACAGCTTTGACCAGAAGGGCGTGCATTTCATTGGGCTCGTCAACGTGATGAACCTGAAGGCTGGCGGGCTCGGCAATTTGGGGAAGGAGCAGCTCGAGTTTGTCGAGGACGACGTGAAGCATTTGAAATCGAGCACGCCGATTGTGGTGTTTGCGCACATTCCGCTGTGGTCGGTGTATCCGGAGTGGGGATGGGGAACGGATGACGGAGCGCAGGCGCTGGGATATTTGAAGCGGTTTGGGTCGGTGAGCGTGCTGAACGGGCACATTCATCAGGTGATGCAGAAGGTGGAGGGGAATGTGACGTTTCATACGGCGATGTCGACCGCGTTTCCGCAGCCGCAGCCGGGGACGGCGCCGTCGCCGGGGCCAATGAAAGTGCCGGCGGAGGAACTGCGCGGATTGCTGGGCGTGACGGATGTGAACTTCGTTCGCGGGAACAAGACACTGGCGGTGGTGGATTCGACGCTGGCCTAGCCGATAAACCTAAACAACAATTCCAATAATTCAATCGAGAGGATAAATGAAATGAAGAAGACGATGCTGAAGGTAGTGGTGTGCGCGGTGGTTGTGGCGGTGGCTGGCTGGGCGGCGGGGAGCCGGATGCATTTGTTTGCGGCGGCTAAGGTTGCTGGCACGGCTTCAGTGAACGGAGTGGCTGGGGAGCCGGTCAACGTTCCGGCAAACGCACCGGTGGAAGTGAAGATCGACAACTTCAGCTTCATGCCCGGGGACCTCACTGTGGCCGCGGGGACGACTGTGACCTGGGTAAATCATGACGATGTGCCGCACACGGTGAGGACCACGGATGGAGCGATCAAGTCGAAGGCGCTGGACACGGACGACAAGTTTTCGATGACGTTCGACAAGCCGGGAACCTATGAATACTTTTGCTCGATCCATCCGAAGATGACCGCGAAGGTGGTGGTTAAGTAGATGAGGCTTGGGATTGGATTCCTGTTGCAACCCCGCAAATGCCGGGGCAGAGATGCCACGCAAAACGCATCCTGTCCCGGCCCTCGCTTCAGTGTATCGCTGGGGAGTTTGAGGGAATAAAATGAGCACGCTTGCGGTCTATAGATTAGACAGTTCGAGTGGCCGGATGCCTATGGCGACACCAAACGCGGGAAACGCGGCGGATGCGGGGCGGTTCGAGCAGACTGTGATGCCGCACCTGGATGCGGCTTACAATCTGGCGCGCTGGCTTGTCCGGAACGCACACGATGCGGAAGATGTGGTGCAGGAAGCCTGCCTGCGGGCCTACAAATTTTTTGGCGGGTTTCAAGGCGGAGATGCGCGGCCCTGGCTGCTGAAGATTGTGCGCAATACCAGCTATTCGTTTCTGGAGAAGAACCGGCCGGCGGCGCTGGGCGAAGAGTTTGACGAACGCGTGCACGGGCAGGACGCGGCGCCTCCCGATGTGGAGGCGACGATGGTGCGGAATGTGGAGAGCCGCATGTTGCGCGAGGCGCTGGAGGAATTGCCGGTGGGGTTTCGCGAGGTGCTGGTGTTGCGCGAACTGGAAGGGCTGTCGTACAAGGAGATTGCGGAATTGGTGGGCATACCGATTGGCACCGTGATGTCGAGCCTGGCGCGAGGGCGCGAACGGCTGCGCGAAGCGCTGTTGCGGGCGCGGGCGAAGGAGGGCACACGTGGTCTGTGACGATAATGCACGGGTTTTGCATGGATATCTCGACGGGGAGTTGGATCTGGTGCGCAGCCTCGAGATCGAAGAGCATTTAAAGATTTGTCCGGATTGCGCGCAGGAACTTTGGAACCAGCAGACGTTGCGGAAGGCGTTTCGGTCGTCGAGCTTGTATGATCGGGCGCCGGCGGGGCTTGCGGATCGGATTCGCGCTTCGATTGGAGCTGAAACCGCCGATGCGGCTGGGCATGCACCTTCAACTGGACCTGCGCCTGCGGAGAATACTGCTGCGACGGAGAAGGCACCGGTCGTTTCGATGGCTTCGAAGTCGCTGACACCGAAGCGGGCTGCGTGGGGTTGGCTCGCTGTGGCGGCTGCGATACTTATGGTGTTTGCGATGAGCTGGCGGATTGGGCCGGGTCTGGTGCGGAACGCTAATTCTGACCTGCTGGCCCAGGAGATTGTTTCAAGCCACATTCGGTCGCTGCAACCGGACCATTTGTACGACGTGAAATCCACGGATCAGCACACGGTGAAACCCTGGTTCAACGGCAAGCTGGACTTTTCGCCGCCGGTGCGCGATTTGTCAGAGGATGGCTATCCCTTGGTCGGTGGGCGGCTGGATTATGTGGACCATCGGGCGGTGGCAGCGTTGGTGTATCAGCGGCGGCAGCATTTGATTAATGTTTTCATCTGGCCTGAGGCGAAAGGAACCGAGGAAGCGCTGACGACGAAATCGGTGCAGGGCTACAACATGATTCCGTGGGAAGGCGGCGGGATGTATCAGTGCGCGGTGTCAGATTTGAATAAAGGCGAGCTGGAGCAGTTCACGGAACTTTTGCGAAAATAGTTTTGCGCGTTGCGATTACCTTCGAAGGGAGGGAAGGGGCTGACGGCGGTCAGCCCCGGCAGGTTGCTAACCGAGCGGGAGAATGCGCGGTGACGTACTGATCGGTGGCGGCTCTGAAGCTCGAATGCTACGAACTCGATGATGATTGGGAGCAAAAGGTGGCATCAGTTCTCTCGGTGAACGCTATATTCGACCCATCACTGCGAGGATAATCAGAATCAGCAGAATCAGCCCGAGCCCGCCGCTGGGGTAGTAGCCCCATCCGGTGCTGTACGGCCACGTGGGAAGCGCGCCGATCAGAAGCAGCACGAGCACGATGAGCAGAATAGTCCGCATCTATTTCCTCCAGTTGTGTGCTAGGTCGATCCAATTTCAAAAACTCATTTCCGGGTTCGCTTGCGACCGCGGAGGCATTCGCCGTCAGGCGCCTGACGCAACTTTCAAGCGCTAACAATGTGGGGCAGTATAAGAACCTAGCCCGGGCTGTTCCATGCCGGGAAGTCTGTAAGGACTTAGGGGATTTGCTGTAGCAGTTTTAGGGAAAAACGGGACTCAATGCGCGGCTGAATAGGCTTGGACATCCGCCAATATGCGGTCCAATTGGGTACGCGAATAGTAGCGGCCGTTGGAAAAGACCGCGGCTATTTTCTGGGTATTGGCGATATCGTCGAGGGGATTCGCGTCGAGGAGGACGAGGTCGGCAATTTTGCCCTTCTCGACCGTTCCCAAGTCTCCCTCTTTACCGAGGAACCTTGCCGGGTTGATTGTGGCAGTCTGGAGCGCCTCCATGGGAGAGAATCCGGCCGCTACGAAGCGCTGCAATTCGAGATGGAGGCTGAAGCCGGGGAGCACGTCAACGCCTGCCGGAGTGTCGGTCCCGGCGAGGAACGGAACGTTTGCCTGATGGAGTTTTTTGACGATGTCGAGCTCGTGTTCGACGAATTTTTGGCGCACGGGGAGGGGATCGGTATCGAGGTCCTTGATAATTCCGGCGGTAAATTTCGGCCAGCTTTTCTCGCGCCAGAATACGGGCGCGTATTTGCCGTCCGGGTCCTTCGTGACGTCAATGGCGTCGACCAGCCACTGACCTCGCTCCCAGTAAAGGGTAGGGCATTGCCAGGTTTGATTTTTTGCGAGGAGCTGAATCAGGGCGGCTTCATGCGCCGGATCGTAGGTCTCCAAGAAACGGCCAGGACCCTTCGGGCCTTTCAGCAGCTCGTCTTCGACGGTGGAACTGCCCTCGAAAATGCCAATTAGATGCTCGAAGCTTTTTTGGCCGGCGTTGGACGCTTCTGAGGCGCGAATCGCATCCGGCACGTGGCCGACGAAGACGATATTTTGCTTTTTGCACTCTTCGGCGATAGCGAAATAGGCGTCGCGAGGGACATAGGATTGGATCTTGATGAAATCCACGCCTCGGCTTTTCAGCATATCCACGGCGCGGCGGCCGTCATCGGGAGTGGCGATTGCGATGGAGGCGGGGAATTGGGTTTTTGGTCCGTCGAGCATGGGGCCAGCGACAATCATACGAGGGCCAAGCAGAGCGCCTGAAGCCGTGTCGCGGCGCGCGGCGAGGATTAGGTCGAGGTCGCTGCCCATGTCGCGCACGCCGGTGATTCCGTTGGCGATGAATAGCGGCAGCGTGACTTCTTTGCCGCCCGGAACCCAGTCCCCGAAAAAGGTGTGGACGTGCATGTCCCACAGACCCGGGATTAGAAATTTCCCGGTTCCGTCAATCACGTGCGCCTGCTTCAGGGCGTGGAAATGGCCCTTGCCGACGTAGGAGATTCGGTTGCCATCGATGACGACGGTGAAGTTCGGCCGCGAAGGGCCGCCCGCGGTATCTACAACGGTGACATTGGTGATGGCGTAGGGAACGCCAGATCCTTCGAGGCCCTGCGCCCATTGCGGAAGCGCGAATAGCAGCCACACTATGATTGCGAAGCAGGATTTTTTCACAGGCCCCCCTCAGGCAGGCGTGATTGTACCCGTTGTTTTTCAAATCCCATTCAAAAAAGGCGCTATAGGGGCGATTGGATAACGGAGTAGCTCCCATTCTTTTTCCGCCCTCCGAGGAATAAATGCTGCGTCCATCCGGTAGTGAGAATTGAGCGCACGCCCAGCCCGGCGCCCATGGGGGAATCCTGAGGAGTCCATGGATGAAAACGTCCACGCACACGGCAAAGAGCGACTTGCCCGATTCTGAGGCGATACGGCTCGCACAACGCGGCGATCCGGCGGCTTTCGAGATTCTTTATCGCCGGCATAGCAGGAGGGTGTTCGGAGTATGCCTGCGAATGGCGGGCAATCGAAGCGAGGCAGAAGACCTGACACAGGAGACGTTCCTGACGGTTTTTCGCAAAATACAGAGCTTCCGAGGGGAATCGGCATTTTCTACCTGGGTGCATCGCGTGACGGTGAATACGGTTTTAATGCGCTTCAGAAAGAAGAACGTGGCATCCGATTCGCTGGACGAACCGAACGATCCCGATGAAGAAGAATTCAAGGCGCCACTGCAACTGGGCGAAAGGGACCTGCAATTGAGTGGGACGATCGATCGCATAAATCTGGAGCGGGCGATTGGCCGGTTGGCCCCGGGGTGCCGGACCATGTTTTTGCTCCACGACGTGGAAGGCTACCGTCATGATGAAATTGCGGTGATGGCAGGATGCTCAGTGGGGAATTCAAAATCGCAACTTCATAAAGCTCGAACGCGTTTGAGAGAAATCCTGAGGAACGAGAGGCCTGGATCGAAGAAACGGCGAAGCCGGCAATATGCCGCGCATGGCGGGACTGGCAGGGAGAGTCTTCGATCCAGTGCGCGTGTTGGAACTGGCGAGATTCGCCTTGCCTTTCATTGAGACTCCGCCGGGACAGGCAGCGGGAATCGGTTGCCCTTTTTCCGCTTGAATCGTGGGCGGAGCTATTTATTTTTTGGATTTGACGGTAGCGAGAGCGGCGCGATAGGCTTGTCGCGGCAAACCGCTCAGTGTGGTTCCCCTTATTCCTTCCACTGAGTTGAGGTTTACCTAATCTTAGGAGGATCATGTCCAACGAACTTCGCGAATTCCTGGCGCTATCGTATGCAGAGCTGGAAGAGCTGAACATAAAGGCGAAGGAGCAACGGAAAAACCGCGTGGCGCCTCACAAAATTCAGGAGGAGCGACTGAAGTACCTTACCGACGAGAAGCGAATCAAGGCCGTGACTGTGTTGTTCAGCGACCTGGAAGGCCGCTTGCACATGCTGGACTACGACAAGAAATTCCTGATCAAGAGCTGGGACAACCTCACGTTTGATGGCTCTTCAATTCGCGGTTTCACGGCGCAACGGGAAAGCGATTTGCGGCTGGCGATGGACTGGGGCGCGTTCTACTGGGCGCCTGCGGATGTGTTCGGCTCGGGAAAAGTTCTGGTGTTCGGCCAGGTGATCGACAAGGACGGTTCGCCTTACAGCGCGGACATTCGCGGGGCGCTGAAGGGATATGCGGACGAATTGCACAAGCGGGAAGGCTATACGCTGAATGCGGCGAACGAAATTGAAGGATTTCTTTTCAACGGCAAGGATGCCGAGAGCCGCTACAACGAGACCGGAAATTCGAGTACGTAAATACGGGCGGCTACTACCATTCGCTGCCGGGCGATCCGCTTGCGGACTTTTATCGACACCTGCGCCGAAGTGCAGCGCGCGATGGGTTTCCAGAATGAGAAGGATCACCCCGAGGTGGCGCCTTCCCAATTCGAAATCAATTACGGCTACGGAGAAGTGGTGGCGGCGGCGGACCAGATTCAGCTCTACAAACTGATCTGCCGGCAGGTGGCAACGCGCATGGGAATGACAGCGAGTTTCCTGCCGAAGCCCGTGGTGGGAGTGAACGGAAGCGGGATGCATACGAACGTTTCCGTGAGCAAGGGCTCGAAGAATATGTTCTGGGATCCCAAGGGCGACGAAAAGCTCAGCAAGTTCGGATGGGCGTTTGTGGATCGGATTCTGACGCATGGAAACGATCTGTGCCTGCTGCTGAATGCGAGCGTGAATGCTTACCGGCGGCTCGATCCTCACTTTGAAGCACCGAACCAGATCAAGGCTTCGCCGGTGGATCGCGGCTCGATGATCCGGATTCCGATCGGAAACGAAAAGAGCATGCGCGTGGAAGTGCGGTCGGTGAGTCCGGATGCGAGCCCGTACATGGTGATGCTCTCGATCTTCAAGACCGGGCTTGATGGGGAGACGGCGAAGATCAAGAATCTGCGCCAGGCGGAGCGGTATTTGCCGGATAACATTTATTCGGCGATGCAGGATTTTCGCAAGGCGGAATGGACGACGAAGCTGCTGGGCGAAGACGTGAAGAATCGTTACGCAGAATTGAAGCAGGCTTCGGCGGATCGCTGCCCGCGTCTGTTGGGCACGTTTGTGAAGACGCCGGAGGTGCAATACCACCACGAGGTGTACAATCAGTTTCTCTGGAATTTATTTTAAACGGCGCTTCGAATTTTTGAAGAGAGAAACGCCCTGGCGGCCTTTACCGGCTGCCAGGGCGTTTCGTGTTTTTGGATGGCGTTTTGAGATTTTCGGCTACTTCGAAGCACCCGATGCGACGGCGAGGAAGTCGCGGTGTGCGGAAGCATCGATCGTGGCGCCGAAGGCCGGGCCGCCTAGCGGGTTCGCTTTCGCAGCGGCATCGATGGTCGCCATGAATTTATCCAAGCCGGATGCGTCGTTTGTAACGATAGCAACATCCACGACGCCTGGATCATCGGAGTGAACGGCCTCGCGATCGACCGAGTAAGAGTGAATGGCTCCATCGGCCATCAGCTTGTCGAGCATCGGGACGATGTAATTCTTGATGGCTTTGTCCAAGGCTGGGCCTTCACCCGGTTTTGCCTTCCAGGTGCCGACACGCAGATAGCCATTGTCAAAGCTGCCGGAATGTGCGGCATATTCGCGGCTGATGAGAATCAAGTCAGAATGCTTGGAGGCGGCTTGAATTCTTTCGATATCCGCTGGAGCGGATTGTGTGGCGAGAACGGAGAGGACTTTTAAAACGCCTGCCATCGACGTGGCCGTCCACCAACCGCCATGATTGGGGGAACCTTCGGTATGCGCTGCCATTTTGTAAAAGCCGTAGCCAATGATCGTTCCGTCGGCGATGAGCTTGTCGAAAACCGGCTTCTGCGAAGCGTCATATTTTTCGAATGTGGACCAATCGGGACGGGCTACTTCCCACTGGGCTACATAGGTATAGATGGGCGGCTTCTCTTTCTCATCTGTGCCACCTTGCGCGCGAGCGGAAAAAGAACCGGCGGCGGTGGCCAGGAGCGCAACTGCGAGTACGAGCGACTTCAACATCTTGCTGGGCATCTACATTCCTCCTTAAAGGAACACGAGCGTAAGTGTCCGCACCGTTGCGGAGAAGAAACATTTTTGCTTTTGGATTTGGTGCGACCAGGAATCGTACCGGCGTGACACTACTCCGCGAAGGGCGGAGTGTCAAGCCGCACGGGTGGCCTAGGATTAGAATGATTCTAGAAGGCTAGTCGTAATACTCAGCGCCGAGGTGGGTAATCAGCTCTTCGCCCATCATCCAGCGCAGCGTGTTTTTCAATTTCATGAGCTGAATGAAGAGATCGTGCTCGGGGTAGAGTTCTTTGGCGCACATCGGCGATTTGAAATAAAAGCTCAGCCATTCCTGAATGCCGCGCATTCCTGCGCGCTGCGCTAAATCGAAGAACAGGGCGAGATCGAGAACGATCGGGGCGGCTAGAATCGAATCGCGGCAGAGGAAATCGACCTTGATCTGCATCGGATAGCCGAGCCAGCCGAAGATGTCGATATTGTCCCAGCCTTCTTTGTTGTCACCGCGCGGCGGATAATAATTGATTCTCACTTTGTGATGAATCTTGCCGTAAAGCTCGGGGTAAAGATTCGGCTGCAGGATGTATTCGAGGGCGCCGAGCTTCGATTCTTCTTTTGTTTTGAAGGACCCTGGATCTTCGAGCACTTCGCCGTCGCGATTGCCGAGAATGTTTGTCGAAAACCAGCCATTGAGGCCGAGCATGCGCGCTTTGAAGCCGGGAGCGAGGACGGTTTTCATTAGGGTTTGGCCGGTCTTGAAATCCTTGCCGCCGATGGGGACGTGCTTTTCTTTCGCGAAGTTCTCGAGGGCGGGGATGTCCACGGTGAGATTGGGAGCGCCATTTGCGAAGGGGACGCCCTCGCTGATCGCGGCGTAGGCGTAGAGCATGGAGGGCGCTATCGCGGGGTGATTCGCCTTCATGGCTTTTTCGAAGGAGGCTAGATCCTTGTGGACGTCCTCCGCTTTCAGGAATACTTCTGTGGAGGCGCACCAGACCATAACGAGGCGGTCGAGCTTGTTTTTCCTCTTGAAGTCGCGGATGTCTTCGCGGAGCTGTTCGGCGAGGTCGAATTTTGTTTTGGCTTTTTTGATATTCGTGCCGTGCAGATTCTTTACGTAGGTCTGGTCGAACGCTGCCTTCATAGGCTTGATGTTCTTGAGAAATTTCTGAGCCTTGGCGAGATCTTTGGCATCGAGAACGCCGGCTTTCGAGGCGGCTTCGTAGGCGTCGTCGGGAAACACATCCCAGCCGCCGAAGACGAGATCGTCGAGCTTCGCCAGCGGCACGAAGTCTTTAATTTTTGGAACCCGATTATCGGTGCGCTTTCCGAGGCGGATGGTGCCCATCTGAGTAAGCGAGCCGACCGGCACTGACTCTTTTCGCCGGACCAATTCGACGCCCGCCATAAAGGTAGTGCCCACCGCGCCCATTCCAGGCGTTAGGACTCCCAGTTTTCCTTTTGGCGGAGCAACACTCACCGGCCTGCGCATTCAAAGTCCCCCGTGGTTTGTAGTTGAAATTATGCGATTTGAAGAAAAGCCATGATGCGGTATCGCCTGAGAATTTGCAACCTTGCTGGGCCGAGCGGTAGGGAATGGAAGGTGTGCTGTTGCGATGCGAATGTAAAGTGCTGTGTGCGCCCGCGTAAGCGGGAGTGTGCTGGCTATTTTTTTGAGGTCGACTGAGCGCGTCGTGCGCAGCCTGCGATTCCGTCGGAGAGGCACAGGAACCCGAGAACTGCAATCAATCCCATCATCACAAAGGCAATCATGTCGAACCCCCTCAACTTGCAGACGAAAGGTATAAGGCACGAGAGGTGCCAAAAGGGGACGGAACGTAAGTGATGGAATTATAAGGCGTTACTTTATGGGGCAGTGGGCGAATATGTGTTTGCACAGACATTTGCAGGATTCGGCTGACACAGGGATAAGAAAAAGCTTACAGCGGCGCAGCGTGAGGCTTGTGACTTAGAGGGCTGTCGGCAGAGGTCTCCAAGGCAGATAGCGAGGCGCTTGCTCTAGAGCTTTTGCAGGTGGATCGAGCCGTCGCCGGATGTGAGCGAAACTGTGCCTCCTCCATTGTTGAGAGTACCGTGAATCGAGGAATGGCTCAGGGAGCCGGAAACCTTGATCGGGAAATCGAGCGTGATTTTACCGTCGCCGGTGTGGGCGTCGAGGTCGGCATTGAAATCGCCGGGGAGCCACATGTTGATATGGCCGTCGCCGGAATGGAGGCGCCAGCTGTTTGCGACCTTTGAGCCGCTCATCGCGCGGGCTTCGATATTGCCATCGCCCGTTTTGAGATTCAGGGAATCGAAGCGGCCGTCCACCGTGACATGCCCGTCGCCGGTGTCGACTTCGAGCGAGCCATCGAGCCCTGAAGCCTGGATGTTGCCGTCGCCGGAACGCATGTTGATGGAGCCCTTGAGGCCGTTGACGGTGATGTGGCCGTCGCCGGTGTTGATTCGAATATCGCCGGAGACGGCCTGCGAGTTCACGTTGCCGTCTCCCGTGTGCACGTCGAGGTTGAGGTCCTTGGGGACACGAATGTCGATTCGCACGGAACGGTGGCGGCCGCCGAAGAATGAGAAATTGAAGTGCGGCATCTTGACGCTGATAGTGACGTTGTCGCCTTCCTGATGTTCGTCAACGCGAACATCGCCGGGACCAATCTTGAAACCGTCGGCTGTGACATGGGCTTCGATTTGCCCTGGGTCGCCGGCGAGGATGTTGACGTCGCCGTCGTCGGTGTCGACGTGCAGATTCGCGTGGCCGCTGACTTTATAGCTTTTCGACCATTCGTCGGCGCGCGCTGGCTGAGCCGCGGCGCCCCACGAGATTCCCGCAACCAGCATAGCCGCCATCATCCACGCTTTTCGATTCATTCGCATCGCTCCGTCAGCATTGAGGTGCCGTAGCCCTTTGATCCCTTGCAGTATGAAATACGCAGGGATGGCGCAAAATGTTCCATAGGTCGCCACTGGCTACGCAGATTTCTTCTTGGCTGCATTTGTTGTGGGTGCGGCCGGTGTGGCAGCCGGTTTCGGGCGCAGCGCTGCAAGAAACTGGTCAAGGGGCAGGGCGTTGATTACGTCCTTCTTTTCGATCCAGCCGCGGCGGGCCGTGGCGACTCCATACTGCATGAAGCGAAGATGCGTGGTGGAATGCGAATCGGTTGAAATTGTGATCTTTACACCGCGCTCCTTGGCCATGCGCAGATGAACGTCATTCAAATCGAGGCGGTCGGGATAGGCATTACACTCCATCGCGACGCGATGCTTTTTGGCGGCATCGAGAATTTTCTCCATGTCGTAGGCGTAGGGATCGCGGCGCAGAAGCAGGCGGCCGGTGGGATGCGCGACGATCTGGGCGTACGGATTCTCGATACCGGCGAGAAGGCGCTCGGTCATTTCCGTGCGATCGAGATTCATGTAGGAGTGGATGGAAGCCACCACTACGTCGAGCTGGGCCAGAACCTCGTTATCAAGATCGAGTTTGCCATTTTTCAGGATATCGACTTCGATTCCCGCGAGAAGCCGGATGCCGGGAACCCGTTCCTGCGCGGTGCGAATGGTGCGGATATTTTCAAGCGTGCGTTTCTCGTCCATGCCATTCGCGACAGATGACGGCTTTCGAGTGGTCCGTGATGGCGATGTATTCGTAGCCTAGGGCGCGCGCTGCTTCGCCCATTTCCTCGACGGTGTTGCGGCCGTCGGAGGCGGTGGAATGCATCTGCACGTCGCCGCGCATGTCTTCGAGCTTGATCAGCGAGGGGAGCTTTTCTTGCTCGGCTGCTTCGATTTCGCCGCGCATTTCGCGCAGCTCCGGCTCGATGTAGGGGAGTTTGAGCTTGGCGTAGATTTCTTCTTCGGTCTTGCTGGCTACGCTGCGGCCACTCTTGATGGTGGTTAGCGCGTATTCGTTGAGAGTCCAGCCCATATCGTTGGCGCGGCCCCGGAGGGCAACGTTGTGTTCTTTTGAACCCGTGAAATAAAGGAGCGCGGCGCCGAAGCTGTTTTTGTCGAGAAGGCGAACGTCCACCTGAAGCCCGCTCTCAAGCAACATGCTGACTTTATTTTCGCCGTGCGCGAGCGTCTGCACGTTTCGGGGATATTTCAGAATGTGCTCAGCCACAGCGTCGATATTCTTCTGGCGATCCTGCCCGGGGCGCATCGTGACGAGCAAGTCGAGATCGCCGACGGTATCGCGGCGCCGGCGCAGCGAGCCTGCGGCTGTAACCGACTCGACGGAATCGCCCACCTGCTTAATGAATTCCGCGAGGCGTTCGGCGTCACGATCCCCGGCATCCATGAGAAAACGGCCGGAGGAGCGCTTCGCTGACTCCGTGGCTTTCAGAATGTTCTGCTCGCTTTTTTCGCCGAAACCCGGAAGATCGCGCAGTTTCCCTTCGCGAGCGAGCTTTTCGAGGTCAGCCACAGTGGCGCATTTAAAATTGGACCACAGGAACGCGACCTTCTTAGGGCCCAGCGATTGCAGAGCGAGCAGTTCGAGCAGCGTCGGCGGATATTTCTTCAGCAGTTTCTGGCGCAACTTGTAGTTACCTGTCTCGAGGATCTCGCAGATATGCTCGGCCATGTTCTCGCCGATGCCGGGGAGCTCGCGAAGTTTCTTGACGTCCTTGGCGATGTCTTCGATGCGCTCGTGGAGGCTGAAGAGCAGGTCTGCCACCTTTTCGTAGCTCCGGTAGCGGCCGATGATGGCGCCGTCGATCTCGAGCAGCTGAGCCGTTTCGCGGAGGATGAGTGCTACTTCGCGGTTCTCCATGTGGCCTCTCTCACCTGACAAGCAATTATAGCGATTGCGCTGGATTCGAAGGCTACCGCTTCCGTTTGCGCCGGGCAAACGCGGCATAATAGAGCACGCCGGCGATGGTTTTCGCATCGCGAATCTTGCCGGTGCGAATCCATCGTTCGGCTTCGCGGAGTGTGAGGATGCGCGCTTCGATCTTCTCGTCATCCTCGGGACGAGCTTCGCCTTTCGTCAAACCTTCGGCCAGGAAGATCACCATCCGCTCGCTCAAAAGCCCAGGGCTGGGATAGATTTCAAGCAGCTTTCGATAACGTCGCGCGGTGTAGCCGGTTTCTTCCTGCAATTCGCGTGCTGCACCTCGACGAAAGTCTTCGTCAGGCTCGCGGTGACCGGCCACCAGTTCCCACATGAATTGTCCCGCGGCGTACCGATATTGGCGGATGATCAGAATCCTGCCGTCGTCAAATACCGGCAACACGACGACCGAACCCGGGTGAGTCACAATTTCGCGAACAACTTTTATTCCCGTCGGCTCGGTGAGCTCGTCGCGACGCACGCCAAATACACGGCCTGTGTATTTTGTTTCGCTGCTTAAAATCTTCACTTTCGAGGTTCTTTTGGCCACCCGCGCTCCTTTGCACTTTGCCCGCCGATTTTATCCTATACTAAACGAGAAAATTCCATGGCTATCCGCACAGTGATTGTCGACGACGAGAAGCCCGCGCGCGACGAGTTGCAGTTTCTGTTGCGCAGTTTTCCCGAAATCGAAGTGATTGCGCAGGGAAAGAATGGGCTCGAAGCATTGGCGCTCATCAAGGAGCACGATCCCGATCTAGTTTTTCTGGACGTGCAGATGCCTGGACTTGACGGCTTCGGTGTGATTCGGAAGCTGATGGAGCGCAAGCTGCGCGTGCCGCCCATCGTTTTTGCAACAGCTTTCGAAAACTACGCGATTCAGGCCTTCGAGGTGAACGCCGTTGATTACGTGCTGAAGCCTTTCGACAAGGCACGCATCGCCAAAGCTGTACAGCGCGCCAAGAAAATGGTGGAAGCACAAATTTCACCGGTCGAGCGATTGGAGAATTTGGTGGGGCAACTGGGGGCCGGAGCGCCTCGTGCCAAGACGGCCCAGCCCGTCAAGCTGTTGGTCAAGTCCCAGTCGCGCATGTTTCTGGTGGACGCGGACGAGATGATCTACGCCTCGATTCAGGACGGCACGATTACGATTTTCGCGCGGGATGCGGAGGGTGTTTCGAACTACCGCACGATCGAGGAGCTTGCTGCCGCGCTCGATGCGGATATTTTCTGGCGCGCGCACCGAAGCTATTTGATCAACATCAATCACATCAAGGAAGTGGTGCCGTGGTTCAAGTCGAGCTACATGCTGAAGATGAACGATAAGCGGCAATCGGAGATTCCGGTTTCGCGGGCGCAGACCAAGCGGCTGCGCGAGTTGTTGAAATTGTAGTGGGCTAGCGCGAGAAGCCTCACGTCAACCCCGACAAGAACGGTCGGGGTGGGACGTGAGCTACGGTTCCACGAACGTGGGCAGCACTTTTGCTACGGGCTGGACGACCGGCTAGATTGGCGCAACGCGGTCGCTGTGCTAGCATCCCTCGTACACCTTTCGGAATGGATTTTTCTCTCACAAGCGATCAGCTTCTGATTCGCGACACCGTCCGCCAGTTTATGGAGACGGAGATGCGCCCGGTGATCCGCGAATACGAACGCGCGCACAAGTATCCCGTCGCCGAACTGCGCAAGCTCGGCGAGCTTGGCTGCTGCGGCATGATGATTCCCGAAGAATGGGGCGGCGCTGGCACGGATACGATCAGCTACGCGGTGATGATTGAGGAAGTGGCGCGGGTGGATGCTTCGACGGCTGTGGTGGTGAGTGTGACGAACACGGTGTCCGCTGGCCCTGTGTTCAAGCACGGCACCGATGCGCAGAAGAAGAAATATCTTTCGCGGCTGGCGCGTGGCGAAATTATTGGCGCGTTTTGCCTCACCGAGCCGCAGGCCGGCTCCGATGCCGGAGGAATTCAGGCCCGGGCAGTGCGCGATGGCGATCACTACGTTTTGAACGGCACGAAGATATGGGTTTCGAACGGCGATATTTCCGGCGTCTACATCGTGTTTGCGAAGACGGACCCGGCGGCGGGTGCGCGTGGCATTACCGCCTTTCTTGTGGAAGGCTCGTTTCCGGGGTTTCGAGTGAGCCGCTACGAAGAAAAGATGGGAATGCACCTTTCGCCGACGGTTGAAATTGTGCTGTCGGATTGCCGCGTGCCGGCGGAGAACCGTCTGGGCGAAGAAGGGCAGGGATTGCGAATCGCGCTCGAAGCGCTCGATGGCGGACGCATCGGGATTGGTGCGCAGTCGGTGGGGCTGGCGCAGGGCGCGCTCGAGACGGCGACGCGGTACGCGAAACAGCGGCGCACCTTCGGACATCCGATCGCGGAGTATCAAGCCATTCAATGGATGCTGGCGGATATGCAGACCGAGATTGATGCGGCGAGGATGCTGACGTATCAGGCTGCCCAGGTGCGCGATCTCGAAACGCGCAAGAAGCCATCCGGCGCGCCCGGACCTTCGCGTCTTGGCCCCTATTCGGCACGCGCGAAACTCTACGCCAGCGAAATGGCTAATCGCGTGGCTTACAAAGCCGTGCAAGTACACGGCAGCCTGGGCTATTCGCGGGAGAGTGACGTAGAACGTTATTATCGCGACGCGCGGGTGTTGACGATTTATGAGGGCACGAGCGAAATGCAGCGGCTCGTGATTGCGCGCGATCTGCTTCGCGTCTCGGGAGGCCGGTAGTTGGCTAAGCGCAAGCGAGTTTTGAGCGGCATGCGGCCTACTGGCCGGCTTCACCTTGGCCACTATTTTGGGGCACTGCAGAATTGGGTGAAGCTGCAGGAAGAGTATGAGTGCTTTTATTTCGTGGCGGATTGGCACGCACTGACGACGCACTACGAGGATACTTCCTCGATTGCCGAAAGCACCTTACAAGTGGTGATCGACTGGCTTTCGGTAGGACTCGACCCTGCGAAATCGACGCTGTTCGTGCAGTCGAATATTCTCGAGCATGCTGAGCTTCACGTGCTGCTTTCAATGATCACGCCGCTCAGCTGGCTTGAGCGCGTCCCCACCTACAAAGAACAAATCGAGAATTTGAAGGATCGCGATCTGGGAACGTACGGCTTCCTCGGGTATCCGCTGCTGCAATCGGCGGACATCGTGATGTATGGCGAGCCGAAGCAGGAACTGCTTGTGCCGGTCGGTGAAGACCAAGCGCCCCACGTGGAATTGACGCGGGAGGTTGTGCGGCGGTTCGATACTCACTTTGGATTTGTGGTGAAAGACGCGCTTTTCGACGCTGCAAACCAGACCGCCCTCGAACAGGCCGTCGACAGCGCGAAAGTCACTTTGCCTCGGGTTGAGACACCCCTGCGCGGGAAGGAACGGAATGCAGCTTTATCCGCTGCATTTAGAAAACGCGCGCTCGAAATCGGCGTCGAGAACTTTTTTGAAAGCGTGGGGAAGTACAAGAAATTCTTTGCAGTGGAACAGGTGCTGCGAGAGCCAGCCTACTTGCCGACCGAAACGCCGCGGCTTCCGGGTCTTGACGGGCGGCGCATGGCTAAGAGCTACGGCAATGCGATCTGGCTCTCCGATCCTCCCGACGAAATCCGCGCGAAGGTTCGCAACATGATGACGGACCCGCAGCGGATTAAACGCACCGATCCGGGGCGTCCGGAGATTTGCCCCGTCTTCGCGTACCACAAATTATTCTCGCTGCCGGAGACGATTGCGAAAGTTGACCATGACTGCCGCACGGCGCAGATCGGCTGCGTGGATTGCAAGAAACTGATGGCCGAAAACCTGGTGACGTGGATCGAGCCTATTCAGACACGTCGCAAAGAATTAGAGGCGCATCCGGGAAGAGTTTGGGATATCCTCGACGCCGGTTCGAAGAAAGCGCAGAAGGCCGCGCGACGGACGATGAAGCGCGTGCGGAACGCGATCTTCAAATGGAACGAAGCGAGAGAGCAAGCGATTAGCGATTGAAACAGGGGAGCACAGCCTGAAGAATGGCGTCACCTTATCGAATTAATTTGCCGGCGTATGAGGGCCCACTCGATCTTCTGCTCGATTTGATTCGCAAGCAGGAGATGGACATCCACAATATTCCCATCGCTAAAATCACCGAACAGTACCTCGATTATCTCCACCAGCTTGAAAAATTCGATATCGACGTATCGGCCGACTTTATCTACATGGCCGCCACGCTGATCCATATCAAATCCAAGATGCTTTTGCCGGCCGACCCGCTGGCGGGACCCGAGGGCGAGCAGGATCCGCGCGACGAGCTCGTTCACCGGCTGCTCGAGCACGAGAAATTCAAGAATGCGGCGCAACTGCTTTACCAGAAGCAGCAGATTGAGGATCACGTCTGGTCGCATCCGGATAAATCGCTTTACGGTAGCGAGGAGACGGAAGGGGAGTTGGTCGTTTCGCTTGTGGATTTGGTGAAAGTGTTCTCGCAGGTTCTCGAACGGCGGAAAGAAGTTCCCAAGTTCGAACTGCATCACGATACGGTGACGATCGCGCAGATGATGGACCGCTTGCGGCAACGGTTGGTCGGGACGGACGAAGCAGTGTCACTCATCGAGTTTTTTGAATCCTGCACCACACGCAATGCCATGATTGTCGCGCTGCTGGCGGTGCTGGAGATGGTGCGGATGCAGGCGGTGCTGCTCGTTCAGTCCGACCTTTTCGCGGATATCCGGCTGCGCAAACACAAAATGTTTGACGCCGTGTTCGCGGGGCCTGATGCGATGTCGCAGATCGAAGAGCAGTATTTGTAGCGGCCGCCTTCAGGCTGGCAGTTCGAGTCGATACACAAGATAGGGTGCCCCATATGACGCCACAAGAAATTCAAGCCGCGCTTGAAGCGATAATCTACGCCGCGGATGAGCCAGCCTCGATTGATCAAATCAGCCGCGCGCTTGGAGTCGAGAAGACGGAGGCGAGGGCTGCGCTTGATTTGCTTGTCGCGTCGTATTCGACTGAGGATCGTGGAATCGAAGTGCGCAAAGTGGCGGGCGGATGGAAGTTTTATACCAAGCCTCAGCATCATGACGTGGTGCGGCGCTTCATCAAGAGCCTGCAGCCGCCTATTCGCCTGACGATGCCTGCGCTTGAGACTCTCGCAGTGATTGCTTACAAGCAGCCGGCGACGGTGCCGGAGATTAATGAGATTCGAGGCGTCAATGTGGGCGGCGTGATCAAGACGCTGCTTGAGAAGCGGCTCATCACCACAGCGGGCCGGAAGGCCGTAATCGGCAGACCTATCTTGTACCGCACGTCAAAGCAATTTTTGATGCGCTTCGGATTATCCGATCTGGAAGAGCTGCCGAGCCTGAAGGAGTTCGAGCAACTCGCGCAGGCCGCGCTTGGCTCCGACGAGGGCGTCGCACCGACCGAACCGGATGATGCCGCTGAGACTGGCGGGGAAGGTACGAGTTCGGCAGAATTGAGTGCGGATGCACGCGAAACAGTGGTTGAAGCGGAATCGATCGATGCATCTGGAGAGCAGTCTGCTGAGGCAGAGCTTACTGCTTCACCTGCGGAATCGGCCGCCGAGGTATTTGCCGATTCTGATGAATCAGACTCGGACTCGCAGGCGAAAAGCACTTCCGCGTACGGATTAGAAGGTAAGAAAGTCTCGTGGCTCTGACTTCTCAACAAAAATTCCTTGCGATCTTCCTCCCGATAGCCACTTTGTCCTTATTGATCGGCGTGACCATCGCACATCTCTCAGTCCCAATTTTAGTGCTATCGTCGGCTGCCTATGTTTGGGTCGGCGCATGGGTTTGGGTGCGCTTGCAATCACCCGTTCCGACAAGCGCGCAGAAGCAATTCTGGACCTTTTTCAAGTTGGGCTTGGTTTTTGTTTTCGCTGCGATTTATGAATTCGCTCAATTCTTAACTGCAGGCCGAAATTGGACTGATATTGCAATCGCAGCGCTTCTGACGCTCTTGGGCGCATATCTGACCTTCTTAGCCTTCAAAGTCCGGAAGCGGCCTGTCCATTTTATATGAAACGAGCTCCTGCTTAAATGTTGAGCTCCAGTACTGTGCGTTCGCGTCCGCAGCAGTTTTCCGCTACTCTATTAGCGCATAAATGGAAGTTATGATGGCTATTCAGCGAAACTGATGGAAGAGCGGCTGCAAAAAATCATCGCGCGCGCGGGTATCGCGTCGCGGCGGCATGCCGAAGATCTCATTCGATCCGGCATGGTGACCGTGAACGGCCGAACTGTCACGGAACTGGGCTCGAAAGCCGACGAAACGACCGACCACATAAAAGTTTCCGGTAAGCTCCTTCGTCCCGAGCACGATCGCGTTTATCTCGTGCTCAATAAGCCGCCGGAAGTGGTCTCGACGATGAGCGATCCGGAAGGCCGCCGCTCGCTGCAGGATCTTCTTCACGGCGTTCCGGTGCGCGTGTTTCCAGTGGGGCGGCTCGAATACCATTCGATGGGATTGGTTTTTTTGACCAATGACGGGGAACTCGCCAATCGCATGCTCAAGGCGCATCGCCTTCGGCAAACGTACCTCCTGAAATTGAAATCCCTTCTTACATTCCAGGAGATCGAGCAGCTGGCGCGTGCCACGGGCGCGCGGATTACGCGAATCCGCGGCAAGGAATCGCCGTGGTATGAAGTGACGCTCACGGAAGCTCGACGCGATGCGTTGCGCAACAAACTTTTCCAAACGGGCCATCCAGTCGAGAAAATAAAACGCATTCGCGTCGGCAACCTTGAACTCGGCTCGCTTCAGCCCGGCGAGCACCGTACGCTTTCATCGGAGGAAGTGGCCGCGCTGTCGCGAGCAATCGAAGGCAAGCTAGAACCGGCTTCGGAGCCTCCTATCAAGCGAACGTTGGTGAAGCGGCCTGCTAAGAGCGCGGCTACACGCCGCGGCGGCGAAAGGCGTCGCGAACACGATTCGGAGCGTCGGCCAGCATCCAGCGGCAAGCGCCAGGGAAGAACCGAGCTGACGAAGCGAACGCGCGTGAAACCGAGGAAAGCCCGTTGAGAGCCCGCCGCGCATGAGCACTCTGATTCGCGAACTCGTTCCTGAATATATCCGAGAACTCGCACGCTATGTCCCGGGAAAGCCGATCGAGGAGGTCGAGCGGGAATTGAAAACCACAGCCATCAAACTCGCTTCCAACGAGAATCCGCTGGGCCCTTCGCCGCTGGCGATTGAGGCCGCGAAGAAAGCGCTGGCTGGCTCGAACCGTTATCCCGACGGAAGCGGTATGTTTCTCCGCGACGCGCTGGCGAGGAAGCATGGCATACCGGCGGAAAATATTATTCTCGGCGGAGGCTCGACGGAGCTAATCGATCTTTCCGCGCGCCTCGTGCTGCGCCAAGCGGATTGCGGCGTCACGTCCTACGGCTCTTTTCCTCTCTACTACACGGCGATTCGAGCCACCGGCGCGCGATATGTCGAGGTGCCGCAGCGCGAGTACCATTTCGACCTCAACTCGATGGCCGAATTTCTCCCACCTGAAACCAAACTGATCTTCCTTGCGAATCCGAATAATCCCACCGGGACGATGTTTGATGCGGACGAACTGGACCAGTTTCTCGCCCAGGTTCCCGAGCACGTTCTCATCGTCCTGGACGAGGCGTATTGCGATTACGTTGATGCACCGAACTACACACGCTCGATAGAACTGGTTCGCGGCGGCCGCAACATGATCGTGTTGCGAACATTCTCGAAGGTGTATGGATTGGCGGGTCTGCGAATCGGCTACGGGATCGGCCCCGCCGCCCTGCTCGACGAAATGAACAAAATTCGTGGCCCATTCAATACGTCGAATGTGGCCCAAGCGGCAGCACTGGCTGCGATTGACGACACGGAACACGTCCGGCGGTCGATTGAATCGAATCGCGCAGGCCTCGCGCAGCTTTCTGCGGGGCTCACGAAGCTCGGCATCAAATTTGTGCCATCGTTTACAAATTTCGTATTGGTGGATTTTAGCTTTGAGACCGAACCGCTCTCAGATGACTTGCTGAAACGCGGCGTAATCGTGCGACCCATGCGATGGATGGGTTTCCCGAATTGCATACGAGTATCGGTGGGTACGGCCGAGGAAAACGAGGAATTTCTGCAGGTTCTCACCGAACTGCGCGCTTCGCAGGGTCACAGTAGCCACAAACCCCGGAAGTAACCCTAATGCCGAATAACGCGCCGCCTTCAGGCGATCCTGTTCTCGAAATTCTCAAAACCAGCAAAACAATTGCGGTCGTAGGGCTTTCAAGCCGGCGAATGCGACCTAGCTACGGCGTTGCCGAATACATGCAAGCGGCCGGATATAAAATTATTCCCGTAAATCCAAACGAAACCGAAGTGCTGGGCGAGAAAAGTTATGCTCGCCTGGAAGATGTTCCGGAGCGCATTGATATCGTGGATATTTTCCGTCGCTTAGAATATGTTCCGGACATCGTCGAGTCTGCGATTCGCATCGGAGCGGGCGCAGTCTGGATGCAGGAAGGCGTGTTTCATTCAGCAGCGGCAGCGCGGGCGCGCGAAGCGGGGCTGTTTGTCATTGAAGATTCCTGCATTCTGAAGGAACACATGAGCCGCCGCAGGGCTTTAGCCTATTGAAGCGGGTAGACCTTCAAGATGTGCTTCCCGGGCTCGGCGATCACGATAGTCTGTCCATCGGGAGCGATTTGGAATGCGCTTACCAGCAGGTCGTGCAGAATTGGACGGAAACTGCCGTCCGTAAGACCCACCCACACCAGATTGCCTGACTTTTCATCAGGGCCGCGCTTTAATAGCACGCGGTTTTCGTCGAGTCCAAATTGAAAGCGTCCGAATCCGGCTCGCGTTTTCAGCGGCCGATTGGGATGAGCCAGTTCACGCACTTCAATCGTATCGGCGTCCACAAAGTAACCGACGCGATTGCCAGATGGCGCGATCGTCAGCTTGCCTTGAAATTCAGGAATACGAGTCATCTCCCGAACTCCTTCATTTAGGAGATCGAGTTGCACCAGCACATCTCTGCCCGAAAGACTGAGATTCCGTCCAATGGCATAGGCCTGGTTGTGCTTCGCATCCCAGGTGATGCCGTCGAAAGTGTGTCCTGCGAAGAGAGTGACGGCCTTACCCTGTGACGGCTTCATCCGCACAATCTGAAACGGTCCGCCGCCCGTCACATAAACAATCGTTTGCCCGTCAGCAAGCCACGTCGCATTCCCAGCTTCTTCTATAAAGCGATCCTTTGACCCAGCCACGTGAATCTCGCCGCCGTTCTCATCGAAAAGAGCGATCCCTTTCGTCGTGGTCGGAGAGGAATCCTCGTCGACAGCCGCTTTCTGAAAGGTGATGTCCGCAGCGAGGAGGCGGCTATCAGGCGACCAGGAAATCGAGTCCACCTGAAAACTCAGCGGAGGAGGCGCGGGCATGAATTTTTCGCCTTCGACGATCCTGCGCTTGCTTCCGTTGGGCGACGCCACCCAGATATCATCGCGCTGGATCACGATTTTCTTCATCCGTTTCTGGCGCTGCACCACGAAAACGATCTTGTTATCGGGTGCGACTGAAAAATGCGAGCAATCTTCCTCGATAATGAATTTAGGCTTCTCTTGCCCGGCAGCCGAATTTGAAAGAAGCCCTGCCAGGATTGCAAGGATGGCAAGACAGAAGGGAAGTCGCATGTTTTGAGGGATTCTCACTTTTGTCCGGCCGATTTCTTCTGAATTCGCCGGATCTCTTCAAGTCGTTGCCGGATGCGGGCTTCAAAACCCTGATCAGTCGGAGTGTAATATGTCCGGCCGATGAGACTCTCAGGCAAGCAGGTCATATCGGTGAGCTTCTCCTCGCTGTCGTGTGCGTATTGATAGCCCTTGCCATAACCCACGTTGCGCATCAGACCGGTCACTGCGTTTCTTAGATGCAAAGGAACAGGCTCCGCGATCGTATTCTTCAAATCCTGCTGCACCTCGCCATAGGCTTTATAGACCGCATTCGATTTGGGCGCGAGCGACAAATACACCGCGGCTTGCGCCAGCGCGAGATTTCCCTCGGGCGGCCCGAGAAAATCGAACGCATCCTTTGCCGCCAAGGTCACGGCGAGCGCATTCGGCTCGGCGAGACCAATATCTTCGCTCGCCATCCGCACCATGCGGCGCGCAAGGTACAACGGATCTTCTCCTGATTCGAGCATGCGCGCGAGCCAATAGAGCGCTGCGTCGGGATCGGAATTGCGCACGGACTTGTGCAACGCCGAGATGAGATTGAAGTGCTCTTCTCCGGATTTATCGTAAGGCAGAAGCTTCTTCTGCAGCACCTCTTCGAGGACGGCCTGCGACACCACGCGACGGCCCGCCGCATCCGGCGCCGTTCCAAAAACCAGCGCCTCGAGTGTGTTGTAAGCCGAGCGCGCGTCGCCGTTCGCAAGGATCGCAATTCGCTCGATAATCTCGTCGCTGATCTCGACATTTTCGTTGCCAAGACCACGCGCGGGATCTTTCAAAGCACGCCGAAGCAGCATGGCAACCTGCTCGGCTGAAAGCGCTTTCAGGATGTAGACCTTCATGCGCGAGAGCAGCGGCGAGATCACTTCGAACGACGGATTTTCGGTGGTCGCGCCGATCAGTACGATGTTGCCGGCTTCGACGTGGGGCAGAAACGCGTCCTGCTGCGCGCGATTGAAGCGATGCATTTCGTCCACGAAGACGATCGTGCGCCGGCCGTAGCGACGGACGCCTTCGGCCTTGGCCATCACCTCTTTGATTTCCTTGATGCCTGCAAGAACCGCGCTGAAAGGGATGTACTCGGATTTCGTGCGGCGGGCGATGATGCGCGCCAAGGTCGTCTTCCCGCATCCCGGTGGGCCCCAGAAGAGCATCGAGCTCAAATCGTCGCGCTCGATTTGCGTGCGGAGGGGTTTCCCGGGGCCAAGCAGCTCTTCTTGCCCAATGAATTCGTCGAGCGTCTGCGGACGCATACGGTCGGCCAGCGGCCTGCCGGCAAGCGATTCGTCCTGCGGCTCGATTGCTCTAAACAATCCCACTGCGCGCCTTCGATACAGTCAGTTCAAAGCTTCTACCATCAACGAATTAGGCTAGCACGAAGCGGCAGGTGTACGAAACGCTGCACTGCGACGCATGCGGCTGCGTCTTCGCCACGTGGCAAAGATAGAATTGAATGTAATGCGGCAAATTCGTTCACTCGCAAGCTCATTGGCAATCGCGCTGGCAATTCTCTCCGTGTGCGCAACCGCTGGCGCAAAGCTGGTCGCTGCGCCGGGTGAACAAATCACTTCGTTCAACGCCGATATTGTGGTGAACCCGGACGCCACTCTTACCGTGACCGAAGATTTCGTGGTGCACAGCGAAGGGTCGTATTTCAAATACGGCTTCATTCGCGACCTGCCGATCGACGACGAAGCTCGTTGGGACGAGCGATACAAGGGCCCATGGAAAGCGGACAACGGGATCCGAGTGAAAATTCTCGAGCTCACCGAGAATGGAGCGGCAGTCAGCTATCAGCAGGGACGCGGGTTCGGCTATCCGCAGCTTCGAATCGGGCAGTGGAACGTTCCGCTCGAGCGCGGCGACCACCACTACCTGATCCGCTATACCGTGGACGGAGCTCTTAGCCAAGGCTCTGCTCGCGACACATTGTATTGGAGCGCCATCGGCCACTACTGGGCTTTGACCGTCGGAACAGCCCGTGTGACAGTCCACTTGCCTGCGGGAATTGCGGCGGATCAGGTTACCAGTGAACCGCATGTTGGGGGCCGAGGTGTTTCTAATAATAGGGGAGCGCCAGCGGCGATAGCAGAAACGATCGGGGGCGGAGTTGCAGGAGTCTCATACGCCGCGATCGATCTACAACCGACGCAAAGCCTCAGCGTGGTTGTGACATGGCTTTCCGGTATGGTTAAGAAACCATCGTTTGGAATCTGGAATCGCGACAAGTGGTATCTGGCAGCACCGGCGGCGCTTTGCCTCTACTACTTCTTCGTGTGGCTCGCCGTCGGACGCTCGCCGAAGCCGGGAACGATCGTCGTGCGCTATGAACCTCCGGCCGGAATTTCCCCTGCCGCCGCACGCTATCTGATAACTACGGGAAGCGACGGCAGGACACTCGCGGCCGTGATTGCCGCTCTCGCCGCGCGCAACTGCATCAGCGTTGAGCCGCACGACGGCATGTACAAACTCACGCGCCTTGCTTCCAATCCCAGCGAGGAAAGCAAACTCGCGCCCGAAGATGGGTATGCCCTGAACTATTTATTCGAAGACGGCCCGATCACGGAGATCAGCCCGTCCATGTCTCAGGAAAATAGTGCGCGCAACAGCCGTTATGTGGCGAATATCCAGCAGGATTTGGCGGAACGTTTCGGCGGAATTTACTTTACCCGGCACATCGGCTATGTAGCGCTGGGCGTGCTGGCCACTTTCATCATGGCCTTTTCTTTGGCTGCTACTGCCCAAGGCCGCGACACCGGCGCAGCCTTTTTTATGACGGCGTGGATTCTTTTTTGCGCGTTGATTTTAGGCGCCATCGTTGAGACTGGGCTGCTGCCTGCCTGGAAGGCAGTCCTGCGCGGTACGGCGGAATGGATCAAACTGCTGCCAGGAACCGCAGCTGCCGGGGTTTTCGTGTTTTTCTTCGGGCTGTTACTCGTGAAGCTGTCGCAGGGCGTCTCTCCTGCATTCGCCTTGATGGTGGCAGCGCTTGCATTGGTCAATCTCATCTGGGCGCCGTTTCTCAAACGCATGACGAAAGAAGGGCGCGCGGCGCTCGACGCGCTGGAGGGGTTCCGCCAATTTCTTGTATCGGTCGAACAGGACCGGCTGCACCGGCTAAATGCGTCTTCAACTGAGCCCGGCGCTGAACTCGAATACCTGCCTTATGCGATCGCTCTCGAAGTGCGGGAAGCCTGGGGAGATCACCTCGCCGCAGCATTGTTTGCGACGACGATTCAGCGCTGAGGCTGGCAGACTAAGATGTGATGCTGCGCTGGCGAGCCGCCTCAAATAAAGCGATAGAGGCGGCGACCCCTGCATTGAGCGATTCAACCGACGGATGCATCGGTATTGAAATTATGCCGTCGGCAGAGTGCAATACTTCGGCGGGCAGCCCGGCGCCTTCACTTCCCACAAATATTGCCGAAGGCTCTCGGAGATCCGGATACGCCGGTGCTTCCTGCGATCCCGCGCCCTGGGGCGAATCAACAACACCGTGTCCGATCGCCGCGACGATTTTCACGCGCGCCATTTTTAACTGCGCGAGTATCACCGGAATCGCGATCCCGCGAAGCAGCGGCAAGCGCAGGGCCGACACTGCGGAGGCGCGCAATGCCTTCGGCGACCAGGGATCGGCCGTTCCTCGCGCCGCAATTGCACCAGTGGCTCCAAACGCCTCGGCAGATCGCACGATTGTGCCAACGTTGCCGGGATCCTGCACGCCTGCCATTACGACCACAAGCGGCGAATCGGTGAAACGCCCGCCATTCTCATCGGCGGCGCCCAGTAGAACGTCTTCAAACTGCCAGTCCGGCTTGCGGAACAAAGCGGCAACACCTTGGGGCGTTTCGGTTCCGGCGACGCTTGCGAACAGTTTGTCGGTGGTTCGCAAAATACGCGAGCGCGGTATACCGGCTTCGCTGGCACTCGCAGCGCTCAAAATCGCATCGAGCGCGGGTTCGGCCGATTCACCGACGAGCAGCGCCTCGGCCTCCAGCCCCGACCGCAGGGCATCCTCCACGAGTTTGCGCCCCTCAACTCCAATCGGCTCGCCCTCGGCCGGTCCGGTGCCACGCAGCGCCGAGCGAAAGCGTTTCAGCCAACGGTTCTCGCGACTGGTGATCAAATCGTCTTTTCCGGCTGCGCTCGGGATAGGGTCCGTCATGCTGCAAGCCTAACAAACGCAGCGAACATCGTAAACGCGCGTGGTTCGCAAGCTTACCGAATAGGAGGTGTTCCAATTCGGCCACCGGCCTGATGCCTTGCGTAGCCCGCGCTGGCTGTGGTACGTTGCCGCGCAGATGGAAACCGAGGCGTAACCCGCCGTGAGCAAACAATTTGCCCGTTGAAGTCCTGAAAATTTCGCCGGAAGCGCCCGAGTCGCGCGTGGTGGACTATGCGGCCGACTTCATTCGCCGCGGCCGCGTGGTGGGAATGCCTACGGACACTTTCTATGCGCTGTCCGCGGACCCTTTCAATCTGTCGTCGATCCAGGACGTGTTTCGCGTAAAGGGCCGCGCCGAGAACAAGGCTCTGCCGATTCTGGTAAATTCAATCGAGCAGGCTGTGACCCTCGCACGCGACTTACCCGATTCATTTCTCGTCCTCGCGCACAAATTTTGGCCCGGCGCTTTGACGCTCGTGGTCGAGGCAACGCACCGGTTGCCACTCAAAGTGACGGGAAATACAGGACGAGTTGCGCTACGCTGGCCGAATTCGCGGATTGCGTCGGCGTTGATTGAGGCGGTTCGCGGGCCGATCACCGGTACGAGCGCGAATCTCTCGGGATTCCCTTCGTGCACGAACGCCAGCCAAATCGTAAAACAGCTTGGGGAGCGACTGCCGCTAATTCTCGATTCGGGCGACACCGGCGCGATCCTGGCTTCGACAATTGTGCGCATTAACGGGCACGAATGGTCCATCGTACGCGAAGGCGCGATTCCAGAATCCGCGATTCACTCCGCTTTGCAATAGCCCGTTACGTCTCGAGGTTTGTTACGCGGTCTTAAGATGCGCAGGTGCGGTGCTCTCGTGAGGTGACCCGAACGCATAATAGCGGGAGTCACATTTAATACACCGGTAAGGTCGCATCCCGATTACACTGAAAACGTACTTCTCAAACGGGCCGCGGCGATGTGAACGAAAAACCTCAGTGCTGCTGCAGTGTGGGCAAGGCCGTTTGATACTTAGCTTCATTCGCAAGTCTTCTTTCTCCCCTCGTGGTCCCGAGGGGGTTGGACCAGCGGCAAACCTACTCCGCGCATCTAAACCTTCAAATCTTGAATTCCCAAGCCTGAGACCGCCATACAGTTTTTCCTGCACCCGATGGCTGAGGACGCTGTATTAAAAAGAAAACCCCGTAAATATCCCTACGTCTTAGTTTCCCTGTACCCGGGTACAGCGGTAGGCCCCTGTTCCTTTTCTGGTCTTGCCGGATTGCGCTTCTCGTCGTTTACTCACGGGCACGCAATAGGCGTATCCAACATCCGTTGGTGATTTCGTTTCGTTCACGCCTGCCCCGCCCGCCGATTGCCGGTTCTGGGACCGCACGCTGATCCCTTCGGTGTAATTCAATCCTGGTGAATGCTCTCTGCCTCTCGGAGGGAAGGGGAGTGACATGGAACGTTTTTGCGGCAAAGGTGTGTGCTTAGGATTGCTGTATAGACTTGCGCTCGTCGCCTTGACTCTGATTGTGAGTTCCACGGTGGCGTTCGCGCAATTTCAAGGAAACAGCGGTGGCCGCGACGGCAACGGCGGCAACGGTGGTTCCACAACCGGAAATCACACGCTCGATCCCGGTGTTCGCGGTGGCCCTCCGGGAGCTGGCGGACCTCTCGGCGGCATGAGCACCGACTATCAAAACTTCTTCAACGCGGCGCTTGTTCGATTTCAGGAAGTCGATTCCGTCTCCGGGAAAATAACAAACGAAGACGGGACAGGACTCGGCCCGCGTTTTAACGGCATGAGCTGCAGTGGCTGCCACGCTCAGCCTGCGATTGGCGGCACCAGTCCGGCAAACAACCCGCAGATCGCAATGGCCGTTGCGGATGGAGCGACCAACAAAATCCCCCGCTTCATCACCGCAAACGGCCCGGTTCGCGAGGCTCGCTTCATCCGTAATCCCAACGGAACCCCGGACGGCGGCGTGCATGATCTCTTCGTTATTACCGGCCGTTCAGACGCAACCGGATGCAATATCGCTCAGCCGGATTTCGAGGATGCGATCAATCAGAACAACATTATTTTCCGGATCCCGACTCCGCTGTTCGGCGCCGGACTGGTCGAGAGCATCACCGATACGGCGATTCTTACCAACGCCGCGAATCCGCATAAAGCAGTACTCGGCATTTCCGGACAAGTGAATCGCAGCGGCAATGACGGCACGGTGACGCGTTTCGGTTGGAAGGCGCAGAACAAGTCCCTCCTGATGTTTGCGGGTGAGGCCTACAACGTGGAACAGGGCGTTACCAACGAGCTATTTCCAAACGAACGAGACGAGACTCCGGGGTGCGTATTCAACGCAATGCCCGAGGACTCGACCGTTCTAGCTCCGGATGGAAATTCAGGCTCGACTGCCTCGGATTACTCTTCGGACCTCGTCAACTTCGCGGCATTCGCTCGTCTCTCGGCTCCGCCGACGCCTGCCCCCGCCACCGCGGCCACACTGATCGGTCAGCAGGTGTTCAATCAGATCGGATGCAACATGTGCCATTCGCCGACAATCAATAGCGGAGCCACGTTTTATGGAACGGGACTTAGCAACGTCCCAGTGAACGCCTTTTCGGACTTCCTGGTCCACAACATGGGGGTAGGCCTGGCCGATCAGGTGAGCCAGGGCCTTGCCAACGGGATGCAATTCCGGACGGCGCCTCTATGGGGAGTGGGGCAGCGCATCTTCTTCCTGCATGACGGTCGAACTTCGGATCTCACGCAGGCAATCGAGGCGCACCGTAGCCAGGGATCGGAAGCCAATCAGGTAATCAACAACTTCAACCAACTCTCGGCGAGCCACGCGGCGGCTCTGTTGGCCTTCTTGCGTTCGCTTTAGAGTTGCGGGTCTAGTACGCCCTGGCATGCTGGATGACGGGAGAAGACCGCGGATCTGGCGGAGTCGCGGTCTTTTCCTGGTCACTTTGTTTAAGTAAATTATTTGCCCGAATTCCGTTGCAGCGGCGCCGAGGGAAACTGAAACAGCAGCCCGGTCTCCACTTCCACGGGTTGTCCGTTTACGATGTATGGCTTGAACTCCCAGTTTGCCAAAGCGTCCGTGACGCTTTTCACCTGCTCCGGAAATCCCGAAATCGCGTGGACGTGTTCGAGCTTGCCGTCGGCACCGACGATAAGCCGCACTGGCACGCTCGCGTATCGAGGTCCCGTCATTACGGGATCCACTCTGTGCACGATGTGATCTCGATAGGCAGGCTCCGGAATGCAAACCGGCCACCTACGCGGTGCCGCGCCCCCATTTGATGACGAAGCCGTTCGATCCTGCCCAAATGATAATTTCCCCAGCGACGCCCCTAGCATCTCGGCGGCCGACTCCCGGCTTGCCGTGATCGAAAAAATAAGCGTATGGCATCGGATTTCCGTAGCAAACACGATGTGGCTGAGTCCCGCGCCGCTATAGTCGAGGCGCGCAAAATCCAGGCCGCCCAATTTCACCGATGTCACTGCATGCGGAACCGAAAGACTGGCATCCAGGCCGTTCTTCATCGCCTTCAGAAAATCCGTCGCATCGCTAATCGTCTCGGGCGCGAAAAAATTATCCTGCGCGGAAACCTGCATCGTCGCCACAAGCTCGCCCTCGGGCTTCAACGCTGCCAGCGAGTAGTATCCCGACGCCGAAGGCTCCGGCCCTTTCAAATCCTCTACCCAGCCAGGCGGGAGCGGATAGCGGAGTCCAAAATAATCGTCCTGAAACACTCCATTCTTGACTATCGCATCTTCCGGGTCCGGATATTTTGCAGCCACATCGCCCTTCGCTGCGTAGGCGAGCGAAACCATCCCAGTGGCAACAAGCAACGCCCCCAAAATTCCAGAACGCATCACTTTCACAATTCTCCTCCTGCAAGAGTCGCTTGAATTGCCTTCCGGGCGGGGCTGTCCACAGTTTACGCACTCAACCTCGCGATGCAACTCCTATGAACGGCCCCCTCGCGTCTCGGTAACGCGACATATCGCGAAGCTCAATCCACTCCATTAGCACTAAAACATCCGAATTATCATCGCCGTAAAATCTCGCTTTTCGGATAACGGTCAATGGCCGAGCAGTGCCATCGTTGACTCTCCCAGGAATTCTCTCCCAATCGCTTAGATTCGCAATATTTACCGTCGTGGCGTCACTTGCTTCGCGATGCAAATTTTGGCAACCGATTTGCACTCGTGTCCCATTGCTCCGCTCTTCTATTCGGGTGGGCGATGGGGGAACCAGATGACTCGAGCGCACGCAGCAAAAATCCACTTTTTTGCACTTCTACTAGCGACTCTCTGTATCGCACAGGCTTTCACATCAAACTCCGCGATGGGTCAAAGCACGATCGCCACAGGCAGCATTCAAGGCACAATTCTGGATTCCAGCGGCGCGGTTATTCCTTCCGCGAAGGTCACCATTCGAAATAAGGACACTGACCAGACGTTTCAGCTCGCCACATCTTCCACCGGCGCCTACACCTCGGGCGCGATTGTGCCGGGGAACTACTCGGTTCGGGCCGAGGCTCAGGGTTTTAAGACGGTCGAACAGTCTATCGTTGTGAAAGTGGGTGAAACAGCCGGTGCGAATATCACCTTGCCGATAGGATCCGGAAGCACTGTCGTCGAAGTGGAAGCGCAGGCGGTTACCGTAAATACCGAGCAGGCCAGTGTGCAGGGCGTTCTCGGCAAAGAGCAAATTGAAAACCTGCCCGTCAACGGACGCAATTTCCTCGATCTCGCGCAGCTCGAGCCCGGCGTGCAAGTGCAAGATGGCGCAGACTTCGATCCCACTAAAGTCGGCTTCTCCTCGATTTCATTCGGCGGCAGATTCGGCCGCACCGCGAGAATTGCGGTAGACGGCGTTGACGTTAGCGACGAGACGGTGGGCACCACTACGGAAAATATTCCTGCAAGCGCCATTCAAGAATTCAGCGTGAGCCAGTCGTCGCTCGATCTTTCGAACGAACTCACTTCGTCTGGCGCCGTCAACGTCACCACACGCTCCGGAACCAATGATTTCCATGGCGAAGGCTTCGCGCTCTTCCGCAGCAGCGCTTTCTCCGCTGCTCTGCCCGAGCCGCCACCACCGGCGCCCCCGCTGCAATCTCCCTACGCTCGCAATCAGGACGGAGGCAATTTCGGCGGCGCGATCGTCAAGGACAAGCTCTTCTTCTTCCTGGACGCCGAACACATCAACCAGAATCTTTCGGCGCCCGTTGTGCCATCAGATCCGTTTACATCTTTCACGGGTAACTCCAGCGCACCGTTTCACGAGACCGATTACGACGCTCGTCTCGACTGGATCCTTGGGAAGGGCATCCGGATGTTCTACCGCTTCAGCTATTTTGATAGCCTTGCGGTCTCCGCCGGCGGGTTGATCGGCTTCCAGCCGTACGAGGACAAGAACTACACGAAGACGCACGTTGTGGGAGCGGACTTCACCTCCTCTGGCTTCACGCACAGTTTTCGCTTCGAATATCTGAAATTCATCAACAACCTCCGCGACATCGTCGCCGGGTCCGACCTTCCATTCGCTAATTTCCCTGTAAGCATCAATATCTTCGCGTCGAATTTCTTCACTGGCCCGAATTTTCTTGCGCCGCAGCAAACCTTTCAAACCGACCGGCAGATAAAATACGACGGCAGCAAGGTCCTCGGCTCTCACATCCTGCGATATGGCGTTTCTTACAATCGCCTTCGCGGCGGCGGCCTTTTCTCCTTTAGCGCGATCACGGCAAACGTGCTCCCCATAGCGAATGCGGCGGAAGTTGCATTCGCAGCGATGCAGCCGGGCGGCGCTGGCAACCCGCTCAACTATCCTGTCGACAACGTGACGCTCGGAAACGGCAATAACTGCGACACCGAAATTCCCGCGTTTAACGCCCCTTGCAGCGGCACACCTCCCGATAATCGATTGGGCCTTTATGTCGGCGACAGTTGGAAAGTGAAACCGAACCTCATGGTGACTTACGGCCTGCGCTATGTGCGCGATACCGGCCGCACCGATAGCGATCTGCCTCCACTGCCCGGAGTCAACGACCTCCTCCCGGGCTTCGGCGACCGCGTTAAGCAGCCGAACTTGAACTTCGCGCCGCAACTTGGAATCGCCTGGGACCCGAAAAAAGATCAAAAGACGGTCATCCGCGCCGGCGTCGGCATGTTTTATGAAAACGCCATCTGGAACAATGCCGAGTTCGATCGCCCCGAGCGTTTGGCAACCGGCGCTTTCCTTGCCAACCCCTCGGCTTGTCTCAACGGTAGTGGTTCTGGAGTGCCGTTTCCCGCGGGAAACACATTTCTAGGCGGAACACAGAACACTGCCAACAATATTTGTTCCTCCTTGATCGGGTCAACGATTGACGCGGGCGGAGGAACGTGTGCAGGGCTCACTGCGGCGGTTTGCGTAGCCAATTTTCAAACAACCTATCAAGCCGCCACCGCAATGGTCGGAGCCAATGCCCCAAACCCCAACTACATTCCAAATCTGATTTCATCTGGTTCGGCGATTCCGCTCGGAGCGCTGGCGCCCGGCTATCGCACCCCGTACTCGATTCAAATAAATGCAGGCATTCAGCGACAGCTCTTGCCTGGCATGGTCCTCAGCGTGGACTATCTTCGCAACGTGAATCTCCACTACCTGATCGGTGTTGACGTAAACCACAGCGGCGACACCCGATTCTTTAGCAAAACCGCCGCGCAACAGGCGATTGCGTCCACGCTAAGCGCGTGCGGTGCAGCAACGATTGATGCAGCCATCGCCTCCTGCCCGGGCCTGCATCCTCCCTCAGGCGGAAGTCCTGCCGGTGGAGCAACGATGTCCGACTTTGGGAGCTTCGGATTGGATTCCGCTGCGGACTTGGGTGTCGGCAGTTGCGAGACCGCGCTCGGATTTCAATGCGCATTTCAAGGCGTCAATCCCGGTTTGGGACCTGCAGTTTTCCTGCAACCCATCGGACGCTCGGTCTACAACGCCTTGGACGTAAAACTTGTGGACAATGTGAAAGCACCGTTTCGTGGAGTGCGTTACCTGAACTTCCAGTTCGCCTACGCTCTTTCCCGGTTCACAAATTGCGGCGCCGCGCTCTCCACATCCGTAGGCACGTCTCCTGCAGCGGCGGATCAGGATTTCGTCAACCCAACTATCGACAACAACAGACCGTGTGGATTCAGCGGCCCCTCTTCATTGGATCGCACGCATCAATTTTCGTTCGGCGGCTATGCCGACTTGCCGCTTCATTTCCGCCTTGGCACGATCTTCCATTTCGATAGCCCGCTCGCCAGCGCTCTCGCCGTCCCCACCACCGGAAACGGAGCCGGAGAGATTTTCAGCACTGATTTCACGGGCGACGGAACGGTGGGCGATCCCGTCCCTGGCACCAAACAGGGATCATTCATGCGCGGCGTATCAGTGGGCGGGCTGGCGAATCTGGTAAACAATTACAACAACACGGTTGCCAACAACGCTACTCCAGCCGGGAACGTCCTTATCAATGACGGCTTGTTTACGCTCCCTCAACTGCAGGCGCTCGGGGGCGTCGCACCCGCTTTGCAACCTGTTGTGCCGGGTGAAGTCGGGCTCACTTGGCTCAAGACGTTCGATGCCAGCCTCACCTGGGTTGGGAACGTCACGGTGAAAGATCGCGCCATCTCCGTCGAGCCCAGCGTCAGCTTCTACAACCTGTTTAATTTCTCGAACTTTAACATCCCGGGAAACGTCTTGAGCGGAATCCTCACGGGCGGTCCAGGGTCTGTCAACGGCACCACTCGGGCCGACGCTACCGTTGTCCGAGTCGGCGTTGGTACGGGCGTCTTCTCGCTAGGCGCGCCGCGCACCATCGAGTTCGGGCTCAAGCTCTCCTTCTGAAGCTCCCTCGCTGTAACCCTGCGGGCTGGCGTCTCGATTCTTGAGGCGCCGCCCCGCGGTTACACGTTTTGCTTTTGAGGGATGTACCGGCCTCTTCCGTTCGAAGAACAGCACCTACCTTTCGTCTTGAGCGCTTCCGCCTTAGCCCCTACACTGGCGTAAGCAAATGAGTATTCCGAAACAGTTTGCGGCACCCGCTCTGATTCTTGCAGTACTCATCTTTGGGGCCGCATTTCGCATGCCTAAGCCGGTGCAGCAGCAAGAGCAGCACTCGTCCGACCTCCAGCGCTTTTTTCTCGAGAATGGCGTTTCTATCGATCTTGGCCCCAATTGGAAGCCGTCCGGGGCCGGCAACGCGGCGCCTCCAGGAGGTCTTGGTCCGTACGCTCCTCCCTTTCATTTCAATCAGATCTTATTTCTCACGAATGAGCATCAATACACGCTGCTGCAGCTCGCTACCTCCGACAATCCGCTGGTCGGCCACGATGCCTACTGGCTCGACACCCAGATGCACGCGACAAACGGAACCGGTACGAGCCTGCCGGATTATCTGTTTTTTCTTTTCCTGCCGCCCTCCCACTCCTGCATGGACGATGTGCTGGCCAAACTCGCCGCCGCGAGCCGCCCCGCCGAACCGGACCCATCAGGCGCAGAATTCTCGAAATCGGAACTCCAGGTCACGTACTCCTGCAGCTATGCGCCTACGCTCTCGGACTTTTACTCGCAGCAACTCACGACCGGTATAACTTTTCGGCAGGCGCTCAACGGCCCACGCGCCTATGGCGATTTCAAAAACCCAGAAATGCCGCCGATGGAGCAGGTGGATTTCGCAGGAATGACGTTCTTCGTGTTCGAGGCTCTCTCACACGAGCAGATCAGCGAAAACGCGGTGCACTACTTCAATTTGCCGACGGAGACCCAGGGCTTGCACGCCGATTTCTTCTGGGCCATAGGCACGATAAGCCCATATCCATTCGTAGCCGACCCCAGCCGGAAGAACACTCCCATCATTCATCTCGCATACGCAGGCGCAGGACCAAACCGCCGCACCGATTTCCTCCGCATCCTCGAGCGAGTCCGCGCGCAGTAACGCTTTTCACCGCAACTTGGCTCCCTCGATGAAATCGTAATCACCCGCAGGCGGAATCACGATATTCGTCAACCTCTGGCGATGAACGCACACATTATCGGGATACCACAAATTGATATAAGGCTCGTCCTCAGCCACGATCCTCTGAATCTCCCAAAGCAGCACCTTTCGCTTCTCCCGATCCATTTCCATCCGAGCCTGATCAATCAGCAAATCGAGCTGCGGATTGCGATAATGGCCGCGATTCGATCCATTCGGCGGAATCTTCTTGGAACTGAAAACCGACTCAAAAATATCAGGATCGTTATTTCCACCTACCCAACGCTGCGCCGAAACCTGAAAACTCCCGCGCTGCAAGTCTGCATAGAACGTCGCAAACTCCAGCGGCCGCAGCTCCACCGCCACTCCCACGCGTTGCCATTCGTCCGCAATCGCCTCGCTCAAAAGCCGCGAATATTCCTCAGTCGATGTCTTGAATTCCAGCCGAAACCGCACCCCGCCCGCCCCGCGCTTGAATCCGGCCGCATCGAGTAACTGTTCCGCTCGCGCTGGATCGAAATCGTATTGCCTGACGTCCGGGTCATACGCCCAGTGATTCGGAGGCAGCAAACTCGACGCGGCCCGAGCCTGTCCGCGCATCAGATACTTGATCAGCGTCGGACGATCGGTCGCATAAGCCAGCGCCTGCCTTACCTCGCGATGCGACAGGATCGGATCCTCCATATTGAAACCGATGTATGCAATCGTCGTCCCCGGCTGCTCATCCGCGATGATTCCGCGTTCCTTCGCAAGCGTCACCACCATGTCCGGACTCAGCGAATTAATCGCGACGTCCGCCGAGCCTTTTCGCAATTCGAGGGCGCGCACGAGCGCATCCGGCACGATTCGGAATCGCACGCGCTCCACATTTCCTCGGACGCCCGCTGCCTCGCCCGCATCGCCGAAGTACGACGAATTCCGCTGCAGCACGATCTCCTGATCCGTAACCGCGTCCACGAATTGGAACGGCCCCGTACCGATTGGGTGTTGCGCGATCTCCGGCCCAGAGCCGCGCGGCACAATCCCGACTCCCGGTTTCGTCAGGTTCCATAAAAATGACGCATACGGTTCGCGTAAACGAAACACGACCGTCGAATCGTCCGGGGCCTCCACCGCCGTGACCATTCGAAACGCTCCGCGCTTCGGCGTCTTTACCGTGCCGTCAAGGATCGAATCAAATGTGAATTTCACATCCGCAGAGGTCAGCGGACGCCCATCGTGGAATTTCACGCCGTCTCTTAGATGGATTACGTAGGTGACCGGATCGCGCGCTTCCCAGCGCTCGGCGAGGTCCGCAACGATGTTCATCTGCGCGTCGTGCGCCAGAAGGGAATCGAAAATCAGACCATCCAGATGTTGTGACTGTGCGTCCGTGCCAATGCGCGGGTCAAGATTCGCCGGCATAGATTCGATCAGGAAGTTGACAGTACCAGGCCCTTCAGCGCGGCGATTCGACGAACAACCCGCGCCCAATAGCACACAAGCCAGAGCGGCTGCCGCCAGTCGCATCCTAGCGCGCTCGTCCCCGGACGAGTTTGCCCATCACTGCCGGATGCCGCGCCCCGGTAGCAGACGGCAGAGTATTCGCCCGGCCGTGATACGCCTCATAGGCCATCACGGCAAAGGCAAATGCCTCCTTCGCCTCCGCTGGAATTCCGAATTCGCTGGCCGGCACAATTTCAATTTCGGGGAGCGCCGCCGCAAGCTGCGCCATCAGCAACGGATTCCGCGCACCGCCTCCGGCCACGATGAGTTCATCCACCCGCGCACCCGGCAGAACAAATCGGCGCAACGCATCCGCAATCGAAAGTGAAGTGAACACAGTAGCGGTTCGGACCAGATCTTCCGTCGACGCACGGTGGCGCTTGCCCCATGCCAGAATCTTCTCCGCATAGGCGCGGCCAAATTGCTCGCGCCCCGCGGTCTTGGGCGGTCGCTTGCGCAGATATGGCTCCTTCAACATTTTCGAAAGCAACGCGGGTATCAATTTCCCGCGGATCGCAAGCCGTGCATCGCGGTCGTAATGTGCACGGCCGCGTGTCGCGATCTCCACGATCGCATCGATCACCATGTTCCCGGGCCCAATATCGAACGCAAATAGCTGGCCCGGCCGCGCGCCGGCAGGAATCACAGTAAGATTTGCAATCCCGCCGATATTCAATGCCACTCGCCCGATTCGCGCATCTCGATACAAAAGATAATCCACGAATGGCACAAGCGGCGCCCCCTGTCCTCCCGCCGCCATATCCGCCGGACGGAAATCCCCAATCGTCGTCACGCCGGTCCGCTCCGCAATGATGCTCGGCTCGCCGATCTGAAGCGTCGAAGCAACACGCCGGCCGAGAAACCCCGCCGCCACACCCTGATGAAAAATCGTCTGCCCGTGCGACCCGATCAGCGAAATCTGCCGCAGCGGAACGCGCCATTTCTTGCAAGCCGCCATGGCCGCCCGCGCAAACTCTTCGCCGAGCAGAAAATTAAGCTGGCTGATCTCAGCAGTGGTGGTCGTCGCCCCGTTCGCCAGCCGTAAAATAGCCTCACGCACGGGAACAGGGAAGCGAACGTGGTGATGTCCTTCAAATTTCGCCGCAATCGCAGGCGGCGCCCCTGAAATCCGCGCGAGCGCCACGTCGATTCCGTCGGCCGACGTCCCCGACATCATCCCCAGCACCCGCATCGCCCGGCTGCTAACCGCCCTCATTTCAGCTGCTTCTGCAACGCCGCTAGCAAGTTCAGCGCCTCGAGCGGCGTCAGCGCATTCACATTCGCATCGCGCAGCGATGCGAGCACTTCCTCGTCAATCGCCGCAAAACTCACCTGTTGAGCTGAGGGCGGAATCGCCCCGGGTGAGAGCTGTTCCGTGAGCTTGTCCTCGCTCTCCTCATGCCTCTTCAAGATTTCGCGGGCGCGGCGGATCACCGGGTTGGGAAGGCCGGCGAGGCGGGCCACTTCGATTCCGTAGCTTTTGTCTGCGCTTCCCGGTTCGACGCGCCGCAAGAACACAATTTCGCGTCCTGCTTCCTGCACCGCTACGTGCACGTTTTTCACTCCTGGTAGTAATTGCTCGAGCTCCGTCAGCTCGTGATAGTGCGTGGCGAAAAGCGTCTTCGGCCGCGCGCCCGCGTGCAGCGCTTCCACGACCGCCCAGGCGATCGAAAGCCCGTCAAATGTCGATGTCCCGCGGCCCACTTCGTCGAGCAGCACCAGGCTCGCGGATGTCGCGGTGTTCAAGATTGCGGCCACCTCACTCATCTCTACAAGGAACGTTGAACGCCCGCGCGCCAGATTGTCTGAAGCTCCGATTCGGGTAAAGACGCGATCCAGCACCGGCAACTTCGCGTCGGCCGCTGGGACGAACGATCCCATCTGCGCCAGGATCGAAATCAGCGCCGCCTGTCGCAAGTACGTGGACTTGCCGCCCATATTCGGCCCGGTGATGATCAAAAGAAATTGCGTTTCATCGTCAAGGTACAAATCGTTGGGCACAAAACGCTCACCGCGTTCCTCGAGCAGCTTCTCAATCACCGGATGCCGCCCGCCCGCGATAAGCATCGAACCCGATTTTGACCCGGCCTTCGCACTTGGATCAGCATCGGCCGAGCCAGTTGTAAATTGCGGTCGTGAGTAGTTTCGCGATGCCGCAATCCGCGCAAAGTTCACCAGCACATCAAGCTGTGCAATGGCCGCAGCCGTGCGCCGCAGCCGTGCCGCCTCTCGCGCGATCGCCTCGCGAATTTCGCCATACAGCCGGCGCTCAATCTCGAGTACGCGCTCTTCGGCCGATAGCACCTTGCGTTCGTATTCCTTCAGCTCGCCCGATGTGAATCTCTCCGCGTTCACCAATGTCTGCTTGCGCTCGTAGTCGGCCGGCGCAAGGTGCAAATTCGCTTTCGAGATCTCAATGTAGAAGCCGAACACCTGGTTATAGCGGATCTTGAGCGACGCGATCCCGGTGCGTTTCCGCTCACGCTCCTCCATCGCCGCTATGATTTGCCGTCCTTGCTTGGTGATGTCGCGCAGCTCATCGAGCTCGGCGTGATATCCACGGCGAATCACTCCGGGCTCATTGACCATCGCCGGTGGCTCTTCCGAAATTCCGCGCGCAATCAAATCGCGCACGTCCGCCATCTCGTCCATGTCGTCGCATAGCGTCGCAAGCCTGGACGACCCGGCCTTCATAGCCGCGATCTGCGCGCGCACGCTCGGAATCCTTTCGAGCGACCCGCGCAGCGCCAGCAGATCACGCGGTGTCACCACGCCTAGCGTCACGCGGCTCGTCAGCCGCTCCAGATCGAGAATCCCCTCAAGCTCCTTCCGTATTTCCTCACGCGAAACCGTCTGCGCTTTCAACTCCGCCACCGCTTGAAGCCGCGCTTCAATCTCCTTGATCGATATCTCCGGCCGCAGCACCCAGCTTCGCAGCAGCCGTGCTCCCATCCCCGTCGCCGTCTCGTCGATCGCCGCCAGTAGCGTCGCGCGCGCGTCATCGCCGCTCGAAGCCTCAACCAGCTCCAGGTTCCGCGCAGTCACTTGATCGAGGATCATCGCGTCCTGCTGCTCGTAATAGGCGATTCGGTCGAGGTGCTCGAGTCCCGTCCCCGCCGGCCGCATCGACGGAACCACTGCGGCATCCTCCGGCTTCCGCGCGCCAATCGCTGACGTCTCGCGCAAATAATGAACCAGCGCTCCCGCCGCACCCACGGCCTGTGGATGCTCGCTCAACCCAAAACCCTCAAGCCCGGCCACTCGAAAATGCTCTTCGAGGAGTCGCGTCGCGTGATTCGTCTCGAACACCCAATCGTCGAGCCGCGTCTCGACGGCCCCCAGCCCGTTCAACTCGCTCGCAGCCGGCAGGGATGAAGGGAACAACGACATAGGCTGAGGCAGGAGCACTTCCCGCGGCCGCAAAATCCCAAGCTCGTCGCGCAAGCGCGCTTCCGCCCTCTCCCCCACGAACTCCGTAGCGCGAAATTCGCCGGTAGATAAATCCACAAACGCCAGCCCAATCGACCCCACTCCCGCACCCGCCCGCGTACTAGTCCGTCCCCCCGCGCCCATCGCCGCACTAGCCGCGGAACTCCGAGCCACCGCCGCCAGAAAGTTGTTCTCCTTGGCCTCAATCAGGCCCGCGCCCGTCGCAGTGCCCGGCGTCAGCACCCGAATCACTTCGCGCCGCACGATCTTCTTGCCCGGTCCCGGCTCTTCCATCTGCTCGCAAATCGCCACTTTGTGCCCCGCACGGATTAGCCGCGCGATGTAGTTCTCAGCCGCGTGATACGGCACGCCGCACATCGGCACAGCGCCTTCTTTCTCCTTATTCCGCGACGTCAGAGTAATCTGCAAGATCTTCGACGCCACTTTCGCGTCGTCGTAGAACAACTCGTAGAAATCCCCAAGCCGAAACAGCAACAGTGCCGCCGGATGCTGACGCTTCACGGCGTGATACTGCTGCATCAAGGGAGTCGTCGGCTCAGTCATTTTCGCGGCGATTTCCTAGCCACAATTGCGTCTGCAATACTCGTCCCCGCAGCGGTTGTCTTCGGCAATCGACGCAGCTGTTTGGCGTGATGAACACAGTAGGAATGCGATTATGCTGTCTCGCGTCCGCTCTGGCAACCTCGTTCCCCACGTTTGCAGCTAAGCTATACTCAGCCGTCATGCGGCCGAATAGACGGACGAATCGCGAGATCGAAGTCAAACTCCGCGTCGCGGATGTGCCGGCCATGCTCCGCAAGCTCAAAAATCTCGGTGCGCGCTACGAAAGCCGTGTTCTTGAACGGAACACTCTCTACGACACGCCCGCCTCCGATTTTCGCCGCCGCGGCGCCTTGCTTCGCATTCGCGCTGAAACTCCGCCGCCGCGAGCGGGCCACCACTCTCCAAACGTGAGCAGCCGCTCTGCATCCCGACGCACGATACTGACCTCCAAGGCCCCGGCTGCCCTCCGATCCGCACGCGATCGCCGCTACAAGGAAAAGCTCGAAAGGGAACTGGTCGTCCCTGGTTCTCCGACGCACTGGGACCGAAAGCTTCGCTCTCTCGACCTTCGTCCCGGCTTTCGCTACGACAAGATCCGGTCCACCTTCCGCCTCCGCCGTCTGCCTAGTCTCGCTATCGAGCTTGACGAGACTCCCGCCGGAACGTTCCTCGAACTCGAAGGCCTTCCCCACGACATCGACCGCGCCGCTCGCGCTCTTGGTTACTCCTCCAGCGACTATTATCGCGGCACCTATTGGGACGTCTACGTCGCCGACTGCCGCCGCCGGGGCATCACTCCTCGAAATATGGTGTTCGATAAACAAAAATAAGCAAAATTCCCGCCAAACCTTCACTCTTTGCTTGACAAATTTTTCCTACGCCCTTAATAGTTCAATCGGGGACAAGCGCAAGCACCATGGAAGAGCGTTCGTCTAATTGGGAACCGGGAAGTAGCGGCGCCAGCTGCAGTTTCTGCTGCAACTGGCACGCGATTTGCTTCTTCCCGGACGCATTCAATCGCTGCTCCCATCTGATACGTGGGGACAGGGAGGCGAGACCCGGCCTGCCATAGACCGAGGGCGGTGGCATCTGCCCGTGGCCGGAACTACGCCGGTCCGGGCTTTTTTTTTGCCCGGCGGACGCACCCGGGCAGGCCTTCGCCCCCCTGATTCGCTGCGGTCACCGCGCGTAAGGAGTCAACATGCTTCACGCCACTGAAATTCTCGGTGCCGAGACCTTCGATTCGGCCGGCAACTTTGTCGGTCGCGTCAAAGAGATGTTCATCGAGCCGGCCGACCAGCCCAATCGCGTCGCCCGGCTGCTGCTGGGCCGCGGACAGTACCGCCCGATCGTCGCGCGTTACGACCAGATCGCATCGGTCGCTCCCGGCCGCGTGAACCTCACCACCGACGAGTCCGCCCTCGAGCTCTTCCATCCCAATGAGGCTTGGCTGGCTGTCGGCAAGGACCTCCTCGACCAGCAGATCATCGACACCAATGGCCGCAAAGTCGTCCGCGTCAACGATATTGACCTCGCCGAGCAGCGCACCAACGGAAACGTCGAGATGCGCATCACCCAGGTGGATGTGGGAGTAAAAGGCGCTGTGCGCCGGCTGCTCCAGGGAATCGTCCCGCCCATGGCCATCCGCCGCCTCGAACAAAGACTTCCCCCGCGCTCGATCCGCTGGGAGTTCGTCAACCTGATCGAGCCCGACCCGCTTCGCCGCGTCAAGCTGCGCATGTCCAGCCAGAAGCTCACCGAACTCCACCCGGCCGACCTGGCCGAAATCATGGAAGAGCTGTCGCCCGCCGAGCGCCAGGGCATCATCGATTCGCTGCCCGAGGATACCGCGGCCGAAGCCATCGCCGAGCTCGACAAGCGCCTGCAAACGCAAGTGGTCGAAAAACTCGACCCCGAAAAAGCCGCCGATATTCTCGAAGAAATGAATCCCGACGAGGCCGCCGACCTGATTGCCAGCCTCCCGCCCGACACCGCCAAAGAAGTGGTGGAGGAAATGGAAGGGCAGGAGAAAACCGAAGTCGAAGCCCTGATGCGTTATGAAGAGAAAACGGCTGGCGGCATGATGAATACCGAACTGGTTGTTGTCGGCGAAGACGCCACGAGAGGAGAGGTCGTCGATTACATCCGCTTCAACGAAATCGTTCCCGACCAGCTCGACAACGTCGTCCTTATCAACCACTACGGCGCGCTCTCCGGCACGGTTCCTATCGCTCGTCTGGTGATTGCAAATTCCGAGCAGCGCATGGACGAACTGCGTTTCGAGCCCATCGTCTCCGTGCACCCGGACGCAAACGAAAAGGAAGTTTTCGATCTGTTCGATAAGTATAATCTGCGCGGCGTCACGGTCGTCGATGCGGACAATCGGCCGATCGGCGCGATCACGGTCGACGACGTGGTCAGCCGCATGAACGCGAAGCTCTAAATTTTATACGCGCCACCATGCACAAGAGTTTTTGTGGCAGCTTCTTTTCAACCTGAGATCGAATTACAACGCACGAAGAAAAAATGAACACCTGGGTCACACTCGAGCGCACATTCGCGGGCATCAAAGTCCGCGGCAAAGAAATCAATCGCCGTGTGCGCCCTTACCGCCGCCGTATAGCGCTCTTTCTCGCCGTGGTTGGCCCGGGTCTGATCACCTCGAATGTGGACAACGACGCCGGCGGCATCACCGTTTACACCACCGCCGGCGCCCAGTTCGGCTACACGCTTCTCTGGTCGCTCATTCCCATGACCATCGCCCTCTACGTCTCCGAAGAAATGTGCGCGCGCATGGGGGTCGTCACGGGCAAAGGCCTCTCCGATCTCATCCGCGAAGAGTTCGGCTTCCGCTCGACGTTCTTCGTCATGATTGCCGCACTTGCTGTCGACCTGGGTAACACCGTTGCCGAATTCGCCGGCGTCGCCGCGGCCTCGGAAGCGCTGCACATCAGCAAATACATTTCCGTGCCCATCGCTGCGATTGCCGTGTGGCTGCTCGTCGTGTACGGCAGTTATCGAGGCGTCGAGAAAATATTCCTCGTAGCCTGCGCGTTCTATCTGTCTTACGTACTGTCCGCCTTCCTCGCCAAGCCCGACTGGCTTCTGGCTGCCAGAGGAAACCGTCCTGCCTACATTCCATTTCCGCGCGGACTATCTGCTGATGCTCACGGCCTTGATCGGAACCACGATCGCGCCATGGCAATTCTTCTATCTGCAGGCTGGCTATGTCGAAAAGAAAGTCGGCCCGCGCCAGTACAAACATGCCCGCTGGGACGTGCTGGTCGGCAGCATCTCCTGCATGGCCATCGTATTTTTCATCATGATCTGCTGCGCCGCCACTCTCAACGCCAAGGGCCTCACCACCATCAGCGACGCCGGTGAAGCCGCCAAAGCCCTCGTCCCGTTGGCGGGGAAGTGGGCTGCCGGCCTATTCGCATTCGGCCTGCTCAACGCATCGCTCTTCGCCGCGTCCATCCTGCCTCTCTCCACCGCACACGTGATCTGCGAAGGCCTCGGCTTCGAAGCGGGCATCGACCATAAATTCAAAGAAGCCCCGGCCTTCTATTCGCTCTACACGGGCCTGATCGTAGTCGGCGCAGGAATCATTTTGATTCCCAAAGCGCCGCTGTTCAAAATCCTGGTGATGTCGCAGGTCGCGAATGGCGTCTGGCTGCCGGTCGTGCTGATTTTCATCCTGCTACTCATCAACCGCCGCGAGTTGATGGGCGACTACGTGAACACGCGCGTGTTCAACATCGTTTCCTGGGCCGTCAGCATCGTCGTCATCATCCTCACGCTGATTTTAGTCTACACGACCATCGCCGAGCCCAGCTCCGCCGGCCTCTCAGGCTCAATCCTCCATCCGTTCCAACACTTGCTCCAGCGTTGAAGCCTCGGTAGCCACCACGACGATTTCTTCGTCGTGGGCATTTCTGACCTGGTCTTTTCCTAGTGGGTCGCCGCGCAGATCCGCATTGTCTCCCGCCGCGTGCTTCTCCGCTTCACTCCTCGCTACTCCCTCGCGCCGCACGGAGATAAAATAAGCACAGCGTTGCAGCCAAGGGAGAGAATCATGGCCAGTCAAGCCCCGTATTCCATCAATCTCAATGCAAAATTCGGCCCCCTCGAGCTCGTCGATCTCGAACCGCTCGTCAAAGCCTGCCAGGACAAGTGGTACAACCAGACTCTCTGCAAAGTGAATGACTGCGTCGTCCGCCTCGGCATCATGCAAGGCGAATTCCACTGGCACAAACACGACAACGAAGACGAATTCTTCTACGTCGTCGACGGCCGCTTCCTCATTGATCTCGAAGACCGCACCGTCGAGCTAATGCCCAAGCAGGGTTTTACAGTCCCGCGCGGCGTGGTCCATCGCACACGCGCCCCAGAAAAAACCGTCATCCTGATGATCGAAGGCGCAGGAGTGGTCCCAACAGGCAGCTAAAACGAGGTAAGCACTACTATTTTATTTTCGCGTATTCCGCTTTCGCGGCGACGAGCACCGGTACATCCGGATCGGCATCCTTCCAAAGCGCGAAGAAATCCTGATAAGCCACGCGCGCTTTCGCCGCATCGCCCTGCAACGCATAAGCGCGAGCTATTCCGAGATGCGCGAGCGCGCCGATGATTCCATTTGCCACGGCGCCGCGATGATCCAGAATTTTCTGATATTCACGTACTGCTTCGGCCCCTTGCCCCGCCGTGCGATACGCTTCCGCCCTCACCCACACCGGATACAGCGCGGGCGTCAGGCCCCCGGCGCCTATTTGCCCGAGTTCGTACCGAGAAGACGATTGCAGAATTTCCAGCGCCTTCGATGAATCGCGGTGCGCAAGAGCGATCTGACCCTCAATTGCAGGAATCTCGATGAATTGCGCGACAGTGTCCTCCGGGAATCGCTTCTTGGAATCATCTACCAGCGTTTGGGCCTTGCCGGCATCACCGTCGGCAGCGTACGCCATCGCAGCCAGAAACTGCACGTCGCGGCTATTTGTCAGCCGCAGCGCGGCGGCTGCGCCCTCTTGGGCGAGATTTGAATCTCCCACAATGGCCTCGCGCAGTGCGGCCTCAGCAAGATAAGACGCGGCCGTCTCTTTCTCATCCACCCGTTCGGCTGATGTCGCTGCCTGTCGTGTAAGGTCTCGAGCTTTGCGAAGCTGTCCTCCATAGGCCGCAGTATCGGCTTCCATCGCCAGAAACACGTCCTCCACACCCGTTTTTCCCACCGACCAGGCCACCTGCTGCGCCATCGCCGCCTTGTCGTTTTGCAGGAAGGCAATCTGATAGATCGTGATGCGCAGATAGCCGGAATCGAGTTTTTTGGCTTGCGCCTCCAGGGCCAGCGCCTTCGCTTCGTCGACCCGGTTCAATGTAATAAAGGAAGAAATCAGATTCGAATAATTCAGGCCACTGGGATTCAGTTTGAATGCGTCCTGCGCTTGCTTGAGAGCGTCATCGTAGTCGCCCAGGACTACGTCGATCACACCCAGGTTGGTCGGAGCAGTTTCTTCCCGTGGATAATTCTGGGCCAGGACCTTGAACGTTTGCCGGGCCTTATCGAGGTCGCCAGATGCCATTTCGTAGTAATGCGACTCGAGATACAATTTTTCGACCTCGCTCACCCGATCTTGGAGCTCGTACGCTTTCCTGGCGGCTTGCGCCGCGAGTCCGGGCTCGCCGATATTCGCATAGCTCGTTCCAAGCAGGCCGTAAGCCATCGCGAAATTGGGGTCCAGTTGAATCGCCCGCTGAAACACGGGAATCGAGCCGGCGAAATCGTTCGCGCCGACCATCTGCCGGCCTCGGCTGTATGCCTGCAACGCCTCAAGGGAGGACGTGGACGCCTCGTGAATTGGCGTTTCAAATTGTTTCACCGTGCTGAGCGATTCGCCCAGCTTCCCGCGCATTTCCGATGCAGCTTTGCTTAGCGCGTCGAGCACGTGATTTTTGTCCGACGCTTCGGCCTCGGCGCTCGCCAGCGTCTCGCCGTTGGCGCAGTTCACAGCCTTCAAAATAATGGTGTATTGCGAGCCGATCTGCGCGATCGAACCCATGAGCGTGGCGGCGCTTTCCGTTCGCTGGCAAATCTCGCGTGAAATTTCAGGACTCAACCTTGCGTCCGGAGTCTGTCCCATCATCTTCAGCGTTTGCTGCGTGCGCTCATCGGAAATCAAGCTGAGATACGGCGACTGCTCGAGCTGCACGGCCAACCCTTGTCTCAGCGTGCCGTCGAATACTGCATCCCCGGTTGTGTTGGTGAAATCCGCCAGCACGATCGTATCTTTCTCGCCGAGTTTTCCCGATTGCCGCGACCGCCAGTACAAACCACTCGCGACAAGCACCGCAAGTACGCCCACCGCAGGCACAATTTTTCCCCATGGCAGGCTGGCGCCAGTCTTCGCCGGCCCAGACTCAACAGGCGATTCAACAGGCGGCTCGGCCGCTGCGCGACGCCCAGAACTTTTGCGGGCCCCCACCGCGCGCGCTGGCCCTGATGGTGTCTTCTCCGGTATTTCCTCATCTTCTTCGTCCGAGATTCGGGCCGCTGTTCGGCCTGTATCTGTATCGCGCTTCAGCCGCTTGAGGTCGGAACGCATCTCGGAAGCGTGCTGATAACGCAGGTCACGATCCTTCTCGAGCGCCTTCGTGACAATTTGCTCGAACTGTGGCGGCAAATCCGGATTCAGCCGCACCGGCGCCACTGGCGCGCGATTCAGAATCGCCTCTGTGACTACGCCTGAGCTTTCGCCGCGGAACGGCAATGACCCCGTGGCCATCTCGTAAAGCACCACTCCGAACGAAAAAATGTCCGTGCGCGCATCGAGTTCCTTCGCCCGCACCTGCTCCGGCGACATATACGCAACCGTGCCCAACGCCGTCCCAGGGCTCGTAAGATCCGCTTCCGTCACGCCGTGAGTGGTAGAACCGTCGGAAGACACCCCGACTCTGCTAGAGCTCGTGACCTTGGCGAGTCCGAAGTCGAGAATCTTTGCGTGCCCGCGCTTCGTGACAAAAATATTCGCCGGCTTGATGTCGCGATGCACGATCCGTTCCGCGTGAGCCGCATCCAGCGCATCCGCCACTTCAATCCCGATCTCGAGCAGCCGATCCATTTCCATTGGCTTGCCCGTGATCAGGTGCTTCAGCGTCGCGCCGTCGAGATACTCCATCACGATGAACGGATGTCCGTCCTGCTGGCCAATCTCATGAATCGTGCAAATGTTCGGGTGGTTTAAAGCGGAAGCGGCGCGCGCCTCGCGGCGAAAACGTTCGAGGGCTTGCGAGTCGCGCACAACGTCATCTGGCAGGAACTTCAGCGCTACGAAGCGGCCAAGCTCAGTATCCTCGGCCTTGTAGACAACGCCCATCCCTCCGCCGCCAAGCTTCTCAATAACGCGGTAGTGTGAAATCGTGCGGCCAATAAGGGGCAGGGAATCCGGCATGGACGCCGCACATCTTAGGCCGCAACCCAAATCAAGTCAACGCAACCACAACGGCGCGCGGATTCAGGTTAAACCGTAGCTCAGGTCCCAGCCCGGCCTGCCCCCGGCCGGAATTGACCTGAGGCTTTTACCAGACGACGGCATCACCAGCACGTGTTTCTTTGTCTCGCCGTTCACTGCTTCCGCTTCGCCACCCACGTCCCGTCGGAACGCCCTTCCACGCGCATCCGCCCTTTGCCCGAGTCGCCGTCAATCCAGCCCATAAGGAACGCATTCACCGGCCCGGGCGCTCCACGCGGGCTTTCCCTCGGCCACTCACCCGCAAACGAAAGCTCCACGTAGCCGTTGCGCCATGTGCCAGTGATCGCCCGCCCATCTCCCAGCGGGCCAGACCACGTCCCGGCCACTTTGTTTCCGTCTCGATGCAATTCCATGTGCGCGTCCATCGCGCCTGCATCGCCCGAATAGTGCATCTCCCAAGAGCCCGCCACGTCCGAACCGTTCTCCAGCTTCTGTGGCTCGGCCGGCGTAATCCGCACATTCGAAAAATACGATTCTTCCCCAGTAAAGCTCCACAACCCCACTGCGCCGTGCAAGTCTTCGCCCTTCAATCCCTCCACCACCAGGCTCGGCTTCGCGGACCCGTTCACATAAAGTTTCGCGCTGCGGCCCGCCACTTCGATCCGCACTTTTATCCAGGTCTCCTTGGCCAGGTCCGCGTGAGACTCATACACCGAAGGCCATTCCCGGCGCAGCCGATACCATCCGAAGCCCGGCTCGTAGCCGTACTGCACCGAATGATTGCGCATCGCCTGATCCGCCGCTTCGGAATTTCCCGGCCGCAGGTAGAACAACTCGTAATGCGACGCATCGGGCCGCGCGCGAAACGCAATCCCCACAAAACCCGGATGCCTCACGCCCGGCGGCACGGTTGTCTTCACCGCGATATCCGCTTCAATCACGCCATCCTGAAAGTCGGTTCCCGGCAGCATCGCAAGACCCTCGTGATCCTCCCCCTCCATAGTGATCCGCACGGATTTGCGCCCGAGATACTTCACCGCCTCCGTTTTCGCGTTATGCGTAATCAACCCGGCGGTATCGTGAAGCGGAAAGGTCTGCACCCGTGGCGAATTATCGGCAAAAAGGGAAGTGGCGGCCAAAAGCGCTAGTCCGGCGAAGTTCAACCACGTCTTGAACATGTTCCTTCGTCCTTTGTAACTCATTGCTCTGGTTGAAGTTTGTTGCAGGAATCACACAGGTAGACGTCACCACCCGAAAAACGGTAGCAGGTCCCGTCAGTCCCCACCGCTTTTAGATTTTACCAATTGCTAAACACCCAAATTCCTGCTACCATCACCCGTTTTCACATGACGACGCAAAGGTCACTATCAGCCGCAGCCCCGGCGCTCAGGGCACGACCTTGCCTCAAGTGGCACAGGTTTACCCTGAGCTTCGAAGGGCACTCCTGTTTACCCAGAGGAACGAAGGGCCTGTGCGCAGTTGCCGGACCCGTAAGTCCAGCCCTAGCCACCCAGTCGACATCGCTACCGTCCCAAGTTCTAATCGCAAATCCGGAATTAAAATTCCACCTATTCTAATCGGCGGTAAAAGGGGTCCCAAGCCTCGCCCGCTATTCCGCCCGCAATCTCCAAATCTTGCGCCCATACTCCGCGTGTGCTACTTTCCGTCGCGGACAACCCCTCGAGTGATCTCCCCGTGAAAGCACCCGACCTTTGGAAGCCTGCCAACCGCCAGGAAGCGGAGCTTCTCGACAAACTCGATTCCAAGCGCCTCCCCCACCACGTAGCCATCATCATGGACGGCAACGGCCGCTGGGCCGAACGACGCCACCTACCACGGGTAGCAGGCCACCAGCGCGGCGTTAAAGCCGCCCGCGAGATCATCGAAGCGTGCGCGCGGCTGAAATTGCCATGCCTCACCCTCTACGCCTTTTCCCGCGAGAACTGGACTCGCCCGCAAGCGGAAGTGGAATTTCTGATGCGACTCCTCCGCGAGTATCTGAAAAGGGAACTACCCACCATTCACAAGAACAATATCCGCCTCACCATCATCGGCCGCGAGTCCGATTTGCCCGACGCAGTCCGGAAGGATCTCGATCGCGCCACGCAACTAACCGGCAGCAATACCGGCATGAACCTCATAGTCGCGCTGAATTATGGCGCGCGCGCCGAAATCGTTGACGCCTTCAACGCGATGCTTCAAAAAGCTCGCGCCAATGGCCAGTCGGAATTCCGCGCCGATGAGGAAGCGATCGCTTCGCATCTCTATACAGCCGGCCTGCCCGACCCCGACCTGCTCATCCGCACCAGCGGCGAGATGCGCGTCAGCAATTTTCTTTTATGGCAAATTGCCTATGCCGAAATTTACGTCACCGAGACGCTCTGGCCGGATTTTTCACGGGCACGTCTTCTCGAAGCTTTAATTGACTATCAGAAGCGCGAGCGCCGTTACGGCGGTCTCGGCGCCACGCGTTCGCAGGAAGAGCGCTCCTCGCACCACAAACGGTCTGCGGCGGCGAAGGGCTAGAGCCGAATGCTCCTTCGCATCTTTACAGCTCTCGTCTTGATCCCGATCGTTGTCGCCCTGGTATGGTGGGGACCGGCGTGGGTTCTTGCAGCAGTAGCCGCATTAATCGCAATTCTTGCGCTGCTCGAATTTTTCGACCTCGGCGAAAGAATCGCGATGCGCCCATTTCGCAAATGGACGATCGTTTGCACGGCTGGATTGTTCTACGCGCAATATTCGCTTGGCCTGGTTGAAACGCGTTCCCTCGCGCAAGGTTATTCAATCGTGCGCAGCGCCGCCGGAGGCGTGCTCTCCATCGAAGCGGTGCTCTTCGTTTTTGTCTTCGGCGCCGTGGCCATCGGACTCGCCACGCGCTGGGCACTCCACGAAGTGCTTCCGGCAATCGCCATCAGTTCAGCGGCGCTCTTGTTTGTAGCTTTTCCGTTCAGTTATCTGGTTCGAATCAACGAAATCCCTCTGGTCGGCCGCAAGCTGGTGCTGTTTACGCTTTGCCTCATTTGGGCGGGAGACATTCTCGCGTACTTTGTCGGCAAGGGACTGGGCCGTGTCCCCATGGCGCCCGCCCTGAGCCCCAAGAAAACCTGGGAGGGTGCTCTCGGCAACTTGCTCGCATCGCTTCTCGTGGGAGTATTTTTTGCGAAATGGCTGCAGATCGAAGCGACTCAAATGCTCGTAGTTGCCGGCCTGGCAAACGTTGCTGGACAAATGGGCGACCTGATCGAATCAGCGTGGAAGCGCGGCGCTGCCGTAAAAGACTCGAGCAATTTGTTGCCGGGGCACGGCGGGGTGCTTGACCGCATTGACAGCCTGATCCTCGCAAGCCCCGTCGTATGGGCGGCCTATCAGTGGTTTGCAAAATGAAAAGACGAGTAACAGAGACCTTCACGACGCTATTTGTCGAACGAATTCGCCCGCGTGCGGAGGAACTGCTTCCGGGGTCGCCTTTAGCGGCGGGGCGTGGTCGGCAGTTTCGGAGGCGGAGCGTTCGAAGCGCGCTTGCGCTCGGAGGGATCCCAGTCTTCAGGGGGAAATGCGATACGCCAGAACAGTGGCGACGGTTCGCAGAACTCAATTCCAACTTCCATTTTGCCCGCATCTTTCTGCCCAATAAAAGAAACGGTGCAGGGAAGCTCTTCGGCTGTCTTGGGATTCACAATCGCTACTTGCTGGGCGCGCGCCACGCGATTCGTCATTTTGATCATGCAGCCGTTAGCATTTACCGCGACCGTATAGGTCTCTTCCTCGAAATTCTGCGTACCGGAGGTTCCTCGCACGATCACGGGCATTGCGATCTGGACGCGCTGCGTGCGCCGGCGCTCCGAACTGGCTTCGCCCACGCCCGATACAGTGCTCTTGATCTCAGCCATCAGTCATCTCCTGACTTGTTGAGGAAAACACCCCAAAACGCGTCACCCGGAAGGCGAACACGCGCGGCCACAACTAAATTCTACACCGCTCGCCCCTTGCTTTTGTCCGCGATATCAAGGCCCCGCGTACCAATCGTAAACACTCCGCTTCGCTTGCTGTTCGCAAAATCTCGCAATCCTCTATAAAATCGCTGCCACATGAAACATATCTCGATTCTTGGCTCAACCGGCTCGATCGGCACGCAATGTTTGAAGGTGGTCGACTCGCTTCCGGGCCGATTCGAGGTTGTCGCGCTAGCGGCCGGGTCAAATGTCGCTCTCGCCGCAGAACAGGTCCAGCGCCACAAGCCGAAAGTGGTATCGGTAGGTACCGAGGCAGGCGCCCGTGAGCTTCGTGACATTCTGAGCGGTTCTCGCCAACCGCTTCCCGAGATTCTATTCGGCCCCGAGGGAATCGATCGCGTCGCCACCCATCCCGATGCCGAACTTGTAGTCTCGGCCGCGGTAGGGGTAGTGGGTCTGCCCGCAACATACAAAGCAATCGAATGCGGCAAGCAGATCGCTCTCGCCAATAAAGAGGTCCTTGTCGCTGCGGGGGAAGTGGTGATGGCCGCGGTGCGGCGGCACAACGTGGCACTGCTCCCGGTCGACAGCGAGCACAACGCGATACACCAGTGCCTGCGAGCCGGAGAAAATCGCGAAGTAAAAAGACTGGTACTCACCGCTTCCGGTGGCCCGTTTAGAAAAATTCCTATTTCGAAGCTGAAACATGTAACTCCCAAGCAAGCCCTGGCACATCCCAACTGGAAAATGGGAAACCGAATCACAATCGATTCGGCCACTTTGATGAACAAGGGTTTCGAAGTGATCGAAGCCCGCTGGCTCTTCGGAATGAGCCTCGACAAAATCAACGTCGTCATCCATCCGCAGTCAACAATCCATTCGATGGTGGAATTTGTGGATGGTTCAATCCTGGCACAGCTTGGGCCAACCGATATGCGCATGCCGATTCAATATGCGCTAACCTATCCGGAGCGCGTTCCGTCGAATGGATGTGCCCTTGACTGGACGACCTTGCGCAAACTGGATTTCGAGGATGTTCCGCCGCGCAAGTTTCCGTGCCTTGAGCTCGCAAAAGAGGCGATTCGTGCCGGGGGACTTTTGCCGTGCGCGTTGAATGCCGCGGACGAAATCGCAATCGCGGCGTTTTTGGATCGCAAGCTGCCATTTCTTGGAATCGCCGCTGTAATCGAGGACGTGCTTGAGCAAATGCCCCGGACTCGGGTCACGAAGATTGAAGATGTACTGGCGGCAGACCTCGAAGCTCGTAGTCTCGCGCGAGAAGCAATAGCGAAACATAAAGTGCAGAGTCAGCGCAAAGGACGGCGAAGAAGTTGATTCGCCTGTTTTCGGGCGACGCTGTACAATCCTAAATGAGGCAATCATGGTGGACTTGCAGAACGGTCTTATAGCTCTCGTTTCCGTCACCGTCGTGCTCGGCATAATGATCTTCGTGCACGAATGGGGACACTTTATCGCCGCTAAATTGGCAGGCGTTCGCGTCGAGGTTTTTTCATTTGGATTTGGAGCGAGACTGTTTGGTGTAAAGCGCGGCGACACCGACTATCGTTTGAGCGCGCTACCCTTCGGCGGCTATGTTCGGATGGCTGGCGACAACCCGGTGGAGGAACGGACAGGGGCCCCTTATGAGTTTCTTTCCAAGCCTCGCTGGGTTCGAGTTCTGATAGCGATTGCTGGCCCGGTGATGAATATTGTTCTCGCCTTCCTAATTTTCTGGGGAATATTCTGGCTAAAAGGCGTTCCTGAGCCGGAATACTTGCAGCAGGCCCCCGTAGTCGCCGCGATACCGCAGAATCCGCCCGTTACGACCGCCATTCAAGCCGGCGATCGCATCATCGCGGTCAACGGTGTGAAAACTTCCACCTGGGACAAGGTATTCGACCAGATTGCTAAGGCGAAACCGGGAAGCTCAGCTGAAATTACGGTCGCTCGCGATGGCGGCGAGCAGAAATTCACGGTGCTCGTTCCCTCTGTCAAATCCGACGCGTCAAACGTTCTCGGATATCCAGCCATGGCTCCTGTCGCAGATGAGATCGCCATTGGCTTTCCCGCTGAAAAGGCTGGCATGCGGCCGGGAGACACCATTACCTCCATCAATGGCAAGCCGGTCGTCACTTGGCCGCAATTGGTTGAGGTGGTGCGCGCTTCTGGCGGCCAAGCCATCAACTTTGTAGTCCGCCGTGACGGCCAGGAAATTCCTTTGGAAATTACGCCGACGCACAACCTAGGGAGCGACGGCGAGTCCGTATGGCAGATTGGCGTTTCGCCGCGAACCAACGATAGCTATCACCGGCAGGGGTTCACCACATCAGTCACAGATGCGGGCTTGGCGACAGTCGGCGGCATGCGCCAGATTTTTGACGTTCTCGCCGGGCTTTTCACCGGAAAGGTTTCGATTCGCCAGCTTCAGAGCGTCGTGGGGATTGCGCGTGAATCGGGACGTGCCGCCAAAGGCGGTCCCATGCGCCTGATCGAATTCATGGCCGTCATCAGCCTGAATCTCGGTCTGCTCAACCTTCTGCCGATTCCGATCCTGGATGGCGGCCATGTTTTGCTGCTGGCAATCGAAGGCGTTCTGCGCCGTGATCTCAGCATAACGGTGAAGGAGCGGTTCGTTCAGGTTGGCCTTGTGTTCCTTCTGGGCATTTTTGGGTTTGTGATGTACAGCGACATTCTGAAATTGATTCAGCATCATTGATTTGCTCGGTTTTTTGCCGACGCATTGTTTCTAGCTGGCTCATATTGAACGTCCGGCTGTTGAAGTACAGATTGCAAAATATTCGTTTGTCGTTGCGCGTTGTGAGATTTTTGCTGAGGTGTTCCTGCAATGGCTTCTATAATTCGCGAAGTCGGCGAAACATTCTCGACGCTCTGTAAGGGCTTCAGCATCACGCTGCGCACGATGTTTCGCAAAACCACCACCGAACGCTATCCCGAAGTTCCTCCCAGCGTGGCGGCACGCTATCGTGGCATTCACGTGCTTCAGCGCGATGAGAATGGCTTCGAGAAGTGCGTCGGCTGTTTTCTTTGCGCAGCCGCGTGCCCCGCGAATTGTATTTACATCGAGGCCGCCGAAAACACCGACGCCAATCGCATCTCCGCCGGGGAACGCTATGCCCGCGTCTACAACATCGACTACTCGCGATGCATTTTCTGCGGCTACTGCGTTGACGCCTGCCCCACGGACGCCATCACCCACGGCCACAACATCGAACTAGCCCCATACGACATAAACGCCCTCATCTACCGCAAGGAACAACTCCTCGAGCCCTGGCCGCCACGCACCGTAACCTCAACAACCTGAGCCCCGCGCAACGATCCACATTTACCAACCTCTGCACCACGAATCCGGAAGCGGCTGGGAGAAGAAGAAACAGAGCACCCGTTTGAAGCACTAACCTGCGACTGAAGCCACGAAGCCTCCAGTCAATCTTCCGAGTGCGCGGAGTGTAGATGAGACTGCCTTGGCTCCGCCATCCTGCCCGTCCTCAAGCTGGTTCCCCAATGCCATTCCTTGGCCCAGCCTCCAACCAAGAAGTGCTCTCACCCACCGACACTCCCCGTCGCCATATTCATCGCCTCATCGAAAACGCCTTCATGGCACTCGCCCAGCATCCTCGGTTCCGCTAATGAATAGGTTATGTTCGGGGGGCTGGTTGAGTTGGTTGGTTGGCAGGGGTTGGGGTGGGTGTGGATTTGGGGTGTTGGGGCGGGGTGGGGGGAAGACTGGTGGTGGTTGCTGTGGCAGCTATTCGTTTGTCGTTTGTGGGGCGCGGCGGTTGTTGCGAATCGCGACTCCGCTTTTTGGTGAGCTGATTATGGGGGAGTCGATTATGGATTGGGGTTGTCGTGGCGGGGGCGCGAAATCGGGAGGTGACATGGTTGCGATGGGATTACGAATCGGGCGATGGAGTTGGCGCACTGAGAGGGTCGCCGCAGCGATAGTGTCGCCATCTGGGTTGGCGCGCGTGGAGACACGGTGCTTGGGGATTGGTGCCGCGTAGCATGATTTTCTATTCGAGAACGAGCGCCGGAGGGAACTTAGCGGCGTCAACTCGCCGCGCGGCGGCGATGCGTCGCCAGCTGGCGTTGGCGCACGTGGAGCAACGCTGCGGGAGGGCTGGTGCTTTCGGCACGTTGCGGTTCAAGGACGCATCGCGAGGACAGCTTACTTGCGTCAGCTGGCCGCACCATTGGGATGCCGGCGGCGAAATGTACTGGAGTCAACTGGCCGCGCGATTGCGATGTGGGCGGCGAAAGGACAGAAGCATCGAGGTTGCTTTGCCAGGTTTTGAAATGGTTGTGGGTGCGCGGGCCGCGCTCGGGTGCACAAAAGCTGGAAAGTGCTGCGTGCGACAGGCAATTGCGGAGCGTGTGATGGGTGAACGACTTCTCGGTTTGGCAGCGACGAGCGCGGAGACGCGATTTGTGGGTCGGGCGACGGCGGGGCGAGCAGCAGAGTCGCGAGGAACCGAGTTGCGAGGAACGGAGTTGCGAGCGGTGCGTCGAGTGGAAGAATCCTTCGCGTCCGCGTCGGGGGGAACGTGCACGACGAGTCGCGCGACCGCAGGCCGCGCGCCTGAATCAGCCTCCGCAGCCTCAAATGCTATGCGAGCGGACGCAGGGGCGCCCGCAGACCGAAAGCTGGGACGATCTTCTGAGTCGATCAGCAGGGAACTGGCCGCGGCGGCTTCTTCCGGATTCTTGCGCGCGAGAAGCCATCGGGCCAGGCGGGCTTGCACTTCGGCCTCGACCCACTCCTCGAAAATTTCGTGCAGCTCTTTGCGCAAATTGGCGACGGCGTTCATACGGCTGAGGTGGAAGGATTCGATGGAAGCCGGGGATGAGGTCAAGAGGTATTCGAAAGGGCGGTCGATGGCGTCCTCTCGCAACGCCGAACCCTGCTTTGCGTCCCCCTTGGTGCTTGGCATTGGCTTTATAGATATCACACACGTTATTACCTCCTATAGTACGGGAGTAGCAGTACCGGTTCGCCGGGGTGGTGGGCGGGTGCCGGTAGGTAGAAATGCGGGGATGGAGCTGGTAGGCGGGAGATTTACGGACACGCTTCCTGTCGCCGCCTAAAACAAGATGCAGGAGTAATACGAAAAGAACGAGAGCGCGACGTACCCAAGCATTTGGAAGGGCGTTGCGGCGTTACATCGGCGCAGGCGTCGTTTTCACGACCGCCTACCGGCGGGGCCTCTGCTACTGAAAAGCAACGAACAGAAAAAGTACTAGGACATTACGCCAGATATCGAGAACTACGGAGATGCGAGCCAGTTCGTAATGCGCGATAAGAATTTCAACACCGGCGTGAGAGGCGTGCTGCTTGACGCGGGGCATTACGAACGCATGGGCTCGGCGATCTGGCTCTACTCATGGCTTGTGCTGCGACAGACGCACCAAAGTGGTTCAATCGGCTGGGTTTTGGGCGGATCGCCGGTGAGCTATCGCGAGATCGAGGAAGAGACGGGCTTCAACCGGCGGACACTCGAGGGCTGGTTTCGTCGGTTGAGGCGCGAAGGCTACATTGAGACCACCGCCGCGCCCACCGGCGTAGTGGTACGGATTACCAAGGCCAAAAAATATTCACAGACCACCCGCAGAATTGCGGAGCGGTTACGCCAGGTTGCGGCCACTCCTACGCCAAATTGCGTAGCAACCGACCCCCAAAACGAGCAAATTCAGCAGTTTCCGGCCCGGATGGTTAGTTCATCGATAGAAAGAATAAAAGATAAAGAAAAGCAGAGCGAAATCCACAGGCATTTGCACAGAAAAATCCACAAGCCGAGCGTTTTTCTTGAAGAAAACCCTTCCGGGCTGGAAGAAGCGACTTCACAAGCAAGTGCAGATCGCGATGGCGACGCCATTTTAGAAGCTGAGAGGCACGAACAACTCCAAGAGATTCGCAGTCGCGTGGGCGGAGTGCGCGAACACTATTCGTACAATGCGCGCGAATTTCTGGAGCTGCTGCGCGCGAAGCGCGATGAGGCGGTGCGGCGCGAATTGCGAGTTGGGACGGGGCCGGAGGTGCGGCGTGTTTCGTAGGGTTGGTTTGGCGTCAGTCGGGCAACAGCGAAAAGAACGAGGTCGCGATGCGTACCAAGCAATGCGATCTCGCTGTGGCGTTACGTTGGCACAGGCACGATTGCCTGTGCTACTGAAAGGCAAATATGAAATTGCTGCGTGGAATTAGAAGGGAAGTGACGCACGGCGGCGTGGTGCCGCACGGATGGCAGATGGCGTGGTATGAGCCGCGCCGGCGGACGGGCGTGTACTATCCGCGTCCGCTGAATTGGCTGCTGCGGGCGGTCCGCGAATTTATTTATCGCGTGCAGCTGGCGGTGCATGCGCCGCGCCTGGAGTGCGCGCAGGTGTTTGACATGCAGCGGCTGCATCGCGAGCGCGAGCGCCTGGCGGTGGAATATGCGCGCGGCTATGTGACCGGATGGCGCGAGTGTTTTCATGCGTGTCTTGATGTGGTGGAGGATGAGATCGCCGGCGCGCAGGGCGTGTATGAAGCATACGACGTGGCGGGCTGGCTGGCGGCGGGTCCGGAGCCGGGGAAAGAGAATTAGATGAGTAGCGTCGTTTCGAATTGTTTCGCAGTAGGGGCACGGCATGCCGTGCCCGGCGAGAGAACTTGGCGCGATCGTGCCATTTGTCGCGTTCGCGTCGCGACAGTTCAAAGGCAACGGCAAAACACTTGAAGCGTAAGCGTGTTGGATGGCTCGGGATTACGTGCAGCGCGTTCGGGCACGGCATGCCGTGCCCCTACTGAACGTCGCAGGAAACAAGAGAACGCGTTCTTTGTTCTTGCACGTGTGGGGCGGCTTACAGCGTGTTGTTACGTTGGCACAGGCAGGAATGCCTGTGTTACTGGAGGCGTGAATGAAAGCTAGCGAAATATTCGACTCGTGCCATGGGCGCTACCGCAACTTGCGCGAATGGCTTGCCGAATCGACGGGGCAGATCCGCGCGCTCGATCCCGAATCGCACTACGACGGCTACCATTGGCGTCCGGTGCAGGCGCGCGCGGCGGAGTTCGTTGCCGACTACGAGCGCATCGGACGCAAAGCGCTGCGGCGTCCGGAGTGGAAAGGCCGGCTGAAGCTGTTCGAGATTTATTTTTTGCATTCGGTGGAATACAAGCGCGCGATTTCGCTGGTGGGCGTCGCGGAAAGCACCTTCGATTACTGGCTCGGCGAAGTGAAACGCGCGTTGGGACGCGAGTTCGCGCGCACGGGATTATTTCCGCCCTGGCGGTATTTCCGCGTGCGCGAGTAGTGAGTAGCACAGGCATTCCTGCCTGCCGGCAGGCAGGCCTGTGCCAACGTAAAAACACGTCTCGATCACCGATTCTTGGCTCGCGGGCTGTTAGCGACAGTAGGGGCACGGCATGCCGTGCCCGGCGATAGAGGTTGGCGCGATCGGGCCATTCATCGCGGTGTTGGAGACGTGGTCGCGCTGTACGGAAACGGCGAGGGCGTTGGATTGATTTTGCCGAGATGCGCGATCGAGGTGGTGGCGCGTTCGGGCACGGCATGCCGTGCCCCTACTGAAGAAGCGGCAACGGCGAAAAAAAACGAAATCGCGTTGCGTCGCAAGCAACGTGATTGTGCTGGTGCTTTACGTTGGCACAGGCGTCATTTTCACGCGCCGCCTGCCGGTGGGGCCTGTGCTACTTCTTGCGGTCGCGCTTTACGAAGTAATCGCGGATGATGGGGAAGCCCAGCGTAAACGGCATCCACAGAATATTCTTCATCAGCGTCGAACGCTGCTCCATGCGCTCGTGGAAGGCATCCGCTTCCGCCTGCTTCTGCGTGACCACCGCGCCGACATATTTCAGGAAATCGATGCCGCACTTTTCGCATTTGCCGCCGGTGCGCTGCTGGTTGTGGCACGACGGGCATTCGTAGCGCATCGTGTGATGGCAACGCTGGCAGAAGCGCGCCACTTCGCGCACGTCGGTGCCGCACTTCGGGCATTTCACGGTTTTCTGCGCCGCGGGCGTTGCGGGCGCAGTTCCTGGCGCAGCCGGGGACGTTGCTGATGTCTTAGGCGGAGTAGTGGCGCGTGGCGCTGGCGCGGATTTATCCGCGCTGCTTGACGCGCCAGTCGGCGCACTCGTGGCAGTCTTGACCGCGCTGCTCGGCGCGCTGGTAACAGGCTTGGCCGTGCCATCCGGCACAGCGGCGCCAGGCTGCCGCGCGATCGGCTTATCCGAAGTCGTACCGCTCATGCTGAAATTTTACCGGGATGGCGCGTCGCACGCGTGGGCGCCACGCGCATCCGCACCGCATTGATAAGCTGTACGAAGGTACAGCTTCAGGTAGCACAGCCCCCGCCGGCAGGCGGCCGTGAAAATGACGCCTGTGCCTCAAGTTGCTGTGTGCGCGGTGTCGACAAAACGAGGAAACGAAAGCACGCGTTCTTTGATCTTGTTTGTCTAGTGTCCGCCTCGGCGTGTTTTAACGTTGGCACAGGCAGGAATGCCTGTGCTACCGAAAGGCCGGTGCAACCCGCCTCTTCACAGTAGGGGCACGGCATGCCGTGCCCGGCGCGGGAACTTGGCGCGATCGAGCCATTCGTCGCGGTTGACGATTCAAAGGCGAATACTGGTAGGGCGTCGTCAGATGGATGGCGCGTGCTTGCTTGTGGCGCGTTCGGGCACGGCATGCCGTGCCCCTACTGAAGATCGTTTTATATCGGCCTAGCTCGAGTGCGTCGCGGCGCTACCGGAACGACGGGAATTTCAGGCGCTTCAGCGCATTGGCGGCGTTGGCGGCTAGCTTCGCTGCGCCGTTTGCGCCGTTGCCATTTGCTGCGCTGCTGCCGTTCGCGCCGACGTTGCCGTAGCCGCAGCGGCGGCTCGGATCGGCGGGACGCGGCGCGGCCGCGCCATTCTTCTGCGCACAAAATTCCGGAGGCGGCGGCGCGAGCAAGCGTACCACGTGCCCGAGTCGCTCCTGCTTATAAGGCTTCGTCATGCAGACCACCGCGCCGAGCGAATGCGCGTTCGAGTAGTCGCTGGGGTAGCCGGAGCTCGTGGTCAATACCACCGGAATGTGCTTAAGCCGCGGGCTCTGCTTCACGTGCGCGCAGAGGTCATAACCTGGCAAGCCGTCGCCTTCCACTTCCGCAATCACCAGCGCGGGCGTGAATATATTCATGACCTCGCGCGCGTCGGGACAATTGCTCACCGCCATTACTTCGTAGCCTTCGCTGCCGAGATAGCCTTTCAACGTGGCGCGGATCATTTCGTCCGCGTCCACCACCAGCACGAGCGGGCGTTTGGAATTTGCTTCGCCGCTCGAGAGCGAAAACGCTGAGCCGTTCGACGGAAGCGGCGCAGCCGGCGGTGCGAGGGGCATACGCGGCGCGAGAGATGAGTCCGCGATTTTTCGTCCGCACGAATCGACAATATCTTCGCCGATGCCTTCACCCAGCGCGACGGCCACTGCGTAGCGGCCATCGCTCGTTCCCAGCGCTCGGACGATGCGCCCCTGCTGCTCGGCATGCAGCGCCGCGGGCGCGCTGCTGTAAGGAAACATCACGGCCACTTCCATGCCACGCGCGTAGTTGGGGCTGGTCGAGAGGAAAAGGATTCCGGCGCGCGAGACGTCGATCGTGGTCGAAATTTCGTCCACCACCGCGTCGGTCACGTTGATGCCGCGCACGCGCACCGGCGCCGAAATCAGCGCGCGACGCCGCTTGCGCCGATCTGAACGCGGTTCATTGCGCAGCGCATCGGCCGCTTCCTGAATGGACGATTGGTGCGGCGCCGTCGTCGTTGACGCGTGCGCGTCCCGCGGATCGGGCTCGAAATTCGCCGACGCGAGAATGTCGTCTAAGCAATATTCAAATTCCACATTCGACTCTTGATTCGCTTCCTGCTGCTGCTGCGAAAAATTCACTCCGTCATTCATGCCCAAGGGACCCCTGTTCCGCCGATATTCATGACATCTCTGGCTATGTCAAAGAGTAGAAGGGGGCCACGGCGAGCGCAGTAGCAGAAAAGTTTCATTCGCGCAGTACGAGGTGGGGCGCCAAGGCAGTACCAGGGTACTGAGCGGCAAGCTGCTGTGGATGCTGCAGTTAGGTAGCACAGGCAATCCTGCCTGTGCCAACGTAAGAAAGCGGCACGGTGCGCGCTAGACATGCAAGATCAAAGAACGCGTTCTTTCGCTTCCTCGCTTTTTCGACACTATCGCACGTAGCCACTTGCGGCACAGGCAGGATTGCCTGTGCTACTTAGAGGCGCTTGACCATGGCCAATTTTCGGCCTTGGCGACCAGCCCTGCTTTCACCGGATTGTCTTCGATGTATTTATGAATACGGAGGAATTCGCCTTCGCTGCGGACCCAGTGATCGAACGACTCGTCCTGCCAGAATCGCTCTCCCGTTCGATGCAACAGTCGATTGCCGGTTTGGGCTGCGATACCTTTCACTGATCGCGTGATATTGCGAATACGGGCAAGCGGAGTGAGCAGCGCGTGAACGTGATTCGCCATGATGCAGTGGGCATGCAAGTCGTAGTGCCGAAATTCGAGCGCGCCTCGCTGGAGAACCAGCATGACCGCACCTGCAACCGCGGGATTCTTCAGCCATAGGGGCCCTTCAGTCGCCCGGTCGAGCAATTTCTCGGCGAGACGAAATTCTTCCGCCGGCGAGAGATTCGATCTGAGCCGCAAACCTCGCACAAATCCAACGGGCAACGAACCATAGAGCCGCCAGGTCAGGAAAATGCATCTGTTTTCAGGATGCCAGTGGGGAAGATTTCGTTTGTAGAACATCACCGGCACTGCGTATCACGCCGCGAACGCCACCGGCAATCCGCATTACTACGGCGATGCTGTTAAGTAGCACAGGCAATCCTGCCTGTGCCCGCGTAAAAACACGCATCCCCTTGCGCTAGACATGCAAGATCAAAGAACGCGTTCTTTGGTTTTCTCGCTTTTTCGACGCTGTTGGACGTAGCGACTTGCGGCACAGGCAGGATTGCCTGTGCTACCTACTTCGAGGTGTCGCGCAGCAGGACCACATCTGAGACTGCGTGGCGTTGCAGGACGCCTAGTTGTTTGCCGTCGAGCGAGTAGTGGTAGGCGTCGATTAGATCCGTGGTGAAATTTGTGATTCGTTTTGCTGCACTGGCGCTGGCGTCGAGCGGCTGCAGCCACAAATTATCTACGCCGGCTTCGCGCACCGGGTAGACCAGGGCGCGGCCGTCGGGCGTGAATGATGCGGCGCCGCTGATGCGTTGGTCGGGCTTGATGATGCGCGTGAGCGGATTCGCAGCATTCGCACTCGCGCCATTTGCGGCAGCCGACTGATCCCCCAGGCTCCCCTTACCGGGGACACTGGGGGCCCCACTCAGACTCAGCAGCACAATCTTCGTCTGATGCGCGGTTTCATTCCCTTCCGGCTCCGTGTGAATTGAAAACGCCAGCCACTGGCCATCGGGCGAAATCGAAATATCCGTCGTATCGAGATCGGCGTCGGGAATATTCGTGCCCGGCACCACTTCGACCTTCCCGCCGTCGATCGACGCGCGCTTGATCTCGTGGCTGAACCAGTCGCGAAAATAAACCCACTTGCCATCCGGCGAACACACCGGGCCGCGAATATCGCGCTCGTTGGTGATCTGTTTCGGGTTCGTGCCGTCGGAATCCACGCGCCAGATATTCGCGAACGGGCTGCCATGATATCCGGCCCAGGTGAACACGATGTATTTCCCATTCGCGCACGACGCCGGCAGCGCCATCACCGTATTCGCTTCGCTCAGCAGCACCGCCTCGTCGCCGCCCGCTCGCCGAGACGCGCAGCAGTTTTCCGCCGTCATTCACCAGCAGCTTTGCGTCCGGCGCCCAGTTGAATCCGTAGACGTCGCGCTCCTGAGTCACCGCGGTCACGGGCAACGCCGACGCCGCGGCGCCCGGCGCGTTTCCGGAAGGAGCTCCGGAAGCAGGGAACTCGTAAAAGCTGTTCGAAATCTTCACCTGCACCGCCGAAAGAATTTTCCCGTCCGCGGAGAGCCGCAGCGTTTTGTAGCTGCTGGTGTCCTGCGTCACCAGGCGGATTTTCGCTTCGTCCTTCCCCAGGTAGCCAATCTGATCGCGAATGAATCCCGTTCCTCTCGATTCCGCCGTCAGCAGCATTCCATTCCCATCCGGCATCCACACCAGCGAGCTCGCCGCAAAATCTGGAAAGCCGGCAAGCGTGGTGTTCTTTCCCGATGCGACGTCGAACATCTCGATCCGCGAAAGCTGGTCGCCCATTTGGTAGATCACGCCGGCGATCGCTTTTCCATCGCGCGTCCAGGCCAGGCCGAAAGGTTCCTCCGCGATCGGCCCGGCCACCAAAAGCTTTTCGTCGCTTCCGTCGGATTGCGCTGTGAGCAGGCTGAATTTTCCGGGTTCTGGATGACCGGTGCGGACGTAGGCGATGCGGTTGCCGTCGGGTGAAAACGTGATGGGATTATCCGCTTCGTGTACGGTGAGCTGCGGCGTGCCGCCCAGAATCGGCGCGCGATACAGATCGGATTCGTCCGCCGCGGCGGTTTCGCGCTTGAGGAAATAAATGTAGTTTCCATCCGGCGCGAAAATCGGGCCCCAGTAATAAGCGTCCGAGGGCGGAACGATTTGCGTGTCGCTATCGGTCGGCAGATGGCGTAGCCAGAGGCTTCGCTGTCCTTTATCCGAGACCACGCTGAAAATATATTTTCCGTCGGGCGAAATGGCGGCGCTGATGGCCTTTCCGCTTTTGGTTACCTGAGTGATGCTGAAATTCTGGAAGGGCATTGGGCCCGCGCGATGCACGAGCGAATAGACGCCATAGGCCGCGCCGATTGCCAGCAGCGCGATGACCGCTATGCTCGCGATGAGAAAAGCGGGATTCCACTGCGCGCGCGGAACTGCCGCTTCCGCGGTCGCGGTGGCGCTTGATTCGGTGGTGCGACGCACGCCGCTGACGCCGCCTGCAATCGACCGCGCGCCCGTGCGCGAGTCGCCGCTGCTTTGCAAATTCTCGGTTGCTTCGCTCGCGCCCTTCAGCCGGTGCAAATCCTCGCGAACGCGCGACGCCATGCTGCGTTGCACCTCGGCAGCCGCGGCGGCATCTGCATCTTGCGCCCCGATCGCGCCGCTGCTTGGAGCGCCGGAAGGCGTTCCTGAAGGCGTCCCCGTCGGAGCGCCTGATGGTGTGCCTGACGCAGTACCTGAAGGAGTGCTTGAAAACGACCCGCCCGCGCGAATCGTCCCCGACCTTCCCGATTCCATCGCGCGCTTCAACCGCTGCAAATCCGCGCGCATGTCGCCGGCCGTGTGATAGCGCAGCTTCAAATCCTTCTCGAGCGCCTTCTCGATAATTTCTTCGAGCTTCGGCGGCACTTCCGGATTCAGCCGCGACGGCCGCACCGGCTCGCGCTCGAGAATCTGATTGAAAATCACGCCCGCGGTCGGGCCCGAGAACGCCTGCTTCGCCGTGGCCATCTCGTAAATCACAATGCCAAACGAAAAAAGATCGCTGCGCCCGTCAAGCTTCTCGCCGCACACCTGCTCGGGCGACATATACGCCACCGTGCCGAGCGCCATGCCGGGCTCGGTGAGATTTGGATCCGTTTCGAGAAGCACCGCGGGAACATTCGCGGCCGTCGCGCCCAGCGAAATCGCTTCGCCCACTTTGCGGCCAGTGGCGAGCTGCTTCGCCAGACCAAAATCGAGAATCTTCGCCTGGCCGCGCTCGGTGATGAAAATATTCGCGGGTTTGATGTCGCGATGAATGATGCCTTGCGAGTGCGCCGCATCGAGCGCGTCGGCCACTCCGATGGCCAGGTCGACGAGCATGTCCATGCGCAGCGGCCCGCTCGCGATGCGATTCTTCAGCGTCACGCCCTGCATCAATTCCATCGCGATGAAAGGTATGCCCTCGTCTTCGTCGATGTCGTAAATCGTGCAGATATTCGGATGGTTCAGCGCAGACGCAGCGCGCGCCTCGCGCTGAAATCGCTCGAGCGAAGTAGGATCGGCCGCCACACCCAGCGGCATAAATTTCAGCGCCACCTGCCGCCGCAGCTTCGTATCCTCAGCGCGATACACCACGCCCATCCCGCCCCCGCCCACCTGCTCGACGATGCGGTAATGCGTTACAACCCGCCCAATGTAAGGATCCGATTCGGCCATCCTGCCTAATATACGCGAAGTCGCGCACGCAGCGTCAACGCGCAACAGCGTCAGTTGTTTCGCCGCGCCATTGTTCTTCAGTGCGCACGTGCCGGCCCCGTTCAGTGCCTTGCCCTTGTACCGCTGGCCTCCGGCCGGCGCCTTTAAGTAGCACAGGCCCCGCTGGCGGGCGGTCATAAAAATGTCGCCTGTGCTCCAACTGCGCTACCGAAGTGCTTCTCCGGTGGGAGCCCTCTGCTTCAGCAGAGGGAGCTGGACTTCAGTCCAGCGAAGAGGCATCGAGTAAAAATCGTGGCTTTAGCCAGGGACATTCGAAGGCCCAGCGCTAAAGCGCAAAAACAGAGTTACCGTCGAAGTTCCGGAGCGCTGAAGCGCTCCTCCCCCGCATGAATGCGGGGGCTCCCACCTGTGCCCGTACTGCATCAGAGAACTCGGCCGATGTTTCCTTGTCTTACTACACCACGGCCCCTGGCTATTTGCGGCACAGGCGTCATTTTCACGTCCGCCTGCCGGCGGGGCCTGTGCTATTAAAACCATCACCGTTGTTTGCGGCGAGCCAAATAGCCGGAGATCAGAAGGCGAACCGGTCGCGAGGATACCGCCCACACCAGAATAAAAAGTGCGACGAGCAAGCCAGAGACGTATCGAAAATCCAGCTTGAACTTCACAGCCATGAAAGACGCGAGCACAAATCCCGTTGCCACCAGCACCGCCGTACCGACGATGCTCAGAAAATCGTGCTTCGGGCGCTCGGCTCCGGCCAAGGCACCCGAAAGACCCAACAGCACCAAAATGTAATGATCGCCCTTTTCAAGCTCGCCGACGGCCTCGTCCCAATGCCGCGTCCGCTCAGGATCATCTTTTCGCAAGCGCTCACGCGCGTGCTCGAGCAGGTTGAACATCTTCGCTTCGTACGCGGGCGTTTCAAACTGCGCTTCGAATTCGTCGTTAAGCGCGAGAGGATCGGGGCACGAAGCCGGATCAGACTCCGTGAAGCACATCATTCGCTTTTCGAGGTCAGCTAAAGGCACGCCCTCGATCGCCGCCTGCTCAGCGGCCTGCCCAACAAGAAAATCCTTAGCTTGTTTTGTATCCATAGCAGTGGGGAACTTAGAGTCGCGCCGATTCTAGCCCAACTGGCGTGCCTGCAAGTAGCGCAGGCTTTAGCCTGCGCCACAAGTAACACACAGCAGCAGCCGCAATGCTTGCCGCAACCGCGACTACGTTCTTCGCCGTTGCCTTTTCCCCAGTAGGGGCACGGCATGCCGTGCCCGAACGCGCCACAAGCAATGGCACGCCATCCATCGCACGGCGCGCTACCAGTGTTCCCCTTTGAATTCTCACCCGCAATAAATGGCTCGACATCGCCAAGTTCCTTCCCCGGGCACGGCATGCCGTACCCCTACTGTCGTCAATGGGCTCACGCCAGGAATCGCGAATTCTAGCTTGCTGTGCTACGAAATCCCATATTTGCAACCAATGCGTGCGCCCGCGCGTCAAATGAACTAGAATCGCGCAGTAGCAATTGCTTCTCCTTCGCTCCACCCAGTGAGCGAGGAGGGTGAGATGACCCACGGGCCCGGCAGTACGGAAGACAACGCAGTCGAAGGCAAGTTTTCCCGCATCGCATTTCCCGGCACCAGCGCTCGCAAACATTCCGCTCGTTTTTTTGCCGGCGCGACTAACCATCGCACCACATTCTCCAGTCGCGCGACTGGCCGTCGCGATGACTCCAAGCATTCGCGCGCTCCTCTGCACCTTTTCGCCGCGCTGACTTTCGCCGCACTGCTCGCCCTCGCTCCGCATCCGGCTTTCGCCCAACACGGTGGCGGAGGAGGTGGCGGCCACGCAGGTGGCGGCTTCGGCGGTGGTGGTGGCGGACATTTCGGCGGCGCTAGTGGCCACGCAAGCGGCGGCTCGTCGCATGGCGCAGGGCCTGCAGGCTACGGCGGCGGGTCGTCTTCGGGTAATGCTTCAGGTCACGCTTCAGGTGGCGCAACGAATTCCGCCGCGCATTCGGCCCCGTCCTCCCGCTTCATCGGCGGCAGCACGTGGCAGGCTCCCCCAAGTGCAGCAATGCGCGGCGGCGCCCAGCCCTCCTCACATTTCATCACGCCCGACGAAGCCGCCGCATCCGGCGCGCACGTCATCGCACGGCCCGTTGAACCGCGAGGCATCAGCAATCCTCTCGGCGCTTCCACTGCCCTACGCGGATCGTCATTTGCAACCAGCAGCACGATGCGCACGCGGCCCTACACCGCGCAGTTCATCGGCGCGCCTCCGCAGGTGCCGCCATTTCCGCCGCGACGTTATCCCATCTACCCCATCTACGGCCCCGGCTTCGGTTTCGGCGGCTGCTTCGGTCCATTCTTCTTCGGCTGCGGCGGATTTTACGGCGGCGGGTTCTATGGCGGCTTCGGCTTCGGCCTTGGCTATGGTTACGGCTACTGCGATCCATTCTGGGGCTGCCCGGCGGGCCTCTACGGCGGTTACTATAACGGCGGCTACTACGGCAATCAGATCTACAACGAGTCCACCGACGACAGCAGCGTCTCGAACGAATTCAATCCCAGCCGCTACTGGGGCCCGTCCGCTCCGCCCGAAGAAACCGGCGGCGGCGGCAGCGCCTCGTCCACCGACAACGAAGTGGTGCTATTCCTGAAAGACGGCACCGTCTACGCCATCACCGACTACTGGATCGCCGACAACAAGCTCCACTACATCACCAACTACGGCGGCGAAAATTCCATTCCCCTCGACCAGCTCGACATGCAGCGCACAGTAGACGTAAACGCCAAGCGCGGCATCAACATAACGCTGCGCCCGACGCCGCAATCGCCGCAATCGCCAGCAGCGCCCGACGCGCAGCCGGCGCCAGATGCAGCGCCGCAGTCAGCGCCCGACGCACAACCGCCGGCGAATCCACCCGCGCCCAATTCGCCTCCACCGCCGCAATCTGCCCCACCGTACTAGTAGCGTTGCCGCCGCCGTTTATGTAGCTCACCTCTTCAGAGGTGAGGCTTTTGACGTGACGCGACACACATCAAACGACCTCAGGTCTGAAGACCTGAGCTACATTAACTTCAAGAACGCGTCGCCGAATCGCAGAAATTCCATTTTGAAACGCGCCTCACCTTGGATTATTTTCCTCTACACAAATAATCACTTGACAACGAATGACCGTTTCCTGTAAAAGTATTACGTTAGCCTCGTAATCCGCCAAGCGCTCCGCTTGGCATTTTTTTTGCCCCCTGCATTTTCGCTTCACTCCGTGCCTCTGCGACTCTGTGGTCACTTACCGCTCGTTCGCAGCTCGTCGCTCATTGTCGTCCCTAGCCACTCGTCACTAGCCACTTTCCTTGGAGCCTCCATGCCGAACTACAACACGCAAAATCCTCCCTACTCGATTTTCCCCGGCGACGTCGCCTTCGCCTTCAATTCCGAAGCGCCCGCCGCAGGACAGGCCAGCCAGCAATTCGCCCTCCCCAGCTACGCCGGCCATCCTGAAAACGGCCGCACCGTCCGCTGGCAAACCATCTTCGGCACCGCCCCCTCAGCGATCAGCGTCACGCTGCAATCCGCCATGATCGACGCCGACGCGCAATACTCCACCATCGACACCTCCACCGTCACCGCCGGCGAAGCCCGCAGCGTCACCGGCGTCCGCGCCAATTTCCTCCGCGCCAAAATCACCTCAATCACAGGCGGCTCAGGCATCACAGTTCAGGTCTTGGGTTAGGTTTTTGTACCGCCGGCGTCCCGCCGGCGCCTTTCGCCTTTGACGTTCGTACCGCTGGCCTCCGGTCGGCGCCTTTGATTTTGAAGTTGCTTTTTTCCCAGTAGGGGCACGGCATGCCGTGCCCGAACGCGCCACAAGCAACCACGCGACCATCCACGTACCGCGCTCACGACGCTATGGTCCACATCGTTGCGACGGAAAGAAATTCAAAAACGCCGGCCAGAGGCCGGCGGTACATAAACCGCAACAGCGACAAATGGCCCGATAACGCCAAGTTCTTTCGCCGGGCACGGCATGCCGTGCCCCTACTGAAAATCGCCGCCCTGCATCCGTGCCTTCACTTTGCATCGCCGTCGTACCGCTCAGCCTGCGCAGCCCCGTGTGGCTGCCGTGTGCGCGCCCGCGACGCCGCGGCCAATTCTTCTGCGCCGCACATCACGACGCGCTTCTCGGCGCGATCCTAGGACTCAACAACATCGCGCGCCTGCCGCAACGTCCCCCCGTCGGCCCGCCGCGACCCACATACGCCCATGCAAAAAAAACGAAACGCCTCCGCACCCGGCAAACGCTCGCCAAATTCAACAGTAGGGGCACGGCATGCCGTGCCCGAACGCCCGACAAGCAAAGCTCAGCCATCGCGCACAGCGTCACGCCGCAGCGGGACCAAAACGCCGCAGAGCAGCAAGAAGCGCAAACGCCAACGCGCGAAACCCGCCGAGCAACGCCTGAAACCCTCACCGCCACTCACGACTAAAGACGCGTTCGCGGTACTCTTCGGCGACGCCACAACCATCGCCGCCAGGTCGTCGCCATTCGCACGCGTCGCGAAATCATCCGGTTCCGCCGCGGCCGCATCATCGCCATCCGCGCGCGAAGCGAAATCCGCATCATCCGCCGCGTTCGCATCATCACCCTCGCGCGCCGTGGAATCATCCGCACCCGCCGCATCGCCCGGCAACGCCAACCACGTTGCCAAAAATCCCAGGGCGGCCATCGGCAAGCGCGCGCAAAATCCGACAGTAGGGGCACGGCCCGCCGCGGCGGGCAAGCATGTGAAAGCCTTGCCCGAACGCCCGGCAAGCACGGCGCGATCATCGAGCACCACGTCACGCCGTGGCAGGAGCAAAACGGCGCAGCGCATCAAAAAGCGCAAACGCAACCGCGCGAAATCCTCGCCATCCGCACGCACCGCCAAATCATCCCGGCCCGCCGCTACGTCCACCGCGGCGATCGCCGCTCAGCCGATGTCGTCCACGCCGCCGCCGCGCATCCGCATCGGCGACGCCATGCGCCGCTCCGGCCTCGACGAATACAAAGTGGCCCGCACCTTCGCCGTCGTCGTCGACAAACTCAGCGACGGCAAAACCGCCAAAGACACAGGAGGAGTGCAAAAGCTCCTCGTCGACGTCCTCAAAGAATGCAGCCGCCACCTCGACCCCCCGCAATCCGAGCGCGCCGCCCCAGCCGTCCCCGCGCAAATCATCATGGTTCACAACGTCCCACGCCCATTTCGCCCGCAACCGGCGCAGCAGCAGCAGCAACTCAACGCCGCGCCATTGGTAGACGCCGCAGCGCCCAGCGCCGCGCCCGCAATCGAGCCCAACCCCGCACCCGACGCCGCGCCGCCGAGCGAACCAGTCACGAAACCCGACGCAACGCCCAGATCGTAGCAGCCGTCGCCGTTGCCGTTGCCTTTCGTACCGCCGGCCTCCGGCCGGCGCCTTTGACTTTCGCTTTCTCCGCTGTAGCGCCGGCATCCTGCCGGCTCTTTGTCGTTGCAGTTCAGTAGCACAGGCCCCGCGCCGGCAGGTGGACGTGAAAATGTCGCCTGTGCTCCAACTACGCTACTGAAGTGCTTCTCGGTGGGAGCCCTCTGCTTCAGCAGAGGGAGCTGGACTTCAGTCCAGCGAAGAAGCGTCGAGAAAAAATCGTGGCTTTAGCCACGGACATTCGAAGGCCCAGCGCTGAAGCGAGAGAGAAAGTTGCCGTCATCGTTGCGGAGCGCTGAAGCGCTCCTCCCCCTCATGAATGCGGGGGCTCCCACCTGGGCCCGCACTGCAAAAAAGAACGTCGCCATCGCTTTCTCGCATTTTTAACGCACCGCCTCTGGCAACTTGCGGCACAGGCACGTAAAATTTGCCTGTGCCACCTAACACCGTCGCCAAATTTCATTCCATTTTCCAAAGGAGCTCCACATGACCGCTAGCAAGACCACCATCGGCTACATCGTCCAACTCGGCGGCATCGGCGCATTCGCGCTCGGCGCCGTCCTCAGCTTCCATCACGCCGCCATCGCCGCATCCTTCGCCGGCGGCGCCGCCGCCTTCTACGTAGGCCAAAAAATCCGCACGCTAAGCACCCCAGCAACAGTCAGCGCGCCAAGCGCCGCCGCAAAATAACAGTAGGGGCACGGCATGCCGTGCCCGAACGCGCGACATGCATCCGTAAGCCATCCACGCACCGCGCGCTACAAATGTTTCGCCGTCGCATCTGAATTTCTACATCGCGACGAATGGCTCGATCGCGCCAGATTCTTTCGCCGGGCACGGCATGCCGTGCCCCTACTGACGCCACACCCAACGCCGCCAACGTTTCCTCGCATCTCGCAACGCTTCGCACCTAGCAACTTGCGGCACAGGCCCTTCGATTCTCAGGGTAAACAGGAATGCCTGTGCTACCTAACCCATGTCTGCCACCGTTACACCCGGTATCGATCGCTGGCGTGATGATCGATCGCGCAATGATTCCGCCTCCGCTGCTGCTGACGCCGCCGCCGATACTTCACGCGACGATGCTGACATCGACTCATCGCGCAACGACGACGCTGACGCGTCAACTGACGCCGACGTGCCCATCGCGTCAAACGACGCTCTCGATCCGCAAAACGACGCCAACGCCGACCCCGCCGCCGACCCCAACTCCGCGAAGCGCTTCCTTACCTACGCGCCCTTCGCCAAGCAGTGCGACTTCCACAAATCGCCCGCCAAATACCGCCTCTTCGGCGGCGCGGCCGGTCCCGGCAAATCGATGGCGCTGCTCATGGAAGCGGTCGTGCAAGCCAACGACAACATGGGCTCCAACACGCTCCTACTCCGCCGCACATTTCCCGAGCTCGAGCAATCGCTGCTGCTTTATTTCCGCAAAGAAATTCCGCGCGAACTCTACTCGAGCTTCAACGACTCGAAGCACGTCGTCACCTGGCTGAATGGATCGACAACCAGATTCGGCTACTGCGCCGCGGAAAATGACGTCTACCAATATCAGGGCGCGGAATTTCTTTTCATCGGCATCGACGAGCTCACTCTCTTCACTCTCCGCCAGTGGCAATTTCTCACCAGCCGCAATCGCTGCCCGATCGCGCGCACATTTCCCAACATGGCTGGCGCTACGAATCCCGGGAACATCGGCCACGCCTGGGTGAAGTCACTGTGGATTGATAAGCAGCCCGCCGCAGGAATGGAAAGTCCGGAGTGTTACGACCCCAGCGATTACGATTTCATTTCGGCGCGCGTGCATGACAATCCCATCTACGCCGCCGATCAAAATTATCTGAAGACGCTCGCCGCGCTGCCGTCACACCTGCGCCGCGCATTCCTCGACGGCGACTGGGAAGTTTTCGCCGGCCAGTATTTCGATAATTTCGACGTAACGCGCCACATCGCCCGCGCAGAAACGGTGGACTGGAAACCGTGGTGGCCCCGCTGGATCTCCATCGACTGGGGCTTCGAGCACCCCTCAGCCACATACTGGCACGCCGCCGCGCCAGCTGTTAACGCCGAAAAGAGCCGGCGAGACGCCGGCGTTACGGAAGTGCAGCCGAGCCATCGCGAGAATGCGGAATCTGCCGCGTCCTTGCCTTCAACTTCGCAAAATGCAAAATCGACGCAGAGCTCGCACTCAGCAAATGCGAACGTGCCATTCCGTAACGCCGGCGTCCCCGCCGGCTCTTTTGAATTTTCCGGTTCGTCGGACGCTCGCACCGCACAAAACGTAGCAACTGGCGGCACAGGCCCTTCGGTCCTCACGGCAAGCAGGAATGCCTGTGCTACCCAAACCGTCATCACCTACCGCGAATACGTCACGCATCGCACCGCGCCGCGCGACCTCGCCCACGAAATCATCGCCCGCAGCCTGGCCCGCGACGACGCCGATGGTTTATGTACCGCTGGCCTCCGGCCGGCGTCTTTGCCTTTGAATCTTTCTTCGCCCTACGCCCACGAACAGAATTCAAAAACGCCGGCCGGAGGCCAGCGGTACGAAATTCCAGCGTCGCCATACGCAGACGCGTCGCAATCGCATTCGCCTTACAGTGGCACAGACACTCCTGCCTGTGCGCCGTTGCTAAGCCGCAACTCGTCGGACCTTGCCTCCCGCACCATCTCGCAATCGTCTCGCGAAAAAATCGACGCCATCTACCTCTCCCCCGACGCCTTCGCCCGCCGCACCGACGAAGCCTCCATCGCCGACCAAATGGGCGACGTCTTCGCCGCCGCAGGCTTCCCGCGCCCCATTCCCGCCGACAACGATTGCATCGGCGGCTGGATGCTGATGTACCAAATGCTCGACGCCAACGAGTGGCTCCTCACCGACAATTGCATCGAGCTGATTCGCACCATCCCCACGCTCGTCCGCGACATGGCCCGCATCGAAGACATAGAAAAAATGGAGGGAGATGATCCAGCAGACGCCGCCCGCTACGGCCTGAAATCGCGCTACGCCACCCGCCGCCTACGCCATCGAGCATCTGCCCTACGAAGCGCGCCTCGCCGCCCGCGTGCTAAGCGCAGATCCCACGGTCCGCGCCATCCAAGCCCGCAAAGCCCAACTAGAAGAGCACCGCCGCACAAGTTACGTCCCGCGCCGCCGCCGCTAAGTAGCGCATTCAATCGTATGTTAATGTATGTTGTATGGTACGTTTTATTGACTCGTTATCTCTTTTCTCTGGGGCAATTCTGATCGGCCTCGTCTCGACTGCCCTCGTCGGGTTGCTGGTATTTGTACTGCCCAAAGTTCCCGGATGGATCTGGGCCCTGAGCGTGCCCTTTATCCTCGCTTACTGTTTTTACTGGTCGCCTGTCTGGTTCCGAGCTGGTGGCTCATCGGAATTCGGCGCGTGGGCTATCGCCTTCATCGTCCCCTGGTTTTTGGCCGGATTCTTTCCGTCCGCAGTCTTGGTCTGGATTCTCGAGAAGCGCCGCGCAAAGTAGCGCTGTCGATCGCACGACCTTCGTACCACGCCGCCACCTCTAGCTTTTCTTTTGCTCTCTGCGTTTGCCTTTCGTACCGCTGGCCTCCGGCCGGCGCCTTCCAGCAGCACAGGCATTCCTGCCTGTGCCAACGCAAAAACACGCCGCAGCTCGCGATTCTCGGCGCACATCACGACATCGTTCCTTTCGTCGTTTGTGCACAACGTCAACCGAACGCAGCCATCGTTTTCTCGCATCGCAACGCGCAGCACGTAGCAACTTGCGGCACAGGCAGGAATGCCTGTGCTACTGAAAACCATGCAAATTCATAAATTCTGGCGCCGCATCACCACAATCCGGCGCGCCCGCACCCTCAAAGCCGAACTCGCGCTCGAGCGTGCCGTCATCGTCCGGCTCGATGCGGTGATCGCCCAACAGGGCGTCGAAATTAACCAGCAGGGAATTGAAGTCGCTCGCCTCCGCGCTGAAAATCGCGCGCTGCTCAATTCCATCCTCGGCATCGCCGGCGTTCCGCCTGTAGCCGCGTCGCTCGACGATCTCGCCGCAACGCAAAGTCAAAACGCGGCGCCGCCCTCCGTCGCGCACACGGCAAATCATTCGCGCCCGCGCGCGAATGCAACCCCACACGTCGCCGCGCCAACGCGCCGCCGCTCCTGGCCCCAAATCCACCGCCTCCTCGAATTCGAATCCGCGCAAAAAGAAAAGCCTGCAGCGGATCCGCTGCCGCCGGCCGTTCAGTAGCACAGGCAATCGTGCCTGTGCCAGCGTAACAACGCAGCGCGATCGCTAATTCTTGGCGCGTATCACGACATCGTTCTCTTCGCCGTTCGCATGCGACGCCAACCCAATGCAGCCACCGTTTCCTCGCATTGCGACGCACTGCACGTAGCAACTTGCGGGACAGGCAGGATTGCCTGTGCTACTTAGCGCCGCACCCCAACCGCGAATTCTCGGCCGTCCATCACGACCTCGTTCTTTTCTTCGCTTCTGCCGTTTCCGCCAGTAGGGGCACGGCATGCCGTGCCCGAACGCGCCATAAGCACCCGCGCACCATCCACGCACCGCGCCGCTACAAACTGCCTCTGAATTTCTACATCGCGACAAATGGCGCAACGTTGCCAAGTTTTATCGCCGGGCACGGCATGCCGTGCCCCTACTGAAATCTCACGTCGCACACCGTTCTTTCGTAGCGCCGGCCTGCCCTGAAATACGAACGTATGAAGGGCTTCCGGCCGGCTCTTTTGTCTTTCGCTTTGCACGAATAGAAATGCTAGATCAGCAGCAAAACGTAAATTCGAAAACGCCGGCACGCGCCTGCTAAGGACGCACAAAAAGCTCCGGCGCTACGAAAGAACGCCGCCACCGTTTCCTCGCCTCGCAACCGCCCTGCGCGTAGCAACCTGCGGCACAGGCAGGATTGCCTGTGCTACTGAACACCACTCGTCACTCGCACTCGTCACTTCTCCACGGAGGAAAACATGCCGTACATTCGCGGTCGTTACTACATGAATCCGGTTGTGGGCGACGCGCTCGAAGCCGCGCGCGAAGCCGAAGCGGCGCTCCAGGCTCTCGAACACGCCGCAAAAGTGGCGCGCGGTGACACAGGCGAAGAAGACGACGCCGCAAGCTCGTCCGGCGGAAACGGAAACGCAAGCGGCAGCAGCGCCAGCGGAAGCAGCGCTAATTCCAGCTCCAACGCCAAATCCGCGCCAGGCCCCATCCACCGCGTCGAAATCGAAGCCGCCGAACTCGTCCCCGCCCACTCAGGACGCGCCCAGCGCGGCTTCGTAGCCCGCATCCATCGCCGCGCCAACGGCAACGCCGCAAACACTTCCGCGCAAGATTCACTCCCCGGCCGCTCAAATTCGCAGTCGTCGTCAATCGCGAACGGAAGCGCAAGCGGATCCGCCTCGCCACCCGCGCGCAACTCTTCGTCGTCACAGGGCGCAATGCACCCCGCCCCCGACACCCACGTCTTCTCCAATCACAACGACCTAACCAATTTCCTCCACGACCAATTCGCCGAAGATTGTAAGTAGCACACGTTCTTCCGTAGCGCCTTTCAGTAGCACAGGCCCCGCCGGTCAGGTGGTCATGAAAACGACGCCTGTGCCAACGCAACAACACACCTGGATCGCAATTGCTTGCTGGACGCGCGACGTCGTTCCTTTCGCTTCTGCCGTTTCCGGCAGTAGGGGCACGGCATGCCGTGCCCGAACGCACCACAAGCACGTACGTGCCATCCACGCACCGCGCCGCTACAAAATGTTTTGCCTGTGCTTTCGAATTTGATCATCAAGACAAATGGCCCGACCCCGCCAAGTTCCATCGCCGGGCACGGCATGCCGTGCCCCTACTGAGGAAACGGCGAAGGCGAAAGAACGCGTTCTTGATGTTGCACGTGTGGCGCGGCATTCGCTGCGATTGGACTGCGGCGCAGGCTGAAGCCAGCGCTACTTAGGCCGCGCAGCGCCCTGTAACCGAATCGCGCGGCGTCGCGTATACTTCATGTGCAATTTCGGCGCACCGCGCAAGTCACAACGCGCACCGTGCGCCGCAACCTCACATGATCTGCGCTCAACATTCCGCCGCGGCCCGCACATGACCTACCGCTTCTCCGATTCGCCCAGCGGACGAGAGCGCCATTGGGAACGCCGCCGGCGCCGCGGCCAGCCCAGCGCGCCCTGGTTTATTCGCCCGCTGATCATTCTTCTCGCGTTTGCTCTGATCGCAGTGCTCACATGGCGCGGCATTCAATACGCGCTGCACCCTCGCCCGGGCGGCGCGCGCGCGAATGCCGCGGCGTACGAAAGCGCGCCGCCCGCCAGCCACGCCGCCACAAATCCCACCACCAACATCATTCCCGGCTGGCAGCGCGATGTGATCGTCGCGCTCGACGAAGCCCAGCGCCACGCCTCGGAAGGCGACGCCACCGAGACAAGTATCGCCCTCGATCGCGCCGCATCCATCGTGATTGTGGCGCGCCTCCGCTCGCAGCCCACACCGCCCGATTTTTTCGACGACGCGCTTACCAAGCTCGACCAGGTTCTCGCCGCCTATCACACCAGCTCGCGGCTCACCGAGCACGTCACCGACGCGCGCATCGAGCTCGCGGAACTGCGCTCCTCGATCGAGCCGATTCCGCCCGGCACTCCGTCGTCGGTCAACCTAGACGAATTGCTCGTCGCCACCGCTACGGGCGCGACGGAGCCGCCGTCGAGCGCTGCGCCCACATCCAGCACGGCGTCAACACCCGGCGAGCCGCCGAGCGCCGCGTCATCATCCGCTGCGTCGTCGTCTGCGTCGTCCCTATCCGCGCCGTCCGCCGCGAAGCAGACCGCATCGGCATCGTCCATCACGGCGCCTGCGACCAATTCTAAATCCGCGAATAACTCGTCATCTACCAGCAATTCGAAATCCGCGCGTGACGTCGCGCCCGACCAAGTATTCGTCGGCGCGCCCCGGGTGCTCACCATCGGCGCGCTACTCAATCCCGCATCGCTCGGCGGCAATCTTCTCGACGCGACTAGCATGCCCTCCGGCGCCGAAATTCTCGAGCCGCCTCCGTCGCGCATCTTCGCCGACAACGTGCGCGTCGAAAACCTCACCATCGCCGGCGCCGCGCAAACCCTCGACGGCATCCACTGGAAAAATGTCACCTTCATCGGCACGCACCTGCGCTACGAGGGCGGGGAAGTCGACCTCCACGACGTCCGCTTCATCCACTGCATGTTCGGCTTCCCCTCAGACGACCGCGGCGGCCGCCTGGCCACAGCCATAGCCCGCGGCCAAACCACAGTAGTAATCGAGTAGGTTCTCGCGCGCTCTCACGTTCTAATTGTTGTTGCTGATGACGATTCGCTTCGGTTTCTGCAGTCCGCAGTGCACGCACTCGTTACCCACACTCCATCGCCCGAAAAAGTTTTTGCCGCATCGCGGACACCGAAAGATCCTTGTCCGAGTCGCCGTCCACAAGATAAGCGCGCCCCACAGAAGCGGAAAGATGAAACCCGGTTTCAGCGTAGGGAAGAATCTCCGGAAGAGTGTGCCCGCGACCCACATGGCCGGCAAGAAGGCGAGAAACTCGAGTAGCGCATAGAACTGAATTCTGGTCTTCCTAATCTCGTATCTCGCCCACTCCTGCATGTACTCGCTCACAGAATCTCCTGCGTGGCCTGTTTTTCAGTAGCACAGGCAATCCTGCCTGTGCCAACACAAAAACACACCGCAGCTCGGGCCACACCTGCAAGATCACAGAACGCGTTCTTATGCTTTCTTGTATTGCGACGACACGAATGTAGCAACTTGCGGCACAGGCAGGATTGCCTGTGCTACCTAACCCTTCCCCACGCGCAGCGCGAAGATAATCATCACCACTCCGATCAGCAACATAAACGGCGCGAAGACCAGCAGGTTACGGTGGTCCGTGTAGAACAAGCTTCCCGCAAACAGCGCCGCAATCCCCGGCAGCATCAGGATCACTCCAACGATCACCACGCTGATCCGCTGCCGCGGCGTGGCGCGAATCGGCTCATCTTTTTTCGCATTCATCTACCCACAAAATAACAGAACCGCCACCTCCAAGCGAGAATCGAATGTCCACTTCGAATCAAACTGCAAGACCCGACGCTTCGATCGTCCCCATCGAAGGCCCCGCGCAAACGTCCTCTGTCGCCGAAGGTTTTCGTACCGCCGGCGTCTCGCCGGCGCCTTTGACGTCTGCCGCGAACTCCTCGCCCTTCGGCGTCAACTCCGCCGTCCCCTTCGGCGCCAACAACGAACAGCTCCCCGAGCGCCTCCAATCCGCGCTCCGCCGCATCGTGCAGCAATTCTCAACCGAATCCGAATCCACGCGCCGCCAGGAAATTCGCCGCATCAAGCAGGCGCACCAATTCTGGCGCGGCCTGCAATACCTCTGGTGGAGCGAGCGCGACCAGAACTGGCACCTCCCCTTCGAACAAAAACTCACCGACGGCTCATCCATCGAAGATCTGCCGCGCTACGAATTCGTCACCAATATTTACCAGGCCTTCGGCCTCTCCATCGTTAGCGTGCTTTCGCAGGACGTGCCGCGCGTCCGCTTTTTCCCCTCCTCCGCACAGGCCGAAGAAGATGTCTCCGCCGCGAAAGCCGCCACGGAAGTGGCGCAGCTCGTCGAACGCAACAATCGCATCGGAAATTTAATCGTAGATGAAGCGTTCAATCTCTGGACCGACGGCAAAGTGGGCGCATACGTCCGCTTCGTAGTTGACGGCCAACGCTTCGGCTTTCACCCCGAAACCGAAATCGCCGCCCGCGAAGTAAAAATCGGCGAAGACGTCTACGTCTGCCCAGACTGCGGCGAAGAAACGCCCGCCGCCGCTTTTCGTACCGCTGGCCTCCGGCCGGCGCACTTGCCTTCAACGGACGACCAAAATTCAAAAACGCCGGCCGGAGGCCGGCGGTACATAAACCAGGGCAACGCCGCCACCGAGGTGAATGGCTCGACTCCGCCAAGTTCGATCGCCGGGCACGGCAGTGCCGTGCCCCTACTGTCGGAAGGGAACGCCGAGTCTACGCGCAACTCCGATCCGTCTGTCATCCTGAGCGCAGCGAAGGATCCCAGCTTCGCGTCAAGCGATCGCGTCGCCACGTGTGCTACCTGCGGCGCCTTCCTCACCTCCGAAAATTTCGTCGCCGCGGAAACCGTCACTGTGCCTTCCGTCGAAACGCGCCTCCGTGTCCCCAACGGCCAAGAAGTGATCACCATCGTCGGCGGCCTCGAACTGAAAACTCCGCCCTGGGCCGGCGAGATGCACGAATATCCCTACCTGCAATGGAACATGGAAGTGCATCAAGCGCGCCTGCGCGCCGCGTATCCGCACGCCGCCGATAAAATTGGTTCGCCAGTCGCCACCGGCTCGCAGGAATACGAACGCCTCGCACGTCTCGCGCAATCGCAGGGCGGACCGCTCACCGAAGGCGGCGATTTCAATATCAATCTCATCACCTTCCAGCGCACCTGGCTGCGTCCGTGGGCTTTTTTCGCGCTGGACGATAAATCTCTGCGCGACGAGCTGCTGCAGCTTTTCCCCGATGGCGCGTACGTCGCGTTCGCGGGCGATACTTACTGCGAATCGCGCAACGAAAATATGGACGATCACTGGCGAGTGCTGCACGCGCTGCCCGGTGACGGCTCGAGCGGCCGGCCTGCACTTGGCGACGCGCTCATCAGCGTGCAGGAACGTTTCAACACGCTCTCGAATCTGCAGATCGAAACCTACGAGTACGGCATCCCGCCGATTTACGCCGATAGCGAAGTGCTCGATTTCGACGCGCTGCAAAATCAAACGGCCGAGCCCGGCGCGCACTATCCCGCGCGTTCGAAGCCCGGCCAATCGCTCGCCGCAGGATTTTTTCAGCCCGCGCCCGCCGAAGTGCCTCCCGATCTCGCCGAACACGCCGCGAATTTAATGGGACCCGTCGCGCAATTTCTCACCGGCGCATTTCCTGCGCTTTTTGGCGGCGCGATGGCCAATAACGACACCGCCGCCGGTTACGCCATGGCGCGCGATCAAGCGATGGGCCGCATCGGCCTCGTCTGGCGGCGCATGAAATTTTTCCACGCGGACGTGATGCTGCTCGCCGTGGATTGCTTCCGTCGCAATCGCCCGAACGATGTGGAAGTCACGCTGCTCGGCGCAGGCGCAGCCTTCGAATCCAAATGGATTCGCCTCGCAGATTTGAAAGGGAATTTATTCAGCTACCCGGAGACAGACGAGCAGTACCCGACGCTCTGGTCGCAACAGCGCGGCGTGTTACTGCAGCTCCTAGGCAGCCCGGATCCCGCAATGCAAGCCGTGCTGTCGCATCCAGAAAATCTAGCGTTGGTAAAACGCCTGATCGGCCTCGAAGAACTGGTAATCCCCGACGAAGAATCCCGCACCAAGCAATACCGCGAAATCGCGCAGCTGGTCTTGGAAGTTCCAGTAGCACAGGCAATCGTGCCTGTGCCCCAAGCAACGAACAGCGCAAATCGCGCCACACAAGCACCCAACGCGACATCGTTGGGTTCCGCTCTAAGCGATGGCGCCAACGAACAAAATCAACCCAACTCAGCCGACGCTGCCTCGTTTCTCAACGCACTGCACCGATCCGACGCGGGCACAGGCAGGATTGCCTGTGCTACTGAAATGCTACCCAGCCTCATGCCCGACGAATTCGCCGACAATCACCGCGTCGAACTCGAAGCCTGCATGCGCTGGTTCTCCTCCGACGCAGGCCAGGTCGCCAAAATCGAAGCCCCCGCCGGCTACGCCAACGTCCGCGCCCACGCCATGCTGCACAAATCATACTTGCTAAAGCAGCAAGGCGCCTTGCTACAGCACCCAGCGACGCTGCTCCCCCCACGAAAATAGCTTCCCGCGCCAGCCCACGATGTTGGCCGCTGCTTCTGCCGTTGCCTTTGCCTTTTGTACCGCTGGCCTCCGGCCGGCGTTTTTGAATTTTCTTCGGTTCGCGAGCACTAAGTCCAAAGTCAAAGTCAAAGGCGCCGGCCGGAGGCCGGCGGTACAAAAAACAACACCGCGCTTCACAAATCCAGGTTAACTCCAACCCATTTCCAGTTTTTCAGCCCTGCCTTCGCGGGATTCTCTGCAATGTATCCAACGATACGGTGGAATTCCTCCTCGCTGCGGACGAGATGATCATAATACTCGCGCTGCCAGAATGGCCCTGTGCGGCCGAGCAGCAGATTCGCCTCCCGAGCGGAGTACGATTTCCACGATCGAACCACATCGGCGAGTGAGCAATTCACAAGGATTCGAAATAGCACGTGAACGTGATTCGGCATCACGCACCATGCGTACATCCGATATCGCGTTTGCGCAAAATGCTGAAGCGTCGCCGAAACCAGATCAGCGATGGCCGGGCGCGCCAAAAAGCAGCTCCCCGTGCCCGCGTCTAATTTGTCTTGAATCCTTTCGCTCAGAAGATCTTCGAGCCTTTTCTGCTCAGTTGGCGAGAGCGATCGGTCCATCTTGTTGGCCGTTGCGATGATGTCTCGTCTTTCGAATTCGAACCCGCGCAAGACGTTTTGTGGCACGGAATCGGCGAGCCGGAAGGTGACGAAGTAAATCGCGTTGTCAGCTTCCCAGTGCGGAAGTTTGCCACGGCTACGGATGCGCGGCACGGCGGGATTGTAACTGAAACGCGGGCTCTGGTCTTTGTACCGCTGGCCTCCGGCCGGCGCCTTTGACTTTGCCTTTGGATTTGGTGCTCGCGAACCGGGGGAATAAATTCAAAAACGCCGGCCGGAGGCCAGCGGTACAGAAGGCAACGTCAGAGACGCCGGCGGTACAAAATTCAATTCTACAGCGTGCGCTCGATCGTGCTGCCTGCCACGCGCGACGCGCCATACACGCTTTTCTGCGACGGCGGCGGCGCCACTAATCGCACCACGTGCAGCAGCCGCTCCGGTTTGAACGGCTTCGCCATGCACACCACCGCGCCCAGTTGATGGCTCGCGGAATAATCGGCGGGCTGCGCTGAGCGCGTCAGCAGGATCACCGGCACGCGCTGCAAGCGATCGTTGCGCTTGATGATCAGGCACAGGTCGTGCCCGGTCATGTCCTCGCCTTCCACTTCCGCGAGGAACACGGCCGGCACCGTGGTGCGCAATACTTCGAGAGCCTGCTGCGCCGTGGGCACCACGATCACCGTGTAGCCGTCGGCCTGCAAAATATTTCGCATGATATCGCCGGTGCGCTGGTCGGACTCGACTGCGAGCACAAGCGATTGCTGCTTCACCGCGGCGTTTGCCGCTGCGCTCGAGGCTTCCTGCGTCGCCTGCGAATGCGCGAGCGGCGAATCCACAAACGGATCCGCAACGCTCAATTTCCCATTCGAAGCGTATGCCCCATTCGACGCATACGCACCGCTCGACGAGCCCGATGCTCCCGACGCTCCCGCCGGAACTTTCTTCTCGCTCTTCGCATCCGCCTTCGCCGCGCAGAATTGCACCGCCACTCCGTGCTGCTGGCTGCCGCTCGGCGACGCTTCCACGCGCACCACTTCCGCTTTCTGCGCCGTATTGAAATCGCCCGCGGCCGTCGAGTAGGGAAACGTCACCTCGAGCATCTGCCCTTTCCAATAGCCCGCGCGCGCGCTCGTGAAGAGCAGGCCGTCGCGCGACACGTCCACGCTCTTGCACACTTCTTCAAAAGGCTCCGGCGAATTCACCACGCGCACGTGTACCTGCGCGGAAATCTTCGCGCGTTTGCGGCGCCGGCGTTCGATGCCCGATAAATTGTTTTTCTGATTATTTGAATTCGGAGATGATTTGGAACCGGAACCGGCGGATTTACTTCGAGCCTCTGCGGAGGTCGTTGGGATCGAGCTCATTCACACACCTCAAGTGCCGGGTCGCTTCCTCAGGATGCGCTGCGTGCCGTGCTCCCCGTTGATATAGATGTACAGAGGAGCGAAGGCCAGCGAAATAGTACGTTGGTTTCAAACTGAAAGCCGCCCGTACCAGTTTCCACGGTACCCGGTAAGTGCCCCATTTGCCGCATCCTGCGCCAATAGTTTTCCACAGCCAGTGCAAAAGTACAGGTGCCAGTCTGGAACATCACCTGTACCTCCAGCCCAGGACCAAGCTTTCGCCCAAGGGCGAAAGCGCCTTTCAGCAACACAGGCATTCCTAGGTGGGAGCCCCCGCATGAACGCGGGGGAGGAGCGCTTCAGCGCTCCGCAACGATGACTGCAACTTTGTCTCGCGCTTTAGCGCTGGGCCTTCGAATGCCGTGGCTAAAGCCACGATTTTCTCTCGCTGCGTCTTCCGCTGGACTAAAGTCCAGCTCCCCCTGCTAAAGCAGGGGGCTCCCACCAAGCCAGCGCAATCGCGCGCCAAGACAGATTCGCCGTTCAGTAGCACAGTCAATCCTGACCGTGCCGCAAGTTGCGATGTCCCCGGCGTCGCAAAACAAGGAAACGAAAGAACGCGTTCTTTGATCTTGCGCGTCTAGCGCGCACCGCGCCGCGCTTTTAGCAGGCACAGGCAGGATTGCCTGTGCTACTGGAGAACCACATGCCATCCGCAACACTCGCGCCGACTCCATCCACGCCATCGCGCAACGCCGACCCCGCCGCACCGCCGCCGAGCGCCACCGATGACGAAATCCTCGGCATCACCTCGCCACGCAAAACTCCGCCGCACAACACGCAACAACTCGAGTTCGATTTCGACGCCGCTCCAAACTCCACCACGACGTTGTCATCCCGAGCGAGGGCCGATGTCTGGCCCGACGAGGGACCTGCAGTTGACAGCGCGTTGGGTGATGCGAACGCGAACAACAACCCGACCGCCGCAAACGCGTCTGCCGACGCCGCCACGCAAAGTGCTGACGTGCGTGCCACCTCCATCCCCGAACCCGCGCACCTCCGCGCCACCTTCGACGCCAACCCCGAGCTGCGCGCCGCCTGGCGCGACGCCTCCGCCTACCGCGAATCCTTCGTAACGCCCGACGCCGCCCGCCAAGCCACCGCGCTCCTAGCCGACGTCGACCACATGGACGCGCTTTTCTTCTCCCATCGCCCCGAAGATCACGCCGCGCTCGCCCGCGCCATCGCCAATTTAGATCCCGCCGCCTTCACGTCGCTAGCCAACGCAATGCAAACCATCGCCGCCAACGCCGACGCTTCACGTACCGCCGGGACCTTTTCTGACGAGCTATCCGCGCGGCCGGCGTCTTTGCCTTCATCGCACACCAACCAACTGCAGATTCCTCGCTCCGCTCGGAATGACAACGTGTTGGGTGATGCCAACACGAACGACAACGCGCTGCGTGGTGATGCCAACGCAAACACCGCCGCGGTCGCGGCCACAAACGCCAACGCCGATGGTTCACGTACCGCCGGAACCTCTTCTGACGCGCTAGCCGCGCGGCCGGCGCCTTTGACTTCCGCCGCGCAGGCGCAAGCCGCCGCGAATAACGCGCAATCCACCGCCAACGAATCGCAACTCGCCTTCCTCCACGCCGCCAACGCCGCCGCCGTCGAAGGAGTCGTCGCCGCGATCGAAGCGCAGGTCGAGCGCCTGCTCCCCGAAGGCGTCGCCAAGAATGCGCGCACGCGCGTCGTGGGCGAAATTTACCGCGAGCTCGATTCGAGCCTTCGCTCGAATCCGCAATTCGCCGCGCAGTTGCGCGACGCATTCCGCTCCGGCTCGCTCGACGACGGCCACCAGCGCGCCATCGTCTCGCTACTCACCGGCCGCGCCCGCCAGGCGCTCCCCGGCGTAGCAAAACGCGTCCTCAGCGAATGGACCTCCACCATCGTCAGCGCCGCAAACGAACGCCGCACCCGCCAGCGCACAGCCGAACGCCGCATCGACATAGCCGGCTCCAGCGGTGCAGGGAACGACGGCCGCAGATCCATGTCCCCCCGCGACCTGGATTACGCCCGCCTAAGCGACGCCGACATCCTGAATTTGTAGTATTTTGTTACGCGTGGATGGTTACACCAGCGGGGAACGCGTCGACACAAAAGGCTTTTGGGGCCTCTTCGCGATCACTCAGCTCATTGCGTTGATTTTGATGCCCTTTACAAATGTCCACACAAATCCCTTGCCAATGTTTTTCTCTCTCGCATTTTTACTACCTGGAATTTTAGCTGGCTACTATGCGCATCTTCCCGATTGGATTTCGGTCTAGCTCGCGATTCCAATCAACGGGGCGGTGTGGTATCTAACACGACGTTTGCTAAACTTCGCAGCGAGTAAGTTTGGAATTCAACGATGACGAGACCTTGAACCGCATAGACTGAAGCCTGTCCCACTAAAGGCGGATTCGCTTTTCAGTAGCACAGGCAATCCTGCCTGTGCCCCGAGCAGCTCCATGCGATATGTTGCGAAAACGAGGAAGCTTCGGCGTCGTTCTTTCGCCCTTGCCTTTTCCGACAGTAGGGGCACGGCATGCCGCGCCCGAACGCGCTACAAGCACACCCGCGCCATCCAACCCACAGCGCCGCTTCAAAATGTCTTGCTTGGAATTTTTACGACGCGACGAATGGCACGATCGCGCCAAGTTCTTTTGCCGGGCACGGCATGCCGTGCCCCTACTGAAAAAAGCGGTGGCGCGATTCGTCGCGTCCTTAGTAGCACAGGCCCCGCCGGCCAGGCGGTTATGAAAACGATGCCTATGCCAAGGTAACGCTGCGCCACGCCTGCAAAACCAAAGAACGCGTTCTTTGATCCTGCATGCCTAGCGCGCACCGCGCCGCGTTGTTACGCAGGCACAGGCAGGAATGCCTGTGCTGCCAAAAACACATGGTGGTGGATACTATCTGCAGATATATGCGCCAAAGGCTGTTTCGCCTGATTGCTCTACTCGCGTTTTGTACATCCTGTTTCGCTAACAACGCTCAAGGTCAGACCGTCGTTCAACAATCTTTTCCTAAGCGCGCGGATCTGCACATCCTTTGCTGGAGCGCGCCTGAGGAAGGGGCCGGGTATCTGTCGCAGATTGTAGTTTTTCAGACCTACAATCGAGGGAGTGCGAAGTTATTGTGGCAATCTCAACTCGAAAATGCCTACTCACCGCAAATTCGATTCATCCCGGAAATCATGGCACAGGGCATCCCGCTCGCGTTGATCGAACGGCAAACCGGTGCCGCGTCATCGCAACTGGATGTAGTTGGAAAAGCAGGGGGTCGTTTCGTACGTTTACAGCAACTCGATGGTTTTCAGTTTGATGTCGAGAATCTCGACGGCGCCGACCTGCCTGTCATCGTCGCGCACCGTGACGCGAGCATACTCGACGTCCCTGTCATATACCGCTGGAACGGTAGCCACTTCGTGGACGATAGCAAGTCACATCCGAGGTTCTATCGCCTGCTGCTGGTGCAAGACAAAGCGAAGCTACCGGCGGATACAAGTGCTGTCGTTCTGGTGAATTTGTCGAGAATTGCTGTGCTGTCAGGAGACCCGAGCGGCGCAAGAACGATCCTCGCCGACGCGCTTTCGAGGGAGCGTGAAAAAGGAAGCGCGGCAAACCCGGAAACGCTCAAGTTAATCTCAGACAAACTTCACGCCCTCAAGTAGCACAGGCATTCCTGCCTGTGCCCCAAGATGCTACGTGCGCAGCGTCGCAAAACAAGGAAACCAAAGAACGCGTTCTTTGATCCTGCACGTCCAGCGCGCACCGCGTCGCTTTGTTACCCAGGCACAGGCGTCATTTTCACGAGCCGCCTGTCGGCGGACGCCTGTGCTACCTAATACACGCGCTTCAGCTTCGGCGTATAAAACGTCTCGTACTCTACGGGTGTTGTCCCGCAATTCTGAATCGGGTAACGCGCCGTTTTCAGCCACGCCGCAATTTTCTGCTCGCCGTCCGCATCCGCCGCCGCGCGCACCGGCTCCGCTTCCACCACGCGCCCGTTCGCGTCCACCAACACGAAAAACTCAGTGAGGTTCTTCAGCTCATCCTGCGGAAACGAAGGCTGCTCGTAATCCTCGAGCGACGGCGCGGCAGCGAGCGTAGAGCACCAATCGCGCACAGCCGCTCCCGCCGGCGGCGTAAACGGATCGTCATCAAACTTCGTCACGTTCTCGAGCGTTTCCACATTCGCGTCAATATTCGCGGGCGGCATATTTTCCGTGGCCACCACCGTGGTCATGTGCATCGGGTAGCGCTTCACGTCCAGCGATTTGAAGCCGCTCAGCTGGATATCCGTCGGCACATTCAGAAAATTCCCCTGCGCGCTGATCGAAACGAGCTGCTTCGAATCCGGGTCGAAGCAGGCCTTCGCGGTGCCTTGCTGCTTCGTATTCGCGTCGAGCTTGCTGATGTGAATGCACTCGCGCGTCTGTCCCTCGATCTGCTCGTTTGAAACGCCGGTCACGTCGTAATCCACCATCAGATACTCAGGCATGGGCGATTTCACCAGGTCGCGCACGTTGCGCAACGGCAGCGTGACGGCCACACTCGTCCGCGTCGTGTACATTTTCTCGCCGACCGCCACATCAATTTCTTGCTCCGTGCCCAGCTTGAACACCTCGCGGTAGTGCTGCGTGCCCGACCAGAATATTTCGTAGCTTCCGTCCTGCGCCTGGCCCAGCACTTCGTAGTGAAAACGCACCAGCTGATGAAACGGCGGGCTCGCCGGCTTGCGCAAATTCATCGCGATGAACGCCCGCTCCAGCATTTCATTCGCGCCAGGATAGGACGCTTGCTGTGCATTGGCGCCGGCGGTCGCATTGGCGCCGCCAGTCGGCATCGCCGGCGGCCGCCGATTCCGGTCCGGCTGCTGCCCCACCTGCGCCTCAGCAGGCGCAGTAAAAAGCGCCGCTAGCAGCATGAGCAGCACCGGCGTCATCAGCAGCAAAGCAAGAATCATTGGCGCGAGTGATCGTCGTACGCAAAGCATTCCGCAGCGTCGCATCATAAGAAAAAGATTAGCATGCCGGCCGCGTTTTGCCTTTCAGTAGCACAGGCATTCCTGCCTGTGCCCCAAGCCAAAACGCGGCGCAAAGCGCGCTAGACATGCAAGATCAAAGAACGCGTTCTTTCGCTTCCTCGTTTCGCATCGCTTCGCAATTAGCAACTTGTGGCACAGGCAGGAATGCCTGTGCTACCAAACACCACGGCACGATTCCCCGATGCTTGGCTCCCGCGCGACATCGATCTTTTCGCTGTTGCCGTTCGTACCGCTGGCCTCCGGCCGGCGCCGTTGACGTTTCCTTTCGCTTTCGCCGTCGGTGTAAATCCCAAATTCAAAAACGCCGGCCAGAGGCCGGCGGTACATAACCCAACACGTTCTTCCGCTTCCTCGTTTCGCATCACGTCGCACCTAGCATCTTGCGGCGCAGGCTGAAGCCTACGCTACTGCAACCCTCGGCACAGGCAATCCTGCCTGTGCTAACTCAAAACCCACAACGGAGACTCCCCCATGGCACAAATGCAAAATTCGCAATCCGTCGCATTGCAACTCGAAAAAGTCCGCGACAAACTTCCGCTCCTCTACGAACGCGACGACATCCTGCTCACCATGATCCAGCAGCGCGGCGATGTCGAACGCGTCAGCTCGCGCAACATGCGCCTCCCGCTGCAAATCCGTCCCGGAGGCAAAGCAGGCCTCGCCAATATGGACGGCGGCGATCTGGGCCGCGGTTCCGGCACCGTGTACGACGTCGCGCAAGTGACGCCCGTATTTTTCCGCCACGCCGTCGAAATCACCAAGCTCGTCGAGTACGCTTCGAACGCGCCCGAGAAAGCGATCGAGAACGCCGCCAAGCGCGAAGTGAAAAATGCGATGGCGCAATTCCGCGCTTTCCTCGACAAAGTGATGCAGACCAACGGCAACGGCGTGCTCGGCACGATCAGCTCGATCGCTTCGACCACGTTCACGATGGCCAAGCCGCCGGGTTCAGTGCTGGTTTATTACAACCAGACGATCCAGGTCTATGACCCGACGCTCACCACGAATCGTGGCTCGTGCAACGTCACCGCCGTCGATCCGTTCGGCAGCACGATCACGGTGGACGCGGTTCCCGCCGGCACCACCGCGAACGACGTGATCGTTCACGATGGCCTCACCGGCGCGCAGCCCGTCTCGCTTTTCGGCTTGCTCTATCACCAATCGAACGCGACCACCGGCACGTGGCTCAACTTGAATCGCGCCACGTATCCCGTCGAGCTCGCCACTCCGCGCGTGAACGGAAATAATTCCACGCTCACGCCCGGCGCCGTGCGGCTCGCGATCAACAAAGTGCGCAAAGCATTGGGCACGAATCAGGTGAGCAAATTAATTGCGTACACGTCGCTCGAGCAGGAACATCAGTGGGAACAACTCGGCGTGACGATCTCGCAAATCATCAAGGAAGGAGCGGGCGGGCGCGCGAGCGATCTCGATCTGCTCTTCACCGGCGAAAAATCGATGGCCGGCGTCCCGATCAAATCTTCGATCAACGCCAACCAGTCGCGCGTGGATTTCCTCGACCTCTCGCACTGGGGACGCGCCGTGATGCAGGACATCGACTTCTACGACGTAGGCGGCCAAACCGTCTTCCCGATTTACGGCGCAAGTGGCGGTCTCGCCTCGGCGTACATCTTCTACTTCGTCACCGGCTTCCAAGTCTGGAACGAATCGCCCAGGAGCGGCGCCTTCATCGACAACCTGGCGATTCCCACCGGCTACTAGAAGTTCAGTAGCACAGGCCCCGCCGGCCAGGCGGTCATGAAAACGATGCCTGTGCCACAAGTAAAAACGCGGCGCGTGACGCCAATGCTTGGCACCCACGCGCTCGCGTTCTTGTCGTCTTTGCTTTTCGTACCGCTGGCCTCCGGCCGGCGCCTTTTGCCTTTGCTTTCTCCCACAGTAGGGGCACCGCATGCCGTGCCCGACGCCCCACAAGCACTCGCTCACTATCCAACGCAACGCACGCTTCAGTTGTTTCGCCGTCGCCTCTGAATTCCACACCGCGACGAATGGCACGACCGCGCCAAGTTCATTCACCGGGCACGGCATGCCGTGCCCCTACTGCAAAGAACGAAGTCGCGTCTCAGCCAAGCATCAACGATCCCGCCGCGTTGTTACGCAGGCACAGGCAGGAATGCCTGTGCTACCAAAAACAAAAAGGGCGGCCGCATCGCTGCAGCCGCCCTTAAAATTCGCAACGTGCACTGGGCACGCCTCAGAAGCACCTCAATCTTAACGCCCTCTACCCGCCACGCACAACTCCGTGCCCTCCAAATCCCGAACCTCCGCGCCCCCGCGGATCCGCGTCACTCGCGAAACGCACCACACCCCCGCCGCCATCGCCGAACGCATCACGCGCGCCGGCGGCTCGAATCGCTACGGCGAACCGAACTTTCGCGTCGTGTGGGGCGGCGCGCGCCTCACCTGGATCGGCGGCCGCTGGACCGACCGCGACGCGCACGGCAACGTCAGCAGGGAAGCGATCGAGCTGCGCCAGGTCCCGAAATATTTGCCCGTCGATCGCTGGCACATCGAACGCTGGATGCCGCCCGAATTTTACGGCTCGCCCGACCAATGGCGCGCGCTCACATCCGAAACCGAAGACGGCATCCGCATCCCCGCGCTAGGTCCATACCCCGCGCGCGGCGACTACGAGCACTGCTTCACGTTGCAGAATAGCGCCGGCGAATTCGGGCCGCTCAACGCCGCCGCCTGCGACTACATCGTCCGCGCCATCGAATGGTCCCGCCGCCAAACGCGCTCCGATCAACGCGCAGCAATAGCGCAGCGCGAAGCCCGCCGCGCCCGCGACTGGGATCGCACAGCCGACGCCGCCCTCGACGCAGTCTTCACCCCGTAAAACCCACTTCAGTTCTCTTGCAGTTCAGTGGCCTAGGCTTCAGCCTGCGCCACAAGCAGCTGCGTGCAACATGTCGCGAGAGAGAACACGCCGGCGTCTTACTTTGCGCCTTTGCTTTTCGTACCGTGAGCCTCCGGTCAGCGCCTTTGACTTTTGCTTTCGCTTGCAGTTTCGACTTCGACTTAAAGTGGGTTTTGGTTGTCGAGGAAACAGCGCCTGCTGCTCACGATACAGCTGAATGAGAGATGGACGTATTTGCGGACGGGAACATGTGCGCCATCAACGTTGACGGCGGGCTTGCAAGACCAACTATAAGTTTTCGGCGCGTCCAACACATTCTTGCAAAAATCATCAGTTGAGGTTCCGGTCGCCTTGCATTGCAAGATATCCGAAATATGCCCATCCGGGTTTATCACCATCGAGAATGTCGCCGTACCTTTCCCAGACCCGAGGGGCATATAAGGAAGGTTGAATTTTTGGTTGTCGCATTCGCACGTCCCAACTCCGCCTTCTCCCTCGGTGTAGATACCATCGCGCGGGGCAAGAGACTCGAGCGGTCCCCCGATGTGAGATCTCATTTCGTCCGTCAGATCAATTTTTGCCCGCAGAACCATCTGATTGAATGTTTTTATCTTATGCCAGGCAATGCTTCGTCGCAGTCACGCCAATTCCACCGGCAGCGGGACTGTAACTTCCCGAGATCACCGCAGTCTCGTGCGATAGGGAGAATTCCTTGACTTTCCGATCAAATTCCTTCGAATCGGCGGACCACAGGGTACCCAATTCCGTTGCAAGCTGTTTGCGATCCAACACAGCAATAGGTGCCCAATCTGCAGCTGACAATCGATCGGCCAGCCAACCGCCGAATGGCGACAGCTTGCCATCTACGCCGACGAAATCCGTGAGAACGACGTGCTTCACGTGATCCTTTTTGAGTTGGACTGCGATAGCCTGCGCGATCTGCGCATAGGTATCCCCTTTGTCAGGGGCTGCCTTCGCTTGCGTGATTGAGTCCGTAGGAAGCGATAGCAATAAGGCCGAGATCAGGATCCACGGCATGCTAATGCCGAACGGGCGAGGCCGTGACAAGTCCTGGTGCATAGGACCTCCCTTGTGAGAGAGTTTGTACCACGATTCGCTCCGTTCGATATTTGTATCGCGGTCATGGTTTCGGTAGTGCAGACTTCAGCGTGCCACAGAACCTCCGAAGATTTTCACCTATTGTCCCAGCGTAACGCGGCCGGTGAGAACCTTCAGCAGCACGATGCCGGCGAAAATCGCCGCGAGCAAACTCAGCAGCGTGCCAATCAAAAAATACTCCGCGAAGCGCTCGGATTTCCCCAGCTCCGGAAGTTGTACAGAAACATACAAACTCTCTTATTTGTACGTTTTCGTACAAATTAGCAATATTGTACAAAAACATACAACTGCAACATAATACCGTTTGCCTCAAGGAAGGCTCATCGACTATGACTGCATCCGTCCAATCATCGAACACCGCCCCAGCATCTTCCGCTCCGCGTGATTTTGCCGCCGACTCCCGCCGGGGTCCCCGCGACATTCTCGTCGAAACCCGCTCGAATGCCGACGCATCCGCCACCGCCGCGATCGCCTCCATCTCCGACCAGGACTGGCACATTTCGCGCACTCACGGCGTCTATCACATTCCCGCGCGCGCCGCGGGCGAGCCATATGCGCTCGTCACGATCACCTCACGCGGCGACGCGCTCGATCTCGGCGATAATCGCCGCTTCCCATTCACGATTGCCGCGCGCGACATCGCCGAAGACCTGCTTCAGGATCTGCGCGAGCATGGCATTTTCGTCTGCGCCGGCGAGCGTCCATCTGCGGAAGAGCTCGCCTCCGCCACAGCGCGGCGCGACGCCTACTACCATCAGCTGATCTCCGAAGGCGACACGATGTGGGCGCGCGGCCATTCCTTCCGCGAAATTTCGGATCTGCATCGCCGCGCCGCGATCGCGCTCGGCGTCGAACGCGAATGGGCCTACGTGCCCACCCGTTTCGCGGATTGCCCCGCCTGCGGCGAAAAGGTGAAGCCCAGCGTAGCAGTCTGCAAACACTGCGGCGCAATCCTCGACGCGGAAAAAGCCGCCAAACACGGCCTGGGCGCCACCAGCAGTAGCGCCTCGGTCCGCGCCACAGCACCGCCGCCCCCACCAACGCGACAGTAGGGGCACGGCATGCCGTGCCCGAACGCGCCACAAGCACGCCGCGCGTTATCCACGCACCGCGCAGCTACGAAATGTTTTGCCGGTGCTTTCGAATCTGAACATCGCGACAAATGGCACAATCGCGCCAAGTTCGTTTGCCGGGCACGGCATGCCGTGCCCCTACTGAAAAAAATGCGATCGTGCACGCGCAAGGCATTCGCAATCGTGCACGCGCCAAGCATTGGCTATCGCGCTGCGTTCTTACGTTGGCACAGGCAGGAATGCCTGTGCTACTGTGATCGCACTCCCCTAATAGCACTGACGTTACAATAGCGGCTGGTGCGGTGATTTTCGCCCAGCCTGCCGCGCTCCTGCTGCAAATTTTCTGGGAAGGGAATCGCAATGAATCGAACTTATACGCTGCGGCCATTCGCCTCATCCATGAAAACGATCACACATCTCGCCGCAATCGCGCTGGCCCTCATCACCCTCGCGACCCTCGCCGCGCCCGCCGCTCGCGCGCAAGGTTCGCGCAAAGACGACATCGTCTTCGGCCCCGCGGGCCATCCCGTCGCCGGCCCCACCATCACCGTCTGCGCGCCCACCGCCACCGGCACGCCCTGCTCGCCGCTCGCCGCGATTTACACCGATGCGACTCTCACCGTCCCCGCCCCGAATCCGTTTCAAGGTGACGGAATCGGTAATTATCACTTCTACGCTCTCGCCGGCCGCTACCAATTGCAAATCACCGGCCCCGGCATCAACGGCGTGCAAACGTTTCCCGACGTGATTCTCCCGCCCGACCTCGGCTCCACGAGCGGCAGCGCCATCTCCGCGTTCAGCCTCGCGCTCGGCGGAAATCTCAGCGTCGCCGGCAACGCCACAGTTTCAGGAAATGCCACCATCACCGGCACTCTCACCTCCGGCGGTTTCAATCCCGGCACGCTCACTCCCTCGTCGCTCACCGTCACCGGCAACGAAGCGGTGCAAGGTCCGCGTCCGCGCGTTGACGTCACCGCGTTTGGCGCGAAAGGCGACGGCGTCACCGACGACACAGCCGCGATTCAAGCCGCCATCAACGCCGCCTGCCGCGCTCCCTCTGTGGGCGGAGGCGGCAGCGTCTTTTTTCCGCCGCCACCGCTCTACTACAAAGTGCTGCAGCCGCAATTGCCCTCCACCGCGCCCGTTTTTTCCACGCCCAGCGGCTACTGCTTTGGCTTGCACTTGCTCGGCGGCAGCGTGGGAGAAGCCAGCCAGCTCCAGCAATTTAATTTCGCGCCGATGGTGGCCATCAATGTCACCGCCGGCGCCAGTCCCAACACCGCGCCCGTCTTTGCGCTGCCCGGCTTCACCACCATCGAAAATCTTTCCATCCTGGGCTCGAATCAAGCCGTCTCGCTCTACGATTCTGTCAACGTGCTGTTCCGCAACGTCTGCCTCGCCGTCAACGGCACCACCGGCCAGACCGACAACACGCCCCTGAAAATCACCAACAGTATTTGGGTACGCTTCACGGGCGGCTGCCTGATGGCCAAGAACAGCTCCACCACTCCGATCGTTCTCTTCACCGGGGAGACGCCCATCAGCGGCGAAGCTCCGCTCGATGGCCTGATCACGATCGAAGACGTCACCGGAGCGGGCGGAGGCATGCAGTACATCCAGCGCTTGAATCAATCCGGCACCGCGGGCAGTCTCGTCTTTCGCAACATCACGCTCGAAGATGCGTCCACGGATTTCCTCACATTTTCCGCGCTCCCCGGCGTTTCGATGGGCCCCATGGACGCTATCACGTTCGATCACGTGAACACTTCCGACGAGCCGGTCGGGAACACCGCGGTTCTCGCCATCAATGCGCCCACGCTCAACGTCAGCGGCGTCTTCATGAATCACGTGTCCACGGGGAATAGCCCCGCAGGCGGCGCCGTCGCGGTGCGCGAAATTTCCGGCCGCGCCGATAATATTTTCATCACCAACTGCAACTCCTGCGTCACCGCCGTGGTGGACGGCAGCGGTAATCCGCTCGGCGCCGTCACTTCGCAAAATTCCAATGGCTTCGATCACACCGTGAATATCAGCGACGGTGGCGATCGCCTGCGCACGGATCCCTACGAGTCCCTGAATAACGACACCAATGGATTGCCGATGCGCGCCACTTCCTCGGGGAATAAATTCGCGTCGGTGGGCATTGACTCGGCCAACGGCTTGCTCTTCGGCGATGGCGCGAGCTTTGGTTACAGCGCGCAGATGTATCAGACGACCCCGGAATCGCTCGACGTGGGATTCGCGAAGGCCTTGCCGCCCACAAACGTAACGGGCACTGCAACCACCGGCGGAACGCTCGCGGCCGCAACGTATACCTACTGGGTGCGCACCGCGACGGGCGCAACAAGTTGCAACAGCACCACGGAGTCCGCGCCCTCGATATTTTCCGCGGGCGTAGTCGTCGGCAGCCCGAACAACGCCGTCAATCTCACCTGGACTCTTCCGTCCGCCTCGGTCGCCGCCATCACCGGCTACTGTATCTTCCGGAACACCACGCCCAGCTTCAACAGCTCTCCGCGCAATGTTTTCGTCTCCGGCGCGTCCACCTCCAGCTTCACCGACACAGGCTTCGCCGGCTGCTGCGACTTGACGCCTCCGATCAACTTGATGCAATCCGCGCATCGCTTCACAGCAACCTCGCTCGGCGTCAACACCACGAATCCAGAATCGAATCTCGACGTGAACGGCTCAGCCGCGGTGAATTCGCTGAACCTGGTGCAAAAGGCCGAGCGCTTCGCCGGTGCAGACGCGGGCGCAAAACTCAATGCCTGCCTCACCGCTGCCGCAAGCACTTCGAGCGTTTGCGACGCGCGCGGCATGACCGGCACTCTCACCGGCGCCGCGCACATCTCAATTCCCGCAGGCACCGTGTTGCTCTGGGGACAGGGCCAGCTCACCATCACCGATGCGACCACGAACGACGCAGTCGAACTGATGGGCGATGGCGCTTCCATCTACGGCTCCCAGGAAAGCGGCCTCGGCACCGTCAGCGCGCCGGATACTTCCGGATTTATTTCCTGCGCGACAACCGGCTGCACCACCGTGCGCAAGCCCAGCCCGGGCTCGTCAAAAATAAATTACGTCCACATCGTGGGCATGTATCTCGACGCCACCGGCGCGAATTCGAAGGTCGTTGATCTCACCAGCATCGGCCACTCCATCATCGAGAGCAATAATCTCGCGCTCGGCACCGGCGGCACGTCGTACGGAATTTTCGGCGACACTTCCACCGGCGGCTTCGACGGCACCAACACGCTGATTCGCCACAATAATATCGGCCTGAATTCAACGGGTGATGCCTGCGTCTCGCTCGCCGGCGTTTACAATGCGGTCGTGATCGAGCAAAACGTCTGCACCCTCGCACCCGCCGCGTCGCTCGGCTACGTCTTCAAAAAAGATTCCAGCGGCAACTATCCCGACAACGACGAAATCTACGGCAACGATTGCGAAACTTCCTCGACCGCGTTCGGCCAGGTCTGCTACGACATTATCGGTGCGCTCTCGATCACCTTCGGCCCCAATAATCGCTGCGAAAAAGTTTACAACTGCATGGAGTTTCCCTCTGACGGCAGCGCCAACGGCATCCACATCCTCGATCCTTATCTTTCGCTCAGCAATACGGCACAAATTCTGCCCAATGAGCCCTCCACTGCCACCATCGCGATCGACAACAACGGGCACAACTGGCTGCCCTCGATGCACTACGGCATGAACGATCTCGGCGGCGACAATCTCATCGGCAATTCCGGATTCGAAGGCTGGCAGAATTCCACGTCGCTCTACTACTGGGGCGGCGTTTCCGGCACGAACATCAATCAGGCGGGCAGCGGAATTTATCTGCAAGAAACCAGCGCGGGCGCCAATCCCGGCATCGATACCTACACGCAGGGAACTTACAACGTGCGCGTCGGCGACGGCGCCACCGCCGGCCTCGGCGTCAACTCTACTTGCATCCAAGTGGACTCTACGCGCGAGTACACGTTGATGATGCGCGTCGCGTCCGCGTCCACTTCGAATAATTTCCGCCCCGGCTTCCGTTTCTACTGGGACGCGAACTGCACCGAAGCCGATCGCATCACCACGGCGTCATCCAACGCGCGCGTGCTCGCGCCGGTAAATTACGACGGCACGTCGAACAGCACGGGGAACTGGCAATCCACGAACGCGTCGCTCACCTACAACAACGGCATCACGTGTAATTGTAATGTGACCGGCGCCGACTGGCAGGTGAGCACGGCGAATGCATGGACACCGACGCGCAATTTCGGAATCGTCTTCCGCGTGCCGAATGCGTTCAGCGTCTCGACCACGGTGACGCACTCAATGCGCGTAATGCTCCTCGAAAACACCGCCGCGGCAGGGAACTACGTCTACTTCGACGACGTCGCGCTCAGCATGGGCCCCGTAACGCCAGACATTCGCAACGCGCCCGTGCGCGACTCGGGCGGCTCAGCAGTCTACGGCTCGCTAGCCGTCTCGCAGCACCTCAATCAAGGCGCCACAGGCCAATTCGCAGGCACAGTAGCTCTGGTAGGCGGCACCGCGACGGTAACATTCCCCACGCCCTTCGCCTCCGCCCCAGTCTGCGTAGCCAACGATCAAAGCGCGATCGCCACAGTAAAAGTGACGCCATCCGCCTCGTCGTTGACGCTAACGCAATCCAGCGGCACCGACACAATCAACTGGCTCTGCGTCGGCAACCCGAATTAAAAGTTTTCAGTAGGGGCACGGCATGCCGTGCCCGAAGACGCTACGATCTCGGTGATGCATACGAGTACGATGCCGGACGCCAGGGGATTTTCTCTGCTTCGGATTTCGCAACGGTCACCACGCAAAACTACTTGATGCCACTCGGTGCTCATCGGCTTGGCGCTGCTCATGCCGCATTCGGGCACGGCATGCCGTGCCCCTACTGAAATATTTCTGCCGCGGCGCGCAATCTGATCCACTCATCACCCGTCACTTCCCCAATGCACATCCCCGAATCCGCGCATCTCTGGACGCTCTTCGCCGCCGGCCACGGCCTGCACGTGCTGAAACGCGCCAGCCTCTCGGCCAAATCGCGCCTCTCCGGCACCAAAACGCGCCGCGAATGGCTGCGCACCAACGCGCTCGCGCTCGGCATACGCCTGTTCGTCAACGCCGCCGCTTTTTCCTACTGGATCGCGCACCCCGGCGCCGCCACGCACCTCTTCGGCGCAGCGGGCCTGCCAGTAAATCTCACGCTCGAGCCCGGCCACGCCACAGCCGCCATGTTCGGCCTATCAGGCGACAGCCTGATGGACTGGGCCGCCGCCAAAATCCCCGCCCTGCAAAAAGAAATTCCAGTAGTAAACGATTGACGCCGTTAATGTAGCTCAGGTCTTCAGACCTGAGGCTTTTGGTGGTGTTCTACAAATTTGGGCTGAAAATCCTCACCTCTAAAGAGGTGAGCTACATGGAACCGTCCCACGGTCGCGGAATCGCGTCAACCTACGGCGCCGTCGCGATTCCCTGAATCTCAAAATGCGCGCCGAAAAGTAGCGGCCCCGATCCAATGAACGCGCGCGCCGGCAGCGGCTCCGTAAAATATGTGCGATACACCGCGTTGAACCGGTCGAACAGCGACACATCGGAACAAAAAATCTGCACGTAGACGAGATCCTGCATCGTGAGATCAGCTTTCTCGAGCGTCGCGCGAAACCCGTCCATCATCAGCCGCGCCTCCTGCTCGACGTCCCCCGGAACTTTCCGCGTCGTCAAATCAAGCCCCAGGTGCCCGGCCAAATAAAACGTGCTGCCCACCAGCACGCCCATGCTGAACGGCAGCTTCCCATACCCGCCCGGCGGCGGGAAATGCGTCCGAGTCTCCGATGCGTCCATGCGTCTCCTCCTCTGAATGTTCGTTGATGTAAGCGCACCCGTATCCTATCGCATCGCCGTTGCATTTTCTTCAGTAGGGCACGGCACGCCGTGCCCGAACACGCCAGGACCTAGATGACGCTATGCGTGCACTGCTGCGATGGCGCACACGCCTTTTGTACCGCTGGCCTCCGGCCGGCGTTTTTGAATTTGGTTTTGAAGCTGCCCCAGCAAATGCAAAGTCAAAGGCGCCGGCCGGAGGCCGGCGGTACCAAAACCGAACCAGCAAACACCTGCTCAATGGCCACGCTGTACTGACACCGCATTCGGGCACGGCATGCCGCGCCCCTACTGAAACACTTTGCCTTACTGCTTCACTGATCTCCGGAGGCTGCTATGCCCGTCGTCCCCACTACCGCCTACTCGCAGGCGGAAGACGCGCTCACGCTCGCGCGCGCGCTGATGAACGACTCATCTGGCGCCGTCTTCACCGACGCGCTCTTGATGCCGCTGCTCAACTCCGCCTATCGCGGCCTGCAGCGCGAACTCGCGGAAAATGGCGTCAGCGTCCTCGGCGAACAGCAGGACATCGACCTCGAGCCCGATCCCTCGAGCGGCGTCACCAACATGGAAATCAGCGACACCTCCAGCCCTCAGCTTCCTTCCGATTGCCTGATGCCGCAGATGCTCTGGGAACGCGCCACCGCGAACACGGCGGACACGTTCGTGCCGATGGAAAAATTTACGAGCGGTGGCGGAATGCTCAACCTGCAACCGAGCACGTATCTGCGGCTGTGGGAATGGCGCGAGGATAAAATTAATTTGGTAGGCGCAACGCAGGCGATCACCGTGCGCGTGCGTTACGAAAAAATTCTCCCGGCGCTCATGCTCGGCACGGACCCGGTGCAGATTCGCGCAGCAACAGATCCGCTGGCATTTGCGACCGCCGCGCTCGCCGCGCGTTCGCGAGGCGCGCGCGCCCTCGCCCAGGATCTGCTAGGCACCGCGCAAATGGCCACCGAAGAATTGATTCAGCGCTACGTCCGCCCGGAACAGGTAAAAGGCCGCCGCCGCAAGCCCTACAGCTACCACCGCCGCGTAATTTATCTGTAGCCGCCGCTGTCGCCGTTCCTACCGCCGGCGTCTCGCCGGCGTTTTTGAATTTTGATTCGCGCGAGCGCGCCGCGATCCTTCGTGGTTGCATTTTCCCGCAGTAGGGGCACGGCATGCCGTGCCCGAAGTCGGAAGGAGCACACCGGTGCTATGCGTGCACCGCTGCGATGCAGCGTGTTGCCCTTTGTACCGCTGGCCTCCGGCCGGCGTTTTTGAATTTTGTTTTGAAGTTGTCCCAGCAAATGCAAAGTCAAATGCGCCGGCCAGAGGCCGGCGGTACGAAAACCGAACCCTGCAAACACCTGCTCGATGGCTGCGCTGTACCAACGCCGCATTCGGGCACGGCATGCCGTGCCCCTGCTGAAAACTACGCCTTACTCCACGTCGAGCGTTACCGTCACGCCGCGCGGCGCTGACTGCGCCGTCGCTTGCACCGTCATCTTGTACGTGCCGGCGGGCGTCCCCGTGATTCCACCGCCGCTTGATCCGCTGCCGCCGCCGCAGCCTTCGAGAATTCCAGCAACACAAAGCGCCAGGGCAATCGCGCACGCAATCGGCGCCAGCCGCTTCGTTAGCGCAAAGCAGCACAGCGCGATTACCGCGATCAGCACCAACGCGCCAACCGCACCCCGCGCAATCAAATTTCCGCCTGGGCCGCTCCGCATCGGCGCGGCGCCCGTCTTTGGCGGCGTGGTAGACGTCGTCTGAAACATCACGCTGAACGGCACCGCCGTGCCCGGCGTCGTTACCGGAATGCTCGCTGGCGAAAAAGTGCACGTGGTCTGCATCGGCAGATTGCCCGGGCAGATCGGCGTCACGGTGCCGGTGAAAATATTGTCGGGCACCACTTGCAGCATGAACGTGCCAGTGGCCCCGGGGTTGATGGAAATTTGCGTCAGCTGCCCGCTCGCGAGGGTAATCTGGTAAGTGTCGCCCGTGCCCGCCAGTGACGACGCCAGCGGATTCGCCGCGCCCGTATAGCTGACGACCAGCGTCGCCGTGCGCGTCCCAGTCGCCGTGGGCGCGAAGCCGACATTGATCAGGCAGCTCGAGCCGGCGTTCAGTGCGCTGGTGCACGAAGTGGACGACACTACGAAATCCGCGGGCGCCAGGCCGATCGTTGTAATCGCGATGCCGCTGATCGCAGCGTTGGAATTATTCGTCAGCGTGAACGCGGACGTTGGTGTGATGCCTGCCAGCGGCTCCGCGCAGAAATTCGTATTGCCGGCAAAGGCCGGCGGCGGCGGGATCACGGGGCAGGGAACGCCTTGCGGCGGCACGGGCGGCGGAGGCGGCGTAAGCGTCACACTCGCCACCGGCACGCCAAGCCCTTTGATTTCGCTGATGCGATTGCGGCCCTGCTCGGCGATAAATAAATTTCCATCCGCATCGAACTGAATCTCGCCGGGCATGCTGACGTTGCTCGCGGCAGTCGTCAGCTTCTGCGTGGCAGCGTCAATGCGCAGAACGCGGCTGCCAGCAGAATCCGCAACGAAAAGATTCCCGCCACCATCAATCGCCAGTCCATCAGGACACGAATTTTGCGCAGTTCCAGTAGGGGCACGGCATGCCGTGCCCGAAGACGCTAGAACCGCTGTCATGCCATGCGAGACAGCGTCCAATCGGAGCAGGCTTCCTGATTCCGGCGCCGCGATAAAAACGCGGCTGCCATCGGCCGTCACCGCAACCGCCGCAGCCTGTGCCACCTGCGCCAACATCTCAAGTTTTCCAGGCGTCGCAGCCGTCGCATCATGCAACTCAATCACAGCATTCGCGCCATGATCCGCAATGTAAAGGTTGCCAGCGCGATCAAGCGCCAAGCCCATCGGCTCAGCAAGCTGCACACTCTGCGTCGGCCCCCACTTCCCAGCGATGCTGCGAATTACGCCGGGCTCGCTCGAGGACGCAGATGAAATGCGCCGAATCGTCGCGTTCTCCGTGTCGGCAATAAATATCGTGCCGTCCGGTGCCACCGCAACCCCGCTACGCATGTACAGCGAATCGAATTTCAGGCTAAGCTGGGCGGCGGCAGCAGCCCCGCCATCGCCGAGGGATCCCGCTGTGCCGTTGCCGGCGATCGCAACCAGACTTGCGCTCGCGCCTGCACCACCCTCAACACTCGCTGCATTCGCACGAACGGAGCCGGACGCGGGCAGCGACATCACGCGATTAGGCATCTGCGTGGCGGTGAAATAAACCGGAGGAAGCTGCTGCGAAGTTTCACCACTCGCCGCGGCCGCATCAGCAGCCGGGCCCACAGCCAGCGCCCGCACTGAAACTCCCTGCGCGATCACAATCGGCACATTGGAAGCCGTCGCTGTGGGCGCCGCGCTATTCGCAGTCGTCGCAACACCCGCGCCCGCCACATTACTCGTCGAAGAATTTTGTGCCCGAACCCGGGGCAGGGAATACGCCAACGCGGCCGCCGCCATCACCGCCGCCACTACCACCACTCTCATTCGCCGCAAATCATTCTCCGTTCCTGTGCCCCATTTTGCTGAGCCCTAGGCTGTCCCGCGCAGTCTCGACCGCCGCGTTCTGTGGCCCGTCGCTTGGATTCGCAAGCATGCGTACGGGTTGCGCGACAAAATTCCGCCTCAAGATAGCCAACAAGTATCGCGCGACAAGCCCGAAATCATAGCACGCCTTTCCAGTAGCACAGGCAATCCTGCCTGTGCCGCAAGTTGCTACGCGCGCGGTGTCGCGAGAACGAGGAAACGAAAGAACGCGTTCTTTGATCTTGCAGGTGTGGCGCGATCGCGCTGCGTTGTTGTGTAGGCACAGGCAGGATTGCCTGTGCTACTTAAAAGGAGCCACCATGGCACTCACATTTTCTCTCATCGATACCTGGGACGATGGCAAACGCATCCACGTCTCCGGCACCATCGCCGCATCCGGCAATTACACCACCGGCGGCGACACGCTCGATCTCTCGCAATCGCCGCTCGTCGCATCCGCGCAGCCGCCCATCAACGGCACCGCCTGGATGGACGGACTCGCCGGCTACGATTACGTCTTCATGCCCGGCGCCGCAATGAATTCCAACAAGGTGAAAATTTTCCAGCAGGGCGCGGCCGCCGGCGCATTCCCCGAACTCGCCGCAGGCGCCTACCCCGGCGCCATCACCGCCGACTCCATCACCTTCTACGGCATCTTCAAGAAGCTGCAGTAGCGCCTTTCGTACCGCCGGCGTCTCGCCGGCGCCTTTGAATTTTGGTTTCGTCGTCGCTACGTCAAAATCGAAAACCAACTTCAAAAACGCCGGCCAGAGGCCGGCGGTACAAAAACCAGAACCCGGCGTGCTCTTGCTTTTCAGTAGCACAGGCGTCCGCCAACAGGCGGCACGTGAAAATGACGCCTGTGCCGGCGTAGAAACGCAGCGCGATCGCCAATGCTTGGCTCGCGCGCGATTTCGTTCTTTTTCGTTTTTTCCGCAGTAGGGGCGCGGCATGCCGTGCCCGAACGCGCCAACAGCGCAGCTCGCGCCACACCTGCAAGATCAAAGAACGCGTTCTTTCGTTTCCTCGTTTTTGCGCCACCTCGCACGTAGCAACTTGCGGCACAAGCAGGATTGCCTGTGCTATGAGAATCGCGACCGGCTCCAGTGGCACAGGCACTCCTGCCTGTGCGCAGTTGCTGGTCCGCAATTCTTCCGACCTTGGCTTGCGCCCGACATCACACCCGATAAACGGAAGAGGACAGGCGCGATTTTCAGATGCTGCCTCACCGGTCGGGCCTGTCCCACTGGAACCCGCATGAATGGCGCGATCGCGCCAAGCTCTTTCGCCGGGCACGGCATGCCGTGCCCCTACTGAAAATACAAACCTCTGTGCCTCTGTGCCTCTGTGGCGCGGAACTGACTTCACAAAAACCATGTCCATCGAAACTTTTTCGCCTCTGCCCCTCACTACCTTCGGCACCTGGCTCACCCTGCTCGATCCGTCCGACGTTCCGCCCGGCATGTCACCCGATTGCGCGGACGTGGAATTTTTCCCCGGCGGCGTGCGCACGCGCCCGGGCCTCGTCTCGCAATTCGCGCCGCTCGCCGGCACGCCCAACGTCAACGCGCTCAAAACCTACATCACCACGAACCTCGTGCAGCGCCTGCTCGTGCTCGATTCCTCCGGCACGATTTACAAGGAAACTTCTCCCGGCACGCTCGGCGTCCTGATCGCGGGCCTGCAGCCGAATCTGCAATTCGCTTCCACCACGCATTTCGGCCGCGAGTACATGGCGTTTTCCGATGGACTCGTGGGCGCCGATCTGCCGCGCCAGTTTGACGACACATTTTTCGATCGCGTCAGCCAGGTGGGACCGGGCGAAGGCCCCGCGCTCGCCGACTCGACGCTCACCGGAAATATTTCGCCGGGCGCGCACGAGTGCGTCGTGGTGTTCGTCACGCGCCAGGGATTCTGGACCGCGCCCTCGCCCATCGCGAGCTGGACCGCCGCCGGCTCGAAGCAAGTTACCGTGACGAATATTCCCACTGGCCCCGCGAATGTGGTGCAGCGGCTGCTCGCATTCACGGCTGAAGGCGGCGCGAGTTTTTTCCACGTCCCCGATTCGATGGTGATTGACGACAACACCACCACTTCGCTCACCGTGGATTTCAGCGACACGATTCTGCTCGCCGGCGTCAGCATGGATTATCTTTTCGCGCAGATCGAACTGCCCGACCAACTCGGCGTGATCGATTATGCCGAGCGGCTTTTCTGGTGGGGCGAGCGCTCGAAAATGTCGCTGTTCAATAATCTCTCATTCGACGGCGGATGGGACGCGATCGCCGCCGGACGTCCGCTCGGCTGGACGCTCGATCCCACTAGTGGCGCGGGCGGCAGCAGGGAATCGTCCGACGTGATTTGGGGCGACGCGTATCGCATCACCGGCGACGGCGCCACTCTGATTCGCGGATTAATTTCGCAAAGCGCCGCGACGAGCACAGCCGGCGATCCGCTGTGCGTGAAGGGCGTGGATTATTCCGTGCGCGCGCGCGTGAAACGCAGCGGCGGGCTCACCGCCGGCACGCTGCACATTAATGCGTTCAGCCCCACGCTGGGCCTGATTGGCTCCGGCCTTTCCGTCGCCGCCAGCGCCGCCACCACCGGCTACCAGGAATTTATCGAGGATCTTTTTCCTCCGCAGGCGTCGCTGCCGGCCGATCTCGTGTTGCGCGTTTACGCGGATGGCACGCCCGGGCCCAGCGGCGAATCGTTTCTTGTGGATTGCATTCAAGTGTTTCCCACCGCCGCCGCGCAGAATTCTTCGCTGGTTCGCGCGTCCGGCACCGACGAGCCCGAAGCCTACGACGGCGTGAGCGGCATCATGGAAATCGCCGCGAACAACGGGCAGGGAATTCGCGCCGCGTTCAAGCTGCGCAACAATTTATATTTCGCGAAGGAGCGCAGCCTCTACGTCACCGCCACAGATGGCGTCAACGAGCCGTCACTGTGGGGCGTTGAGGAAGTTTCAAACGCAGTCGGCACGCCTTCCGCGCACGGAATCGGATTCGGCGAGGAGTGGGTAGTGATCGCGGGCCGCTCCGGCCTTTATTATTTTGACGGCAGCGCGCCGATAAAACTCTCGCAGGAAATTCAGCCCACCTGGGACGCGATCAATTGGCAAGCCGCGCAGAATTTGTGGGTCGTTGTCGATACGCAGCACAAAAGAATTCTCGTCGGCGTGCCGATGGGCACCGCAACGCAGCCCAACGAAATCCTCGCGCTCGAATACAGCGAAGGCTTGCAGGATCCGCTCGTCGCCGTTTTTCAATCGCCCGAACGCTCGCGCAAATGGACGCCGTGGAAAATCGCCGCAAATTCCTGCGCACTCGTCGAGCGTTCCACAGGAGTGGCCCAGATTTTCTTCGGCTCGAATGACAGCAGCGCGAAAATTCGCGCGCTCACTCCCGGCGCATTCTCCGACGACGGCGTCGCCATCCATTCCTACTACACCACCGCGTACCTCGCCGCCACCGGCATCAGCGGCCGCAATCTTTTCGGCTACCTCACCGCCTATGTGCAGGGCGCAGGCGCTCTCGCGCTCAGCGCATTCTCGCCCGGCGACGTCACGCTCACCTCGCTAGGCAACTGGACCCTCAGCGCCCCAGCCTCGCGCGACATGGAGCAATTCATCAACGTCCTCGGCGAACGCATCAGCGTCCAGCTAAGCACAAACGCGACAGGCGCCTGGTTCTCGGTAACAAAATTAGTCCCCTGGGCGAAGCCAGACCCCTTCGCAGTAGTCCGCGGCACCAACGCGTAGCGTTCTTTCTTCGCACCGCCGGCGTCTCGCTTCCGCCTTTCGTACCGCTGGCCTCCGGCCGGCGCAGTTGCCTTTCGCTCTTGCCTTTCGTACCGCCGGCGTCCCGCCGGCGCCTTTGATTTTGTTTCTGGTTTTCGCCGTTCGCGCAAAACCCAAATTCAAAAACGCCGGCCAGAGGCCGGCGGTACATAACCCAGCGCATTCCTTCGTTTCCCCGCATCGCGTGCAAACGCACCAATCAACTTGCGGCACAGGCAAGAATGCCTGTGCTACTCAAAACGGCGCGTCCGGATCGAACGACCTTCGAATCGCCAGGCACAATTCTTCCATCCGACCGTCCGACAATTTCTGAGCCAGACGCTGCCGCAGATGCGATTTGCCGAGCGGCTGAATAAAGTGGGCGCGAAGGCAGGACCGCTTCGGCAATCCAGTTTCTTCCGGATCCAAAACGATGGTTGTGGGACTTTCGCGAAGCCTGCTGCTGAACGGAACAATCAAGATGCTGCTGATGGAAGAATGATGATTGCGAGTATCGGGCGAGACCACAACCACCCAGTGCGGCGAGGGCGGGTCACCGATTGTTGCGCTCCAGATTTCGCCGCGCGAGGGAATCTTACTCATCCAAATTGATATCTCCAGCCGAGCTCGCAAACGACGCGGCGAGGCGATCTTCCTCCTCGATCTCCTCAGGAGTAAGGCTGTCATAGTAAGCAGTCGTCGCCGCTTCGAGGCGCGCGCGATTCTCCGCTCGACGCATCTCGTCGAGGACGTAATCGAGCGCCTGCGCCAGGTTCTCCGCTTTCCGCGAACGAATCAGCGCACGAAGAAACGCATAGCTCTCAGGTGAAATGGTGGTGGATACTTTCTTTCTGCGCGCCATGGCCTCGCCTCTATCCTAGGTAGAATCTGTTGCTTGCCTCAATCATCTGACATGTTATCAGATACTTGTCTGACAAACAAGATGACAATTGTCGGATGCTTTACAGTAGCACAGGCGTCCGCCGGCAGGCGGCAACGTGAAAATAACGCCTGTGCCCCAAGCTGCTACGCCGCGCTCATCCCAAATACTTGGCGCACAACGCCACATCGTTTTTCCGCTTCCGCTTCTTGTACCGGTGGCCTCCGGCCGGCTCCGTTGACGTTGCCTTTCGCTCTCATCTTTTTCAAACCCAAATTCAAAAACGCCGGCCAGAGGCCGGCGGTACATACCCCAACGCACTCTTTCGCATCGCACACGCGTGCCCGTATCTACTTGCGGCGCAGGCTGAAGCCTACGCTACTCAAAACCCATGCTCACCGTCCCCCAAATTGAATCCTTGCGCACCTCGAACCCGCAGCTCTACGAAGCGCTGAAGCGCCTCGCCGAAGCTTCGCTCGGGCCGAACCAAGGCTGGTCGCTCGACGACCAGATCACCGACGGCTCGCTCTTCGCGCGCGTCACTTCCGGCGCGCTCACCGGCGGCAAAGTGGATCCCGCAAAATCCGGCGTGCTGATGAAAGGCTCGGTGCCGCCCACGTGGTCGGGCGCGTTCACCTACGTATCGACCACCACCACGATCACCTGGTCGTGGACGAGCCTCACAATTTCGCGCGCTGACGGCACCACGACCGCTGTCGCGAATGGCTCGCTCGCAATCAGCGGACTCACCGCCGCCACCACTTATTATTTTTATCCTTATTACGACGATGCCGCGCTCGCGATCGGCTGGGTAGCAGGCGGCGCGAGCAGCGCTGGCTCGCCGCCGAATTCGTTCACCGCGAAAACAAACGCCTCCGCGCAACAGCAAGCGCTGCAATCGCGCATTCCACTTTCGCAAGGCGCGGTCGTGGCGGCCACCACAAGCTCCGGCACCGGCGGCGGATCAGGCGGCGGCAGCGGAAGCTGTCTGCGCGCCGGCACCGTGGTGCTCACGAAAGAACGCGGCACAGTGGCGATCGAAACGTGCGCGGTGGGCGAACATCTGCGCTGCCCTTCGATCCTGCGCGCCGACGCAACCACCGCGGCGACCAGCGTCTCGAGCAATGCCGTCGCTGCAATGGGCGGCACCGCGGAAGGCTGGACGCGCATCATCCGCCACGAAGTGCGCGACGCGGACACCTTCATCCGCCTGCACTTTTCAAATGGCGAGATGCTCGACGTCACTCCGCATCACATCTTCACTCTCGCGGATGGTTCGCCCATGCGCGCCGAGCGCCTCTGCCTCAGCGACATCCTCGTCGGCCGCTTCGGCCGCGTAACGCTGCTGCGCATCGAAACCATCATCGAAGCCGGCCAAAAAGTGACAATCAGCTGCGCGCCCTACCAGCAATTCTTCGCCGGCCGCCACGCGGCCTCAGTGCTGACGCACAACTACACCTTCAGCAGCTGAGCCGTCGAATTTCGTACCGCTGGCCTCCGGCCGGCGCAGTTGACGTTGGTTTCGCTTTTGCCTCTCGTACCGCCGGCGTCCCGCCGGCGCCTTTGACCTTTGTCTTTCGCTTTTGCCGTTCGGCCAGAGGCCGGCGGTACGTAACCCCAACGCGTTCTTTCGTTTCCTTGTTTCGCAAGCGCGAAGCCACAATCAACTTGCGACACAGTCGTCATTTTCACGCTGCCGCCTGTCGGCGGACGCCTGTGCTACTCAAACCGCACCGCCATCAATGGCGCGACCGCGCCAAGTTCGTCGCCGGGCACGGCATGCCGTGCCCCTACTGAACAAATACGCACCGCAACCCCATGACCGGACGCCGCTACTACATCACGACACTCGCCGACTGGCGCCGCCACGCGCACCGCTTCGCCAATTCGCACTGGCTCGCGCTGAGCGAGGACGATAGCGCGATCGCGAGCAGGGAATTGACGGAAGCCACGCGCCCCGTGCCCGACGCCGTCGCAAACACAAGCGCGCGCGACACGCAACCGCCCGGCGTCTCCGCCGCGACGCGCATCGTCGTCCTCGTCGACGCCGACGAAGGCGTTCACCTCGCGCTCGAAGATGACGTCGCCTTCGAAGCGCTGCCGCATCCCTTCGCGCCGAAAGCAATCTCGCACGCCGCGCACGAAGCTCTCGCAGCACACGGCGTCGCGCCAGGCTCCACCACCTTCGACGCCGCCGAAGCCATCGCCCGCGCCCACCCGCTCCTGCGCCCCCGAGTCTTCTAGCCCATGCACGTCCGCCCCTACACTTCCGCCGATCTCGACGCCCTTCGCCGCATCCACGCGCGCCAGGGCTTCGATTACGCGTTCCCCGATCTTGGCGATCCGATTTTCATTTCGAAGCTCGTCATTGACGACGCCTCCGGCCAGCCCGTCTGCGCATCGCTCGCGCGCATCACCTGCGAGATGTACCTCGTCGCCGATCCCGACGCCGGCACGCCGCGCGAACGTTACGCGCGCATCCTCGCGCTTCACGACGCAGGCGCGCGCGATCTTCTATCGCGCGGCTTCGACGACGCCCACACCTGGCTCCCGCCCCCGATCGCGCGCCGCTTCGGCCGTCGCCTCGAAGCCCTAGGCTGGATCCGCGACGACGCCTGGACGCCCTACTGCCGCCGCCTGAAAAAGTGACAAGTGGCAAGTGACGAAAAATAATCAGTACCACCGGACTATTGTTCAGCTGCGATGCCAAGGTAGAATAGTCGACGACGGAAGTTTCCCTTCGCGATGTGACGGGCAATCCATCTGGAAGGAGAGACTCCCATGAGCAGCGAATTTTTTCTTCGAACCCAGCAGCAAGCGCCGTAAGGGTTTTCCATCAGAAACGAAAGTGAAGCGCGGCCTCCGCGTCGTTCATAGCGACAAGGAGCTCGTCGAAAAGCTCGGCAGGAACGATCTCTGCCCGTGCGGTTCTCGCCGCCGGTTTCAAGAAGTGCTGCATGCGAAGCGGGCATTTTGACGGCGCACGACGCAACCAGTACGAACGTGAATAGAAAAAAAGGGCACGGCTGCTGGCCGTGCCCTTTTTCATTTGGGTGTCGCCTTCCAGTAGCACAGGCCCCGCCGGTAGGCGGTTCGTGAAAATGTCGCCTGTACCCCAAGCTGCTACACAGCGAAGATCGCGAATGCTTGGCGCACAGCGCGACATCGTTCTTTTCGCTTTCGCCTTTCGTACCGCTGGCCTCCGGCCGGCGCAGTTGACGTTTCCTTTCCTTTTCGCCGTTCGCGCAGAACCAAATTCAAAAACGCCGGCAGGATGCCGGCGCTACATCGGAGGCACACCATGTCACGCGGCGCAGAACGCAGCACCCGCCAGCTCACCGACCAGCAGCTCGCGCAACAAAACCAACTCATCTCGCAATCGAATCAGCAGGGCACGCAGGACCGTTCGCTCCTGTTCCCCACAATCCAATCGCTGCTCACCAGCCCCGGCTACACGCCTGCCGAGCAATCCGCCATCACGCAGCAAAGCATGGGCGCCGCGAATACCGCCTACGACGCGCTCCGCGAACGCGCCGCCAATCGCGCTGCCGCCACCAATGACACTGCCGCCGCCCCCGAACTAACCGCGCAACTCGGCCGCGAACAGGCGCAGTCACTCGCGAGCCAAGCGCAGCAAAATCAAATCGCCTTCGCCAATCAACGCACGAAGGATCAGCTAGCCGGCCTCAGCGCCCTAGGTCAAACCTACGGCATCGACACAAATCTCCTCGGCCACGCCATGGGCGTCCCATCGCAATTGCTCGGCGTCCGCCAACGCGCATCCGACGGCTCCTCAACCGGCGGCCTAAGCAGCCTCTTCGGCGTAGGCTCCAGCATCGCCTCTTTGTTTGGTTAAGTTATTTTGACTAATTCGTTGGCTAGTTCGTGAGATTGGGGCGACGGGCTTCGGTCGGCGATAGCAGCAACCGGAAAGGACTCACTTCAACTTCAGTACATCAAGTTTTCGGGGAGCGTCTCTTCTCGCTACCATCTCAATAACGCCAGCGTTGAGCAGAAATATGGCCGCGAGCATCCAAAGCCCCTGGAGGATATATTGACCGCTACGCGTAAGGTAAGCGGATTGCCCGTTCAACAAGACCCACGCGAAAAACAATATAAACGCCATCGTCGCCCAACGGCGCGCAACCTTCGATCGAAACTCAAAATATCCACTGGGCATATCGCTTCTGTTGGATGCTCATATTAGCAATCCCTTTTGCGTTATTCAATTCTGCACCGCACGGTGAGCGCTTTTCAGTAGCACGGGCATTCCTGCCTGTGCCAACGTAAGAACACAGCACGAACGCAAATGCTTGGCGCACAGCGTGACGTCGTTGTTTTCGCTTTTGCCCTTCGTACCGCTAGCCTCCGGCTGGCGCATTTTTTACCGACCTCGCTCAAGCGCCGTAGGCGCGGCACATACTTAGCCCAGCCCGGAAGGGCTGGGTACAGCGCCAAGAAATAATTCCAAGCGCCGTAGGTGCGACACAGTCTCGAAGCGTCACGCATCGCACATCATTTGCGCCGCACCACCGCGCTCGCGTGCTGCGTTGTTGCCCGATTTTCGCGCTACAACGAACCGTCTGCCGCACCTACGGCGCTTCACATCCGTGCCAACCGGATACCCAGGGCTCCCGCCCTGGGCTAACTTCTACCGCGCCTACGGCGCTCGCATTTTCTTCGTGCCGAAATGTGCATCTCGTTTTGATTTTCGCGTCTTCGTGCTTCGTTCACTCCGTGCCTCCGTGACTCCGTGCCCCAACTTCTCAAATTCCTCGAAGCGAACGCCTGGCCGCTCGCCGTCACGTCGCTGGTGCAGTTCGTCGTTTTCCTGCGCTGGATCTACCGCCGCATTCGCAACGACGAGCTCATGCGCGCCTTCGTCGAAGACATGGCCACCAGCCACCTCCCGCACATGTACAACCTGCTCGAGAAACTCTGCGACAAACAGGGAATCGAACGCGACCCCGCGCCAACGATCCGCTGGATCGACCTAAACGACCACAGCAGTTAGTGGCACCGGCCCCGCCGGCAGGCGGCCGTGAAAATGACGCCTGTGCTCCGTTGTTATGCCGCAATCCTTCGACCTTGGCTTCACCGCCGCATCGCACTCACTTGCCGCCCAACTCCGACAACGCCGCGCTCATCGCCCTCGCCCGCACCGCCGCCGCACAACACTCACTCGACGCCGCGCTCATCTGCGCGATCGTCGAACAAGAATCCGCCTGGGACCCGCACGCCATCCGCTACGAACCCGCCTTCCGCACGCGCTACGTCGCCCCGCTCGGCCTGCCGCCAACAGAAGAAGTAGCGCGCTCAATTTCCTGGGGCCTGATGCAAGTGATGGGACAGGTAGCGCGTGAACACAGCTTCACCGCGAAAAGCCTCGCCGCACTCTGCGATCCCGCCGCCGGCCTCGCGATCGGCTGCGCAGTCTTCGCAGGAAAGCTGAGCGCCAGCGCAGGTGGCTTGGAACGTGCCCTCAATTTATGGAACGGGGGCGCCAACGCGAGCTATGCAGCGCAAGTCCTCGCCCGAGTCGTGCACTACCAGTAGCACAGGCATTCCTGCCTGTGCCCGCGTAACAACGCAGCACGACCGCCAATGCTTGGCTCCCGCGCGAAATCGTTCTGTTCGCCGTGGCCGTTCGTACCGCTGGCCTCCGGCCGGCGCATTTGATGTTGCTTTCGCTTTTGCCTTTCACGAACAACCCAAATTCAAAAACGCCGGCCAGAGGCCAGCGGTACATAACCCAACGCAGCCAATACGCTTCCTCGTTTCGCGCACGCAAGCCCCAATCAACTCGCGGCACAGGCCTGCCTGCCGGCAGACAGGCACGATTGCCGGTGCTACAAAAACCGCACCACCGCCAATCGCGCGATCGCGCCAAGTTTCTACGCCGGGCACGGCATGCCGTGCCCCTACTGAGATACTCCTCGACGTATTCACTCATCACTCTTCACTCTTCACTCATTTCACATCAAAGGATCACCAAATGAAAACTCGCACCGCATCATCACCACGCCTCACAAAACTCGCCGCACCCGCCGCAATCGCGCTCGTCGCCATCCTCATCCTCGCCGCCCCAGCTCACGCCCAACACACCGCCACCCTCACCTGGACCAACTCCGTCGACACGCCCCAATCCAACATCTACCGCGCAGCAGGGCAGTGCCCCACCTCCGCCCCCACCGGCTTCACCAAACTCAACTCCACGCCCGTCACCACCGGCACCTTTGCCGACGCCGCCCCGCTCATCGGCCTCTCCTGCTACTACGTCACCGCCACCTCCAACGGACTCGAGTCCGTTCCATCCCCACTCGTACAGGTGTCTCTTCCGCCTGCGCCTCCCACCGCCCTCCAAGCAACCGCCAAGTAAGCCCTTCATGTGGCACGGCCGCCCCTACCCACCCTGCGACATACCAGGCCTCTGCCCAGCGCAATAATGCACACTCTCAATCCTCGCTGCGCGCATTGGAGTGCGGCGGCTTGCCGCCACTTTCAAGCGACGAACTCGTTCCGTCGCTGTGGCGAGGCAAGCCTCGCCCAAGAAAAGCGGGAGCAAGCTCCCGCACTCCGCACGCACCGCAGATCGCAAGTGCCTGAATCACGTCGCATCGTTCTCTTCGCCGTTGCCGTTCAGTAGCACAGGCAATCCTGCCTGTGCCGCAATTCGCAAGCGTCGCACATCGCAAATGCTCGCCTCGCGCGCGCAGTCGTTCTTTCCGCATTAGCCGTTTCTTCAGTAGGGGCACGGCATGCCGTGCCCGCACGCTCGCACAGCACCGCCCTGCCATCTACCGCGACGCCTACTCAGTTGCCGTTGACTTCTCCGTCGCCCTTCGTACCGCCGCCGCCCGCGCAAGGCCGCAGCACTCAACAGCCACGTAACCGCATTGCTAAGCGCAGCGCCAAAGCCTATATTTTCAGTAGTGATCTGCCGCATTCCACCTCGCGCAATCGCTCGAGCCGTCGCCTGCGCGCTGCTACTCGCGATGCCATGCGCCGCACAGAGGCCAACCAACAAGCCGTCTCCCGCCTGCGCTCCGACGTGTTCGCCGACCGACCAAACCACAGAAGATTCCGAAGCCAAACCGCATCCGAAAATCATCATCGATGACGTCATTTTCGACGGTCCGACACCGCCACCCGATTCGCAAACCGCGCAGCGAGTGATCGCGGAAATCAAGCATCACCGATGCCTCGATGTCCACTGGCTGGACGAGATTCTCGAAGTATCCATTCGATCAGCTTGGCAGGACAGATGGCTATTTCAAGGTCATGCCAGACGGAAAATCGCGAGTCGTTTTCGAGGATGCCCAAGCTCAGCATGTCATCGTAACGATCCATGTCGACGCAGGACCACAATACTGGCTGGGCAACGTGGCGTTTCGAACGAGTGATCCCGATGAGCCGCTCGTGTTTTCAGCTGGAGAATTGCGGCCGCTGCTTTCTCTGCAGGAAGGCGACGTCTTCAACGTCGCAAAAATCAGAGAGAGCCTCGATGCCATGCACAGGCGATACGTCGAAAACGGATACATCAATTTCGTGACCACTCCTAACACCGAAGTCAACGACGCCACGCAGCGCATCTCGATCATATTTGAATTGGATCAGGGCAAGCAGTTTCGCATCAGCAAGGTTGAGGTCCACGGTCTCGATCCTGGAAGGGAAGCTGTGCTACTTTCAAAACTCCACCCGGGCGATATTTTCAGAAACAGCGCAGTGGAAGATGCGGTGCAGTCCTTAGCTCCCGGCCTAAGCGCCGACGCTCTACGGGAATCCCTCAGGCTGCACAAGAACGAGAAGAGCGGCACGGTCGCAATCACCGTCGATTTAAGCCGACAGACCTCTCCAGAGTCGCAACCCGAGACTGACCTGGACGAACCCTGATGCCTCCGATGACCGCACTATCGCGGCTCTTCGCCTTTCAGTAGCACAGGCAATACTGCCTGTCCTGAGGAACGAAGGGCCTGTGCCCCAAGCTGCTGCGCGGCGTCGCTCACCAATGCTTGGCTCTCGCACGACATCGTTCTGTTCGCATTCGCTTTCGTACCGCTGGCCTCCGGCCGGCGTCTTTGACGTTAGCCTTTTCCGTCGTACCGCCGACCCATGCCTCTCACTCTCACCACCCGCCGCACATTCGAAATCGCCGCCTTCTGCGCCGCCCTCCTCCTCGCCGCGCTCATCTTCCACGCCTGGCTCGCCGGCCACGACGATCAACTCCGCCTCGCCTCCACCCTCGCCACACAAAAGCAAGCCCTCGACGCCGCCGACGCCCGCGAACGCGACCGCAACGCCACCCTCAAAGACGCCCTCGCACAAATCGACACGCTAAAGCGCACAGCACAAAACGAAACCCCAGCCCAACTAGCCCGCGCCCTACAAATCGCCCTGCAACTCCCGCAACCGATCACAATCGGCGCCGCCGCCCCACCCAACAAGGACGCGCACCCACCGGATGTTCGTACCGCCGGCGTCTCGCCGGCGCCTTTGCCTCCATCCGCCACGCAGCAGCAAGACTCAAAAAATCCCCCGCAAGAAACCGAGCGCCACAAATCGCTCCTCGATTTACTCTTGCACCGCACTCCGAACGCAAAAGCTTCAGCCAATAGCACCAACGTCGAGCCAGCGCAAACACCGCCGTCCTCGTCGAAAGCACATAGCAAAAACGCCGCATCACCGCAAACCCAGCAGGGAACTGCCACCTCACTTCCCGCCCCCAACTCAAGCGCCGCGAATTCACCGTCCTCGCTAAGTCCCACAAGCGCCGCAAGCCGCGCAGCCGCCGTGCCACAATCAACCGCCGAAATTCCCGCCGCCGACCTCGCCCCCCTCTACAACTACGTCCAAGACTGCCGCGCCTGCCAGCTCCAACTCACCGCCGCCAAACAAAACGCCACCGACGACGACGCCAAAATCCGCGCCCTCACCCGCGAACGCGACGCCGCCGTCACCGCCACAAAAGGCGGCCCCTTCTGGCTCCGCCTGAAACGCAACGCCCACTGGCTAGCCATCGGCGCCGCAGTAGGCGCCGTCACCTCCGCCGCCGCCCTCTGCCACACAGGCCACTGCCGTTGAATCGACGCGCTCGCGTCGCAACTCAAAATGCGCAGTCCAGCGATCGCTCTGCGTTCCTGCCCGGACGCAGGCCGCCGAACCTACGCGAAGCAAATGCGCAACCAAGCAGCTGCCCGTCGACTCGCATGTTTTGCGGGAATGCTCCAAGGCGGCATACACTGAACCGAAGTTTTCGCGCGGCGCCGACGCCAAGTCACCAGCACAACCCTTGCTAGACTTCTCCGCCTCCGCTCGACCCCGATCGTGCCGGCAAGTACGGAGCTTTGCACGCCTCCGCGCCGATCTCCGAGATTGCAAGCACCAAACTACGATCATCTGCGATTTCGACGTGGGGCAAACCGCTATCAGAACGCGTGCGAAAATGTCTCAACCCAGCATCCCTTCGCCCGCCAACGTTTCGACACAGAATTTCTTTCCGCCCCTATCCTCCTCAGCTTCCCACAGCCCCGCCTCCCGCACGTGCCAACAAATACGGTGTTACCACGCCAACACGCCAATTCCACACCCACCACGACGACAGTGCATCTATTTCTATTTACAGCTTTCCAGTTGACTTCCGCTAATGAATATTACGTTGCCTTAGGTTACTGTACCGTTAGGGTGAGGGATAGGGTTGGGGGGGAGGAGGCGGGGGAGGCGGGGGGGGCGGTGGATGTTAGGGTGAGGATGTAGGTGCCGGGTGGGGTGGAGGAGGTTTGGGTTGTGGGGTGGGGAGTGCCGCAGGAGAGTGCGGTGAGGGTTAGAGCGAGGGCTAGGGTGGTGGCAGTTGCTAGGCTGGGGTTGAGGTGTTTGGTTAAGTTTTGGTGGTTGGGTGTGCGGCGGGTTGTGGTGACCTTGGGGTAGCGATTTGTGATTCGGGCTGTTGCGGTTTTGATGGCGATTGAGATGGCGATGAGTGCGGTGATGAGGGCGATGAGGTCCAAGAAGATGAACGATAGTTCTGCTGGCCTGCGTCTTTGAATTTTGAATTTTGATACGAAGGGCGACGTCAGAGGCGCGGGCGAGATGCCGGCGGCTGCGGCGAAAAGGCGCCTGGGTTTTGCCTGCGCCGGAAATCTGGGATCGCGCCGCATTTCTATCAGCGAGTTTGCCATGTGCGGGATGATTGTTGGGAACACGTTTGCCGCGCTGATTACCGTTGTGAGCAGCGCTAGCGGCCGTCGCCAGATGATCGGCGGGAATGACATTGTGGGCGCAGGTGATGCTATTGGTCGGAGGAACTCTATTGATGAGGGCGATGTCGCGGGCGCTTCCGACGGAGGGAATGCGTCGGACGATAGGAATTGCGTGGATGGTAGTGGTGCTGACTGGAGCGCTTCTGTTCCCGGGGGTATCCGGGGCTGCTGGAAGGATGGCGTCGCCGTTAGCGAGTGAGACGGAGTTTGGGGGCCGAGCGGCGTTTGTAACCGGAGGAGATTGGTGGTTGCTGGTTGGGCGGTGGTGGAAACCTGCACTTGGAAGGGGGCTGTGGCGTTGGCGGCTAGAGTGATTGGAGTGGGGATTACTATGCATGTGGCTCCGGCTGGAGCGCCTGAGCATGTGAGTGTGACTGGGCCGGCGAAGCCGTCGATGGATTGGAGGTTGAGTTGATAGGCGGCTGTTTGTCCGGCCGTGATTGTGGCGGACGTTGCGCCGACGTTGGGCGGGTCGATGGCGAAATTCATCGCGGTGGCTGTGAGAGGAACCGACTGAGGCGCGTTGGATGCGTTATCGGCTATGGTCATGCTGGCGGTGCGTGCGCCGACTGCAGTGGGCGCGAACGTGACATTAATTAGGCAGCTTGCCGCAGGAGCGATTGGCGCGGTGCAGGTGTTCTTTTGAGTGAAGTCGGCTGCGTTTGCTCCGGAGAATGAGATGGAGGCGATGACGAGCGCACCTGTGCCTGTGTTGGTTACGGTGGTAGGTGCTGGCGGACTTGTTGTGCCGACCAACTGATTTGCGAAGTTCACGGTCGAGGGCGAGAGGGAAACAGCAGCTTGAGTGGCGGTGCCGGCCACGGGAACTGAGTGGGGATTGCCGGCGGCGTCGGCGGAGATTGAAATTGAGGCGGAGCGGTTCCCTGCCGCGACTGGTTTGAAAATTACGGTTAGTTGACAGCTTGCGCCAGCACCCAAGACCGCTGAGCAATTTCCATTCTCGCTGAAGTCAGCTGCGTTGGGGCCTGTAACGGTGATCCCGTTGATGGTTACTGAGCTAGTGCCTGTGTTGGAAAGCATAATTGTTTGTGATGGACTGGGCGTGCCGACGCTTTGAGCTGCGAAAGCTAACGAGCTGGGAGAAATCTGCAGCGTGGGTGCGATGGCCATGCCTGACAGTGAAATGGATTGAGGGCTGCCGGAGGCATTGTCGATGAAATTGACGGTGGCGCTTTTGGCGCCGCTCGTTTGTGGAGCAAAAACGATCTGCACGAGGCAATTGGCGCCGATTGCGACGGTGCTGCCGATAGGGCAGGTGGTGCCCACGGGTGCTATGGCGAAGCTGGCCGCATCGGAACCAGTGAAGGTTAGCTGCGAGAGGGTTAGCGCAGCGCTGCCCAGATTTCGGAGAGTGATTGGCTGGGGGCCGCTGGTGGTTCCTACCGCGAGCGTTCCGAAGGTGAGGGACGCGGGGGAGAGATTTGCGATTGGCGAGGCGGCGACTCCTGTGCCAGATAGCGCAATCACCTGCTTGGCTGCGGTGAGGCCGCCGGAGTTGTCGATGATGTCGATTTCGGCTTGAAAGGAGGCGGTGCTCAGCGGCGCGAAGACGACATTGATGGTGCACAAGGCTCCGCCTGGGATGGAGTTTGAATCGCAATTATTGGATTGAAGCGCGAATTGATTCGCATCGGCGCCAGAGGGCGCGAGATTTGTGACGGTGAGAGGTTGGTTTCCCTGGTTGAATAAGGTGACGGCTTTTGAGGCACTGATGGAGCCTTGCGGCTGATTTCCGAACGAGAGGCTTGTGCTGGAGAGCACTGCGAGCGCGCCACTGCCGATTCCTACGACAGAGAGGACGTGGGGGCTTCCTGGGGCGTCGTCGGTGATGGTGGCGAAGGCTTCTGCGGGTCCGACGGCGGTGGGCGAAAAGCTTATTTCAAAAGAGCATGTGGCGCGCGGGGGCATTGCTGTTCCGATGCAGGGATCGGAGCCGACTATTGAGAATGAGGAGACATTTGGGCCTGATAAGGCGATGTTCGAGACGTTGAGAGGTGCGTCGCCTGTGTTGATGAGCGCGGAGAAAAGTGGGGGGATATTCTGAGCGCCGACTGGCTGAGCGCCGAAATTCATATTGAGCGTGGTGAAGGAGAGGCTTGGCGCGGAATTGGCGCTTTCATGGAATGCGAGAACGAAAGCGTCGGCGGCGGGCGGCAATTGCTGACAGCTTGAGCAGATTGTCTGTAATCCGGTGCTGAGATTTGCGCCGCTTGGAAAATCGGCGGATGTCGAGCGTCCTGCAACGTAGACGTCTCCTAGCGCGTCGGCTGCGATGGCGTTGCCGTCGGTGACGGCAGTCCTGCCGGGCGGAGCGGTGCCGGCGAGCGGAGTGGCGTAGATCAAGGATGCGGGGCCCGCGGTGGTGGGGTCGAATTTGGCGACGAAGGCGTCTTCGTTGCCGGTGAAGGGTTGAAGATTGTTGAGCCAGGGAAAATCCCACGAGGTGGTTTTGCCGGAGATGTAGAGCGCGTTGGAGGCAAGGGCGGCGACACTCAAGCCGGAATCGGATTGGGTGCCGCCGAGATAAGTGGAGTAGAGAAGCGATGTCATCCCCGTGGTGGCATTCTGCGCGATGGCGGAGAAAAAAGCGTTCGCACTTCCCTTCGCAGTTCCCTTCAGGGTGGATTGCGCGGCGGCATTTGTTCCATTCGTGGGGAAATTCGTTGATTGCGTGGTGCCGGTGACGTAGGCGGTTGCCGGCATGGCTGCGCCGACGGAAATTGCCAGCGCTTGGTCAAGTCCGGCGCCGCCCAGGAATGTTCCGTAGGCCAAATCGGAGGCGCCGGTTCCTGAAGGGCGAATTTTGATTAGGAATGCGTCGAAGGGATCTCCGGCGTAAGTGGTTTGGTAGCCGTTAAGAGTTGGAAAGGTGGCGCCGGGATTGGAGGTGAAGCCGGCGATGTAGGCGTTGCCACCGGCGTCGATGGCGACGCCTCCGATGCCCACCTGGGCGTTGATTCCGAGGTAGGTGCAATATTTAATGTGGGGAGCTGGAGCTACGGCGAGCGGAACGAAAACGGCGAGAAAGCCATCGCTAATGCCGCCGCTGTTGGCAGCCTGGAAGGCACCTGTGGTAACGGGGAGATCGGTTGAGGTGGTGTCCGAGGCGACGAAAATTTCACCGGCCTGATCGAGTGCGATGCCGCCGGAATTTTGAGTTGATTCCGAACCGCTGCCGCCGAAAAGGGTCGAGTAGACGACTGAGGCCCCGGTGGGCGCGAGTTCCGTGACGGCGATGTTGTTGGGGCCGCTGGTGCGGGTGGTGCCGTCGGTGACGGGAAAATCCGCCGATGTGGTTGTACCGGTGATTGCGACGCGGCCGGAGCTGTCGACGGCGATCATGCCGCCGTTCTCATCTCCGCTGCCGCCTAGGAAGCTGAGATAGATAAGGGAGTTTGCGCCGGAGGCGGTGGGGTCGATTTTGGCTATGAAGAAGTCTGTGGAACCTCCGGCGGGGCCATTTGTTGCTGGAGCGGATTCGGGGAATGTGGAGGCCGAAGTTGTGGTGCCGGCGACGTAGAGTTTGCCGGTGGAATCAGCGGCGATGCTATTGGCGGTGTCTTCTCCTGCGCCGCCCAGGAAAGTGGAATATGTGATCGAGAGCGAGGGATCGATTACGAGTGCGGTATGCGGGTGGCGGCGAGCGATGCGGAAGGCGATTGAGCCGTCGGGTTCGGCGAGATAGGCGCCCTCGATCGGGTAACGTTGCGGGGGACTCGCGGCTGGGGCGCTTTTGCGGGCCAGTTCCCTGCCGCGGACTTCTTCGTAGAGGGCCGGCTTGTGCAGCACGAGTTGGGCGTTCTCTACTTGCATTAGCAGTTCGCCTTCAGCGTTGAGGCGCAGCTCTTCGGCGCCAGAGATTTTGATGCGTAAGTCGTCGGCGTTCGCCTGGGGTGCGATTCGGAGGTCGAATTCGAGTTGATTTTCGTCGCGGTTGGCGGCTTCGTTGCTGTAGGCGACTGCGTCGACACCGGGCAGAATGCCGCGAGCTTCTGCGCGGGTGTAATTGGGAACAGCTGTGCGCCATTTCGAAGGATCGCTTCCAATGAAGTAATTGGTTTGTGCGCGAAGGGGTTCGATTCCCTTCCAAGTCAGGGAGGCATTGATGTGATCGGAAGCTTTTTCGTCGGAGCTTCGGGAAGCGCGCGCGAAGGTGATTTGAAGCCGGTGATGCGTGGCGAGATTGTTGCGGCTGGCGCGAGGTGCGCGGAGTTCGACTTCGATTCCAGTGCGGGTCAGGAAGGTCGAGAGGTGAAGCCCACGAGCGAGGAATGCTATTTCGGCTGGCGCATGTCCTCTATTGGCCTCAAAGATGAGCGGAATGGACAGCGGCCTGGATTGATTGGTTGCGGCGGCGGGCCGATGAATGGCGGTTGGCTTGATGAGCGCAATCGGGCAATGGGACGCGATCAGTAGCGATGCGCTGGTTGCGAGGAGAGAAAGGCAGAAAAAATATTTGGTTCTGGTCATTTAGGGCCTTTGCCTGATGATGTTTTCCCGCAGGCTCGTGCAACTCGAAGGCGCCAATCCCGTTGCCGCTCGTTGTTTCGAACTATGCTCTGCTTGAGTGCGGGCAACTATGGGTTGCTTGGGCGGAAGCGTCAATTCGAGTTAGTACGCAATACTGCGGTGGGGCGGCGTAAAACTACGGTGTTCGGACAGGTTTCTCTGCTGAATCGTGCGAAAATCGGGTGATGGCGTTCGAGGCCAACAATTTGCGTAGCCATTCATCCGGTCCGGTTACGCGACGGGTGTTTCTGTCGCTGTCGGTGAGCGCGCTGATGGGGCTGGCGATTCTGCGGTTTCGCCGGCATAGCGCGATGGCCGCGCAGGCGGCTGCCGCAGGTCCGCCTGCGATTGTCACAATCGTGGAGTTTGCGAAGGATGGGGAGCGAACCGGGACGGTGCAAGTTCCGAAGATCGTTAAGACGGACGATGAATGGCGGGCGCAGTTAAAAGATCGAAGCGTCTACGAAATCACGCGGAAAGCGGACACGGAAATCGCGTTCTCGGGCCAATATTGGGACCTTCACGACCACGGGCTATTTCGGTGCGTGTGCTGTGAGACGGCCGTATTCAGTTCTGAAACGAAGTTCGATTCGGGGACGGGCTGGCCGAGTTTCTGGGCGCCGATCGCGAAGGAAAATATCGAAACGATCGAGGATCATAGCTTCGGGATCGTTCGGAATGCGGTGGCGTGCCGGCGGTGCGACGCCCACCTTGGACACGTGTTTGATGATGGGCCGCCGCCTACCGGTTTGCGCTACTGCATCAACTCGGCATCGCTAGTATTTGTCAAAAGCGCCTGACTCGGATGGCGCTAGCGAGCAAGGCGGGTTCCCTGCCGCGACCTTCTCAGGCCTTGTTCCTATTTACCAGGCCGGAGATGAGCGTGATCAGAAAGAGAATCAGGAACAGATAAAACAGCAGCTTCGCAATTCCCGCCGCCGCAACCATCAGCTCGGCAAAGCCCAGAATGCCCGCGACGATCGCGATCACGAGAAAAATTACCGCCCAACGCAGCATAGTACCTCCGCCCCACGAACGGCCGGATTCTAGCCGCGAAGGCTAGTTAGAGGCTGAGGCAGAGCGCGCTTCGGTGTGGCCGGTGCAGCTTGCATGCGGACAGAGGCAATCGACGTCCGGAGTTTTTTCCATGGCCTCGCACTCGGCGCTGCAATAGCTGCCGTCGGTCACCTGACAGCTACAGATTGGGTGTTCGCATTTCTTGGTTGCCATATTGTTTTCTCCTCGATTGAGATGCTTGTGATGCTCGACGTCTGCTCGCCCTCAGGGAAACTAGTCTATAGCGGATGATTCCAGACGCCATACAGTAGAAACCGGACTAGAGCCGGTGCATTATCGCCAGGATCAGCAGTACGAGTAGCACCAGACCCAGGCCGACGCTTGGAAAGTAGCCCCAACTCTTGCTGTGTGGCCATTTCGGGATGCTGCCGACGAGCGCGATGATGAGAACGACGGTTAAGACAAAGAACATCGCTACGTCTCCTCGGGGCGCCCCGTGACCGGGTAGGCGGTTAGATCGTGTGGCAGCGGGAGTGTAACACACGATTCTGGACGAATATTAGTAGACGTAGTGCGCGAGGCGCGGCCGAGATTTCGAGTAGCGCGGATTCGCGGCTTACCCGCTTATACGCGGTTAATGTGGGCGATGAAGCAGCCTGCCTCTCCGTGGCGAACGTGGATGTACTCGACCCTGGGCTGATCGAAAATTCTGGCGATTGCAGATTCGGCCGCTCCGTCATTCACTTTCTCGCGAACGGCGACCCATCGATCGCTGCCGTAACCTTCGAACATGAGCGGCAGCGAACGAAGGCTGTCTGGGAATTTATTTTGCGGGGAGTATGTGGCGCATGGGGTTTCGTGGACGAAGATCGGGCCTGGTGACGGGTATGGATCGAGTCCATCGAACGGATTGTAGGTGAACAGGACTCGGTTCTCTTTGCCTACGTGAAATGTGCGCAGGCATTGGCGGCATGGGCCGGTGCCGCCTGCGATTTCCACGTGAGCGGGATGGCCGTATTGCGGCGACTTGCGAGTGTTGCGCGCGGCGGTTGAGATTTCATCAGGAATTGCGCGGATGCTGAACTTTGGTTCGCTCGAGATTTCCTTCATTTTGTCCTCCTACTTGCTGGCGATTGTTAGATTAGGGCCAGATCGTCGGGGCGGACTATCCGCTTCTTGCGTTCAATGTTGCGGCCGGCTGCGCCCATTGGCCGGGCGGCGGGCGTGGAGATGCTTGACTCGTGCCGGGAGATAGTTAGGCTAGTGGCTCGAATGCCGACGTGGAACTCAGAGCAATACCTGAAATTTGGAGATGAGCGGACGCGGCCCTGTCGCGACCTCGCCGCGCGCATTGCGGTGCCGGATGCGCGGCGGGTGATCGATCTCGGTTGCGGCCCGGGCAACAGCACGGAGGTGCTTGCCGCGCGATGGCCTGATGCGGAGATCACGGGCCTCGACAGCTCGGAGGCGATGCTTGAGACTGCGCGCAAATCACAGCCCGAGCGGGAGTGGCTGAGAGGCGATATCGTCGGATGGGCGAGCGATGGCGGCGGGCCGCGGTACGACGTGGTGTTCGCGAATGCGTCCCTGCAATGGATTCCCGACCACGCGGCAAATTTTCCGTGCCTATTGGCTCGCGTGGCACCGGCCGGCGCTTTTGCCGCGCAACTTCCGGGCAATCACGATGGGCCGACACATCAGTTGATGCGCGACATTGCGGCGTCGGCGTCCTGGAGACGCTGGTTTCCGAATGGAAAAGTGCGCGAGTGGCACAGCAGCAATCTAGCGCATTACTACGATGTGCTTGCGCAACACGCCGCTCGACTCGATATTTGGGAAACGACCTATTCGCATATCTTTTCGGCCGCGGAAGATATTGTGGAGTGGTACAAAGGCTCGGGAATGCGGCCGTATCTCGAGGCGATCGATTCTGAAACCGAGCGCGAGCGATTCATTGCTGAATATTTGGAAGCGATTCGACCATTGTATCGGCCTCAATCGAATGGGAGCGTCCTGTTTCCGTTTCGCCGACTGTTCATGATCGCTTATCGCGGAGTGGCTTGATTTTCGAAGGAATCTATCCGGCTGGCCAGGCGTAGTTCTCTTCCCCGAGCGGTACTTGCAGCATACCTTCGACAGGAAGAACATCGAGCGGCAGGCCGCCTTCCCACAACGCTACGCTGAGCAATAATTCGCGGCGGTTCTTCAGGTCGAATAGCTCGCGGGCAAGGCTTACCTCGAGAATTTTTCCGTACGCCGCCGATACGACCGGGGCGGGATGCAACAAGCATGCGCCCTCTTGTTCGACGACGCATTGGGCCACTTTGCGATCGGCGACGCGAAGAGTGATGCGCGTCTCGCGGGAGTCCCATAGCGTGAGGCGCATTTGAAAATCGTGAATGTCGGACATCGCGTCGGCCACGGGATCGACGCGAATGAAGAAACGCTGCGGCGCGAATCCGTAATACAGATTGCCGAGGACGTAGCTTCGTCCGTGCATGGTTCCGCTGCGCTGATCGGTGGAATACATGCCCGCGCCCATCCATTCGAAGTAGCTGGTCTCGCGCCCGTCGACGGTCACTTCGAGATAGGAAGTGGCCGGTTCGCGTTGACCTCGTTCTGCAGCGCGTTTGATGGGCAATGCGAGCGCGTCGGGAACCGATTCGCCGAGCTCGGTATAAACTTCTGTGAGGTGCTTGCGATATAGCTGATCGAATTCGGCGTCGTTTGAAGAGCCGTGTTCCGGGCCGAACCACCAGCACCAGTCGCTGCCTTCTGCCACGAGCAAAGCTTCGTAAGCGCTGGCGAGGCGTTCACGCGGAAGCGCATTGCTTGCTTCGGCACGTTGGAGGGCGCGTTCATAGGTTTCTCGCGCGTCGCGGAGGAGATCCCATGCACGGACGTCCTCACCGTGGCCGATCCAGACGTCAAAATTCGCGTTGATCCAGGAAGCCGGGAAAATTCCTTCGAGTTTCGGTATGTCGGACGCGGCTTGTATCGCTTCGCCCATCGTTAGCGCGCAAATTTCGGGATCTTTATCAATCAACGCATACGCCTTGCGCAGAAAATCGCGTCCGTTGCCCGCGTAATATTCCCAGGCGTTTTCGCCGTCGAGAATCAAGCTGACCGTTGCTGGCTTTCCGGCGGGCTGGCGTTCGGCGATGAGTCGAATGCGGCGATGCAAATCTTCTGCCGCGGCATCTGCGCCCATGCGGCTGTAGACGAAGCCGACGAGGTCCGACAAGTAATGATCGCGAAAGAAACCGACCATGGAGCCCCCGGGCCGTTCCAGTTTCCATGGCGAATAGAGGTCACCGCCGTTCTCGGGATAACCGGAGGCGTCGCGCCAGAAGCCGATATTACGGGTGCGGCCGAGCACGCCTTCGTCAGTGGCAAACCATTTGAAACCGAGGTCCATCGCGATTTCAAGCGACTGATCTGAAACCGAGCCCTCTGATGGCCACAGGCCGCTCGGCGGTTTCCCAAAAATTTTCTCGTGATAATTTTGCGCACGAACCAATTGCTCGCGGGCATCTTCTGGATAGCGAAACGCCGGGTGCGGAAGCGGTGTGTGAGGATTTGAAACCCTGGCGATGTCGGTGTCGCAAACCAGCGGAAGGATCGGATGGTAAAAGGGCGTCGTCGAAATTTCGATTTGGCCGCGTTCGGAGGCCAGACGATATTCGGGGAGCACGGCGGCGAGCAGCTCGAGCTGCTTCGCACGGAGAGCTTCTTTGTCGTCTTCGGTGAATCCCCTTCCCTTCCGCGCGAGTTCGGAGACGATGGGATCTTTGGCGAGATATTCTTCGTCCATCCAGGCAAGCTGCGAGAGTACTTGCAAATCGCGCCAGTCCTGCAGAACGAACTGCGCGATACAGGCTTCCGAGCCAGCCGAAAGTACCTGCGAACGCAATTCCTGAAACCTGGGCCAGCGGTGCAGGAAGTTGTCGTTGAGCTGGAAGGCGCGTAGGAGCGCTTCGCGCTTCTGTTCTGAGGAGAGCGAACCGGCGTGCGCAAATGCAATCTCGAACCACGATTCGCGGAACTGGCCGCTGGCGTACTCCTCGATTTGCGCGGCAAGCGACGGGACGAAATTGAACGTCGCATGGACGCCGGGAAATTCGCCAAGGACTTTCACCATGCCCCAGTAGTCTTTGAGGGCGTGCAAGCGCGTCCAGGGAAGCAAGTATTGACCGGTGGAGGGATCGCGGTACTGGGGCTGGTGCATGTGCCAAAGAATGACGAGATTAACGCGGCTCATCCGGGCAATCCCTCGGCCCTTGACCGCTCACAAGGAAAGCCCGTGCTAGAATGACGGGGCGCAATCATGCGCCTGCTCGATCGATACATCACTCGCGAAGTTGCGTCGCACGCCATCCTTGGCCTCGCCGTATTTACATTTGTTTTTTTCGTTCCACAACTTGTGCGGCTAATGGATTTGATCGTCCGCCATTCGGGCAGTACGTGGACGGTCGCCAAGCTTTTTCTCTGCTCGCTGCCGCCTGTGCTTACGTTCACGCTGCCGATGGCCGTGCTCGTCGGAGTGCTCATTGGCCTCGGGCGCCTCTCTGCCGATAGCGAGATCGTCGCGCTGCACGCCTGCGGAATCAGCTTGCGCCGGCTGCTGCTGCCGGTTGGCTTCGTCGCCGGTGCGTCTGCTTTGATCACGCTGGTGATGACATTCTGGCTTAGCCCCGTGGCGGTTCGCACTTTGCGCAGCCTGGAGGATCAGCTGCGTTCATCGCAAGCTCCGTTTGCGGTGCAGCCGCGCGTGTTCGATGAACGATTTCCGCGGTTCGTATTATACGTGCAGGATGTGGAAGCTGCAGCGACTCACTGGCGAGGAGTTTTCCTGGCGGCGTCGGGCGGGCAGGTGGGATCGACGATTACTGTCGCCGAAGACGCGACGATTATTCAGGGAGACAATTCTTCCGGCAACGCTGAAGTGGAACTCCATCTCGGGCCCGGCAGCACCCATGAATTCGATCCGCACGAGCCCGCACGCTACAACGTCACCACCTTTGGCGAGAGCGCAATTCCTATCGACATCTCCGCTTCTCCCGGGTCTGCGCCGGGACCGAAGCGTGCTGCCATCTCAAACGCCGAATTGCCGGTACTGGCGCTTTTGCGAGCGCGTGGGGCCAGTTGGCGGGACGCGCGAGTGGAACTTCATCGGCGGCTCGCGTTCCCTGCCGCTTGCCTGGTGTTCGCGCTTCTAGGCGTGCCCGTCGGGGTGCGGCCTCGACGAGGCGGACGCGCGACTGGGCTGATCCTTACGCTGATCCTGATCGGCGGTTATTATTTTCTTTTTGTGACCGGCGCGCACATGGCACAGCAGGGGTCCATTTCGCCCTGGCTGGGAATCTGGATCGCAAATATCGTCGCGGTCATCATTGGTTTGTATCTTCTGCGGCTGATCGAAAACATTCGCAAGCCCAATCCGATCGTGGCATGGTTCGAAGCCCGCTGGTCGGGCTTCCGCAAGAATCAACGGCTCGAGTCCGAAGCAGCGCCGATGCCATCAGCGAACGGTCGCCTCGCTAATGGTTCGATTCCCAACGGCTCAGTGAGAAAAACGACGATAACCGCCGAGGGGCCGATTGAGCGGATACAAACTGTAGCGGGAGTTCGCCGCGCGTCTGGTGCGGGGACCGCTGCTGGATTCCCGATGATGATCGATTTCTATCTCCTGCAAGGATTTTTTTACTATTTTGGCGTGCTGCTGGCCGGCTTTGTCGTCATCTTCGACGCCTTCACGTTGTTCGATATGCTGAGCGACATTTCGCGAAACCACATTCCGATTTCGATGGTGCTGGAGTTCTTCCGCTACCTTGTTCCCTACTTCGTATATCAACTCGCACCCCTTGCGACGCTGGTGGCTACGCTCGTGACTCTCGCGATTCTAGCTAAAAACAACGAGGTGATCGCTTTCAAGGCCAGCGGCATCAGCCTTTACCGGCTTATCCTTCCGCTTACGCTGGCGGGAGGCTTGATCGCAGGAGGAATGTTTCTTCTCGACGATACGATTCTGCCGTACGCCAATCAGCGACAGGATGCTCTTCGCAACCAGATCAAAGGGCGGCCGGCGCAGACCTATTTCCAACCCGCGCGGCAGTGGATCATGGGCGAAGGCAACAAGATCTACAACTACGAACTATTTGATCCGGATAATAAGCTTTTTGGCGGGTTGAACGTGTTTGAAATCGATCCTGCCACATTTCAGATTCGACGGCGGGTTTTTGCCGCGCGCGCCACATGGGAGCCAAGCGAAAATACCTGGGCGCTTGCAGGCGGTTGGGTACGCGATTTCAGTGACGGGCGGATCACGCGCTACGCGCCGTTCAAAGTATCGTCGCTCGGAGAGTTGACAGAGCCGCCCAGCTATTTTCGGCGCGAGGTGCGGCAATCCTACCAGATGAATTGGAAGCAACTCGGCGATTATATCGACGGGCTGCAAAAGGCCGGCTTTGATACCGCGCGGCTGTCTGTGCAGTGGCAGAAGAAGTTCGCGTTCCCTTTGATTGCAGCAATCATCGTGTTTCTCGGCGCGCCGTTTGCATTTCTGGTGGGAACGCGTGGGGCAATCGGGGGCTTGGCGCTCGCTGTGGGAGTGGGGATCGTCTATTGGGCCACTGCCGCGCTATTTGAAGCGCTCGGCTCGGCCGGGCAGTTGCCGCCAGTGCTGGCCGCTTGGGCGCCCGATGCGATTTTTGGTTTTCTTGCGGTTTATTTTTTCTTGAAGATGCCTACCTGAAGACAGAATCCGCAACCCTTTTCTGGAGCGAAGTGCCTCGGAACGCGGCTGCCGGGATGCCACTGTTCACGGCATCGGGTGAACTGTACACTGGCGACCAGTGATTCCGTTTCTGCATATCGGCTGGCTGACAATTCCCACGTACGGCCTTATGGTCGCGCTTGCAATGTTGGTCTCGTTTTATGTGCTGCGCGCGGACTTTCGGAGGCGCGGGATCGAGACTGATGCGGAGTTATTTATCGCGATTCCCTGCCTGGCCGGGATTGTTGGAGCAAAGTTGTATCACGTGCTCGAATCGCCTGTGGATTTTGTCGCTCATCCAGGGGGCGAACTGTTCAGCCAATTCGGCTTCGCGTGGTTTGGCGGGCTGCTGGCGGGATTTGGAGCGTTCGTTTGGCTGGCGCGGCGGGAAGGAATTCCGCTGCTGACGATGATGGATGCGGGTTCGCCCGCCGCGGCGCTCGGGTACGGTATCGGGCGCATCGGATGTTTTCTTTCCGGGGATGGAGACTACGGTGTACCGACGTCGCTTCCCTGGGGAATGAGTTTCCCGAATGGGCTTGTGCCGACCACTGACCGGGTGCATCCGACACCGATTTATGAGTTGATTGCAGCATGCGTGATTGCCTGGATCCTTTGGCGTATTGGCGCGAGGCAGATCTCGGCTGCAGGAGAGAAGTCCGCCGGGATCGTGTTTGCGGCCTATTTGGTGCTGACGGGTATCGCGCGATTTCTCGTTGAGTTTATTCGCATTAACCCAAGATCATTCTTCGGGATGACGAATGCACAGGCCGCAAGCCTTGCATCAATTGCAGTTGGGATCATCCTGTGGTTGCGGGTGCGAGGCAGGAGCAGGAGCGGCGGCTCGGCCGCAGGCTAGTACTAGCGGGCTCTCGCCATCCTGCCGGGCCACGCGCCGCAGGTTATCTGGGCGTGCGGAGGCACGAGTGCCGCGCGCGACTCCGGCAAGATAGCTGTTTCAGGTCGCCGTCCGTTTTACAAAGGGCGTTGCGCCAGAAACATGAGAGATACTCCCCTTCCAGCTAGGAGGCCACCCTAAGCCGATTACGCATGCAAAACAATTCGCAACAATACCCAATTTTCGTATGCGGGAATATACGGAGTAACGTATCCTGTAAGTATCATAATTTTCTTGACTTGATATTGGCGCGGAAGTAATCTCCGGATGAGGGACATACGAATGTACGGGCGCTCGTATGTGAAACGCTCAAGCTCTATATCTAATAACTACTGACTCCGATGCCGTAGCTGAACGATCTGAAACTTGCCGCGTTTGCTTCGGAACGGAACATGTCGAGAGGCATAGACAGCACAATTCGAGTCCCTCCATCTATCCCGGAACACGGGCCAGGGCCACCGCTTTCTCCACTGGCCGCAGATTTTCAGTCCCACCGCCCTCTTGCATCAATTATGGAAATTAATTCTCGCCGAGGTAACGCACCGGCTGCAGCGGACGCCGCGTCCGCAACACACCGGCTTGGTGAGCTGCTCGGCTCATTGGTAGACCTAATCGCGGAGTTCGATGGAAGCGGTGTGCTGCTCGACGTGTGGACGGGAGATAAGTCTCTGCTCGTTCGCCCCGTGGAGGAAATGCTGGGCCAACCGCTACTGAGCATCATCGGCGAAGATGCGTACGGTCCGTTTCGCACACTCTTTGAACGTGTTCATAAGAGTGGAATTGCGGAGGATTTCGAATATTCATTGAATTTGGCCGATGGACGTCATTCGTTCATAGCGCGCGCGGTGTCCGTTGACGCGCCCGATAGCGACCGCAGGATCCGAGTCCTGGTGCAGGACGTCACAGGACTGCGAAAGATTGAAGAGCACGCCCTCAAGATGGAATCCCTACTCAAGCAAACCCAGGAAATCGCGAATGTGGGCAGCTGGGAATACGATGTCCAGCGCCGGGCATTTCTTTGGTCCGAGCAGATGTATCGCATGTTAGGGCTTGAACCAGGGAGCGACGCGGTCGCCTTGGACACAGCCTGCCAAATGTTTCACCCCGACGATAGGGCGCGTGTTTGGCAGGACGTGACGACTCTAATTGAAACGGGCAAACCGCTAGAAAACGAACTGCGCTTCCAATCTGCCGACGGCGAGACGCGCACCTTTTTCTCGCGCGCGATTCCAATCAAGGACGAAAGCGGAGCCGTCCGGCTGATCCGCGGAATTTCTCAGGACGTAACAGAACAAAGAACTTCCGCGATCAATCTGCAAAAAAGCGAAGAACTAATGGCGCAAGCTGAGCAGATCGCGCATTTCGGCAGTTGGGAGCTGGATTCGCAGGGCGCAACGCGGATGCTTTCGGAAAACCTTTACCACCTGATCGGCGAGGATCCGAACCGAGGACCCATCACCGTAGAAGAGGCTCTCGATCGAATCGAGCCAGCCGATGCTGCCATCGTACGCCAGAATTTGGCTCGCGCGGCCAGTGAAGGGTTCCCGTTCGAACAGGAGATCCGCTACCGGCGCCCCGATGCCCACGTTCGCAGGTTTCATATCCGTTGTGTTCCGGTGCTGGACGCAAGCAAGAAAGTGACGCGGATGATTGGGGTTGCACGCGACGTGACCGAAAACCGGGAAGCGCAACGCGCCTGGCGGGAGAGCGAAAGGCACTACCGCGTTCTTCTAAACAGCCTGAAAGATCACGCGGTCTTGACCTTAAACCCGCATGGTTACGTCACGAACTGGCATAACGCCGCGGAGCAGATGCTGGGATTCTCGGGAAAAGAAGCGCTTGGCATGCACTTCTCGCGCTTCTATGCAGCCGAGGATATTTCGAGCGAAAAGCCAATTCGGGAGATCGAGCACGCCCTACGCGAAGGACGATTTGAAGGTGAAGGCTGGCGGGTGCGCCAGGACGGCTCGCGTTTCTGGGCGGAGGTGGTTATCGCCCCGTTGCGCGACGATGTGGGCCAATTACTGGGCTTTGCCGTAATCACACGCGACATCAGCGAGCGAAAAAAGACGGAGGAGGAGCTCGCCACGCGGGAGTCCCTTCTGACAGAAGCCGAAAGTTTGGCGAACCTGGGCAGCTGGGAGCTGGACCTGAGAACGGGCGAGATGACCTGGTCTCTGCAGCTTTATCGGATATTGGGATACGACCCCGCCCAGACCGTGCCGACGTTCGCGGAATTCGCTCGGCTCATCCAGCTCGATCTTAAAGACGAAATGCATCACGACTCGCCTTCCACCCCGAGCCATCGCTATCCGATCGAGTCGGTAATTCGCTGGGAGCTACTGGACGGAAGTGCGCGAATTCTTCACACGCGCGCATGGCCGTCACACAGTGGCGGAGGAGAACCGCTGCGGATGATCGGGACAACCGAAGACGTCACCGAGCGCACCGAAAAAGAAACCGAATTGCGCCGGCTTTCTCGGCAACTACTTCACGCCCGCGACGCCGAACAGCGGCGTATCGCTCGCGATCTTCATGAGACGGCCGTGCAGAGCATGGCGGCACTTAAAATGATGCTGGGCCGCATCGGAAACCTGTTTCCCAAATCAAACAAACCAGCGCGCGACCTAGTGAGGGCTACCACCGGGGTTGCCGATGAAATCATCCGCGAGGTGCGCACGATATCGCATCTGATGCATCCTCCCCTGCTCGACGAAGGCGGGCTTTATCCCGCCCTGCACTGGTATGCGAGAGGGTTTTCCGAGCGCAGTGGAATCGCTGCGAATTTGCTGATGGATGAAGCATTTGGCCGGCTGCCGCGAGACACCGAAATCGCCATCTTTCGCATCGTGCAGGAGGCTTTAACGAACGTACACCGGCATTCCGGCAGCCGCGATGCGATCATTCGCGTGGTGCGCAGCGACGCACGTGTGCGCGTTGAAATAGAAGACCATGGCAAAGGAATGCCCCTGCTTTCCGGGCCCGCCCGGGAAAAAGACGTGCAGCTAGGCGTCGGAACCGCCGGGATGCGCGAGAGGGTAGCGCAACTCAGCGGAGCGTTTGAAATCAAGAGCGCACCCGCAAAGGGCACAATCGTGACTGCAATCTTCCCGGCGGCGGACAGACGGGAAAATGATCGGAGCAACAACAAGGAGGTCTGAATGAGCGTAGCGCAGAAATCGTATCGAGTCCTTGTGGCGGATGACCATGCTGTGGTGCGCAGTGGGTTGAAGCATCTGCTTGAGGAGCAACCCGGCGTCGAGGTGTGCTGCGAAGCGACGACCGGAGTGGAAGCGGTTGAAAACGTGAAAAAAGCAAAGCCGGACATGGTCTTGCTGGATTTGACCATGCCAGATATGAACGGCCTCGACGCAGCGCGGCAAATACGCGAGATCTCACCAAACACCGATATCCTGGTGCTTTCAATGCATTACACGGAGGAAATTGCGCGCGAGGTGCTGCGATCGGGTGCGCGCGGCTACATGCTCAAGTCAGACGCGAATGCGGAGTTAGTGACGGCTATCAACCGGGTGCGTCGCGGCGAGCAGTATTTCACCGGATGCCTCGCGTCCACGATGGCGGAAAGCTTTGCGCAGACGAAAGCCGACGGCTCGGATGATTCCGTGATTGCCGGCACCTCACTCACACCGCGTGAAGCGGAAATTATTCAGTTACTCGCGCAAGGGAAAAGCAATAAGGAAGCAGCGGCGGTGTTGGGGGTCTCAACGCGGACGGTCGAGAGCCATCGCAATCACATCATGCACAAAATGGAGTTTGAGAGCTTTAGCGATATGGTTCGCTTTGCGATTCGTAAAAATCTGGTTGAACCTTAGCCGCCGCGGGAAGCGGGTACGGCTCTCAACGTCAACGAATCGCGGCAAGCGCACCAACGCCTCAAGGCCGAATTTCCGGCCCGAGGCAGTGGCACTGATTGTTCGTCTGGCAAAATGAGGAGTAGCGCTACGCTGCTGCTTTCTTGGATTTGCGGCGGCCGCGGCGACGTGCAGGCGGCTGAGCGGGTGGCTCGCCGATCAATTCCGCGGTCCAAATGGATGTAACAAACTTCTTCAGTCCATGATTGTCGAAATCGATCGTCGTCCGCTCGTTATTGGATTCGGTGACCACTCCAGTCCCGTACTGCTCGTGCTTAATCGCCTGCCCTTCAACCAATGTCTGCACTGTGCCTCCTCGTGAATTAGACCGCAGTACCGCAATCAATTAATAAGACGGCAACGACTAGTAAGTTTGCTCTGCATTTGCTCTTGAATCATTCGAATGGGGCGGGGCTGGCCGCCCCCTCGAAGCCTGCATTAAAGCTTGAATCGGAACACCACCACGCGTTGTAACGGGATTAGAGGGCGGTAACGCTCTCTGCCTGCAGTCCCTTCGGGCCCTGCTTGACTTCGAATTCAACCGCCTGCCCTTCGTTCAAGGACTTGTACCCGTCGGCCTGGATGGCCGAAAAGTGCACAAAGACGTCCTCGCCCGACTGACGCTGGATGAACCCGTAGCCCTTGGCTGCGTTGAACCATTTGACTGTACCTTGCTCTCTAGCCACTTTCCCCGCTCCTAATTCATTCATAGGAAGACCCTTAGCAGGGACTTCCGGAAAGCTATTTGGTGCTTTGGTTCCCTTGCCCGTCACAAAAAAAGGCCGCAGGGCGGTTGCCCGGCAGCCTTCTCGAACGCGTCAAAAGGAGTCTCAAGAGCAACAAACGCAAAGTGATAATAGCACGATTTGGGGTGCATTTTCAACCGCACAGACCGAGGGTTTGAAGCATGCGATGCCGAAGCCAGTGGCGTACTGGTCGCGGCGCGGCTACTTCTTGACCGTGAGATCCACCAGCGCAACTACCGATATGGCGCTGACTCCGTTGGTCGAATCAGCTTGGATTGTGATCTTGGTTGTGGTGTTGTGGCCCGAGGAACCGGAGCAGCCGGCGACCAGAATCGCAATGCCGACGAGTGCGCCGGCAGCAAAGAGAGCCGGCGCGGCGCGCTTTGTAATGCTGCCTGCGTTATGAACTGACAGCACTGTTTCCGAATTGCCACGAGCTTTGCGGTGCTGCACCAGCCATAGCGGCAGGCACGCATAGGCAAACAACACCGAGATGGGCAAAGTGCGAGACAGCCCGGAGCCTGTTCGACTGTCGCCGTCATCCGCAGCACCACCGTCGAAGATCGTGTCGATCGGCCGGGAGCCGCGACGCGAGTTGGTCATAGCGTCGAGTTTCACCGAGAGCGTTGTGCTTGCGGGGGCACCGTTAACCGTCACCGAGCCGGGCATGTAATCGCACACGACGTCGACAGGCAGATTCAAACAGGAGAACTGCACCTGCCCGGTAAAGCCGTTCAACGGTGTCACTGTAATCGTGGCCATCGCAGGTGCACTTCTCGTTACAGTCAGGCTCTCCGGAACGATCGCGAGGTTGAAGGCCGGAGCGGCTGCGTTGATGACTAGCGAGACAGCCGAAGAGGTGGAGTTCAAGAAGTTCGCGTCTCCGCCATACATCGCCGTGACTGAGTGCGTTCCCGCTGATAATGATGAGGTTTGCAGGGTTGCCACGCCGTTCGCGCCAACGCTTCCGGTGCCTATCGAATTCGCGCCGCCGTCAAGGAACGTGACAGTTCCCGTAATCGTTCCCGCCGTTTGTGAGGTGACAGTTGCGGTGAGCGTTACATTGGAACCGGTGGCAGCCGGATTGGGAGATGCGGTGATGGCCGTCGAGGTAGCCGCCTTTGTGGGCGCGGATATTGTCACGGTCACAGGCGTCGAAGTGGACACGGCGAAATTCGAATCGCCGCTGTACATCGCCGTTACCGAGTGAGTCGCGACACTGAGCGTGGATGTTTGCAGCATGGCCACGCCGCCCGCGCCGACGTTGCCAGTCCCGATCGAGGTAGAACCATCGAGAAATGTGACAGTGCCAGTGATTGAGCCTGCGGTGGTGGATGTCACGGTAGCCGTAAGCGTGACGGTCTGTCCGGCGGTGGCCGGATTCGGCAGCGCGGTCAGAGCCGTTGTCGTTGGCGCCGGAGTCGGAGGCACCGAGCCGGCCTTATTTAGAAGCACGACGTTGCCGACAACGAGACCCGCTTTCCCGTTGTTTGTGAAGTCCGCGGCAGCCGCGGGCCCCCACACGTTCAGCAAAAACGCTTGCGGCGCGAGCACCATTCCATTCGTGAGCGGGAAGGTTTCGAAGGTGCCGTCTCCTATGCCAGGGAAAATTCCGGCGATCGAGCCTGCGCCGGAGACGAAAAGGTCGAGTTTTCCGTCGCCGTCAAAATCCGCGAGGGCCGGCGAACTCATGGGACCGAAGCCCGGGAATTGAACGACGGTAGCCGGTTGGAACGTGCCGTTGCCGTTGCCCAGCGCAATCGCGATTTCCGGGACGGTGCCGTCAGCACTCGATCCGGCCGCGACGACATCCGCTTTTCCGTCGCCGCTGAAGTCCGCCACTGCGATCGGGGCTCCGCTCTTTGAAAAACTCGTGGGGGCGAGCATGTTGCCAGTCAGAGTAAGGTTTGAAGGCGCTTTGAAACTTCCATCGCCATTGGCAACGAACAGCTCCGTCTGGTGCTGCAGCGTTCCGGTGGTGATCACGGTGGGCAGGATCAGAAAAACATCCGGGAAGTTATCGCCGTTCACATCGGCCACGGCGCCGATGAAGTTACTGAAAAAGACGAGGGGCGCGTTGAGGCTGGAATAGGTCGTGGTGATCACCGGCGCTTTGAACGTGCCGTTACCATTGCCAAGCTGCACAACGAAGCCCTGCGTGATGTTGCGCGTCACGAAACTCGTATCCATGAAGGAATAAGCGATATCGAGCTTTCCGTCGTGATTGAAATCGGCGGCGGTGATCCCGCTGAAGGCGAGGTTGATGTCGAGATCGGGTGGCGGCAGAAGCGCCGGCGCGGGAATCAGCGTCGGAGTCCCGAAGCCGCCGTTACCGTCGCCTATCGCAAGATAGTAGCCGTTAGTGGGCATCGTCGCCGGCAAAAAGATCAGATCGGGAATTCCGTCGCCGTTGAAATCTCCGAGGACGAACGAATCGGCGATGAGATTCGGGAAATCGACCTGCGGCCCGGCCTTAAAAATTCCGCTGGACTGCCCGAGGAACGTCATAAACGTCGTCGAATTGCCCGAGGTGACAGGCCCGGCGAGATCGGGGAAACCATCTTTATTCAGATCGATCAGGTTTCCATTCGCGTAGACGGTCGGAAGGCTTTGCGCGCCCTGGAAGGTGCCGTCGCCATTGCCGAGGAGCGCATAGGCGGCTTCAATCGCCGAAGGCCCGAACACGCCGGCGCCGGAATAGCCCGTCCAGATGTCCATATTGCCGTCGCCATCGAGGTCGGTGGCCTCCATGAACGCCGAATCGGCGATTGTGGCGTAGGCGTTCCCGGTGGTGAATGTGCCGTCGCCCTTGCCAATGAAAGTGCGAATGGTCATCCCGTCGTTGGTGGCGATATCGAGCTTGCCGTCATTGTTGAAATCCGCGGCGACGATCGTGGGGCCGAAAGTACCCAGGCCATTGGTGGCGGGCGTGAGGCCGGATTGAGGAACGAGCGTGTAAGTCACTCCGTCACCCTCGCCGAGAAATACCGAGCCCCTCACAGTGACGATATCTTTGTGATGGTCGCCGTTCACGTCGGCAGTGATGAATGCTTCATCCGAGTCGAGCGTGACGCCGGTGGGCGTAAAAGTCTGCGCGGGTTTGAAGGTGCCATCACCTTTACCGAGGAAAATCGAGAATGCGAATGTGGGATTGTCCGAGCTCACGAGGAGATCGAGATTGCCGTCGCCATCGAGATCGTCGATCACGCCGAAGCGACTGGCATTGCCGGGCAATGCGAGATTCACGCCCGGCTGATACGTGCCGTCCGCCTTTCCGAGGAAGATCGTGACGGACGACGCGAGGCCGCTCGTATTCATCGAAACCAAGTCCGGAATCCCGTCCTTGTTCAAATCCGCGGTTATAAGGCCAATCGGCGTGAGGTTGGTGGCTTGCGTGGCTGGCGTTAGAAACGTGCCGTCAGCTTTGACGGAACTGGTGAGAATGCCGCCGGTGCCGATGGTGGCAACGCGCAAAACCCCGCCCGCGTCGATGCCGCCGAATACGAGCGGGCGCGCGCTGATGCCAAGGGCCGGGTCCGCGCAACCGTGCGGATAGACACCGGGCGTCGTGGAGGAAAACGCGCTAGCGTGAATCGTGTTTTCGTAATGCGGCGTTTGCGCGCCGGGAGTCACCGTGACGGCGGTCTGGGCGTTATTGACGCTCGCCGCGAAATCCACCCGAGTAAGTGAGCAATCGGGTTGGCGCTGCAAGCCGAAAAACATGGCGGCCGGAGCGGCGGGATCCACGGTGACGACGGAAAGATTGCCGAAGAACGGAGCAGCTTCCTGCGTGACCGGACTGTTGGCCGCGCCGAAGGGATGGCGGGTTGCCGGCGCGTGGTGTAGAGATTGAAAGCGCAATCGCGCGTTCGGCGAAACGGGGACGTGGAAAAGCTCGAGGACCAACTCGATCGTGGCGTCCAAGCCGTAATAGACTTCATACATCAGCAAGGGGCCGCAGCCGAAGAGTCCTACTAAGCCGGCAACGACAAGTGCGGGCACCAAGCGCTTCTGTATCAATTTCAAAAGTTTCATTCCGGCCTCGCTATCAGCTCGCCTTGCAGGCGCGCGCGGAGTTACTGGCGCTTCATGGGAGAAGCCGCAGAGATTGCGCACGCGAGACTGTAGGCCGGACCGAGAAGCGAAGAAGGACGAATGATGACCTGAAAAATGGCTGGTCTGCCGGACTCTGGTGCAAGCGGCGCTCCCCAACATAAATTCCGCCAGGGCTGGGACGGAGCGCCTGCCGGTGTATCCAATGAGGCAGCGATAATAGCGAATACCGATAAGAATCAAAGGAATTTTTTCGAAACGACGATGCTGGGAGACGGCTTGGCTAGGCGTGTGTTACAGGCGAGCTAATTTCGGGCGATGAAGATCCTGGTAACGCGCCCGACTTGAAAGCTTCAGCGAGAAGCTCGTAGCTGCGGCGGCGGTCGGTGTGATCGTAGATCAGCGAGGTGACCATGATTTCATTCATGCCAGCGCGCTCGGCGAGTGCGACCAGACGTTCCCGCACTGTAGCTGGTGAGCCGATAAATACGCGATCGCGATTGGACGCGATGAGCTGTCGTTCTTCAGCGGTGTACGGGTAGTCGGTTGCTTCAGCGATGCTTGGAAGCTGGCCGAGTCTTCCCTGTCGAAGTCGCAGGAGGCCCAGTTCGACGGGACGCGCGATCTCGGCGGCTCGTTCATCCGTGTCAGCACAGACCACTGAAACGGCGACCAGAGCCTTCGGCGCGGCGAAATATTTCGAGGGTCGAAAATAGTCGCGATACATGCGCAGAGCGGCGATCGCGGGCGACGGCTGAATATGGTGCGCGAACGCAAAGCCGAGCCCGAGCTTCGCGGCGAGCTGGGCGCTGAAGTCGCTCGAGCCAAGCAGCCAGATTTCGGGCGTGCCCACATCCATCGGCATGGCTTTCACATGGCGGAACGGATGCTCCTCCGCGAAATCGTCGGAGAGAAAGCCGAGAAGCTCTTCGAGTTGCTGCGGAAATTCGTCGGAAAAAACGGCCTGGCGCGAGCGTCGCAGCGCAAGCGCGGTGACGGTGTCAGTGCCGGGCGCGCGGCCGAGGCCGAGATCGATACGCCCAGGATGCAACGCTTCGAGCACGCGAAAGGCCTCAGCAACATGAAGTGGTGAATGATTCGGCAGCATTACGCCACCCGAGCCGACGCGGATGCGCCTCGTGGCGCTCGCGACGTGGCCGATCATCACTTCGGGAACGGAACTAGCGATTAGGCGCGTGTTGTGATGTTCGGCGAGCCAGTAACGCGTATAGCCGAGTTCGTCGGCCAGCTGCGCGAGATCCACTGTGTTGCGCAGAGCCTGAGCACTTGTGGAGCCGGTTGAAACCGGCGAAAGATCGAGCACCGAGAGCGCGTAATTCATTTCAGGCACAATCTGTCTCCGTCACGGCAGGGCACGGTGAAAAATTGCGATGTATTGGCACCCTGGATTCGATGAGCGGCGACCACGAAATGATTCGCGCGCTTCAACGCGAAGGTGCGGACAAAACATCCGAAACGCTCGCGTTATCGCCAAACGTCTCGCTGATATGGGTGAAGCGATCGACATTCCCGGGGCCAAAAACGAAGCTTGCGCCAAGCTGGAATGGATTTTCGCCCAATTTGTGCTGGCGATGGCCGGCGGCATTGGCACGTTTGCGCGCAATCGCGTTAGCGCGCCGCAAAAGATGAAGCAGGGTTGCGCTCTTCAATTCTGCAGCGTGGTATGCGGCGCGTTCCACATCAATGAGGAGCGGGAACGTGATGCCAGTCTCTTCGCGGAATGCACGCGCATAGTGAAAATCGCCCATTCCAATCGCCGCGAGATTAGCTCCGCGTGCCTTGATTTCGCTCTGATGCTCGCGCAACTGCGCGACATGCTCGCGGCAAAACACTCAACCGTAGTGACGCAGGAATACGATGACGGCTGGTTGCGACTCCCACAATGAGCCGAGCCGAACGGGACGCTCGTCGGCATCCGGGAGAACGATTTCGGACAGCTTTGCGCTGAAGCTTGCAGCGGTCATCTACTTGGCGCACCTTCTCGCCGGCTAAGTTTACCTCACGATATGGTTTGGGCGCACGGTGAGAGCAGGTGGGACAACTTCACAGTGAACCTCTTCAGTGGACCTCGGCCGACGAACACCACTGGACGCTGCGCGTGATATGTTTGCATGCGAGGCGAAGCTCAAAACGATGTCAGCGGACAAACCAAAACAGTCCTTTCACATGGCTCCCGACGAGTTTCGTCGGCGCGGCAAGGAAATGGTCGACTGGATCGCGGATTATTACGAGCGCGTGGAAACGTTTCCGGTGCTGTCGCAGGCAAAGCCGGGCCAATTGCGTGCCGGGCTTCCCGCGCAGGCACCCGAGCGCGGCGAATCGTTTGACGCGATGATGGCGGACGTGGAGCGACTGATCCTGCCGGGCATCACCCACTGGCAATCGCCGAATTTCTTCGCCTACTTCCCTTCCAACAACTCTTTTCCGTCAATTCTGGGGGAAATGCTTTCAGCTGGGCTCGGCGTCCAAGGGATGCTATGGGCCACAAGTCCGGCGTGCACGGAACTCGAGACGCACGTGCTTGATTGGCTCGTGGACATGCTCGCCCTACCCGCGGAATTCGCGTCGAGCGGTCCGGGCGGCGGCGTGATTCAGGATACGGCGTCGAGTTCTTCGCTGTGCGCGCTAATTGCAGCGCGCGAGCGTGCGACGAACCTTGCCACGAACGAACGGGGATGCGACGGGAGACTCGTCGCATACACTTCGACGCAAGCGCACTCATCGCTCGAAAAGGCAGCGAAAATTGCCGGCATTGGAAGCGCGAATTTGCGCGCGATCGAGGTGGATGAAAAGTTTGCGATGCGCCCTGCCGCCCTCGCTACGCAGATCGGGCGCGACCGCGCCGCTGGGAAAATTCCCTTTTTCATCTGCGCAACAATCGGCACCACATCATCGAACGCAATCGATCCCGTGCGCGAAATCGCCTCAATTTCTCGCGAACATGGGCTTTGGCTGCACGTTGACGCGGCTATGTCCGGCACAGCCGCGCTCTGCCCCGAGTTTCGCTGGACGCACGACGGCGTCGAGCTGGCCGACAGCTACTGCTTCAATCCGCATAAGTGGATGTTCACGAATTTTGATTGCGACTGCTTCTACGTGCGAGACCGCGCGGCGCTCATTCGCCCGTTGAGCGTGCTGCCGGAATTTCTGCGCAACCGCGCTACAGAATCGGGCGCGGTGATCGACTATCGCGACTGGCAGATCCCCCTCGGACGGCGTTTTCGCGCTCTGAAGTTATGGTTCGTGATTCGCCACTACGGTGTGGAAAGCCTGCGGCATCACGTGCGCCGGCACGTGGAGTTAGCGCAGCAGTTCGCACAATGGGTACGCGCGGACGACCGCTTCGAACTCGCCGCGCCTGCACCGCTGAATCTCGTTTGCTTCCGCCATCGCGCAGGCGACGAAGCAAACCAGCGCATCAAGGACCGGCTCAATGCGAGCGGCGATCTATATCTGACGCACACGCGGCTCAACGACCGTCTCACCCTGCGAATGAGCATCGGCCAATCGCAAACGGAACTGCAGCACGTTGAACGCGCCTGGCAGCGGATTCGCGACGAAGCAGCCGCGATCGTTTAGCGCGTTGCAACTTATTTCGCAGAGGCACTAAACCGTGCATAATAGCGGCTGCCCAAATTACCCCAGGAGTAATAAATGCTGCAACCCTCTCCATCGAATACAAACCATAAAGCGCTACTGGCCGTCATAGGATTAGTGGTCGTTCTGGCGGGTTATACGTTGACGCGCGGCGCCGATTCAAAAACTCCGGCTGTCGGCGCGGTGGCTCCCGATTTCACGCTTACCTCGCAAGATGGCACGCCCGTTAACCTGCACGACTTTAGAGGCAAGTGGGTTGTGCTTTATTTTTATCCGAAAGATTTCACCAGCGGCTGTACCACCGAAGCGCACAATTTCCAGCGCGACCTCGTCCAGTATCAGGCGAAAAATGCAGTGATCCTGGGCGTAAGCGTACAGGATGCCGATTCGCACAAGCAGTTCTGCGCGAAAGAAGGGCTCAACTTCAAACTCCTCGCCGATACGAACAAAAAAGTGAGCGAAGAGTACGGGTCGGTGATGAATTTCGGCATTGCGAAGCTTTCCGCGCGGCACACGTTCCTGATCAATCCTGATGGAGTAATCATCAAGGAATATATGGACGTGAACCCCAGTAAACACAGCGAAGAGGTGCTCGCCGCGCTGACAGAACTGCAAGCCAGGTAGCATCGGCTGCCGCCTTTTTGCTAACCGCAACGCTACTTGCGCAAGGCCCGTTTCACGGCTAAGTGGCCGCACAGGCCATGGACGCCCCCGCCGGGCGGCGTTGACGCTGAGCAGATGTAGATACGCGGGTCCGTGGTGGAGTAAAGCCGCCATGTCGGCCGCGTGAAGAGTTGAGAAAGCGTCACCGCGCCTCCCTCCACATCCCCGCCGACTAAATTGGCGTTATGGTGCTGTAAATCGGCGGGAAGCATTACGCTGCGCTGCAAGATACGCGCGCGAAAGCCTGGCGCGAAACGCTCGATCTGGGCCTCGATTACGCCCGACATGTCTTTGATCGATCCGTTTGGCACGTGACAATACCCCCATGCAGTGTGCTTCCCCGCCGGTGCGCGCGAGGGATCAAAGAGAGTCGGCTGTGCGAGCAACACAAACGGCGCCGCAGATTCGACGCCGTTCCACGCATCGCGCTCGGACGCTGTAATTTCTTCAAGCGTCCCGCCCACGTGGACCGTTCCAGCGCGCGCACACTCGGGCGCTCTCCACGGAATCGGTCCGTCGAGAGCCCAATCAACTTTGCACACGCCCGGTGCGTAGCGATAGCGTTCAAGCGCGGCACGAAAGCCGGGCGTGAATCGCGAGCCAGCAATCGATAAGAGTGCGCGCGGCGAGACGTCGAAGAAAGCTGTGGTATCTGACGGAAGTTCATCGACGCTTGCCACCGCGCTGGAGGTGCGAATTTCGCCGCCGAGCGAACGCAAATGCGCGGCCAACGCGTCAGCAAGCTTCTGCGTGCCACCGCGGACGATAGGCCAGCCGACCGCATGCGCCAGAATTCCGAGCATCAATCCGAATGCGGCACTCGGCGAATCTTCGAGCGGAAGAATCGAGTGAGCTGCGAGGCCCGCAAAAAGCGCGCGAGCGCGCACGTCCCGAAATTTCGATTTCGCGAGTGAGGAGGCAGAGCGCAGCGCACCCAAGCCAAACCGGGCGGCGATTAGCGGGTGCCGAGGGAATCTCAGCGCCCCAAGCAGTAGGGGTTCGAGTTTGGTCCAATTGCGCGCCAATGGACCGAACAGCCGCGCGTAGCTCGCACCGTCCCGACCGAGGCCAGCCGCCGTTTGCTCGACCGAGCGTTCGACGATGACCGCCGTACCGTCGTCAAGAGGGTGCGCGAGTGGCGCATCGGGTTGAATAAACGCCAGTCCATGCTGAGCGAGCGGCAACGTGCGGAAAAAAGGCGAGGCAAGCGCGAGCGGCACCACCGCAGCGCAAACATCATGGATAAATCCCGGCAATGTGAGTTCCGCCGAACGCATCCCGCCGCCAATGGTTGGCTCGGCTTCGAGGACCAGCACCGATCGCCCGGCTTGTGCGAGCGTAATCGCCGCCGCGAGACCGTTGGGCCCCGATCCAATGACTACGGAATCGAATTGGCGCTCAGAGGCCGACACAGCTAATTAAATCGTAGTCTATTACGGGCGGCCGCGCTTGAATCATTAGTGAGACCGAGGATTTCTGGAGGTCGCAAGAAACTTTGTGCAGGCCGGAGCGGAATCAATCAGCGGCGAGCATTTTCTTGGGCCAGCCCACTAAATAGGTAACTCTCAGCGGCAGGTTGGCGTTCGATTCTTCGCCGATCCGCCACTCGTAATCGCGGCTGTTTACACCTGCAGTCATTGCGCGTAGGTCCGCAAGTGAATAAGCCCGCATGCAGGAAATCAGCCCGTCTACCAGAAGCACAAGCGGTACGACGGGAACGACATACGTCCAGAAAATACGCGACCACCGAAACGGGTGACGGGTTGGCGTAAAAAACCAATCGGCGAGGGGTATCGCCAAAATCGTAAGTAGCGTGAGGGTATGCCGCGACGCAACCTCAAAAACTCCGATCCCCTGCCCTCTTGCCGCACTATCTCTCAAGAAGCGGCCGGCTTGTTGTGGATCGAAGTGGTGAAAGGAAGAAAAAATTGTGCGAAAACCCTGAAGCTGTTCCGGAATTGCCGTCGCATCGATCGGATCGCGGAGAAAGTTTATGCCGTTCGAACAAGCCGTCCCTGCGCCGTCACTCGAAGCATCTGGATACTTGTCGGTGAGAAGAACCTTGACGGGCGGCGCGCCTTCCTTCTGAAATAGTTCCACGAGCGAAGGCCATGGGCCGCCTGCGCCGGAGAAGAGATCGAGTATCTCGCGAGCGCCCGAGCAACTCAGTGCCTCACGAAGCCGACCGGCGATCGGCTTGTATGCGTTCGTGCGCTCCAGGATCATCTGCAGCGCGTCGAGCACTTCGCGCCGCAAGAAATCTGGAAACCAGTGCTGGTCGTGAATCTCGAAAAGCTCGAATCGCATCTGCCGTTGCGCGAACCCTCGCCAAAACCTGGGAATTCGGCTCCGCCTAGATTTTTCGGTCTTACTACGCGCCGGCTACCATGGCCTGCGTTGCGCCCTGCTGCTTGTCCTCCGGCGCGCTGAATGCGTGGCTAGCCAGTTCCACCACCTGCTTCAAGTGCCACCATTCCCGCGCGTTCATCGGCCTGCCTTCGTGATTCGAAAAATAGATTGATGCGTAGCTTTCCTCGGAGAGCGGCACACGAATCACCAGCGTGCTTTTCTGCTCGGAATAGTTGTCGGCCACAGTTGTCCCCCTCAGTTGAACTGCTGCGAGCATTAAGAGTGCTCGCCGCGCCATTCTCTCTCGCCCGCTCCTTTCGGGCAAGCAGAAGTAGCGTCTAGGCGCTAGATCGCATAAAGCGTTCGTCTAACCCTTGCTCCTAGCACATGTTCCGATCCGGTGCGGCTTGGTATGATGCGGCGCGGCGTACTAGTCAAAGGACAAGAACAGATGAGCAAAGGACGGCTCGAAGCTTTCAGTGACGGCGTGATCGCCGTCATCATCACGATCATGGTCCTCGATCTGCACGTCCCGCACAACACATCGCTGGCGGCGTTGCGCCCCGCCATACCCACCTTCCTCAGCTACGCATTGAGCTTCGTTTTCGTCGGCATCTACTGGAACAACCACCATCATCTATTGCACGCCACGCAAAGAGTGAACGGAACAACTCTCTGGGCGAACCTGCACCTTCTGTTCTGGCTTTCACTCGTTCCGTTCGTCACCGGTTGGATGGGTGAGAACCATTTCGCTACAGTTCCGGTTGCGGTTTACGGTGTTGTGCTGTTTCTGGCGGCCATCGCTTTTACGATTCTCTCGAAGGCGCTCATCGCATGTAACGGCGCCGATTCTCCGATTGCAATCGCGATTGGAAGCGATCGGAAGGGCAAAGCGTCATTGGCAATTTATGCTTTGGGGATTCTGTGCGGGCGAGTGGATCCTCGGATTTCGGTGGCCATGTACGTTTTGGTTGCTCTTATCTGGTTCGTTCCCGACCGGCGCATCGAGAAAGTGATGGGCCAATAGATTTCCACAGCACGCCTATCAATGGATAGACCGACCGCCTTACCGCATTTTGACTGCGCGTTTTGCAGCACAATCCTTGCCGGGCTTTTGCTAAACTGCCTTCATAACATTTAGGAGTACTGAATGAATTTTTCAAAGCGCGCTTGCGCGCTTATGATTTTAGCGTTCGCATCGTTAGGCGGGGTTCATTCCGCCGCGCAACCCGCAAAGCACAACAAGAAACCGAAGCCGACGCCCGAAGAAATCGCGCAAGCGGATCGCCTCTTCCATTCCGGCAGTTTCGCTGAAGCCCAGCGAGCCTACGAGGAGATCGCCGCCAAGGATCCGAAAGATTTTCACGCCGCGTCGCAGCTTGGCTACATCGCCCTTCTTTCGAACAAACTCGACGATGCCGAATCATTACTGCGCAAGGCTCTGGACCTGAAACACGGCGACGCCGACGCGAAAATCATGCTTGCGGAGGCGCTTTATCGCAAAAACGACTTCTTCCATGCCGCCCGCACGCTTCAGGGGCTTGGCCCGGCCGATGCCTCGAAGCTGAAAAATTATGCGACGCTCAATGTCGCGAAGCTCGAGAGCTTCCGCGACGACGATCCATATAAATTCGAACACGACGCCGGCGAAAGCACGCGCCTGCCATTTATCGCTTCCGATCCGCTACCGGTGGTGAATGTGCGGATAAATGGTGGCTCCGAGGTCGCATTCTTCATCGACACGGGCGGTTCCGAGCTTCTGCTCGATTCCGAATTTGCTCACGAACTTAATGTGAGGCCGATGGGCTCGGTGCAAGGCACGTTCAGCGGAGACCAGCACGCGCAAGTAGACAATGGACGAGTGGATTCGCTCACGCTCGGCTCATGGACACTGAGGAACATTCCAGTGGGCATGTTGCCTCTGCGCTCTATGTCCAGCGGCTTCGGCGTGAAGCAGATCAATGGCTGTATCGGCACCAACGTGCTCTATCAATTTCTGTCCACCATCGATTACCGGACCGGCGAGCTGATTCTACGCAAGAAAAACGCAGCGAATTTGAAACGATTTGACGCTGCGGGCGGTCCGCCAAGTCCCCCGAACGTCGTCCGGCGATCTTCTTGGCGCAATATACAGTCGAACAGCCAAGCCGGAGCCAATGGCGCGACAAATGCACGCGTCACAAATGGGATTGTTGTGCCCATGTGGATGGCTGGCGATCACTTCATGGTCGCGTGGGGACAAGTCAACACGCAACCCATCTCTCTGTTCTTCGTGGATAGCGGCCTGGCTGGCGCCGGCGTAAAGTTAGCCGAATCGGCAATCCAGCAAGCCGGTATTCATCTGGATGAATCGAAGGCGAGCGATGGGCAAGGCGGCGCGGGCATGTTAAAGATAATCCCTTACACTGTGGCGCAGTTCACAGTCGGTGAGATCGCGGAGCAAAACGTGCCCGGCCTCTATGACGGCCCATTTCCTTGGGAAAGCGAATTTGGCTTTCACCTCGCAGGTATGTTTGGCAGCGATTTCCTGAAACACCACGCCGTAACCTTTGACTTCACGAACATGCGGATCATTTTCAGATAAAAGTACAAACGTCCGCTTCGCGACGAGAGCCTATCGCGTAGCGATCTTACCTGTCGACGGCGCACCGCACACTCGCCGCCCGAACCAGAAGCGCTCGAAAAAACTGTCGTTATGTCAGTGCCTGAGCGAAAAACGCGCGGCCGCTACTTCTGGGTGACGCGCAATGCAATACGGCGATTGGCCTGGCGCCCGTCGATCGTGCTGTTATCTCCCACCGGATGCTCGTCACCGTAGCCTTTCGCGTCGAGGCGCGACGGATCGACTCCCAACCCGACCAGCTGCGCCATCACTACATTCGCGCGATCTTGCGACAGCTTCAGGTTATTTGCCGGATCGCCCTGGTTGTCCGTGTAACCGCCGATACGCGCGTGGACGGTCGGGTACGCCTTCAAGATTGTCGCGATATTTTCGAGCTGCTCCTGCGACGATAGCTGGAGGTGGTCGCCGCCAGTGTCGAAGGTCAGACGATCGAACTCGAACCACGTTTCGCGGCTGGGCTGAGCATTGGGATCGCGGATGAAGACGAGCAGCTTGCTCTCCATGCCGTTCTCGGGAATGTTCAAGTCAGTGCCGCCGGGAATCGAAGCCTTGACGAAAGCACCCAGCGACGACGCCGCATTGGATACCGCGGTGGTCGCTTGCGAAGCTGCGTTCGACGCCGTGTTCGCGGCCGTGTTTACGGCTGTGTTGACAGTCGAGGTGTTTCGATTCGCGAACCAGAGCAGCGCACCGATCAGCAGCGCGGCCAGAACCACCGGCCACAACCATTTCGGCGTCGCCACTTTCCGGGCTTCATCCGCCATCTGTGACGCGCGCGACGTGACACTTGAAAGTCCTGGAATCGAAAGGCCCGAGGGCAGGAAGCTGCGCAGGCTGGGAAGTTCGGAGGTCAGCAAATTGCCGAGTCCGCTCGCTGTAAGGCCTTGGCTGCTCACCTTCGATGCAAGCGTGCCCAAAACCATGGGCGCCGCGGCAGCCAGGATGCTTCCAGCCGACGAGGCGCGCATGCCAGAAAACTCCGCGATCTTGCTTTGAATGCTCGAAATGTTGTTGCCGAAGAGCATGCTCAACAAGCTAGTGCCGGCCTGCGATGCATTTGCCACAGTGGACGACCCTCCGCCCGCCGCGGCGCCCATCGCGCTCGCACCGCGCGTCATGAAACCCGAAATCAGATTCATGATTTGACTGAGGGAGCCCGGTTCTTGTGCCTTGCTCGCGAGTGTTGCCAGAATTGTGGTTGCTCCACCGAGAAGTCCTTTTTGGACCGCATCGCCGGATTCACCCAAGTTCGACGCGAGTCCGCGAATCACGTCCGGCGTGATTTGCTCTTTCAATGAATCAAGTAGTGAGCTCATAGGTCTCTCCTGAAAGAAAATTGTTGGTCTGGTCGAATCTCTTGTCCGGTAGTGTCAATTGCAGCTTTGCGCTGGGAAATGATTGTTATGCGGCGAGTTTGGCTGGATCGCGGGTGCGTTGCCGTATGAGAGCGGTCTCCCGACCAGGGAAACCGCGCGAACCCGTCCCGGCTAGTGAACGGGCTGGAAACAACAAGAGAGTACTCCACTTCTCATTCCCTGGCAACGGATGCACGGCCTCTTCTGAGTTGAACATCTTACTTGAACATCGCGACCTCCGCAATTGGTGATACACTCGCCAGCTTTTCTGCCACTGGGTTCCGAGAGGTTGACGATGGACGACCACGTTAGGGAATTGCTGTCGTTTATCGAAGAAGACGCAAAGCGTTGGGACGATGCTGCGCATCACTGTGAGGTGATTGCCGCAAAGCTTCCGCCGGATCATCGAGCCAGTTTAGAGCTGCAGTGCGCCGTTTATCGCGAGCGTGCCAAGATGCATCGCGATATCGTCGCCAAGTTGCGTTCGTAGGAAACCGCGAAACGATTCCTCGCGGCGTGCATCCAACCATTAGCGATTCCAACCGTGTAAAATAGCTTGCGCGACGCTTGTCATTCCGCGACCCTACGCCTTAGGTCGTGTTTAGTGGTGGAGGAGAATTTGAATTACTCGAAGCGGCCAATCGGCGTTTATTACGAGCATCCGCGCTGGTTTGAGCCGGTGTTTGCGGAAATGGACCGTCGTGGCGTGCCGTATGTCCGTCTTGACGCCGCGCGTCACCACTTCGACGTCTCACCTAATGGGGCGCAACAGTTCGGTCTGATTTTCAATCGCATGAGCCCGTCTGCTTGGACGCGCGGCAACGCCCATGCCATTTTCTATACGCTCAGTTACCTCGCGCATCTTGAGCGTATGGGTGTCCGCGTCATTAACGGTAGCGAAGGATTTCGCAACGAAACGTCCAAGGCTCTGCAACTTTCGCTTCTCGAAACGCTCGGGCTTCCCTACCCGCGTTCGGTCGTAATCAATCACCCGAGCCAGGCCGCCGATGCAGCGCGAGGAATGCGCTTCCCTGTGGTGATCAAGCCAAATATCGGCGGCAGCGGTATGGGCATAGTGCGCTTCGATTCGCTCGAGCAGATTGAAGCGGCGGCACGCGAAGATAAATTGCAATTCGGCCTCGACGGCACCGGGATCGTGCAGGAATTTATTCCCGCGCGCGGCGGCCACATCACGCGCGTTGAGACGCTCGGCTACAAATATCTATACGGCATCAAGGTGTTCACGGCGGGCGACACGTTTGACCTGTGCCCTATGGACATCTGCAAAACCACCGACGGCGCGAAGATTGAAACAGCATGCGTGGTGGAAGGGCCGAAGACGGGCCTGCGCGTCGAAGGCTACCGCCCGCCGGACGACGTGATCGCTGCGGTCGAGCGGATTTTCAGCGCCGCGAAAGTGGAAGTGGGTGGCGTCGAGTACATCATCGACGATCGCGACGGCCGGCTCTACTACTACGACATCAACGCACTCTCCAATTTTGTTTCCGATGGCCCCCGCATCGTAGGCTTTAATCCCTTTGAGCGCCTCGTCGACTATCTGGTTCAGGAGGCGCGGTGATGCGTTACGGCTACTGGATGCCGGTATTCGGCGGCTGGCTCCGCAACGTCGAAGACGAGCAGATGGCGCCGACGTGGAACTACGTCTCGCGCCTGGCGCGCCGCAGCGAACAAATCGGCTTCGACCTCTCTCTCATCGCCGAGCTGAATTTGAACGACATCAAGGGCGTCGATGCGCCATCGCTCGATGCGTGGTCCACTTCCGCGGCGCTGGCCGCCGTCACGGAGCGCCTCGAGTTGATGATTGCCGTGCGGCCTACGTTTCACCTGCCCGCACTGCTGGCCAAGCAGGCGGCGAATATCGACAACATTTCCGGCGGCCGTGTTTCGCTCAACGTCGTCTCGTCTTGGTGGGCTGAGGAAGCCAAAAAATACGGCGTGCAATTCGACCAGCACGACGACCGCTACGCACGCACCTCGGAATGGCTCGATGTCGTAGATCAGGCCTGGAAGCAAGATCACTTCTCCTACAGCGGGAAATATTATTCGGTAACCGATCTCGTGCTGCAGCCGAAACCGGTGGCGAAACCGCGGCCGGTGATTTATGCGGGTGGCGAATCGGAAGCGGCGAAAGAATTAATCGCGACAAAATGTGACGCCTATGTGACGCACGGTGACCCGCCCGAACGCATCGCTCCGAAAATACGCGACATGGCTGAGCGCCGCGAGCGCAAAGGCCTTCCGCCGATGAAATATGGCGTCGCAGGCTACGCTGTGGTGCGCGAAACCGAAGCTGCGGCGAAAAAGGAAGTGGAACGCATCACCGACGTAAAGCAGCACGCCGCCGGCTACAAGAACTACGAGCAGTGGCTCGCCAATACGCAGCTCGAGCAGCGCGTCTCACTCGAAGATTATTCCGTTTCGAATCGCGGCCTGCGCCCGGGCCTCGTCGGCACGCCTCAACAGGTGGCAGACCGCATCGGTGAATTCGAGCGCGCCGGGGTCGATCTGCTGCTGTTGCAGTTCAGCCCGCAGCTTGAAGAAATGGAACGGTTCGCCGATAGCGTGATCAAGCCCAGCGGCGTAGCCGCCCGCGCCTGAATCCAATCAGCGCGGCACCAGCGAACGTATCTTCTGAATAACAAGGTCAATCCCCACTTCGTTGTGCCCGCCTTCCGGAATGATCACGTCCGCATAGCGTTTCGAGGGCTCCACAAACTCCATGTGCATCGGGCGCACCGTCGCCATGTATTGATCGACGACCATCTCCATCGTGCGTCCACGCTCGCGGATATCACGCACCAAGCGCCTGATAAATCGCAGATCAGCATCGGTGTCGACGAAAATCTTGATGTCCATCAGATCGCGCAGAGCTTTGTTCTCGAAAATCAGAATCCCCTCAATGATGATTGCTGAGCGTGGCGAGATCCGTACGGTGGCATCTGCCCGCCGGAAATTCGCGAAATCGTACGTGGGCCGCTCGATCACCTGACCTTCGCGAAGCCGGCGGACGTGCTCCGCCAGCAGCGGGGTATCCATCGAATCGGGATGATCGAAGTTCTGTTTCACCCGCTCTTCGAGCGGCATGCCCGGATAGTCTTTGTAGTAGCTGTCCTGTTCGAGAACGATGACATTCGCTTCGGAGAGCGCTTCGATAATCCGCGCCGTAATGGTGGTTTTGCCGGAGCCGGTGCCGCCGCAAATCCCGATAATCAGTGGACGGCAATCGAGGGGACGTATGGCGGGTGTCTCCTTAATGTGAATGTGATCCGTGAGCTCTTCTACGCGCCGATTTCTTCCCGCTTTTCTTTTCTTCAATCACAGCCTGCGCTGCGGCAAGGCGCGCAACCGGAACTCGGAATGGCGAGGCGCTCACATAGTCCATTCCGACGCGATGGCAGAACTTAACGCTGGGCCCGTCGCCTCCATGCTCGCCGCAGATTCCGACCTCCAAATCCGGACGAGTGGCTCGCCCGCGCTGGATGCCCCATTCGACCAGCATCCCGACGCCGGGAATATCGAGCGACTGGAATGGGTCGCTGTGAAAGATTCCGGCTTTGCGTTCATCCACATACTCCGGCAGGAACCGGCCCGCATCATCACGAGAGAGCCCCATAACTGTCTGCGTCAGGTCGTTTGTGCCAAATGAGAAGAACTCAGCGACCTCGGCAATCTGGTCTGCAAGCAATGCGGCTCTTGGAAGCTCGATCATTGTGCCTACGAGATAGTGAAGCTTTACTTTAGCCTGCTGAATAATCGGATCGGCCACGCGGCGAGTAGCTTCTTCGAGAATTTTCATCTCCTTTCTGTCGAGAGTCAGCGGATGCATGATCTCAGGTATCACTTTAATACCCCGTTTTTGGCAATCGATCGCCGCTTCGATGATCGCGCGTACTTGCATCTCGAGAATTTCCGGATACGTGATGCACAGTCGGCAACCGCGATGGCCCAGCATCGGGTTCGCCTCGTGAAGTTGCTCCACACGCCGCTCGATGGCCTCACGCGTCGTCCCTAAATCCTTCGCCAGCTCCTCCTGCTTCTCGGGATCGTGCGGCACGAATTCATGAAGCGGCGGATCGATCAGCCGAATAGTCACCGGGAGCCCGTCCATCGCTTCGAACAGTCCGATGAAGTCGCGCCGCTGAAACGGAAGCAGTTTGTCGAGCGCCTTGCGCCGCGCTTCTTGCGTCTCCGCCAGAATCATCTCCTGAATCGCGCGTTGCCGTTCAATGCTCTTTTCCGGATGCTCGAAATCTTTGAAGAACATGTGCTCGGTGCGCGTGAGCCCGATGCCTTCGGCACCCATTTCGCGAGCCATGCGCGCATCTTTGGGAGTATCAGCATTCGCGCGAACGCCGATTTCTCGCACCGAATCAGCCCATTTCATGATGGTTTCGTAAGCCTTGGGCGGTTCCGGGCGCACCAGCGCAATCTCGCCCGTATAAACCGAGCCGTCCCCGCCGTCGAGCGTAATCCACTCGCCTTCTTTTACGACCCGGCCATTCGAACTCATCCTCTTTTGTTCGGAATCGATATCGAGCTTCTCAGCCCCCACGATGCAGCACTTTCCCCATCCGCGCGCAACCACAGCCGCGTGGCTCGTCTTGCCGCCAGTGGCCGTAAGAATCCCCTGCGCGACATACATACCGCCGACGTCCTCGGGGCTCGTCTCGCGACGCACCAGAATTACCTTCTCGCCCTTGGCCGCCCACTCCTCTGCCTCTGCGGCCGTGAACACCGCTTTGCCAACGGCAGCCCCCGGCACTGCGTTGATGCCCTCTCCAATTTTTCGCGTTTGAAATTCCGTACGCGGCAGAGCCGGATCGAGCACTGGATAGAAAAGCCGCTCGACATCTTCGTCCTTGATACGTTCAAGTGCTTCTTCAAGTTTAATCAGACCCTCATTTTTCATGTCGACAGCCATTCGAAACGCGGCCGATGGCGAGCGTTTACCTGTCCGTGTCTGCAACATGTAAAGCGTGCCGTTCTCCACGGTGAATTCCATGTCCTGCATGTCGCGATAATGTTTTTCAAGTTTCGCTCGAACCTTCTCGAGTTGCTGATACACCTTGGGCATCCGCGATTTCAATTCACGCAAATGCATCGGGGTGCGAATTCCGGCGACAACATCCTCGCCTTGCGCGTTCAGCAGAAAATCGCCGAAGAAAACTTTCTCGCCGGTGGAAGGATCGCGTGTGAAGCACACACCCGTGCCCGAATTCTCGCCCGTATTGCCGAACACCATTTGAACCACATTCACGGCGGTTCCTAGCAGTCCGGTGATTTTCTCCACGCGCCGATACTTCACAGCCTTCTCGCCCATCCAGGATTCGAAAACCGCGCCAATCGCGCCCCACAATTGTTCTTCCGGCCCTTCTGGGAAAGGCTTGCCCGTCTTGCGCTTGTAATACTCCTTATATTCGCCGACCAGTTGCCGCCAACCCTCCGCCGTCACTTGCGTGTCATCCGTGACGTTGAGATACTTCTTCATCGCACGCAGTCGAGCTTCGAGATCCTCTTTCGGCAAGCCGATCACCACGCTCGAGTACATCTGGACGAAGCGGCGGTAAGCATCCCAGGCAAAGCGTTCGTTGTGTGTCGATTTCGCCAGCGCCGCCACCGACTTTTCATTCAGGCCGAGATTCAGGATCGTCTCCATCATGCCGGGCATCGATTTCGCGGAACCAGACCGAACACTCACCAGCAGCGGATTCGTCGCGTCGCCCAGTTTTTTCTTCGTCAGCTTCTCGAGCCTAGCCAGATTTTTCGCAACCTCAGCGCGAAGCTCCTTCGGATATTTGCGGCCATGCTTGAAGTAGTAGTCGCAAGCCTCCGTTGTTATCGTGAAGCCTGCTGGTACCGGCAAACCGATGCGCGTCATCTCAGCCAGACCGGCGCCCTTGCCTCCGAGGATCTCTTTCATGTCGCCGGCGCCGTCCGCTTTTCCCGCGCCGAAGAAATAGACGTATTTCATGTTTCTCCTCAACTGCCAAACTGGCGAAATCAGAGACCGGCCACCTTGAACCGCTACATTACAAGTCGGCCTGTCGACGAAAAACTGTACGACGATACTTAAAGTAAAAGCTCAATGGTGTGACTCAACCGCGCGCCGAATTCCTCAAAGCATCCTTCGATTCGTCGCCGCCCAACTCCGAGAAATCTGCGATCGTCGAGAATTCTTTCAAAAGGTTTCCGAGCAGTGCAAGTCGGTTCCGCCGCACTTCCGCGTCTTCAGCCATTACTAGAACTTTGTCAAAGAAGAAATCTACTGACGGCCGCAGCTCGGAAATCTTCTCCAATGCCTCGCGATACTTCTTCGCCTTCTTCCGACGCGTGACTTCCTCGCCGATTTTGTGAGCGACAAGATTCAGTTGCTGCTCGGCCGGGTCTCGAAGTAGTTCCTTGTTCACCGCCGCTTGGTTCTTGTCTCCGGCCGCAGCGGATTTCTCCAGAATGTTCCGGATACGCTTGAACGAAGCCGCCAGCGGCGCAAAATTCTTGGTGTTGCGTATCGCCTTCAAGGCTCCCACCCGCTCTGCCACATCTACAAGGTCGTCCGCGCCCGCCGCAAAGGCCGCGTTGATCTCGTCGTAGGCAAATCCGCGGCGTTCGCGCAGGATGAACTTCGCCCGTTCAAGCAGAAAATCGAGCACCTGCTTCTCAACGGTCTCCGAAGCATTAATCTTGGGCGCATGCTCCCGCAGAGCGCGGGCGGCGGCCGATACCGCCGACGAAATTGAAATCGAAATCTTGCGCTCCAGGATGATCTCAACGATTCCAAGCGCCGCACGACGCAGCGCAAATGGGTCGCTAGAGCCCGTCGGCGCTGCACCCACAGCAAAGCACGCGACGAGCGAATCAAGCTTATCTGCCAGCGCAACCGCGCACCCCGTCAAGTTGCGCGGAATCGGATCGTCAAGTCCGAGCGGCTTGTAGTGGTCGTAAATCGCCCATGAAATCTCGTCCGACTCGCCTTGCGCGCGAGCGTATAACCCACCAACAATTCCCTGCAGCTCGGTAAACTCCTTCACCATCTCCGTGACGAGATCGCACTTCGCAAGTTCCGCCGCGCGATCCGATCCCGCCACATCGCCACCCGTTATTCCGGAACTGAACCATTGCTCCGCAAGCCAGCGAGCGATCGCGCGCATGCGCTCCACTTTGTCGAAATAACTTCCGAGCCGGCGCTCGTAGGTAACGTGCGAGAGCTTCGGTAAATAGTCGGCGAGCCGACACTTCTGATCCGTCTCCCAGAAAAATTGCGCGTCGGCAAAGCGTGCACGCAGCACACGCTCATGTCCCGCCCGCACCAACCCCTTCGAGTCTTTGTTGAGATTTATCACCGCGAGAAAATTCGGTGCCAGCCGCCCGCCGCGAGCTTCCAGCGCAAAATATTTCTGATGGTCGCGCATCACCATAATCAAAATCTCATCCGGCAGCGTCAGAAAATCCGAATCAAAATTGCCGGCAATCACGGTGGGATACTCGTTGAGATAAGTCACGATCTCAAGTAACGCTTCATCTTCGTGCGCGCGCAGATTTTTGCGGCTAGCCTGCGAACGAAGCTCGATCTCAATCTTTTTTCGGCGCTCCTCGGGCCGGCAAATCACAAAGTTCCTCTTTAGCTTTAACTCATAATCGCGCGGCCCGCTCACCGGAATATTTCGCTTGCCCAGGAAGCGGTGCCCGTCGGTTCGGTTGCCCGCGTTCACGCCGGCGAATGAAAACGGCACCACCTTCCCCTTCAGGATCGCCACAATCCAGCGGATCGGTCGGATAAATCGAGGACCGTGCGCTCCTGTCCAATACATCGACCGCGGCCAGCTGATCTCCTGAATCACTTGAGGTAGCACTTCAGCGAGAACTTTCGAAGTAGAGCGCCCTTCGATCAGCTGCGTCGCCGAAACGTATTCACCTTTCGGGGTATTAACGATCGCTAACTTCGAAACGGGAATTCCCTGCTTTTCCGCGAAGCTCATCGCCGCACGCGTTGGCTCGCCGAGATTGTCGTACGCCACCGACCTCGGCGGCCCCATCACTTCTCGGATAACATCTTCTTGGCGCAGGCGTACGCCATGAGCAATCGCCGTCAGTCGTCGCGGTCCTCCGAACGCCTCGATTCGATCGTTTGAATCAATCAACCCATTCGTCGAGAAATACTTCTCAAGTATCGCTTTAAGCTCGCCCGAGGCTTTCGCGATCATGCCAGCCGGAAGTTCTTCACATCCAATTTCGAAAAGGAAGTCACCCACCGCCGCCGCCGCGCTGGTCTTTCCCTGCCTTTTCTTCATGCTCGAGCCTCGGCAAGTTCCGGTTGCGATGCCACGGTGCGCTGATCGAGCCAGGCTTTCGCTACCTGAGTGGCCAACTTGCGAACGCGAGCGATCATGGCTGCGCGCTCGGTAACTGAAATTGCGCCGCGCGCGTCGAGCACGTTAAAGAGGTGCGAACATTTCAAGCAAAACTCGTAGGCCTGCAGTAGCGGAAAACGCAAGCGATCCTTCCCTTTCGTCCCAGGATACGCAGCCAGCAAACGCGCCGCATCCGCCTCATAAAGATCAAACTGCTTCCGTGTTGCCGCAGCATCCGCATATTCGAAGTTATACGCCGAAAATTGCTGCTCTTGCGCCAGCCGCACCGTCGCATAGCTCACCGTATCCGTCCACCGCACATCAAAAACATTATCAACGCCCTGAAGATAGGCGGCGATGCGATCGAGCCCATAGGTAAGCTCAACAGAAATCGGATCAAGATCGAGACCGCCACATTGCTGGAAGTATGTGAACTGCGTAATCTCCAGTCCGTCGAGCATCACCTGCCAGCCCATGCCCCACGCGCTCAGCGTCGGCGCTTCCCAGTTGTCCTCTTCAAACTTGATGTCATGTTCCTTCAAATTAATTCCAACGGCGGCAAGACTCTCCAGATATAAATCCTGTACGTCAGCGGGAGAAGGTTTGAGTATCACTTGAAGCTGCGTATGCTTGAAAAGCCGATTCGGATTTTCCCCGTACCGTCCATCCGCTGGCCGGCGACTAGGCTGCGCGTAGACCACTCGATAGGGATCAGGGCCCAGCACCCTCAGGAAAGTTTCCGGGTGCATCGTGCCAGCGCCCACTTCCACATCGTAAGGCTGTTGCAGAACGCAATCGCGGCTCGCCCAATACTCTTCAAGTGTTAATAGAAGCTCCTGAAAGGTGAGTCCCTTCGCGGCTCCACGTTGCGCCTGAGATTTCTGGCGATGATTTCCGCTACGTTCGCTTTTCTTCAAGCCGGCTTCTCCAAGAGTTCCCTCGCCTGCAGCTTTCGATCGATCTGATGTTCGATGACGTCGAGCATAACATCGCTCAGTTCCCGCGCGGCGCGCGGCGGAATCATTTCTTCATTCAGTTTGTCGAGGCGCTCCGCCAGCATCCGACGCGCGGCGGCCAAAGCTGCTACGGAAATCACCCGAAGCCCGGGTACGCGGCACTTCCCGCACATCAGCGCCGAGGCGCTTCGCGAAAAATAAGCCGGTTCGGACACGGTCAGCGCCCTGCCGCATCGCGCGCAAGCATCTAGTGGCGGCAGCCAACCCCCGAGTTTTACGGTCCACAAAGTGAAATAGGCCATCGCCAACTCCGGCTTCCCGGTCTTCTTCACCGCCTGAGCCGACAGCAGCAAGAGACGAAAATTTGGATCCGACGCTTCATGCTCCGGCAGCACAGCTTCGGTCACTTCGCTGAAGATCGCCAGCGCCACGCCCGAGGCGTAATCACGAAACGCATCGAGAAACGACTCAATCAGCTCACACTGATTGATACGCACCAAGTCTCGCGACGGTCGCTCAAAAAACCAGATGCGCACATGCGAAAGCCGCTCGAGCGTCGAACCAAACCGACTCTTCGTTCGCCGCGCACCCGCCGCAACCCCGCGCACTCGGCCCATCGTTCGCGAAAGAAAACTGACCAACCGGTCGGCTTCACCTAGCGGATAGCTTTGAAGAATGATTGCCTCGGATTCGTGGACTGGCATCAGGTGTCGGCGCGCCGACGCAGCAACGCGAAACAAAATTTTCTATCACAGGCACTCACGCCACGCAAATAATAAACGTGCTCGTTCGCACTTGAAGTTTTCGTTGAGGACAGCACCTCACGCCGACCGTAAAGATCCTTGCTTGATGTACTTCTTTAAGCATTCGGCTTCACTCGTCTTTTGATTCTTCCCCATAAATTCTCTCGCACTTGCTTGCTTGCACGAAGATAATCATTTCGTGCACCACTTCAACCAATCGCCGGTCGATGTCGTCGGTGTTGGTATCAACGCCACCGATACCGTCATCCGCCTCCCTCATTTCCCCGTCCTCGATTCAAAGGTCGAGATCCTCTCCGCCGAGCGTCGCGCAGGAGGACAAACGGCAAGCGCGGTTACCGCTTGCCAGCGCTGGGGGCTGCGCACGAGGTATATCGGCAAAATAGGCGACGATGAACCCGGGATGTTTCAACGAGAGGAGATGGATCGGGAAGGTGTCGACGCGCACTGGATCGTGGCGCCGGGCTGCATGAGCCAGTCATCCTTTATTCTCATCGACGAGAAGTCCGGCGAACGCACGGTTCTCTGGAAACGCGATCTGCGAATTGCGCTGCACCCTGAAGATCTGCGCGCCGATCAGATTGCAGGCGCGCGCGTGCTGCTCATCGACGGACACGATACCGCAGCTTCGACTCAAGCGGCAAAATGGGCGCGCGAAGGCGGCACTTTGGTCGTCGGGGACTTTGACAATCGATATGCTGGAGTTGAGGAGTTACTTGAATTCGTAGATTTCGCGATCACCTCGAAGGATTTTCCCGCTCGTCTCACTGGCGACCCGAATTTGCTGACGACACTTCCCAAGATGCATGCCCAGTTCAAGTGTTGCTTGACGGGTGCGACACTCGGCCGCCTCGGCGTACTTATATGGAATGGCGTGAGATTCCATCTGTGCCCTGGCTTTCGAGTACGCACGGTGGACACGACCGGCGCTGGAGATATTTTTCACGGCGCGTTCGCCTATGGCATCGTTCGCGGATGGCCCGTCGACGAGATACTCGAATTCAGTTGTGCCGCCGCTGGCCTCAACTGCGAAGGCCACGGCGCCCGCGGCGGCATCGCGACACTCATCGAAATTGATAGGCTGCGCCGTCGTGGCGAGCGCTCCGACCGCGCGTACTCGGATGAGGAATTAGCCGAGGCATCTCGCTCCGCCGTGTCGGCTAGCCTGGAAGCAGAAATATGATCCCTCTCAAGAACATGATGACGCGGCGCTCCGTGCCAGTCGTCACGATTATTTTGATCATCGTGAACGTCCTGGTCTTTTGCTACCAACTCAGCTTGTCGAATGCGGCTAACGATGCCTTCATCAGAACCTTCGGGATGGTTCCGCTGAAAATGAAGCTAGCTCTGTCCGGCAGTCACTACACTCTGCTGGAAGCGTTCCTGCCACTCATCACCTGCATGTTTCTTCACGGTGGATTCCTGCACATTCTCGGCAATATGTGGTTTCTTTGGATCTTCGGTGGCGCTACCGAGGACAGGCTCGGACCTGTTTCGTATTTGCTTTTCTACTTCATCTGCGGCATCGGCTCAGGACTGGCGCAGGCCCTTTTTAGTTGGGGCTCGAGCCTCCCATCCATCGGTGCGAGCGGGGCAATCTCCGGGGTTCTCGGCGCCTACGTGGTCTTCTTCCCCTCCTCCAGAATTCTTACGCTCGTTCCGCTTTTCGTCTTTTTCTTCACCGCGCAAATCCCTGCCATCATTTTCATCGGACTCTGGTTCGTCGTCCAATTTCTTAGTGGAGTCAGCGCGCTCGGTGCTCCGGGCGGGGCGAGCATGGGCGGGGTCGCTTGGTGGGCTCACGTAGGAGGCTTCGTGCTGGGAGCACTCCTGGCAAAAGTCTTCGAAGGCGGCCGTCGACGTGCCGACAGCTACACCTACAGTTGAAGTTTTCCAGGCGTGTAATTTAGTAACATCTTCAGGAATTTCAAAGTCGAATTCCCAGGGCGCACTGAACGTATCACTTTACATTTCGAGTTGGACGGCAACGTGAATAACGTTTCAAAATAGCCTCAACTCTAGCCCGCATTTTCTTCCTTCGTCACCCTAGCAGTGCATTCAAGTGAAATATGAGGTGTGCCGAACAGCGGTCGCACTTGCGTTCAAGTGAAGCCTGCAATGTCAAGAGTGAGCGATACTCGCTTTTGTAATCTGACCCGCGACCCAATCACCCACTTCCCGTGTCCCCAGCGGGCCGCCAAGTTCAGCCGGGGTTTTCCCCTCACGAAGCGCCGCACGAACAGCGCCTTCCACCGCGCGCCCCTCATCCGCCCAGCCAAGATAGTCGAGCATCATTCCGACTGTGAGGATAGCGCCCATCGGATTCGCAATATTCTTGCCCGCAATGTTCGGCGCCGAGCCGTGCACCGGCTCAAAGAGCGACACTTGCCCCGGATGAATATTGCCTGACGGAGCCAGGCCCAGGCCTCCCGCAAGCTGAGCTCCGAGATCGCTCGCAATGTCGCCGAACAGATTCGAAGTCACAATGACCTGAAACTGCGACGGATCGCGAACCATCTGCATCAGCAAATTGTCGATGTACTGATGACTGGCCTCGATGTCCTGATATTCGGCGCGCACCAATTTGAACACGCGCTGCCACAGGTCGTGACCAAACGCGAGCGCATTCGACTTATCAGCCATGCACACGCGTTTCAAACCGCGCTTGCGCGCGTATTCGAAAGCGTAGCGAATGATCCGCTCCACGCCCTTGCGCGTATTCAGATCCTCCTGCGTCGCGATCTCGTCCGCGGTCCCCTTCTTGAAGAATCCGCCCATCCCCACGTAAAGCCCCTCGGTGTTCTCGCGGAAGACGATAAAATTCACATCCTTCTCGCTGCGGTCCTTCAGCGGCGTAAATCGCTTATCGAACAGCACGCACGGCCGCGCATTCACATATAGATCAAGCTTGAAACGCAACCCCAGCAGAATATCCGCGGCATGCACGTTGCTCGGAACCCGCGGGTCGCCCATGGCCCCAAGCAGAATCGCATCGAAGTCCCGATGAAACATTTCCACCGCATCCGCCGGTAGAGTCGTCCCATCTCGAAGATACCGGTCAGCGCCCCAATCGAATTCCGTCAGCACCAATTTCTTCCCGGCCGCCTCCGTCACAGCTTTCAGCACCTTTACCGCCTCCGGAATCACTTCCTTGCCGATCCCGTCGCCGGGAATCACCGCAATTCGTTTTGTCCCAGACGCTGCAGGAGCAGCGGGACCAGATGGGTGCGTCGTCATCAATTACCTTTCCTCGTTTTTTGGACTGGGGCGGCTTGCCGCCGCGTGTCTCGGCTCGCCGGGGTAATTCCCGGCGAAAACCTCGTTTCCAAATTAACAGCGATCCTGAACCGGAGCTAACGCTCGCACGAGTCAGCGGAAATTTCAAGGACGGTGACTCCGCAAAGTTGGGGACAAAAGTATTGCTTGAACTTCAATCGGAGCCGCAATGCCTACGTGATTTTCTTCTGGAGATGTCGGCTCAACGACAACACCATAGCGGGCGGTTTATGTACTTCTTTAAGTCTGACGAGGAATCGCAAGTAGCGTACTGAACTTCGCAATTCGCTCCAGGTTCCGCTAGAAATTCAAGATGCTGCCACTTCAAGAAGTTCTTCACTTCTCAGTCTTCGGCGGATCGGTGAACAGCGCATGGTAAATGAGGTGCGTGCACGATTCCACCCACCGATCGAGCTCCGGCTTTGGCATCCGCGCCGCCTGCCCCAGCAAGCTCCAGAACAGCGCATCCATCCCCCGCGCCAATCCCGGGACGTCGAGGCCCTTCCGGGCACCCGGCAGCTCGGCGAGCCTCTCGAACACGGCCGCCACGCGTCCCGTCGTCCAGGCATGAATCTGCTTTTGCTTCCTAGCCAGCCCGGAATCCGTAAGCGCCGCCTCCTGCCAGGCACGATACGCGCCGAGATAGCGAAGGTCATGCGCGAAGGAACGGGATAGTAGCCTGCGGATCACAGCCCGCGTATCCGCCGCTGCCTCCGGACAAAACTCAAGCTGGCTCAATTTCTCGAGCAGCTCATCCATCAGCGCCAGCAAAAACTGCCTCTTCGAGCGGTAGTGCTGATAGAAACTCCCCACGGCAAGATTGGCTCGCTGCGCGATCGCTTCGATCGAAGTGCTTTCATACCCCTTCTCCCCGAAAAGTCCCAGCCCGGCTTCCTTAAGCCGCTCGCGCTTATCAACCGATCGCTTCTGCCGCGGATCGGACGGCAAATCCTCCCCGGCAAGCAGATCGGGACGCTTCTTCACCGGGGTTCCATCGCCAGTTCAATCCTGAGGTACATCTTCGTCTTCACCGTCTGCATTCTGATCCGCGTGCCTGCGGCCTTACACTCACACCAACTAATCCTGCCGCGCAGCACCAAAGCATCCAGCCTCCAAAAACACCCGCTACCTGGGGAGACATATTCGGAAACACAACCGGGAAAAACGCGCTGGAAAACGGATCCAGCAAGAGCGTAGGCAGCAGCAGCGCCGTCGCACCGCGAAGCCATTCCGATTCAGGCAGCCCCGCTCCAGCGCACAAACGGCGCACCAGCCATGCGATCAGCGGAAACGTCACCGCAAAAAGAATCAGCGTTCCCTTCCAGTCGCCCGGACGCAAAAGATGCTGCCCCCAGAAGCGCAACGCAAACGTAGCGCCCAGCCAAATAATGAAGCCGCTTCGAATCAGCCCGGGATTCAGGATCGTATCCATGATATGAACATGAGTTCATATTCATATATAAGCGGGCGGAATGCAAGCCCAAAAAGCGTCCATCCGCTCGACGTTCCCGTCCCTCTCCGCCGTTCGACGACCGCCCCTGGCCCCTTGCCTTGCTCCCGCCGTTTTTCAGTTCTCACATTGAATTGTCGCCCCGCAAGCATTAGAATCCGCTCCAAGCCGAACCGACTGGGCGAGAGCGTGGTCTCATCCAGAACAGTTCGTTCAGCAAGCTTTATCGCGCCATTTCTTTGCGGCCACTCCAGCCTGAGCGGTCGTTCAAATAATCGTTGAGGTTTCAACCAAGGCGGCATCACTCGATACGCCGCTAAAACGAATCTGGGCGGAAGCGCGGAGATCTTTGGGAGGCACGAGCTGAGCAAGCTTGTCCAACTCGTAACGCGAAAGTCTCGCTCCCGCAGGGCTGAACGCAGAGTGCTAAACGTATAGTGCACGCGTAAAAGCGCGTCATGGCACGCCTTTCGGCGTTCGACGAAACCGCGCAAACTGGGGAGGAAACAACATGAACCGATACAAGAAGTACGTATTTGCATTCTTGATTTCCGTTGGGCTCGGACTGGCGCTGGCAAGCGCCGCTCCTGTAAAGGCGCAGGCCACCGATTCAACCGATTCGAGCACCACTCCGGCAAAGAAGACGACCAAATCGAAGAAGAAGTCCACCGACGCAAGCTCGACGGATTCCAGCGACGCCTCTTCGAAGAAATCCTCCACGTCCACGTCGAAATCGAAGAAGGCGAAATCTGACTCTGACAGCGACTCATCCGACAAGACCGCATCAACCACTTCGAAGAAGTCCAAATCCGCCAAGTCGTCCTCCGGCGACACCGCGGCATCAGCGGACTCGGCGTCGGCCTCAAAATCAACAAGCTCAAAGAAATCCAAATCAGCAAAGGCCTCTTCGACAGATGCCAAGGCCGACTCAACAGCCTCAACCGATGCGGCCGGCACGAAGTCAACCAGTGCGAAGAAGTCAAAGTCCGCCAAAGCTTCTTCCACCGACGAGACCGCTTCAAAGGAAGCGGATGCCGGCACAAAATCGGCCAGCACAAAGAAATCAAAATCCGCCAAGGCTGCCGATACCAGCACGTCCGCTGCAGCGTCCACGCCTTCGAGCTCGAACTCAGGTGCCGCGGCCCCCGCACCGGCAAGCTCCAACCCGCCTGCGTCTTCGAACTCAGCGGCCTCCACGAAGCCTGCTAAATCCAGCAGCACCTCGGCCGCGAAGAGCAGCGCAAGCCAGCCTGCGCCTCCGGCGGGAAGTGGGCAGGTCTGGGTCAATACCGATTCCGGCGTCTATCACAAGGAAGGAACCCGCTACTACGGCAAGACCAAGACCGGCAAATACATGTCCGAGGCCGACGCTCAAAAGGCCGGCTACCATGCCGCAAAGAACGACCAATAGGGCCCTTTAATCTTAGATAGCTACCAGAAAGAAAACAGGAGAGACGAAATGACGAAAAGAGTGATGATCGCAATTTGCTGTGCGGCTCTATGTTCGCTCTTTGTAATCGGCGGATGGTCAGGAACCGCGATCGCGCACAATGCCTTCGCAACCACCGCCGCGCAGTCCAAGGCTGCCCCGGCGTCCAGCGACCTCGTGGACATCAATTCGGCGTCCAAGGAGCAGCTCGATGCCCTGCCGGGTATTGGCGCTGCTTATTCGCAAAAGATCATCGACGGCCGGCCCTATCACGCAAAAACGGATCTCGTGAAGAAGAAGATCATTCCCCAAGCGACCTACAACAAAATCGCGAGCAAGATTATCGCGAAACAGCCAACGAAGTAGGCTGCGGCAAGAAACTAATTGGGCCACGAGGGGGACCAATCCGGCCTCCTCGCGATCCACCTATCAGTACCGGGTGCCGTTGTAACCTCCGCGTAATGTGCGGCTTTCGCTGCCTCTTCGCGCAAAAATCAACTGAAAGTACTATTGCGCCGCCCCTCCGGCCCAGCTAACTTATTGGGCTGGAAACTCAACCAGTCCGGACAAATCTCGGGGGTAAACGATGGAAGATAAGCGACGCTGCAAGCGCCTCCCATTCTCGATTCCGGTTCACGTGTACGGCCGCACCGAGCGCGGCCTGCCATTCCGCTACGTCACGGTGGCTAAATCCGTGAATATGAATGGCGCGCTCCTGCCCTTGGCACCCAGGGTCAAACGAGGCCAAACAATCCTCCTCGTGAATAGCTTTACCCAGGAAGAACGGGAATGTCGCGTCGTCTATGTGGACGCGACGCACCGCAACAAGAAAAAGAAAGTAGCTGTAGAATTCACCAAGGAGCAGGGTGACTTTTGGCACGTGTTTTCACCGACGCCCAAGTTGGCGCCGGTGTCGTCGCGACAGAACGTAGCCTAGCTATCTAGCGCCGGCAACACTGAGCGGCGTGTTTCCGGCGCTTTTCATTTCGACCTCTCGGCACCAATCCTTCCGCCTTTTCGCTTCCCCGCTCTAAAACCGCCTTGATTCCCCTCGTTGAACGAAGTGGCCCCCCAGTGTTAGCATCCGTCAACCTAGGTGGGTGCGCCGCAGCACGTCGATCGGAAAACGGCCGGCAGCAGTCTGGCGCGCTCGCGATTCACGCCTCTCGGGAGGGAAAAATGAAGGCAGTGCGCATGCATTCGTTGGGTGGTCCCCGGCAATTGGTTTACGAAGAGGTTGAAAAGCCGTTGCTCGATCCGGGAGATGCCCTCGTACGCGTGATCGCCACTTCTATCACCAAGGACGAGCTCTCCTGGCCCCCCACCTACAAGACGAAAGACGGACAACCCCGCCTCCCCACGGTTCCCGGCCATGAATTCGCAGGCATCGTTGACGCAGTTGCGGCAGACGTCTCCGACGTCAAAGCCGGAGACGAGGTCTATGGCCTCGCGTCCTTTTGGCGCAACGGCAGCGCCGCCGAATATGTGGCTGTCGCGGCAACGCGATGTAGCCCCCAAGCCAAAAACCCTGAATTTCGAGCAGGCCGCCACCGTTCCGCTCGCCGGATTAACCGCGTGGCAGGCCCTGTTCGATCACGGCAAACTTCAAGCGAAGCAACGCGTGCTCATTCATGGCGCCGCCGGAGGCGTCGGCACGTTTCTCGTTCAGCTTGCTCATTGGAAAGGCGCGTATATCATCGCCACCGCGTCATCAGCCCACACCGAATTTCTACGCGGACTCGGCGCCGATGAAGTGATCAACTACGAAGAGCAAAAATTCGAGGAAGTTGTAAAGGACGTGGATTTGGTTATCGACACGGTGGGTGGCGACGTCTTCGAGCGCTCGCGGCTGGTTCTGAGCCCCACCGGAATGCTCATCTCTGTTGTCGAGATGGTTCCTCCCGAGCAGCCCACTGACCGTCCACGCGAACTTTTCTTCATCGTCGAACCGAACCGCGCCGAACTCATCGAGCTGGGACGTCTGATTGACGCAGGAAAAATAAAAACGGCTATCGCCGAAGTATTCCCTCTGGAACAAGCTGCGAAGGCTTTCGAAAAGGGCCTGGCAGGACACGTTCGCGGCAAAATCGTGCTGCGTGTAGCGGACCAGGCCCAATCAAGCGCCCACGCCTGATCCGGGTACGACTATTTCGCTTTCGCCGCCGGCCAGGGCTCTAGCCAGTAGTCAAGCGATAACCACAGAGCATACGCTGGGCGCACGAACAGAGACCGCCAACAACAACGTAAAGCTGACCCACAACACATATTTCATCGTTTCGGAAAGCCACGCCAATTCAGGCACAAGCGGCGTAAGCAAGTACACGGGAATCAGCACCGCGATCGTCAGCCCGTAAGTCAGAATCATTCCCCCCACGAAATAGCCGGACTCCCGAAAATAGCCGAGCCCGCAATCCGGACATCGGATCAACACCTGATTAAATCGTCCCTTGAAAATCGGCCCGTGATGGCAATTCGGGCAGCGATAGCGCAACGCATAGACGAGCACCTCCAGAAACGATCGCTTCGGATGCCGTGCGCTGAAATTTCTTCGCCATATCGCCATTCAGAATAATCCATAACCCCATGCGATGGAAATGAGCGCGGAGATTTCTGGAAAGGATTTCTGAGTCAAAAGCGGCTAGGCGGTCACCGCAGCAGGCAGAGGGCTTCGCCGATTTTCCTTGTCTTCGTAGAGCGCTCGATCAGCTTCGGCAATCAATTCTTCCGGTTCCTGACCGCGACGGTATTCAGCCCAGCCAACTGCGAACTTGATCGCCACTTTTTCGCCGTTCAAATCCACGGAAATCGGCTCCAGCCGCCGCAACATCGCCGGCACCTGCGACGGCATTGCACTCCGGCAATATCAACATGAATTCGTCGCCGCCAAGCCGCGCCGCCGTGTCCGCCTCGCGAATTACTGTGCACAAATGTTGGGCAAACGCCTTCAGCATCAAATCTCCTGCCGGATGCCCGAGCCGATCATTGATTGCCTTGAATTTATTCAGATCAAATACCACCACCGTCAAGTCGTAATGTTTGCGCAACGCCCGGCCGATTTCCGCCTTCAACGTGCGTTCGATGAATCGCCGGTTATAAAGTCCCGTCAGCGGGTCCACCAGCGCCAGATTTCGCCACTGCGCCGAATGCACTTGCCGCTCCGCGATTTCGATTCGCAACCGATTAATCAGAAATTTTTCATACGTCAGGTACGCGCCAAAAACGACGATCAGAAACACGAGTCCCGCCACCGACTGAAACACGCTCGACGTCCACGGCGATTTTCCGCCTTCCAGGATTGTCGGAACCGCGAGCGAGGCTACCCCGGTCGTGAGCAGCAACATCACGGTCACAGAGACACCCCAGGTCCACCACTCGCGTCGCTGCAGCTCGCGCAGACGCGCGGAATAGCCCTGCTGAGGAGGAACGGATCCTTCGTCGTACCTGGCTAAGTCATTCATAACCGGCTGTTTTGAGAGGCCATCGGCCGCATGGAGAACATTATCTCCATCCGAATCAGGGGTCAATTTGAGCGCAGATCAGGTGTTCCTACTTGTTACGGTTCAATTATGTGAATTGGGAGCAGAGATATCGGTGCCGTGCGAAAACAGCCCAACCTGCCGACCAGCCCCCAAGATGCACAAAACAAGCAGTTTATGTAGTTTGCAGAGATGGTACGTCCGGCCTATTGTCCCCAGCGTGCTCCTGCCTGAAACTGTCTCTCGAGCGACACCATGATCGCGCTACTCATTCTCGCCGTCTCGGTGACAGCCCTGGTACAGTTCGCAGTCTGCCAGTGGAGGTCAATGTGGATCTCCGTCGCCGCTCAGCCCCTGTCCGAATGCCTACAGGCCGCTGTCGGACTCGCTCCCGGCCAAATTCAATCCAGCCATTTCGAACTGCTGGCTCGCACGTCCGAGCAGATGTGCCCCGCCACCCAGAAACAGAACGTCTGGCTCCGCGAGGTGCGCCTCTATTTCCATATCGTCGAAGCGCTGGATCGCCTCTGCGAAAAACATCTTCCAGCCCTCTCCGAATGGGCCGACACTGAATTGACCGCCTGCGCCCGTTACGCCGCGGCCATCCTCGACGAGCGCCTCAACGCCAATCTGGCCTTCGCCTCAGAAACTCGCGCCTTCTAAAAAAACACATCCGAACCGCTCACTTCTGTAACGCGACCACTTTCTCCGCCGACGTCTTGCCACGCTCAGCCAGATAAACCCCAAGCAAAATCAGAACGCCGCCAAGCAACAAATACCGCGTGGGCACCTCGCGTAGAAAAATCGCCGCCACAAGAATTGCCCCAACCGGCTGAAAGTAATTCACCGCCGCCACCCGCGATGCCTCCATGTAGCGCAGCGCCCAATAGAAGAGCGTATACGCTGCCACCGAGCTAATCACCGCCATATACAGCAATCCCGCCCAGCCTTCCCACGGCACGCTTCTCCAATCAAAATGTGCCGCGCGAAAAATGGTCAGCGGCAACAGCACCATCCCGCTGGCAAAACAATTCGCTGCGTTCATTTCCATGCTTTCATACTTGCTTGCCACTCTCTTGCTGAGTACCACGTAAAACGTGAAGCATGTTGTTCCCAAAAGCGTCAACAGGTCACCCGACAGAGTAGGCGACCGCCGCAAATCGAAACCATTTTCCGCCGCCAAAATAGCCGCTCCCGTAAACGCAAGCGCCATTCCTACAATCTTTCCCGTCGTCAGCGCCTCGATCTTCATCGCTCGTGCCAGCAGCAGCACCAGGATCGGCCCGATCGCCAGAATCATCGCGGAATGTCCCGACGTCGTGTAAGCCAGCCCTACCGTAAAGAAAACCTGGTTCGCGCACAAAAACCATCCAAGATATGACAGCGTCCAGACATCGTGACGAGTCAACTTGCTGCGCTTCCCACGAAGGAAATAAATCGGAAGGAAAATTAGAGCCGCAATTTCAATCCGGAACACCGCCAGCGTCAGCCCATCGAAGTATCGCAGCGCCGTCTTGCCCGCCACGTAATTGAACGACCACATCGCCAACATCGCCGCCAGCGATACGGCCAGAAGAAATGAGCTAGGACGGTACGGCGCGGAATTGGATGTTGCTGTCGCGCCCGAACTCAAGATCCACTCGACGACATCTACTCAATCACCTCGCGCCGCCGCGTCAGCGATTCAATCCGATCGATTCTCGGCGCGTAACCAACCCCCGGCGCCGTCGGCACGCGAATCGTCCCCTGCCGCGTCACTTCCACTTCCGGCTCGATAATGTCCTCCGCCCAATAGCGCTTGCTCGCCGACACGTCGCCTGGCAGCGAAAAATTCGGCAGCGTCGACATCGCAATGTTGTGCGCGCGCCCGATTCCCGATTCCAGCATCCCGCCGCACCACACCGGAATACCCTTCGACTTGCACAAATCGTGAATCCGCCGCGCCGCCGTGTGCCCTCCCAACGCGCCCAAGCTTGATGTTGATAATGCGGCACGCGCCAATTTCGATCGCCGCCCGCGCATGCTCGAAATCGTGAATGCATTCGTCGAGACATATCGGCGTATCGAGTTGCCTCTGCAATTCCGCGTGCGAATAAATATCGTCCCACCCCAGCGGTTGCTCGATCATGATCAGATAAAACGCATCCAGCTCCTTCAAGTCGCGCCGCATCCTTCAGCGTGTACGCCGAATTCGCGTCAACCATCAAGCGAATGCGCGGAAATCGCTCGCGCAGCGCCCGCGTCGGCTCAATATCCTTCCCCGGCTTGATCTTGATTTTGATCCGCTGATACCCGGCAGCCAGTTCCTTCTCCACTTTCGCCAGCAGCGCGTCAATCGATGGCTGAATCCCAATCGACACTCCGCAAATAATCTCATCCAACGTCCCGCCCAAAAGCTTCGACAGCGGCATATTCTTTTGTTTCGCCTCCGCATCCCAAATCGCCGCTTCGAGGCCCCCCTTCGCCATGTTGTGCCCGCGAACCAGCGCCATCATCTCCCACACATCCGCCGCCGATGCGAAATCTTTGCCGCGCAACAAGGACCACAAATAATCGCGAATGATCAGCCACGCAGTTTCCACCGTCTCGTACGAGTAATACGGATCCTCACCCGCCGTCGCTTCGCCCCAGCCGATCACGCCGTCAACATCCGTCTCGATCAGCAGAATCCGGCGCAGTTCGCTCACCCCAAAGCTCGTCTCAAACGGCGCGATGAGCGGCAAATGAATTTCGCGAAGCGTGATCTTACGCAGGCGCATAGCAGCTTCGAATGCCTTTCACTCCGGAGTCAATTCCGGCAGATGTACCCCCGCCACCGAATCGCGCGGCTCAAGCAGATAATCCGTGGTCTCCCCGTGATTCTCCACCCCGGTCGCCACATACTCTTTGCCGAACATTTTCAAAAAGTGCTGCCGCGTCAAAGCCTGCACACGTTCACCCGACGCTCGATCTCTCTTCTTCAGCTCCGAGATGTTCGCAGCGATAGAAATCCTTTGCACGCCCGGGTTCGCCGGTGGCAAATTCCCAGCCAGAATCTCCTTCACCCGCACCGAATCGAGCCACCATTCCGCCACCAGCCGGTCCGTCGGCAAGCCCGCGTGCAGCGGACTCTCCGTCACGCCATAGCAATCCGGGATGTAACGACGAGCCACCGCCCCCAGCCGCACCAGATTGAAATGCGCGTTCTTCAACTCCAGCGGATCAAACGTCCACTCCACCAGCGCAATCCCGCGCTTCAACGCATCCTGCCGCTGAAATAATTTCAGCCGCCGCCCCACGCCTCGATTCTGATATTCCGGCAGCACTGCCGTCATATGCGAATGCAAAAATCGCAGCGTTCCACGAAATCCAGCCAGCGCCAGCGTCATCCCCACGAGCCGCGCACCGTCGAAAGCCCCGATCACCTGCCCGCCCGTATGATCCGCCACCACGAAAATCGGCGCCGGCACAGTAATCTCCTCGCCCCATATCACCCGCTCGAGCCGCACGCCGTCTTCGAACTCGTCCAGCGAGTGGCACTGCCGAATTTCAATCCCATCCTTCACAATAGCAGCCATCTTATCAACGCCTTTCACTGTCCTCGGAGATTCGGCCTGTCCTGTGCTTGGAAACGGCTCAGACTATAGCACCCAGAAACGAAATTGGACGACGAGGCGCTCCTTTCAAGATTGAACCTAGGTAATAGCGCTTAATACGTGGTTGAGGTGCGGCGTTCAATAGCCGAGACGACGATGCGTTTTCCGTTCGGAATCCGGAAAAAGAATATGCGCCACGCACCGATCCGCCGGCGAAATGTCTTTTGTTGTCCCTTGAGGAGCTTTAGGTCTCCTTGAAAGGGATTTGTCGCCATCTCCCTGAGAATGCCTTCGATTCGTTCTCGGTCAGGCGAGGGGACGCGCTCGAGAGACTTTCTTGCGGGTCCGGCGAGGACGATTTCCCATGGAGCGGAAGTAGTCATCGAGCGTGATGTAATCGCCCTTTCGATATGCAGCCTCACCGCGCCGGATTGCGCGCAGTTCGGTTACGGTCGCGGATTCGGTAGGAATATTAAAATACAACCGGAGCGCCGCAATGGCCACATCGGCGGGATTTCGTTTCTCCCGCTTTGCGGCACGGTCCACACGTCGCCCCACTGCGGGTGGCAACTCAATTGTGTACTGTCGTCGGCTCATGTCTTCTACAGCCTAACACCCAAGAGTGAGATTCGGTAGCACAGGCATTCCTGCCTGTGCCACAAGCCACAGCACACCTCAAACCCTCAATTCTTGGCGCTCCACGCGACTGCGTTCTTTTCTCGGACGCCTTGTAGGTCGCCCCTTGAGGGGCGACACAACACAAGGCCAACAAGCAGGGCTTTAGCCCCTGACGTACCTAGCCACGCGGCGCTTTCTTCGATTCCTCCCACAATTCTTCCATGCGTCCTCGCGGCAAATCCGCCAGCCGCTTGCCCTCGCTACGCGCCGCCCCTTCCATCCACCTGATTCGCTCTCCGAACTTGCGATTCGCCTTCTTCAACGCAATTTCAGGATTCACATCCAGAAACCGCGCCACATTCACCGCAGCGAAGAGTAAATCTCCAGCCTCTTCTTCCACCCGCGCGCGGTCATCATTCTTCCCCGCTCCAATCGCCGAAAGAATCTCGCGTTTCTCCTCCTCAATCTTTTCAAAGATTCCTTCCACGTTGTCCCAATCGAACCCAATCTTCGCCGCCCGTCGCGTCAGCTCATACGCCTCCAGCGCCGCAGGAAGCGACCGCGACACTCCCGCCAACACCGACTCATCCCCTCCACGCGCAGGCTTTCCCTCCGCCGCTCGCTCCTCCGCCTTAAGCTGCTCCCAGTTCTTGAGCACCTCCGCCGAAGTCGCTGCCTTCACGTTCCCAAACACGTGCGGATGCCTCCGCACCATCTTCGTATGAATCGATTCAATCACGTCGGCTATCGTGAATCGCCCAGCCTCCTCCGCCAGCGCGGAATGAAATACCACCTGCAACAATAAATCTCCCAGCTCCGACGCAAACTCCCGCGCATCTCCCTGCTCCATCGCATCCAGCACTTCATACGTCTCTTCGACCAGATACTTCCGCAGCGATTCGTGCGTCTGCTCGCGATCCCAAGGGCATCCGCCCGGCGCCCGCAACTGAGTCTGCAGCGCAACAAGCTTCTCGAACCACTCGCCCGCTGACTCATTTCCCCGCGCTCTGTTTGTTGCGCTCAGGTTGCGCACAAGCCCACTCGCACCCGTCCGCCTACGCGATTTCGCTCGGCCCTTTGCCTTCGTCTTCCTTCGAGTTTTTCGATGTGCAGACACAGCGATGTTCACAGCTCCCGCGCGAACCGACAATCTACAGTCCCCCGCTCCGGCCTACAAGAGCCAATCCACCCGTCAATTAGCAGTGTCAACGTAGCCCCACGGGGACCTCTTTGCTTTTCAGTAGCACAGGCCTTCCTGCTTGCCCTGAGGAACGAAGGGTTTACCCTGAGAACCGAAGGGCCTGTGCCCCAATGTCCCCGCGGCACACTCGCGCTAGCCAAGCACCCATCGTCATATCGTTCTTTTCGCTTTTGCTGTTCGCCCTTCTGCCACCGCCGAAACTCAATTGCCCTGCAGATTCTTCTCGAAAAACGCAGCCACCCTTTTCATTAGATAAATTCGCCCGGTGGGGTCACTTGCCGGATGCCCCCGCCCCGGAAGCAACACAACCTCGATATTCTTCCCGCGCTTGATCGCTTCATCCAGCACCAGCATGGTATTCACAAGATGAACGTTGTCATCCCCCGTTCCCTGCCCAATCATCAACTTCCCTTCAAGGCCGTTCACGAAATTCAGCGGCGACGCTTTCCGGTATCCATCCGGATCATCTTTCGGCAAGCCGAGAAATCGCTCGGTGGCAATCGAGTCGTACTGAAGCCAATCCGAAACCGGCGCCCCCGCAAATCCCACCTTGAAATCCTGCGGCGCTTCGAAAAGCGCGTGCAGTGTCATGTGCCCGCCATAGCTCCAGCCCCAGATGCCAATCCGCTCGCCGTCCACGTAGGGCAATGTCCGCAGGTACGCCACTCCGTCCCGCTGATCCGCAAGCTCCTGCACGGCGACATTGTGGTATAGCTTTTCTTGAAAGACGTGCCCGCGCCCCATCGATCCTCGATTATCAACCGAGAAAATGATGAATCCCTTCTGCGCCAGAAATTCGTTGAACAGAAAGCTTCCTCCCTGCCACATGTTCCGCACCACCTGCGAAGGCCCTCCGTACGTGTATACGATCACCGGATATTTCTTATTGGAATCGAAATTCGGCGGCTTGATCATCGATGCGTTCAGCGGCGTACCGTCGGAAGCCTTAACCTTCAGAAACTCCACGGGCGAAAGCCCATAGTTCTCCACTTCCCGGCTGCTTTCATGAATCACTGCGATTTGCTTTCCATCTCCGCCAGCTAGTTCTTGTTCAGGCGGCTTCATAACACTCGAGTGCGTATCGATGAACGCGGACGCGTCCGGAGAAAAATCCGCGAAGTGCCATCCGGCGTCGCGTGACACCCGCGCAAATCCGGAACCATCTAGCGCAACCCGATATATCTGGCGCTCCATCGGCCCCTGTTCCGTCGCCGTAAAATAAATCACCCCGCGGTTTTCATCCACACCGTCTAGGGACTCCACCTCCCAATCACCGTGCGTGATTTGCGCCAACTCTGTGCCATCCGTCTTGTACAAATAAAGATGGCAATAGCCGCTTCGCGCGCTTCCCCAAATGAACCGGCTGCTGTCTTTCGCGAACGACAAAATATCGGTCACATCGACCCACTTTTTCGACTTCTCCGTAAGCACCACGCGAGCCTGGCCCGTGCTCGCATCCGCAATCGTCAGCTCCAGAACATTTGCCACGCGCGCAAGCCGCTGGATCGCGAGCCGCTTGCTGTCCGGCAGCCACTCGACACGCGGAATCAGAATCTCTTTGTCGCTGCCAATATCCATCGCGCGAGCCTCTCCTCCTGCGATCGGCTGCACAAACACGCGTGCCACCGGATTCGCCTCGCCAGCCCGCGGATATCGGTACGTTTCGTCTTCGGTTAGATCCTCGATATTGTTTTGAATCGTGTATTTCGTCACCGCGTGCTCATCGAGTTCTAGATACGCGATCGCGGAAGAGTCCGGTGCCCACCAATACCCGGAGCGAATCTCGAGCTCCTCCGGATACACCCAATCCAGCTGGCCTTTTCGCAAGGCTTCGCTTCCGCCCGTAGTCACCGCCCGCGCGTCTCCCCCGCTCGTGCTCACTATCGACACGTTGTAATCGCGCACGAAACTCACCCAGCGCCCGTCAGGCGATATCTTCTCGTCAGTCAGCATTTCTTTGCCCGACACAAGCGTGCGCGCAGTCTGAGATTTCAGATCGAACCAGACTACCGAGGTTTGCCCGCGAAATAACATCGCAGTGCCATCAGGCGCGAACTCAAACGGCGCGGGCGGACGCCGCGCCGCCCCGGTTCGCTGCCGCAGAGGATAGGGTTGCGAAGGAAGAATTGTCACAAGCTCATCCGCCGCGATCAGCAGGTGCCGGGTTCCGGTCGGTGCATCCATCGTCCAGATTTCTTGGCGCGCATCCTTCCCAGCTCCAGTCGATTCGAAGAACGCAATCTGTTTGCTGTCGGGAGTCCAGGCGAGGCCAGCTGCCAACCTGCCGCTCAGCCCCGGATCACCGTAAATTGCTTCAATCGTCAGGGCCTTCGTCGCTTTCGAATCGGCCGCTTGCGGAGCCGATTGTGAAAATGACGAGACCGGAAACAAACCTGCCGCGATTATTGCCCCGGCCAGCAGCAGCATCCGTGACTTGCGCTCGATTTTCTGCACCAAATTCCTCCTCAAGGAACTGGGAAGTGTACTCGAACCGCTAAACGAAAGTGAACTTCCGAACAGCAATCCGTCAGTAGGGGCGGCTCTCAGAGCCGCCCGCGTCCATCGCGCCGACCGTTAAATCTTCGCCAGCGGGGCTACGGCGTGCGAGTAGACGACGCTGCACACCCAGACTGATCTCGGCCATGGACGGCTGCGTAGTGGGTCAGTTTCCGGGTAACGCGACTACACGACCACCACCTTCGGTGCGTCATTGAAACAGATTCCAGATACTTCGCAGTGTTTGTAGTGCGCTAGAATCCGACACCGCACGCCAATTCAGGAGCGCGACGTGAGCATAAGAACATTTGGATTCCTTTTGTTTTTCCTTGCAGGAACTTGTTTTGGACAAGGCGGAGAACCGCTGTGCCCGAAACACATCGAAACGCCTGTCTATCCATCGATTGCGCAGATAGCCAATGTAACCGGCAAGGTTTCCGTCGCGCTCACGATTGATGCGGACGGAAAGGTAGCAGACGTTAAGGCAACGACGACCGAATCAAACGTCCCGGCGTCCCATTTGTTGGAGGCTACGACGGTCACGAATATTCGGCGGTGGACTTTCGCCAGGCCCCCCTTAGCCCCCTACAAACAGACGATTTTGTACGACTATGAAATCGACAAGTCTGTTCCCTTGGATGGCCCGACCAAGGTGACATTCGACCTGCCGGAGCGCGTGACCATCGTGGCGAGTGGCCGGAGCGCACAACCGAGTGGCTCGACCGAGAGAAACTGAAGTCTCGCAACGATTCAACACGCATTGTCGGCCACTTCCTTTGATAAACGCCGTGATCGGAAACTGACCCATTACGCGGGACCGCGCTAACTTGTGAGGACTCGGAGCGGGTGTTAAACTTTCAAGATACTCAAAGTTGGAAAGCTCACTAAAAAGGACGTTCTGTGGCTGATCCGAAACCGGAAGAGACATTTAAGGTTATTGACCGGCGCCTCTTCAGCGAAGACGGCGCTTTGCGTAAAGACGTCGTAGAGGAAGAAGAGCGGCGCGAAGAAGAAGCCGCCGCACGAGCAGCGAATCGCGCGGCTGCGAATGCACCAGCGCAAACCGACGCGAACAAAGCTGCGAAAAGCCCGGTCGCTAGTCCGAGTGCCGACGCGTCCGCTGGCCTTGCCCCTGCCGAAAATCACCCCTTCGACGCCGAGCAGCCGCAAGGTTCGCGCAGCTTCCAGATGTTGGTCGATTTTCTCGTCCGCAATGCCGCCGCCATGCTCGGCGGAATGGCCGATCCGCGCACCGGGCAAGCCTATCTCGATCTCGAAGGCGCCCGCGAGGTGATCGACATGCTCGACGCGCTCCGCGAAAAAACGCGCGGAAACCTCTCCAAAGCCGACGACGACCTTCTGATCGAAGTCCTCGGACAGCTCAAGCTGACGTTTATGGAGATGTCCAAAGTGGCGGCCGACGCGATGGCAAAAAAGGCCGCGCAGAAGAAATAATCTTGGGCGTCGTCCTGGGAATCGCTCTCCGTCTTGCGCTCTGCGCCTTCGCGAGCCGAAAGTCCGGACGAAATGACTGAGCGCTAATGGTCTCGCCTCCGTTCTCCTATGCAATCGCTTGAGCTTACAGTTCTCGGTTCCGGCACTTCGATGGGCGTCCCCACGCTCGGCTGCCATTGCGCCGTTTGCGAATCAAAGGATTCGCACGACAAGCGCACCCGCCCATCTGTGCTGCTCTCTTATGGCGGACGCAATGTCGTCATCGACACCACGCCCGACTTCCGTTCCCAGGCCATGGCTGCGCACCTCGATCGCCTCGACGCAATTCTCTACACTCACGCCCACGCGGATCATATCTTCGGCCTCGACGATATTCGCCCCTACAATCTGAAACAGCAAGCCGCCATTCCCATCTACGCAGCGGAAGCAACGCTCCAAATACTGAAGAGATCGTTTGCGTACATCTTCGACGATAAGCCGACTGACAGCTCTCTTCCTGGCGTTGAATTGCACCAGATCGAAGGTCCCTTCACGCTCTTCGGCGTAGAACTTGTTCCTGTCCCAGCAATGCACGGCCCAGGCCAAGTGCTCGGCTTCCGCTTTGGCAACGCCGCCTATCTGACGGATTTCAGCACCATCCCGGAAAGCTCCAAAGCGCTACTCAAAGGCCTCGACCATTTCATTCTCGACGCCTTGCGCTACGTCCCGCATCCGATGCACTCGAACGTGCCGCAGTCTCTCGCCCTCGTCGAAGAACTCAAACCGAAGCACGCCTGGTTCACCCACATCTGCCACGACCTGGGCCACGAACACACCAACGCCAAGCTCCCGGAAAATGTTCGCCTCGCCTACGACGGCATGCAGCTCGAGCTGGAGGCCTGATGGCGCAGGATAATCCAGAAAGGAAATCGGCTATTCCCTCGATCCTTTTTTCTGCCTCGCCAAAGACAGAGCCCATGGCCCGCATCCATTCCGCCGAAGAATGGGTGGAGCGCTTTCATCAGGCCGGCAAGAAGCGCAAGAAGACCGTGGTTACGATTGGAAATTTTGACGGTGTTCATCTAGGTCATCAAGCGATCCTCCGCGAAACGGCAAGCTTGGGAGCCGGATTCGACTTGATGTCAGTTGCACTGACATTCTTCCCTCACCCCACGAAGTTCTTGCGGCCTTCCAACGCCCCTCCGATGCTCATGACGCTTGAACAACGGCTGGCGGCGATTGAAAAACTCAGGATCGACGCGACACTCGTGCTCCGCTTTGACGAACATCTTGCGCGCCTTAGCCCAAAGGAATTTGTGGAGAAGTACCTGAAACAAACTCTCCTGACCTGGAATGTTCGTCTATGGCGAAAACTTCCGATTTGGACATCAAAAGGCTGGCGACGCACAGACACTTTATGACATGGGCCCATTCGACATCCACCCATGTCCGCCTGTCAAGATCGACGGTGTTGTCGTATCGAGCTCGGCGATCCGGCAATTTCTGGGCGAGGGCCGCGTGGAGAACGCGTCGCGATTGCTCGGGCGTCCGTTCGCGCTCGCAGGAGAAATCAAAACCGGAACCGGACAAGGGCGCAAACTCGTCGTGCCGACGCTGAACCTCGCGACCGAGCAGGAATGCCTGCCGAAGAATGGAGTCTACGCGACGGAAACCGTAGTCGAAGGCAAGAAGTATCGCTCGGCAACGAACATCGGCGTGCGGCCGACGTTCGACGGCCAGCGCCTGGCGATCGAATCGCATCTCTTCGATTTTTCTGAAAATTTAACGAGCGGCGCGATGGAAGTGCGTTTCTGGAAGCGGTTGCGGGATGAAAAGAAATTCTCAGGGCCGGAAGCGCTGCGCGAGCAGGTGCTGCGCGACATCAGCGAAGCGCAAGCGTATTTTGCATCGTTCGCGCAACCGAAATAGGATGCGTCGCGCCTCAGCGCTCGGCGTCAATCGACAGGGGAAATCGGAATTGACGGATAATTATTTCCCTTGCTGCTGCTCGTAAACTTCACTTGCTGCAGGCGAACTGCGCGCAGCGAAATCTTTCGAGCCGGTTTTTTCTTCTTCAGCAATTTCTGGTCTTTCATCATTCCACCTCGGACGCGGGCGATTACGAACTGGCGCGCTGCTTCTCCTGCTTGCGGCATTCCGTGCAAACGCCGCCGATTTCGGTGCGGCTCACTGTGATATCGATGCTGCAATCGCGCGCGATCTGCTGCTTCAGCTCTTCGTATAACTCGCTTTCCACTTCGCGCACTTTTCCGCAGCGCAGGCACGCTACGTGAATATGATCGCGCGGCCCGTGGCTTTCGTAGAAATGGCGGTCGCCGCGAAGATGCAGCAGATCGAGCTCGTCGATCAGGCCGTGGCGTTTCAGCAGATCGATCGTGCGATAGACCGTGACGCGCGTGATGTTGGAATCGATTTTTTGCGCGCGCTCGAGAATTTCGCCGGCGTCGAGGTGGCGGCGCGCAGTCTCCATCACCTGCAGAAGCACGCGGCGCTGGCGCGTGAGCCGAATCCCGCGCGAGCCAAGCTCGCGCTGTAAACGCCCGGGCGCTTCGTGGACGTTGATTCGTTCTCCAGTTGAGACGCGATGTGCGGGTGTGGCAGCCATATTCGCTAATGGCAGATTATACCAAATGCCGATTCGGAGACGGGCAAAACGAATCTGCGGGCACCGGTTCGCGTGCGACGATTGAAGCGGCTCGCGACATGTTTCACTCACCTGGAGGGGCGACCGGGGGGGTTTCGTGGAGGGCGCCCTTGCCTGTCGTGGCGGCGATGATTTGGCGGCCGTGGAAGCGGCCGTTTTCGATGAAGATTTCGCCGGTGTGCATTCCGCCGACCACGACGCCGGCGACATAAATGCCGGGAACGTTGCTTTCGAGGCTTTCGGGATTCGTTTGCGGTTTTTTCGTTACTGGGTCGAGGCGGATTCCCTGCTGCTCGAGAAATTCGAAGTCGGGATGGTAGCCAGTCATCGCGAACACTTGTGCAGCGGGCAAGGCTTGCTCGTGCGAATTCGTTTGCACCCACACTTTGCCGGGCTCGATGCGCGAAACTTTGGCATTGAATAGCGCCGCGATTTCGCCGGCGCAGATGCGATTTTCGATGTCGGGCTTCACCCAGTATTTCAGGCTCTTGCCCAAGGCCGCGTCGCGATGAACCAGCGTGACGTGCGCGCCACCGCGAAATAAATCAAGCGCCGCTTCCGCCGCTGAATTTTTTCCGCCGATCACGACGACATTTTGTTTCCAGTAGGGATGCGCGTCAGTGAAATAGTGCGAAACGTGCGGTAGATTTTCGCCGGGAATATCGAGCGGATTGGGCCGGTCGTAGTAGCCGGTGGCAATGATGATTTTCTTGCCGTGGAATTCGTGCTTTGCGCCGGATTCGTCATGTGTGTGGACGACGAACGCTCCGTCGTGGCCGCTGATTTTGTCGACGGTTTCGTAGAGCCGCGTTTCGATCCCGTAATGTTCGACGGCGCGGCGATAGTAGTTGAGCGCCTCGGCGCGTGTGGGCTTCCCTGCCGCGATCGTCATGGGCAGATCGCCGATTTCCATGCGCTCGGGCGTGGTGAAGAACGTCATGTTGACGGGATAGTGGTAGAGCGAGTTGCAGAGGCAGCCTTTGTCGATGACAAGCGGGCGCATGCCGGCGCGCTTGGCTTCGATGGCGCAGGCAAGACCGGTGGGCCCCGCGCCGATGCAGATAACGTCGTAGGCGTCAGGCATGGTCATGGGATCTGAGCCTCGGCGCAAAGTGATGGAAACGCCGAAACATTGTTCCGCCACGGCGGACGCGAAAACCGCGTTTTGTGTCCATTAGAAATTTGCTTAGTCTTTTGTTTTCCGCTAGTTGACTCAATTTCTGAAATGTCGATTGTTCCCATTAGAAAATTCGGGCGTTTCTGCCGTTCTCAGAATTTTCGCAGCGATCACAGTTGAGTTCCTTCGACTCCCGGTGGTCGCTTCCTTCGTGCCTCAGGACAGCAGGATGCCGATCCTGGCCGGATCGTCAGTTCCCATTAGCCGCCGCGGCGGCCGGGGAAATTCTCGGCTGGGTGAGCGGACGGTCTTCTCCGAGGAGTTCGTCGGCGGAAGGCGCCGGAACTCCGAAGCGGCCCGGTTTTCGGACTGAAAAATCGTCATAAATTGCGATTAGAAATTTTTAGGTTGCTGATTCTTTTAGGACTTAGCTCGAATTCTAATTCCAGATTTGCGATTAGAAATTGGAGAGCATTGCTGAGGCAGCGATGCTCGGCAGGTGTCGTCGCCAGCCAGCCAGAGTGCTGACGGCTGTGGTTCCACTGGCACGCTCCTTTCTTTTCCACTTCGGGAGCTGCGTTCGAGTTTGCGTTCAGCTCCCATAATATTAGATGACGGTAGCATGCGGAAAAGTTGGTTTGCAAGAAGTGGTTCGACTCAGAATCTTGCGCAGCACTTCGGCAAAGTCAAAAGAGCCGGCAGGATGCCGGCGCTACAAGGGATTCGCGGCCGCCGTCCTCTCGATTTTGCTCATGCGGTGGATACGACGCGACGCGGCGTCCATTTGAAGGAATGCATCCAAGCAGGATCAAACGTAAATAAATGCAGGAACACCATACCTGCCGTCAGATCGGGAAAAGAAATCAGGAGAAACAAGCCGATATGGAGACAGAGCATCGCGCTCCAGATCCACGGGCGAATCTGACGAAATAATGCTAATGGCGCGAATGAAATTTCTAATCCAAGAACGCCCCAAGTAGCTGCTTTCAGAAAAGGAATGGGAAGAGCTAATAGCCAGTGACGAAGCACGCCCGGTCTTGCGAGGGGATTTGAAAGTATTCGCGCGAGCGCGCTGCCATCAAGCCACGAAGGGCTCCCCAGCTTCATCACGCCGCTGTAGGTGTAGCCCAGGGACATGAGTATCCACGCGACTAAATAAATTGCAGGAGGCATTTGCCAATTCTGATTTGGCTCTCGTCGGATGCGTGCGGCGAGCGAACCGACGGGTGCAGTGGGGAGAAAGGCATGCGCGAGCAACAACCATCCGACATACGGAAGCGCAGGATTCGCAATCAGAGGGTTGCGCCCTAGGAAGCAGGCGCCGAGATACCAGAGAGTAATTGCGGCGACTCGATCCCATAGACCAATCGCAAAGAGCACGGCTGCCAAGATTGCAATGACCAAGAGCAGATGCACAAATAATGGCGAATCCCAAAAAGCCAGGGGATTCGGGAAGAGATGAACCAGAGGGCTCAACGATGGTACCGGCAGCAAACCCCGGTCGGAAAATAACTCCGGACCCCATGGCAGTAACTGAGCATAGTGGAGCGCAAGATAGCTTCCGAAGAGAGCACGAAAGACGCTGTACTGGCGGCCAGTCCAGCCGTTTTTCATCGGCAGGCAGGAGCGATCAGAAAGAATGACGCGCCGAACTATTCGACGAACCAGAACGGGGACGAGACGGATTCGGCGGGTCGCCGAAATGTCGTCGGGAACAACTCCAAGCTCTTGAAGGAGTGGGGCTCGGCCGCAAAGCGCATATCGAACTACGGAATCGTACATGGGTCTCGTGCGAGGATCCATCGGAGAATGGGCGCGTAAGCGAGCGCAGCGCCGAATACATTCCTGCGGTTATAAGGGCCGCGGACGCGAGAATAGAGTTCGGGCGTGAGTTCTAATGAATGCTCTTCGCCGCTCGATCCGGCCACTCAAGGTAGAACCGAGAGGAAAATGTCTCCAATCCTTGCACGGAGGAAAAAACTTTCGGGGCCGGCGACGCGCCCGTCGCGGCAACGATCGCTTTCAACGGAGGCAATCTCATCACATCGGCAGTCATCTGAAGCAAGCCAATCACCAGGAGAAACAGGCTGCGCGACTCATGATCTGACGTCTCGACGCAGAGGCTGAACGTTCACATCCACTCCCATTAACATTTCGGGAAGACGATGTTCGAGAGGTCCGAAGCCGCACCGAGACTCCCATTGCTTTGGGTTGCGGAAAGTTCCGAAGAGCATGTCCCAGAGCGGCAAGTCGGCATAGTTGAAAGAGTGCAATCCCTCTTGATGGTGGACGCAGTGGCTTTCGGGCCGTTGAAAAATGTAGCCGAGCCAGTGTGGTGTGCGAACGTTCCAGTGATAGACGAGCTCGGCTAAGCCCGTTAGCAAAACAGCAAGAGAAGCAGCTTTAGGAGAAAGGCCGACAACCAGATATAGGATGGCGCTCGAGAGCACGCTATTTACGAGAATCTCCAGCGGGTGCTTGTAGAAGCTCGTAATGACTTCGATTCTTTGCGGGCTGTGGTGCACTTGGTGAATCCAACGCCAAAGGAATGTTGATTCATGGCGCCAGCGGTGCCACCAGTAATAGATGAAAGTAATGACGAAATATCCGACTAAGGTGCCTCCCAAGGTACCGAGTCTATCGGCTGACCACAGGCGGTGCCGAGCCATCCAGCCGTTCCAGACCGAGCCCGCAAGCCAGACGGCTCCAACTTGAAACCCGTTCAGTAAGATCGCTCGCCACCACCAGCCCCGCACGCTGGGCCAACTTCGGCCACCAGCGATGCGCTCGACAACCATCATTCCGATCGCTACGGCGAGGACGATCCAGAAGACGATCATTAGATTCTCCGGCAAAGCAGCACATCGACTCAAAACGGTTTAGACAGCTATCGAATGAGTTTATGGTATCGCTGGCAAGGACGCAATGCAGCGGTTCCACAAAGCCAACCGGCTGCAAGCGAGTGATATACAACGACGCGGAACGGCGAAGATTAGATTAAAAGAGGCGGGGAGATGCGCTTGGTAGGTCAGGACAAGCAGGCGCGGCAAAGGCAACCAGTGGTAATGGCGTGATTGTGCCAAGTTCGAGTGCCGGGCACGGCATGCCGTGCCCCTACTGGTTAACGGCCGGTTCGACCTTGAGCGGGGTGGGTTATTGTATGTCGAGGGGGTCGCCGGTTTTGTGTTCGCGGATTTGGTAGCGGAGGTAGGCGTGGATGGCTTTTAGGGCTTTGGGGTCTTCTGTGGTGATTATGACTTTTGCGCCGGTTGGGGTGGATTTGTATTGGTAGGTGATTTGGGCTTTGTGGGCTTTCATTTCGGGGACGCCTGGTGGGGTTTCGGCGTGGACTTTGTGGGGATCGGTGAAGTCGCCTTGGGCGAAGGCTTTGGAGATGTGTTCTAGGTGCATGCGGATGTGGTCGCGGCTGGCTGTGTCTGAGGGGTCGTTGGCTTGGACTTGGATGATGCCGCCGGTTTTTGTGAGGGTGAAGTGATGGGTGGTTTTGGTTTGGTCGAAGCCCATTACGTGGTCGCCGCGGGTGTTCATGGCGGTGGGGTCGTCGTGTTGTTGTTGCTGGGGGCTGGCTGGCGCTGCGGTGCATGCGAGCAGGAAGAGGCAGGCGGCTATTGTTTGGATCGTGTGCGATGGGTGAGTCGACATTGGATTGTGTGAGTCTCAGTTCATTCGACGAATGGTTATTGGTCAGGGTGAGCGAGAGGTAGGGGCGACGATTGCGATTGCGGGCGAACGCTGATCGGCAAGGTGCCGTTAAGAAATGCGCACAAGCGACATTTTCATGAGCCGCCTTCCGGCGGACGACCTGTGCCACTAAACCTTTGGCAATGGCGTGATTGTGCCAAGTTCGGGTGCCGGGCACGGCATGCCGTGCCCCTACTGAGGAGAAGGCAAAGGCGAGTGTCGCTCAGGCTTTGGATGCTGCGCCTTTGATGACGCGGTAGATGAGCAGCAGAACGACGGCGCCTACTACGGACATTATGAAGCCGGCGCCTTGGCCTGCCTGGTACCAGCCGATGGCTTGGCCGATGTAGGTGGCGAGGATGGAGCCGGCGATGCCGATGATCATGGTGATCCAGATGCCGCCGGGGTCTTTTCCGGGCATGAGGAATTTTGCTACTGCGCCGACTACGAGGCCGATGATGAGTTCCCAGAGTAAGGCGAACATTGGCGTCCTCCTGAATTTGACTGCGTGAATTTGAACTCGCCGTTTTGTGAATTCCGAAATAAATCGCTGATGGGGCCCGTGCGCTGAAACCTTCAGATCGAAATTGAGTGCGCGTCGCGAGAATTGCGCCGCTGCTCTGGCAACGCTTGCCGCGAATCTACTGCGAAGCTGGCTTGTTCTGCATTTTTGCGGCGGCGTCGTCGGCAGCTTGCTTGGCGTCGGCCGCGGCCTTTTGCGCTTTCTTCTTCGCGGCTTCCATGGCCTGGTCGGTGGCTACTTTTGCGTCGGCCGCAGCTTTTTTCGCTTTTTCCTTGGCGGCTTCCATGGCCTGGGATGCGGCATCGCTCGCGGACTGCTGCGCCTTCTCGCCGGCTTTTTGAGCGGCCGCGCCCGCTGCGTCGGAAGCGTCGGAGGCTTTTTGCTTGGCCCGATCGGCCGCATCGGAGGCTTGCTGCTTGGCGTCCTGGGCGGCGCTGGACGCGGTGGCTTTGGCGGCGTCGATTGTTTGCTGCGCCTTTTCCTGGGTCTGCTTTGAGCAGCCGGCCACAAAAAGCAAGGCACAGAGAAAGACGGAAGCAAGCGAGACGAAATCTGTGCGGGTCCGCTTCACGCGCGGTTCTCCGGAAGCAAAATCGAAAGATCACACACCAGAGGTGCGCCGGTCCGCCAGCCTTCGGACCGGCACACTTCCGGCGCTTGGTGCAAACTTATGCCTGCCGCTGTTTTTCGGCGACTTTCGCGAGAGCGATCGTGAGAGCGGTGCCGCCCAGAGTCTTAATCAGCGTGGTGTGCTGGGCGTAGAACGTGCTGACGCTATCGACGATCGAAGGATCCGCGTTGTGTGCTTGTGTCGCGAGTTGCTGAACAGCTTCGGGCGAAATTTTCTGAGCCTGTTCGGGCGTGATCTGCGGCGTGCCCGTGCCTCCGCCGAGAATGCTGGCGAGTCCCGCGCCTGAGAGGAGCGACGTGAGCGTGCCGGGAGGAACGGAGGACATGATTTGGTTGATGATGCCGGCTTTTTGCTCGCCGCTGGAACTGTTGAACATTGTGGAGAGCATCTGGCCGAAGGCGGGGGTCTGGTCGGACTTGAAAGCGGCGGAGAGGCCTTCTGCAAGTGCGCTGGAGGGAGCCGCTTCTGCTACCTGGTCGAAGTGGGCGTGCACGTCCGGGGCCGGTGCTGCTGCTGCGCCGCCGGAGCTATATTGCTTCAAGAGGTTGCCGATCTGATCTGTCCAAGTCATAGCTGGTTCTCCTTTTACTGAAACTGCGGATGCCACTTATCTAGCGACGCGCGTGTTACTGCAGTTCGCGATGCGCGTTACTGCGGAATTACAAGCTCCTGGCCGGCTTTGATTTTGTCGGGGTCGGCGAGCTTGTCCTTATTGGCTTCGAAGATTTTCATGTACTTGTTGGCGTCGCCGTAGAACTGCTTGCTGATTTTGGAAAGGCTGTCGCCGGCTTGAACGGTGTAGGTGCGAGCCGCGGGAGTGGAAGAGGCGCCGCCTGCTGCTGCGGCTGCGGCCGCTGCCGGGGCTTGAATGTCTGCGGTGAGATCGGAGAAATTGGGATCGACGAGCTTGATCTGGTCCCAGACGCGGTTTTTCAGGTCGGCGGATGGAGCGGTGGCGCGGATGAAGAGCTTGTCGCCTTCCATGTTTACGTTTTGGAGTTGGATGCCGTTGGATTGGATGAAATTCAATACGGACTGATACTTCAACTTCAGTTGCTCGAAACGGTCTGCCATTGGAGCCTCCTATTAAACCTTCATACACCTTTAAGCCGGGCTGGGCGATATTATTTTTTTCAATTAACACGGATCGAACTGATCCGGTTGTTCCAGTTCTTGTTGTCGTTACCCTGCACGCGATAGTTACGCAGGTCCGGGACGTTGTGGCGGAAGACGACAGACCCGCCGCTGAAATTTCCGTCGCTGAAGGCGATGACGGTTGCGCCTCCATGGAGTTTTACGGAGCTGATCTGATCGTTGAATCCGCCTGGAAGAAAGCCAAAGCTGGCGCCGCGCTCCATGCAGAAGTAATCAGATGAATAGTTTGTTTGCCGGAAAAAGCATGCGCCGTTTCGCGGCTGGTTGGTGGGAGGACGGCCGGGGCCGGAGTTCCACCAGCCGGGGCCGTTGTAGCCGTAGGCGCTGACGCGGAATGTTGCGCGGCAGCCGCGATCGACCCAGATTCCTTGGCCGTCATTGCCCCAGGTGGCGCCGCGAGTGCATGGCGCCTGGCTGAGCTGTTGGATCATCTCTACGTTCGAATTCACGTTGCCGATCGTGCAGTAATTTCTCCGGTTGTGCGAGGATTCACAGGTGATTGTGTTGCCTCCGGGACCGGGGGCTGGACCAGGACCGGGCCCTGGACCACCGGGATAAGAATTGCCGACTTGAAAATCAGCGCGGCAGCCACGATCGACCCAGATGCCGCGGCCGTCGTAGCCCCAGGTCTGCCCCTGAACGCAGGGCGAGTTGCTGTTCTGCCTGACCATCGTGACGCCGCCGCGCGTATCGGCTGGGCAGAATTGGCGACCGCCATCTTGCGAGGCACAGCTGATGGTCTGGGCGGAGGCTTGGTGCGAGAAAGCGCCCCAACCCAACATGAGCATCACGAAAACCAACAGCTTGATTCTCATCCTGACTCCGGTTGATTGTGAGTTGCGTGGCAGCTCCGGGAAAGAAATTCGCCGCCGGACCGTTTCGAACTAGGCCTTCGACATTTGAGCTTTGATGAGACCGATGACGGCCATCACGATGGCTCCGCCGATGCCACCGCCGCCGACGCTGGAAACAATGGAGCTGAGGTCCATTCCGCTCGCCGGGGCTGCCGCTGCCGCAGCAGCTCCGCCTGAGGTGATCATACTAAGCAGCTGGCCGCCGACCCCGCCGCCTACGATGCCCGCTAAAGTGTTTCCGATCGGGCCCAAGTTAAATTTCTGCATTAACGCGCCGGCAATATTTCCACCTACGCCGCCGCTCACCAAACTCACGATTAAAGGGAGCCAGTTCATAAACGCCTCCGCCGAGCTGGATTTACTTGGCCTGAGCGAAGACACGCACTCTCCGAGCGACGAACATGGAGAAGGAATGCGAATCTCTTGAAAATTAACGATGGGTCCCGAAGTGCGCCAGATGGATACAACAGGACTCACATCGGTACAATCGGGCGCTCGCTGATTTAGTGCTAGGGGATTCCCCTATGGCCGGGGTAGTAAATCTACTACGGTAAAGTACTGGAACCGCTGATCGTATTATCTCTATTGGCGATTTGTGTCCCTCGGTCATTTTACTCACAGCGACCCCTTGGACGTGGTCCCGGTACATTTTTTCTTGCCCTGATACATCGGACGCGAGCTTTGCGATGGGTAAGCCTATTCGATTGGCAATAAAGCTTCCGTCAGATCGTCGGCGAAAGAGGTGAGCTCGGCGCGGCGGGCAGCGGTGGCTTCGAGCCTTTGCTTCTTCCAGATGAAGTAGTCGTGGCCGTCGAGGGTGATTCGAGCGCTGAGGTTTCCGTCGACCAGGTACGCGGGCTCGGCGAACACTTTGAAGGTGTCTGGGACGACCGGCGCGAGAAGCGCGGCGCAATTCCCTCTTCGAATGCCGATGTGGTTAGGGTAGACGGGGAAGGCGATCAACTCGAAGCCGCCAGAGAGCATGCGCTGAAGGAGTGCGGCCTGCTTGGGGGTGATATCCATTTGAAAACAGGATAGCAGGCGAGCTCCGCGAGCCCACAAGAAACAAATCTTATCGAGGCATACCTCGACGCTACCGACTATGGAGAAGTAGGGTTACGACCATACATCAAAGCAAGTACGCGGGATCGCTAATTCTCGCCGCGCGTACCCTTGTTATCTCTGATGGAAGCTACTTTCCACGGATTATTCGCGAGGTCGATCCGTCAGTTCGCCGTCTTTCATGGCGAGCTTGGCTGCGCCATATACGACTCCACTGCTTTTTTTCATCTCGTTATCGTCCATCTCGAGTATGCCGCCGCTCAGGTTGTACTCCTTGCTTCGCGAGTCTGCCCATGCTTCGGCCATCGAAATTTTTCGGTCGGTGACGAAGCGAATCGAGCGCCCCGCGGGCGTCGGAAACCAGCGAATGTATTTGACGTCATAGCCGAGCGTGCCGGTAATTGCAACGCGACCGACCGCTCGCATTTTGGTCAGGGCGTTGAACAACCCCATATTTTGGGACTTTTGGAATGCATCTACGAGGATCTGCTTATCGTCGGGCGTCGAGAACTCATAGATCACAAGCGTAAAGTTAGTGAGCTGCCCGGCCTGCAAGCCAGTGCCGGTAATGACGCCTTGGATGATCTCCGGCTTCGAGCGCTCCTGGGAAGAAGCTGCAATAGAAACGAGAAGGCCAACCCCCAACAAAGCCCCGACCATGATCTTTCTGATTCTTGGAAGCGCGATCCTGATTTCTCCCATTTTACCCCTCCGCTTGCGACTCCTGAGTTTCGAGTCGGCAGAATGTCAGGCGCATCGTTACAGAAACCGCAATCGAATGGCACTGTCAGTATTGACAGTGTCGCTCACCGCCCGGAAGCGATGATATCGGTCAACGGCTGGCAAGTGCGGACAGGCGCGGGCCGAGCTGGAGTAACAGTTACCCGAGGAGAGAATCGAGAGATTGGTTTGGAGCGCACTCGATTGGCGCTGCGTTCCGCTGAAAGAACCTTGCACCGGTAGCCCCGCGCAGTGTGACGGAACTGCCCGCGATTTCAAGCCAAGCGCCCTCGCGCAGGCCGAGAACGGGCGAAGAGTTTTCTTCGTGGAATTCGCGGATGCGCTCTTCTCGGGTTTCATGTGCCGGAGGCGAGTTCGGGATCGGCGTCAATGAAATGCGGATTGATTTGAAATGGGACAAGGCCGAGCGCGTCGAGGCTTGCCGGAAACACGATCGGCATGTCGTTCGTAGTTTTGATTGTGGGGCAGGCCAGATTTGTTCCGGCGCTCACGCCGAGATATGGCGCGCCGGCGCGGACGCGATTGCGGAGAGCGTGAAGGACGCCGAGAGCGTAAAGCCCGTCGAGGAGGCGGAAGCTGTTTCCGCCGCCCACGAAGAACGCTTCGGCGTTTTCGATTGCGGCGCGCGGGTCTGGCGCCGTGTGAAGCGATTCGACCAGAAGCCCAGAGCCATCGAAGTGAGCCGCAATTTTCGCGGTGTAGGCGTCGCGATCTTTAAGCGCATACGGAATGAAAAGAATGCGCGTCACAGTGCGATAGAAATTCAGTACATCGGCGGAGCAGTAATCGAGATAGCCCGCGCCGCCCGGGATGAATGAACTGCTGATGAGAAGGAGTTGAGTTTCGGATTTCATGTGCGCGTCGGATGTTCAGTATAGGAGACGTCGGCTGCGAAACCAACGATTTGAGCGCAGAGCACTCCTAGACGGCGCGTTCACTGAGCGGAGGCGAGCGGCCGGACGCGCACAACAGTACTGCAATGCCCGCCACAAGCGCCGCAAGCATCATACAGGTGAAAGATGAATGAAACGAGTGGGAGCGAGCCGATAGGGACGCCAATCAGGTAAGGACCCGCGAAGCCACCCATCATCGCCATGCAGTTAATCAAGCCGGTGGAAGCGGCTCCCGCCGATTCGCCGAGGAACGCTGAAGGAATCGCCCAAAAGCTTGTGACGAATGCGAGCAAGCATGCGTTGGCAATGCCCGAGGAATACCACCGTGTGAGCCATATGCCGGGATGGAACGCGAGGATTAGAAGCAGGCACGCGCTGCAGAGTAACGTGGGAACCGCGGTGTGCCAGCGATGTTCGCGGACGTGGTCGGAATGCCAGCCATTGGCCTGCATGGCGATGAGACTTGCGAAGTAGATCAGCGAGACGACGAGCGTGACGCGAAAATCGGGCAGACCAGTGAGGCGCTTCAAAATCGTTGGAAGCCAGAAGACGAAGCTATAAGCGATGGCGGCATGAAGAAAGTAAGCGAAAGTAAGCAGCAGAACGCGCGGGTCGCGAAAGGCTTGCCACACTGTGTAGGAGCGAATGGATCTTTTGGCTGCGGCTTCCTCGCTAAGCCGCGCCGATAGCCACTCGCGCTCATTTTCCGGCAGCCAATCTGCGTCGCGCGGCCAATCCGTAAGATAAAACCACGTAACGATGCCGAAGATGACTGCCGGGAGACCTTCGAGAATAAAAAGCCAGCGCCAGCCGCTTACTCCGTACCAGTGCACCCCGAGCAGCCAGCCCGATATCGGCGAACCGATGATAAACGAGAGCGGAATCGCGCCCATGAAGGCAGCCACGGATTTTGATCGGTCGGAGTGAACAAACCAGTGCGTGAGGTAGACGAGGACTCCGGGAAAAAATCCTGCTTCAGCCAAGACCAAGCAAAAATCGCAGAGAATAGAATTGGCCGGCGGTATGGATGAACGCCATCCCGACGCTGACGATTCCCCACGTGACCATGATGCGCGAGAGCCAGCGGCGCGCGCCCCATTTTTCGACGATCACAGCGCCGGGAATTTCGAGCAGAAAGTATCCGGCGAAGAAAATTCCGGAACCGAACCCAAGCACGCGATCGTCGAAGCCGAGTTCCCGCGGCATCTGCAGGGCAGCAGTGGAGATATTGGTGCGGTCGAGAAACGCGATGATGTAGAGGATTGCGAGGTACGGCAGTAAGCGGAGAGCCACGCGGCGGCGGGCGCGATTGGCGACATCCGTCGTATTTGCGATCATGCTCCGCCGAGCAGGGAGACACCAATCGCAACAGACAGAGGATGTTGGCTCACAGCCTGAATCACGCGTAGCAGCGGTTGAGGAGCGCGTTGAGCCCGATTCCAAGCGGCGCAAGCACAGCGCGAACCGCGGCGGCCAGCTCGTCCTGGCTCACATGGCTCTTGCGGAATTGCAGGCGCACCGTGAACGAGCCGTCCTCGGCTTCGTAGTTGTAGACGAAAGGCTGCGGACGCGGAGCGGCGCCGGTTTCTTCCTTGCGCGATTTGCGGGCTTCGTCGCGCGTCAGGCCGCCCTGCGAGATGCGATGAACCATCTCGGTCATCTTTTTCTCGTTGGGCTGCCGCGAGACCTGAAGAAGCAGCGATTTCGAGACGATGCCGTTCTCGACGCAGCTCGCGGCGAACCGATTCCGGAATCACGCGCAGCGACATGGTTTCGGTGACGGACGAGCGGGCGCGGCCGATTTTCTTGGCGATGTCGTCGTGCGTGTAGTCGAAGTGATCGGCGAGCCGCTGCAAGCCGTCGGCTTCTTCGAAGGGCGTGAGGTCCTTGCGCTGGAGATTCTCGATCAGCGCAAGTTCGAGCGTTTCCGCATCGTCGGCGATTTTCTCGATGCAGGGAAGCTCGTGCAGGCCCGCGGCTTTCGAAGCATGATAGCGGCGCTCACCGGAAATAATGTAGTAGGTATCTTCGCGCGGGATGTAGCGAACCAGCAGCGGCTCCAGCACGCCCTTTTGGCGAATCGAATCGGAAAGTTCGCGAATATCGCCGATAAATTTGCGCGGCTGATCGGGATTCGGGCGAATCTTATCGATCGGGATCATGCGGCCGATGGACGCGCCGCTGAAACTCGTCAGCGTCTCTACGTAATGCGCGTCATGCCGCATCTTGAGAGTGACGGGTAACCCGATCCTCTTGGACACGTTGTAATACCTCCTGGGCCAGTTTCTTGTATTCTTCGGCGCCGGAAGATTTCGGCGCGTAGGTAAAAACAGTTTCTTTGTAGGCGGGGCTTTCTTCCAGGCGCACGTTCTTGCTGATGCGCGTCTTGAAGAGCGCATTGCCAAACGTGGCGCGAATCTGCTCGTGCGTGTCGCGCGAAATATTGGTGCGCTTGTCGAAAAGCGTGATCACCACGCCCGAGAACTTTCAAATCCGGATTGGGACGCGCGCGGATGCGGGCGTAGGTCTCGAGCAAATCGTCCGTGCCTTCGATCGCGAAATAGGCGGCTTGAATCGGCACGAGCAGGTGCGTCGACGCGACCAGCGCATTGACCGTCAGAATGCCGAGCGCCGGAGGCGTATCCATCACGATGAAGTCGAAGTCCTTCAGCACCGGCGCGAGAGCGTCTTTCAACTTGAATGGCGCGTCGAACTGCCCGGCGAGCTGCTGTTCGAGGCGCGCAAGGGCCAGGCGAGCCGGCGCGACAAACAGATAGGGATCCTTCGTCGGGCGAATGATCTTCGACATCTCCGCGGAATGCTCGGCGAAAATGTCGTACATGGTGGTCTGAATGTCGGCCGGGTCGAAAAACGCGATGGTGGCGTTGGATTGCGGGTCGAGATCGATCAGAAGAGTTTTCTTTTTCTTCAGAGCGATAGCGGCAGCTAGATTGATGGAAGTTGTGGTCTTTCCGACGCCGCCTTTTTGGTTTGCAACTGACAGGACGCAGGTCAAGCCGTGCCCCTCGCTCCACCTGTGGCAACCCGGGGCCTATATATGGCACGTCACCCGGGCTACACCACAAGTTGGGTAACTCTACCGATTCTAACCCGCTCACTGCAAGCGAAAAATGCGAATCTCGGCTGATTATCAGCACATCGGAGGCATGGCTGATGCCGCTGGTAGAATGCTCGCGTCTAAGAACTGAGCAGCGAACCTGCATATGATCGAACTCAAGACACGTTTCGCGACCGACGCCGACGCGGAAGTGATCTCCGCTCTGGTGAACGCCGCCTTCAAAGTGGAGCGTTTCTTCATTGACCGCGACCGAATCGACCCCGGCAAGGTTCGCGAAATGCTGCGCATCGGCAAATATTTGCTGGCTGAAGATCAATGGAGCATTGATCGCGTGCGTGTACGTGGAGCTGCGGGGGCAGCGTGCCTATTTCAGGGCTGCTCGGCAGTGGATCCTTCGCGGCAGGGTCAGGGCCTCGGACGAAAGATGGTGGAGGAAGCGGAAGACTACGCGCGAGCGGCGGGCTGCGAATTCATGGATTTGCGGATCGTCAATTTGCGCGCCGAACTGCCGCCATTTTATCGGCGCCTGGGATATGTAGAAACGGGCACTGAGCCATTCGCGGCGGACGCCGAGCCGAGCCAGCCGTGCCATTTTATAAACATGTCGAAACCGCTCGGAACGGCTCGCGCAGCGGAAAATACCTAGATCGTCAAACCGACTCGGGGCGACTGATATTCAGCAGACTACATCTTGTAGCGGCCGAGATCCTCGTCGTTCAGATTCTCGAGCCACTTGCGGAGTTCTTCGTTGGAGCTTTTCTCGGAGATGGCGCTGGCGATGCGCGAATTTTTCAGCACTTCGTCCTCGACGAAAATCGGGCAATCGAGCCGCAGCGCGAGAGCGAGCGCATCGCTCGGCCGCGAATCCATCGACATCAGCTGGCCGTCGCGCTCCATCCAGATGAGCGCGTAGAAAGTGTCGTCCTTCAAATCGGAGACCACCACTTTCTGCACGTGGACATTCAGCCCGGTCAGGACGTTCTTCAGAAGGTCGTGCGTCATCGGGCGCGGCGTCTGCACTTTTTCGATTTCGAGCGCGATGGCGTTCGCTTCATAGACGCCCACCCAGATCGGAAGCACCCCGCTGCCGGCGGTTTCTTTCAGCACCACCACAGGCATGTTTGTTACCGGGTCCATCATCAATCCGCGGATTTTGCATTCGAGTTCCATGCCTGGCCTCCCGTCCGGTCTCTAACTCACTGCGATCCTCGTTCACACTTCACGCCCTGCACTTCCTCGCCAATTAAACTATTCGGAGCGCTGCGCGTGATGTGCACCTGAACGTATTGTCCCAGAAGATTCTCGCGCGATGTAGAGAAATTTACGATGCGGTTGCTGGTGGTTCGCCCGGCCCATTGGTTGCGCGCGGTGTGATGCGTGTCCACGAGCACTTCGAAGCTCGCGCCGACGAGTTTTTCGTTGCGCGCGATTTGAATCTGGCGCTGGCGTTCCTGCAGGATGGCGAGGCGGCGGCTCTTTTCTTCCTCGGGAATCGCATCCGGCATCGCGAGCGACGGCGTATTTGGGCGCGGCGAATATTTGAACGCGAAGACGCCGTCGCTATTGTACCGCATCGAGCAGCGTCAGCGTCTCTTCGAAATCCGCTTCCGTCTCGCCGGGGAAGCCGACGATCACGTCGGTGGTCAGGCTGAACGGGCGGCGCGCCGCCGTGAATCCAGGCGATTTTCTCGAGGTATTGCTCGCGCGTGTAGGTGCGGCGCATTTCGCGCAGGATGCGCGTCGAGCCGGACTGCACCGGGAGATGAATGTGGTCGCAGAGCGCAGGTGTGGCATCGATGGCTTCGACGATCTCGCGCGTGAAATCGTTCGGATGCGAAGTAGTGAAGCGCACGCGGCGAATTCCTTCGACGTCGGCCACGGCCAGCAGCAGATCGACGAAATTCCATTTGCGCGGCGAGGGATCGCGGTAGGAATTCACCGTTTGGCCGAGCAGTTGAATTTCCGTGTAGCCGGCATCGGCCAGCCGCCGCACTTCCGCGAGAATCGAATCGCTGGCGCGGCTGCGCTCCGGCCCGCGCGTGTGCGGCACCACGCAATAGGAGCAGGAATAGTCGCAGCCTTCGATGATCGTGAGATACGCGCGAAAGGGATTATCGCGGCGCGTGATTTCAGTTTCGAATGTTTCGTCGGTATCGAGGTCGAGGCCCGTCACGCGGCGGCCGCCCGATTCCAGCTGCTCGATCAGATTCGGGCAGATTGCGATAGCTCGCCGAGCCGCACACCAGGCTCACCCACGGCGCGCGCTCGAAAATTTCTTCGCCTTCCTGCTGCGCCACGCAGCCAAGCACGCCGATCACTTTCCGGTTCGCCTTCGCCGCGAATTTGAAGTCGTCGAGCCGCTGAAACACTTTCTGCGCGGCTTTTTCGCGGATGCTGCACGTGTTGTAGAGCAGGAAATCCGCGTCCGCCGCGGCTGTCGACCGGCCGGTAACCGCGCTCGAGCAGCACGCCGGCCACTTTTTCCGAGTCGTGAACGTTCATCTGGCAGCCGAACGTTTCGATGTAGAAGGATTTCGCTTGAGGATAAGTGCCGGTGGCCTGCCCGATAGGAGAGAGACGGAAGCAACTAGCATTCCGTTCGCGTCGATCAAGGAATTTATTTCGATATCAAAGGGCTTGGCCATCTCTGAATTGTCATTTTAGCACAGCGGCTGCCATGAGCTTTGAAAACCGGGGATTTTCGCGCTTAGAATTTGCTTCTGAGGGGTGACGCCGTGGAAGACTTCACATCCGATATCGATTCGGCGCTCACGAGCGAGGGGCAAATTAGCGAAAGACCTCGATTCTCTCGTGGATCGAACGTAGCGTCGAGATCTCTCTACGCCTCTCGAAGCTCTACAGGTCTCACCGGTGAGGGATGACTATCGCATCCAGCCCGAGCTTGGCGCAGACCCCACATGCGCATCTCATTCAGCGCTACCTCATCCAGTGTATTCGCGAGAACGTTGAAGACGATGATGACATCGAAAGCAGATTCGATGCCGCTATGTCGCTTCATACATGGTTCCGCCACCTGCTAAAGATGACCAAAGATGAAATTCTCAAACGAGCAGCCCACTCGATTACTGAACTCTACTTAACAAGTGATGACGCCATTCGGGATGCAGTCGAGAACGGGTTTCTTGAGCATGCGTTGGAGACGGCAGCCCTTCGGCCATACTTTGAGTATTGGTCGCGCGACGAGCGCCTGCGAGATGCCTGGAAGCGCGCGTTAGAGTGGGGACAAGCTCATCCGGATGATATGGATAAGATGTTCCAGCGATTAGGGCAGATTAAATCCTGAATGTGAGGCCTTTTCCAATCAGCAATTGTCAATTTGGATTGAGCTCTCGCTGCAGGGACAGGGTGCTAGGACTACACCTGTGTCGTGAGAGGCAGCAGACAAATTCCTTGCATCTGGCTGATTTGTTTGAAACTCCGGGATGCGTGTGCTACGGTTGTTTCGTAGTTGGAGGAAATACTTTTTCTGGGGGAATACGATTTCCTGCCTGGCGTCGCTCCTTTTTGCCAGCCGCCTCGATACCCTGATTGAACAAACGGGCTGGGTGGCTCGCATCGTTCTCTGTATCCTGCTGATTCTTTCCGTCTACTCCTGGGCAATTATTTTCAAAAAATCCGGGCAATTTTCGCGGATCGATTCGCAAACTTCGCGCTTCCTGCAGATTTTTCGCGCCGGTGGCGGCTTGCCCGCTCCAAGCACGCTTCGCGCAAGCGCCGGCGGCACTCCTCTCGCCAGCGTCTATCAAGCCGGCTATCGCGAACTCGAAGCCCAGATGAATAGCGGCAATCCGCGCCCAGGGAATCCAAATCCCGCGGGCGGAAATCCCGGCAAACTCAAGAATCCGAGCGCCGTTGGCGTCGAGATGCATCTCGCAGCAGCGGAAGAAGTGCGGCGGCTGGAAAAAGGAATGTCGTGGCTCGCCACCACAGGTTCCGTTTCGCCGTTCATCGGACTATTCGGCACGGTGTGGGGCGTGATGGACGCCTTTGCCGGCCTCGGCGATGCCGGCACCGCCAGCCTGCGCGCAGTAGCGCCCGGAATTGCCGAAGCGCTGATCACCACCGCAGCGGGCCTGTTCGCAGCAATTCCCGCCGTGATCGCTTACAACCACTATCTTTCGAGCATTCGCGGTGTAGCCACGCGAATGGATAATTTCGCGTCGGAGTTTGTCAGCAAGATCGAAACGATTTACAGCCCGAACTAGATCGACGAATCAAACAGCAAAGCCTCGAGACACGCCATGCCACAAACACAACGCGGAACGGACACCACGCTAGCGGACATCAACATGGTGCCGTTCATCGACGTCGTCCTGGTTCTGCTGATTATTTTCATGATCACGGCGCCGATCCTGCAGTCCGGAATCGAAGTGGACGTCCCGAAAACCAAAACCGTCAAAGAACTCACCGAAGTGCGCCAGGTGGTGACGATCGACCGCGCGCAACGCGTCTACCTGAACGACAAACCCGTAAACATCCACGACCTCGGCCAGCAGGTCGCTGGCACAATCACGAACAAAAGATCCCGCGCATCAGGCGGTCTACGTTCGCTGCGACGAAACGGTGCCTTTTGGCAGCTGGGCCACTGTGGTCGATGCGCTGCGCCAGGCCGGCATTCAAAACGTCAGCGTGGTGACGCAACCGCTCAACCAGACACATTGAAATGTCAGCTCTCGCTTCAGACATCGCACTCGATAACCCAGCCGATAATCTGAAAATACCGCTGTCGCTCTCGGTGCTGATGCACGCGGCGCTCGCAGGCTTTCTGATCTACTCCGGGATTCATTCCCATACCGGCGATTTGTGGGGCGGCGCAGGCGGAGCGATCACCGTAGGACTCGTCGGCAACGTGCCGGGAATTCCGATGCCGCGTCCGGAGATGGAAACGCCCAATCGCGTGGTAGACGAATCGAAGGGACTTTATAAGGCCGAGCCGGCGCCGGAAGTGAAAGAGCCGCCGCCTCCGGACACGATCGCGCTGCCAAAATTCAAACTTGAAAAGCCCCAGCCAAAATACAATTCGCGCAAATCGAAATTGCTCGAGAATCCCACGCCGCCTCCCGAAAACGCAGTTCCCTACGGAGCCGGCGGCACGCCAACAGTTCCCTACACATCGTTCGCCATGGGAGCCGGCAACTCCACGCAGGGCGGCATGGCGGTGGGCGACGCAGGTGGCGGAAATTTCGGAAATCGCTTCTCCTGGTACGTGGAAGCGGTGCAGCGGCGCATCAGTGGAAACTGGTTGCAGTCCACGATCGATCCGAGAATAGCTTCCGCGCCGCGAGTAATCGCGACGTTTGACATTCTGCGCGACGGCACGATCACGAATATTCAGGTCACGAAATCGAGCGGCAATCAATCTGTGGACATGTCAGAAGTGCGCGCCATACGAGAATCGAGCCCGCTCGATCGGTTGCCGCCCGCATACAGCGGATCGAAGGTGAGCGTCGAGTTCTGGTTCGATTTTCACCGGTAGCGGTGTCGCGCGCTTTTTTACGGAAGCTGAAAGAGACGCAAAACTAAGATGAAGGAACAAATGAACTGCAGAAAAATTAACAGCGAAGAGCACCACCAGGGAGATGATGCGAAAATTTGCAATCCTCACAGCGCTTGCCGCAGTCCTCGCTCTATTCGGCGCCAAACCGGCCGCAGCGCAAGACTGGTTCAAGACCGGCACGGGCCTGGGAGTTTCGAAAGTGCGCGTCGCCGCTCCCGATTTCGGAATTCGCGGCGCCACTCCTCCTGCGCTCGAAAAAACTTTTCACGATGTGCTCTGGAACGATTTGGAATATGCGGGCGTTCTCGAGCTGGTGAGCGCGAGCTTCTACCCGTCGAAAATTCCCAGCCAGCCGAGCGAGCTCAACGCGCCCGAATGGGCGAATGCTCCGGCCAACGCCAACATGCTCGCCTACGGAAACCTATCCATCGAGGGATCGAACCTCGCGGCCGCCGGATTCCTCTCAGACGTCCACAACCCAACCGCGCCGATCGCCCTGCAGAAAATTTATCGCGGCGCAGCCACCGACGCCGACGCGCGCAAACTCGCGCATCAATTTGCCGACGACATTATCGGCCGGCTGAGCGGCGGCCTCGCAGGCATAGCGCAAACCCAAATCGCCTACGTCAGCAACAAAAGCGGCAACAAGGAAGTTTGGGCGATGGATTATGACGGCGCGAATCAGCACCAACTAACCCACCTGAAATCGGTCGCGCTCACGCCTCGCTGGTCGCCCGACGCCACCCGCATCGCCTTCACTTGCTTTGTTCCCTACCGCGGCATCACCTCGCCGCAGATTTGCATTTTCTCTACTGTCTCTGACCGGATGATCGCTTTTCCGCGTTTTCGCGGCACCAACAGCTCGCCCGCCTGGTCGCCGGAAGGAACGCAACTCGCCTTCATGTCCAGCCAGAACGGCGATCCCGAAATTTACATCTGCGATGCAGACGGCAGCCACCTACAACGCCTCACGTTTGCGGCCGGCGTCAGCACGTCGCCGGTCTGGAATCCCAAGACAGGCAAACAAATCGTCTTCGTGAGCGACCGCGGCGGCGACCCGGTTCTCTACCTCGCCAACTCCGACGGCACGAACGTGCAGCGCCTCGACATGCCGGACATGGGCTACGTCGTCGATCCCTCGTGGTCACCAAATGGACAATTGCTCGCATTTAGTTGGCGACGACCGAGCGGCAATTTCGATATTTATGTGATGGACATCGTGAGCCGCCAGCTCGTGGAACTCACCCGCGATGAAGGCCGCAACGAGCGTCCCAGCTGGGCGCCCGATGGACGGCATCTCGTTTTCGAATCGACGCGCACCGGCAAGCGGGAGATTTGGACGATGCTGGCAGACGGCAGCCGGCCAAGGCAGTTAACATATGAAGGACTGAGTGAATCGCCGAGCTGGTCGTCTCGATGAAATGCCCGATGAACGCGAACGATCAACCGATGGCAACGAATTTGTGAGCTGGCTCTCATGTTGAAATCGAAATAGGCCCATGCACCATCTCTTAAGGAGGCTTCGTTATGCAGAGCGGTAATTTTCGGAATGCAGCGATACTTTTATGGCTGTCTTTGGTCGGAGTTGTAGCGATCGTTGGCGGTTGCAAGAAGCATGTTGCTTCGGTCCCGCCCGCCCAAGCGACCCCGGTGCCGACCGCGCAGCCGACCGTAACGCTGACCGCATCGCCCACCACCGTGAATCCGGGAGCGAGCGTAAATCTGACGTGGTCGTCCACCAACGCCACGGACTTGAGCATCGATCCGAGCGTGGGCAAAGTAGCGGTGGAAGGCTCCACTCCCGTCACCCCGACCGAATCGACGACCTACATGATCACGGCGAACGGTCCCGGCGGCACCGCGACGGCAACGGCACGCGTGACCGTGACAGGTGGCGCTGCTGTCGTAGCGCCCACGTCTGGCACGCCCGCGGGAATCAGCGAGCTTTTCGAGCAGAACGTGCGCGACGCATTTTTCGACTTCAACAAAGCGGATATTCGCCCCGACGCTCGCGACGCGCTCACCAAGGACGCGGAGTTTCTGCGCTCCTACTCCTCGGTGCATGTGACGATCGAGGGCCACTGCGACGAGCGCGGCTCGACGGAGTACAACCTCGGCCTCGGCCAGCGGCGCGCGCAGGCTTCGAAGAACTATCTCGTCTCGCTGGGCATCTCCGCCGATCGGATCGACACCGTCAGCTGGGGCAAAGAACGGCCTTTCTGCACGGAAAGCACCGAGGAGTGCTGGCAGCAGAATCGTCGCGGGCACTTCGTCATGGCGAAGTAGAATGCGCCGGTGAAGTAGAATGTGCCGGTAGCGATATCGAATTTTCGATATCAAACATCAACGCTGTTGTGTGGGAAGCGGTAATGGCGAAGGCGGCCGCTTCCCGCAACCTCGAAGGAGATTCCTGATGCGCACGCGATGGATTGTGCTTGGGCTTGGCTTACTGTTTCTGGGGGCGTTGTGCGGGTCGGCGCTGGCGCCCACGCCTGTCGGCGCGGTGTCGAAAGAGATGATTCAGCTGCAGCAGTCGGTGGACCAGCTGACGCAGGCGCAGCAAAGCTTGCGCAGCGCCGTGGATGCCAATAATGCCACGCTGCGGACGCTGATTCAGCAGGCGACGGATTCCGTGAACCAGCTGAATGGAAAGATGGCGCTCGTCGAGAAGACCGTGCAGGAAGTGCAGGCCAATACCGGCGCGCGCATCGACACGATGACCACGCAGACGCAGGGCCTTTCCGACAACGTGCAGGATATTCAGGCGCGCGTGGGGAAATTGTCGCAGCAGATGAACGACGTGCAGGGCCTGTTGCAAAGTATCGACGCCAAGATTTCAGGCGGCGCGCCTCCTCCTGCAGCGGGTGCGGCGCCCGGAGCGGAAGGCGCGGCGGGCGACAATGGCGGCGGCAATCCCGGCGCTCTAGCGCCAATTCCGGCTGACACGCTTTACCAGAATGCGCTGCGCGATTTCACGGGCGGAAGATACGATCTGGCACGCCAGGAATTTTCAGATTACATGACGAATTTCCCGACGAACGATCTGGCTTCGAACGCGCAGTTCTATCTCGGCGAAATCGATTACGCGCAGGGCAATTACAAAGCGGCGATTGGCGCGTACACCAAAGTGATCGCTCAGTATCCGCGCAGTTTCAAGGTAGCCGCTTCCCAGCTGAAGAAAGCGCAGGCGGAGATCAAGCTGGGAAATAAGCAGGCCGGCATTCGCGACTTGCACGAAGTGGTCCGCAAATATCCGGGCTCCGATGAAGCGCGCCAGGCGCAAGCGCGACTGCGAGAGCTGGGCGTCCCCGCGACAACCAGGTAAGAAGATGAAACATTTCGGCACGCGAGCGATGCGCGCCGGAAGCTTCGCATTAGCGCTCGTGGCGTTCGCGATCCTATCCGCAGCGCCCAATTATTCCGCGCGTTCCAGTTCCCTTCCCCGTCTTCAGTTCCCTTCCCGAAATTGCAGATGCTTCCACCGCTTTCAGTCACGACGCCAAAGGACTGGAAAGCCAGTACCAACCATTCCTTGATTCGTTCGCTGCAGTAAAGCCCGCGGAGTTCCACGCAGGCGCTTGCGATCTTCGCGTTGCCGAATCCCGCTGATTGGTTTGCGAAATACTTCGCGAAGGATCAGGTGGAACAGCTCGTTCGGCAGAATGAGTCGGAGTTGAATGCGTACGAACAGGCGCTGTTGAGATCGATGGCCGCTGTGCCGCCCGGGACGAGATTTCGCGTGCGGTGCAAACTGCCGCATGCCGATCCTACGATGCGCATCTCGCCGCGGCCGGATGCAATTCTGCCGAGCGCCGCGATTCCGGTCGAACAATTCGTTACTGAATTCGATTCGGTTCCGAAAATGAAAAACGGCCGATTTTCGCTGGTCGTTAACTACGTGTACGTCGACGGCGCTTTTCGTTATGTCGGAAAAGGCGCGTACCCGTTTTGGTCGGCGCCGGACGAAGCGCCGGCAAAATCGATACCATGCATCGCAGCAGAATAGCCAAACATTTAAATCGAATTCAAGTTAGTCGGCCTGTGCGTAGCGCCGGAAGAAGCTGTCGGATTTCCATTGCGGGCGCTCAGTGCGATTGGCGACCGCGATCGTCACACCGCGCACAATTGCCTCGAAGGCAGCGGCTGATTGCAAATCGACTGGTTGATTCGTGTCGTCCGACGGCGCGTGATAGCGCTGCGTGAGCCAGTCTTTATAGAGCTTCGCGTCGGGCGAGCCTTGCTCGTAACCTACTTTCATCGCGACCGCCGGAATTCCGTGGCGAATGAAGCTGTACTGATCGCTGCGGATGAAGGCATTGCGCAGTGGCTCCGGGTCGCCCTGCACTTTCACTCCCTGCGCCTCTGCCACTTCGCGAACGATATCGCCGAGATCGGATTCCTGGAGGCCGTAGACAGTGAGAAGTTTGAGCGGCGTGAGCGGAAGGAACATGTCGGTGTTGATATCGGCGACGATCGATTTCGCGGGAACCGTGGAATGCGCGGCGAAATATTTCGAGCCGAGCAGGCCTTTCTCTTCGCCGCACACAAAGACGAAGAGAATCGAGCGCTTGTGCGCCGCGGGATCCGCTTTCAACGACCGCGCCACATCGAGCAGGAGCGCGGAACCGGAACCGTTGTCCATGGCGCCGTTGTAGATTTTGTCGCCGTTGATCGGCTCGCCGATTCCCAGGTGATCGATGTGCGCGGAGAGAACCACGTATTCGTTTTTCAGCGCTGGATCGCTTCCGGGCAATTTGCCGATTACGTTGGCGGACTCAACCTCGGTCTTTTCCACTTTCGTAACGGCTTTAATCGAAACGGCCAGCGGAAAGCGCGGCAGCGGCTTGCGGTCTTTGCCGAGCGCGGCGATTTCGGCGAATGTGTGGCCGGAACCGGCGAAGAATTTCTCCGCACTCGCCGGATTCACGATCATGGAGAGCTTTTCGCCTTCGGTTTCATTCAGGCTGGCATCCGCCAACTCCATGCTGGGATGCGCGCGATTGAGCGCCATGCGCGACCACGGAATATCCATCGAGGCGGGATTCGGCAATGCGACGACGCCTATCACGCCTGCTTTTCGCAACGACTTCCAGCGCTCGCCGGCAGATTGATAGTGCGACGCGAGCGCCGTGGGCATTTCTGCGGGAGAGCCGCTGAATATCACCGCGACTTTGCCTTTCAGATCGAGACCGGCGAGATCGTCGTAGTTTTTCTCGGGAATCGTGAGCCCGTAACCGACAAACACGAGCGGCGCTTCGATTTCGGGCGCGAGATTGACGCGCGTGTTGAAGAACGCGTCTTCGCCCAGCGTGAGAGGTGCTCGCTTTTTCCGTCGTCGAATACAGCGCGATGCTCGAGTCCTTCTCGACAATCTGGCGCACCTCGAATTTCACGGGCTGGTAGTAGCCATCGTTGCCGGCGGGCTCGACGCCATCCGCTTTGAGCTGCTCGACGACGTAGGCTTCGGCGCGCTTCAGTCCGGCGCTGCCGGTCTCGCGGCCTTCCATGTTGTCGTCGGCGAGGACTTTTACGTAGTCCCACCAAGTTTTGCCGTCGAAGTCATTTTTCGCGGCCTGCTGAGCGAAAGCGGCCACAGTGAAGCTGAATCCGAGCGTAAGCAGCACCAGCGATTTCTTCATGATGACGTCATGCCTCCCATTCACGCCTGAATGCGAGGAGAAAGATATCACGAAGGCGGCGATCGGCAAGGCGGGCAGCGCCACGGCTCGAGGCGGTCACCTGATCGCGGACGCGTGGCATCCATGAAAAGCACAATCGACTCGACCGTCGTTCCTTCGCAAGACCGGGTCCGCCACTTTTGCTAAAGAATTCCGGTATTCACCTGATCATCTGCGCTTTCGTACCCAACCGTTGTTCACCTGCTCGTGATAAACTGTGCGTATGGAAGTAAAGCTCCGCATTCCCGACGACATCGCCGAGCATCTTTCCGGTTCCGGTCCCGATATCTCTCGGCGCGTACTCGAAGCCTTAGCGCTCGAAGGCTACCGAGACCAATCTCTCACCCTCTATCAAGTTTCGGAACTTTTGGGCCTATCGCGGATCGAAACCGAAGACTTCCTCGGTCACCACCGCGTTCCCCTTTCCAACCCCGAGGAAGCAGACCTCGATCGCGAAGCAGCAATCTTCGAAGCCGCCTCGCGTCGCCGTTCCACCTAGCGCATCGCGGCATGATTGCCGTCTCCAATACCACTCCTCTTCGTTATCTCATTGCGATCGGCCAGGAAAGAGTATTAGCGAATCTGTTTGATAAAGTTCTGGTGCCCCATGCGGTACATGAGGAATTGACTGATCCCCGCACACCGGAATTCGTCCGCGGCAGGGTGTTGTCTCGTCCGGCTTGGTATGAGGTTCGAACTGTTTCAGAAAACCAGACGATTCCCGTTCCTGTTCTTCTTCATCGCGGAGAACTACAAGCGATCTTGCTCGCGGAAGAAGTAAAACCGGACATTCTTCTCATCGATGATCAAGCCGGTCGAAAAATCGCATTGAGCCGCAACATTCCGCTATCCGGGACACTTGGAGTTCTGGAGCGCGCCGACGCAGTAGGGTTGGTTGATGGTTTCCCGGAAGTCCTCGACTCTCTTGCCGAAAGCGGGTTTTTCGTCGCAGAACCGCTAAAGCAGCGGATGCTAAAACGTCACATCGATCGCCGGGAAAAGAAGTAGAACCGACAGTGCCTCTCACCGATTAGAGGTGAGAGCCTGCCTCGCCGGCGTAGCTTTTCCCATTTTGGAGCGCGCACTGATTTGCTTGCACTTATGTCCGTGTCCCGCCTGACACATTTTTATCTGTTGACAACCAATTACCACTAAGTTAACTTGAGTCGGGCGATTTTGGACAGCCCACGGAGAACGAACATGAACATCGCCGCTATCGTCGGTCGCAGGCGCCGCAACAAGCCCGCCCCTGCTTCCCTCCTTCGCCATCAACGTAAGTGTAGGATTTGCAATCACGAGCACCGCGAGGCCATCGAGTCCCGCTTCCTATTTTGGGAAAGCGCACACTCCATCGTGAAGGAATTCAGCCTCGGCCATCGCTCCCTCCTCTACCGTCACGCCACGGCCACTGGTCTGCTGGCCCAGCGCAGAGAGAACTTCACCTCTGCACTCGACTCAATGGTCGAACAATGTGAAACCGTTCCAGTTACCGCAGCCTCGATCCTCCGCGCCATCCGGGCTTACAGTTGCCTGAACGCCCACGGCCGCTGGGTCGAGCCGCCCAAGCGACGCACCGTCGGCCGTGTCAATAAATCCTCCCGCGCCCCACGAATTTCTAATCGAGACACCGCGATTAGAAAACGCCGCAAGCCGATGAAAACAAATGCCACTCGCAAATTCTAATCGAGACAAAATGGGCACTTTCGAAGTCCGAAACCGCGCTCAGTCCCGCCTCGGGCGCGATAACGTTTGGATTGAAGCGTGGGCGGAAGTACGCAGTTTTTCTGATCGGGCCAGTGGAGTTCGGCTATACTCGCCGTTACTTCACTTCTGAAATAGGTGGTTAAAAACGCATGTCAGTTAACAAGGCAATTCTGGTGGGGCGGCTGGGGCGCGATCCTGAGACGCGGTTTACGTCGGGCGGGCAGGCGGTGGCGAATTTTACGCTGGCGACCGATGAGACGTTCAAGGACCGGTCGGGCGAGCGGCAGAAGCGGACGGAGTGGCACCGCATTGTGCTGTGGGGCAAGCTGGCGGAGATTACGCAGCAGTATTTGAAGAAGGGGATGCTGGTTTATATCGAGGGGCGGATTCAGACTCGGCAGTGGGAAGACAAGCGCGACGGGCAAAAGCGCACGACTACGGAAATCGTGGCGAATGTGATGCGCATGCTGACGAGCCGGGCGGAAGGCGCTGCGGCAGGAGCGCGGCGGCTTCTGGGGCTCCGGGTGGACGGGCGTTTGATCCGGATGCTGAGGGCGGCGGCGGGTTGCCGGATGAGGTGGCTGGGCCAGGGCCGGAAATTTCGGATGAGGATATTCCGTTTTAGAGGGCGAGTGGTAGAGGGCCAGCGCTAAAGCGCATGATCGATGTGCGAGTTTTTTTCGGAGCGCTCAAGCGCTCCTCCCCGCATAAATGCGGGGGCTCCCACCGGCCTTCAAATCTGCGGCACGACGAGAGCGAAAGGCCCAGACGAGAAGGTCGTCGTGGTTACCCGGGCTGCATGAAACTAACGCCGCGCATTCAATGGCGGGATCGTGCCAAGTTCAGTTGCCGGGCACGGCATGCCGTGCCCCTACTGAAAACTAGCAGCGCCATCGCGCGAGCGTCGTCCTCGCTACCGGCGCGGGGTGCTGGGCGGATGGCGGCGGAGGCTAGTGGCCTGCGGCGGCTTCGTCTTTTTTGCGTTGTTCGTCTAGCTCGTGGAAGAAGTTTTCGAGTTTTACTTTTTGCTCGGGGGTCATTAGGGCGCGGAGCTTTTCGCGGCTCTGCTGGCGAATCTGTTCCTTCTGTGCGTCAACAGGAGCGTAGAGCGCTTTCCACTGGGCGCGCGTGTCGTCCACGATTGCGGTTACTTGTTTCTGCTGTTCCGGGGTGAGGTCTACCTCGTGGGTGAGGCGGGCGACGATTTCGTCGCGCGATTTGGGCGCGGTCTGATGGCCCCAGACGCGTTCGCCCCACAGATGAGTTCCTATTCCGCCGAGTAAAACGCCGAGGGCGAATACGACGATCACCAGGAAGGCAGCCTCGCGGCGGGTTTTAGTGTTTTCCATGTTCATCTTCCGCCACCATCATCATCAGAACTTCGTCGCGACTGCTGGGAACGCGCGCCGGGTCGGGAGAAAACATATCCGGGATGCTGGACGATGCTTCGAGCGTGGGCGTCTGCTGAGCCGGCTGCTGAACGTGAGACGTGGTGTCGTAGGCCACCAGGAAAGCCAGCGCCAAAGTGGCGGTGGCGGCGAAGCGCCAGCTCATTGCGAAACGAGCGGCTGCCAGAATCCGCGCTCTGCTCGAACGTCTCGATCGGTGCGAATTCGAGCCATCACGTCGCGAGAGAATCCGGGGCCGGGATCGGCGGTAGCTTCGGCGAGATGCAACAGGCGCGGAGTGAGCGCGACGTGTTCGCGAGCTTCGCGGCAGCCTGAGCAAGATTTCAAATGCTCGGATAGCCGGATGGCATCGGCGCCGCCAATTTCGCCGGAGATGGAATCCTCGAGGAGGGCTTCGTACTCCGGACACGCCGAGCTTTTATATTCTACCTTCCATGTTCGTCCCATAATTCATGCGTTTCTCAACTCTTCCTTTCAGCATTTGCTGAGTGGCTTCCCGATTTCGTACCGGGACTCGTCCGACGGCGATACACATCCATTAAGCGGGAGCGCGCACGGAACAGTCGAACTTTTACCGTATTCACGTTGAGGTCGAGAATTTCCGCTAATTCCTGCACCGAAAAACCTTCCATTTCTTTCAGTACTAGTAGTTGCTGATCCTGTTCAGGCAGCTTCTCGAGCATCCACTCGAGCGTTTCTTTCACTTCGGCTTGCTCGCTCGCACCTGAGACGGGCCGGTCTGCCGAGACGATGCCGTCGAGCCGCGAGACCTGCTCCTCGGAAAGATCCGCCTCGTAAACGAGGGGGCGGACTTTCTTTTTGCGGAGGTAGTCCCAGCACTCGTTCACCGTGATCTTGTAGAGCCAGGTGGAGAAGGCCGAACGCAGGTCAAAGCGCTTGAGCGAGATAAAGACCTTGAGGAAAACCTGCTGGGCGACATCCTCAACATCCTCCCGCCGCCGCAAAATCGAGCCTACCAGAGCGAGAACGCGCTGCTGGTGGCGTCGAATGAGCTCCTCGAAGGCGGCCTCTGTTCCACTTTGGGCCAGTCGTACGAGGTCTCGCTCCTCTTCAGCCCTAGTCCGGCGGGCGAGAGGAATTGCAACGGTGGAGGCGCTGGCTGCCACGTTCTTTGGGACGTCAGGCATCGAATTCAGGTTACATCGAAATTTTTTGGCTGACTACTGGTCAGGATATGCGGAAAGGCTAACTTTCGTCTTGCCACAATAAAATACTTCATGCAACAATACCCGCCATGATAATTGGAGATCGTATTCGCCTGCTTCGAGAAACAAAAAAACTATCCCAGGGTGACATCGAGAAGCGCACGGGACTTCTCCGCTGTTACATTTCGCGCGTGGAAAATGGCCACACGGTACCGGCCATCGAGACGCTCGAGAAACTGGCGCGAGCGATGGAGGTTCCGCTCTACCAGTTGTTCTACGACGGCGAAGAACCGCCCGAGCTGCCCAATCTTCCGAAGCGTAGATCCGCTGACGAGATTGCATGGGGCAGCAAGGGAAAAGATGCGCGTTTGCTGGGCCGCTTGCGCCAGTTGATGGGCCGTTGCGATGAAGGCGACCGCCGGTTGCTGGTGTACATGGCTCAGAAGATGGCGAACCGCTAAGTCTGCCGGGGATTGCGCTGCTGCGCGAGAGTGGGCTCCTGGATTATGCCGAGACCCTTTGGCTACTCCCACTCGATCGTGCTCGGCGGCTTTGAGCTGATATCGTAAACGACGCGGTTTACGCCTGCTACTTCGTTTACGATTCGCGCTGAGATTCGCTCGAGCACTTCGCGGGGCAGGCGCGCCCAGTCGGCCGTCATCGCATCCTGCGATTCCACCACGCGCACGGCGATGGTGCCTCCGTACGTCCGCCCGTCACCCATTACTCCTACGCTTTGAACCGGCAGGAGCACTGCGAAGGCTTGCCAGACTTTTTCGTAGAGACCTGCGCGGCGAATTTCTTCGATTACGATTGCGTCGGCGGGGCGCAGGGTTTGGAGTTTCTCGCGGGTTACTTCGCCTAATACTCGTACCGCTAGTCCTGGGCCGGGGAATGGGTGCTTCACTAGAATTTCTTCGGGCAAGCCAGTTCCCTGCCGATCTGGCGGACTTCATCCTTGAACAAATCTCTGAGCGGCTCGATCAGCGAGAACGGCATGTCGGCTGGAAGGCCGCCTACGTTGTGATGCGTTTTGATTGTTTGCGATGGGCCTTTTACTGAGACGGATTCGATCACGTCCGGGTAGAGCGTGCCCTGGACGAGAAATTTTACGGGCGGAGCGTCTTTTGAAGCGGCGGCGAGCTTGCGGGCTTCGTCGGCGAAAATGGCGATGAATTCGGCGCCGATTCGCTTGCGCTTTTGCTCGGGGTCGGTGATGCCTTTCAATTGCGCGAGGAATCGTTCGGTCGCGTCCACGCCGATTACGTTGAGGCCGAGGCGGTCGCGCAACAGCTCGAGCGTTTCTTCGTATTCGTTCTGGCGCAGGACGCCGTTGTTGACGAAAACGTTGGTGAGGCGGTCGCCGATGGCGCGATGAACCAGTGCCGCTGCTACCGCTGAATCCACGCCGCCGCTCAGGGCGCAGATGGCTCGCGCGCCTTCCGCTTGCTTGCGAATCGCGTCGACTGTGGCGGCGATGAAGCCGGCGCGGTTCCAGTTCTTTTTGGCGCCGCAAATCTGGAAGACGAAATTTTGCAGGATGTCGCGGCCGCGTTCGGTGTGGTTTACTTCGGGATGAAATTCGACGCCGTAGCATCGCCGCGACGGCTGCTCGATCGCTGCGACGGCATTGTCGGTGCGGCCGGTTACGTGGAAACCTTCCGGCAGGCCGACAACGTGATCGCCGTGGCTGTTCCAGATTTTCAGTCTGCCCGGCAGGCCGCCGAATAGGGTCGAGGCGTGCTTCTCGTCGATATCGAGGTGCGCGGGGCCATACTCGCGCGCTTCTGCGCGCACCACTTTGCCGCCGAGCGTATGTGCCAGCCATTGCATCCCATAGCAGATTCCGAGAACGGGCACGCCGAGTTGCAAAACTTTCGCGTCGCAGACGGGCGCGTCCGCGTCATAGACCGAACTTGGGCCGCCGGAGAGCACCATGCCGACCGGTTCGAGCGCGCGAATTTCTTCGAGCGAAGCGGTGCACGGAAGAATCGCGGAGAAAACCTGCTGCTCGCGGACGCGGCGCGCAATCAGCTGCGTGTATTGGCCGCCGAAATCGAGCACGACGATTCCGTGGCGCGTGCTGACTGTGCCCTTGGCGTCCGGCGATTCCTGCACGCCGCTCGTCGTCTTTCGCGCTGCATGTGGCGCTGCACCTGTTTCGGGAGTCATCCGCTTCACCTCGCAGCCGCTCCTGTATCAATTGCTCAGCCCTAGCTGATTCTTAAATCCTCAAATCATCGCAAGACGATATTCACCAGCTTCTTCGGCACCACCACTACCTTTACGATTTGCTTGCCCGCGAGCAACGGCGCGATGCGCGGATCGGTCATCGCGCGCTCGCGCGTTTCTTCCTCGCTCAGATTTTCTGCGACCACCATTTTGCCGCGCAGGCGGCCGTTAATCTGGATGATGATTTCGATCTGCTCCTCGCGCGTCAAATCCTCGCGATAGCGGGGCCATTTCGCTTTCGAGATGCCGCCCTGATTGCCGAGCATTTCCCACAGCTCTTCGGCGATGTGCGGCGCCATCGGGGCGAGCATCAGCACCATCACGTCGAGAATCCGCTTCAGAATTACCGGATTCAGGTCCACGTCGAGCGGTTCGGCTGCGTGCAGCTCGTTGACCAGCTCCATCAGCAGCGCGACGGATTTATTGAAATGCCAGCGGTGCTCGAAATCGTTCGTCACGCTCTTGAGCGTCTGATGAGTCTTGCGCACGAGCGTTTTCTCTTTGGCGGTCGCGTTGGTCAGGTCGGTCTTCGAGACCAGATCCACTTCCACCGACTGCAATCGCGCCGCATGCTGCGTCCACGAGCCGGTAAACGTTTTTTGAGGAAGCGCGCGGAGCCTTCGATTCCCTGCTCGTCCCATTCGAGATCTTTTTCCGGAGGCGCTGCGAAGAGCGTGTACATCCGCCCCGTGTCGCAGCCGTATTTATCGGCCATCTCGATCGCGCCGACCACGTTGCCGCGCGATTTCGACATGGCCACGCCGCCCTTCTGCACCATGCCCTGCGTGAAGAGGCGCTTGATCGGCTCGTCGTGATTCACGAGGCCCAGGTCGCGCATCACCTTGCAGAAAAATCGCGAGTAGATCAGATGCAAAATCGCGTGGGTGATTCCGCCGACGTACTGGTCGATTTGAAACCAGTAGCGAACTTTTTCTTTGTCGAAGGGAGCTTTGTCGTTGTGCGGATCGGTGTAGCGATAGAAATACCACGACGAGTCCATGAACGTGTCCATCGTGTCGGTCTCGCGCCGCGCCGGGCCGCCGCATTTCGGACACGTGGTGTTCACGAATTCCGGCGAAAGCGCCAGCGGAGACTGCCCTTGTCCCGTGAGCTTGATATCCAGCGGCAGCTTCACCGGCAGCTGATCGTCCGGCACGGGAACGATTCCATCCTTCTCGCAATAGACCACCGGAATCGGCGTGCCCCAGTAACGCTGGCGCGAAATTCCCCAATCCTTCAGACGATAAGTCGTCTGCGCTTCGCCGAAGCCTCCGGCTTTCGCATCTGCCGCCATTTTTTCCTGCGCCTGCTCGGATGTGAGCCCCGTGTACGGCCCGGAATCCACCAATCTCCCGTACTCCGTGAACGGCTCGTTCATCCGGTCGAGGCGCAGCGGAGGGCCATCTTTCGGCTGCACCACAATCTTCACCGGCAGGTTGTATTTTTCCGCAAATTCGTAATCGCGTTCGTCGTGCGCTGGAACTGCCATCAACGCTCCGGTGCCATACTCCGCCAGGACGAAATTCGCGATCCAGATCGGCAGGCTCTCGCCGGAAAACGGATTCACGGCAAATCGGCCGGTGAAGAATCCTTCCTTCTCTGCCGTCGCGACATCCTCGGCGCGCGTGCTCTTCTGCCGCATCGCTTTGATCTGCGCTTCCATGCCGCTTTGGCCGCGCACGCCATCTACAAGCCGCAGCGCCGCAGGATGTCCCGCCGACAGCACTAGAGCCGTGGCGCCATAGATCGTATCGATGCGGGTGGTAAACACTTCGATTGCGAGGTCATCCATCTGCGCGACGTTGAAGCGCACGCGCGCGCCGCGCGACTTTCCAATCCAGTTGCGCTGCATCGAGAGGACGCGCTCGGGCCAACCGCCTTCGAGTTCCTTCATGTCGTCGAGCAAGCTGATCGGAATACTGCGTGATGCGCAGGAACCATTGCTCGAGCTCGCGACTTCGACGAGTGTGGTTTCGTGCCGCCAGCAATAACCGTCAATCACCTGCTCGTTCGCAAGTACGGTCGCGCACTCCGGGCACCAGTTCACTTTGCTCTTCTTGCGAAATGCGATTCCCTTCTCCAGCATGCGCAGAAAAAACCACTGGTTCCAGCGGTAGTATTCCGGCTCGCAACTCGAAATTTCGCGCCGCCAGTCGTAGCTGAACCCGAACCGCCGCAGCACGCGGCGAAACTCTTGCGATATTTGTGTTGGTCCATTCGCGCGGATGAATGCCGTGCTTGATGGCCGCATTTTCAGCAGGCAAACCGAACGCATCCCAGCCCATCGGATGCAGCACGTTGAATCCGCACAGCCGCTTGTAGCGCGCCACTGCGTCGCCAATCGTGTAGTTGCGCATGTGGCCCATGTGCAGAGTGCCGGAAGGATAGGGAAGCATTTCGAGCATGTAGTACTTCTTGCGCGAGGCGTCGCCATCCACGGCGTTAAACGCGCCCTGCTCGTCCCAAATCTTCTGCCATTTGGATTCGATCTGCTGGGGATCGTATTCGGCCAAGGTCACTTTCCTCGCGTTCTCAGCTTCGAGAATCAGATTACTTTCTTCTCGCACTTCGATGCCTCTTTGCCGCGGCCTTTCCTTTGCTCGCTTTGCTTCCCTTTTGTACGCGCTTGCTTTAGTTTCTTTCTTCTCGGTTTCATGCCATCGGCCGTGCCTGTCGCCTTTACGCGCGCCCGACGAGCTTCCACAGCGCGGCCACATTTCGACGGTCATCGCCCGGCTTATCAATCGGCGTCTCGAGGATGAAGGCGCGGCCCGCGAGCAGCGGGTGATTCAAAATTCTGCCAAACGCTTCCGCGCCGATTTTGCCTTTGCCGATATGCTCGTGGCGATCGACGCGCGAACCGAGCATGGTCTTCGAATCGTTTACGTGCAGCACGAAGACGCGGTCGAGCCCGACCGTGCTGTCGATCAGCCGCAAGGCCGACTCGAGGCCTTCTGCGCTGCGAATATCGTGGCCGGCGGCGAACACGTGCGCGGTATCAATGCAAACGCCGATAGCCAGATCACGGCAGCCTTCGAGAATCGCTTTCATCTCTTCGAATTGCCAACAGAGCGATGTTCCCTGCCCGGCGGTATTTTCGAGCAGAATTTTCAAATCGCCGAGCTTCAGGCCGCGCAGAGCCTGCCGCAGACTTTGGATGATTGCGCTCACGGCCGAGTTGCGGTCGCCTTCGCGGCCGCTTCCCGGATGGATCACAAGATAGTCCGCACCGAGCGCCAGAGCCCTCACCACTTCCTGGTGAAACGCCTGCACGGAGCGCGTTCGCAGTACCGGATTGGGCGATGCGAGGTTGATCAGATAGTTTCCGTGGATGACGAGAGGGCCGAGCGACAGTTCCTTGCGCCGATCGCGGAACCGCGCTGCATCGGCTTCAGCGATTCGCGACGTGTTGCCCTTGCCCCACATTCGCGGGCTGGCTGAGAAAATCTGCAGAGCGTTCGCGCCAAGACCGTGCGCAATTTCGAGAGAGCCGGAGATGTCGCCTGCGATGGAGGTGTGGATGCCGATGCGAATGCTGCCGTCTTTCCAGGCGGGAATTTCGGGAGCGGGGGGCGGTTCCGGGCGGTATTCGTCGGCGGCGTCGAAAGCTAAGATAACTCGGTGTTCTTCCGCCATTCCCTCAGGGTGTCCGGGTTGCGCCAACTTATTGTGGTGCAAGCCTTTACGTCGGCAATCGCTGTGCGGGCTGACTTCTCTGGTTGCCAGGTGACTAAAAGCCGGTGCCCGCGCCACCTCAGCCGCAATTTATGCGATTGCTTAATCGAGCATTTTAACTGATTCGCGGAACTTCCGCAAACGGGCAAAAAAATCAGTAGTGGGTTAGTTTGAATTCTCAGAGAGAGCAGACAGTCGAAATAGCCGATAGGACAGATAGGACGTGCCGGCGATGATCGCTATGCAGACGAGCGCGATAACTCCATTCATCCACGTCGGCCCCGCTGCACAGTCTGGGTCAAGATGAGCCAAGCCACAAAGATTGTATAGTAGGGTTGGAACGACAGTCACACCTGCTAAGATTGAGATAATGGCCAACGCTCGAATGACGAATCTTCTCACCCTGCAAACGCTCCCACCCATATCATACCCAATACTCGCTCGAAGAAACCACGACGACAAGCACGGCAATTGAGAGTGTGTCGCGGCCGGGCTAGCTTTTCGGTAGCAACTCAGATGGGATTGGATTTGCCGGGGTTTCCTGGTCCCAGACCATCGAGAGGATCCACCAGCGCTTGCCGTCAAAGTACAGCTGGAAAATATTCACGCCGCGCGTGATCACTTTTACGGTGGATGCGTTCTTGCCCTCGTAGCTGCTGAGCACCGTGGCGACATTTCCGTAGCGCTCAATCTTGCGCCCGAGCTCGCGTTCGGTGAAGCCTTCGTTTACGGTGAATTCGTAAGCTTCGTCCACAAATTCCTGATGCGTAGTGATTGTTGCCACAATTGCGCCGGATTTCGGATCGCGTTCCACTGAGACGAAGCGGGCGTTCGGGTCAAAGAGCGTTTCATCGCGTCCCCACTGGCGCGGCACTCCTACTCCGCCCGAGATCGTCTCGTAACTTGCTTTGACAATCGCTTCGATGCTCTCTACGTCCTCCGGCCGGGCCGCCACCGGCTGCACTTGAACGTGTTTTTGTGGCTGCTTTGGAGGCTTCGCCTGTCCGAACGCGGGCAGCGCCGTTGCCCAGACCAGCGCTGATCCAACGAGGAACTTTTTCATTTTGTCTCCTGTTGTTGCCAGGTTTTTGTGTTGCGTGGTTTCGTGCCCGCGAAAGTATACGCGCGCAGCCGATTCGTCAATCGACGGTTAGACTCAAGCGCTCTCGTTTTGTTGCCGCTTTTTTCAGTGCTCCCGCGCCTCTGTCGCCTGCGTTGCGCGCCAATCTGCGCTATGCTTTCTGTGCCATGAAACGCAGCGAAATCGTCCCCACGCGGAGCTTGCCCGACCTTCCCGGCAAATCCGAACCGCTCAGCAATGTGTCCATCGATTTGCTTCTTGGCGGCTCGGTTCTCGAGGATTCGCGCGCTGAAGCGATCGACCTTTCCGGCCGCAAGCTGGAGGGGCTGAAGCTGCGAAGTTCGGTGCTTGAGCGCATCTCGTTCGCACAGTGCGAAATTCGTTCGTTACAGCTGCGGGATGTGCGTCTCGTGAAATGCGACCTTTCGAACTCCGTATTGCTGGGTTTCGAAGCGCGGCGTGTGGAATTTCTGGAGTGCCGCCTCACCGGCATGAAAGCATTTGAGTGCAAATGGCAGGACGTGCTTGTGGAGCACTGCGATGCTCGCTACGCGCAGTTCAATTCCAGCGCATTGCGGGCTTGCGAGTTTCAATCAACGCAACTGCAAGATGCCGATTTCCGCGCGGCTGATCTGAAAGGCGCGGTTTTTGCGCGGGCGATGCTGAATCGCGCCGACTTCACTGGCGCCAACCTGCGCAAGGCCGACTTTCGCGGCGCCGATATCGAAGGTATCGTCGTTCGCGCCGAGGATGTCGCTGGCGCGATTGTCACTCCGGCGCAGGCCATCGAACTTTCGCGATTGCTCGGGCTTACCGTGAAATGAAATTGGCCGCGTTGCGACGCTGCCGCCCAATGCAGTAGACTCATCGGCTCAACTGTAATCGCTGGAGCATCCGTCGTAGCGGCGCGTCTTCGGGCTGAATGAATTTTCGGGGGATTCTGAATGCTCGTAGTGATGCAATCCCATGCGACTGAAGAGCAGATCCGCGCCGTTTGCAGCCGGATCGAGGCGCTGGGATTTAAGGCTCATCCGATTCCGGGGGCTGTGCGCACCGCGATTGGAATCACCGGCAACACGGGCGCCGTGGACATTGGCTCGCTCGAGTCGATGGCGGGCGTCGGCGAATGCATTCCGGTCAGCAAGCCGTACAAGCTGGTCAGCCGCGACATCAAGGAAGAAAACACCGTTGTTCGGATTCCGACGCCGTTGGGTGAGGTCACCTTCGGCGGTCCGGCGGTTGCGATGGTCGCGGGGCCGTGCGCCATCGAATCGCGTGAGCAAGCTTTCACAGTGGCAGAGCGCGTGAAAGCAGCTGGAGCCCGGCTATTTCGCGGCGGCGCGTACAAGCCGCGAACTTCACCGTACAGCTTCCAGGGCATGGGCGAACCGGGCCTGAAAATTCTCGCGGAAGTGCGCGACAAATTCGGCCTCGGGATCGTCACCGAAGCGATTGACAACGAATCGCTCGAGCTGGTGGAGAAGTATGCGGACGTGATTCAGATTGGCGCGCGCAACATGCAGAATTTCTCGCTGCTGAAAGTTGCGGGGCGCTCACGCAAACCGGTGCTTCTGAAGCGCGGCATGTCCGCGACGCTCGACGAATTTCTGATGGCAGCCGAGTACATCATGTCCGAAGGCAATTACAATGTAATTCTCTGCGAGCGCGGCGTTCGCACTTTTTCCGACCATACGCGCAACACGCTCGACTTGAGCATGATTCCCGCCGTGCAACGCCGCAGCCACCTGCCGATCGTCGTGGATCCAAGTCACGGCACAGGACGCCGCGCGAAAGTCCTTCCGCTGTCGCGCGCTGCTGTCGCGGTGGGCGCAGATGGCCTGCTTGTTGAAGTCCATCACGATCCGGACCGCGCGCTTTCCGATGGCATGCAGTCCATCCTGCCCGAAGAATTCGCGGCGCTCACGGAAGAATGCCGGCAAATCGCCTCCGTACTGCATCGCACGCTGAATTGAGCGCCTTCGCACGATAACGCGCACGATGAAACTTCGCCTCAACTGGCGCCTCGTTTTTCTCCTCGTGATTCTCGCCGGATTTGCCACTCGCGAAGTGGCGCTCGAACTTCGCCCGTCATTTCTGCGCCCCGACCTGCATCTTTTTGCCTACGTCGGCAACTCCGCGGACGGCACGCTGACGGTGATCGACCTCGTCAAACTCGCGCCATTCGCAACTATTCGCGGTCGGACCCGGGCCCGAGCGGCGTGCGCGAACATCCCACGCGCAAGGAAATTTGGGGGCTCAGCTCGGCGGGCGGCTACGCGTGGGTTCTCGATGTGAAATCGAATCAGATCGTCGCGCACATTCCGGTTGGCGCCGAGCCTTACGCTCTCGATTTTTCGCCGGACGGCAAGCGCGCCTTCGTCGCTGCATCCGGCGCGAATACGGTAGTGGCGATCGATTGCGCTTCGCGAGCCATCGTAGCGCGAGGCCGCGCTGGCCGCCGGCCATGGATTGCGCGCGTCACGCCCGACGGCAAGGTGCTCATCGTTTCCAATCGCGACGACTCCACAATTTCGCTCCTCGACGCCAACTCGCTCGCCTCGCTGGGCACAATTTCCGTCGCCAGCCAACCCGAGCAGATCGCAATCCTGCCCGACAATTCGAAAGCCTTCATCACCTCCGGCGCTTCGAACGAAATTTCCGTCGTCGATCTCCGCCAGAAAACGCTGCTCGCCAACGTCGCGATCGGCGGAACTCCCAGCGATTTGATTCTCAAGCCCGATGGCGGCGAGCTCTACATCACCGCCAGCGACACCCATGGCCTGCTCGTGCTCAACACGCAGACGAACGAAATCGGTGATTTTTTGATGCTGGGATCGTCCCCGTCATCAGGGACGCTGAAGGCGGACACCGAAACTCTCTACGTATCCGATTCCGCGGCGGGCCACGTCGTTCCGGTAGCGATGGCGACGCGCCAGGTGTTGCGCCCCATCACAGTAGGCTCGGCGCCACGCACCAGCCGGCTTACTCCCGGCGGCGACATACTGCTCGTAGTTGACACCGCGTCGAACGACCTCGCGGTAATTCGCCCAAAAACTGCCAACCTGATCACGCTAATCCCGGTCGGATCACAACCGCGCGATCTGGCCATCAAAGTTTTCTAACTGCTCGTAGTTGGTAGCCACGACGATGCCTTCATCGTCGTGGGATTTTCCTGCGCCCGTCTGACAATCAGGCCCGCTACTTCTTCGGCTTCGGTGTCGCTAATCCGCCTGGAGCCACAGACGTCGCCGGCTTCTTCGCCTCCTCCGGCCCCAGCTCAAACTGAATATACTGCTCAAGCGTCGTCTCATCCCCGCCAATCACAGGCCTGCCATTCACAAAAACGGTTGGCGTGCTGCTAATCTGCACGGCCTTCCCTTCGTCCACGTCCGCTTGAATCGCAGCCTTCGCGTCCGGCAATGCCAGGCATACCTTGAACGCTTCCCTATCCAGCCCCGCGCGCACCGCGAAATCGACCACCTTCTCGTACACGTTTTCGCTCGAGATCACGTCCTGATTCTCGAAAATCAAATCGTGCACGATCCAAAATCCCACCGGACTCTGCGCAAACGCGCACCGCCCTCCGACCGCCGCTGTCATCGCCCACGGATGAATTCCAGCCAGCGGAAAATCCTTGTACACGATGCGCACTTGGGGATATTTCTGCTCGATCACCTGCATCACGCTGTAAAGCTGGCGGCAGTGGGGGCACTGGTAATCGCTGAATTCCACAATCGTCACGCGCGCATCCGCGGGACCTTTGGTCGGATCGCCCTCCACCCGCAACTTCGCTCGCGTTGCGGCAAACGGATCCGTTCCAATCTCGAACATGTCGCCGCGAAACAGCGTCTTGCCATCCTTGCTGACAAATACTTCACCCACCTCCGTTTGGCCCTTGTACGTCACCTGGAGCGGAACACGATAAAACTCCGGAGTTGCGGACTGCGACAGCGGCCCAAGTTTCACCGCAAAATCCGGTCCCCAGGCAAAAAGTTTGCGAACGAACACCTCAGACGATTGCAGAATCGCAGCCTCGTTGGCCGCGCTGCCAGCGGCGCTACTGGAACCAGCGGATGCGCTACCGGTTACAGCCCCGCCGTTAGGCGGTGTGCCTGCCTGCGAAGACGATTGCGCAAAACACGGCGCACCTACCATGATGCTCAGTGTCGTTACCACTAACCCACGGCGACAAAGTGCGGTCGTTATCAAAGCTCGCATGAATTCTCCGTTGAATGAAAACGCAATTCGACATTCATAAGCGCAAGATCACCGATTGAATCGCAGAAATCCCAAGAAAACAATCCCCGTCAAATCCACGCAGCCGCTCAGTCCACGAATTTCTGCGCCAGCGGAAACCGCCTGCCCACGCTGAACGCCTTCGACGTCACCTTCAATCCCGGCGGCGCCTGCTTCCGCTTGTACTCATTCTGATCCACCCGCCGCGCCACCGATCGCACCAATTGCAAATCGAATCCATAGTGATCCGCAATTTCTTCCGGGCTGCGCAGGTCCTCCACATACGCCTTCAAAATCCGGTCGAGCACATCGTACGGCGGCAGCGTGTCCTGGTCCGTCTGATTCGGCCGCAGTTCCGCCGACGGCGCCTTGGTAATCGTTGCCACCGGGATGCGTTCCTGCTGCCGGTTAACGAATTTCGACAGCTCCCACACCATCGACTTGGGCACGTCCGAAATCACAGCGAGTCCCCCGGCCATGTCGCCATACAAAGTGCAATAGCCCACCGCCATTTCGGACTTATTACCTGTACTCAGCACCATGGAGCCTGATTTATTCGACAACGCCATCAGCAAATTCCCGCGAATCCGGGCTTGAATATTTTCTTCCGTCGAATCCACCGGCAGTCCTTTGAAGGCTGGCGCCAGCGCCGTCAGATAACTCTCGAAAAGTTCCTTGATCGGAATCGACCGGTAATGAATCCCCAGATTCTTCGCCAGCTGTTCCGCATCGCGAATGCTTCCCTCCGACGAATACGGGCTCCGCATGCTCACTCCCAGCACGTTGTCCGGCCCCAGCGCATCCGCGGCGATGGTCGCAACGAGCGCCGAATCCACACCCCCGCTCAGCCCCACCACCACCTTGCTGAATCCGCATTTGCGCACGTAATCGCACGTCCCGAGCACCAGCGCGTGATACGCCGCAGCCAGTTCATCGAGCGGCTGAGGACGAATCTCCCCTGCCCCGGTCACCGTGTCGAACAGCACCAGATCTTCTTCGAAGGATTTCGCCAATGCCGCCACTCGTCCATCCGGCATGAATGCCATACTCGACCCATCGAAAATCAGCGAGTCGTTGCCGCCCACCTGATTCACGTAAACCACTGGCACGCGTCGCTCCATCGCAATCGCGCGCAGCATGTCGTGTCGCAGCGACCGCTTGTCAATCGTGTAGGGCGAAGCCGAAATATTCAGGATGAGGTTGCTTCCCTGCGCGACAAGCTCCGCCACGGGATCGCGCTCGTACAGCCGCTGCGCCCAGAAATTCTTGTCGTTCCAGCAATCCTCGCAAATGGTGATACCCAGCTTTTCGGCGCGCAGGGAAAAGATGTGCTGCGAATGCGCCGGCTGAAAATAGCGCGATTCGTCGAACACGTCGTAGGTCGGCAGCAACATCTTGCGCTGCTCGAAGAGTATTTTCCCGTCCGCGATCAGCGCCGCTGAATTCGCCACTGGCTTGCCGGTATCGTCCTGCGCGCGGCCCACATACCCCACCACCGACGGCATCGGAATCGCCTTCGCCAGCCGCGCCAGTTCCGTCGCGTTGCGCTCGGCAAACACAGGCCTCTCAACCAGATCCTGCGGCGGGTATCCGCACAGGCAAAGCTCTGAAAACACGGCCAGATCCGCACCGCGTTTCTTCGCTTCACAAGCCAATTCGATAATACGGGCGGAATTACCTGCGAAATCGCCTACGGTGGGATTGAACTGGGCTAACGCTATCTTCACAGCACCCTAGCATACGTTCGCGGCCCGTGATTTTCAACGAAGCGGCCCGCCAATGTGGCTCCCGCATGTCCAAAATGGCAGCCAGTGATTTGTCGCCCCATCTTTCGATTCGTTGAATCGCCGCGTCGCTCGTGATTATCTATTCGCATAGGTAAGCGAATGCCTGTCGAAAACGAGCGCGCGCAAGTCGTAATCGAGGATCCGGCATCGGGAACGCTGGAGCCCTCGAGGCCCCCGCGTCTCGCTCCTAAGCCCGCGCCGAATCGCATTTCCGTCATCCTAGCCTTCGGAACCACATGGTTCATCTGGGGCTCCACGTTTCTCGCGATCCGCTACGCGGTAGAGACGATTCCGCCCCTCTACGCCGCTGGCACCCGCCACTTGATTGCCGGCTCGTTCATGCTTTTCTGGTGCTTTGTCAAGAAACTGCGGCCCACGCGAGCGCAAGTGCGCGCCAGCATCATCGTAGGCTTTTTCTTTTTCGTCGGTGGCCACGGTTTGATTCACTGGGCCGAACAATGGGTGCCGTCAGGCGTTGCCGCGCTTCTGATTGCCACGGAACCGATTTGGGTTTTTCTGCTTGCCGATATGGCCGATCGAAAATGGCGAATGAATCCCTGGCTTGCGGCCGGAGTCGCGTTGGGCCTCGGAGGTGTCGCGCTCCTGCTCGGCAAAGGTGAATTTTCAGACCCGCGAATCAAGACCGGAGCAATCGTTGTTCTAATCAGCGCGCTTTCCTGGTCCGGAGGAGTCACCTATTCCCGGCGCTCCAAACTCTCAGGTCATCCACTCTTGCTTACAGCGCTTTCGCTGCTGGCAGGCGCATTCATGCTGCTCACGATCGGAACAATTTTAGGCGAAGCGCGCGGATTCTCGCTCTCCTCCGTCACGTTTCGTTCCTGGGCGGCGCTGGCATACCTGGTCGTGTTCGGCTCGCTGATCACTTTCACTTCTTATGTCTGGCTGCTCGAACACTACTCGCCCACGTTCGTTGCTACGCACACTTACATCAATCCAATCATCGCTGTCTTAATCGGCTGGCTGGTGGCAGGGGAAAAGGTCACGCTCAGTCTGGCAATCGCTGCCGCAATGGTGATTGGCGCTGTGATTCTCGTGCAGCGCGGCACCGCCCTGCTTGACCGTTCGCTGAAACTTTTCACGCGCGCAAGAAAGGATTCTGCTCCTTCTCCTCGCCGATCGTCGTCGTATCCCCATGCCCGGGAAACACAATGGTCTCTTCCGGCAGCACGAGCAGCTTCTCTCGAATCGATTTCAGAATCTGCGGCGTCGAGCCGCCCCACAAATCCGTGCGCCCGATGCTTCGCTGAAACAACGTATCGCCCGCAAGCAAAATCCCCGGCTCCGCTACTTTCGGCGTTTCGGCCGGACGCTCGTGCGCGCGATTGCCGTCCCGTAACGCCGCCCCCGTCGCTCCCGGCTCAATCACCAGACTGATACTCCCCGGCGTGTGCCCCGGCGTATGCAACACCCGCGCCGCAAACCCGCCCCAGCGCACCGCATCGCCCTCTTTCACGAAATCCTCAATGCGCGTCATCGCCGGCGTCGGCACTCCCAGCCATTGCGCCTGTATATCCAAATGTTTGTACAGCTCCATGTCCGCCTCGTGGAATCATCACCGGCGCGCCCGTCGCGCGATGCAACTCGCGCCAGCCCGCCCACATGGTCAATATGCGTATGCGTGCTCACGATGGCCCTCAGCTTCAGCCGGTGCCGCTGCAAAATCTCCAGAATCCGCGCAACGTCGTCCCCCGGGTCCACCACAATCGCCTCGTGCGTAACCGGATCGCCCAGAATCGAGCAGTTACACTGCAGCATCCCCACAGGAATCACTTCATGAATCAATTTGTCGCTCATGATTTCCGCAGTATACCAGTCCACACTCCCTCAGAACCGGCCTCCCATTTTCACTTTTCCCTTTTCCATTTTCGTTTCCACCGTCTGCTAAACTCATTCCGTATGCAAACGCCGCTCGCAAAACTCGAACTCGCCGAAGGCGCCAAGCTCGCCGACTTCACCGGCTGCGCCCTCCCCGAAGTCTTCTCCGATTTCGACGCCGAATACCGCGCCGCCCGCGAATCCGTCGCTCTCTTTGACACCAACTGGCACGCCGCCATCACTCTCTCCGGCCCCGACCGCGTCCGCTACCTCAACGCGATCGTAACGAACGACATCAAAGCCCTCAGCGAAGGCTCCGGCACGCTCGCGCTGCTTCTCAATCCTCAAGGCCACATCCTCGCCGAACTCGAAGTCTACGCGCTCAAAGAAAAGCTGCTCGTCCTCACCCACGCCTCCGTCCGCGAACGCGCCATCGAAACCCTCGACAAATTCATCATCATGGACGACGTCACGCTCGAAGACGTCACCGACAAACTCGGCTCGCTCGCCATCGAAGGCCCCAAGGCAGGCGCGATCTTTTCTCAATCCACCGGCCTCGCCATCGAAGGTTTTTCCGAAATGGCATTCGCCGACGTCACGATTGACGCGGTTCCCTGCCACCTAATCCGCCACTCGCATTTCGGCCTTCCCGGAGCGGAGATCATCGCCCCCCGTGAAAAACTCGAAATCATCTGGCAGAATCTTCGCACCGCCGTTCACGCGCAACACGGACGCCCGATTGGCATGCAGGCCTTGAATGCATTGCGACTGGAAGCTGGCATTCCCTGGTTCCCGCTGGATTTCAACGACACGGTAATCCCGCACGAAGCCGCGGTTGAAGGCACGCACATCAGTTTTAGCAAGGGCTGCTACACCGGGCAGGAAATTGTCGAGCGCGTCCGCTCGCGCGGCCATGTCAATCGCCGCCGCACCCAACTCAAATTTTCAGCGCAGGCTCCGCCAGCGCGGGCCACCAGGCTTCGCGCCGACGGCAACGAAGTGGGTCTCGTCACCAGCTCCGCATTTTCACCTTCGGCCGGCACAGCCATCGGCATGGGCTACGTCCGCCGCGAACACAACTCACCAGGCAGCGTCGTCGAGTACGACGGCGGTACCGCCACGGTGATCGAGCGCTAAACATTCGCTCTTCTTTTCCGTAGGGGCACGGCATGTCGCAGATCCCGCACGAGTTCGCGGGGCCGTGCCCGCTCGACCCATAGCAACTTCCAGCCACTCACGTCGCACAAGAAAACGTCATGTTTCCATCTGCTCTCCACGCCCCGCATTCCTAATCAAGATCAATCGTGTTAAAGTCCCCGGCATTTCCTGGGAGCCACGATGAGACCCTCAATTCTCTACCGCATCGCTGCCGTTCTTCTGCTGCTCTTCGCCGTCGGGCACACCCTCGGCTTCCGGCAAACCCAGCCGCAATGGGGTGTTGATTCGCTCATCGCTGCAATGCGCTCCATCCACTTCGACGCGCAAGGCTTCAACCGCACCTATTGGGATTTCTATACAGGCTTCGGTCTTTTCGTTTCCGTCTTCATGGTGTTCGCGGCAATTCTTTCCTGGCAGATGGGGGGATTGCCTGCAGAAACGCTCCTCCAACTACGCGGCCCCGCCTGGACTCTGGTTCTGTGCTTCGTAGCAGTTACGATTTTATCCTGGCGCTACTTTTTTATCGTGCCAGTCGTGTTTTCAGTCGTGATAACGCTAGTGTTGGCCGCCGCGGCTTACTCATCGGGGAAATATTTGAGTTGAAGGACGTCGAATTGAGGCTCGAGACCGGGAGTTATGCGCTTCGATCTGTGCTGTAGCCTATGCCATCCGCGGCCCGCGCAGCACCCGCGCGGGCAGAAACATGATCGCGCGCAGCAATTCGAAAACTCCGCCCACCGCGATTCCAACTAGCCGGAACGGCAGGAGGATCAGCCACACAATCGGATAAAGAATCAGCGCCAATAGCGCCAGCGGCCAGCAAACCACCAACAGCAGGCACCACAGCAAGAACGTCAACATCACAGCCCTCCCTCAGCGCACACTAACATATACGCAAAGGGGAGGGCCGTTGTTTCCTCAAACGACTCCGTTGGACGTCTTAACTCACGCTGCCGAAACAGCTACCCGCTGACGAGTTGGCGCGCCTACGACCTCGGGCCAGCGCCGCGCTTGCGCGATCACTATGATATGCATAATGAAAAACAGCGGCACCAGGAACGTCGGCACGATGCTCAACGGCAGCACGGTCATCGCATCGGCGGCAAGCCCGTGCGGATGCACCAGCCTGGATGTCGTTCCCGTCGTCACTGCCGTAACCAGGTCCAGCATGCCGAGCGCGTTCCAAAAGATGAATCCCTTTCGATGGCCGGGCTCAGCAAGCTTCAACGCCACCCACGGCGCAGTGAGGCCAATTGCGATGTCGCCCCATCCGGCAGGATTCGCGAATATGCCGGGCAAAATCCCGTAGAAATACAGGACCACAAACACGAACCCGGCAATTCGCCACGATTGCACGATGGTCAGCACGCGCGGATCGAGCGACATCGCAAATTCGCGGAATCCCGCTGACGCCCTGAACCAGATCCAGAACACGAGAATCGGTATCGCCACCGAAAGCCCTAGCGCGATAGGCGGTGCCGCAGCGCTCTGCTTGAAGACATGCGCGGCTCCCGCAGAAATGGAAAAAACGAACCATGCCGCAATGATGCCAATTGCCACCTTCCCATAGTCTTTTCCGTTCATAACTATCCTCCTTTCGCTACCGAAGTTATTTTTTTGTCGCCCCAAAACTCGTCTCAGTTTTCGCCACAGACATCTCGTTCTTGCCACCGCAATAATTTCCAGTTCGTCGCACAAGTCCTCTCGGTCTCGCCAGAGCTGTTATTTCACGGTCTTCTTGAAACAGCGCGCTCCTGCGAAGTTATTTTTGCGCCCCAGCTCATTTCGGCCTTCGCCACACATGTCGTTCTTGCCGCACTTGCCGCACTTGCCGCAGCAATCATTTTCCCTTCGTCACGGAAGTCATTTCGCCCTAGCCACAGCGGTCATTTCACGATTTTGTTGAAACAGTGCGCTCCAGCGCTCATCGCCGAGTTGTGAGCGCAAGCGATCCTGCACGCCTTGCCAGGCCGGAGAGGCCAGCTCGAATTGTTCTCGCCCCGCATTCGACAGGGATATCAATCGTTCGCGTCCATCGCGTCCCTGGCGCGTTGCAACCCACTTGCGCCGCTTCATAATCGCCAGCGTTCGCGTCAAGGTGGTTGAGTCCAAGGCGAGGATCTCGCCCAACCGTCCCTGCGAGACCTCGCCCGTCAGCGACAGCGCCTGCAGGATCGTGAATTGCGTAGTCCGCAGCCCCAGCGGCCGAACCGCGTCGTCATAGAGCTGCGAGAGCGCTCGCGTCGTCCGGCGGAAGGTAGCGCACAGGCACGGCAAGTTCGGTAGGCTCGGCAGGCTCGGCAGGCTCGGCAGACTCTTCGTTGGCTTGTCCATACGCGTATAGGTGCATATACATCTATTTGGTTTCAGGAGATTTTTTTCGCCCGATTTTAATCTACGGTAGCGCGATTAAAACTCGCCCTAACACATTGAAAACAATGGACGGAGAGCAAGTCTAATCGGCGGTAAAAGCGGCTCTAAGAAGCCGCGAATTGGTGCCTTTCTGACTTGGAAGGATGCTGAAAATGACCCTGGAGACCAGATCTTCGATAAGCTCAGGCTTCGCTTTTTGGCGAAGTCGAGGCAGCGCTCTTGGCGAAGTTCAGCGAACCGGAAAAGCTGCCGCGCGTGGAATCGATCTTCTTCTGCAGCTGGAAGATTGCGTAAAGCAACGCTTCGGGCCGCGGCGGACAACCTGGAACGTAAACATCAATCGGAATCACCTGATTCACGCCTTGCACCACCGCGTAATTATTGAAGACGCCGCCTGAAGTGGCGCACGCGCCCATCGAAATCGCCCACTTGGGCTCGGGCATCTGCATATAGAGCTGCTTGATTACTGGCGCCATTTTCTGCGAGACGCGCCCGGCGATGATCATCAAGTCCGATTGCCGGGGCGAGCCGCGGAAGACTTCGGCGCCGAATCGCGCGATGTCGTAACGCGAGGCGGCCATCGACATCATCTCGATCGCGCAGCAGGCGAGGCCGAACGACATTGGCCAGATGGAGCTGCGCCGCGCCCAGTTCACCACTTTGTCGAGCGAGGCAAACAGGATGCCCTCATCCTTGAGGAAGTTTTCGTTCTCCCCCGGAAGCTCGAGCGTTACACCTTTGGCAAGTTCGACGGCCATATCAGCATTTTGCCCGTTCGCGCGCCGCATTGCAAATGGTGATGAGCATAGCGACGATCATGGCGATGCCCAGCAGTGCTTCGCTTCTGTTTCTCCACTCAACATCGTATACAAATGGCGCATATGCGTGCGATACTCTCGCCGCTGGGGGAACGGAGGTAGTCATGCGCAATCACATGCGTGCAATTTCCCTGGCTTCTGCAGGTCTCGCTTTAATTCTCTTCTCTGGTATCTCGATTCCTGCTTTTGCGTCTGGCGACGATAAATCGCCGGCGCCTGCTTCTGCGACGCCGAAAAATGCCGCGCCGACGCCCGATCGCGAGAAGAAGGTCTACACAAATGACGATATCGACCGGATGTGGCCGAAGCCGAAGTTGGCCGTCGTCTCGACCTCGCGCGCGCAAAGTCAGCCGGTCACGATTTCTCGTGAGGCCGCCTTCGCGGCTCAACCGCGGAGTCCTGAGAAGAACCCTCTTTGGTACGCGTCGCAAGTGGCTGCTCTCGAGGACGAACTTGGCAGCATCCCAGCCGCGGAAGAGGGTCTCCGCGAGTTTCGGACGAGCGGATCGACTGACACTCCGCCTGGGACTCGACTCGGTTTGCAGTTGAATGCGCCGTGCGACGGAATCACCACGGACAATGAAATCTCCAATCTCGAGCAGCGCCGGGCGGAGATCGAACAGCAGATCGCGGCGCTTGAAGACACAGCGCAGCAAAATGATATGCCTCCGGCAGTGATTCGCGATGCGCCCGAGATTCTAGCGGCGGCGCAGAAGCCGTTGAGTCCTGCACAGGAGCGAATGCTGCTGGCAGAGCAACAGGCTCAACTGGCGGATGAACTTAACGCCACGCAAGAGGAGCTGGCAGCGATGTCCGAGCACGCGGCTGCACAGGGCGCGAATCTGCAGCCTCCGACGCCGGGCTTCGGCGGAAACATGACCACCGATTTGATCGAGCGCCTCGACAATCGCGCAAGTGAGATTCGAGAAGCACTCGACCAAAGCGAAGATGCCGCGCGCACGGTGGGCCCCGTTCTGCCCTAGAGCGCGCGTTTCCCCTGCACCCAAACTGCGTTTTTCCATCGAACGTTAGCTTCGCGTTGCCATCGCGACGAGCGCCGCTCCATGTAGAATAGGAGCGATGCCGATCCGAATGATTGCGATGGATCTCGACGGGACGTTGCTGGACAGCAACGCGAAGGTCTCCGAAGAAAACGCGCGGACGATTGCGGAAGCCCAGAGCCGCGGAATCGAGATCGTACTGGTTACGGGGCGGCGTTTCGATTTTGCGCGTCCGATTGCCGATTCCCTTCCCTGCGATCTGCATTTCATCGTGAACAACGGCGCGGTCACTAAATCCAAGAGCGGCGTTACCGACTTGCGGCATCTGCTTCCGGCGGTGACGGCGCGCAGAGTGCTCGAGGCGACGGAGGAATTCCGTTCGGGTGCGGCGGTGGTCTTCGACCGGCCACGCGAAAATCAGGTGATGATGGAACGCCCCGATTGGGACCATCCGGTGCGCGGGCGTTATCTGCGCCGCAACCGCGAATATATCGGCTTGATCTCGCCACTGACGGAATGCCTGAACGGAACTGATCCCATCCAGATAGGATATGCAGATAATTGCAGGAATCTGCGCGCTGCAATGAAGCTTCTCGAGGAACTGCCGATTGCGAATGAATACACGCTGGCGTTGACCGAATATGAGAGCCGCGACCTTTCGATTCTAGATGTTCTGAAGCGCGGTGTTTCGAAGGGTTCGGCGCTTGCGGAGTGGACCAAGCGGCGAGGGATTGCACGCGACGAATTGATGGCGCTGGGCGATAACTGGAACGATCGCGAGATGCTTGAGTTCGCCGGTTTACCGATCGTGATGGGCAATGCGGTGCCGGAGTTGAAAACCCGAGGCTGGGCCGTTACGCTGACGAATGACGAAAGCGGTGTCGCGAAAGCGATTCGAAAACATGCTCTCTAAAGCGATTGCACAGCGGAAAATGAGCCGAAGAATCATTTTGTGCATGTTGTCGTTGGGCGTGCTGCCGTGCGTATTACTGACCAGCGCTGCGCCGATCGCGCGCGCGGATTACGCGGTGTTACGCTCGGGCGTGCGACTACACATCACGGGATATGAAACGGCGGGCGACCGGGTGCGCCTGACCGTGGAAGGCGGCTCGGTGGAAGTTGCTGCCGGCGAGATCGTGTCCATCGAACCCGAGGATGTATTTCCTTCGCGCCCCACGGTAGCCCCGCTTCCGGATGGCCCTTACGCGAAGCTGATTCGTGCCGCAGCCGAGAAGCACGGCGTGGATGAAAACGTGATTCATCGCATGATTTTGGTGGAGTCGAATTTCAATCCCAAGGCGGTTTCGCGCAGGAGCGCGTTCGGACTAATGCAGCTGTTGCCCCAGACGGCGGCGCAATATTCGGTGAGAAACGTTTTCGATCCCGCGCAGAATATTGACGGCGGAACGCACTACATGAAGGATCTTCTCGCGCGCTATCACGGCGATCTGTCGCTGGCGCTTGCCGCTTACAATGCCGGGCCGCAGATGGTGCAGCGCTATGGCGGAATTCCGCCCTTTCCTGAGACGCAGAACTATGTTCGAAAAGTTGCGAAGCCGCTGAAGTGCAAGGAGTCGGCGGACGGGAGTAAGTGCGTCTCGAAGTGATGGAGGCAAGGTCGAGTGGCTGAGATTCTTCGCCCCGCTGAAGGATGCGGGACGCACAAAACGCGCTCCGCTCAGAATGACGATGCTGCGTTTTTTATCCCTGAGAGTTTGATCGATTAGGTTGACTTCCCGCCCGCGTCCTGAGAAACCGACACGTAGTGATTGCCGTGGCTGCTACTGCTGTTGAGGTTGCTGGGGCTGCGGTTGCGGCATGCTGGGTTGACCGAATGGGTTGCTTGTCGGCGAACCTATTCCGCCAGGGCCGATTGGCTGGCCGATTCCCGGTTGCTGGCCCTGCGGATTGAGCGACTGCTGCATATTCGCGGCGGCTTCTTCGAGCGGGTTCCAGACGAACTCCCACTGAATATACTTTTTGCCGTGGTGATAGACCTTCTGCGACGGCGAATCCACCTTACTGGCAACGCCGGTTAGGAATGCACCGAGGACTGGGCCGTCGACTGGGCCCGTCGGCTTCTGCAAGTCCGCGGGATTTCCCGGCTGCCCGTTCAGCGAGCCGAAGGGACTCTGTCCGGGAGCTGTGCCTGGCTGGCCTGGGGCACCGGGCTGCCCTAAAGGGCTCGGCTGTCCAGGAGGTGCAGTAGGGGGCTGCGAGCCCGGAGGATTCTGTCCCGATTGATCGGGGCTCTGGCCGGGAGTCTGCGGGGGAGCACTGGGGTCGGTTGGCGCGAGGCTAGGATTTTGCGCGGAGTTCGAAGAACCTGACGACGTGGTGCCGTTCACATCCCCGAAACCGCTTGAATTCGTGAGGCTCGAAACTGGAGTGCCGACCAAGCCCGGGATCTGTCCTGGCAGGCCATTCTGCAAACCGCCGCTATCGTAGAGCGCCATCTGCTGAAGCGACGTGTATTTGGTGCTGCCGATGATTTGCCCTGCGGCATTCACGTAGATGAATCGCCAGGAGCCATCCGCTGTGTTGAGGGGATCCTTATAGGCCTGGCGAAGAAAATGAAGCTGCGGCATGCCTTTCTGAAGATCCTCGAGAGTTTGAGGGTAATGGCCGGTTTTGTGGAAATAGAGGCGAATGGCCCGTGCGTATTGATTGCCGCGCCAAATGGCTTCGTCTTCGCGCTGGCGCTTGCCCTCAATCCGGAGATTGGCAATCATCGCCGTGGAGGCGATAAGAACCATCATCGTCAGGGAGATGGCCATCAGCATGGCATAGCCGCGCTCACCGGAGCGGCGAGAACCGGTTCGCGAGTGTGGAGCGGAATTCGTCATGGCGTTGCCTGGTCGCCTGGGCCGAGGCTTGCGCTGCTGCCAGCTGGAGGCTGAACCATCGCGACGCGTGCGTGACGGCCACTGGAGATTTCTTCGACGTCAGCAGAATCATTGCCGATATGAATCAAGCGATAGTTGCTGAGAAATTTATCGCCCTCCGCCACGACGAGGACGTCGTCACCATTCTTGAAAAACCCGAACCGCGTGCCCGACGGTGCCGGGCGCACGGCGTACCCGAAAAACTCACCGGGAACCTGGACGGGAGGAATCGGAGGTGGTAGCGGCACAGTAGGGTAACGACGCTCCTGCTCCCTCTTCTGCTCCTGAGTCAGCTCGGGCGGAGGCGGAGTGGCGTTGAAGATATTGCGATGCGCGCTGAGGCTTTCCTCTTTCTGGAGTTTGGCGAGCAGATCGAGACGCAACTGAGGTTCCTGAACGCTGAGAGGGACAAACTTCGCGTCCGCCGACACTCGCGGCATCCCGCCACCTATCTGGCTCCGGTTGAAGAAATACACGAGGGCGCCGACGACGAGCAGCCCCACCAGCACTGAGATTTCCATCTTCTGTTTCGTCACATCAAGTCCTGAAAAACGTTCGCAAATCCAGATTTAGTTTGATGCCGGGACTCGAACCTGCTGAAGCGAGCGTGAGATTGTCCAGCAAGTAGAAATTTTTCGATCGTTCGAGTGCATGAATAAATTCAATCAATGCCGGATAATCGCCTTCGACTGTGGTTTTCATGGCGATCTCAGTGACGCCGTGGCCTTTCAATTCCTTCTGCTGGAAGCTGACGCCGCCGGTCTTCAATCCCGCCTTGTGAGTAATCTCCGTGAGTTCGGCGACGACAGCCGAATAGCCGGTGGAAGCCGGGAGAAAGTTCGCTTTATAGAAGCCATCGCAGTCTTTTCCGACCTGCGGCAGAGACGCTTTGATTTTCTCGCCGCGTTCGACGTCTGCCTTGAGAAGCTTGGCCTGCAATTCCAGGCGGTCACGCTGCCGCCGCTTGGTTTCGGGGCCTTCGCGGCCTCCCTGCCAAATGAAGACAGCAAGCGCGATGTCGGCTGCAAAGAGCAGGGAAAGGACAGCGGTGACGTATTTCTTCCAGGGGCTCGAAGTTTGAATCAATGTCATATCGTCACATACCACGCCGTGAGATCCACGAGAATGTCATTCGAGTTCTGTTCGCGATGTTCGTTTTGCACCTGAATCTCTGCGAAATCTTTCGAATGTTCCAGCGTTTGCAAGAACTTCACCTTGGAATCGTCGCTCAAGGCGCTGACGGTGAGCTTTACCAGAGCGCGCCCGTGCTCGAGGCGAGGCGAGATGCTCACCACGCGCACACCGGCAGGGAGCGTCTCCCCCAGATCGGCGAAAACCTTCGTCCATGGGAAACTGCGTTCATCAATGAGCGAATTCAAGAAGCCGGCGCGATCGAGAACCTGCACGGCTTGCGGCGTCCTGAAATACGATTCGAGGGCGGCCTGCTTTTGCTCGCTGGTCTGAATTTGGCGTTCGAGATCGGCGATATTGCGGCGGATGTCGCGATTGGCGCGCCAGGATTGGTAAGCCTGCTGCGAAAGAATTAAAAGCAGAATCAAGCCAATGGTTCCCAGCAGGCCTGCACCGGCAAGGAACGGCCTCTTGTTTTCACGTGGAGCGGTGGAAAGATTGAGTCGCAGCTGCATATGAAATTTGGCGCTAATGCGCTCAGGAACCTCCGTTCATCATCCAGCCAACAACTGAGTCGAGATCCTCGCTCATCAAATCTCTGGCGGTGGAAGGAAGCCACAGAGCCTGGTCGGATGCGGCGAGCGGCCCAACCGATATCTTCAATTCCGCGGTGAGTGCCTGCCTGAAGATTTCCTCCCGCGAACCGAATCCAGAGAGCCGGACGCGATCTACCATCGCTTCCCAAGTGTCCTGGTAATAGGCGATGGCAGGAAAGATTTCGTCGAGAATCAACTGGGGCTCGAGGGAACTCACATCCGCCGGCATCTCACCCGAGCGATAGACGGCAAGATTTCCGCCCTGGACGATCACGGTGGTGAGAGTGCGCCCGCTCATACGAACGAGCAGGGTGGCGCCGCGATCTTCGAGCAGGGGCAAGGTGGCGAGCGTGGAACCTAATACAACGACAGGGTTCGCGTTGAGAGAGGAAACCAGCTCTTCATATTGCCGGACGATGCTTTCGCGAGCTACAGCCGCGACAATTTCAAGATTGCCGTCGCGGCCGTGCTGGCGCATCCAGGAAACGACCGTCTCTTCTACGTCAAACGGAACGCTTTTTTTCAGGCGCCATCGAAGCAGCGGCAACGCTTCATCGGCGCGGCGTGGAAATGTTTCAAAGGGAAGAATGAAGACGCGAACGACGGGATCAGGAATCAGGAGCGCCAAATCGGTTCCGTGGCCGGTAACGCGGCTGAACAGGCGGCGCAAGGCGCCACGGACAGCGTCTGGCTGCGCGATGTTGACCTCGACGGGAGAAGGAACGATTGCTCCAAAGGGAACGGGCTCGATGGCGTAGGACTCGAGGGTGCCTCGCGTATTGCCCCAGCGAGCCAGAGCGACGCGGTCGGGCGAAATTTCGGCAACCAGCGACGGATGGGGCATGGCGTTGAGCCAGCGGTCCAGACGCCGCATGGGGCCGAGCTGATAGAGCTTCGCTTCGAGGCTTGGCGCGGTGCTAGTCAAGGAAAGTCACCTTATTGATCTCGCGCAGAGTGGTTACGCCTTTGCGAATCTTCTCGAGACCGGAATCGCGCAGGAACGTCATGCCTTCCGCTTTTGCGGCGCGCTTGATTTCCGAGGTCGGGCGGCGATTGATAATCATCTCGCGAATATTGTCGGAGAGATCGAGAAGCTCGGTAATAGCGCTGCGGCCGCGATAGCCGCTGCCGGAACATTCGAGGCACCCGGTTCCTTCATAAAAAGGCACGCTGCTCCAGTCGGCAGGGTCGAGTCCTGATTCCTTCAAAACTTCGGGGGCGTACTGGACGCGCTTTTTGCAGTGGTCGCAAATCACGCGGACGAGGCGCTGGGCCATGATGCAATTGAGGGCAGAGACGAAATTGTAAGGCTCGACGCCCATGTTGATGAAGCGGCCGATGACGTCGGTGACGTTGTTGGCGTGGACTGTGGTGAAGACGAGGTGGCCGGTGAGGGCGGAGTTGATGGCGATTTGGGCAGTTTCCTGGTCGCGGATTTCGCCGACCATGATTTTGTCGGGGTCATGGCGAAGGATGGAACGCAGCCCGCGGGCGAAGGTGAGGCCTTTCTTTTCGTTTACAGGAATTTGAGTGATGCCGCGCACCTGATATTCGACTGGATCTTCGATGGTGATGATCTTGTCTTCGTCGTTTTTGATTTCGTTGATGGCGGCGTAGAGGGTAGTGGTCTTACCGGAGCCGGTGGGACCGGTAACCAGGACCATGCCATACGGCTCGTGGATGTAGCGGCGGAAACGGGTGATGTCTTGCGGATCGAAGCCGACTACATCGAGATTCAGATTGCGGAATTTTTCGCTGAGCGTTTCTTTGTCGAGTACGCGGAGCACGGCGTCTTCACCGTGAACCGACGGCATGATCGAGACGCGGAAGTCGACGAAGCGGCCTTTGTAGCGCACGCGGAAGCGGCCGTCCTGGGGGACGCGGCGCTCGGCGATATCGAGTTCGCTCATCACCTTGATTCGGGAAAGGATGGTGGCGTGCCATTCCTTGGCGAGGGCTTGCATGGCGTATTGCAGGACGCCGTCAATGCGGTACTTGACGACGACTTCGGTGTTGCGCGTTTCGATGTGGATGTCGCTGGCGCGGCGCTCGAGGGCGGTGAAAATCACGGTGTCGACGAGACGGACGACGGGGCTGACGCCGGTGTCGCGCGTCAGTTTGTCCATGGTGATGTTTTCGTCGCTGTCCTCATCGTCGCCGACAACCTGCAGAGTGAAACCTTCGGTGGCCTGGTCGAGAACGCGCTGGGATTGCTCGGTGCGCTTCAGCAGGTCGTCGATCTGGGAGGTGGTGGCGACTTTTATCTGGAGGCGCTTATTCAGGAGAAGCGCGAGCTCGTCGGTCTGCTGCAACTGGCTGGGATCGGCGATGGCGACGACGAGGGTGCCGTTGTGGCTTTCGAGCGGGACAAATTTGTAGCGAAACATCATTTCCGCGGGGATGCTGCGGAAAAGCTCGGGGTCGATGCGCTGTTCGCGGAGATCGACGAATGGACAGCGATAACGTTCGGCGAGGCGGCGGGCTTGGTCGCGCTCGGCGGCGTCGTCCGGAATGCCGGTAGGAATGGGATTCACTGTGGTCATTAACCTGAAGCTCCTATCTGGAGGGAGAACATCGGCAGATATAACGCGATCAATAACGAGCCTATCACAACGGCCATGATGACCAAAATTACGGGCGAGACCCAGATGAGCGTGCGCTGCAATCGCGTATTTACTTCTTCTTCGTAGAAATCGGCGACGCTGGTGAGCATGGCCGGCAGCGCGCCGGAGGCTTCGCCCACTTCGATCATTTCGATGGCCAGGGAGGGAATCAGGTTTGTTTGCGCGAGGCTGGCGTGGAGGGTTTCGCCTTCGCGGACGCGCTCGGCGGCCTTTTCAACGGAAGTGGCGACGAGGCGGCTATCGATGGCGCGCGACGCGGTGGCGAGAGCCGCGACCAGCGGAGTTCCACCAGCGAGAAGTGTTGAGAGAGTTCGGACGAATTGCGCGATTTGCGCCTTCAACCAGATGTCGCCAAAAAACCAGATGCGGGGCTTGACGCTATCGACTGCTAGGGCTCCGCGATCTGTGCGCGTCCAGAGTCTTATCATCACAAATCCAACCGCGGCCACAACTGCGAAAACGAGGAAATAGTCCCGCAGTGGCGCGGCCAAGCCGAGCACGATTTCGGTGACTCGCGGAAGCGGAACGTTGAGGTCCTTGTACAGGCCGGCGAATTTGGGCATCGCGTACGTCACCATATACGACATCACGAGCACAACCGCTGCAACGAGAATAGAAGGGTAGATGAGAGCTGTGATGAGCTGACGCTTGAAACCGGTACTCACCCGGAGATAGGAAATGTATTGATCGAGAACGCCGCTAAGGTTTCCGCTGCGTTCGCCGGCCGAAACGGCAGTGACGTACACCGGAGGGAACGAGCCCTGTGCTGCGAGCGCATCAGAAAGCAAGGCGCCATCCCGGACGCGTTGACGGACGTCGCTGATGATCGGCCTGAGGCGTTCGGCGGCGGCTCGTTCGCCGAGCAAGTCGAGCGCTTTGAGAATCGGCAAACCGGCCTTGAGCAGAGTGTTGAACTGCTGGTTGAAAATCAGGAAATCCTGGGTGCGGATGGACCGATCCGTCTTGGGCCTGGTGAGATGGGAAATAACGTCGAGATGGCTGCGAATGCCGTAGACGTAGAAACCCCTGTCAGCGAGCTTTTGTCTCGCTTCAGCCTCCGACTGGGCCGTTTCGACTTGATCGAAAATCCGGCCGGAGATATCCCCGACTTTGCAGACGAATTCAGCCATGTTTTTTGGCTAAACACCCGCGCTAAACGGGTGTCTCGCCTTCAGTTTAGCATACCGCTTTTGGGCCTTCGGTGAAGGCGTGAAAACGACTCGTTAACACCATATGACAACGGGCCACCACGGGAGCCTCAGCTGGGGAAACGACCAAGATATGGGATTCGGGAATGGGTGGGAGGGTTGGCCCTAATTGGCGGCTAGTGAATTGCCCCCGCGAGAGTTGCTTCGTCGACAACTGTAACGCCGGGCGGCGGTTGAAAGTGAAATTGCGCTTCGGGGATGGGGATGTTCTCCTCCCAATTGCCGAAGCGGAATTCTGTTTCGATATTTCCCGCCTCGTGCAGCACTACGCGGACGAGGCGAGCCTGCGAGTCAATTTCCAGAAGGACCTCGCGAAGGGCGTCGGTTGCGTCTGGTGATTCGCCAGAGCCATTTCGTGGCGTGCAGCGCAAAACAGTATCGCCGTCCTGCACGGGGCGATCCTCCGATCTTTCGCCGGCAGCGATCGAAGCGGGATCGACGATTTCGATGTTGCGGCACAAGCGCGAGAGATCGGCCTTCCCGACCAGCAAGGCAATGGGCGTCCGCCAATCGGAACTCTCCTTCATCTTCGCGCGGCTCACGGTGCGATCGGCGGGAACGTAAAACCAAACATTCGTGCCGTCGACTAGGAAGAGCTTCTCCTCTGGCGATTCGTAGTCCCAACGCATGCGCCCTGGTCGCGAAAAATAGACTGTGCCCGATTCGGACTGAACCGCGCCCTTGCCATCGGAATAGCGCTCGAAGAAAGTGGCTTTTAGTGTGTGGGCGTGCTCGTAGCGCGATTCCAGCGCGCGAACGGCGGACTTCGCATCAGCGACAGAACCATGCGGAGCGGCGATCGCGACAATCAGCGAGAGCAAGAAACGACATGAGAATGAGCTTAACAAGAAAGAGCGAATCGCGGAGAGAAAGCGCTGTTTACCGTTTACTGAAGCGGAGGAAGCACTTGGCACGCCGCTAGACTTGCCCGCTTTGGCGCCCGAAGTGATCGATGCGTATTACTCCTGGCTCATCGCTGCAATAGCTCGATTGCCCCGTTTGTCCCGATGACGACTGGCACAGACGTGGCGAGAAATTCGTTGAACCCGGGCGACGCGCAAGATGGCGGCGGATTCGGGATTGGAGCGCCTTGCGGCTGGTAGTCATATACATAACCGCTCTTGTGATACGGCGGAGTGGTCAGAGTCTCGTCAAGCAGGATAGCGCCGTTGCAATTAGCTGCAGCCGACGCCGCCGAGCACTGTAAGGCTTGGCGGAAGACCGTTATCATACGTGGAAGAATAAACGATGGCGGCGCTGGTGATAGTCCTGATATTCGAGACAGCCAGTAGCCTGATTCGCGGCCATTCTCGCGCGAAGCAAATTCGGAATCGCGATCGCAGCGATGATCAGTATGATGGCCACGACGATCAGGAGCTCGATCAAGGAGAAACCGTGCTGCCGATCATTTGCTACGTCTCGAGTTGTGTTTTAGTCTCGAACATTTTTTTAACTCGCACGGTCACCTTAAAAAAAGAGGGAGGAAGTTTGTGACTTCCTCCCCTTCCATTTTCTGATCGAAACACTACTGCAACGGAGGCTTGCCCGAAGCTGGAGCACGGGTTCAACGCTCTCAAGCGCCGTTGCTGCCGAATCAACACGAACGACGCCCGTCTCATCGATGCAATATGCCGCAGTTCCGGTCGACAACGTGACCGGTCCCGCACTGACCGAAAACCCTGTGAAACCGGAAGCGCCAGCGCAAGCTGCAGGAACACCCGCGGTCAGGGCTAGCACACCGTTGTTCTGATAATTGTACTGGTAACCGCCCTTCGTCGCCGGAGTCTGACCGACAGCACTTCGTCGATCAGTCCGGCGTTGGTGCAGGCTGGCAATGCACCGGCCGGGCCGCCAAGCTGCGCGCAAGGTCGGCGTGAAACCGTCGCTGTACGTGGACGAGAAGGTTTCCTCGGCCGAAGAAATCGTACGGAGCGTGCCGACCGCAGCTGACTGGTTCGCAGCAATCTTCGCGCGAAGCAGGTTGGGAATTGCGATAGCCGCGATGATCAAAATGATCGCCACGACGATGAGCAATTCGATAAGCGAAAAGCCCTTCTGGTTCTTCTTCATTGTTTCTCCTTGGATCCAAAGTCGAATGTTTTTCTCGTACTCCCTGGCGGGGTACGCGGCGATATAGTGCACGGTGTGTGCCAAGCTGGAGCAGCGAGTTACCGTTATGGCACACGGCATTATACCTGCCCGTTTCATAGAGATACAGACGCTGTTTTGAGTGTCTAGGTTGGTTGTTGCGAAGAACGGGATTGGAGCGGGTCGAAAAATGACGATTTTTGGCGGTCCTATTCGACTGAAAGGGTCAGGTCTTCGGGGCGCTAACGGGCTTCAAGGCAGATCAATTTTGCCCCTCCCCGAAATTGTCAAACCAGCTCAACCTTCTGCGAGCGCGGCACAGCTTCGTTTAAGACGCACTCGTTGACATCAGAAAGCGTCAACTTTGTCCCACGGTATCCGCGTCTTTTATCCGGTAAGCCTTTCATCGACAAAGCCCTGGCAACACCCTACGTCCATACATCTCGGAAAATTGTGGCAAATTGCTGTCAAAGGGGGCATCAAAAAAGGAAGCGGACGAGATGGCCGATTCGTAAGCTCGCTGGCAGCTAACGCTACCGCCACCTGTCCGCCTTCTTCGCTGCTCGAATCATCATTCCGTGGCCCAAGCTGACGGGGTAATCTAACCGTCGCGCCTGCAAGGGAGATACGATGAACCTTCGAAAAGCAGCTCTGGATTTGACAAGCGAGCCAGCAAGGAGAGATACTGTGCTTGGACGCTGGCTGAAAGTCCGCCGGGGCACGAGACCAAAAAGGATGCTGACATGGAGTTTAGATTGTTTCGATGGAGAGCGTCTAGATGGCTCACAAAGAGAAGGCCCTAAAGAAGCAGCCAAACCCAGCCAGAACCCGCCAAAAAACCCCGAACAAATGTTCCACCGCCCAATCGGCACGGATAACTAAGCGATTCATCGCCGGTCAGAGCATTCGGAAAATCGCCCGTGAAGAGGGCCGAGATCGCGAGACAGTTAAACGTATTGTGCAAGCCCGCGACGTGCAGGAATTCGTTGCGCTACTGCGATTACAATATTTCGAATTGGGATCTGATGCCGTTGATGCCGTTCACCACCAGCTAAAAGAAGGGAAAGACGCCCGGCTTGGACTTCAAATTCTGAAGGACGTTGGCGTGGTTCCTTCGAACACAGAACTTTATAGAATTTTACATTGCGAGAAAACAGGGCGGGGGGCCAATGCTGGAACGGATGCGGAATCCGACAGATTGGAGAGATTGAAGCAGCCGAAAAAGCCTGTCCAGTAGCAGTTGCATTTGTTTTGATCCTTTCCAGTACACGGCCGGAATTTAGCGCTCCCCAGCGCTAAATTCCGGCTCTTACATTTCATATCAGCAGCTGTAATGTCCGGATAAGACTCTCGCGTTCAGATGACGCGTCCAAAAAATAACTTTGCAAAAATACGCAACAAGCATCCCCACGGTTACATTCCTAAATGGCTCGATAGATTACCCCTTTCCGGTCAGCTACCGCTCGATCGGCTTTTCAAATTCCTGACTAATTCTCGGCAAATCCGCTCCTATTTCTTTCTCACCGCGCTTTATGTAAGAAAAATGTCCCTGGCTGACACCTATCCGCCGCGCAAACTCTTCCTGGGTCCTACCAAATCCTCTTTAGCTGACGAATTCGTCGGCTCACGGCTTTCCACTCAGTTCAGCGTCACATAACTCCGCTGGCCGGTTGCACCCATTCACATCAGTTGCCGCCGGGATTGAATCGAATTCCGAACGCGCTTGTAGGTTTTGTCACGGGGACAGAGGAGAGGGCGAGACAGATGGTGGGCACGGTCCACGACCAGGGATTTCGAAGGTTAATTGAGTAGCCCAAGCCGGAGCGCCTCCTCACAAAAAGATTCGGCTTCAGAACGGATAACACGCTGATCAGAAGCAGGAAGCCGGCGAAAAACAAAATGATCACGAGCCCGTTTTTCCTTACTACTTGGATACTGATCGTATGGAATCGGGTGTCACGAGAGCGGCGAATGTCGGATGCCAAATCATCGGACACTGAATATATCCCAACCTGCAAAGTAAGACGGCTTACTTCTCTTTCGCTTTCGCACGATGAATATTATGACGATGCTGATCCATTGTTTCCGTCACGATCTCGTAATGAGACGCTGGAGGAAGGCTGCGGCCCTCGGTCTTATATACTGGTGCACGGTTGACGAAAATTGCCAGGCAACGGTGCGGAGCAACAAAACCACTTCGCCAAATTCCACGAGCACAAAACTGAGAAGCGCCAGCATTTTTTGCCCACGGTAAGAAGGATATTGGTTAGGCGTCATTGTCTTCTCGAGCGCGCGCGAGGACTTTCTGCAAGTAACGATGCCCCTCCCGGTCGTATTCCTCAATGCCAATCCTCAGAAGTAGTTCACAAATCTGAGAGAGCTTCTCGCCTCTTGGTTCGAAAGTCGCTGCAGCTTTTTTTTGAGATCAGCCGGAATGCGAAAAGCTAGTGGCGCGTCCTTTTTAATGGGGCAATTGTCGAGAAAGGCATCGCTCTGCCAACAATTCGATTGACAATCCTCATCTTATGTATGAGCATGTAAGTGTTTCTACTACCGCTCAGAGGGGTCTATATGAAACGAAGACCAGTGAAGAACTCGCGTCGTCTGATTCGAGCGAACCTAGCACTCGCCAAGAAATTGTGGCCTGGTCAAATTTAAGTCAACCTGAAGGCCCTGGAAAACTTAACGCTGAGCTATGAAATATCTTTAGGATCTGGTGATCTGCACCTTCTGGAAAACGATGGTATTTCACCCATTCAGGACTTCTCAGCCTTGCCGAGCGGAAGGGATGCTCGGGGATCCGAGTCGAGCCGATTCGAAGCTTTTGTGACCCTGTCTCGAACCGTTGGGTGTTTCGCGCGATCGTATTTAAGAAATCAGGGTTAAAGGGCTTCGTCGGTTATGGCGACGCTGATCCCTCAAATGTTTCCCCATTAGTTCGCGGTGCCGAGATGCGCGTCGCGAAACACGGGCCGTCAATCGCGCTTTGCGTAAGGCCTATGGAATTGGTCTCTGCTCGGTGGAGGAGCTGGGGGTACAGCCATTCTCCTTTGACCCTCCACGGGAGAGGAGAGCCGATCCGCCAACGAAATGGCCATGCCAACGGCCAGCCCAGGCTCCGCGACCAACTCTGCCTACTGATTCGCAAATACGAACTCGATCCCACCCTCGTGAAACGCTATGCGGCTGATTTCTGCGGAACCGAAGCGCTCCGCGATGCCAGCCGAGACCTGGTCGAAGCCTTCATTTCCACACTGGCTGAAGAAGCCGCCAAGGATCGTGCCGCCCTGATTTGCAAGTTGAACAGCTACAGCCAGCTTGCGGAGGTGAAGTCATGAAACGACATTTTCCTGGTCTGCATGCTGAAGCATCGCGCGGCGACGGCGTTCTGGAAGGTGTCTTCCTTGTTCGGGTGGATCGAGCTTACTATCGCTGGCACCCGCAAAAACCTTTCTTCATTCTTAGCTTTGCGATCCTCGAGCCCAGCGATCTCGCCTCACGCAAAGTTTCGGGACGACTCTACTGCACCCAGAAGTCACTCTGGAAACTGAACTGGTTTCTTCGGGACTTCGGCTACGACTCGGACTTGCTCGGCCGGGATGAGGTGGATGAAAAAGCTTTGCTCGGCCTCACTGGCGTGCTGCGCACTACGAGAAAAACCTTTGCGGGTCGCAGTTTTGTCAACCTCGAAGGATTTGCGCCGTCCACCGAATGGGAATTCATCTCGAAGGATGCTCGCGAAGGCGTCGTGGCAGGAGGGTCGAATGACCTACAGCTTCACGCAGATTAGCCAGTATCTTCGCTGCCCACGGAAGTATCGCTATCGGTACCTCGACGGCTGGCGCGAAAAGGATGATCGGGCCTCGATGATTTTCGGTCGCTGCTTCGAGAACGCCTTGGCAGCCTATTTCCGCGAAGAAGATTCGACCGCCGCGTTCTTTAAGGAGTGGCAAGAACATCAGGACGCTGCGCTCCAGTATGCGAAGAACGACTCCTGGGACCGGCTGTATCACCAAGGCATTCGCCTGCTCGAACGATTCGCCCAGGATGATCGTGTGCGGATCCGCTGCCCGAAGAAAAATCTCCAGGTCAAGTGCACGCGCTCGCTTCGGTGCGGAAGCGAATTTCTATCTTACGTTGATGCGATTGGCGAGCTGGACGGGACGAAGTGCATCCTCGATTGGAAAACGACTGGATCGCGCTACCCGGAACAGCCCGATGGTCTCTTGTCGCTCGATCCACAGCTCGTCTGCTACTCCTGGATGACCGGAATCGCAGATGTCTCCCTGGTGGTATTCGTTCGCAAGAACACGCACGAAATTCAGTATCTGAAGACATCCATCGACGAAGAACAGTGGCGGGAATTTGGCCAACTGGTGGAAATAGCCGTCGAGCAGATTGAAGCCGGCCATTTTCTTCCGCACAGCGGGATCCGCTTTCCACAAAACGGATGCGTCGGCTGTTCCCATCTGGGCCTCTGCCTGGGCAATCAGCAGCTAATGGATTCCAAACTCATTCGCCGAGCGGGAGCAACGCGATCTTGATTGGCTTGACCAATTTGACGACTAACGGGCGTGGGTTCGTGGAACCCAAACTGAATCGCCGCCGGGCTCTGTTCGTTCTCGACAAGGTCGATGAGATCTTGTCCTGGGAGCGCAATGCCGAGCAAGAGAAGGACACGCGGTTCGTCGAACTGGGTCAATACCTGTGCGAAGTGCGAGCTGGCCAGTACTGGAGGCTCGAAAATCTTGGCTCATTCGATGATTTCTTGACGAAACGCTTTCCCGAGTCCAGGCGCAAAGCGTATTACCTGATGGCGATCCACGAGCAACTTCCTCGCCGCATTCACCACGACTTGCAGCAAGTCGGGTGGGCAAAAGCTGCCGAACTTGCGAAAGTAGCGCGTCGAGACGGCGAACGGTTTGACTGTGCAACCTGGTTGCACAAAGCGATCGAGCTTCCAAAGGAAGGATTCAAACGAGAAGTTGAGAAACATCTGACTGGCCAGGAAACGGAGCCGTGGGAAATCATTTACTTCAAACTCTATAAGAGCCAGTTGCCGGTGATTGAGCGAGCGCTGGAAACGGCAGCACTGATGCTCGGCGCGAGCAAATCGCGAGGCTATTGCTTAGAGATGATTTGTGCCGATTTCCTTGCCGGAGCTCACCTCGAGGGTGGTAATTCCGACTCACTGCTCTTCGCACTCGGTCGACTTTATTCCTCGCTTCCAGACCCACAGAAAATGGAATTCGTGCAGCAAATGGGGAAAGTTCAATGAGTGATTTTCAACCGCGACGACCGAGGCTTCGGCTGAACCCAGATTCTTATCGCAAACTCCGCACCGAAGTGTTAGAGCGTGACGGCTGGCGATGCCAATACTGCGGGAGTTCCGATCGGCTTCAGGTTCACCACATTTGCTCGCGAAGCCTGCTGGGTGACGACACAGACGAAAATCTGATCACGCTCTGTGCTGATTGCCACGGTAGCATCCACCGAAAATACCTCAAGCCGAGGTGAACGAGGGATCGAGAACTGCCATCCCCTAATTCATACTTTCTCTGGCGGTTCGGTATTCGCGTGCTCGACCTGACGCGAGGCAATTCCGCCGAGTCGCGGCGATCACAAAAGACGAACGAGCCGACGAGACGCCCTCGAAGCTCTGGGTCAACCGGCATTGTGACCGGCAACTTTGCCCTGAGATAATGTGCCTCTCGGCAAGGGCCGAGCGTCCGATCAGAGCCAACAAAAGGCGAGCCGAACTGCAGATTCCTCACACCGATTCATACGCCGTGTTTTTTTGCGTAGTGGCGGAATGAACGGTAGGTCATCTTGAGTAATTCAGCGGCTCGGACGCGAACGCCTCCTGCGCGTTCGAGTGCGGCCAGCAGATAGGCTCTCTCTGTGGCACTGATATGATTTTCCAGGTCCACCCCGCCCTCCGGGATCAGTGAGGCCTTGGATTCCGGCTGCCCGTTGGAGCGGAACTCCTGATAAAAGTTGGTAATCCGCTCGGGGATGCTTTCGAGCGAGATCTGCTTTTTGGTCTCGAGTGCGACAGCGCGCTCCAGGGTATTTTCGAGTTCGCGAACATTGCCGGGCCAATCGTACACTTCGAGCCTGCGCACCGCTTCGGAGTCGATGCCCTCGATCGGCTTGTTCATGGATTTCGAGTAGCGGTCGAGGAAGGTGCGCGCGAGAAGCGGGATATCCTCGCGGCGCTCACGCAGCGGCGGCAGATGAATGGGAATCACGCTGAGGCGGTAATATAGATCATCGCGGAACCGCCCTTCGGCGATTTCCGTTTCGAGGTTTTTGTTGGTGGCTGCGATTACGCGCACGTCCACATCGGATTCTTCGGTGCTGCCGAGAGGGCGAACTTTCCCTTCCTGCAACACACGGTAGAGCTTCACCTGCATCGTGAGGCTCATATTGCCGATTTCGTCCATGAACAGCGTGCCGCCATCGGCAGCCTGAAACAGGCCGCGGCGGTTTTCGTTTGCTCCGGTAAAGGCGCCGCGCATGTAGCCGAACAACTCCGATTCGAGGAGTGTTTCAGGAAAAGCTCCGCAATTGATGGTGATGAAAGGCGCTTTCGCGCGGGCGCTGTTCTCGTGAATGGCGCGGGCGACGAGTTCTTTTCCCGTTCCGCTTTCTCCAGTGATCATCACGCGGCTTGCTTGAGGAGCGATCGTCTCGATGAGGTCGAAGAGTTCGCGCATCTTCGGGCTTGTGCCGATAATGTGGTCGAATCCTGTAAATTTGCGGAGACGCCGGCGCAGATCGCCTGCCTCTTTCTTCAGGGCTTGCGTTTCGGCGTACTCTTTCACCGCGGGACGAAGCTCGTCGAGCAGCCGATCACCTTTAATGACGTAACGGTCGGCGCCGAAGTTCACGGCGTCGATGGCGGTGTTGATGGTTGGCACGCCGGTGATGAGAATGAATGCTGCCGAAGGCGAAACTTCTTTGCAGTAACGCAGGAGTTCCAGACCGTCCATATCCGGCATGCAGATATCGGAAACAACGATGTCAAACACGCGGCTGGCGAGCCGTCTTTTGGCATCTTCGCCGTTGGAAGCAAGCTCGACTTTATGCCCGTCCTTGCGGAAACTGATCTCGAGGAGCTCGGAAATCGAGCGTTCATCGTCGACAACGAGCAGGTGGGCCATGGGCCTTACCCCCTCCCTGCCGAAGAAAAAATTTCAGATCGAGGCTCCAAACGCTCGCTTCGCGACGGCGTTCGGGAACGGATGGCTCGCGGCAATTCGACTATGAATTCGGCCCCGCTTCCCTTCTCTGCCTCCACGCGAATGCGGCCCTGATGCGCCTGAAGAATCTGATAAACAATTGCAAGGCCCAGACCTGTGCCACCGGTGAAGCCGGATTGGAAAGGCTCAAATAAAGTACTCGCTTTGGTGGTATCGAGGCCGATTCCAGTGTCGCGAATGGAGATGCGCGTCCAGGCAGGATCTGCGTCAAGCGAGACGGTGAGAACTCCTCCGTTGGGCATGGCGCGCAACGCGTTGTTGCAGAGATTCCAGAAAACCTGCTTCAAAGCGTCTCGGTCCGCGCGCGCACGGATATTGCGGGCGGCAAATTGGCGCTCGATGCGGAATTTGCCAAGAGCGCTGGCGTCTCGTTCGATCAAGGTGAGCGTTTCTTCGATAATCGCGGCGAGATCGACTTCCACAAAGGAATAGGTCTTTTCGCGGGAGTAATTCAAGAAGTCGGTAATGATTTGGTTCAGGCGCTGGGATTCGCGGCTAACGATGTGCACGAGCTTCTTGTCGTCGTCTTCGAGAGGCGCGAGGCGAGCCAATTCTTTGAGGGCGCCGGTCATGGCCGTCAGGGGCTGGCGGATTTCGTGCGCGATGGCAGCGGAGAGCCGTCCGAGTGCAGCCATTCGTTCCTTTGTTACGACTTCGCGCTCCAGGCGCTTCAACTCCGTGAGGTCCTGAAAGTTGTAGACATAGCCGCTCGTCTGGTTCTGGGTGAGCCGCAGCGGCGAAACAGAAAGACCGACGTAACGAGTGGCGCCATCAGGAGTGTGGAATTCGATTTCTTTCCGCAAGGCAACCGGGCTTCCCTGCTCGTCGAGTTCCACCGGCCAGAATCCGGGAAGCACGTTCTCAACCTGTTCGCCTCGAAGCAGTCCGAATCCTAGTCCGGCAATCTCCGCACCCGCTCTATTCATTAGAAGTATTTTGCCATTCAGATCGGTAGTGAGCAGGCCGCCACGCATGGACTCGATGATGTCCTGATTGAATGCCTGCAGGTCTTTGAGCTCTTCGCTCTTCTCTGCTAACTCCACTCCCTTGGTGCGAAGTGTTTGAGAGAGGAGACTGCCCAGATAGGCGACCGCGCAGAATGCGAACAGATTGCTGGCCAACCAGAATCCCAAAGAGCGAGCGGCTGGCATCGAGTTCGAGGTGCGAGCGATCACACCGTAGTACATCAATTCGATTACGCTACCGAGAAGAACAAAACTCATGCCGGCGACGAGAAATGCGCCGCGCCGGGAAAACAGCACGCTGCTCATCAAAATCACGAGTAGATAGAGCGACAGGAAATAACTGTCCTGGCCACCAGTGGCGTACACAACGCCGGTCACGATTACGAGGTCGCAAACGACCTGGAGTGGGGCATGCCAGCGGACTTGCGGAATCCAGCGGCGCAAAATCACATAGACAACTGCCAGAGTGTACCAAAAGACGATGAGTGAGATGAATGCGCGGACCGGAATTACGACCGGCGTGAGCTGATGGACGGCAACTACTACTCCAACGAGAAAGGTAATGACGAGGAAGCGTACGCGCCCAAGCCAGGGCAGCCATTCGCTGACACTAGGTTTAGACTCCATTTCGGATCCGTCGCCGCCCCCGCACCACTACACCAGTATCCAAGGAAGACCAGGACATCTTTCAAAGCAGCCGGCGAGCGCCTGATGAATCCAGGCGCTCGCGCCCAGGCCGCTAGACAGCGTTTCTACTTGCCGGCCAATTTGCCGATTAGTGAGAACAGCGGCAAGTACATCGATACGACGATGCCGCCGACCACAATGCCCAAGAACAAGATCATCATGGGTTCGAGAGCAGTCAGCAGGTCCTTCACGGCCGCGTCCACTTCGTCCTCGTAGAAGTCGGCGATCTTCTGAAGCATCGCGTCCATCGCACCGGTCTGTTCGCCGACGCCGATCATCTGGGTGACCATGCCCGGGAATACGTCGGTTTCCTTCAGTGGATCGACGAGAGAGCGGCCGGCTTCGACCGCTTTTCGTGTTTGCGAAATCGCTCTTTCGACTACCGCATTGCCGGAAGTCCGCGCTGTGATGTCGAGGCCTTCAAGAATTGGGACGCCGCTTGAGATCAGAGTGCCGAGCGTCCGGGTGAATCGTGCTACTGCGATCTTTCGCAGCAGCATGCCAACGAGCGGCAGTTTCAACAGGACATGATCCAAAGCGTAGCGACCTTGGGGCGTTCCGTACCAGAGCTTCAATGCAACGCCGACGCCGATGAAAAACACGAAAATCAGGAAACCGTAGATGCTACCGATGAACTTACTCATCCCGATCACGATGCGGGTAGGAAGCGGCAGGTCGACGCCGAGGCCATTGAACAACGTGGTGAAAATCGGGACGACCTTCCAAAGCAAGAGCGTGATGACCATTACGGCGATGCCGATGACGGCGACCGGGTAAATCATCGCTGATTTCACGGCGCGCTTCAGCTTGACGTTCTTTTCGATGTAGCTGGAGAGGCGCTGCAAAATGGTGTCGAGAATACCGCCCGTCTCGCCCGCTTCCACCATGTTGTAGTAAAGGGGATCAAAGACCTTTTCGTATTGTTTCATCGAGGCGGAGAGAGTGGCGCCGCCTTCAACGGAAGCGCGCACACCGTTCAAAATCTTCTGGAAGATTTTGTTCTCCTGCTGTCCCGCAAGAATCTCGAGGCACTGCACGAGCGGCAAGCCGGCGTCGATCATCACCGAGAATTGCCGGGTGAAAATCGCCAACTCCTTGGAGTCCACGCCTGTTCCGAAAGTCGGGATATTGAATTCCTTCCCTTTTTCGGAGAGCTTGCTCACATTGATTTGCTCGCGCTTGAGAATCGTCGCGGCTTCCGTCTTGCTGGTAGCCGAACGCTCCCCCACCACCGTCGCACCCGCCCGGTTAACTCCGCGATAGGTATAAACCGGCATCTTTGTTACCTCCTCTTCTGTTTATCGCCGGACGGGGACTTTTCCACCAGCCGGCGGAGAAGTCACCCCTCGGTTAATTAGATCCTGCAACTCGTCTGGATTCGAAGACCGCGCCATAGCCGTCTCCAAAGTGATTAATTTCTGGAAATACGCGTTGGAAAGGCTCTGGTTGAAGGTCTGCATGCCGGACTGCCCTGTGCCGGTCTGCATGGCGGAATAGATCTGGTGAATTTTGTCTTCCCGGACCAGGTTGCGAATGGCCGGAGTGGGAATCAGGATTTCCATCACCATGGCCCGGCCGCGGCCATCGATTTTCTGGAGCAACGACTGACAAAGGATGCCTTCCAGCACCATCGAAAGTTGCGCGCGAACCTGCGGTTGCTGGTGCGCGGGGAAAACGTCAATGATGCGGTTGATGGTAGAGACCGCCGAGTTCGTGTGGAGAGTGGCAAAGGTCAAGTGGCCGGTTTCCGCGATTCGCAAAGCCGACTCGATCGTCTCGAGGTCGCGCATTTCGCCGATGAGCACGACGTCGGGGTCTTCACGCAGCGCAGCGCGGAGCGAATTGGCAAAAGAGTGCGTGTCCGAATGAACCTCGCGCTGGTTGACCAGGCACTTCTTGTGGTTGTGAAGAAACTCGATAGGGTCTTCGATCGTGATCATGTGCTCGTCGCGCTCGTTGTTGATTTTGTCGAGCATCGCGGCGAGCGTGGTGGATTTGCCCGAACCGGTCGGACCGGTGACGAGCACCAAGCCGCGCGGCTTGTCACACAGCCCGCGAACGACTGCAGGAAGCCCCAGGGCATCGAACGACTTGATTTCCCATGGGATCGTCCGGAACACGGCTGCGACGGCGCCGCGCTGATGAAAGATGTTGCCGCGGAAGCGGGCCAGGCTCTTCAAGCCGAATGAGAAGTCGAGCTCGAGATTTTCCTCCAGCCGGTGCTTTTGGACGTCCGTGAGGACGCTGTAGGCGAGCGCCTTGGTATCGGCAGCCGTCAGGGGAGGCATGTCGAGCGGGCGCAACTTACCGTGCACGCGGATGCGCGGCGGGCTATTCGTTGAGAGGTGCAAGTCGCTGCCGCCCATTTCGATCATTTTCTTCAGCAATTCGCTTAAGGTGATTCCAGCCATAATCTCCTCCGCCTAGAGAACGGTTTCCCGTAGAACTTCTTCCATGGTCGTTTGCCCCAGCGCGGCTTTAATCAAACCGCTTCGCCGCAGCGTGATCATTCCAGTTTCAAGAGCCTTCCTCTTGAGTTCGACAGCTGAAGCGCCGACGAGTATCAGCTCGCGAAGATCGTCATTAATTTCCATTACCTCATACAAGCCAACTCGGCCCTTGTAACCTGTGTTGTTGCAGGTGGCGCAACCGCGGCCGTGCTGCACTTCGGTCTTGACCGCTTCGTCGTGCGAATAACCCGCGTCAATAAGGGCCTGGGGCTGAATCTGCAAGTGGTTCCTTGCACTGCACGCAAATACGCCGCACGAGACGCTGGGCACAAATCAGGTTTACCGACGTAGCCACCAGGAAAGGTTCGATTCCCATATTCATCAATCGGCTGATTGTGGATGGCGCATCATTCGTGTGCAGCGTGGAAAGCACTAAGTGGCCGGTCAGAGCGGCTTTCACCGCGATTTCGGCGGTCTCAAAGTCTCGAATTTCGCCGACGAGGATGATGTTGGGGTCTTGGCGCAGGAAGGCGCGCAGGGCGGACGCAAAGTTGAGCCCGATCTGCTCCTTCATCTGTACCTGATTGATACCGGGAAGCTGGAATTCGACCGGGTCCTCAGCGGTCATGATGTTGGTGTCGGTGGTATTCAGGCGCGCAACCGAAGAATAGAGGGTGTTCGTTTTGCCGGAACCGGTCGGGCCGGTGACGAGCACCATTCCGTAAGGCTTCAAAATTTGCCGCTCGAACTTCGCCAGCGATTCCGCTTCAAAGCCGAGCTTGGTCATGTCCAGTCGCAGATTTTCTTTGTCGAGCAACCGGAGAACGATTTTCTCGCCGAACAGGGTGGGGACGGTGGACACGCGGAAATCGAGCTCTTTCTTCTTTCCGTCTTTTAGGTACTTGATCATGATGCGGCCGTCTTGCGGGAGCCGCTTTTCGCTAATGTCAAGTTTCGACATGATCTTGATGCGGCTGGTGATCGCATCCTTCAATTTCATAGGGGGAGCCATGACGTTCTGAAGAATTCCGTCAATACGGAAGCGAACGCGGTATTCCTTTTCGTAAGGCTCCACGTGAATGTCGCTCGCGCCCCGTTTCACGGCATCGGTCAAAATCAAATTGACGAGCTTGATGATGGGCGCTTCCTCGGCGGCCTTCTCTAAGGTCGCGAGATCCATCTCCGCTTCATCGGACGCGAGCTCCAACGCGGCTTCTTCGCCCGCCAAATCCTTCATCACCTTGTCGAGCTCTTCTACGCTCTCGACGGCGCCGTAGAACTTGTGGATTGCTTCGCTGATGGCGGTCTCCGACGCCACCACCGGCTCTACGTTGAAGCCGGTCATAAATTTGATATCGTCCATCGCGAAGACGTTGGTCGGATCGGTCATCGCGATCGTGAGGGTCGATCCCACGCGAGAGAGCGGCACAATCTGGTAGCGGATTGCGGTTTCCTGCGGCACAAGCTTGATGACGGATGGATCGACTTCGTAGAATTTCAAATTGATCGAAGGCACACCGTATTGCCGCGAGAGCACTGCAGTGATGTCTTCATCGCTCACAATTCCCATCTTGACGAGGCACGTGCCCAGCCTGCCCCCGTTCTTTTTCTGATAGTCGAGGGCCTGCTTGAGCTGATCCGCGGAGATCAGGCTGTCTTTGACGAGAATTTCGCCGAGTCGTGAAGACATAGTTGTGCGCCCGCGGTACTAGAACCCGCCGGAATTGGCAGCGTAACACGCGCTGGCTGCAGATTTGGTTTCGCATGGTCTCGTCGTGGTGAATCAGCTAACATCCGATACGACGCTGCGAAACCTGTACACTCGAACAGGTAAATTTTTTCTCCTGTACGAAGGTACAGGTGCCCATTGCACCGAGCACTGACCTCGTTCGCGCACGAGCAGATGGCTTGGAATTCTGGCTGCCGGGTTCGCGCGTCACCGATTACCCGATGCTGCTTGCGCTGCATCGCGCAGCTCGGCCCCACAAAATAAAATTACAGCTCGTAAAGATGACGGAAGCGCTAGCGTCTCAAGCGCAGCTTCTGGTAGGATGGGTGCGGTCAAGGGCGGTTAGCTCAGCGGTTAGAGCGTCCCGCTTACACCGGGAAGGTCCGCGGTTCAAATCCGTGACCGCCCACCATTCAGCAATCCGATCTGTAACGCGGGGGACGTAGTTCAGTTGGTTAGAACGCTGCCCTGTCACGGCAGAGGTCGCGGGTTCGAGTCCCGTCGTCCCCGCCATTCATTCCGAGCTACGTTATGGAGTGATGGCCGCTAAAGCCTCGACCATTGACTTAGCGCAAGCCTATCCCCAACAGCGCAGCTAATTTGGGATACCGTCTTGCCCGAGTGGTCAAAATTATTGCACACCTGGCCGATGCAAGCTGCGTTCGGTAATGTTTAGCATTGTACATAAAGGACTTACGAATCGAATAATAAGGGGTCTTTGGTATTGTAGGTGCAAAGAATGCTGTAAACTAAAATGCACGGAGGTGCGTTCTTGAATTCTTTCAAAATTCTCTCGGTTGCCGCTGTCATATTGCTCGGAACCAGCATTGCCCACGCTGATGGCGCCGACGCGCGAGTCGGAGTATCTGGTGGATCGGGTTCCAGTGGTGACTGCACCTCGTTTCAGCTGACCACGGATAATACTGGGGCAATCGTCACCTCGCCGGACACCGAGTGTAAAGTCACGGGCGTAAACGCTACGTCCATCACGGTGGCCTCGCCTGTGGGAGACACTGGCACTCAGCCGGGTTTGCAGGTTTACTCACCCCTGACGACGAACGTGACCGCGAACGTGCCGTCGTGGGCGCAGCCCTTCCTGGCCCAGTTCAATTGGACCGAAACCTGCCCCTCGTCGCCAACGATGATTGGTGGCACATCCGCCTTTGAATGCACGCTGACGGCACCTACGATGCCCACTGACCCGGTATCGACGTTCATTCTCTCCGAGCTTACAAAGATGGGCGTGATCAACGATGACAACTGTGACAGCGACGATTTTGTGTTTTACATCCCGGTTGGCTGTGACGTTAAGTTTACGACGGGCGCAATCGGCAACCTCCCTGGCGACACGCCGGACCAACTCTTCTCGCAGAATGCTCAGCTTGACGCGGTGTCCAACGGAGGCACAGGCTTTATTTCGTTCCCTGAACCGGACGCTTTCTCTCTTCTGCTGATCGGTGTTGCAGGGCTGCCGTTCCTTCGCCGCCGCTTCGCACGGTAAATTCGCGAGTTGCGCAGTTCCAAGTGATGGGAGCTGCGCAACTCGAATCCCCGTTCTACTTTTCTGCGGCGCAAGCCAATGGAGGCGTTGGGCCGCACCACATGTCAGAAACGCAGTAAGCCTTCACTCCTGACTCAGCTAATTACTGTTTGGCAGAAGCGTTTTCCTTGATCATCGCTTGAAAATCGGGACGGTCTTTCAGATTCTGCAGCTCGGGGTCCTCTTTAACTTCCTTCGCCGGATATCCTTTGGCTAGCGCTTCTCGAAGAGTGTGAATAGCTTCGACCGGCTTGTTGGCGAGATTCTCGACGATCGCTTGGGTGTGAATCAATTCAACATCCTTGGCGTCGATTGCGCGAGCTCTTTGGATAAACTCCATCGCATGCGCGATATCGCCCTTCTTCGCATAATAGATTGCCAGATCTCCCATCGCTTCTGTGCTCTGAGGATTCACCTGAAGATCTTGAAATGTGAGGGCTATCGCCTTGTCGTAGTAGGCCATAGCTTTGTCTTTTTGACCGGAGGCTCTGTAAGCCTCCGCCAAATTCCCTGCAGCCATCTCCTGATTCGGTGCCAGCTCCACGGACTTCTCCAACGCCTGGATCGCTTGCGGATATTGTCTTAAGACGGTGTAAACGTAGCCGAGATTGGAATAGGTCAACCAAGTGGGACCGAGCTCGATTGACTTCTGATATGCCGGGATGCTGTCCTGATATCTTCCCATCCGCTCGTATGTGGTGGCGACGTTGTCCCACGCATCTCCACTTTCAGGTTCGAGCTCCGTAACCTTCTTAAACTCTTCAAGCGCTTTTTCATTTTCTCCGAGAGTGAAGTAGGCGCGTCCAAGATCACGGTGGAGAACCCAATAGTAGGGGTTCACTTCGATCGCTTTCTTGAACGCGGCAATTGCTTCCGTCTTCTGGCCTGCCGCCAAATACGTATTTCCCAAACGCACATAGCCGATGTCCGAGTTCGGAGCGAGCTCAAGCCCTCGCTTCAATTCAGCAATGGCTTGGGCACTCTTGCCGGTGGCTTGATAAATCGTGCCAAGGGCAAAGTGGACTTCCGGCAGATTGTCTTTCAACTGCTCGGCCCGCTGAGCGGCGCTCAGAGCCTTCTGGGCCCAGAAACTGTCCTTTTTGCTGATATAAGTTTCCAGAGATGCATCCGCAAGTCCCGTGTACGCGAGCGCGAAGCCGGGATCCTTCGCAATCGCCTGCTCGTAATAACCGATAGCCCCTTGGATGGCTTTGGTTCGATCCTGACCTCGGTACGCTTGTCGGCCCCGAAGATAGAGGTCATACGCATCCACGTTATCGGTGGGTCGCGCTGTGCTATTGGCCAGTTCCGCATTCGTCGGCTTCACATCCAGGGCTGTCACCAGTTGGCCGGAAATTTGATCCTCCAGGGTCAGAAGGTCTTTTGGCACGCCCGTGAACTGCTGGCTCCAGAGTTTTTTACCGCCTCCAGCGACATCAATGAGATTCACGATGATTGCCATCTTATCTGCGCTGCCCTGAATCATGCCTTGGACGATCAAATTTGCGCCGAGAGCCCGGGCAGTTTTTTCGAGGGGATCCTTGTCGGAAACCTTGGCCACAGCAGTATCGGAAGCAAGTCGCAGATCCTTCAGTTGGAAGAGCTTCGCTGACAGGGCTTCGTTCAAGCCTTCTGCAACATATCCAAGGGATTGATCGTCACCGAGAATGCGAAATGGCAGGATCGCTACGAACTTTCCCTGTGAAAGCGGCGGGATGCCGGAAACCGAGCCCGCCGACCCGCTCTTGCCGCCGGGGATGACCAGATGGCGCACGGGCGGAATCGCAAAGGCGAGTAGCAGCAGGGCCAAAACGCCGCCAACAACCCAGGTCCACCGCCGTTCCGCAACAAATTCTGGAATCTGAATCTGAACGGTGTGCGAGCCGCTTGCCGAACCTCGCGACCCTTGCAGATCTGCGAGAATCTCATAGGCGCTCTGGTAGCGTGCCGCCGGATCGCGCTCGAGACAGCGCATGATAATCCGCACAAACCAGCTTGGAAGCGATGGGTTAATCAGCTTGGGGTTCTTTGGCTTTTCCTGGATCCGCTGATACATCACCTTCAGCGTAGATTCGCCCGTAAACGGAACATCGCCCACAGCCATTTCGTACAACATCAGACCGTAGGAGTAGAGATCGCTGCGCTGGTCGGCAGGCTTCCCTTCCACCTGCTCGGGTGACATGTAACGGGGCGTGCCAAGGAACGCGCCCGTTTTCGTCATGCCTTGCGCGCCTTCTTCAAATGACTTCGCGAGGCCAAAGTCGGAGACGAAAATCTGATCGTCTTTATTGACTAGAATATTTTGGGGCTTGAGATCCCGGTGTATCACTCCCTCGGCATGAGCCGCAGCCAGCGCTTCGGCCAAAGCCCTCGCGTACTTCAGTACGCGCTCCATCGGGAGCTTCGGATTGTCTTTGAGGATTCCGTAGAGATCCTGGCCTTCCACATAGGCCATGGTGATAAATTTCGTGCCGCCGACTTCTCCCATGTCGTGGATGCGAAGGATGTTCTTGTGGGAGATCTTGCTAGCGAGAACGAGTTCTTGCTTAAATCGCTTAAGAGCGTCTGTCTCGCCCATCGCCCCCTGACGAACCACCTTGAGCGCCACGACGCGATCGAGATCCTTGTCATACGCCTTATAAACGCGGCCCATCCCGCCCTGACCGAGCAACGCTTCAATGCGGTAACGCGCCCCAAAATCGCTCCCCGGGGCTAGAGCGGTTGCGTCCACCATCACCATTGTTTCGGAGTCCCCTATCGGCATAGGGGTCCCGCAGCGGGAACAAGACTCGGCGAATTCGGGGTTAACCGTGCTGCAGTGAGGACAATTCATCGCGGAAGCCGCCAGGACGGCTCAATCCTGCTTGTCACGATGCACGATTATGCGCAATCCAAGGAAACGCCGCAACCTCAATTAAGACCATTCAACCCAAGCCAATTGTGAGCAACAACGGAACAAGCGGAGCCGGGCAGACTTCCGCTACACTGTTCCGTAATGCTCGGCACCCCAATCCATGTATGGGTCGTCTTCGCAGTTGTCATCGCCGGAGCATTGGTTCTCGACCTCGGAGTCTTCCACCGCAAATCGAAAAAGGTTTCCCTTCGGGTTGCCCTGATTGAGAGCGCGGCATGGATCGTCCTTTCCCTTTTGTTCGCCATCTACGTTCACTTCTCCCGTGGTTCGCAGGCGGGAGTCGCATTCCTCACGGGATATTTGGTCGAGAAGTCGCTGAGCGTAGACAATATTTTCGTCTTCGTATTGATCTTCCGGGCGTTCCAGGTTCCTGAGCGATCACAGCATAAAGTCTTGTTCTACGGCGTAATCGGCGCTCTTGTGATGCGCGCACTCTTCGTCCTGGCCGGTGTCGAGCTGCTCCGGAATTTTCATTTCATCCTTTATATTTTTGGCGGAATTTTGGTGGTTACGGCAATTCAGATGTTGCGCCCGGGCGAGCGAGCAATTGAGCCAGAACGGAACTGGCTCGTGAGGATCACCCGTCAATTTATTCCCGTGCTGACCAACTATGGCGGCGAAGACTTCTGGGTCAAGCGGGAAAGAAAATGGAACGCCACACCTTTGTTCATGGCTCTCGTCGCGGTCGAGGCCATGGATATAGTGTTCGCGGTCGATTCTGTCCCGGCAGTTCTTGCGATTACGCGGGACACGTTCATTGTCTATTCCTCGAATGCCTTCGCCATTTTGGGACTGCGAGCACTGTACTTCGCGATCGCTGACATTCTCCCCCGATTTCGATTCTTGCATCAGGGTCTGGCAGCAATACTTTTGTTTGTTGGCTTCAAGATGATTGCGAGCGATTGGATCGACCTTCCGGATCCCGTGGCACTGGGAGTGATTGCGGGAATTCTAGCGACTACGATTGTGGCGTCACTGGCTGTTCGGCCTAAAGTCGGCGAAGGGGCTCACGGTTAGGTCATTTCCTGGTGGAAACACTTAGAAGAGCTTGGGAAGGGATTATCGAATGTTCAGCACAAGAAGGCGCGGTTCGGTCATTTCCTCAATCGCATAGCGAAGCCCTTCGCGACCCAAGCCAGAATCCTTCACACCGCCGTACGGCATATGGTCGATTCGAAACGATGAAGTGTCGCCGGAAATCACGCCCCCGACCTCCAGTTCGTCAAATGCCGAGAAAAGCAGTTTCACGTCCCGAGTGAACACTCCCGCTTGCAGGCCATTCGGCGAGTCGTTTACTTGCCGAATCGCGTCCGAGAAATTGTCGTACGGTTCGACCAGCACGACGGGCCCAAACACTTCCTCGCAACTCACCTTCATGTTCGGCCGCGTGTGGGTCAGGACGGTTGGCTCAACCATCGAACCCTCTCGCTTGCCGCCGGTCGCAATCCTCGCGCCACCAGCGGCGGCTTCCTTGATCCACTCCTCGATGCGCCGAGCGGCGCCTTCATTGATCAGCGGACCGACGTCGGTTGAATCCTCGGCCGGGTTTCCCATTCGCAATTTCTTTACACCCGTCACTAACGCCGATATAAAAGTGTCGTACACAGTTTGCTGCACATAGATACGTTGAACCGATATGCACGTCTGACCTGAATAGCCGAATCCGCCCGTAACACAGCGCTCCGCAGCATAGGCCACTTCCGCATCGGAGTGAACGATTACTCCGGCATTCCCTCCGAGTTCCAGCGTCACTTTCTTCTTGCCTGCCTTTTGCTTCAGCGCCCAGCCCACCTTCCCACTGCCTGTAAAGGTCAGCATCTTTAGCCGGTCATCAGCGACTAGCTTCTCGGCAACGTCATTCGCGAGCGGCAACACATTGAAAGCTCCGGCCATTAAGCCGGATCCAGCGGCCACCTCAGCGAGCAGCAACGAACACAGCGGGGTTTGTGGCGCCGGTTTCAAAATAATCGTGCAACCGGCAGCAATCGCGGGTGCCACCTTATGCGCCACCAGATTCAGCGGAAAGTTAAACGGCGTAATTGCAAGGATCGGCCCCAATGGAAAGCGGCGTACGATTCCTGCTCGGCCTGCGGTCGAACTCTGCCAATCGAGCGGGAGCCATTCACCGCCGATGCGCGTCGCTTCCTCAGCAGCCACCGCAAACGTGAAGACTGCTCGGTCCACCTCGGCGCGTGCTGTCTTAATCGGTTTCCCTGCTTCGAGACACATCAGCTGCGAGAACTCTTCACGCCGCGCTCGAATTCCCTCGGAAATGGCGTTCAGGATTCTCTTGCGCTCGTAGCCTGGCGATTTTTTCGTGGTTTCAAAAGCGCGCTGCGCGGCTCGCACCGCCGTCTCCGCATGCGCGGAGCTTCCTAGATGGACCTCACCAACTACAGAGTGATCGTATGGCGAATGAATCTCAGCCGGCTCGCCCTCGTTCAGCCATTTGCCGTCGATGAACAACCCCCAGCTTTTCGCCGCCACTTTCGTTTGAGTTGCCATGTATCACCAATCCCAAATTCCTGAACGCTTGACTACCGCCGCTACGCGCGCTGAGGCGCTGTTTCCATCCTCGATTCAGCCACGCTTGCGAGTGCGCCCTCCAGCACGTTCAGCCCCTCTTCGAACTGCTCGTCCGTCACAACCAGTGGTACAAGCAGCCTTATCACATTACCGTAAGTCCCCGCCGATATCAGAATCAAGCCATGCTCGTAGCAATATCGCACCACTTGCTCCGTCGCTGCCTTCGCCGGCTCCAATGTTTCCGCGCTTCGCACTAACTCGATGGCACGCATGGCACCCAGCCCGCGAACATCACCGATCAGGGACCAACGCTTTTTCCAACCACGGGCGCGCAAATCAAATATTTCACCTAGCTTCTCGGCCCTGGCAGAGAGATTTTCGTGCTCCATGATTTCGATGGCTGCAAGCGCTGCTGCGCAGGATACGGGATTGCCACCGAATGTTCCGCCGAGCCCGCCCACGCCTGGTGTATCCATGATCTCGGCACGGCCCGTGACTGCCGCGAGCGGCATTCCTCCACCAAGCGATTTTGCCGAGACCAGCAGGTCTGGCACTACGCCGTATCGCTCGCAAGCGAACATCGCACCTGTCCGACAGAAACCTGTTTGTACTTCGTCGGCAATAAACAAAATCTCGTGCCGCCTGCAAATATCCTGAACGATCGAGAAGAACTCACGTGGCGGCGCGACAAACCCTCCCTCGCCCAGCACCGGTTCCACAATTACCGCGGCGACTGTCTCGGAGGCCACGACCCGTTTAAAGGTGTCTTCGAGGTGCTTGGCGCAGAACACGCCGCAGTCGGGATATTGCAATGAGTAAGAGCAGCGATAACAGTAGGCATAAGGAATGCGGTAGATATCGCTGGCAAAAGGCTCGAAGCCCGCCTTGTAGGGATGCGTCTTGCTGGTGAGCGACATCGTCAGCATCGTGCGTCCGTGGAACGCATCCTCAAAACATATGATGGCAGGACGATGCGTGTAGCTTCGCGCGATTTTTACAGAATTTTCAATCGCCTCCGCGCCGCTGTTTACCAAAAGCGTTTTCTTGGGAAAGTTTCCGGGCGTGAGCGAATTTAGCTTTTCAGCGAGCTCGATATATTTCCGATAAGGCGCCACGCTGAAGCACGTATGAAGAAACGCATCCAATTGCCCACGAATGGCAGCTAACACACCAGGCGCGCGATGTCCCGCGTTCAAACAACCGATTCCTCCAGCAAAATCGATGCAGCGATTTCCGTCTACATCTTCCAGCACTGCGCCTTCTGCTCGCGCTGCGAAGATGGGAGTTGCATGCGCCACGCCGCGTGCCACGGCGGCGTTGCGGCGGCGCATCAGATCCTGCGATTTTGGTCCGGGAATTGGCGTGCGCAAATTAATCGTGGGCATGTCAGTACCATCCGATCGGCTGTTCATTCAAATTGATGTGGACTTGCTTCGTCTCGAGATATTCCTCGATGCCCCAAGGCCCCAACTCGCGGCCGAAGCCAGACTGCTTGTAGCCGCCCCAGGGCGCCTCGACATATGTTGGCTGCATGTGATTCACCCACACAATTCCCGCGCGCAGCGCTTTCACCACTCGAAACGCTTTGAAAATATCGCGCGACCAAACCGCTGCCGCCAGACCATAAGGGGTATCGTTGGCGATGCGAATCGCATCCGCTTCATTGCTAAAAGGAATCACCGCAGCGACGGGTCCAAAAATCTCTTCTTGCGCGATGCGTGAAGAATTGTCCACATCGTAGAAAATCGTCGGCTCGACGTAATAGCCCCGTGTGCTCGCCGAAGAACGGCCGCCTCCCGCCGCGACCTTCGCTTCTTTCTTGCCAATTTCCTGATAGGAGCGAACGCGGTCAAACTGCTCCTTGCTGACGAGGGGCCCCATCTTCGTTTCGCGCTCGAGAGGCGGGCCCAGGCGAATCGTCTTGGCTTTTTCCGACATCGCATCCACAAATTTCGAGTAGATGGACGTCTCGACCAGAATTCGGCTCCCTGCAGAACAGACTTCGCCCTGATTGATAAACACGCCGAACAGCGCCCCATCAATGGCGGATTCAAAATCCGCATCGGCAAAAAATATATTGGGCGATTTTCCGCCCAGCTCGAGCGTAACGCGCTTCAAGGTGTCAGCCGCCATCTTGACGATCGCCTTCCCCACCGCAGCGCTTCCCGTAAACGCAACCTTATTCACATCCGGATGTTTCACGAGCGGCGCGCCGGCCGTCTCCCCAAATCCGGTAATGATATTCACAACGCCGGGCGGCAATCCGGCGTCGGCGAGATAACTAGCAAATTCGAGCGCGGTCAGCGGCGTTTGTTCGGCTGGCTTCAAAATACACGTGCAACCAGCAGCAATCGCAGGCGCGAGCTTCCACGCGGCCATCAAGAGCGGATAATTCCAGGGAATAATCTGTGCCGCGACCCCAATCGGCTCGCGCATTGTGAAATTCAAAGCGTTGTCCGGCACCGGGTTTACGCTGCCCAGGACTTTCGTCGCCAGCCCGCCATAGTATTCGAAGCAAGTCGCAACATCATTGATGTCGTACTCGGCTTCGACGATCGGCTTGCCCGAATTGCGCGCTTCGAGCTCCGCCAACGGCGCCGCTTCCTTGCGCACTCGTTCAGCGAGCCGGAAAAGAATCCGGCCGCGCTCTTGCGCCATCGTCTGCGGCCATGCACCGGAATCGAACGCAGCTCTCGCAGCGGCCACCGCACGGTTCACATCATTTTCATCAGCATCAGGAACCTCGGCGAGAATCTCCTCCGTCGAAGGATCAACCACCGGGAAATACTTTCCGCTCTGGCTCTCGACAAATTCCCCGTTGATGTACATCTGATATCTGCGAACAGAAGCTTTGGCCTCGCTGGCCATTTAAATCCTCCCGGCGACCCGACGAATTCAGACGCGGCTGGCCGCCGCCTGCGGCGCCTTGCGCCGTCCATACACAAAATAAAAAAACGCTGCCAATCCAATAAAAAACGCAGTTCCGCCTAGCATCCAAGCTTCGTACGATGCCACCGATGTGATTTGCTGCGCCGGCGAGAACGCGAACGCAGTTCCAAGAATCGTCATCAGCAAACCGCTCGTACCCGCAAAAATAAGCATGCCTCTGCTGTAGTGGCCATTTCGGGCCGTCGCAGGATCAAAGGCCAGCTTCAGCAGCGCCCCAAACATATACAGGAACGGCACCAACTGCAGCACCACGGCGAGCGACAACAAACGTTGAAAGGTCTCCTGGACACCCGACCCAAACAGGCTAATCAGCACCAGAATCGCCGATACCACGGCATGAACGATCAGTGCTGCATAAGGCGTCCCATACTGTGGGTGCACCCGCCCGAGCCAATGCGGAAGATAAGAATCCAAGCCCGCTACAAATGGAATTCGCGCGGAACCAGCAAGCCACGCGGATCCGATACCCGCGATCGAGATGCTCAACATCAGCGCAAAAGGCGCGACAACCCATGCAACGCCTACTCGCGACGCCATGTGACTGACCGCCTGCACGATTCCCTGCAGCACGTTAATATCGTTTTTGCTCATCGCGATCAGAAGAGTCAGCGTTGCTGCAATGTAGAGTGCGCCCGAAATTACTCCGCCCCACGCGACCGCGCCCGGAAGCGTCTTCTGCGGATCGCGAATTTCATCCCCCATCACGGATGCGAGCTCTAGCCCCACGAGCCCGAAGCAAATCACGCCGAACGAATTCAGCAGGAATCGTGGGTCGGCTGGAATGCGAAAATCCGCGGCGGTCACAGTTGTGCCAAATCGGAGCCACACAACCAGGCCTAGTGCAATCAGCAGCCCACCCGCTACGACAGTTCCGATACTGCCGACGTTGTTGATCCACTTCCCTACACCGAGCCCAACAATATTAAGGACGACTAGCAATGCCAGAAGCGAAAGGGATGCGGTTACTGTGAACGCCTTGTTATCTGCCAGCGCTGCGTGGCTTGGCCCCAGCGAAAAAACGGCCACACCCACGAAATACAGCATCACCGTGGGAACGTACATCATGTTATTGGTCCAGTAGCACCATCCCGACAAAAATCCGTGAAAATCGCCGAAAACTTCTTTGGCCCACAGATAAACTCCGCCTTCGCCCGGATATCTATGGGCTAGCTCAATCACCGCGATTCCCTGTGGCCAGAAAAAAAAGAACCAAGCAGAGAAGCCAAAGCCAGACGGTTACGCCGCCATTCGCCGCGATGCTCGGAACAACATTCAGATTAAATACCGCCACGACGAACAGCGCGACAAGGTCCCAACGCCCGAGCGCTCGCTTCAGATGCGCGGTCTCGTTCTTCGCGCTACTCTCGTCTGGCAGAAACCACTCCCCTAGTGCGCGGCGGTTACCACGTGCGGCTCTTTCTGTGCAGCCGCAAGAGCCGGTGCGATCTCCGCAAACACTTCCAGATGACGGTCGATGTCCGCGTCTGTGTGCGCCACGGACACGGTCCATTGTTCATCCCACCAATAAGGCTGCGCCATCACTCCGCGATTCACCATCGCAAACCAGTAATGCCGCCAGATTTCGCTGTCGATCTTGAGCCAATCGCGATAATTGCGAATCGGCTTCGGGAAAAACATCAGTGCGCCGTTCGAGCCCGCGCTCGCCAGGTACGCATCGAGTCCCGACTTCTTCACTTCCTTCTCATAGCCATCCACGAGCTTCTTGTTAAGGCGATTTACGTGCTCATAGGCAGCGGGCGTCAGTACTTCACGGAAAGTCGCCAAGCCAGCTGCCATGGCGACGGGATTCGTGTTGTAAGTGCCGCCATGAAAGACGCGATGATCTGAGATCAAGCCCATCACCTGCCGCGTTGAAGCAAACGCCGCCAGCGAAAACCCGCCGCCTATCGATTTCGCGAGGCACACAATGTCGGGATTCACCTTGAAATATTCGCAAGCTCCGCCGCGCGCCAGCTTCGCCCCGGTTTTCACTTCATCGAAAATCAGGAGCGCTCCATTTTTCTTGGTAATCTCGCGCAATGCTTGGTGATAGCCGGGGTCGGGCATCAGGATGCCAACATTCATCATGATGGGCTCAACAATGACCGCCGCGATTTCGTTCGGGTACTTTGCAAATAAACGTTCTACTGACGCCGGATCGTTGAATTGAGCGACGAGCGTATTTTGCAGCGTCGCCTTCGTGATGCCTTCACCTCCAGGAACTGAATTCGGCGCATTCGGATCGCCCACTTCACTTTCCTTCGGTTTCACCGATACGAGCGCCGAGTCGTGCAGCCCGTGATAGCCCCCCTCCATTTTGATGATGCGATCTCGCCCCGTAGCCGCTCGCGCCAATCGCACGGCGTGCATCGTGCATTCAGTTCCGCTATTGCTGAACCGAACCATCTCTACCGGAAATCGTTTGCATATCTCTTCCGCGAGCTCCCATTCCATATCGTGGGGCATGCCGAACATCGTGCCCGTGCTCAGCCTCTTCTGCACCGCGCTCACCACCGCCGGATGACAGTGCCCCGCCATGAGCGCGCCGAAACAAAGGTTGAAATCAATGTACTCGTTACCGTCGATATCGTGGATATGGCCACCCTTTCCATCGCGCACGAATATCGGATAAGGATCGTAAGCTCGATAGTTGCTGGCTACCCCCAGCGGCAAACGCGCGACAGCTTTCTTGTGCGCTTCGCGTGAGCGCGGTGTGCGCTTTTCGTATGTTTCGATTTCCTTTCGAAGAGCTTCGTGCATAACTTCCTCCATCCCTGGTGCTGGTGGCCGCTAACGGCCATGCGATTTACCTCTTCTTACTGACTGCTTCGAGATTCTTTCATCTGCCAGCTTCGAAAGCGAAAGCCACGCTTCTTGAGCTCAGCGAAAAATGGTTTCGGTGGCACCACATTTTCGGGCGCCTGCACTCCGCTGCCTCGAATCTCTCCTCGACCTAGCATCACCGCTGCAATCGCAGCGGGGAAACCTGTGTCTCGCGCCACGGCAGAAAGCTGCGGCCGCACCGAATGCCCAGCCCACATTTCCATCGCTGCTGCGCTTCGCCGCTTCCCGCGCCGCCCCGTCACAACCACCCTCAGAGCTTCCACATCTTTCGGCGTCTTCGTCGTCGCATGCTTCTGTAACAAGGCCAAAAGCACCGCTCGGGGCGCTACGCGCGTCCCGTTCACCGCAATCGGCTCGCGGCTCGTAAATCCCGTATACGTGAGATTCTGAACCAAGCTCACGAGTTGCGGCTCGTAGTTAATCTTAAAAAATACTTCGCGCACGCCTTTCTTCCGGAAACTTTCGGCCAACGTGCCAAGTTCAGAGTGGATCGAGTGCCGCAACACAATATTGCCAATCGGCAGGGGGAATTTTCCTGGCTCGGGATCGGAAAGCATCGCCTTCTCGACGTAACGTCCATTTTCAAATGCAATCGGAGGCATCGTCAGTTCGTCGAGAATCGTAGCGATCGAAAACGTATACGCGATCGGACTATCGTATTTCTGCTCATCCGCACCCGCGTTGTATACGCGAATCGCATCCACGCGATCCAACGGATCCGCCAGCGCCCGAGCCATCACATTCGTAATCCCCGGCGCACCACCCATTCCCGCAATCGCCAACCGCCCAATTCTTCGAAAATCGCGATCGAGCGAGAACTGCCTCTTCGTCATGTGATACAAGCCGCCCAGATCCATGTAATTCACTCGAGCAGCGAGCGCAGCACGCATCACATGCAGATTCCAATTATACTGCGTGCAGTTCACCACCACATCGCAGCCTCGCAGAAGCGTCGCCAGCTCCCCGGTTTCCCGCACATCCGCAAAAACAGCCCGTGCTCGCCCGCGTCCGAATTTCTTAGCCACTTCCGCAGCGCGGCCTCGGTCAAAATCTCCAACGACGATCTGCTGCACCTCCGGTGCCCCCGCCAGGTCGTGCACCACCGCCCGCCCCATCATCCCCGCCCCTAAAACAAAAATCTTCATACCGCACCCGCCGCCATCAAATTACCTGAGACGCCAAAACCAGGGCAGTCCCACCTCGGTGGCCGGCCTCGCTTCGATGATTCCTTAGCCTTCTTACTCAAAACAGAATCTTTAATCCGAACTGTATTACTCGCGGATCTTCGCGCATCTTTCAAGTACTTGTCCGAAATGTCGAACGTCAGTGAAATTCCCATCCGGATTCGCGAACTGAGTGTGGTTCCATGCATTGTAGAACTCCGCGCGAAACTCGGTATTCCACCGCTCATTGATCGGCGTCTTTTTTGAAATCACTAGATCGGTATTGCTAATCGCCGGCCCGCAACAAAACGCATGCGGAGTATTACCGAACCCTCCCAACGCGGTCACGCAGCCATTAGGCGAATTAGCATCACAGAAATTGCTTGTGTCGAACCAGAAGTTGTTATTTCTTTTCGGGTTCGTATGATCGGACAGGCGCCGTCATTGTCGGTGTGTTTGCGTCTTCAAAAAAGAAGCTGCTTTGCAGTTCACGTATCGTTTTGATTCTGAACTCGTATCGGGAATCCGCTCTGATAGGTAATGATCGCGGAGATTCCCCAACCATTCAAAGCTTTCCCCTTAAATCCGTCGTACTTGGGCACTAGGCAGTTCCCAAAAGGGGCTGAAGACAAACCGGTGTTTGGCGTCTAGCAAAGATAGCCCCCGAGTTGCGTTGAAGTTCAGTGGATTCAAGTTCGTTCTCGAACGATGCCCCCTGATCAATCGCCTTGCTGAATGTGTATGACGCTTGAAAACAGCAGGCCATGCGAGTAGCTCTTATCCACGGAAATCTGCAGGCCGTTATAGTTCGAATTTGCGATCGTATCTTCGGCAAAAATATTGCTGAAAACAGGAACTCCGTCGGCCGGGCATCCAATTCCGGTCAACGGATTGCAGTTCGGCGAAGAAAACGGACGAGTTCCAACAAGCGTGAGGCCGTTCGGACCAACTGGCCCGCTAAAGCACGAAGGATTACCACCCGGTGCGCCGCTGTATGGCAATACGAGTCCAGCGCAGTTAAGCGTTGGCACCTTAAATGGCTGCGGCGGCATCGCCGACAACGCTGGGTCCGCCGGTATAACGGTTCCCGGCGGAATGAAATACTGTGATTCCGCCCCAGACGGCCCACAGCTCGTCGGAGTACCTCCCGGTGCGCGCCGACAACACATTGTTGGCATTCAGCGCAGCTAGATTAATCAGGCCAACGCAAGTCTGGATATTTCCGGCGTTCAGATCCCGCGACGCGAGAAGGCGATGCGCCTGGGTTCCAACGTACGCCACGCGCAAAATCATCGACTTGATCAACTGTCGCTCGATAGTCAGATTGTACTGCTCCGAATACTGCGACCTGAGATGAGGCTGAAATTCCCCAAACTAGATTGCGTCGCGGAAGTTTGACCAATCCACGCAGCCGTTGGGACCACCCGGCGTGTCAACCGCGCACGGCGTCCCCGGAGTCTGTTGGATTACACCACTAAAGGGATTTGGCGCTTTGGGTCCGTCTTGAAACTCGAGGTATGGCAAGTTAAAGAGCGGGCCAGTGACAAACGAGCTTCCTCCAAAGGGCGGCTCAGCGCTGAACTGCTCGAGCACCAACTGCTCGATCGGGTTATAGAAAACTCCAAATCCTGCACGAATGCTCGATTTATCGGGACCGCCGGTAAGCTTCGCGAGCCAACCCTCTGTCCACCCGGGACTCCAGGCAACTCCGATGCGAGGAGCAAAGGATTTGTAATAAGTCGTGTCAAACCGCGCGGAACGCCTTTGTCTCCGGGGAAAACCAATCCTAGAGGAAATACAGCATTGTTAGCCCCGCTTCCCTGTCCGCAGTCACCGGGACTAAGGCCTAGATTGGCTGCGTTCTCCTGTGAAAGCCAACACGGATATTGTGTCGTGACCTGACCTGGACGGAAGGTTTGCAGCGCGGTTACCGGTATCGTAATAAGGAGTATTCAGCTCCCAACGTAATCCGTAGTTCAGCGTCAGATTCGATTTTATCTTGAAGCTGTCTTGCGCAAAAAGATAGAGCGATGTGTTCCGCAGATCCTCCCGTTGCGCGGCACCCTGGGTGTAGTTGTCCGGTGCGCCTAGAAAATAGTTTGGATACGAAGGGAAATTTTGATCCGATGCGATCTGGTCCTGGTTGGCATTGCTCGTGATGGTATATTCTCCGCTCACGTCGAAAAACAAGAATTGGTCAAACCGCTGCCGCCTTACGTCCACGCCGAATTTCAGTGTGTGTTTGGAAAATGTACGCGTGTAATTGTCTGTCCATTGAAACGTATTGCCCGTCTGCGGGAGTTCGCCCTCGAAATTGTTCCCGATCGCAAACCCGCCCGACACGCTTATATAGGGCAGCCCCACCCGGCCTGGAAGATCTGTCGTGATACCCAGGGCTGGGTCGAAGTTGGGGTCCTGAAAACAGTTCGCGGCCGCAATCGTCACGCACGAGTCGTGAACACTCGCCAAAGTGTTTACCGGATGGTTGTTGAGCTGCTGGCCCTCTCGAAAATAGTTAAAGCGGAATTCATTTACTGCATTCGACCCGATAGTCCAGGTATGACTCAGGTTCCACTGCTGCACACGGGTGCCGAACATCGCGCCGAAACCTGGAACGTTCCCACCAGCGCCCTGAAAAAATGAGAGCGGATCCGTGCGGCCATCATCTTCGAAGTAGTAGTAAGCGCTGAATTTCTGCGAACCGCTTCCCGTAATATTGTGATCGAATCGCACTGTAAACTGGTCGTTGCGTCACTTTTTTCGGAGGCGTCGCACTGAAGGTCCCCGTTCCCAGCGGCGCAACGTACTGGTTGTAGACTGCGAGGGCTACCGGATCGAAGCATGCCACGGGGATGTGGTTCATTGGAAACAGGTCGGAGTACTTCGCTCCGACGGCGATGGGGACCCCGGTTGCACCTGCACATCCGGGACGTGCGCTGAGAGTGTCAGCGAAAGTTTGATCATTGATCTGTCCGCTAAAAGGTAACGCAGGAGTCGGCAGCCCAAGCGCGTTGTTGACCTCTGTAAAATTCCCGTTAACTTCATCCTGTGTGGGTAAGAAAACTTGGCCTGTCGAAATGCCTTGGTGCAAGCGCAAACCTTCATAGGAACCGAATATGAAGGTTCGATCCTTCTTGATCGGCGCGCCAATCGTTGCCCCGAATTGATTCTGTCGGATCGAATACCCTCTGTTCGACCTCTCGCGAATCTGATCCCGTGCACCGCTTTGTCCGGACTTCGTCACCACATTCACCACCGACCCGAGTTCGTCCATACTCCGCTCAAACGTATTCGTTTGTACGGCGCCACCGAGTTGTCGAAGTAACCCTTCGTGTTCAGCGCGTCATTGCGCAAGAATTCGTAGAAGTCTCCGTGCACTGCATTCGTTCCGGATTTGGTCACCACATTCACCACTGAGCCTGAGTTCCGCCCGTATTCCGCGTCAAACGTGTTCGTCAAGACGCGAAACTCTTCGATGGCGTCGGGCGAAGGCTGAATAGCAGGACCATTCACGAAAATATCGTTGCCGTCCCCTCCGTTAACCATGTAATTGTTTGCGCGTCCGCGGCCTCCGTTGACGGAAACTACGCCAGGGTTGTCGCTGCCAGCAAACAAATCCGCGCCCAATTGCGATTGCACACCAGGTTGAAGCTGGAGCAGCGCGTAGGCGTTCCGCGTGTTCAAAGGAAGCTCGCGGATCGACGTGTCCGTCATCACTGCCCCCAGCTGAGTGCTCGTGGTCTCCACCTGCACAGCGCTCGCTTCCACGGTCACCGTATCGCTTTTCCCACCAACCGCAAGCGTAAGGGTAATGAAATTGACGTGACCGATTGTGACCACGACATCCTTAGCCAGAAACTTCTTAAAGCCCGTCGCCTCAGCCGAGACGTCGTAGGTACCAACGGGAAGCTCCGGTATATCGAAGGCACCATCTTTATCTGACGTTACAATTCGCGGCGTGGCCTGGCCCGTCAATGTAGCCGTGACCGTAACACCCGGGACAACCGCACCGGACGGATCATTCACGATCCCGCGGATGGCTCCATTCGTTTGCCCCATCGCCGCAGCGCAGAATGCCAGACTTGCGCACGCCAGCAGGCACACCCGTCCCCACGCAGTCGCTCTCATTGGCGCTCCTTTTGAAAATCCCGCGTCCACCCCAGACGCCCCCGATTTTTCGATTGCAGCTTCTCGAAAAACCTTACTATAATTCGCGAACGTTAGAGGATGGCCTGTGGCATTGTCAAGAGGAAACTGGTTTGGCTCACGCTCGTAAGTTGCCCAGGAAGGCTCAGCACGCTTCGGGCTATCTGCGCATCAGCGATGTCGCGCGCCTTGTCGGCGTCTCACCTTCGATTCTTCGTTCCTGGGAAATCCTTGGCCTGATTTCGCCCGCTCGCACTCGCAGCCAATACCGCCTCTATACGCAAGCCGACGTGCGCCTGCTCAAGCGCGCGCAGTTTCTACGTCGCGCTCGCGGAATGAATGCCCCGGCCATCGTCCATATGCTCAAAACGCAGGGGCTCCTCTCAAAATCTGGCGGCCACCAGCCGAAGGCAAGCCCGGTCGGCCCGCGCCTGCGCCGTTTGCGTTTGCAGCGAGGTTACTCGCTAGCGAAAGTCGCGGAGTCTGTGGATGTCTCGGTGGGATTCTTATCCGCGCTCGAACGCGCGCAAATGAGCGCGTCGATCGCCACCCTCCGGCGCTTGGCTCGCTTCTATCGCCTCAATATTCTTTCGCTCTTTGATCCCTCCGAGGCAAATCCAGGTCGTGTTCGCCCGTCTGAAAGGAAAGTTCTCGAAGCCGGCAACGGCATCCGGATGGAACTGCTCTCATGGGGCAACACCGTGATGGAGCCGCACATTTTCCGCATCGCTCCTTCCGCGGGAAGTGGCGAGTCTTATACCCACGAGGGCGAAGAGTTTCTCTACATTTTGAAAGGCTGCATCGAGATTGCGCTCGACGGCGGCGAAGCAAATCGTCTCGAGCAAGGCGACAGCTTCTATTTCGAAAGCAGTACGCCGCATCGTTGGGTGAATCCCGGCAAGAAAGAAGCCTGGGTTTTGTGGGTCAACACGCCGCCAACTTTCTAGCGGCGTTAACAATGCGCCACAGCACTTACGGGAGCGGTACCGAAATCATGAAGACTAAACTCGCAGCGGTTGCGCTCTTGGCAATCTCCGGTTTGGCGCTGAGCGGGTGCAAAAAACAGCCTCCCACTCTGAGCCTGCTCGTCTGGGAAGGCTACGCCGATCCTTCCTTCATCCGCCCTTTTGAGCAGTCTCACAAATGCAAAATCAGCGCTGCCTATATGGGCTCGAGCGACGAACTGGTCGCCAAACTCCGCGGCGGCAGCGCCAGCAATTACGACGTGATCTCGCCTTCGAGTGATGTCGCCACAATGATCGCCTCGGCAGGACTCGCGGCACCCCTCGACCCTTCGAGGTTTCCATCCTATTTACAGCTCTCCGAACGCCTCCGCGAAATGCCGCTCGTGCGTGTGAATGGGAAGGTTTACGGCGTCCCGTTTACATGGGGACCGAATCCGCTTTTATACGACACCAAAGCTTTTCCCCAGATACCCGATAGCTGGGCGGCGCTTTGGAGCCCGGATCTCAAAAGTAAAATCTCCGTATGGGACGAACTCTCCACGATCTACATGGCCGCGCAGGTGCTCGGCTACGACAAACCCGATCCCAGCCATCTTTATAATCTGACCGACGAAGAACTGAATAACGTGAAGAAGAAACTCGTCGAGCTGAAGCCCAATATCCGAAAAATGTGGAGCACCGGCGGCGAGTTGACGAATCTCTTCGAGAATCACGAAGTGGTTGCAGCGATGGGTTGGCCACTCATGAGCAATCAGCTCCGTAAAGCGAACTTCCCCATCGGCGAGACGATCCCGAAAGAAAACACCACCGGGTGGATAGACCATCTGATGATTACATCCGCGAGCGAACATAAGGATCTCGCTGCTGAATTCCTCGAATACATGATCGAGGCCAAGACGCAAAAAGCCGTGGCCGACGTCACCGGCTACGATCCCGCCAACCCGCAAGCCGCCGAATTCATGACGGAAGATCAAAGAAAATCGCTGCACCTCGATAACGTGGATCTCTACATGACGCGCATCTATTTCTGGCAGCAAGTCCCGCGCCGCGACAGATACAACGAGATCTGGAATGAAGTGAAGGCCGCCCAGTGACGTCTTTCATCAGCGCAATTCGCGCACGCCGCCTGATCCATCCCGGAAACTACCCATGACCGCCTCCGTGGCGCAGGGCGCCCCTGCTCCTGCGCGAACCGATTCGCTTTTGTCGATCCGTTCTGTGGTGAAGTGTTTCGGTTCGCGTCCCGTGCTCCGCAATATTTCGCTCGAAGTTGCTTCAGGCGAATTCCTCACCATTCTTGGTGAAAGCGGCTCGGGCAAGACCACCCTTTTGCGACTTATCGCAGGGTTTGAGCAATTAGATGGCGGCGAAATATGGATTGCTGGCGAAAGGCTTGATCTGATTCCTCCTCATCGTCGCCCGGTGAATACCGTGTTCCAGAGTTACGCGCTTGTTCCCACACCTCAACGTGTTCGACAACGTCGCTTATGGCCTGCGCTCGAAAAATGCTGCGAAAGCCGAGATTCCCGGCCGTGTCGCTCAGGCACTCGCCATGGTAAAGATGAGTGAGTTCGCGAAATCGCCTCCCGCTCGCCTCAGTGGCGGTCAGCAACAGCGTGTGGCACTAGCCCGCGCGCTCGTGAACCGCCCTCGTGTCTTGTTGCTCGATGAACCCCTCTCTGCGCTCGATGCGAATCTCCGTCGCCAGATGCAAACCGAATTGAAAGCATTGCAGCGCGAAGTGGGAATTACCTTCATCTTCGTCACCCACGATCAGGAAGAAGCCATGGCTCTCTCGGACCGCATCGCGCTTCTCCGCTCAGGTTTTCTCGAACAGGTCGCCGAGCCGCGCGAAATTTACGGCCAGCCTGCATCCCCATATGTAGCTCAATTCATTGGCCAGACGAATTTACTTCGAGCTGAAGTCCGAGACGGCGTGGCGCAAGCCGGAGTGCTCAAATGGCGCACCGCGGAAAGCTTGGGCCAAGTCGTTTTTTCTCTGCGCCCTGAATGCATCCGCCTGGTTGCAACCGGCATGCGAGCCCAACCGAACGACGATTCGATTGCGCGCTTTCATGCTCGTATCCTGAATCAAACCTTCGGCGGTGCGATGGACACCCTCGAACTTGACTGTGGCGCCTCGCAGACCCTTCGTGCCCGCGTCGCAAGCCCAGGTACTCTCAGCGGCCAGCACGAATTCGAGTTTCGCGCGAGTGACGCAATTGCCGTGCGCCAGGAAGATTCCGCCTAGTTATGTACAGCCGTGCCTATAAATCGGCCGTCACAATCCCTCCGCTCCTTTGGGTCACCACGTTCCTCCTCGTGCCCTACGCGCTACTTTTCTGCTACAGCTTCTGGTCCGTTTCGCCGCAGCAAACAATCATCCACGATTGGAATCTTCAAAATTACATTCAGCTGATCCGCAATCCTATTTACATCTCCGTCCTTTTTCGATCGATTCGCATCGCCGCCGCCGTTACTTTGCTCGCGCTACTTCTCGGATACCCTCTCGCCTACTTCCTCTCATTTCACGCACCAAAACGAAAAGATATTCTCTACCAGCTCGTGATTATCCCGCTCTGGGCCAGCTATTTAGTCCGCGGTTACGCCTGGAAGACGATCCTTGGAAGCGATGGCGTGCTCAACGGCCTGCTGCAATATCTCCACATCACTCGCCACCCCGTCGAATTTTTCCTCTATAGCCCGTTCGCGGTAGTCCTCACCCTCACTCACATCTACACTCCATTCACGTTTCTTCCGATTTACGCGTCTCTCGAACACGTTCCCCGAAATCTCGTCGAAGCTTCGCACGATCTTGGCGCCTCTCCCTGGTCCACATTCCGGCGCGTCATTCTTCCTCTTTCCCTGCCGGGCGTTCTCGCCGGCGCCACCTTTGCATTCGTGCTCACCCTCGGCGATTTCCTCGCCCCTCTGCTCGTCGGCGGCGCGAGCGGTATCATGATTTCCAATATCGTCGTTAGCCTTTTCGGCGCCGCATATAACTGGCCCCTCGGTGCGGCAATCTCGCTCTGCATGCTTGTCCTCGTCATGACCCTTCTCTTCGCCACAGAGCGCCTCGAGAGGAGGCTCACTCTTTCATGAGCCGCTCACCCAGTTCCGCCCGTGCTCCGTTTCTCACGGTCTACGCCACGCTCGTCTATGCATTCCTCTACTTCCCGATCGTTGTCCTAGTCCTATATTCGTTCAACGGCTCCGGCGTCGGCGGCTTTCCTCCATCGGGCTGGACGCTCGATTGGTATCGCCAGCTCTTTCAGGACGGCCCGCTGTGGGACTCCGTCCTCAATAGCGCCATCGTCGCGTTGATCGCTGTCGGAATCTCGCTTGCACTCGGCCTTCCCGCAGCGCTTGCTCTCGATCGGTCCCAATTTCCGGGCAAGGCGCTGTTTCGCCGCATCGTCCTTCTGCCACTGATCCTTCCCGGCATTATCACTGGCCTGTCGTTCCTCATGCTCTTCGTCGCAATCGGAAAGAATCTCGACCTTGTCACGATCACGCTCGGCCACGGCACCGCTCTTATATCCGTCGCCACCACTGAAATCTTTGCCGGCTTGCAAAAGCTTGACCGCGCTCAGGAAGAAGCCTCGCTCGATCTCGGTGCGAATCAGTGGAAAACGTTCTGGCGCATCACGCTCCCGAATCTCCGCGTCTCTCTGATCGCCGCTGCGCTGCTGATTTTCACGCTCTCGCTGGACGAAATCGCCGTCAGCTTTTTCCTCATTGGCCGCGATAATACCCTGCCCATTGAAATCTGGTCGCGCCTGCGCCGCGGGATCACCCCGGAAATCAACTCCATCTCCACGCTGATCCTCGCCTTCTCCATCGCTACAATCCTCATCTGGTACCGCCTTCGTACGCGTACCACGCGCGCCGAAGAAGCAGGAGCACTTTTGGCATCCACTCTGGAAGGAGAGCATTCATGAGCGGCACTCGGCGGGATTTTCTCAAGTTCGTGGTAGCAGGTTCAGTCGCCGTCGGCTGCCCTATCGATCTTTCTCTTCTCGCAGTTCCCGATGATTCCAAGACCCAGGTCGACGGTGACAATTTTGAAATCTGCCATCAGGTCCGCGATGGTCACTCCTTCTCGCACCCGCCGATTTCGAAGCGCTACGATGTGGTTATCGTCGGCGGCGGAGCCAGCGGACTCAGCGCCGCCTACTTCCTTCGCCAGCGCGATTTCCTCCTTCTCGAAAAAGAACCGCACTTCGGCGGCAACGCCTACCTTGAGGAATATCAAGGCCAAGCCTTCGCCACCGGCTCCGCTTACGACGCGAAAGGCACGTCGAGCGAACAACTGGCGCGCGAAATCGGTCTCACGATGCTTCCGATCGATTCCTTCGACCCGACGATCGTCAACGGTAAATGGATCAAGGACACGTGGCACGATGGCCTCGACGAACTTCCCTACCCCGCCTCCGTCCGTGATAGCTTCAAAAAATTCCGCGCCGATATGCTCGCGATCGACATTACAAAAAATATCGAACAGCTCGACAATGCGCCACTCACCAAATACCTCAGCGCCTACGCTCCCGAAGTTAAATCATGGTGGGACGCCTACGGCCCCTCGAACTGGGGCGCTAAATCCGCAGACACATCTACGTATGTCGCGCTCGTCGATTTCCAGGAAGTTGTCGCAGCAGAAAAAGACACGAGAGTCACTTTGCCCGGCGGCAATGGCGCACTCACACGCAAACTCGTCGAAACACTTCAGCCTAAGTTCGCGGAACGGTTGCTAAGCGATGCCACAATCATCTCCGTCGAACCTCAAAAGACCGAAGTTCGCGTCACCTATATCCAAGGAGGCGTTCCGCGTTCGGTGGGAGCGAAGTTTGTTGTAATGGCGACGCCGAAATTCATCACTTCCCGCATCGTCGCCGGTATCTCAGACGCCCAACAGGACGCCATGTCTTCTTATCACTATTGTCCCTACCCTGTGATCAACATGATTTTCGACAAGCCTGTCTATAACCGCGCTTACGACACATGGTGCCCGGGGAATTCTTTCACCGATGTCATCGTGGCCGATTGGGTCGTACAAAAGCAGCCGGGATACAAACAGAAGAACAACATCCTCACGTTTTACACGCCGCTCGCGGAAATTGAGCGCAAAAAGCTCCTGAAAATCGACGACTGCCGTCAGATTGCCGCAAACGTTCTGGGCGACTTCCAGAAGCTCCTGCCCGAATTCGCCACGGCGAATCCCTCAGAGATTCACTTCTATCGTCGCGGCCATCCGATGTTCCTGCCGACGCCCGGCCTGTTTACAAAAATCATTCCCGCAGCCAGCCAGCCTCTTGATCGGATCTTTTTCGCCAACGCTGATTCCATTGGCCCGGAGTCGGAAATTTCCGCGGCCGTCGATTCAGGGCGCAAGGCCGCGGAATGGATCGAGAAGCGTCTCACTGGTGCCTCCGCATCTACAGCCGCAACCAGCATCGGCCTACGCGCCTAACACCCAGCAAAAAAAACACCCGGTAATCGAACCCGGGTGTTTTCGAACTCTCTCAATTCCTGCCAGGGAGTGAGAAAGAAATTTGCGCGCGTCAATCTGCGCTTATAGTCGGGCCTTTGCCCTAACGGCTTGCCACGCCTAGGTTATGTACTCCCGAAATCAGAAAACCCGCCGTGCTCGCCGACTGCGGCACAAACCACATCCGCCGCACCATCCCATACTCGCTGTGCTGCATGCGTCGGGCCACATAGTCGAGAAGCAGCGGACCCACCTGAATCGCCGCGTAGATCGCGCCCGAATGCGCGAACGGCCTCATCATCGGATCATCTTCCACAGCTCCGTGACCAATCGCCTGCCGTGTCGAATAGGCATCAAACGTCGCCGCGCCATGCTGCATCATCGTCAGCGCTAGCCAAGTGCGGCTCCTGCGCGGCTTCTCAGGGGAATAAACCTTGATTGGCTTTACCGGCATGGGTTCAGGAATGCGCACCGACGAAAGCGGCTGCGTGCTGTCGCGGTCCGTCAACGAGACAACCGCCACGCCCGCCGCCGACTTGTCGCCTGCGTCGCCTCCCAAACTCACTTTGGCCGGATCTATATATCCCTTGCCGGACGCCGTCGCCACCGTGTCTGTCTCGTTGCCACGTGCCGTCGCACTGGCGGGTTTCGGCCGCGTGCCATCTGCTGTGTCTGTCGCAATAAGCGTTGTCAGGTTCGCCCTGAATACCGGGCCAACCACTTTGGGAACTGGGCTAAGCTGAAACAGTAGTGCTGCAACGGCAAAAACCATGGAAGGGGGGCCTCCTACTGCCGACGCCAGGGAGAAAAGCACGGCCAGTACCATTGGGACCCAGTTCCCTATCATCAAGATATAGAGGTGTTTAGCCTAGGATCACGCGGCTATCACGCCTGGAACCTCTCGTTAATGCGGTTTTCGAGGCAAGCGATTTCCCTGCCAGATGAGAAATACTTTCCCAAATATTACCCATAATCTGCGATTTATTCCCGAAACGGGCTAAGCTTTTGAATTATGCGGACCGAAGATCAGAAGACAAACGAGAAGGATGTCATTCAATCCGAAGCACAATTTTCCCAAATTGCTCGCGCTTCTCCAGCCGTTCGTGAGCTTCCCGAGCCTTGGCAAGGGACATGACAGTATCGATCACCGGCCGCACACGGCCACGCCGCACAAGATCAAGCACGGAGTAAAGCTCCGCCTTGCTTCCCATGTACGATCCGAGAATTGAAATGTGACGGCTGAACAGGTAGCGTAAATCTATCTTTCCTTCGTAGCCGGTCGTTGCGCCGCAGGTCACCAACCGCCCGCCCACCGCCAGACTTGCCACGCTTTCCTGCCACGTCGCGTCACCCACGTGCTCCACCACCACATCCACTCCGCGCCGATCCGTCAGCCGCTTCACTTCCCGCGACCAATGCTCGATCGCGTGCAGAAATGTCTCGTCGGCACCCAATTCCCTCGCCTTCTGCAGCTTTGCTTCCGATCCGGCCGTCGCGATCACGCGCGCTCCCGCCACTTTCGCAATCTGAATCGCTGCACTTCCCACTCCGCTTCCCGCGCCCAGCACGAGCACCGTCTCATCCGGCTTGAGCTGCGCCCTCGTGATCAACATGTGCCACGCCGTCAAAAATACCAACGGAATCGCCGCCGCTTCCTCAAAGCCAAGATTGGCCGGCATCGGAATCACATTTACCGCCGGCGACGTCACATATTCCGCATACCCTCCATCCACCTTGTATCCAAACAGGGTGTACTGCCGGCAAAAATTATCCTCGCCTCTCAAACAGTGGACGCAATGCCCACACGAAATTCCCGGCGAGAGCAGCACTCGCTCGCCCGGGCGCACGCCCGACACTTTCTCTCCTACGCGCGCCACCTCACCCGCGATGTCCGAGCCGAGAATATGCGGCATCGGAATCGTGATCCCGGGCAGCCCACTCCGCACCCACAAATCAAGGTGATTCAGCGCACACGCCCTTACGCGAACCAGCACTTCATCCGCGCCAATCTCCGGCTCGCGCGTCTCGGCATAACGCAATACGTTAGGCCCGCCGTGTTCAGAAAGGATGACCGCTTTCATCAATCCATCCTGCCCATGGGAACCGAAACAGTTCTAAGTGTCACCACAGCGTCTCGTCCTTCGTTTCTCGCGCCGCTAGCAATCCAATGAACGTCAACACCGATGCTATCGACAAATAGTAGCCGACGTACTGCAAGCCATATGTCTTCGCCAGCCAAATGGCGATATAAGGCGCAAGCGACGCTCCAAAAATGCCCGCCAGATTAAACGTCAGCGAACTCCCCGTGTAACGCACCGAGGTGGGGAAAAGCTCCGACAGGACGGTACCCAGGGGACCGTAGAATAGTCCCGTCAACGATAGTCCCACGACCAACGCCATGATTGTCCCGATTGTCCCCGCCAGGAACATAGGTGCCATCACCAAGCCGAACATACCGATCGCCGCAGTCACCCAAAGCAAAGTGCGGCGGCGCCCACGCTCGGCGAGAATCGCCCCCACCGGAATCGTAATCGCAAAGAAGATCATGCCGAACAACTGCATCACCAGAAACGTGTCACGATTGTAGTGCAGGGCAGTTGTGCCCCACGACAGCGCGAAGACAGTCATCAAATAGAAGAGGACGAACGCGGCGAGTGCTCCCAAAATCCCCACCACGAGGGACCTGGGATATTTGCGAAATACCTCCAGGATCGGCACTGCCACACGCTCGCGTCGGTTGATCGCTGCGCGGAACGCGGGAGTCTCGGTAATTGTCAGCCGGACATAAAGACCGACAATCACCAGGACCGCGCTTGCGAGGAACGGAATGCGCCATCCAAAAGAGAAAAACTGATCGTTCGTAAGCCCGCGCGAAAGCGCCAGAAACACACCGCCGGAGAAAAGAAACCCGATCGGGGCCCCGAGTTGCGGAAACATGCCGTACCAGGCGCGCCTACCCCGCGGCGCATTCTCCACCGCGAGCAATACCGCTCCGCCCCACTCTCCTCCAAGCCCGAGTCCCTGCCCCATACGGCACAGCGCAAGCAGTAGCGGAGCGGCTACGCCTATGGTCTTGTAAGTCGGAAGAACGCCGATCGACACCGTCGACACGCCCATCGTCAGGAGGGCCGCGACCAAAGTCGCCTTGCGGCCAACGCGATCGCCAAAATGACCGAAGAGCGCCGAACCAAACGGTCGCGCGAAAAACGCAATTGCAAAGGTCGCCAGCGAGGCCAGCGTCGCTGATGCTGGATCCGATGCTGGGAAAAATAACCGCGGAAACACGAGGACGGCAGCCGTCGCGTAGATATAGAAATCAAAAAACTCGATGGTCGTCCCAACGAGACTCGCAAAGAGCACCTGCACAGGCGCGTTGATTGGCAAGTCTTGCCCGGCAGGTGTTTCGCCAAGCGCGATGCCGATGTTGGGGATGTCACTCAAGGATCAAGAAGTTTACTCCTCGCAATCTAAAATGTGACAGCTGCACTTGCGCATACGCAGCCCGCCTTCGTTGACTTGTCCCCACACGCATCCTAAGATGAAGGCGACCTCCAGTCATGCCGGAACCTCAGTCGCCGATCGGCCGCACAATCTCCCACTATCGCGTTCTCGAAAAATTGGGCGGCGGAGGCATGGGCGTTGTCTACAAAGCTGAGGACACCGAGCTGGGCCGTTTCGTCGCGCTCAAATTCCTGCCCGACGACGTTGTGCGCGATCCGCAGGCTCTGGAACGCTTTCGTCGCGAAGCTCGCGCTGCTTCTGCTTTGAACCATCCGAACATCTGCACGATTCATGAAATCGGCCAGCAGGACGGTCAACCGTTCATCGTTATGGAGTATCTCGACGGCATGACGCTGAAGCATCGCATCAGCGGCAAACCGATTGACATGGATGATCTTCTCGCGCTCTCGATTGAAATCGCCGACGCTCTCGAAGCCGCCCACGCGGAAGGAATCATCCATCGCGACATCAAGCCTGCCAATATCTTTGTAACCAAGCGAGGCCACGCCAAGATTCTCGATTTTGGCTTGGCCAAGATCACTTTTACGGGTGCCGGTCCCTCGGGCGCCACTGTCGCAAGAGATATGACCGCGGGGGCCAGCGCGGAACACTTGACCAGCCCGGGCAGCACGTTGGGAACCGTCGCTTACATGTCTCCCGAGCAGGTTCGCGGCAAAGAGCTCGACGCGCGTACGGACTTGTTCTCCTTCGGCGCCGTCCTATATGAAATGGCTACCGGCGCGCTTCCGTTTCGAGGCGAGACGTCCGGAGTGATTTTCAAATCTATTCTCGATGCCGCTCCCACCCCGGCGATACGTTTAAATCCCGAACTGCCGCCGGAAATGGAGCGCATCCTCGAAAAGACCCTCGAGAAAGACCGCACGTTGCGCTACCAGAGCGCCACTGACTTGCGCACGGACCTGGCGCGGCTGAAACGCGAACAGCAATCGGGTCGCTCGACGCATGCTGAGATTTCCGCGAGTGTTGCCGCCGCCACGGCGAGTTCCTCATCCATCTCAGCTGCCGCCAGAAGTCTGTCCGGTGCTCGCAAGTTTTGGATTGTCGGCGCTCTGGCCGCATTGCTGATTGTGGCCGCAGCCGCCGGGTTCTATCTGCTACGCGGAAGGGCAACGGGCGGTAAGATTACGTCTCTGGCGGTTCTGCCCTTTGTTAACGCCACCTCCGACCCGAACAACGAATACTTGAGCGACGGATTGACCGAAAGCCTGATCGGCACGCTTTCACAACTTCCCAATGTAAAGGTCATGGCGCGCAGCACGGTGTTCCGTTTCAAAGCAGATCAGCAAGACCCGCAGACAATCGGCAAATCGCTGGATGTGGGCGCGGTGTTGATGGGACGCATTACTCAACATGGCGACGAATTGGGCGTGCAAGCGGATCTGGTGAACACTGCCGACGGAACCGAACTATGGGGATCACACTACGCTCGCAAACTCTCGGACATTACGCAGGTGCAGAGCGACATCACGCGCGACGTTTCGAACAAGTTGCAAGTTCATTTGAGCGGAGCAGCGCAGCAAAAGATCGGAAGCGCAGGCACCACCAATCCAGAAGCGTACCGGTTGTACCTGGAAGGACGGCAGTTGTGGTACGGAAGAACACCGGCGGGTTTGCTGAAAAGTATCACGCTGTTTCAGCAGGCGATCGCCGCCGACCCGAATTATGCGCTCGCCTACACCGGCCTGGCGAATAGCTACAGCGTAGCCAGTGGCTATGGCCGGTTGATCCCGCCCAAGCAAGCTCTTGTGCTCGCGGACCAAGCGTCACAAAAAGCCTTGGAGCTGGATAGTTCGCTCCCCGAGGCACACACAGCTCGCGCCGTCGCATTGACCAGAAAGGCGACGTGGAACGAGGCCGAGCAGGAGTTTCGCCGGGCGATCGAGTTGAACCCCAACGACGCCACCGCTCATTACTTCTATGCCTTCCTCTTCCTCGTGCCGCAAAACCGGATTGACCAGGCTCTCGACGAGTTTCACATCGCGCTCTCGCTCGACCCGCTGTCTCCAATCGTGAACGTAAATTACGGATTGACATTAATGATGGCGCGTCGCTTTCCCGAGGCAATCGCTCAAATAAACAAGGTGACCGAACGAGACCCTTCCTTCGTCCCGGCACATTTTTATCTGGCACAAGTTTATGCGACGCAAGGCCGCTTCGCGGACGCGGTGAGTGAGATCAAGAAGATCGGCACGGATCCCGGCTCCTATAGTCCGGATGCGCTGGGGTTCATAAAGGAGATGCTAAGTACCACCCACGGCCCGGTTCCCGCCAACGTGGCCGTTGCTTATGCGGCTGCGGGAGATCGCGACAAGGCGTTCGAATATCTCGAGCGCGCCTATTCCGACGACGACGATGAACTGCTGGCCGTCATCCGGTTCCCCACCTTCGATTCCCTCCACGCCGATCCCCGCTGGGCGGACCTGCTAAAGAAGATCGGGTTACCGCTCTAAGTTTCAAATACTGTTCTCCCTGCGGGAGTAGTTCGGATAGCTGTCGAGAAATCCTCTTCGCACCATCTATCTCAGAGTGAGATAGGTAGTGATTAGCCCTGTTATCGACGTCTATCCCGAGCCGCCGACCAATCAGGCACCGGTCTTGAGGTAAGATTCGAGCGATTGAAGAGGCAGTTGCGCGGGGCAACGGATGAGACCGATTCTTGAAAGCCCAGTTCTTTTCACGATATTCATTGCTCTGACGGCCTGCGCCGTCGCGGGTACGGCCTACAAGAGGCCGCTAACGTCGGGAGTTATCGTCAGGTCAGTGATAGTCGGAGTAGTTATCGGCGCGTGTGTTGGAATCTTCAAGGGGAATGCGGAGAAAGGACTGGTGTTTGGGGGCGTGCTGCTGGTAATCAACGGAGCCGCGATGTCGATTAGAAAATTCGTGGATAAGCGACGAACCAATGGTTGAAAGCTGGAGAAGAATGAAGCCAAATCGCAGAGCCTTGTACTTGGTGCGTGCTTGGCGCAACCTGTTCGCACAGAGATTTTTTGTGCCGACCATTCGCGCTCTTTATCTCTGTCTCGTGCTGAATCTAGTGGGGGCATTGTCAGTCGGCGCCCAAACTCAACCAAGGCCAACGCTCCCACCTGAGGCGTCGGCGTCCAATCACAACCGCCCAATCGGATTGGCTTCGATTGCTCACGAGCTAGCAGCAGAACTTAGCGGTATCCATTGCAGGAAAGTTGTCGTCATGGATTTCTGGGGCTCCGACGCATCTTGGTCTCCGTTCTCTTCGTGGTTGGCGGACCAGTTTTCTACAGCTCTTGGGAGTTCTGGTTACCCAATCGAGGTGGTTGACAGGGCTCAATTGTTAATCAGCCTGCGAGCAAACGGGCTCTCCCAAGAAATCGGAAGGAGCGTTGAAATATTGCGAGTGGCAGACTCGCTCGGTGCAGATACGCTAGTTCAAGGGACCTACGGTTCTGCCGAGCACGGAATTGGCGTTACTCTGCATGCCTACCACGTCACTGACCCCAGACATGCGAGTCCTGATGAAGCCTACGCCCGAGAAACCGAGGTAAGGGGCAAGATTCCGATGCAGGAAATTGCGATTGTGGTGCCGCTGCCACCTGATGCAAGCAAGAAGGATTTTTTTTCAGGCGAAGGAGGAGTCAGTTCACCGGAGTGCGTTTACTGCCCCAATCCTCAATTTTCTGCTGAAGCTAAGAAAATCAAACTCCAGGGGACCGTATTGCTCGATGCAATCATCACAGCAGAAGGCTCAGCACCCAAATCGCGGTCGTCAAAGGGTTGGGTCACGGCCTTGATGAACAGGCTATCGAATGTGTAAACCAATGGATATTGCGTCCAGCCATCGACGCCGACGGCAAACCGGTTTCCATCCCAACCCCTCTTGAGGTGGTCTTTCGGCTCGACCCTTAGCCCGGAGTTCGTACGAATTGTCCGTAAACCTGACTCGTTATGATAGGCCCGGATAGATGTTGAGAATCCTCTTCTCAACAGCTTTCTCAAGACGATATATATATGCTGACACTACAGATCATCGGCTCCCCAACCAGATTGACACCGGCTTCAACGCGCCGTAACCTCAGTTCGAAGATTCACCTATGGACTTATTCGAAGAAATCGTGCGCATGCGACGCGCCGGCCAGCGCGGCGCCCTCGCTACAATCGTCCACACCAATGGCTCGATTCCCAGTTATGAAAGCTCCCGCATGCTCGTCCGCGACGACGGCACGATCGCTGGCACGGTTGGCGGAGGATGCGTCGAAGCCGAAGTGTGGGCCGCCGCAAAGGATGTCATCCAAAAAGAGCAGCCCCGCAAAATGACCTTCAACCTCAATCACGAAGCCGCCTACGACGCTGGTCTCATCTGTGGAGGCACTCTGGAAATTTTCGTCGAGCCGATTCTTCCGCAGCCGATGCTCTATCTTTTCGGCGGCGGCCACGTCTCCACCGCCGTCGCCCGCGTCGCTCATCAAGCGGGCTTTGCCATCGGAGTCATTGACGACCGCGAGGCCTTTGCGAACTCCGACCGCTTCCCGATGGCATCCGAGATTTATTCCACCTACGAAGACGCCTTCGCGAAAATTCACCCGAACGCTTCGAGCTACCTCTTGATTGTCACGCGCGGACATAAGGACGATATGCGCGTGCTTGCCTGGGCCATTGACACCAGCGCGCGCTACATCGGCATGATCGGCAGCAAACGCAAAGTGCTTTCCGTCTACAAAGCGCTCGAGAAGGAAGGCCACGATCTCGAGAAATTCGAACGGGTACATGCGCCGGTCGGCCTCGACATTGGCGCCCTAGCTCCCGAAGAAATCGCTGTCAGCATCGCCGCCGAATTAATTGCCGTTCGCCGCAACGCGCCCAATCTCGCGCACAAGGCCGTTAGGCTCTCCGACGTCGCATCACTGCAGCACGAATAGGCCGCCATGCTCGCGGCCGCCATTCTCGCTGCCGGCGAATCCAGTCGCATGGGCCAACCGAAAGCCCTGGTTTCAGTTCAGGGCCTTACTTTCGTCGAGCATCTTTTCACAGCGACACGCTTGCCCCGCATTGGCCTCACTAGAATCGTCCTCGGTGCTCACGCGGCAGAAATCGGCCCGAAACTGAAATTCGACCCAGCCATGATCGTCTTCAATCCTGATTGGATCACCGGCCAACTGTCGTCCATTCACGTCGCAATCCGCAGCTTGCCGGTTAGCACCACCGACGGGATTATTCTCTGTCCCGTCGACCATCCGCTCGTTTCCCGTCGCCTCATTTCCGAGCTGATCGCGCAATTCGATTCAACTCGAAAAGCCATTGCGCTTCCCCTCTACCGCGGCAAACGCGGACATCCCGTTATTTTTCGCGCCACGCTGTATGAGGAACTCCTCGCCGCGTCGCCAGAGGTTGGCGCAAGGCAAGTCGTATGGGCCCACCAGCGGGAAATTCAGGAAGTGCCGACCGAAGAAGAGGGCGTAATTTTGAATCTCAACGATCCGGAAACTTTGAAAAAGGCGGCGACGCTACCTACTTCCACCTGACGCGGGCGCTTCTTCGCGTTCGATTCTATCCGTGAGCAATTTTCTCGAGGACCGCGCTCAGCGCGTCCATCGCAAGCTCGGCCGCGTGCATTGTGGCGGCGGGCAATTCGCCAAGCGCCTCCGAAATCCGCAACGCCGTAATCTCGCGTGCTTCGGCCAAGCTCCGACCCGCCAGCAGGTCCGTGAGCATGGAGCCAGCCGCAATCGATGCCACGCATCCCTGCGTTTTGAAACGCGCTTCCGCCACCCGGCCGTCCTGCACTCGTACGGACAGCCTCATCGTGTCGCCGCACACGGGGTTGGCGACCTCCACAACCACCGTCGGCTCGGCAAGATTCCCAGCGTTATGCGGAGTTCGAAAATGTTCGAGGATTTTTTCGTTCACCACGGGCCCAGGTACGTACAGGACTAGCTGTCTCGAATTATAAGCCCGAGGCGCAGAACCTCGGCCAGAAACCTGCGCGGCACCACTTCACAAAACTTGCTGTGTTCTCATTTTTCAGCGTCAAGTTTCCCCGCAGAACGCCCGCGAAACGAAAATAAAATTCCTTGCTCTTGCTTTCGCTTTTTGTTTCAATTCCTTGACACAGAGAGGTTTACGATATAGTTTAAAGTCGTCCTAGCCTTCACTTCTTCCGATTGGGCGCGGAAGGGTGACCAAACAACTCGCCTACTGGATCACTCAGGAGAAATACTAAAATGCGACGATTCGTATGCCTGTTCACCCTCGTGACCGCGATTGTGCTCTCCGCAAGCGCCAGCTTCGCGCAGGACGGCAAGCTGAAGATCACGGTCAGGCCAAAAGAGGCGTATATCTTTGTTGACGGTAAGGCCATCCACGAGGGCAGGAGCCGCTCCATTCCCCTCCCCGCCGGAAAACATACCGTAGCCGTGATGAACTATGGCTTTAAGATCTCGACGCAAGACGTCGATATCACCGCGGGCAAGACGACTGATTTGAATGTCGTCCTGCAGGCATATGGCGGGACCGTAAACGGCCCGTGGGGCCGCGTGTACCTGGGCGGAGGTTGGCCGCATGCCGCCGTCCTCTCCAATGGGACCAAGCCCGAGTATCTCGTCGGTCATGTCGACGAAATGAACAATGATTTCTGGATTTGGAAGCAGGAGTTGATCCTCCCGGTTGGACATCACCACCTCACCGTCACCAAAGAAGGCAAGACGGTCTGGGAAGGCGACGTTGACGTCCAAGCCAATAAGAAGACCTCCGTCGATATGTCCAAGAACACGCAAAAGACCACAGAGTGGACGCGAGGAACCAAACTAAAGGATCTGCCCCGGTTCAAGCCGGGTACGGCGAGCGCCACGATTGCCGTCGCTCCCGTCACTGGCAGCTTCTCCGCTTCCGCTGGCCAGATCAATTGCGGCGATACGTCTAACCTGACGTGGCAAACTACGGAAACCATTGACACGAATATCAGCAACGTCGGAGCGGTCGCGCCCAGCGGCACGAAGGGCGTCTCGCCGAAGGCGACCACCACTTACGACTTCAAATCCACGGGCCCGGGTGGCACGGTCTCCAGCACAGCCACAGTCAACGTCAACACCAAAGTTGATGCCAGTATCAGTGCGAATCCTGCTGAGGTTCACTATCGCAAGATCGGCGACAAGGTGATCACTCAGGATAATTCCACCGTAACGTGGAAGACCTCGAACGCTCAGGACGCGACGCTCAACGGCAATAAGGTTGACGTGAACGGCAGCCAGCAAGTGCAAGCCGCACCGGCCGATGATTCGCAAGTGCCGGAAGGTCAGCCGGCTCGCACTGTGGACGAATCGAAGACTTACACCCTCAACGCCACGAACACCTGCGGCGGCAGCTCGACGCAAACCGCGAACCTGCATGTGACTGGGTCGGTCGAGCCGATACCAGCCGTCGTGCTGCAGAGCATCTTCTATCCCACGGATTATCCGGATCAGAAGCATCCGCAAGTCGGACTGGTGAAGAGCCAACAGCTCGAATTGTCCACCTTGGCGGGGGGCTTCAAGAAGTATTTGGAATACGATCCGGACGCGAAGCTTTCGATTGAGGCATTCGCAGACATTCGGGGATCGAAAAACCACAATCAGGACTTGAGCGAACGCCGCGTCGAGCGAATCAAGCAATATCTCGTCGATCAGGGAATCTCGGCTGACAAGGTTCAGACCGCTGCTTACGGCAAAGAGCGACCGATGCCGAAGGCGGACGTGAAGAACCTCGAATCCACAAACCCGAACCAACCGCCCAAGGCCCGCTTGAAGAACGTGACGGGCGACTGGTATGCCTACAACCGTCGCGCGGACATCGTGCTCCTGCCTTCCGGTAAGAAGTCGGCGCAGTTCTACCCGCACAACGCCGACGACTCCGGAATCATGTGGCAGATCCCGAAGCCGGCTCTAAAAAAGGTGGAAGCGGTAAACTAAGAACTCGAGAAAAACAAGAAACGCGCCGGAGATTCCCTCTCCGGCGCGTTTTTGTTTTTGCGTGCCCTCCGAATGTCATCATCGGCAGCGGCAGCGAAGACAAAGCGAACAAAAGTATGTCGTAACTGCAGCCACTGGGTTGCAGCAAAAAGCTGTTTGACGCCTGCTGCTCGCTGTTTTTCGTCGGCTCGACGTAGAAGTTGGACCGGCACGCAGGAGAAGAAGAACCAGAGTGTGGAGAGGGAGTAATATTCCCCGACACGAGAACAAGTCAACCCCGTCTCACCCTTCGCAAACCCCGCAAAGCATAGGCCATCCCTCGAGTCGGAAACCCTCCGGGTACTTATTCCGATGAATATTCACTTGACGTAAAAGTACGTACAGGATATACAGCGCCCACAATTCACTTCGGGATTTCGGAGGCGCTCATGCGACGGTTCGCCCTGCCCTTCTTTGTGCTGGCTCTCTTGTTCGGCGTTTCGCACCGAGTTCAAGCCCAAGATAACCCAACAACCGGTGAACAAGGATTGAAGCCGTACGGCTCCTTTCATGGCGGGGACATTGATTCGATCAGCCTAGCTAATACGAAACTGAACTTACATATTCCCTTAGTCTCATATCCGCAAAGGGGAGGGAAACTGCACGTGGGCTTTTCGGTGATCTCCACGGCCCCCGTGTATACGCCTACAGTGGAGTGCGTCGGCAAACCGCCCCAGTGCTTCGCGAGTTACCAGCGAACTTTGAGTCTAACTCGCACACTTTTGTTTCGATTGTGCCTGACTTCCAACCGGTTGCCGGGTGCGCTCCCATTAATAATTGCCCCTACCAGCAAGTATGGAACCACGGATCTACTCATCGAATGGTCTTGTCGCTGGCGGCTTGTGGAGGTCGACGGACGCGACGGCTACGTATATAACCCCACAACGCAAGTCCTCACCGATCGTTCCGTCAATCAGTGCTCGTCGTACAAAGTGGAAGACCCAAACGGAACAAAATCACATCGAGTGCAGGCGTCTGACCGACACGCTAACGTCGATTCCCTCGCCCGTTTACAGCGAACCAATACCGCAACCCGTCACTTTGTCCCACGCGTTCACTGCTGCCAATCGCAAACGCCTATTCGTGTAGTGCCGCGCAAAATCTTGCACCTCCACGTTCACAATTTGTACCGCACATGACACAATTCACTCCGCCTGCTGCAATCAAACTGCTCCGCGTGTTATATCAAACGAGATTCAAAGCATCTGCTGCCAAATGCACTGCATTCTCTGCTTCAACGCGCCGTAACCTCAGTTCGAAGATTCACCTATGGACTTATTCGAAGAAATCGTGCGCATGCGACGCGCCGGCCAGCGCGGCGCCCTCGCTACAATCGTCCACACCAATGGCTCGATTCCCAGTTATGAAAGCTCCCGCATGCTCGTCCGCGACGACGGCACGATCGCTGGCACGGTTGGCGGAGGATGCGTCGAAGCCGAAGTGTGGGCCGCCGCAAAGGATGTCATCCAAAAAGAGCAGCCCCGCAAAATGACCTTCAACCTCAATCACGAAGCCGCCTACGACGCTGGTCTCATCTGTGGAGGCACTCTGGAAATTTTCGTCGAGCCGATTCTTCCGCAGCCGATGCTCTATCTTTTCGGCGGCGGCCACGTCTCCACCGCCGTCGCCCGCGTCGCTCATCAAGCGGGCTTTGCCATCGGAGTCATTGACGACCGCGAGGCCTTTGCGAACTCCGACCGCTTCCCGATGGCATCCGAGATTTATTCCACCTACGAAGACGCCTTCGCGAAAATTCACCCGAACGCTTCGAGCTACCTCTTGATTGTCACGCGCGGACATAAGGACGATATGCGCGTGCTTGCCTGGGCCATTGACACCAGCGCGCGCTACATCGGCATGATCGGCAGCAAACGCAAAGTGCTTTCCGTCTACAAAGCGCTCGAGAAGGAAGGCCACGATCTCGAGAAATTCGAACGGGTACATGCGCCGGTCGGCCTCGACATTGGCGCCCTAGCTCCCGAAGAAATCGCTGTCAGCATCGCCGCCGAATTAATTGCCGTTCGCCGCAACGCGCCCAATCTCGCGCACAAGGCCGTTAGGCTCTCCGACGTCGCATCACTGCAGCACGAATAGGCCGCCATGCTCGCGGCCGCCATTCTCGCTGCCGGCGAATCCAGTCGCATGGGCCAACCGAAAGCCCTGGTTTCAGTTCAGGGCCTTACTTTCGTCGAGCATCTTTTCACAGCGACACGCTTGCCCCGCATTGGCCTCACTAGAATCGTCCTCGGTGCTCACGCGGCAGAAATCGGCCCGAAACTGAAATTCGACCCAGCCATGATCGTCTTCAATCCTGATTGGATCACCGGCCAACTGTCGTCCATTCACGTCGCAATCCGCAGCTTGCCGGTTAGCACCACCGACGGGATTATTCTCTGTCCCGTCGACCATCCGCTCGTTTCCCGTCGCCTCATTTCCGAGCTGATCGCGCAATTCGATTCAACTCGAAAAGCCATTGCGCTTCCCCTCTACCGCGGCAAACGCGGACATCCCGTTATTTTTCGCGCCACGCTGTATGAGGAACTCCTCGCCGCGTCGCCAGAGGTTGGCGCAAGGCAAGTCGTCTGGGCCCACCAGCGGGAAATTCAGGAAGTGCCGACCGAAGAAGAGGGCGTAATTTTGAATCTCAACGATCCGGAAACTTTGAAAAAGGCGGCGACGCTACCTACTTCCACCTGACGCGGGCGCTTCTTCGCGTTCGATTCTATCCGTGAGCAATTTTCTCGAGGACCGCGCTCAGCGCGTCCATCGCAAGCTCGGCCGCGTGCATTGTGGCGGCGGGCAATTCGCCAAGCGCCTCCGAAATCCGCAACGCCGTAATCTCGCGTGCTTCGGCCAAGCTCCGACCCGCCAGCAGGTCCGTGAGCATGGAGCCAGCCGCAATCGATGCCACGCATCCCTGCGTTTTGAAACGCGCTTCCGCCACCCGGCCGTCCTGCACTCGTACGGACAGCCTCATCGTGTCGCCGCACACGGGGTTGGCGACCTCCACAACCACCGTCGGCTCGGCAAGATTCCCAGCGTTATGCGGAGTTCGAAAATGTTCGAGGATTTTTTCGTTCACCACGGGCCCAGGTACGTACAGGACTAGCTGTCTCGAATTATAAGCCCGAGGCGCAGAACCTCGGCCAGAAACCTGCGCGGCACCACTTCACAAAACTTGCTGTGTTCTCATTTTTCAGCGTCAAGTTTCCCCGCAGAACGCCCGCGAAACGAAAATAAAATCCCTTGCTCTTGCTTTCGCTTTTTGTTTCAATTCCTTGACACAGAGAGGTTTACGATATAGTTTAAAGTCGTCCTAGCCTTCACTTCTTCCGATTGGGCGCGGAAGGGTGACCAAACAACTCGCCTACTGGATCACTCAGGAGAAATACTAAAATGCGACGATTCGTATGCCTGTTCACCCTCGTGACCGCGATTGTGCTCTCCGCAAGCGCCAGCTTCGCGCAGGACGGCAAGCTGAAGATCACGGTCAGGCCAAAAGAGGCGTATATCTTTGTTGACGGTAAGGCCATCCACGAGGGCAGGAGCCGCTCCATTCCCCTCCCCGCCGGAAAACATACCGTAGCCGTGATGAACTATGGCTTTAAGATCTCGACGCAAGACGTCGATATCACCGCGGGCAAGACGACTGATTTGAATGTCGTCCTGCAGGCATATGGCGGGACCGTAAACGGCCCGTGGGGCCGCGTGTACCTGGGCGGAGGTTGGCCGCATGCCGCCGTCCTCTCCAATGGGACCAAGCCCGAGTATCTCGTCGGTCATGTCGACGAAATGAACAATGATTTCTGGATTTGGAAGCAGGAGTTGATCCTCCCGGTTGGACATCACCACCTCACCGTCACCAAAGAAGGCAAGACGGTCTGGGAAGGCGACGTTGACGTCCAAGCCAATAAGAAGACCTCCGTCGATATGTCCAAGAACACGCAAAAGACCACAGAGTGGACGCGAGGAACCAAACTAAAGGATCTGCCCCGGTTCAAGCCGGGTACGGCGAGCGCCACGATTGCCGTCGCTCCCGTCACTGGCAGCTTCTCCGCTTCCGCTGGCCAGATCAATTGCGGCGATACGTCTAACCTGACGTGGCAAACTACGGAAACCATTGACACGAATATCAGCAACGTCGGAGCGGTCGCGCCCAGCGGCACGAAGGGCGTCTCGCCGAAGGCGACCACCACTTACGACTTCAAATCCACGGGCCCGGGTGGCACGGTCTCCAGCACAGCCACAGTCAACGTCAACACCAAAGTTGATGCCAGTATCAGTGCGAATCCTGCTGAGGTTCACTATCGCAAGATCGGCGACAAGGTTATCACTCAGGATAATTCGACCGTAACGTGGAAGACCTCGAACGCTCAGGACGCGACGCTCAACGGCAATAAGGTTGACGTGAACGGCAGCCAGCAAGTGCAAGCCGCACCGGCCGATGATTCGCAAGTGCCGGAAGGTCAGCCGGCTCGCACTGTGGACGAATCGAAGACTTACACCCTCAACGCCACGAACACCTGCGGCGGCAGCTCGACGCAAACCGCGAACCTGCATGTGACTGGGTCGGTCGAGCCGATACCAGCCGTCGTGCTGCAGAGCATCTTCTATCCCACGGATTATCCGGATCAGAAGCATCCGCAAGTCGGACTGGTGAAGAGCCAACAGCTCGAATTGTCCACCTTGGCGGGGGGCTTCAAGAAGTATTTGGAATACGATCCGGACGCGAAGCTTTCGATTGAGGCATTCGCAGACATTCGGGGATCGAAAAACCACAATCAGGACTTGAGCGAACGCCGCGTCGAGCGAATCAAGCAATATCTCGTCGATCAGGGAATCTCGGCTGACAAGGTTCAGACCGCTGCTTACGGCAAAGAGCGACCGATGCCGAAGGCGGACGTGAAGAACCTCGAATCCACAAACCCGAACCAACCGCCCAAGGCCCGCTTGAAGAACGTGACGGGCGACTGGTATGCCTACAACCGTCGCGCGGACATCGTGCTCCTGCCTTCCGGTAAGAAGTCGGCGCAGTTCTACCCGCACAACGCCGACGACTCCGGAATCATGTGGCAGATCCCGAAGCCGGCTCTAAAAAAGGTGGAAGCGGTAAACTAAGAACTCGAGAAAAACAAGAAACGCGCCGGAGATTCCCTCTCCGGCGCGTTTTTGTTTTTGCGTGCCCTCCGAATGTCATCATCGGCAGCGGCAGCGAAGACAAAGCGAACAAAAGTATGTCGTAACTGCAGCCACTGGGTTGCAGCAAAAAGCTGTTTGACGCCTGCTGCTCGCTGTTTTTCGTCGGCTCGACGTAGAAGTTGGACCGGCACGCAGGAGAAGAAGAACCAGAGTGTGGAGAGGGGGTAATATTCCCCGACACGAGAACAAGTCAACCCCGTCTCACCCTTCGCAAACCCCGCAAAGCATAGGCCATCCCTCGAGTCGGAAACCCTCCGGGTACTTATTCCGATGAATATTCACTTGACGTAAAAGTACGTACAGGATATACAGCGCCCACAATTCACTTCGGGATTTCGGAGGCGCTCATGCGACGGTTCGCCCTGCCCTTCTTTGTGCTGGCTCTCTTGTTCGGCGTTTCGCACCGAGTTCAAGCCCAAGATAACCCAACAACCGGTGAACAAGGATTGAAGCCGTACGGCTCCTTTCATGGCGGGGACATTGATTCGATCAGCCTAGCTAATACGAAACTGAACTTACATATTCCCTTAGTCTCATATCCGCAAAGGGGAGGGAAACTGCACGTGGGCTTTTCGGTGATCTCCACGGCCCCCGTGTATACGCCTACAGTGGAGTGCGTCGGCAAACCACCCCAGTGCTTCGCGACTTACCAGCGAACTTTGAGTTCTAACTCGCACACCTTTGTTTCGATTGTGCCTGACTTCCAACCGGTTGCCGGGTGCGCTCCCATTAATAATTGCCCCTACCAGCAAGTATGGGAACCGGATGGATCTATTCATCGAATGGGTCTTGTCGCTGGCGGCTTGTGGAGGTCGACGGACGCGACGGGCTACGTATATAACCCCACAACGCAAGTCCTCACCGATCGTTCCGGGGTTCAATACACGATGGGCTCGTCGTACAAAGTGGAAGACCCAAACGGGAACAAAATCACATCGAGTGCAGGCGTCTGGACCGACACGCTAGGACGGTCGATTCCCACGCCCGTTTACAGCGGAACCAATACCGGCAACCCGTCACTTTGTCCCACGGGCGGTTCACTGCTGCCAATCGCAAACGCCTATTCGTGGGTAGTGCCGGCGCAAAATCTTGGCACCTCCACGTTCACAATTTGTACCGCACAGGTGACGGACAATTCGACTCCGCCTGGCTGCAATCAAGACTGCTCCGCGGGTGGTTGGATATCAAACGAGATTCAAAGCATCGTGCTGCCAAATGGTACTGCATGGAGTTTTCTCTACAGCGGCGGCGCAATAAGCGAGGTTATTTTCCCCACCGGTGGCTCCATTTCCTATGCGCCCACGCTTTATACATTCTGCTTGGGTGCAAACCATTTCTATTACACATACACGTATGGAGTGTCGTCGCGCACGGTCAATGCGAACGACGGAACGGGGCCTCATACGTGGAACTATAGTCAAATTGTGCAGACGAGTACGGTGCAAACCACAGTTACCGACCCGCTTAGCAACGTAACGGTGCACACCCTGACTCGAATGGGACCTGTGGTCGCGTCCTGCGCTCTTTATGAGATCCAGAGCGATCATTATCAGGGGTCGGTTTCGCCGGCTAATTTGCTGGAGACGGTGGTTACGGATTATCCGACACCTACGGCTGATCCCTACCCAGATGGCAACGGTGTGATCAACGTGGTGCCAATCCACGTGAAGACGGAGTGGCCCAACGGGAAGACGAGTCAAGTTCAAACCGATTACGACACAGGCGTTTCGCTAGGAGGCTCCAGTACGAACGTGATTTATGGCGTGGTGCTAGCGAGGCGCGAGTATGATTTTCCGAGCGGCACTTCCCTGCTGCGGACGACGACGAACACGTACCAGTTTCAGTCGGTGGGGGCGTATTTGACGTACAACCTTCTGGATTTGCTGGGGACGGTGAAGGTGACGGATTCGGGCGGGACACAGCGAGCGCTGACCACATTCGGTTACGACAGCGGAACGCCGACTGGCTCGGGGATTAACACGCAGCACGATTCCGCACCACCGAACGGGAATACACGAGGAAACCAGACGTCGGTTACGCGGTGGCTGAATTCGCCGGCAGGAAATTTGATCAGTTCGAAGGTGTTCTTCGATACGGGCGAGGTGTACACGTCGACGACGCCGAAGGGAAACATTACAACCTTCAATCCTTACATGTGCACGGGCGCGTTTCCGCAGGTGGTCACCAATGCGAAGAGCCAGCCAACGACCTATAACTATGATTGCAATACCGGACTTGTGCTTTCGGTGAAAGACCCGAACAATTTGACCACCAGCCACACATATGACGTGATGTGGCGATTGACGCAGACGAGCTATCCGAATAGTGGCCTCGACACGTACTGCTACACGGACGAGACGGGCGGAACGGGTTGTTCGCAGGGGTCGCCGCCCTACGAAGTGGTGACAACTTCGAAATTGCTTTCCGGCAACATGATCAAAACCGAATTCTTTGACGGCCTCGGTCGCTCCTACGAGAAGGAATTGAATACCGATCCATCTGGCCCCGATTATGTCGTCACAACTTACGATGCCGATGGCCGCGTAGCGAGCGTGACGAACCCTTATCGGAGTACGAGCGACCCAACGTACGGCGTGACGAGTTACACGTACGACGCACTGAACCGCAAGACGCTGGTTAGCGATCCCGACGGGTCAACAATTCATACGGCGTACTGCGGGCCGACAACGCTAGTGACGGATGAAGCGGGAAAATGGCGGCGGAGCACGACGGACGGCGTCGGCCGGTTAATTGAGGTAGATGAGCCGAATTCGACGACGGCGACGGTGAATTCAAACGGCTGTCCGGGAACCGGAGAGCCGATCTGGGTCACAAGCTACACTTACGATGCGCTCAACAATCCGGCGAGTGCGACGCAGAATGGATCGCGACAGCGCAGCTTTGTATACGATTCAGTGTCGCGCCTGCTGACGTCCAACAATCCGGAAATCGCGTCGCCTACGACCGGCACGGCATGCCCGATTAATTACAGCTACGATGGCGACAACAACCTCGCAACAAAGATCACTCCCACACCGAATCAGACAAGCTGTACGACGACGGTAACCACAACCTATAGTTACGATGCTCTTGAGCGGCTGCTAGGCAAGACCTACTCGAACGGCGACCCCTCGGTGACCTATACCTATGACGGAGCTTCATGTCTTGGGCTTTCGACGTGCGCCAATATCGGGCATCGGACCAGCATGACGGATGCAGGAGGCTCGGAGAGCTTTGCGTTCGATACGGTGAACCGAAAATCTACAGACCAGCGGATAACGAACGGGATTACCAAGAGTGTCAGCTACGCATACGACTACAACGGCGCGACTTCGACCCTGACGTATCCTGACAGCCGCATCGTGACATATACATATAACAACGTGGCACAGGAACTTTCCGCTGTAGACACGGCGAACAGCATCAACTACGCAACTGGAGGGACATATGCGCCTCCGGGAGGGCTTTCTGCACTAACGCTAGGACATACGGGCACCTTCACAGGAATCAACGTCAGCAACACGTACAACAAGCGGCTGCAGCCTACGGAGCTGAAGGCGTGGTCAACGGCGGGGACCGCATTCGATCTGACGTACTGCTTCACGAGTTGGGTGAGCGGGGTATGCCAAACAACGGGAGGAAACAATGGAAACGTGAATGGAATCACGAACAATCTGCACAGCACGCGGACGCAGGCGTTTACGTATGACCAGTTGAACCGGATTGCGACGGCGACAGCGTCGGCGTGGAGCCTGACGTTTGGGCATGACCCGTGGGCGAATTTGCTGACGGCGACTGCGACGGGGACGGCGACGCCGTTAAGCCTGGCGGTAAACGCCAACAATCACATAACGACGGCACCGTTTGCGTATGACGCGGCGGGGAATGAGACGGCGGATGCGGCGGGGACGTACGCGTGGAATGCTGAAGGCGAGCTCAAGACGGCAGGAGGAGTGACGTACACGTACGACGGGGATGGACGGCGCGTCCAAAAATCAAATGGGAAGATTTACTGGCACGGCGATGGGCAAGTGATCGAGGAGTCTGATGCGGCGGGGAATATGCAGGAGTCGTATGTGTTCTTCGACGGGAAGCGGATCGCGAACCGGGTGGTGAGCAGCGGGGCGATATCGTATTACGCGGAGGATTTCATTGGGAGTTCGCGGGTAATTACGACGTCGGCGGGTGTGACGTGTTACGACGCGGACTTCTATCCGTACGGGGCGGAGAGTAGTGTGACCAATACGTGCGGACAGAATTATAAGTGGACGGGGAAGGAGAGGGACGCGGAGACGGGGAATGATGATTTCGATGCGCGGTACTATTCGTCAGTGTATGGGAGGTTCTTGTCGGCGGACTGGTCGGCGGTGCCGGCGGCGGTGCCGTATGCGAACCTCACAAATCCGCAGACGCTAAATTTGTATGCGATTGTGCGGGATAATCCGGAGAGTTTTGCGGATTTGGATGGGCATGAGCCGCCCATCCAGCAAGCCGTTATCAATGGGGCGGATGAGAACGCCCAAAACGCCGCGGCGCAGGATCAAAAGAAAGCCCAGCAGAACCAGGTCTCAACAACGCTGAACTTAGGTGGAAAGAAAGTCGATGTCACGCTGTCAGCGGTAGAAACCAACTCAGGTGGGCACGGTGTTACGATCGAAGCTAATCCGCAGAGCTGCGAGAATTGCCGCTGGGCGCAAACCGTGAGTCGAAGCGGTGATCCTTCACAAGGGACACACACTGATCGTGAGCTCCCTAATCAGCCACTCTACCCAACAACAGAAAGGATGAGCGGGTTTTCCGATACGCCGAGCACCCACAACGGAGGTTCTGGGACATTTACGGCTGTCACCACACTGGGCGTCGCGGACCAACAAAATAAGACTTTCAAGGTCTCGGGGGCGATGGCTTGGGGTTACAGCGTCGATAAGAAGGGAAACGTAACCCCAATCGGACCGCGGGTTGCCACTTCTGCCGAACAGTCTCATTCCATCGCTGTGTTGAAACGTGAAAGTCCTTCATGGACGATCGGTCCTTGAATCGATTCAAAGGGGAATGTCTAAATGATCATTAGAAATCGAGCTGTCTATTTGCTCTGGCTGTTCGCGATCGTATGGCTCAACGCCAAATCCTTGCGGTCTAGTCAGAGCGGTGATACAAAAACTTCACTCGCGCCGGCTTACTCCACCGACGATTCCGTTCTGGTGCGTTTTTGTGATCTGGATGAAGAGAACTACTTTCACATTCCCCTGATATTTCGGGGAGTCAAGGTGGGTGACCAGCGCCTTAATACCGCTCCGATTGTGCCACAGGAGGGCCGAACAGCCTATGTTTCCGGCGAAGAGTTGGATGAATTGATACGTAGACTAGGTCAATCCGATTTGTCTTGGAAGGAATCGAAAGAAATCGAGTCAATTAAATGGGACTTGCCTAAAGGACACCTTCCCTGTTCGGCTGAAATGGAGGTTCTCGTGGTTTCCTCAAAAGGATCTTGGAGAGCAAAGATCTCACCGAAGAAGTTGTGCGCGGAGCTAGTGGCATTGGACCCTGCATTTCATTCCCCACGCGCCCTTTGGGAGTTTCAATTGTTCCGTCATGGGTATGGTTGCAAAGTCCGCGGGTTCAACTTTGAAGCGTATCCAGACCATTAACAATGGGCTGATTAGATGACGGCGTCGGCTCCTTCTGCCGAGTAGACTTGGTAGGGAGGGTAGCCCACCTTTTTCTACTGCGTATGCGTGGTTTTCACAATTGACGGCGCTTCCGTGAGGATGATACCACTCCAGTAGTTAACTCCGAAGTTTAATGTTGGCTCTTGCGGGTGCCGGGTGACCCACGCTCTGTTGTTTTTGCAAAGGTTCGTGCTTGTTTTGAGGTGATCAAATAGAACTCCGTCTGGCGGGGCTGGAACAATTTGTAGCCGTCGGGCGTGAGATAAGCGTCGTCTTCCGCCATGACGTAGATTTTCTGGCCGCCCCATTCGGGGATGGCGGTTTTTGTGTTGAGCTCGATGGATTGGTAGGAGCCGTCGCGCAGGCGCTCCTGCGATGAAGGGCGACTGCAGCCTACGGAGCTGAAGGCGTGGTCAACGGCGGGGACGGCATTCGATCTGACCTACTGCTTCACGAGTTGGGTGAGCGGGGTATGCCAAACAACGGGCGGAAACAATGGAAACGTGAATGGGATCACGAACAATCTGCACAGCACGCGGACGCAAGCGTTTACCTATGACCAGTTGAACCGGATTGCGACGGCGACAGCGTCGGCGTGGAGCTTGACGTTTGGGTATGACCCGTGGGCGAATTTGCTGACGGCGACAGCGACGGGGACGGCAACGCCGCTGAGCCTGGCGGTGAACGCCAACAACCACATCACGACGGCGCCGTTTGCGTACGACGCGGCGGGAAATCTGACCACCGACGCGGCCGGGACGTACACGTGGAACGCAGAGGGCGAACTGAAGGCGGCGGGCGGCGTGACGTACACGTATGACGGTGACGGGCGGCGAGTGCAGAAGTCGAATGGGAAGATTTACTGGTATGGGGGCGGGGAGGTAATCGAGGAGTCAGACGCTTCCGGGAACATGCAGGAGTCGTATGTATTTTTTTTGGCGGGAAGCGGGTCGCGAACCGGGTGGTGAGCAGCGGGGCGATCTCGTATTACGCAGAGGATTTCATCGGCAGTTCGCGGGTGATTACGACTTCGGCCGGGGCGACTTGCTACGACGCGGATTTCTATCCCTACGGGGCGGAAAGCAATGTGACGAACACGTGTCCGCAGAATTATAAGTGGACGGGGAAGGAGCGGGACGCGGAGACGGGGAACGACGACTTTGATGCGCGGTACTATTCGTCGGTGTACGGGAGGTTTTTGTCGGCGGACTGGTCGGCGGTGCCGGCGGCGGTGCCGTATGCGAACCTGACGAATCCGCAGACGCTGAATTTATATGCGATTGTGCGGGATAATCCGGAGAGTTATGCGGATTTGGATGGGCATGTTCTGCAAGAAAAGCAAGAAGACAAGGATTTGGAGAACGAAATTCGCGAGGAAGCCGAGCGGGAGCGCGAAATCGAGCAAGCAGAATCCCGGATGGCATCTGAGGCCGATCAGAAAGAGGAAGCAGCGCGAAGAGATTGGGAATCGAAGCAGCCAAATGGATTCGACGATCCACGCACGGGAGTGTGCTATGCCCCAATAGATACCACGCCTAAGATGGGCCCGAATAAATTCGAGGATACACCCGCGAATCGCGCACGGCTCAACGAGGGCAAACCACCAATTGGCGCTGATGGAAAGCCCCTTGAGAGGCACCACGAAGACCAAACTATGACTGGTCCAAAGAAAGTGCTGACCAGACAAGAGCATCGCGAGGGCGAAAACTTTAGCAAGAATCATCCTAATACTGGGCAGCGACCCAGTAAAATTGACCGGAATGAAGCGGCAAAGGAAAATAGGCAGTTTTGGAAAGGCGTGTTGAAGCAACTCGAGGATCAATGACGGAGCTAATGCTAGAAGCCGAAGGGCCAAATGGATTCTTCGCCGTTTTCCAAGAAGATGAAGGGGTAGGATACTTCTTCGTTTACAACCCTGAGAAAAAGAGAGTTCTCACTTCGATTCGTATCTACACAAGTAGCAGTGCCAGGACAGTGCGCGAGAGCGATATTGAGTTGATGTGGTCTTCAGACCAAACAAAATGTGGCATCGTAGTTTGTGGACAAATGCGCGGAATAATAAATATCGTAACCGGCGAGGAAGCGTGTGTTCCCTTGCAAGCCGATCCCCGAGGCATTGTTGATTCTGAATGCCTAAGAGGCTTTGAAGAAAACTATATAGACGGATATTCGTTTGTGAGAGCTCGTCAACGATACTGGAAAGAATTAGGTGAAGAACACTTGCCCGGGCTTAATCCTCTTCCTGAGAACCAAACTCCAGCCGCAACGAATTTCATCGTCTACGCGATAGGACCGCACGAGCAAGCGAGTGTGTTCGAAGATGAGGGCGATACTGGTTACCTGTACTTATATAGCCCTGGACGAGAGGGGACGATCGTTCGGCATTTGCACATTTATAACCGATCCGAAAAGAATGCAGTTAATCGCGAAGACGTCGAAGTCCTCTGGAGCGAAGACGGAACTAAGTCTGCGGTCGCGATCTGGGGAAAAATTCGTGGCGTTATAGATGTTGCCAACGATCGAGTGTGGCGCGAGGGTAGTGACACTTCAGGCGTCTCCGAGACGGAATGGCTAAAGGGGTTCCCGACACACGCGCCGTCCTGACGACAACCGGCAAATTTGTGTGGTGGTTCTGCAAACGTTGGACTGCGGTATGCGAGCGGTTCTCTCATTGCAATAGGACGGGTGGCGCACTTTCTCAGCGCGGTATGCGTGGTTTCCCCAACTGACGACCTTCCGTACGGATGATCCCACTCCAGTAGTTAACTTCGAAGTTTAGTCTTGGCTTTTGCGGTGCCGGGTGACCCGCGCTTCGTTGTTTTTGCGAAGGTTGGTGCTTATTTTGAGTTGATCACGTAAAACTCCGTCTGACGCGGCTGGAAGAATTTGTAGCCGTCGGGCGTGAGATAGGCGTCGTCTTCCGCCATGACGTAGATTTTCTGGCCGCCCCATTCGGGTATGGCGGTTTTTGTGTTGAGCTCGATGGATTGATAGGAGCCGTCGCGCAGACGCTCCTGTGATGAAGGGCCCACCGCTTCGTGCGTGGGATTCACGGTTTGCGAGGCGCGAAAATCGATGCTCGCTCCGAGGCCGTGTCCTTGATTGCCGATGGGGTGGCTGTAAATCATGGCTTCGATTCCCTTCTGCTTCATCTCTTCCATGGTGAGGTCATACACTTCGCCGCCGGTGCGGCCCGGCCGCGCGGCGTGCAGCATTAGCGCGTCCTGCAGGGCGTTGGTGTTGTCCATCGCTTTCTGCAAGCCGGCTGGCACGGTTTTCTCGCCGGGAAGCAGCACGTAGGCCATCTTCTGCCAGTCCGTGCTCATGCCCATGTAGGAGATTCCGAAGTCGAGGTGCACCAGATCTCCCGGCTCGATCACGGTTTCTTCTTTCGCGACGGCCAGGAAACCGCGCGACGTTTCGGACGGCATGCCCTTGCGCTGCACGCGCAGGTCGGGCTGGAACCAGGTGTCTACGCGACTGCGCCACATCTCGTCATAGAGCCAGCGGCGCACATCGCCGACGGTTGTTTTCCCCGGCGTGATTATTTCATTCGAGAGAGCGCGCTTGGTGATGAGGTCGGTGAGGATTACTTCCTGGTTGTAAGTGTCGAATTCTTCGGGTATTCGAGTGGCGAGGTATTCGCCGATCAGTTCCTGCGCTGGGACGAAATTCTTCGCCGCATCCGGGCCCATTTTCTCGGCGAGATAATCGTAGGTGGATTTTGTGAGGCTGCGCGTGACGCCACGGCGGCCGTCAATGCCGAGACCGATGTGAGCCGGGTGGTACGTGTCCCACAGGGCTTTGAGCTGCTTGTCGACAGGGTGCTGCGAAGGATCGTCGGTGCTCTCGAAGAATCGCTGAACGTTCTCTTCTGAGTATCCGGTGACAGCGATTTTCTTGAGGCCTTTGTCACCCGTATCCACGAAGACGAAAATGTCGCGGCCGCCGGTATAGACGCGCGGCGGGGCGATGTATTCTGTGAGCGGATCGTTGTGAAACTCTTCGTTGACCACGATCCACATGTCTACGTGGTTGCGACGCATCATGTCGAGCAGCATGGCGTGGCGCTTGACGAGCCATTGTTCGCGAACGGCAATTTGCTGCGACCACGGCAGCAGCTCCGGCGCTTTCGGGAGATTTTTCTGCTTCGATTTTTGAGTTGCCGCAGCGCCAATCAGCAGGCCGCACGCCGCCAGAACCAAAACCCATTTACGTGGATTCATTCCAAATCCTCCGCGCGGCATCCTATATCAATTTCGGGGCCAGAGGTACGGCCTTGCCTTCGCATCTAATTGTCGAGTGGTATCATCCATGTTCCGAGCCGGCCTGAGTTCCAATGAACAGTTGGCAGAGACACACGATGAAAGACCGATCGCAAGCCGCAGAGAGCCATGACGCGATGGAGGTTTCGCTCGCTGGCATCGGCCTGATCAATTCTCCGCGGCTGAATAAAGGGACAGCTTTCCCCGACCACGAGCGCGACCTTTTTGGTCTGCACGGCTTGTTGCCGCCGCACGTCGGCACGCTCGATGAACAAGTAGAACGCCGATTGCGCGCGCTTAACGACGAACCGACCCCGTTCACCAAATACAGCTTTCTTCGCGACCTCCAAGACATCAACGAGACACTTTTCTACGCGCTGCTGGTCCGCAACATCGAGCAGATGCTGCCGCTGGTCTACACGCCCACGGTGGGCGAGGGCTGCCAGCGGTTCAGCGAAATCTGGCGAAAGCCACGAGGCCTGTTTCTGAGTTATCCAAACAAGGAGCGCATCCACCAAATCCTGAGCCACCGCCGGTACGACAGTGTGAAATGCATCGTGGTGAGCGACGGTGAGAGAATTCTGGGGCTCGGCGACCAAGGCGCCGGCGGAATGGGGATCCCCATCGGGAAGATGGCGCTCTATACCGCGCTGGGCGGAATTCATCCGGAGAATTGCTTGCCGATTTTGTTGGACGTGGGAACGAACAACGAGGAGAGGCTGAAGAGTCCGATTTATGTGGGATGGGCGCATGAGCGAGTGTGCGGCGCCGAGTACGACGAATTCGTGGAACTTTTTGTACAGTGCGTGAAGAAGCGCTGGCCGCACGTTCTTTTGCAGTGGGAGGATTTTGCGGGTTCCAACGCGGCGCGCCTGCTGGCGCGATATCGCAATGAGTTGTGCACATTCAACGACGACATTCAAGGCACCGCGGCGGTGGCAACGTCAACCGTGATTTCCGCCATCAATGTGACCGGCGTGCCGCTCGAGCGGCAGAAATTCGTTGTGCTCGGCTTCGGAAGCGCAGGACTCGGCATCACGAATTTACTGGCACAGTTCATTCAGGACAAAGGCGTGCCGCCGGACGAAGCGCGCAAGCGGTTTTACGCAATCGATCGCGACGGCCTGATTAGGGACAAAACCCAAGGCATGCGGCCCGAGCAGATGCTCTATGCGCGCAGCGAGGAGGAAGTGAAGGGCTGGAGGCAGCAGTCGAACGCCGAAATCACGCTCTTGGATGTGGTGCGCAACGCGAAGCCTTCGGTGTTGATTGGCGTCTCCGGGCAGGCCGGCGCGTTCACCGAGCAAGCCGTGCGCGAAATGGCCAAATATGCGGATCGGCCAATCATCTTTCCGCTCTCTAATCCCACCTCGCGCTCCGAAGCGACGCCACAGGATTTGATGAACTGGACGGAAGGACGCGCGCTGATCGGAACTGGAAGCCCGTTTGAACCGGTGCGCGTGGGAGGGAAGGAAGTTCACATCGCGCAGACAAATAACTCATACATTTTCCCCGGGCTGGCGCTGGGAATCGTGGCGTCGAAAACGAGAAGGGTGACCGATGCGATGGTGAAAGCTGCGGCTGAAGAACTGGTGCGCCATCTGCCCACGCGAACCGATAAGAACGCGAGCCTCCTTCCGCCAATTTCCAAGACGCGCGAATTGGCGCGGGAGATTGGCGAGGCCGTTGGGAGGCAGGCCATCAAGGAAGGGCAGGCACAGATCGCCGAAGCGGATCTGACGCGCGAGCTCGAGGCGAATATTTGGAATCCTGTGTATGTCCCTTATGTGCGCAAACCATTGAAAAGCCAACCAAAGTGACATCGAAGCGCACGGCAGGAAAACAATCTGGGACGATGTTGCGCATTGTTTCGCTGGCGCCGAATGTGACTTCGATATTGTTTGCGCTTGGCGTGACTCGAGAGTTGGTTGGCGTGAGCAAATGGTGCAAGGAAGTGGCTCCGGTGGGGCGGCGGCCGCAGGTGGGCGATTGCTGGAAGATGGACGTTCGCGAAGTGATGCGGCTTAAGCCGACTCTTTTGATTGGCTCGGTGCCGTTTGCGCCGGAAACCGTGGCCAGCATCTTGAAGGAGCCGGTGGCTTTTCTTGCGATTAATCCGCGCTCGCTAGCTGACATCGAAACGGACATCCGGACGCTCGCGCGGCTGGTGAATCGCGCGACCGCGGGCGAGAAGCTGATACGCGCCATGCGATCGGATTTCGAATCGATTTCGCGGCTGGCCAAACAATTTCGCAACCGATCGCGTCTGCGCGTTTATTGCGAGGCGTGGCCGCACCCGAGGATTAGCTCGCCTCCTTGGGTTTCTGAATTGGTCGAGATGGCGGGCGGAGAGGCCGTGGTGCCGGCGGGAACACGTATTACCGATGAGGAGGTTGCGCGCGCTCGTCCTGATGTGATCGTTTTGGCATGGACGGCCGCCGGGGCGCGCTCGAAGCCATCGAGCGCGCTCCGCAATGCTGCGTGGCGGGACGTGCCCGCTGTAAGAACTGGGCGCGTGGTCGTGATTCGAGATGAACTTCTCAATACGCCCGGGCCGCCGCTTGTCGAGGGCGCACGTCAGCTTTTTCGCGCGATCCATCCGGTAGCCGGCTTACGTGGCGGCTCCACTGGGACGCGAGCGGAGCAGCGATGATTACGGTGGTCGCCGCTTTGATTCAGGCGGAAGGTAAGCTGCTGGTTTGCCAGCGAAGGCGCGGAACGTCTTTCGCAATGATGTGGGAATTTCCCGGCGGAAAAGTGAAGCTCGGCGAGGCGCTGGAGCAAGCTCTCGTGCGCGAGCTCGAGGAGGAGCTCGGTGCGAAGGCGACGATTGGTTCTGAGGTCTACCGGGCCCAGCATCGCTATGCGGAACTGAGTGAACCGATTGAGCTGATCTTTTTTCAGGCTGAGCTTAATCCCAGAAGCGTGCGCAATTTGGTTTTCGAAGAGATTCTGTGGCGCGACCCGTCATCACTACCTGAACTCAATTTCTTGCCCGCCGACAAGGACTTGATAGAAAAGTTGGCTTGTGGAGCGCTCTTGCTAAAAGATCGCGAAGAGTAGCCGAGCCCCTTTTCGGGGCGTGAGATGTGAATGACTCTTAATGCGGCGTGGAACGATGCGTGTGCTCGGTGCTCCCGCCCCTGAATTTCGTGTTATAGTTTTTGTGAAAAGCTAAAGAGCACCAGCTCATAGGAGTCCGCATGGCGTCGAAAACCCATCGGGCGGTAATGGAGCCCGAGGTTGAAAAAAATGGCACCTCATCGAATGAACTTCACCTGAACCTTTACAAGATGCTCGTGAAGTGCCGGATGTGCGACGAAAAGGCACGCATTCTCTTCCGCCAGGGGAAATATAAAGGGAATTTCTATTCCGGCGTCGGCCAGGAGGCCACGAGCGTCGGCACGGCGTTCAGCCTGAAGAAGGACGACTGGATTGCGCCCTCGCATCGCGATTGGACGTCGAACGTGATCAAGGGCGTGCCGCTTAAATTCTGTTTCGCACAACTCTTCGCAAAAACCACGAGTCCCGACCGCGGCCGGTCATCACCCGCTCACATGGGCTATCCCGAGCTGCACGTAATCACGCCGGCGAGCAGCATCGCCGGGCAGCTGAACGTCGGTACTGGCGTGGCGCTGGGAATCAAGAAGCTGCGCCGCAACGATGTGGTGGTCTCCTACTTCGGCGATGGCGCTACGAGCTTTGGCGGCTTTCACGAAGCGCTGAATTTTGCGGGCGTGCACAAACTGCCGATCATTTACGTGTGCCAGAACAATCTCTGGGCGGAATCCGTGCCGTTGCGGCTGCAAACGGCGCTGACGAATCTTTCCGATCGCGCGAAGGCTTACGGCTTCCCCGGCATTTCGCTCGACGGTAACAACGTTCTCGAAGTTTATGACGCCTCTCAGAAAGCAATCGGGCGCGCGCGCGGCGGACAGGGTCCCACAATGCTCGAGTGCAAGACCTACCGCTGGTACGGGCACTCGGAAATCGACCCGGCGAAATACCGCGTGAAAGAAGAAGTGGACGCCTGGAAGAAAAAGGATCCCGTCGCCGCATTCGAGAAGCAGCTGATGGAAAAGAAGCTTCTGAACGACGCGAAGAAAAAGCAGATTGCCGACGAAATCACGCAGGAAATCAACGAAGCGGTGGACTTCGCCGAGCAAAGCCCCTATCCCGATGCGTCCGAGCTTGCGGACCACATCTGGGCGCAATAAACGCGACCAAAAGGAATCGAAACAAAAATGGCCCGAACGATCAATATGCTGGAAGCAATTAACGAAGCTCTCTCGCAGGAGATGGAGCGCGACGAGCGCGTGTTCATTCTCGGCGAGGATATCGGTCTCTCCGGCGGCGTTTTCAAAGTGACCGACGGCTTGCTCGACAAATTCGGCGAAGAGCGCGTGCTTGATACGCCCTTGGCCGAAGGCATCATCATCGCGGCAGCGATTGGGTCTTCGATGATGGGCCTGCGTCCGGTGCCGGAGATTCAGTTTGCTGATTTTATTACGCCTGCTGTGGAACAGATCGTCCAGCAGGCTTCGAAATTGCGTTATCGCAGCGCGGGTGGATACTCGTGTCCGATAACGATTCGCGTTTGCTGCGGCGCCGGTGGCGGCAGCGGACTGTATCACTCGCAGGAAAACGCCACATGGTTCGTGCACGAGCCTGGGCTGAAAGTGGTGATGCCTTCGACCGCCTACGACGCGAAGGGCATGCTTCTCGCGGCGATTCGCGATCCCGACCCGGTGATTTTCTTCGAGCACAAATCTTTGTACAGGCAGGCGAAGAGCGAAGTGCCCGAAGGTGACTACACCGTGCCGATCGGGCCGGCCGCCATCCGGCGCGAGGGACGCGACCTGACGATCCTGACTTATGGGTTCATGACGCAAAAGTCGCTCGACGCAGCGGAGCAGATGGCGCAGAAGGGCGTCGAAGCCGAAGTGGTAGAGATTCGCACGCTCGCACCGATCGACAAGACCACGATTCTCGATTCAGTGCGCAAGACGAACAAGGCGCTCATCGTTCATGAGGACAAGAAGACGATGGGCTACGGCGCGGAACTGGCCGCGATTCTGAGCGAGGAAGCCTTCGATGATCTCGACGGCCCCATTATGCGTGTGACAGGTCCCGATGTGCCGGCGATTCCCTTCAGTCCCAATCTCGATAAAGCCTGGCAAGTAAACACGGAAAAAATCGTCGCAGGCATCGAGAAACTAGCTGCGTACTAGTCAGGGCTTATTTCTTGCGGACGACTGCGTCCTTAGCTAGAATGACTTAGCTAAGGAGTCGCCATGACCATGGTCACCGTGCATCAAGCCAAAACGAACCTATCTCGTCTCATCAAGAAAGCATCGCAGGGCGAAGAAGTTATCATCGCACGCGGGCCAAAGCCTGTGGCTCGCATCGTTCCCATCGGCGAAGTGAAAGGAAAGCGCCAGCCTGGATCGCTGAAGGGAAAGCTTCGTGTCGGCCCTGAGTTCTTCGAGCCGCTACCCGACAGCGAGCTCTCCAGGTGGGGATAGAACTTGCGCGTTCTGCTTGATACGCACGCACTTCTGTGGTGGCTCTCGGACGACTCAAACCTCACTCGACCGGCGCGGAAAATCATTGCGGACACTAACAACACCGTAATAGTTAGTGCTGCGTCCGCTTGGGAAATTGCGACCAAGGTTCGCCTCGGAAAATTAGAGTCAGCCGCTGAGCTGGCCACAGACTTCTCCGGCCACATAGAACGTGAGGGCTTTCAGCTACTGTCCATCACATGCGATCATGGGATTCGGGCCGGGCTTTTGCCCGGCCCGCTGAAGGATCCTTTCGATCGTATGTTCATCGCGCAGTCCCAAGCAGAAAATCTGCCCATCATCAGCAATGAAGTCGCGTTCGGCAGCTATGGCGTGAGGCGCCTCTGGTGAGAACCCAGGTGCCGCGTTGCTACCGAGGGTGCCGGAGCCACTGTGGCAGAATTCCTAGTGCGAGAGCCAGACGCGAAAATCGGCGCGGCAGCCGCGAGTGACCCACAGGTTTCTCGAATCGAATCCCCAGGTAGTGCCCTGTATGCACGGCGATCCGCTGAACTGCTGATCAACTAGCGCGTTCGCGATACGTCCACCAGCCGGACACGTCTTTCTGCCTCCGTCCTGCGACGAGCAGCGCACCACCGTCGATCTTCCGCTGGGCCGCCCGCCAGTCCAAACTTGGAATTCGCCCTGGCAGCCACGATCAACCCAGACTCCCATGTTATCGTAGCCCCACGAACGTCCTTGTGCGCAGTTGGCTCCGCCGATTTGCCGCGTAAGCTGGGCGCCGCGAACCCAGCCATTCACGGGGCAGTGCCGAAACCGGCCATCCGTTGATCTGCATCGTATGCTAGTCGATGCGCCGGTGTACTGCTGCGCGTGTGTCTTTGCAGGCGCGAGCAAAAAGATTGCTGCTGCGAGCAGAGCTATAATCCAAGCCATTCCACGCATCGTTTCTTTCTCCCAGGTAGCGGCTCGAGCGCCATCCACAATTCCGAGCGACTCGCCGCGTGTAGATGACTGACGCATCCTGCCGAAGCAGCGGCGTTACGTCAATGCGATTTTTGAACGGCCGAACGGTCACACCAGCGTGCGTCCCCCGTCGACCGCGATCACCTGACCGGTGACAAAGTCTGAGGTCGCGAAATACATCACCGCGTCGGCGATGTCTTCGCCGGTTCCGGTGCGATGGAGCGGAACGCGCTTGATGTAATCCTGGTCGGGCGGCTCGTCTGGAAATTGAATCGTTCCCGGTGCCACACTATTCACCAGAATCTCCGGAGCCAGCGCACGGGCAAGACATTTCGTCAGCATGATCGAGCCGGCTTTCGAAACGCAGTAGTGCGTATACGCCGGCCAGGGGAGAATCCCTCCGAGCGACGACAGGTTGATGATTCTGCCGCGTCCATGCCGCTTCATCAGCGGCGTCGCAGCTTGCGCGCAAAGAAACTGCGACTTCAGGTTCGCGTCCATGATTTGGTCCCACTGCTCTTCGGTGAGCTCCTCGAATTTCGCGGCGAAAAACATTCCGGCATTGTTCACGAGAATATCGAGGCGGCCGAATTCCTTGTCGATCGCTGCGAACATGCGTTGCACATCCGCTCGGCGCGATACGTCGGCCTGCAACGCGACGGCTCGACGTCCCAGAGATTGGATTTCGCTCGCCAGTTCTTCTGCCTCAGCTTTCGACGTTGCGTAGTTCACGACTACATCCGCGCCTTCTTTCGCGAGCCGCAGGGCAATACTGCGTCCGATCCGTTTCGCAGCTCCGGTGACCAGGGCCACTTGCCGTGCGAGCAGTTTTTCTGCGGTCATTCGAGCCTCCGCGTCTCTTCGCGCAGTCCGCATCCGCTGGCCTTGGCGTGCATCATTTGCGCTGCCAACTGCAAAATCCGTTCCGCAGCTTCATCCGGTCCAACGCCGCGCGCGTGAATATTCGAAATCAAGTTGCGGTCCGCGTCCGTGTGTGCCTTCGTCGGACGGAATGCCATGTACGCTGAAAGGCTGCTGGCAGTTGCGAGTCCGGGACGCTCTCCAATCAGTAGCACGGCCACCTGAGGTTCCAATAGCTCGCCAATTTCATTCAAGATTCCCACGCGACAATGTCGCACCACGAACGCGCGCCCTGCAGTCCATCCGCGCGCTTCCACGCCTGCGAAAAGCGGCGGGAGCAAATGGGGAACTTGTTCAGCGACGGCCGCTACTGACAGCCCGTCTCCGATGGCAATCTGCATATCGCAATTGCGTGCGTAGTTTCTCGATAGCCGCTCGCGGGATTCGTCGTCAAATTGTCGTCCAAGGTCGGGCCGCAACAGGTATTCGTCCTTATTGGCCGCTCGCGACCGGAATTCGTTCAGCTCCCACCGCCGCACAAACTCCACGCCGAGAGCGGCGTTGAGATCCAATTCCTCACGCACAGCGTCTCGCGCGGCCGCGTACGCTTCGCGCAAATCCAGCTGAGTTCCCGTTCGATACGCTGCTCCTGCGCGCCCCACCAACACGCGCGCCGGCGTGCGCGCCCGGATCTTCTGAATGATGTCCGGCCACTCGCCGCCCGCCGACAATTCGTCGCGCCGCTTCAGCACGCCGGCCACTTAGGCGATCCCTTCGAGCGACGTTTCGAGCCGGTGCATCAACTGCCTGCGCGCCGGCGCATCAAGTAACGCCGGCTCGCCGTCGCGGTAAATTCCTTCGCCTTCAAGCCAATGCAGAAATTCAGGCGCAGGCCGCAGCTTGAATAACCTTCTCACCGCCAGCGCGTCGTGATAACTCGTCGACTGGTAATTCAGCATCACGTCGTCCGAGCACGGCACGCCCATAAAATAGTTGCAGCCCGCCGCTGCCAGCAGAACAAGCAAATTGTCCGCCGAGTTCTGGTCCGCCTCGGCATGATTCGTGTAACACACGTCGCAACCCATCGGCAGGCCCAGCAGTTTGCCCATGAAATGGTCTTCGACTCCGGCGCGAATGATCTGCCGCTCGTCGTACAAATATTCAGGGCCGATAAACCCCACCACGCTGTTCACCAGAAACGGATCGAATACGCGCGCCACTCCATACGCCCGCGCTTCCAAAGTGAGTTGATCGACGCCGTGATGCGCCTCAGCCGAAAGCGCGCTTCCCTGCCCCGTCTCGAAATACATCACATTGTCGCCCTTCCACTCCACGTCGCGCTGCTTATGATGTTCCAGCACTCGTTCGCGGCCCTCGCGCAACATCGCGAGCGTAATTCCGAAACTTCGATTCGTCGTCTCCGTGCCACCAATCGATTGAAAGAGCAAATCCACCTGTGCTCCGCGCTCCATCGCGGCAAGCTGTGTTGTGACGTGCGCGAGACAACATGTCTGCGTGGGAACTTTGTACGCGTCAACCAGTCGCGCCAGGCCGTTCAGAATCGCGAGCACCGCATCGACGGAATCTGATGCCGGGTTGACGCCGATCACCGCGTCGCCGCAGCCATAAAGCAGCCCCTCAAACGCCGAAAGCAAAATCCCGCCCACATCATCCGCCGGATGATTGGGCTGCGCCCGAATTCCTAATACGCCGCTTTCGCCCATCGTATTTCGGCAGCGTGTGACGTTCCGAATCTTCGCGGCACCCAGGATCAAATCCTTATTGCTCATGATTTTCGCCACTGCTGCGGCGATCTCCGGAATAATCGCTCGACCTACGCGCTTCAGCTCCATCTCGCCTGTGGCATCGTCGAGCAACAACTCGCGAAACTCGCCCACCGTAAGGCTACCGATTTCACGAAACGTCTCGCGGTCATACGAGTTTAGAAGCAACCGGCTCACATCATCTTGATCTGGATCAATCACCGGTCGCGCAACGATTTCCGCGAGCGGCAAATCCGCCAGCTCCCGCTTTGCCGACACTCGCTCACGCTCCGACCGCGCCGCGATTCCGGCCAGATGATCGCCAGACTTCTCTTCGTTCGCCTTGGCGAAAAGCTCGCGCAAGTCCGAAAACACGAACCGCTCAGTCATAATCCGCCGTCACGCGCAAATCCCCCGCCGCCGCAAAGTATCACCAATCGTCATCATGTGGAAAGCGCGCCCCCAAGCGCCGGTTGCCACGACGACGCACTGTTCGTCGTGGCCCCTATAATAAAAAGCTTCGCCGCCCCATTGACGGTACCAACCTACTCTGGTACATAGGTACGTATGAAACGAGCGGCCATTGCAAAGCACAAGCTGCAGGTCGAAAGAATCCAGACCGGCGTCCGGATGGAAAAGCGCATCCTTAAAGTACTCAAAGCCCTCGCCGAGTATCACGACCTCACGCTCGGCGACCTCCTTGAAGGCATCGTCCTCCATGTCTTCGATGGCAAACGCCCCTTCGGCGCGCCCTCGCTCCAGCGCATCCGCGATCTCAAGAAGTTTTACCGCCTCGACCTCAACTCCTCCGCCAGCCATAGGCTGATCGAAGTCCGTGCGGCGCCTCCACGCAACCGCAAGAATAAATCACCCAAGAGGAACCGCCGAAAATGACCTCGTCCCCGGAAACCCGAAACGCTCCGCCTCCAGCCCGCCATTTCAGGAACGCGATTTCGATTCTCTATTGGTCAGTAGGACTGGTGGTTCTCATTGAATCGTGCCTGTTCGTCTTTTCGGCATCGCGGGCGCACGAATTCGCTCGGTCCGGGATGCCTCATCTGATTCGACCCATTCTCGGCGGTGCCGAAATCATCGCCGCGCTTCTCTTCCTCATCCCGCCCACCCGATCGATCGGCGGATACGCTCTCCTCGCAATCTTCGCCCTCGCCGCCCTGATCCATATTCTCCACGGCCAACCGGATGTCGGAGGCCTCGTCGTGTACGCAGCCGCCGTCTACACAGTCCTCGCCGCTCGCAAATTCTGAACGCTTCTCGCGCCTTCGAGCGCAATCCCCTGCTAAAATCTTCCGCGTTCGCACCAGCCGTGTCCCTGGAGGCTCCATGCCGCTCGATTTGCCACTCGACTTGCTCGCCATCGCCGCTCATCCTGATGACGTCGAGCTCACCTGCGGCGGCACCGTCCTCAAAATGTCGCAAGCCGGCTATCGCACCGGCATTCTCGATCTCACGCGCGGCGAAACAGGCACCCGCGGCACTCCTGAAACGCGCCTGCGCGAAGCCGCGCACGCCGCGAAAATTCTCGGCGTAAAGGTCCGCCGCAATCTCGGCCTTCCCGATGCGCGCCTCGCGCTCACCGAAGAATTCAAAATCGCTGTCGCGGAAGCGATCCGTGAACTCCAGCCCCACACGATCATCCTGCCTTACTGGGAAGGCCGCCACCCCGATCACTACAACGCGTCGAACCTCGGATTTGAAGGTGCCTTTATTGCCGGACTGAAGACCTACCCTATGAAAGGCGAGCCATTTCGCCCGTTCAAAATCCTTTATGCCACGTCTGACGCCATCGCGCGGCCCACTTTCGCCGTGGACATCACCAAGCAGTATGAAGGCCGCCGCCGCGCCATCCTTGCGTACAAATCGCAATTCACCCCGCCGAAAAAATCGCTCAAATCGAAAGTCTACCTTCCTCTGGATGAGCTCGAAAGCCGTATGGGCGATCAAGCGCGCCACTACGGACGCATGATCGGCGTGAAATACGCGGAAGGGTTCGTCATCAAAGAAGTGATGCACATCGACGACGTGGTAAAACTTCCCGTTCGCTCAATCTAATCTCTTAGCACATGGAATCGCCACTCGACCGCGATTCCACACACCGCTCCAAACATTCCACCCCCGTCCCCCGCCACCCGTGATACATTCCGCCATCCACAGCCAGTCCTCAATCTTCTGCTATTCGGCCGGGAGGCAAAGTGAAACGACGAGCGTTAGTGCTTCTAGCCATCACTGCGGGCCTGGCCCTCACAGCTGGCAAGTCCACAAAATTGGTATTCACTTGGCTCAACCCCGGCTATAACGGCGCGCATTTCAAAAACATCATGGTTCTCGGCATCAACGGCCGCGCTTCCATTCGAGCAGAATTTGAAGATCAGCTCTGCGCTGCCATCACCAGGCCGGGAATTCAGTGTTCTCCGAGCTATTCTCTGATTCCGCGCCCTACCGGCACGCCGCTCGACATGAGCGATCTGAGAAACGTCGTCAGCGGCCAGAATATTGACGCCATCGTCGCCTCGCGCCTCGTGAAGGTCGATAAGACCGTCACCTACATCCCCGGTCAGGCGTATCCGATGTACCCCGTTTACGGCACCTTCTACGGCTACTATGGCGCGATCTATCCGGTGGTTTACTCGCCCGATTATCTTCGCGTCGATAAAACAGCGCAGGTGGAGACGAACTTCTATTCAGCTGCTGCGCCGGATGGAGTGCTTGTCTGGACGGGTACCAGCGATACGGTGAACCCGAAGTCGCCAAACAAGGCAATCGACGCCCTCTCGAAGATCATCGTGAAGGAATTGGAGAAGCAAAATATTATTTGAGCAGAAATCCGAAACTGGAAGGCGTCCTTTGGTGATCGCGCTGCTGAATCAGAAATCGTCGGATTCCAGCGCGTAACTATATCCGGGCAGGGTTTGAATCGGGCCGCGGTTATCCACTTTCACCTTCACCGGCCGCTCCGATTCCGCGCCCGTTCTTCGCAGCACCACGTAGGTTGTCAGCGCTTCGTTGTATACCTTCGTAATCAGATACGACTCGGCCGTATCGTCTTTCTTCCACACCTGGCCGACTTGAATTTTCCGGGCGGGCATCCTACGAATGTAAAGCCATTCCCGAAAGGCGTCAACATTGCAACGCGCCGCCGATTCCCAGGCCAAACTTTACGATTCCAGCATCACGAGCGGCCCGAAAACGCATGGCTCTCCTCGCGAATCTATGGCAAGCTACCCCGCATGGGAAACAAAGACGCACACCGCCGCGAAAAGAAAAAGCCAAAAAAGAAAGCTCCTCCCACCACAGCAGCGAATCCGCCTGCTTCGCGCTGGGTTCCGCCACCACCCCCGCCGCCGAAGGTCTAGCTTCGCCCTGCGACCTTCTCGCCCGTCGGCACATCTATATCAATCGGCACATCAATATCAACAGAACAGGACTCGTTCGCACGAATCCTCAAGGGAGCCATTTCATGTCCAAGAAACTAGCAGACAAGGTCGCCGTGGTAACCGGCGCATCGAAAGGCATCGGCGCAGCAATTGCCAGGCAGCTCGCATCCGAAGGCGCATCCGTCGTCGTAAATTATTCTTCCAGCAAGGAAGGAGCCGACCGCGTCGTCGTGGAAATCAAGAAGGAGGGCGGCAAAGCCATTGCGGTTCAAGCTGACGTTGCCAAGAAAGCCGACGTCGAACGTCTCTTCGCCGAATCCAAGAAAGCTTTCGGGCGGATCGATATTCTCATCAACAATGCCGGAATCTACGAGTTCGCGCCGCTTGCGGAGATTACCCCCGATAACTTTCACAAACAATTCGATCTCAATGTCCTCGGCCTGATCTTCGCTTCGCAAGAGGCATCGAAGCACTTCGGCCCCGAGGGCGGAAGCATCGTCAACCTCAGTTCTCTTGCCACCATCATCACGCCGCCTAATTCGGCGGTCTACAGCGGAACGAAAGCCGCCGTCGAGGCCGCCACGAAAGTCCTCGCCAAGGAGCTTGGCCCGCGCAAAATTCGCGTCAACGCCGTGAGCCCTGGAATGGTTGACACCGAAGGATATCGTGCTGCAGGAATCGGCGAGAGTGAGTGGCGCAAGGCCGTCGAAGCACAGACGCCACTAGGCCGCATCGGTAAACCGGAGGATATAGCCCCGGCCGTCGCATTCTTCGCGTCGCCGGATTCGTCATGGATCACCGGCGAAACCCTCGTCATCTCCGGCGGCTTCCGCTGATCGGACGAGCGCTTATCTTACGTTTTTTCGCCTTAGCTGTATCTTCAGTAGGGGCACGGCATGCCGTGCCCGAACGCCCGACCCGCACCCGTCCGCCATCCACACACCGCGCCGCTACAAATGTTTCGCCATTGCTTCAAACTCTGAAATCCACAACACCTTTATTACAGGAAATCAACCACTCCCGTTTCGAGGTTATACATCGAGCCCGCAATCTTGATGCTGCCACCGGTTTCGAGTTCCCGCAGCACCGGGCTCTGTTCCCGAATCTTGACGATCGTCAGTTCCACGTTCTTTCGCGCTACGGCATCCACGAAGGCGTAGTTTTTGGAAGTTCGCTCTCCGCTGTATTGAGTCGCTTCGACGGCTGGGCGTATCTTCGCCAGCAGTGCCGTCAGATTGCCCAGCTTCACGTCGTCAATCACGCCCTTGATAGCGCCACAGGCGGTGTGTCCCATCACCAGCACCACTTTTGAACCCGTCACCTTGCATGCGAATTCCATGCTGCCCATGATGTCCTCGTCCGCAATGTTGCCTGCCACGCGGCCGCTGAAAATATCGCCGATACCATAGTCGAGAACTACTTCGGCGGGCACTCGCGAATCGACACAGCCGAAAACAATCGCGGCAGGATACTGCCCCTTCGCAGTCGCCTTCGCTTCTCGCACCAGATCGCGATGTCGCGGTTTCCCTGACCTGAACCGCTCGTTGCCGGCTTTCATCTGTTGAATCACTTCGTCTGGCGTCATCTTGTCGCGTTGCTCTTTGCTCAGGTCCGCGTATGCCGGTATGCTTCCCACGCTCGCCCCTGCCAACCCGACAGCAGCCGCAATTCCCACCGTCTTGCAAAAGGCCCGGCGGTCAAAGCGATCCCTTCCATGGCTCAAGTCTGAACGCTGCATCGTCGCCCTCCTTCGATCTGGATTTAACCGCGGTCTCTGTTTCCGCTCGAAAGCGGAGGCATTGTACTCCCAATCTCGGGTCTCTGTGCGCCGCTTGAAGGGATTTCAATCTGGGTCTCGACAGGTCCGTGTACCAGCCCACTTTCCTGAAATCAGAAAAGGCATTCATACACCTAAATATGTGAAAATGGTGTATACTTTTGTGCATGGCGCGAACCAACATCAACTTAGACGCCTCCCTCATCCGCAAGGCCCGCAAATTGACGCGCCTGAAGACCAAACGCGCCATTGTCGACCGGGCTCTCCACCTGCTTGTCCGCTCTGAAACGCGCAAAGCCATCCTCCGCTATTACGGCAGCGGAATCTGGTCAGGCAATCGCAAAGCTCCCCGCAGGAATCGCGTCTGATACTCGTCGATAGCTCCATCTGGATTGATTTCTTTAGTTCCCGACCTGGCCCCGCAGGTACGGAGCTTCGCCGCATGATTGTCGAAGACGAGCCTTTTTCCCTCACCGGCGTCGTGGTGACTGAAGTCTTGCAGGGTCTGAAGCGCGACGTCGCTCAGATCGCGCACTATCTATCCCTGTGGGACATGCTCGAGCCCGACGGCTTTTCCACGTACACGAAGGCCGCATCAATTTTTCGGCACACTCGATCCAAGGGGGTCAGCATCACGACGATCGACGCCCTAATCGCAGCCATAGCGCTCGAACACGTCGCCACGATATTCACCCTCGATAAGGATTTCTCCCGTATCGCCCGCTTCACTCCCCTGCGTTTGTACAGGCTCGCCGGACGTTAGTAATAAGCCAAGAGCGAAGCCAATCCCACACCCCGAACCCACCCGCCACGTAAAGTCGGCATCAAATCTGAAGGGCGTATGGCGATAACGCGGCAAGCCAGCTCCCGGGGGATGGTCGAAGTGGACAGTTCGGGCGGCTAGCGGTGTTCGTGCTGTCGAGTGCAAGGTTAATCTACGGTAGCGCGATTAAATGTCGCCGTAAGTCGTAGCAAATATAGGT
>CAVRFZ010000019.1:0-245492 GCA_963720655.1 uncultured Acidobacteriota bacterium | reverse complement strand
GCGATTGCACGAAACGGCACATTACGTCGCATAGACGACATTTCGTAGGTAACATTGAACAGAACCCGGTGCGGGCCGGATACTTGAATCACTGAGGGGAGAAGAAATGAAGCGAGCGATCCCGAGTGCGCTATTTTTGATTCTTTTTTCGAGTGCGGCGCTTTTCGCGCAAGACGGGCAAAAGCATGCCGCGGCGAAACCCGTCACTGTAGACATCATCAACGCGGAGGGGCACAGCGTTGGAACTGCCGTTCTATCTGAATCAGCGCACGGCGTGAAGATCACGTTGAACGTGAAGAACCTGCCGCCCGGTCCGCACCTGATGCACATTCATCAGTTCGCAAAATGTGACGCGCCTGACTTCAAGTCTGCCGGACCCCACTTCAATCCAACCGACGGAGATCACAGCCATACCGGTATGATGGCTGGAGATATTCCCAATTTCGTCTTGACGGTGAGTGCGGACGGCACGGCGCACACAACCACGACTGCGCCGTATGTAACGCTGGGTTCCGAGAGTAATTCCGTTTTCAGCAATGGTGGAACCTCCATCGTAATACACGCGGTGGCAGGAGAAGTGTCTGCCAGTGCGCCGCCGCGAATCGCGTGCGGAGTGATTACGAAGGCTCAATAAATATATCGAGAGACAACGGTGTCACCAGATCGCAACACGCTCTTCCGGCTTCAGATATAACTTTTGGTCCTGCGCTATCTCGTACGCCCTGTACCAAGCCTCGACATTTCGAACCGTATCGCTCCGGTATGGCCCCGGCGAATGAGTGTCGGTTTTGATTTGCCTGCGCAACGCGGCCTCGTCCTGAGCCTTGCGCCATCGCTGAGCGAACGCCAGAAAAAAGCGCTGCTCGCCACTCAGCCCATCGATCACTACGTCTGGTTTACCTTTCAGCGACAAGATGTAAGCGTCGTGCGCCACCAACAGTCCTGCGAGGTCGGCGATATTTTCGCTGAGCACCTGCTTGCCATTTACGCAGAGGCCGGAAAACGGGCAGTAGCCGTCAAATTGCGCCGCCAGCTTTGCGGCGGCTGCGTGGTAGTTGGCCGTATCCTCCGCCGTCCACCAATTGCCGAGGCGGCCCTGCGCGTCGTAGATATTTCCCAGTTCATCGAAGCTGTGAGTGATTTCGTGGGCCATTCCGGCGCCCGCTGAGCCGTAATTCGAGGCGGAATCGCCCTGAGGGTCGAAATAGGGCGGTTGCAGGATGCCGGCTGAAAATGTTTCGGTATTCGGAGTGAACACGATTACCGCGCCCACGATTTGCGGATCGATCCTCCACTCGTCGGGATCGGCCGGCTGTTTTAGCTTGGCGAGATTCCGCGAACGATTGAAGGCTTCCGCGCGGCGCATGTTGCCAAAAGCATCTCCACGCACGATGTCGAGAGTTGAATAGTCGATCCAAGCATCCGGGTATCCGATGTCTACCCGAAGCGCAGCCAACTTGGCTAATGCCTTCTCTTTTGTCTGCGGCGACATCCAGGCCAGATTTGAAATGCGGGTGCGATAGGCGGCAATCAGATCGGCGACCATGGCTTGCGCTTTGGCCTTCGCCTCGGGCGGGAAATAACGTTGCGTGTAGAGCTGGCCGACTGCCTGACCGAGCGCGGCGTTAGTGGCGACGATACCGAGTTCGCTGCGATCCGGCGTTTGCTGTTCGCCTGAAACGATTCGGCCGTAAAACGCAAAATCTTCCGTGGCGACTGCCTTGGGCAATATGCCGGCGTAGTGCTCGATCAGGTGGAACTTGAGATAATCCTTCCACACGGCGAGCTCTTCGCTCGCCACTAGAGCGGAAGTGCCCGTAACAGCCGACGGTTGCCAGACGATGAACTCCGGTTGCTCGTCCACACCGGCAGCCTTGAAATAGGCTGTCCAGTCCATACCAGGCGCTTTGGCATCGAAGTCAGCGCGTTTCCACGGATTGTTCTGCTTGAAGACGTCGGCCGCATCGGAGTCCGGCGCGTGCGCTTGGGCCAGCCGGATTTCGAGCGACAAAATGCGCGCCCTGGATTCGGCGTCCGGAACGTCTGCGAGTTTTAGGATCGCCGCAATGTGCGCCTGATACTCAGCGCGCAAGGCGGCTGCTTTGGGCGAGGGGTCGAGGTAAGCCTCGCGGTCAGGCATTCCCAGGCCGCCCTGCCACAGGTGGAAAAGGCAGCGCTGTGAATCCTGAAAGCCTTGATTCACCCACACACCGAAAACGTGGTCAGCGTTGGCGGTGAGGCCATCCACTTCAGTGTTCAGCGTGGTGCCGAGATAGGCTGAGAGCGACGCCTTGTCGGTGATCGCTGAAATCGTGGCCATCTCGCCGGCCAGCGGCGTGAGCCCCTTGGCTTCGATGGCAGGTTCGTCCATGAAGCTGGCGTAATAGGCGCCTACCTTCTGCGCAGCGCTGCCTTTCGCGGGCTGGGAAGCGGCTGCGTCTTGAATGAGCTCACGAACGCGCTGGCTTGTTCTCGCCTTCAAGATAGCGCGCGTGTCGTAGCTCGATTGGCCGGCGGGGATCGTTACTCTTGCGAGCCAGCCTCCATTGGCATAGCGGTAGAAGTCGTCCCCGGGTTTAATGGAACGATCCATATCCCGCGTGTAGACATTTTCAGCGACGGGTAAGGCAGCTGGGCTCAGGTAAACAACAGAAGCGAGGATAACAACCGGCGCCACAGTGCGAAGAAGGAACATGCGAGTCCTTTCGAGTATGTCGACCCCTACGCAAGAGCCTCGATCGGCAAGCCGTTGAATTTGAAAGCGAAATTTGACTTCTTATAGACCGCGCGTCTTGGGAGCTTCGATGCCGGCTTTCGTAGGAACGGTTGGACGTTCCCGGGTCAAACCCCACCAAGACGGATGCGCTGCAGTACAGAGCCTGAAACCAGCTTCGAAATCGACCTTCGAAGGTGATTAAACGGATCCGCTCGGTGTTCGAGCAGGAATAACGGAGCGCCCGCACCCTTTCAATCTTTAAGCGGTTGGTGGACCACCCTATCGCAACTGCAGTGAACAGGATTGGAGTTCCACGTCCTGATGAGGCTAGTACTCGCTTAGCGTCCGAAAATCCACAGTTTCCTATGTATTTTGGTTGACTATTAAATAGAACGGTTCCAGAATCCCGCCCACCTCGTCTCGACTTCAAAAACTTCCGGCCCCGTTCTCCGGTTAGTAGTGAAATCGAGACGCGCACGACTGTGTCCGTACCTTCGTAATCAGTGAATTCTGCAAAACCGCTGTGCACAAACCTTCGAGGAGGCAACATATGGGCGTTGGAAATAGTAAATCAAGACGGCGCACGAAAGCCGCTTTCGTCCAAGTAGGCTTTGCGTCGCTCGTCGTGATTGCAGTTGCACTCGCTTTCGCGTTTACACAGGGGCAGGCGACGGGCGCATCCGCGACTGCTCCGCAAACGACTCAGCAGATGACTCTCATTGGCGCATCCACTATCCATTCAACCCCGCTCGGGAGCGGCGCAGTCGCGAACCCCGAAACAGATACTCGAGACGGCGAAGGCGACGGTCCCGGAATTAAGCCAGGCTCCAGCGCAGATGTTGTCGTTCGGCCGTTTGCAACTTCTTCGTCATCGAAGATGCCACGGCATCGCACGAATCTCCCAATTCCGAGCAAGTTTGCGGCTGGCCGAGCGTCTGCAGCGGCTCGTCCGAACACCTCCAGCAGCGCATTTCCGCCCCCGGAACCTAATGTCCCGGGCAGCATCGTTGTCGGTTTTCAGGCGCCTGGATTTGCGGGATTCAACGGACTGAGCCATGTCGACCAGAGGCTGGCCAATAACGGAAATCAATTCAGCCTTGAGCCACCCGATCAGGGTCTCTGTGCAGGCAATGGTTTCGTAATCGAAACAGTAAACGACGTGATCCAGGTCTACAACACACGCGGCAACGTGCTCGTGGGCGTAGAAGATATGAACACCTTCTTTGGACTCGCTGCGGCAATCGACCGTACGAACGTCATCTTCGGGCCGTTCCTCAGTGATCCGAGGTGTTTCTATGATGCTCAAACGCAGCGCTGGTTCGTCACCGAGCTTATGGAAGACGACGGAACCAATACCGGCGCGACAGGCCGCAACTTCAACCTAATCGCCGTCAGCCAGACCGCCGATCCGACACAACCGTTCACGGTGTTCAAATACGATGTGACGGATGACGGCATGGACGGAACTCCAAGCCATCCCGGTTGCCCATGCTTCGGCGATCAGCCGCTGTTTGGCACGGACAAGTATGGCGTGTATCAAACGACGAACGAATTCGGCGACTTTTTCAACGGAGCGCAAATCTACGCGATTTCCAAAGCGAAGCTGGTCGCAGCGGCCAATGGTGGTCCTGCACCGACTGTGCTTGGCATCGATGCTTCGCAGCAATTGGTGCCGTTTGGCGGCGAGTCGTACTCGATCCAGCCAGCCACGGCACCCGGACAAGATGACTGGGACCACGATCAGGGCAGCGCCATCAAGAACGGAGTTGAGTACTTCTTGAGCGCTCTCCAGTTCGTGGATACTTTCGACAATCGAATCGCGGTTTGGGCTCTCACGAATACCAAGTCGCTCAACTCGAAGTCCCCGAACCTCACCTTGGCATTCGACGTTCTCAGTTCGGAAACGTACGGGCAGCCAAATCCAGCATCGCAGAAGCTTGGCGATATTCCGCTGGGCGCATCATTTGGCGAGGGCCTGGAGTTCTTGAACAACAACGATGACCGGATGAACCAGGTTGTTTTCAGCCAGGGCATCCTATTCGGCGGCGTGAATTCTCTGCTGAAGGTCGGTGGCGCTGAACAACAGGGTATTGCCTGGTTCGGCGTGCAACCTTCGTTCAAGGGATCCACGCTGACGGGGCGCATCGTCCGACAGGGCTACGTCGCTGTTAAAGGCAACGATGTGCTGTTTCCGTCGCTCGGCATCAACGACAGCGGCAACGGAGTGATTGCCTATACGCTCGCAGGTAATGGCTATTTCCCCAGCGCAGCGTACACGGACGTCTTCGCGGGTTTTGCCTTGCCCATCGTTCATATCGCGGGAGCGGGTCAAGACTCCGATGACGGATTCACTGGCTACGTAGCGGAAGGTGGGGATGGGGTTGGCCGCTGGGGCGATTATTCTGCCGCCGTGGCGGATGGCGACCGAATCTGGTTTGCCTCCGAATATATTCCGAACAAGTGTCCGGTGAACGCGCTGCCGTGCCGAACGTCGCTCGCAAACTGGGGCACGTTCTTCGCTACGGTACGTCCATTCGGCTTCTAACGATAACTCCATTCCGCCTTCTTGAGGCGGCTAAAAGCTGCAAAAGGCAACGACTTTCAGTCGTTGCCTTTTTTTTTGAAGCCAGCGGAAAATCGTAGCCTTCCCTGCTGTTTGATCGGTGCCTCCCTTAGGTGAAGGGCGGTATGGGCGGGTACCCCAGGCCATGTTACATCTGGAAGCGCCAGGCTAAGGCGATTCTGCCCTCACCTTTGCCCCGAGGGCAAAATGGCCAAACGGATTCTGGTGGCAGACGACAATCCGATGATACGCAAGATGCTGTGCCGCCTATTCGAAATTGAAGAGGATTACGATATCTGCGCGGAAGCCGAAAATGGACAGGAAGCGATTGAACTCGCGCTGCATCATCGTCCCGATCTGATAATTCTCGACCTGGCGATGCCGATATTGAATGGCTTGGAGACAGCTCGAGAACTAAAGAAGATTATGCCCGACGTGCCGATTATTCTCTTTACTCAGCACGCGCATGCCAGCAAAGGCCTGTCGGGCTTCCAGATGATCGTCGATCGAATCGTTCCGAAGACGGATGCAAGGGCTCTGATGGGACACGTGAAAACACTCGCCCCGGTTTAGACCGGCGCTTTTACGCCGCTCGGTAGCTCTAGCGTGGCTCTAGAAAGGCGGCCGCATCATCCATTTGCCCGTTTCTTTATCCTTGTAAAATTCGCCGAAGGGTATGTTGTTGTACATCGAAGCGCCGATGTTTCTGGATGCCACCTTTACGTCAAAGGTGCACTTGAAACCCTGCGGAGTGGGTGCGTCGCAGGCTTCCTTCTTGAAAAACTTGATTTCGATTGGGTCGGAGACGGTTTCACCGGGCGGGTGATTCATGGCGTTCAACATGGCTTCCCTCATCTGCGCCTCCGAGGGTTCGGATCCGGCGCCGCCACAACCCATCAGCCCCATCGCCAATACGGCACCCAACGCAAAATATCCAAGTCCGAGTCTCATTCCGCTCCCCCTAAGAAAATCAGCGAGTGGCGCGTCAATGTAGTGCATTCGGCGTTCTGGCGCAATCACAGTTTGTCGGTCGTTCATCCTGGCGAGGAAACGATGAACCACAGGATGGGTGTATTATCGGCCTCGCCTTTTCAAGTCTACGAAAAATTCCGGCAAGTGGGAGACGACATGAACCTTCCGGCCACCACATCAGGCAAATCCCATTCGATTCCCTGCTTGCGCTGCATCCTGCTGTTGGCTCTTGCCGCCCTCCTCGCGCCGACTCTTCTTTCCAACGCTCAGTCTGGCCCAGAGGGAAAGGCGCTTGCTGCGCTAGCCGGCATTCGCGACGCCTGGGTGCAAGATCTCCACGACAAACAACTCGAATCGATCTTGAAGTTCTACGCACCGGACGCTGCTTTCCTTCAGCCTTCCGGCGACCGCATCACGGGTGCCACGGCACTCCGCAATCTCTTCCAGAACATAATGGCCACCTTCGATAGCAGCCTTACTCTCCGCAGCCTGAAACTCGAAACTTCGGGCGATCTGGCCTATGACAGCGGCGAATTTGTGGAGACTCTAACCAACATCGCGAGCGGGGCGAAGATTTCTTCCAAGGGCAGCTACATAATCATCTACAAGCGTCAGGCTGGCGGCGAATGGCAAATCGTGCAACATATCTGGACGGGTACGCCTCCGGCAGGAACGTAGGCCGTCAATTTCCTCGGAACAAGACTCGGGATAAGAGTTGTTGAGATTCCCTGGTACGCTGCTGTCGAAACGCGAAACGGAACAGCTGTGGCTGAGGGAGCGTTCGCTAGACGGTCGAACTCTTGTCTTCTTCGACGGGCGCCGTGTTGGCGGTTGCCGCCGCGCCGAGTTTGGTGCGCAGGCAACCGATTAGCTCAGGCGCGAGATCGGAAATGGCCATACCTTCCGACACCAGAAATTTGCAGCTGAGGATCGGGCGGCTCCGGTCTTCGTCAGAGAGCTGGCAATTCACTTTGCAATACTGGCAGTCTTGATTCCAGCAGAAGCGGCCGTAGGGGATCGTCTCCGGGCTGATGAATTGAAACGCGCGAAGTAGCGAATTGCGCTCCGGGACGAGGAACGTCTTGCCCATGATCGAGATTTCTACGAGCTTTTCGTACGGCCGAAAGATATCCGACATCAATGACGCTCCGCCTTCCGACATGGTCATTACCCCGTGACTCGAAACTAAAGCAGCGCGAGGCGCGGAGCAATGAGAACTAGGCGCGCCGTGTTCAATGCTCCAATGGCGGATGAAAAGCGAACAGAGCTGAAGGCTGTAAGTGCCCACGCGGGTGACCGGACAAAATGGGTTCGTAGGGGCGGGTCTTAGACCCGCCCGCGCTACCGAGGGCTCCTCGCTGGTCGTTGCTGCGTCCAGAACGAGCCAGGGATCAAGAACGGTCTGACGGGAATAAAACGAGGAGCGTGTATATGCCCAGCATGATCCCGAAGAACGGAACGGGAAGCGCGATGAAGGCGGCCAGGATCGCAATCGCTCGCGCGGACCGCCTGCCCGCCAATAAATCCGCCGCGGCTACCAGGCCGACGATGCCCGAGAGAATGTTCCAGATGATGATGCAGACATACACGAGGTGAAAATCAGCCATTAAGGCGAACGGATTGGCCACGCGAGATAGCAGCGCGCCAAACATGAGCGTCGCCGTTCCACTGAAGAACACCAAGACCAGCGCGATGACTAGCCGGGAAATTCCGTAGAGAGCCCAGAGGATGCCCAACGTTCCGTTGCGACCGCCCGATGTGACAACTGACGTGTTATTCGCCATGTTTATCGCACCTCCCGAGTGCCCTGCTCGAATCGCGGAGTGAAAACGTCAGGCGAAAAACTGGCCCATCTTCCGGAATTTCTCGTAGCGCTGCGAAATCAGCTGCTCGGGCGAAAGCTGCGAGAGTTCCTGCAGCGAGCGTTCGACGAACGGTTCGACGAGCTTCGCGGTGAGTTCGGGATCCATATGGGCGCCGCCTTCGGGCTCGGGAATGATTTCGTCGATCAGCTTCATCTCCAGAAGATCGCGCGCCGTGATCTTCAGCGCTTCAGCCGCAACTTCGGCCTTTGAAGCATCCCGCCACATGATGGAAGCGCAACCTTCTGGCGAAATCACGGAATAAACCGAATTTTCGAGCATAAACACGCGGTCGCCCACAGCAATGGCCAGAGCGCCTCCCGAGCCGCCCTCTCCGGTGATGATCACGACGATCGGAACTGGGAGTCGAGCCAGTTCGCGCAAGTTGTAGGCGATGGCTTCCGCCTGGCCGCGCGCTTCGGCGTCAACACCTGGATAAGCGCCCTGCGTATCGACGAAAACGATCACGGGCCGGCGAAACTTTGCGGCCAGCTGTGTGGCGCGCAATGCTTTGCGATAACCTTCAGGTTTGGCTTGGCCGAAATTTCGCGCGAGCCGCTGCTTCGTGTCGCGCCCCTTTTGGCTGCCGACGATCATTACGGGCTTGCCTTGAAACCACGCCATGCCCGTGACGATGGCAGGATCGTCTGAGAAGTGCCGGTCGCCGTGAATCTCGCTGAAATTTTCAAATAGGAGACGGATGAAATCGTCCGTGTAGGGGCGCTGCGGATGCCGCGCGAGTTGGAGGCGCTGCCAGGCGCTGATGTTGGCGAAGAATTCGCGCCTCAATTCTTCCACTTCGTGGCGCAGGCGCTCGATCTCAGCAGTGCCCTCTTTGGTGGGCGAGAGGCGGCCCAATTCTTCCACGTCGCGCTCCAGCGCGTTGATGGCGTGCTGCCGCTGGCGCTCCTTTTCTCGCGGACTGTCGCCGGCTTTGTCGGCCATCACCACGCTCTCGTTGTCACTGGGCTTTGCCGCTTGCTCGGCCAGCTTGGCTGCTTTCAAGGCTTTCTTGAGTTCACGGCGCTGGCGGAGCCGCTCTCGAAGTTTGTCTCGCTTTCTCACGGACTCAGTCATTGAACGAGTGCAACCGAATCAGATCCACAGATTTCGCGCACTCGCTCGACAAGTTCACGATCGGCCTTCACAGCGCTGGACGATTCGAGCGTCGCTTCGCTGCCGTCGTCTTGAATCAGCTCGAAGGAAACTCGGCAACGCCCCGGACTTCGTGTGAACAACTCGCCGAGCCGATCGAGCACACCCGGGTCCATGGCTTTCAAATCTACTCGAACGCGCAAAAGGCTTGGCGCCCGGTCAGTCACTTGGTCGAGCACGCGTGCATCGGAAACCATCAGGCGAGTGCCCACGTCTTCCACGGCAACGCGACCCTTCACGAGCAACGGCGTGGCCGCTTTCAGAATCGGCTCGAGCTTCTGGAACGCCTCTGGAAACACCAGCGCCTCGATCACGCCCGTACGATCTTGGAGCGTGATAATCATCCAGCGCGCTCCGCGCCTCGAGCGCATCGGCCGCGACGAAACAATGATCCCCGCCACGACGATGTCCTCCCCATTGCGCTTTCCTTCGATCGTCGCCAGCTCGATTGCGGAAAGGTCCCTCAATCTCCCCGCGTATTTGTCGAGCGGATGCCCGGAAATGTAGAAGCCGAGCGTGGCGTATTCCGCAGCAAGCAATTCGTGCTCAGGCCATTCGGGAACTTCGGGGAGTTCCTCGGCCGGCATCGGCGTGGCGCTCGACGCGCCTCCGCCGAATAATCCGTGCTGCCCTGCCTCGCGTGCCCGCTGCAACTTCTGCGACCGTTCCATAACACGGTCAATCACGGAGATCATCTGCGCGCGATGGGCTCCCAGCCCGTCCATCGCTCCGGATCGAACCAGGCTTTCCAGTACGCGCTTATTCAGCAGCCGCGTGTCGATCGATTCGCAGAATTGAAACATGCTGGTGAAATGGCCGAGCGTCTCGCGCGCTTGCAGGATTCCAGTGACAGTATTCTCGCCAACGTTCTTGATGGCACACAGTCCGAACCGAATCTGGTCGCCAATCGGCGTGAAATTCATCGCGCTCGAATTCACATCAGGCGGCAGCACTGTGATGCTCATGCTGCGGGCTTCATTGATGTATTTCACCACTTTTTCGGTGTTCCCGGTTTCCGACGTGAGCATCGCGGCCATAAACTCGACCGGGTAATGCGTCTTAAGATAAGCGGTCTGGTAGGCGAGCAGCGCATAAGCGCAAGAGTGCGATTTATTGAATCCGTAGCCGGCAAACTCGGCCATCAGATCGAACAGTTTCTCGGCCTTTTTCTGCGGAACCTTTCGCGCGATGCAGCCTGTGACGAATTTCTCACGCTGCGCGGCCATCTCCTCGTGTTTCTTCTTACCCATCGCTCGGCGCAACAGATCGGCATCGCCAAGCGAAAAGCCCGCGAGCCGGTTGGCAATCTGCATCACCTGCTCCTGGTAGAGAATCACGCCCCAGGTCTCGGCAAGTATTTCCTGCAGCTCGGGCAAATCGTAGGTGACTTTTTTCTTGCCATGCTTCCGCGCGATGAAATCGTCAATCATGCCGCCCTGAATCGGGCCCGGGCGATACAGCGCGTTGAGCGCCGTCAGATCCTCGAGACGCGTGGGCTGATAGCGGCGCAGAATGTCGCGCATTCCGTGGGACTCAAACTGGAAAATGCCGGTGGTATCTCCACGCGCGAAGATCTTGTAGGACGCTTCGTCGTCGAGCGGCAGCGTGTCCAGGTCAATATCAGTCCCGCGATTTTGCTTGATTAGCTTCACCGCGTCGCTGAGCACTGTCAGCGTCGTCAACCCGAGGAAATCCATTTTCAACAGGCCGATGCGCTCGAGTGCGTTCATGTCATATTGCGTGGAAATTTCGTCTTTGTTTGACTTGTACAGCGGGACGATTTCCGTGAGCGGACGCGGAGAAATCACCACTCCTGCCGCGTGTGTCGAAGCGTGCCGCGCCAGCCCTTCCAGCCGTAGCGCCACTTCCACTAGTTCCTTCACGCGCTCGTCCTTTTCGCGCATCGAATCCAGCTGCGGCGACTGCTTCAACGCATCTTCGAGCGAAATGTTCAGCGTCGTGGGAACCATCTTCGCCAGCCGGTCCACTTCGCCGTACGGCATATCCAGCGCCCGCCCCGCGTCTTTCAACACGGCCTTCGCCGCCATCGTCCCGAAAGTAATGATCTGCGCGACGCTCTTGTCCCCGTACTTTTGCCGTACGTAATCAATCACCTCGCCGCGCCGCCGCATGCAGAAATCTATGTCGATATCGGGCAGCGATACACGCTCAGGATTGAGGAATCGCTCGAAAAGCAAATCGTACTGCAGCGGATCAACGTCGGTTATGTGCAGCGCGTAGCTGACGAGACTCCCCGCCGCAGACCCGCGCCCCGGCCCCACCGGAACGCCCTGCGCCCGCGCGTAATGAATGAAATCCCAGACGATCAGGAAGTAGCCTGCGAAGCGCATCTTCTTGATCATTTCGATTTCGGAAGTCAGCCGGCTTTCGTAGACCGGCAGCGGCTGCCGCAGGCGGTTCTCGCTCGCGAGCTTTTCGAGCATCGGAGCGCGCGTGACAAATCCCTCGCGCACCACCTTTTCGAAATACGAATCAGCGGTGAAGCCATCAGGAACTTTGAATTCTGGGAACGGATTTGTCACGCGCTGGATTTTTACGTTGCAGCGATCCGCAATCGTCACAGTCCGAGAGACCGCGTCCGGCAACTCCCGGAACACTTCAGCCATTTCCTCGGCGGTTTTGAAATAAAACTGGTCGGTCGGAAACTTCATCCGCTGGCTGTCGCTCATCGTCTTGCCAGTCTGAATGCACATCAGCACTTCTTGCGCGTGAGCGTCGGAGCGGGTCAGGTAGTGGCAATCGTTGGTCGCGACAAGCGGAATCCCGGTTTCGCGCGAAAGCTGCACGAGATCGCGATTGATGCGCGTCTCGATCTCCATCCCCTGGTCCTGCACTTCGAGGAAGAAATTCCCTTTGCCGAAAATGTCGCGCAGCCGGTACGCATTGGTCTTCGCGAGATCGTACTTCTCAGAGACCAAGGCATCGGCCACTTCCCCGCGAAGACAGGCAGAAAGCGCGATCAATCCTTTGCTGTGCTGCTGCAGCAGATCGTGGTCAACGCGCGGCTTGTAATAAAAACCATCGAGAAAGCCCGTGGAAACCAGCTGAATCAGATTGCGATAGCCCTCTTCATTCTCTGCAAGCAGGATGAGATGATTCGAGCGCTCCGCATCGCTGCCGCGGTTCTTGTGATTATCGGGCGCCACATACACTTCGCAGCCGATGATCGGCTTTACACCGTGCGTCCCCGCTTTATGGAAGAAGTTCGCAGCCGCAAAGAGGTTTCCGTGGTCAGTAACCGCAACCGCAGGCATGCCCCGGCGCGCCGCTTCGGCCGTTAATTCGCCGATTTCGCAAGCGCCGTCCAGGAGAGAGTAGTCCGTATGCAGATGTAGGTGGACGAAATTCGGAGGAGCCATTCAAAATCCATTCTAAACCAGCTTCGCGGAATCGGCCATCACGAATCGCCGGACAAGAATTCAGACGAGCTCTTGCTCGCTATGCCCGGCTCGCCTCGCTCGCCTTCGATAATTCGGGCTTGACTCTAGCGCCGCCCTGATTTTGCCGTTCGGCCCTTCGCCTTCGTGGCCCGACCCGCATGTTTGGCGGACGAACGCTCAGCCGCAGGTTTTGCCGGCTTGCCTTTTGCCTTTGTCGCGGATGTAGCCGCTGCGGCGGTCGCTGCCTTCTCGCCCGACGGTGCGGATTTGGCGGCCGCTGCTGCAGGAGTCGCTGCCGCAACTTCGCCTTTCGATTTTTCGTGCTTCCCTTCCGGCGCGCCAGCTTCCTTGCCCTTCCGCTTCTTTTCCTTCTCCGGCTTTTTCTTCGGCTCTTCTTTTATTCCTGCCAGGTTCCGCAGAATCTTCACGCGACTCTCCGGGTCGCGCCCTCTACCGCGCAGCTGCAATTCGAAAAGCTCCTCGATGATTTTGTCGAACTTCGGCCCGCGCGGCACTCCCAAAGCATCCAGTTCGCCCACCGGAAGCCCCAGCCGCAGCGGCCGCCATTTCTGCAGGTAATTCCGGATTTTCGCCGATGCCTTCGGATTCGGCATCTCCACTTCGATGAACGCAATCATCTCCGGCGGCACAGCCGCCAAATAAAAATACGCATCCTTCGGCGCGTTCGTCTTCCGTCCCTTCAGATCCTGCACGATCTTCTGCGCGTGCCCCACCAGATCATCCACTTCCTTGATTTCAGACGCGCGAAGCTCCAAATTGCGCATCGCCGTCGCGGCCTCGCGATCCTTCAGCCGGCCCAGCGTGTAATGCATCACCGGCACGTTCAAACGCGGCCTGAGCCCGGATTCCAGCAGATTTCCGCGCACCCGCGCCAGCTTGTTCAAGCTGTCGTAGTCCGGCTTTCGGCGCGGCAAATTCGGATGGATCGCGGCCAGCATGTCGTGCGACTCCCACGCCTTCAGCGTAGCCACAGGATTATCTTCGCGCGCAAGCGACCGCACCTCATTTCCCACGTCCGCGCCCTGCAGATTCTTGTGCAGCTCGCGTTCGATGGCCAGGTCAAACCACTCCTGCGTGCGCGATTCCATCCGGAAATTCATCCGCGCGCAATAACGCAAAATTCGCATCAACCGGATCGGTTGGTTGGTAAACGCGTGATTCGTCAGCGCCCGCACTTCCTGCTTTTCGAGATCCGCCAGTCCGTTGGTCGGATCGAGCAAAAGGCCGCGCGACTGCGTGTTGAGTGAAATGGCGATCGCATTGATCGAAAAATCGCGCCGCCGCAAATCCTCCATGATTCCCGAGAAACGCACCTCCGGCTTCGCTCCGGGCCTTTCGTACACATCGTCGCGCGCTCCGGAAATTGAGCCATCCACGTCCCCCGCAAAAATCACTTCGTAGTGGCGCAATTTCTCGCTTTCCCACAAAGTCCGCGCCCCGCCCTTCTCGAGTTCACGCACCATCCGCACGGGGTTCCCTTCCACCGTGAAGTCCAGATCGCGAATCGGCTGGCCGGAAATCAGATCGCGCACGGCGCCGCCGCTCAAATAGATGTTCACGTCCTGCGAACGCGACAACTCCTGCACGCGCTCCAGCACGGCGCGCTGTTCGGGCGAGAGCCTGCTTTCCAGCAAATACATGTAGTCGGGCATGAGCGTTACGCCTTTCCGCGAATTCCGCGCGAGGCCGTTTCAGGCTCGCGGGTGATGCGCCTTGTAAACCTGCTTCAATCTTTCTTCCACCACGTGCGTGTAAATCTGCGTCGTTGAAATATCCGAATGCCCCAGCATCATCTGTACAGACCGGAGATCGGCTCCGCGATCCAGCAAATGCGTCGCAAAGCTGTGACGCAGCGTGTGCGGCTTCAACGGCTTCCGCAACGCGGCCTTCCTTCCATACCGGCCCATCATCTTCCAGATCGTTATGCGATCCATCGCGCGTCCTCGTTGATTTAGAAACAAATGCGCCGACGCGTTATCTCTTAGCAATTCGGGCCGGGATTTTTTCAGATATGCCTCGACCACTGCGAGCGCTTTCTTCCCCACGGGCACCAGGCGTTCCTTATTGCCTTTGCCAATACAGCGAAGACATCCTGCGTCCAACTGCAAATCGCCAACCCGAATGCCCGCCAGTTCCGAAACGCGGATTCCCGTCGAGTACATCAACTCGATGATCGCTTTATCGCGCAGGCCGATTGGAGAAGAAATGTCAGGCTGCTTAAGCAAACGCTCCACTTCCTCGACGCTCAGAAAATACGGCAGGCTCTGCCGGAACTTCGGAGACTCAATCGTCGCCGCCGGATCTTCCTTGACGAAGCCTTCGAGCAATGCAAACCGGAAAAAATGCCGAATCGTCACCAGGTGCCGCGCCACCGAGCGGCTGTCCAGCCGCCGCTTATAAAGCATCGCCAGAAAATTAACCACATCCTGCCGTTGAATCTTCGCAGTATCAAGATTTTGTTTCTCGAGAAATCCCACGAACTTCAGCATGTCGCGCCGATATGACTGGATCGTATTGTCCGAGAGCCCTTTCTCGACTCGCAGATAACTTAGAAATGTCCGGACATCCGCTTCCAGTGCCATCCAAATCCTTCGCCGATCGTTCTGGCCTTCCGCTTCCTACGGCCCGCCCTGTTTCGTTGGTATCTCTAGACGTCTACCGCCGTCACGGGCACTACGCCTTCCGCCCGCCGAAGCAATAGAAAAAACTCATTCAATTCTTCGCACCGCAGCAACCACGCTAATCCGAAATATATTCCGCTCGATACCCCAATGATCCCCGCCAGTAGCGCCGCCTGCCGCAGGAAATCGCTCACGCCTGCAAAATGGCTCATCTTCAGCGCCCCATAACAAACCGCCGCCATCGCCACCGCGCATGTCGCCATCTTACCCAATGACGCCGCCAGCCCCCGTGCCCCGAGCCGCCCGTGCCGCTTGCGAAAAATTGCAAACAACAGAACAAAATTAAAATACGCCGCCAGCGAACTCGCCAGCGCCGGACTTCCATTCGAGAGATACCTCAGAAAGAACAGCAAGAACAACGCATTGAACGCGATGTTCAGCGCTAGAGAATACGCTCCCACTCTTGCCGGCGTCATCGTGTCGTGCATCGAGTAATACATCGGCGTGATCAACTTAATTGCCGCAAACGCCGGCAACCCCAGCGCATAGTAGAAGAGCGCGCGCGCCGTCAGCGCCGTGGATTCCGCCACGAATTTTCCGTGTTGAAACAGCACTTGCACGATCGGCTGGCGCAGTAAAATCAATCCCACCGCTGCCGGAATCGCAATGAACGATACGATTCGCAGCGAAAATCCGAACGTTCGCTTCATCTCCACAAAATCTTTTGCCGCCGCCTGTTGCGACAATGTCGGCAAAAGCGCCGTCGACATCGCCACCGCGCAAATCCCCATCACCAGCTGCGTCACGTGTTCGGCCACGTAAAGCGACATCACGCTTCCTGTCGGCATGCGGGACGACGTGGAGAAAATCTTGTCGACGAAGAAGTTCAGCTGGTAAACGCCCACTCCGAAAACCGCCGGTCCCATCAAGCGCGCTACTTTCTGCACTCCCGGATCGCTGAAAGATACTTCGGGCCGGAAATGCATGCCCCGCCGCACGAGCGCCGGAATTTGAACCGCAAACTGGATAATTCCACCCAGCAGAATCGCGCACGCGATCGCCACCGCGGGCGTTTGAAACCGAGCCGGCGCCATTTGCATCACCGGCCGGTACACAGCTCCCAGCGAAAACAGAATCAGCACCAGATTGAAAAATATCGGCGTGGCCGCGGGCAATGCGAACACCTGAAAGCTGTTGAGCACAGCCGCTGCGATCCCGGCCAGCGCCACAAAGAATATTGCCGGAATTATGATCCGCGCCAGAAAAACCGCCAGATCCCACTGCGCCGAGTTGTGCGAGAAAATCGTAAAGAAGTGAATAATCTGCCGCGCGAACACCACTCCCAACACAGCGAGCACTCCCAGAATCGCCGCCATGTCCCAAAATACCTTTTGCGCGAACGACCATGCTGTGGCCCGTGGCTTGTCTCTCAGGTAGCCGGTGAACACCGGGATAAACGCCGCACCCAGCGCCCCCTCCCCCGACAACCGCCGTATCAGATTGGGAATCCCGAAAACAAGGACGAGCGAGTCGGCGGCGGGTGAAGTCCCGAGGAGTAACGCTACGCGTTGATCTCGTAAGTATCCGCAAATCCGGCTGATAACGGTGACAAGGGCTATGACCGAGGCCGACTTTAGGAGGTGTCCTTTTACGGTCAATCGGTGGGGCTCCGGTGCTAACCCTTTAAGCACCAATAACTTGACAAAAAATCGCGTAAGGATAACATAACATCCGGGAACTTAGCAACAATCTACCCTAAAATGGCTCGTTCTGTGGCTCAAGCCGTCAAAAGCCGCGCCGCCGCATCGTCAACCCACAAAAAGGTGGTCGTCCTTCACCTCGACGGCACGCCCATGCGCGGCTACCTGAACCCCAGCTCCCTCGGCCGCTCCGAGACCATCGACCTGCTCACCCTGGATGGCGAGCACCGCTCCCTGGCCCTCGACGACGTGAAGTCCATCTACTTCGTCCGCGAATTTACCGACGATTTCGAGCCCGAGCGCAAGACCTTCCTCAGCCGCCCCAAGCTCGACGGCCTCTGGGTCCGCCTCCGCTTCCGCGACGACGACGTTATGGAAGGCATCGTAGCCAACGACCTCCTCGACATGCTCGACACAGGCGTCCAGCTAACACCCCCCGACCTCCACGGCAACAATTTGCGCATGTTCATCCCCCGCTCAGCCCTCGCCGAAATGAAGGTCCTCGGCGTAGTAGGCATAGCCCGCCGCTCCCCACGCGACTCCCGCACCGGCGCCGCCGCTTCCGCCGCCCAACCCAAACTCTTCAGCGAATAGCGTTGTCGGTTCGTAGTCAATTTACGAAGCGCGCTCTTCAGGTGGGCTCCCCCTGATTCATCAGGGGGAGCCGGATTTCAGCCCGGCGAAAGAGCTTTCGCTCGTTCGATGGGCTTTAGCCCCGGCGCATTCGCGCGTTAGCTCGATCGCGGCCCCGAATGAAACGGATCCGCCTCCCCCGCCTCCGGCTCGTCCTCCGGACTCGGAATATCCAAATTCACCACAACAGGCTCCTGCCCGCTCCGCACCAGCACCGCCTCCACCGGCACATCCGCCCGCGCATTCAACTCCTGATGCGGCACATACGGCGGCACGTAAACAAAATCCCCCGGCCCAGCCTCATCCACAAACTCCAGCTTCTCGCCCCAACGCAACCGCGCCCGCCCGCTCACGATGTAAATCACGGTCTCGAGTTCCCCATGATGATGCGGCCCAGTCCTCGCCCGTGGATGAACAGTCACAGTCCCAGCCCAAAGCTTCTGCGCCCCCACTCGCGCATGCGAAATAGCCTCAGCCCGCGTCATCCCCCGCGTCTGCGGCGTATTCGTGTCCAGCTCCCCGCTGCGCACAATGCGCACGCCATGATTTTTCCAGTCCGGCTTCTCGTCCACGAACCCTCCCGCTCCTACGTCGCCGCAGCTTCGTCATGAAGTTTTTGCCTTACCGGTGGGAGCCCCCTGATTTATCAGGGGGAGCCGGACTTCAGCCCGGCGAAAAAACGCTCGCCCCCTCGATGGGCTTTAGCCCAGGGACCTTCAAATTTCAGCCGCCCCTAACCTGCGATCATTCGTATAGTTGGGCCGTACTTCGCCACTGCTACCTCAACACGCGCCACTTGCTCTTCTATCAGCGGCAACATCACATCCGCGATATGCTTCGGGCCGTGCTGAATCCAGGAACGTTCGAGTTCATCGAGGTTCTTCTTGGCAAACGATAGAAAGTGCTCCTTAACGTCAGCATGAACAATCGTTTGCTCCAATTTTTCCAGCCGGGCTCGCAGCCCCTTCGCAACCTCTTCATGATTCATAGAGCGCATATTATCCGACTAACCGCCCAAACGAAAGCTAACCAATAACGCCCACGCGCCGCACGATCGGCGGACCCAGTTGGTTCGCGCTCATCCTAAGGCCAGTGGCCTTTTCCGTGAATCCCACAGCGAAAACCAGAATACAATGCGGGCGCGAAGGAGAGCCCGCATGAAACTCAGTGAAATCGCCGAAAAACTCAGCTGCAAGCTCGAAGGCGACCCGAACGCCGAAATCCGAGGCGTAGCAGGAATCGAAGACGCCGGACCCGGCGACTTGACATTCCTCGCAAATCTCAAATATCGCCCCGCGCTTGAAACCACGCGCGCCTCCGCAATCCTGATCGCCCTCGACGCCGGCCCCGTTCGCATCGCGGCCCTGCGCTCCGCGAATCCCTATCTCGATTTCGCCCGCGCCATCGAGATCTTTCACCCCGCGCCGAAATTCCCCGCCGCGGTCCATCCCACCGCCGTCGTCGCGAAGTCAGCAAAGATCGGCGCAGGCGCGCACATCGGCCCGTACTGCTTCGTTGATGAAGACGTCGAGATCGGACGCAACGCCGTGCTGCACAGCTTCGTCGCGATCTATCGCGGCGCGAAAATTGGCGACGACTTCTTCGCCCACTCGCACTGCGCGGTACGCGAGCACTGCCGCATCGGCCATCGCGTCCTGCTCCAGAACGGAGTCGTAATCGGCAGCGACGGCTTCGGCTTCGCGCGCCAATCCGACGGAACCTGGTACAAGATGCGCCAGAGCGGAATAGCGATCATCGGCGATGACGTCGAAGTTCAGGCGCAAAGTGCAGTCGATCGCGCCACAGTCGGCGAAACACAAATCGGCCGCGGCACAAAACTCGACAACATGGTTCAGGTAGGCCACGCCTCAAAAGTCGGTGAAGATACGTTGCTGTGCGGCCAGGTAGGTCTCGCGGGCACAACTCACGTCGGCAACAAATGCATTCTTGCGGGGCAAGTCGGCGCGGCGGGACATCTCACGATCGGCGATGGCGCAACGCTCACGGCACAATCCGGCGTCCCGAGTGACGTACCCGCCGGCGCAATCTATTCGGGCTACCCCGCGATGGACAATCTCGCGTGGCGAAAATCCATCGCCGTTTTCAATCGCCTTCCCCACTTGCAGAAAGAATTGCGCGAGCTACGCGCCGAAGTGGCCAGCCTTCGCTCGGCGTCGGGCAAATGATCCCCGCCCAAACCGAACGCCGCGCGCATTGCCTACTGCGCGTCCTTCGGCCAGGGCGGCTGCACCAGCACCGGAATCCCCGCCACAGCTTTCGGATCGGGCACCTTGAACAAAAGCTGCTCGGCGAGAAACGCGATGCGATCGCGCGTCGCGTCGGCGTTCAACGCGTGAGGCGCTTCGTAAATCCTCATGCGCTTCGGCTCGCTGACAATTGCGAAGTACTCCTTGTCCATTTCGACGGACGCGTATGGCTCATCGGTCGCAAACTGAAGGAAAACGCTAGCCGGCGCCGCGTGCGACACGTATTTTCCCGTATCCATCCAGGAATACTTGGCCTGAAACGCATCAAATTTCTCAGCTCCGATTTTCTGCCGATATTGCTCCCACATCGGCGATTTCTTGAACACATCATCCGGCCAACCGCCCGCCATCAGGACGAAAGCTTTGAACCGTTTGTCGATTCCAGTGAGAAATGCACCGGCACCCGCATCGCAGCTGTGTCCCACATATGCGAGCCGCTTCGGATCGACATCATCGCGCGCGAGCAACAAATCAGCGCCTCGCCGCAGATTGATGTCCTGCTGCACTTCGACCGCGACCTGCTGTTCGTTCAGCGGAGAATTATCGGCGACGAACCCAGGATGCAAGATCACATGGTCGGGCAAAAGAGAAATTACGCCCGAATGCGCCAGCACCACCGCTTCGTCGAGAAATTCTTTGCGATTTTCCTTCTCCGAGCCGGGCATGCACCAGTGCCCGTAAATCACCGCCGGAAACGGGCCTTTGCCCGGAGGTACGACGAGATATGCGGTCACATTGCCGCCGTTCGGTCCGACGAGCGATGCGCGATCGCCAACCGACGCTTTGTAGCTGATGTCGTAAATCTTGATTCCATCCCGCTCCTGCACGCCGGCTTGCGACATTTCGAGCGGCTGATTTTTGTCGTAGGCCCAATGACGTGCAAGGTCATCGTCCGCGGACGCGGCCATCAGAGGAAACAGCAGGAAAAGCGCGAGCCATCGGTATTTCTTCATCGAATCCCCTTTCTACCGACGCATCTTTGCGAGCTCATTTTACTATCGCTGTTGGGATTTCTCATCGGCGTGATCCGGAGCGGAGAGGGGCTGCTGATCTTCGGGCAATCCCGCCGCTACCAGTTCTTCCACTCGCGCGAGTAATTCCATTCGCCGCTCCATCGTGTATTGCGACGCATCCACAGGAGCACCGAACCGCACCACGATTTCTCCCGGCCGCATCGTCCATTCACCCTTGCGCATCAAGTGCTGCGCCCCCGAAATCGAAACGGGCACGATCGGCACCCCAGCTTCAATCGCCAGAGCGAAGGTCCCCTTCTTGAACGGCTTCAGCCGGCCATCGGGACTTCGCGTGCCTTCCGGATACACGGCGAGCGACAGCCCTCCCTTCAGCACGCCCAACGCAACACTGACGCTGGCTACCGCCGCTTCTTTGTCGGCGCGATCGACCGGCACAAATTTTGCCAGGCGCATGGCTGTAGAGAGAATCGGAATGCGAAACAGTTCGGTCTTAAGTAGGACAGAAACGCGCCGCGGAATTGCGGGGACAAACGCGATCGGATCGACGTTCGAAATATGATTCGCCGCGAAAATGCACACGCCCGGCGGAATATTCTCGAGGCCTTCGACGCGCACTCTGATTTTCGCGATGCGCAGCGACGCGCGCACCGTCTTCATCGCCACTTCGTACATCAAATCCGCCGTGCCGGTGAGCAGCGTCCACAAAATGAAGAACGGCATTACCAGCAGGAGTGCCAACGCGAGGAACAGAACGACGGCGATGGTTCGTATCATTTTCCGCGTTGCAATTGTGAACGCGAACGGCGCTTCCGGTCGAGTGAAGAGTTGAGCGCTCGGTCCCGCACCTTACTCCGTGGTTCCACGCAGAAGACCGGTGCGAATGCGAAGCTGCTTCTCCGTCGGATGCGCCACCTCGACGACCGTGCAGTGATTCTCTTCGCGCGCCCCGACCGCAAACGACAGCTCGCGCTCCACTCCATCGCGGCGCACTTTCAATTTGATGGTTTCGCCAGGCGTGCGTTCGCGCATCCACGCCGAAATTCTCCCGGATATGGGCGCACCATTCAACTCGACCAAGATATCGTCAACGCGCAAACCAGCTGCCTGCGCTCCGCTGCCAGGCGTGACGGCCACGACCGCAGGCCCATCCGAGGAGCGTCCCACCAGAAAGCCCGCGTCGGCGCTCTGGCGGAATTCGCTTTTGAGGGAAAGGCCTGCGTGGGCGAGAAACTGGTCGTATGGGATTTCATCGAGCCCGGAAACATAACGACGGAAGAAATCCTCGAAACTTGTGCCGGATACTTCTTCCACCACCGAGCGGATTCCAGCGCTCTCATCGTAGAACTTTCTCTGCTTCGCAAGATCGTTGAGGCTTCGCAACACGTCATCCAGCGACTTGTGGTTGTCGGTGGCCTCGCGAATCGCAAGGTCGAGCATGTCGCCGATGAGCTGGCCCTTGTTGTAATAGGAGATGCTGCGGTCGGCGAGATTGTACGCGTCGTATTTATCGAACCAGGTATCGAGGCTCGATTCCTCCACGCTCTGCCATTTGCGCGCGGGACGCGATTGAAGCTCGCAGACCTGCTGTGCGAGGTCGACATACCATTTGTCTTTGTTCCAGATACCGCTGCGCTCGAGCGCGAACGAGCCGTAGGTGCTCGTCACGCCCTCGGCGAACCAGAGCGCGCGCGAATATTGCTCTTTCGTGTAGTCCACCGGCTCGAGGCTTTGCGGGCGGATTCGTTTCACATTCCAGGCGTGAAAGAATTCGTGCGCGGCAATGGCCGAGACCATTTCGACCGAACTGCCGCCAATCGCAGTGCAGTTCGCATGCTCCATCCCGCCGCCACCCGCATCTGGATACGCGCCGATGTGGAAGAAAAATGTGTATTCCTTGAACGGCGGACCGCCCATCAGCTTCACTTCGTAGCCGGTGATCCGTTTCAGCGAATCCTCGAGCGTGGCGCGGTTCCAGTCTCTGGAATCGACTACCACCCGGAAATGCGCGCCGGCATTCTCGAACTCAAATTCCTCGAATTTGCTGATTTCAACCGGAGCGTCGACCAGCTTGTCGTAGCTCTCCGCGGTAAAAGAGTTCGGCGCGGAACCGGAAGGAAGTTCGGCGATCGATTTCCAGTCGGGCGGGACATCTGTGAACTTGACCTCGACATTTTCCGCACGGCGGTCGGGAACGTACATCAGAACCTCAGCAAAATTCACGAATGCGTGGTGCCCGCTCAGCTGCGAGTTGAATGGGCCGGCTTCATCCCACGATATCGAGTATTCGATCTCGATCGCTCCATCAACCGCAGCTGAAGCCGGGATTCGCCAGGTTTGCTTATCCATTTTGTACGGAACGATTGCAGCTGTACCGGCGGTGACTTTGCCAATTCGAACGTCGCGCACTCGATAGGCGAAATCACGCACCTGGTAGAGCGCATTCCACGCAGGCAGCGCGACGATCAGATCGCGCTGGTCGGCACGCTGGTCTGCGTCCACAGGAACTCGCATCACGACCTGAAACGCGTGCTTCTCAGGATGCGCGAGCGAAATCTTGTATTCGATGGTAGCGACGGCGGGTCGCGCGGCAACAAGCAGCGCGAAGCATGCAGCGAAAATAAATCGGCATCTGAGAATCGCGCAACGCGTCATCCGCGAACTCCCGTACGAGATTTGAGTTTGTCGAGCAGTTTGTTGCAAAGCCCATCGAAGCTGCCGTTCGACATCACCATCACCATGTCGCCCGGCTTTACATTGTCTGCAAAATACTCGGCTATCGCCTCCGCCGATGGAAAGGCCTGCGCGGCGCGGCCTCGCTTGCGAATCGATTCGGCCACGGCGTCCGGAGAGAAGCGATCCTCGTCAGTAAGCAATTGAGCGCGATTTACCGGGCCGATTGCGACCACATCGGCGACGGCCAGCGCTTCCGGCAGCACATCCTGAAATATTTTGCGTCGCATGGTGTTCGATCGCGGCTCGATGGCCGCCCAGACTTTGCGGCCGGGCCAGCGGGTGCGCGTAGCTTCGAGGGTCATGCGAATCGCGGTTGGATGGTGCGCGAAGTCTTCTACCACCAGGATGCCGCCCGCTTCGCCTTTGATTTCCATCCGGCGGCGGACACTTTGAAACGTAGCCATCGCGCGTTCGATCGCTTCGCATTCGACGCCGCGTCCATAGGCAATTGCGATTGCAGCGAGAGCGTCCAGCACATTGTGCCGCCCCGCCACCGGCATGCGTACGCGCGTCACTTCGCTGCCTCTATATACAACACGGAATTCCGTCGCGTTGTCGTGCCAAAGAATATCGCCCGCGCACCAGTCGCATTCGGGCGTAAGGCCGAACGACTCGACGGGGCAAAACGCTTTCGCGGCGGCTTCCTTTAAATCGACGCTTTCGCCCCAGATCAGGACGCGGCCGCGTCGCGGAACAAGATTGACGAGGCGGCGAAACTGCAGCGCGATGGATTCGAGATTCGGATAAATGTCCGCGTGATCGTATTCGAGCGAAGTGAGAACCAATTCATCGGGATGGTAGTGGAGAAATTTCGGGCCGCGATCGAAAAACGCGGTCTCGTATTCGTCGCCTTCGATGATGAACTCTTCGCCGCCGCCGAGCCCGTAGCTGCGATCGTTGAAATTCGGGATTACGCCGCCGACGAGAAAATCCGGCCGACGCCCGGCGACCTGGAAAATCCAGGCAAGCATCGCGGTGGTTGTGGTCTTGCCATGGGTTCCGGCGACCACGATCGAGGTGTGGCCGCGGATGAAATAGTCTTCGAGAAGCTGCGGCATCGAGCAGTACGGAATTTTCTCGTCGAGGATGACTTCGAGTTCCGGATTTCCGCGAGCGATGACGTTGCCGATTACGACCAGATCGGGCACGGGCTTCAGATTCTCCTCTCGGAAGCCTTCGTTCCAGGGAATGCCGAGAGAATCGAGCAGCGTGGAGGCCGGTGGGTAGACGTTGATGTCCGAACCCGTAACGTGGAAGCCGCGCTCTTTCAACATGCCGGCTACGGGCGCCATGGCTGAGCCCGCGATTCCGAGGAGGTGGATGTGTTCGGCGTTTGTTTCTGTGCGCGTCAAATCACTTCACCTCAAAGAGAAGGTCAAAAGCGCCGGCCGGAGGCCAGCGGTACGAAAAGCAACGTCAAAAGCGCCAGGAACACGTCAGCGTCGCGAAGATCATCTCGAGCAGGCTGGCTCCAGAATTTCGAGCTTGCCTTCGCCATCGGCCGATAGACGCGCCTGAACGCCCAAAGGAAGCGTGAGCATCGGTCGAGAAGTGTGCCCGATCGGCGCGCCGAACACGATGGGAACTCCTAGTGGCGCTAGGATGCGCCGCGCGACATCTCTCACGCTCTCGCTCCCCTGCGCGGGATTGCTCTCGGGAAAATCTCCGAGGACGATACCTGCAATTCCACGGAATTTTCCGGCTTGCTTCAGGTGCATCAAGGCTTTGTCCACCTGCCACGGCTTCATGGCGCGATCTTCGAGAATCAGAATCGCGCCGCGTGTATCGAGTTCCCACGGAGTTCCGATCGTCGTTTCGACCAGATTCAGGCAGCCGCCGAGAAGTGTGCCGTCGCTTGAACCGGCCCTGATTGACTCGCCTTTGAGAGCGATGGACCAACCTTGTTTCGACTCTGTGAGCGCCCGCGTGAAGGTATCGGAATCGTATCCTTCAGGAGCGCCGGCTCCGCGATCGAGCCCGGCTGCGACCATGGGGCCGTAAAGTGTGACCCAGCGGAGTTTCTGCCATAGATAGGCGTGTAGCGATGTGATATCACTGAAACCGCATAGGATCTTTGGCGCCGCTCCCTCGAGGTGAAGGCAATCCAGCAAATAGTTCGAGCCGTATCCGCCACGCGTACAGAAAATCGCGCGCGTGTCCTGCTCCGCGATCGCTGACTGCAATGCAGCGCAACGCGCCTCGGCTGATCCAGCGAAAAATCCATCCTTCGCGAACACTTCGTCTTCATCTAACCGTACCTTAAATCCAAATTGATCTGCCAACACGTCACGCCCCTTCTTTACGCGCTCCTCTTCAACCGGACTTGAAAGCGAGAGAATGCGGATGGTGTCGCCGGTTCGCAGCACGGGCGGCTTCAAAGGTTGGGGCATGTGCCGCAATCGAGAATAAGGAATTTTCCGAGGCGAGTCCAGAAGCGCGGCGCAAGGCGTTTGCATTTGGATAGTAGCGTCGCGTCGAAGCCCAGTGCCCCACGCAGGCTGCTTGCGGTATTATCGGCCGCCGCCAACTACGCTGTGCGTTTGCGAGCTTCAGGAGGCCCCTTGAAAAGCTTTCTCCCATTTGCCGTCTTTGTCGTTGTTCTCTGCGCCCGTTTCATAGCTCCGACGGCTGGCCACTCGACACTGCGACCGGTTAACCCGACTGCTCCCACCGAGACAAGGACCGTGATCATTGACACCGATCCGGGGACGGACGACGCCATGGCCATCCTCTTGGCGCTGAATTCCCCGGAGCTAAATGTGAAAGCCATCACCGTGGTGCCGGGAAACGCGCCGGGAAAGCAGGTGCTCGAGAACGGCTTGCGCCTCGTGTCCCTCGCGAACCGGTGCGATATTCCTGTGGCGGCTGGGGCGCTCGAACCGCTATTTCAAAAGCTGATCACGAACGACGCTGTGCATGGAAAGAACGGCCTGGGCGATATCGAGCTTCCGCCGTCGAAGTGCCATGTGGATCCGCGATTCGGCCCCGACCTGATCATCGAGATGGCGCACCAGATGCCGCATGAAATCACGTTGATCGCAATCGGGCCGCTTACGAATCTCGCACTCGCTTTGCAAAAAGATCCGTCCGTATCGTCGCTCATCAAGGAAGTGATCATCATGGGCGGGTCAATCAACGGCGGAAATTCCACGGCAGCGGCCGAGGCGAATATCTTCGGCGATCCTGAAGCGGCGCAGATCGTATTCCAAGCCGGTTGGAAAGTAACGATGTGCACGCTGGGCATCGGCGCCAAGACCGTTTTCACGCGCGAACGACTCGCCACTTTCAGCCGCACGCACGGGCCGGAAAGCGATTTCGCCGTCAAGGTGATCAATCAAATTATCGGTTACGGCGAAAAACAAGGCTGGGGCGGAATGCGCATGTACGACCCGACAGCCGTGGCCGCGGCTCTTGATTCAACGCTGGTCGAGACGGAATTCTGGCACGTCGATGTGGAAACGCAGGGGGCCTATACGCGAGGCGAGACGGTGGCAAATCGCATTAACGCGGTCGAGAGGCGTGTGTGGCGTGGTGACCGATTCGTCTTCGAAGGCTTCGATCCAGTGCAGCCGAATGTGCACGTGGCAGTGGACATTGATGCCGATCGCTTCTTGAATCTCTTCGTAGCCCGACTCAGCGGAAAATGAGCGAAAAATAGCTACGGAAAATAAAGACTAGTTGACCAGGAAATTCTTGGAAGGCGAAACGCCGCCGCCCGGCGCGGGATTCGAGACCGACACGCTTCCAGAGCCGGCAGTGGCGAGATCCTGCGTGGTGAAATTGACCATCAATTGCGACGAGCTGACGAAGGTGGTGGCGCGGGGGCTTCCATTCCAACTCACCACGGACGTTTGCACGAAACCCGTACCGGCAACGCTGACTGCAAAAGGTCCCATCGTGCCAGCGGAGGCGCTGGGGGGAGTAAACCCGGTGATGGTGGGCGCTCCGTTCGCGACGGGATTGACCACAAACGTGAGCGTATTGGAGGTTCCGCCGGGCAGCGGGTTTGCGACGGACACCTGAACCGAAGCATCCGGAACGGCAACATCTTCGGCTGTGAGCGACATCTCAATTTGGCCCGTAACCGTGTTGAACTTGCTGGGGCGAGAGGTACCGTCCAAAAAGCCCGTCGTATTGCTTTCGAATCCAGTTCCGCTGACAAAAAGTGTGAGCGCAGCGCTACCGGCCGTGATGCTGTCGGGAGAAATCGAGCCGATGGCCGGCGTGGGTATATTGCCGGGACCGCTGGAGCAACTGTTCAGTACAGGGAATGCCGAGAAGACTAGAAGAACAGCCGCAGTCCACCGCAAACGCCTCAAGAAAACCTCCTGAAATCTCTCGGAAACCCCGAAGCCGCTCGGGCTTGGAACCCGCGGCTCTTGACGCGAGGAAAACCGAAGGCCTCCGCAACCGGCCAGCAGAAACGAGCACTCGAATTGATAGCATCCGTCGCGCAGGCCGTCAACTCGGATTCCCGTGTGCGCCGAATGGTTGGCTCGCTGTGACCGGCCGCGCAAATCTACGGGACCACCGGACGAGCTTCGCAGTGCACATTGAGCGCGGTGAGGCGATTCAGCAACTCGCGCTCTTTCGGCGTGCTCACCTCTGCGTCGAACTCAACAACGGCAGAGCCCGTCTGAGACTTGTGCGTCTTCCACCGCACCGCCTGGATTCCGGCTTCTTGGACAATCTGGTGAACGCGTTCGAGGATACCCGGGTCGCCAGGCGGCGTGGTCATTGTGAAAGTCAGCAGGCGAGTGTGCAGGCCGATTCGATCTTCGATGAGCCCCAGAAAAACCAGCGAGACGAGGAGAAGTAGTGTGGTGAAAATCGCGGTCATTGGGAAGCCCGCTCCGACAGTCATGCCGACACTCGCAATCACGAAAATCGTCGCCGCACTCGTGATGCCCACCACCGCCCCACGTTCGCGAATCACCACGCCCGCGCCGATGAAACCAATCCCGGGAATAATTTGAGCTGCGATGCGCGTGTGATCGCCGCCCAGATTGGACGCCATTTCATAAGAGATGATCGTAAAGAGAGCCGCGCCGATGCAGATCAACATCATGGTGCGAAAGCCGGCGGGTTTGTGGCGCAGTTCCCGCTCGAGTCCCACGACGCCACCCAGCAGCGCGGCGAGCAGGAGCCTGCCAACAATTACAGTGCTCAGGTCTTGGAACATCGCATCCTCCCTGCGGCGGCCGGATTCCACGATGGACGATTCTACAATGCTGATGGGCGAGCTTTCGCCGCGGCCGCCTACAATGTGAACGAAGTGAGCTTCGAAAAATGCCGGGCGCGCGCCTTGATCTCGCTCAGTTTCAAGGTAGTGAGACGTTCGACGCCGAAGCGCTCGCATGTGAAGCTGCCCATCACCGAACCGTACACCATCGCGCGGCGCAGCGATTTTTCGTTCACGCGGCCGTCGCGGGCGAGCGATCCCATGAAACCCCCGGCGAAACTATCGCCCGCGCCCGTGGGATCGTGAACTTCCTCGAGTGGAAACGCAGGCACGGCGAAAAGAAAATCGCGATGAACGAGAAGCGCGCCATGCTCGCCGCGCTTGATGACCAGTATCTTTGGGCCCATCTTGAAAATATCTTTGGCGGCGCGCGTCAGGTTGTGTTCGCCGGTCAGCTGGCGCGTCTCGTCGTCGTTGATCACCAGCACTTGAATGTGCTTCAGCGTTTCGCGCAGCTCGCTTCCCGTGCGCTCGATCCAGTAGTTCATTGAGTCCAGGCCCACGAGCACGGGCTTGCGCTTCATTTGCTTCAGCACGGAAAGTTGCAGCGTGGGCTGAATGTTCCCGAGAAAAATAAATGAAGTATCGAGGTAGGCCTTCGGCAGCTTCGGCTGAAAATTCGCGAATACGTTCAGCTCGGTTGTCAGCGTGGTGCGTTCGTTCATGTTCTGGTTGTAACGCCCCGCCCAGAAGAACGATTTCCCCGGAGCATGTTCGACGCCTTCGAGATCGATTCGCCCGTTGCGTCCGCCCAGGATGCCTTTTTCGCGCGCGGTGAAATCATCACCGACGATTCCCACCACGCGCACCGGCGTGAAGTGGCTCGCAGCCAGCGCGAAATAGCTCGCGGCCCCGCCGAGCGTCTTATCCACTTTTCCGAATGGCGTTTCGATTCCGTCAAACGCAACTGAGCCCACTACCAGCAAGGACATGAACGCTCCGGGTTACGAAAGATATTTGCCCACGAGGGGGGCGAGCCGCTTCTTTGCGGCCGCGGGAATCATCTTGCGATCCGTGACGATGGCGTGCGCAAGTGCCGATCCGCACTTGCACGCGCGGTCTTCCGCAAGATCGCGCACAGCTTCTTTCACCGCGCGCTGAACGTTCTCCGTGTTGTGGTTCAGATTCGAAAGAATTTCGCTCAGCGTGACGGCGTCGTGCTGCGGGTGCCAGCAATCGTAATCGGTGATCATGGCAATCGTCGCGTAACAGATCTCGGCCTCGCGCGCGAGTTTCGCTTCGGTGAGGTTCGTCATGCCGATCACGTCGAAACCGCAGCTGGCGGTAGGTATGCGACTCCGCGAGCGTCGAAAATTGCGGGCCCTCCATGCAGACGTAGGTGCCGCCGCGATGCGTCTTCACGCCTGCGCGCTCGGAGGCATCCGCGAGATGCGCTGAGAGGTGCGTGCAGGTGGGCTTGTCGAAGCCGACGTGCGCCACGATTCCGCCACCGAAAAACGTAGCGACGCGCAGGCGGGTGCGATCGAAGAACTGATCGGGGATCAGGAAATCGAGCGGTGGCAGATCGTCTCGGAGCGACCCGACGGCGCTGATAGAAATGATGCGCTCCGCGCCAAGCAGCTTCATCGCGAAAATATTCGCGCGATAGTTGATTTCGCTGGGCGATAGGCGATGGCCGCGCCCATGACGCGCGAGAAATGCCACGCGGCGGCCTTCGAGCGTTCCGGTGATAAAAGCGTCCGACGGATCGCCGAAAGGAGTCTTCACGCGAATTTCGCGTGTGTTTGAGAGGCCGGGCATGCCGTACAGGCCGCTGCCGCCGATGATGCCGACCTCGATCGGGTCTTTCGCATTCCGCTTTTTCGATTTGGGCATGCGTCAATCTACCTTCGCCGGCTCGATTTCTATTTTGCCTTCGTGCTCGCGCAAATACGCCGCCGGCACGTGCGGATCATGCACGAAAAGCGCGAGCCATTCGCCCTGCACCACTTGCGGAATCCATTTCTTTTTATTCTCGAGCGTCTGCAGCGGGTAGAGGTCATAACCCATGATCCAGGGCAGCGAAAGATGCGGCGTCATGGGAATCAGGTCGTCGAACAGAAACGCCGACTTGCCGCCGCCATGCAGCCTCACGCACATCATGTCCGCGTTGTGTCCCGGCGTGCGAATCAGCTCCACGCCCGGCGCGATCACGCGATCGTCTCCGATCAGCGACAGCTTTCCCGCTGCGTCGAGCGGCACAAAATTATCGGGAAAATAGCTGGCGCGGTCGCGCTCGGTGGGATTCTTGGCGTGCTCGAATTCGCCGCGCTGCACCACGTAGCGCGCATTGCGAAAGGTCGGAACCACTTTGTCACTCACGATGCGCGTGTTGCCGCCGCAATGGTCAAAATGCAGATGCGTGTTGATCACGATATCGATGTCGTCGGGATGGTGCCCGTAGTGGCGGAGACCTTCAATGAGCGTAGGCCCCTCGAGCGCGTAGATCTCGCGAAATTTGTCGTTGTGCTTGTCGCCGGCGCCGGTCTCGATCAGGATGCGCTTGCCCCCGGCGTAGACGAGCAGCGAATTCATCGCCATGGCGATGCGATTCCGCGCATCCGCCGGAGCTTTCTTCTCCCACATCGGCTTGGGAATCACGCCGAACATCGCGCCGCCATCGAGAGCAAACCGGCCGGCTTCGATGATGTGAAATTCCAGGTCGCCCAGTTTCAACGCTTGGCTCCGATTCCCGCGCGGGCGAGAATTTCGTTCACCGCGGCGTAAGGATCCTTCTTTCGAGCTGCCACATCCGCCGCCAGTGCGTCGAACTGCGCTTCATTCATGTGCGCTCCCACCACTCGCTCCATAAGCCGGCTTTCAAGCAACCGCAGTAGCCATTCCTTCCAATGCTCCACTTCACGGGCGCGCCGCTCCTGCGCCTGATCGAAATGCGCGCGAAAGAGCTCGATTTGGTGCGCCAAGGCGTCGATGCCTTTATTTTCCGTGGCAATTGTCCGCACGATAGGCGGCTTCCAGCCTTCGCGCTCCGGCACGATGCCGAGCACGCCGCGAAGCTGCTGCTCGAAGCGGTCGGCGCCTTCGCGATCAGACTTATTGATCACGAAAATGTCACCAATCTCCATCAAGCCGGCCTTCAGGCTCTGCACGTCGTCGCCCATGCCCGGCACCAGCACCACGATCGTGCAATCCGCCAGCCGCACAATTTGAATCTCGCCCTGCCCCACGCCGACGGTTTCAACCAGAATCATCTGCTTCCCTGCCGCATCGAGAAGCAGCGCTGTGTCGCCGGTGGCTTGCGCGAGCCCGCCCAGATAGCCGCGCGTGGCCATCGAGCGGATGAAAATTCCTGAGTCGGTGGCGTGCCCTTGCATCCGCACGCGGTCGCCAAGGATTGCGCCGCCTGTGAAAGGGCTCGACGGGTCCACCGCAATGATGCCGACCGTTTTCTTTTCGCTGCGATAATGCCCGGCCAGGCGATCCACGAGCGTGCTCTTTCCCGTTCCTGGCGCGCCCGTGATCCCGACTAAATATGCATTGCCTGTGTATGGGAAAACTTGGCGCAGAATTTCTTCCGCTTCGCTCGAGCGATTTTCAATCGCAGAAACGGCGCGCGAAATCGCGCGCACATCGCCAGCGCGCACCTGCTCTGCCCAGTTTTCGACGGAGACGGTCATTCGGCCGGGGATAATTCTCGCACAAGTGGCAATTATTTCTTTCCCAGAATCTGGCGGGCGATCACGAGGCGCTGAATTTCGCTGGTGCCTTCGCCGATGGTGCAAAGTTTCACGTCGCGATAATATTTTTCGGCCGGGTAATCCTTGATGAAGCCGTAGCCGCCGTGGATTTGGACCGCTTCGTTAGCCACGCGGACGGCTACTTCTCCGGCGTAGAGCTTTGCCATGCTGGATTCGCGCGTGATGCGTAAATCGTGATCGCCGGCGGCAATAGCGCGATCGGCGAGCCACGCGGCTTGATAGGTGAGGAGCCTGGCGGCTTCGATTTGTGTAGCCATGTCGGCGAGCTTGAACTGGATGGCTTGAAAATCGGCGATGGGCTTGCCGAATTGTTTGCGCTGCTTGGCGTACTTCACCGAGCATTCGTAGGCGCCTTGCGCCATTCCCAGGCCGAGCGATGCGATCGAGATTCGGCCGCCGTCGAGGATTTGAAGGCTGTTGACGAACCCCTCGCCTTCTTTGCCGAGTAGATTTTCGGCGGGCACTTTGCAATCGGTGAAAACCACTTCGGAGGTGTCGCTGGCTCGCAGCCCGAGCTTGTTTTCCTTTTTCCCAGGACGAAATCCCGGAGTTCCCTTCTCGATGACGAACGCCGAAATGCCGTGGCTCTTCTTCGACGCGTCGGTCACCGCCATTCCCACGCAGACGTCCGCGTAGTGGCCGTTCGTGGTGAAGGTTTTCGAGCCGTTGAGCAGCCAGCCCCCGTCCTTACGCACGGCGGTGGTGCGCGTTCCGCCTGCATCCGAGCCCGCCTCAGGTTCCGTCAGCGACCAGCAGCCTAGCTTTTTACCCTGCGCGAGCGGAGTGACGTATTTCTTCTTTTGCTCTTCGGTTCCGAACTTATAGATGTGATTCGTGCATAGCGAATTGTGCGCCGCGACGATGATTCCGATTGAACCGTCCACGCGCGAAAGCTCCTCAATAATGATCGCGTACTCGATGTAGCCCATTCCCGCGCCGCCATATTTTTCGGGGAAGATCACGCCGAGAAAGCCCATTTCGGCGAGCTTTGGGATTATTTCAGACGGAAACTTGGAAACCTCGTCCCACTCCATCACATGGGGAAGAATCTCGGCATCGGCAAACTCGCGAACCGTGCGCCGCAACTGCTTTTGTTCGTCAGTGAGTGAGAATTCCAAGATCCCTCGCTATAAATTTAGGATATATGTGACTGTCGGTTTCATTTATACCATGAAAGCACGCGATTCGACACGTCGGCTTTTGCGGCATGTGCCTACCAGCCTTCTTTGGCGCCGTTCTTCTTGTTTTGCTCGTCGAGCCAGGCTTTGAGAGGGGCGAAATACTCGAGCATGGCGGAGGCGTCCATTTCTCTTTGGCCGGTGAGTGCTTCGAGCGCTTCGGGCCACGGGCGGCTTTTTCCCATTTCGAGCATTTTGGCAAGTTTCGCGCCGGCTTCTTTGTTGTTGTAGATGGAGCAGCGATTCAGAGGGCCCGTGTAGCCGGCCGTCTTGCACAATGCTCGATGGAACTGGAATTGAAGAATCGCGGCCATGAAGTAGCGGGCGTACGGAGTGTTCGACGGGATATGGTATTTCGCGCCCGGGTCGAAATCCGCCTCGCTGCGTGCGACGGGCGGGGCGATTCCCTGATATTCCAGGCGGAGGTCCCACCAGGCGTTGTTGTAATCCGAAGGCGCGATTTTTCCTGAGAAAACGCCCCAGCGCCATTTGTCGATCATCAAGCCGAAAGGTAGAAACGCGACTTTCTCGAGCGCTTTGTGCATCAGCAAACCCATGTCGGACGAGGCGGGCGGAACGGTTTCGAGCAGCCCGATTTGTTTCAGGTATTCGGGCGTGACGGAAAGCGCGATCGTGTCGCCAATCGCTTCGTGGAAGCCGTCATTGGCGCTATCGCGGAACAATGGCGGCTGCTTGTCGTAAGCGCGCTGATAAAAATTATGGCCGAGCTCGTGGTGAATGGTGGAAAAATCTTCGGCCTTCTGCTCGATGCACATTTTGATGCGCAGGTCATCCACGAAGTCGATGTCCCAGGCGCTCGCGTGGCAGACCACTTCACGGTCGCGCGGCTTGGTGAACATCGAGCGAGTCCAGAATGTTGGCGGCAGCGCCGCAAAGCCGAGCGACATGAAAAAACGCTCGCCATAATGGACCATGTCAACCGGTCCAATATTCTTGGCTTTGAGAATTTCGCTGAGGTCGTAGCCCGGATCAGCATTGGGCGGCGCGACAAGCGGATAAATGTTCGACCAGTCCTGCGCCCACATATTGCCAAGCAGGTCGGCCGGAATGGGCGCATCTTCGCGCACCACCTCGGCGCCATATTTCTTCGCGAGGCTAGAGCGCACGTATGTGTAAAGCGAAAGGTAGAGCGGACGCACCTGCTGCCAGAGGCGGTCGAGGTCCGCACTGAAGGCGTCGGGCGGCATGTCGTAACCGGCGCGCCACATTTCGCCGACGTTCGAGAATCCGAGTTCGCGCGCACCCTTATTGGCGAGCACCACCATGCGCGAATATTTCTGGCGCATGGGAGGCGCAATCGAATGCCAGCCGGCCCAAACGCGTTCGAGTTCTTTCGGATCGCGGCTGGACGCCATAATGTTTTCCATTTCGTTTAGCGTGAGGCATTTTCCCTGCGGGCCATCCGGACACCACTTCCCTTGCCCGTAGTCGCTCTCGAGCGAAGCTACGATTTGCGAAAGTTCTGCTTGCTCGGCGGGATCGCGCGGCGCGGGAATATCCACGGAATGTTTGAGAAGATAAATCTTTCGCGCCACATCTTCGGGCAGCTTCAAGTGTTCGTATTGATTCGACTGTGCAGCGAGATCGGCCGTGGTCGCCTTGACCACCTGGTCAGCTTGAGCGCCGAGGATTTCGGTGTCGTGGGTGATGAAGGTTTGATGAACCCATTGCGCGCGGCCGGAACGAATCCACAAGTCGAAGAGTTTCGTTTCGGCGGCTTCGATAAATTTGCGCGCGCCTTCGGGGGTTACAAAACTCTGCCCTTCTGGAGCTTCCGTCGCGGCTTCCGCGGAACTGCCTGCTTGAATGGTCATGAGTCCACCTGAAATCAGAATAAAAATCGCGCCGGCCCAAAGAACTTTTTGAGTTCGCGAAGAGTTCACTCTTCTCTCCTAGTGCGCTGCAGCCGCCGGGGCGCGTCCTGCTATGACTTCTGACGTTGCGGCGAGGGCGCGCTCGATTCCGGCGCGGTCCACGTCAAAATGCGTCACCATGCGGATGGCGTATTTGTCGGAGGAGCCGCAGAGAATTTTGTGCTTGCCGATATCGGAGCAGATGTCATCGGCGGTGCGGTCCGTGGCGCTAACATCAAAAATCACAATGTTCGTTACAACCTTCTTCGGATCAATCGCTACACCTTTGATTTTGGCGAGACCGTTGGCGAGGTAGCGGGCGTTCTCGTGGTCGCGATGCAGAGTTTTTGGCGTTTCTTCCAGAGCGATGAGGCCGGCGGCAGCGAGAATTCCGATCTGGCGCATTCCGCCGCCCAGCAACTTCCGGCCGATGTGGGCTTTCTCGATGAAGTCGCGAGGGCCCAGGAGCAGCGAACCAACGGGAGCTCCGAGACCTTTCGAGAGGCAGAACATCACCGAATCGAATTTGCGGGTGAGATCTGCGACGCTGCGGCCGAGCGCAACCGACGCGTTGAAGATTCGCGCGCCGTCGAGATGTACTTTGAGATTCGCGGCGTGGGCGTGGTCGCAGATGTTGTCCGAGACTTCCTGCGGATAGACGGTGCCGCCATGCATGTTATGCGTATTTTCGAGCGCGACCAGCGCGGTCTGCGAGTCGTAATAAATTTTCGGACGGATGAGCGGCTCGATCAGATCCCAGGTGAGAATTCCATCGGGCGCGGGAGTCGGACGCGGAAGGCATCCCGCTATCGCGGAGATCGAGGCGAGTTCGTAGAGGTTGATGTGGGCGCGCTGCTCGCAGATTACTTCGCTGGTCGGCGGGGCCCAGCCTTTGATGGCGAGGAGGTTGCCCATGCAGCCGGTGGGGACGAAGAGCGCGGCTTCCTTTTCGAAAATTTCTGCGGCGCGTTTTTGGAGGCGATTGACGGTGGGGTCCTCACCGTAGACGTCGTCGCCCACTTCGGCTTCGGCCATGGCGCGGCGCATGGCGGGAGTTGGTTTTGTGACTGTGTCGCTGCGAAGATCGACGGGAGAGAGAGCGGTCATCGAACGGGCTCCGAGGCGAGATGTAGAAAACCGAAAAAGGCTATTTTGTGTCCATTAGAATTTTGCTTAGTGGCGCATTTTCTTGGAGTTAAGCAATTTTCTGAAAGTTCGATTGTTCCTATTAGAAATTTGCTGAGGTGGGTGCCAGGTCGCTGTGAGTGCGACCACATTGAGCCGTACTTTCTTCCGGCTTGGTGCCGGTGATTCCGATTCTTCTTTTCCATTTTTGCGCTAACAAGGCTAACACGTAGAGAGTTAGATGCAACGCCTGGTTCAAGGGATGTTAGTGGGCTTCGTCATGTGAGCAGTTCGGCGAGGATGGAAGTCGAGATGGTGAGGCGATCGGAGGCGAGATGGAGTCGGCCGGATTCTCGTTGCAGCAAACCTTGCGCGCAGAGCGAATCGACTTGCGCTCGGATTTGGGCTAAGCGCGCGCTGGTGCCGTTGCCGTTCGCGGCGTAGCGGCGTTCGATTTGCGCGAGATCGATGCCGTCGAGTTGGCGTAGGCCTAGGAAAAATTCTTCTTCGAGGGCTTGCTCGGAAGTGACCGGCTCGATTTGCTCGCGCGGCGTAATTCCCTGTTCGATCATGGCGACATATTGCGCGGAATCGTGAGCGTTGGCCCAGCGCGTTTTGCCGTCGAAGGAGTGCGCGCCGGCGCCGAGGCCCAAGTACGGTTCGCGCTGCCAGTATTTCAGGTTGTGACGTGAGCGGCGGCTGGGAAGCGCCCAGTTGGAAATTTCGTAATGGTCGTAACCAGCGGCTGCGAGACGCGTGCAGGCAGAATCGTAGAATTCGGCTTGGGTATCGTCCGGGGGAATTGCGGGAGCGCTGTAACGCGTGCCGCCTGCGAGGGATTCTTTGCCGAGGTGGCTGCCTTCGTCCACTTCCAGCATGTAGATGGAGATGTGTTCGGGGCGTAGGGCGAGAAGCTCGCTGACGGATTGCTCCCATGATTCGCGCGTTTGATGCGGGAGGCCGATTATTAGATCCATGCTGATGTTGTCGAATCCGGCTGCGCGGAGGGTTTCGGCGGCGCGGGCGATATCAGCGCGGCGATGCATGCGGCCGGTGGCTTGAAGTTCGTGGTCGTTGAAGGATTGGACGCCGAGGCTGATGCGGTTGAAGCCTGCCGCTAGCCAGGACTTTGCTTTTTCGGGTGTGATTGTTTCGGGGTCGGCTTCGAGGGTGGTTTCGGGAGTTTCGAACGAGTAGGTGGCGCGCAGAGCGTCGAGAATTTTGGCGAGAGCAGCGGGGTCGAGAAGGCTTGGGGTGCCGCCACCGAAGTAGACGGTGTCGACTGATAAGTGGCCTGCCTCAGGGGTTGAAACCCCTTTGGGTGCGATCGAGTTTTCGGCACGGCTGCCCTTCGTACCTCTGGGTGAAAAGCCGTGCCCTGACGAGGAAATGGCCAGATTTAACGCCGCAAGTGCAAGAGGGTCGCTAATCTCGCGGCAGACTGCGTTCGCGTAGGGTTGGTAACGATCGCGCGAGACGACGCCTGTGTGGAAATTGCAGTAGGTGCATTTTGTTTGGCAGAAAGGGACTTGGATGTAGAGGCCGAGGGGCATAGGTGGAATAACAATTGTAACGCAGCCGCGCGAGGACGCGAATGCGGAGCGAGTCAAAAGAGCCGGCGAGACGCCGGCGGTACGGAAGGGCGGCGGCGACCCTTACGGAATGCGGAGTCTGGCGCGGGATTGCTGTACGGCCGCAAAGACAAAAGCAGATCCCTCGCTGCGCTCGGGATGACAGCGAATGCGAGGTGAGGCTCGTACGTTACTGGTCGGGGACAAGCTTCACGTGAAGTTCGCGGGTGCGGGGACCGTCGAATTCCGCGAAGAAGATTACCTGCCAGCGGCCGAGGGCGAGGCGGCCGTTTTCAATGAAGATGGTTTCGGACGAGCCCACGAGCGCGGTTTTGATGTGCGAATCGGAATTTCCTTCTGCGTGCTTGAAGAGGGGGCTATCGGGAACGAGGCGGTCGAAGGCGCCTTCCATGTCGCGAGCGACATCGGGATCGTAGCCTTCATTTACGATGACGCCCGCGGTGGTGTGCGGGACGCAGAGGTGGCAAATGCCGGACTGGATGCCGGAATCGCGAACGATGGTTTCGATTTCGGCGGTGACGTTCTTGAGTTCTGTGCGACGGGTGGTGCGGACCGTGATTTTGTGTGACAAATGCCGTGGCTGACCGGTGGAGTTCGAAGCCTTCAACTTAGACATTGGACGTGGCTCAGAGTCGCTTCATACACCGGGCACCGAACTGATCGAGATAAAGACAACAATGGCCAAAGCTGGAATTGCAAAAAGCACGTCTACCAGCTTAGTCTGCCATCGCTGCCGTGTTAGAAGACCGAGCAAACTGAGGATAACCACTATCTCCGAGGAGATCATCAGCCAAGACTGCACCGTTGCGAACAATCGATCATCAGACCTGGAGGACGCTAGCGCGAACAGCAAGACATTGGAGCAACTAATCATTCTCAAGCCGTAGCTAGCTAGAAAAGGCCGTGGCTTCATAAACAAAGTGTCAGCGAAAGCGGCTAATCGGCTAGTGCAGCGGCGGAGCTGGCGCCGTAGAAGCTGAACCAGGGTTTGGCGGCTTTTAGCCGGGCGTTCACGTTGTTGATATTTTTTACGCCCTGGTCGTTGAGCCAGTCTTCGAGGGCTTTGACGCCTTGCTTGGCGTAGACGGGGATGCCTTCTTTCCAGGTGGCGCGGCCGCAGAGGACGCCTGAGAAATTTGTGTCGGCTTCGGCGGCGAGTTCGAGGGACTCGTTGAAGACGTCGTTGCTGACGCCGGCGGAAAGATAGATGAATGGCTTTTTGGCGACCGCGGCGGCGCTGCGAAAATATTTTTTGGCTTCGTCGCGCGTGTAGGCGGATTCGCCTTTGCAGGCTTTGCTGCCGGCGACGTAGGCCATATTCACGGGGACCTCGACTTTCAGCACGTCCACGGCGTATTGCGGCTTCGAGAATTCTTCCATGCTTTTGGTGACGACCTCGGGCTTTTTGCGCGCGAACTCGATTGTTTTTTCGTCTCCGCCTTCTTCGTAGCCTACGAATTCCAGGAAAAATGGGACATCGAGCGCGATGCATTCGGCGCCGATGCGTTCAACCCAGGCGTGCTTGATGTCGTTGATTTCGTGGGAATCGAACGGCGTGTAGTAGAGAAGAATCTTGATGCAATCCGCGCCGGCGCCGACGAGGCGGCGAACGGACCAGATGTCGAGAAGGTCGGGCAGGCGGCCGGGGCGAGTGTTGTCGTAGCCGCTGTTTTCATAGGCGAGAAGCAGGCCCGCATTCGAGGAGCGGGCGCGGGCTGCGGGCAAACCGTATTCGGGATCGAGCAGGATGGCGCTGGCGTGAGGAGTGAGAACGCGGGTGACGGCGATCTTGAATTCTTCGAGCATTTGCGGGGTGACGGCGCTTTTGTCGACGCCGCGTTCTTTGGCGATGGCGCTCTTGAGCGAGCCGCGTTGATCCATGGCGGCTGCGGCGATGACGCCGCGCGAGTCGGAAACTGCCTTCATTCCTTTTTGCTTCCCCGGTGTGATTCTCATGTGCGCCCCTCCGAAAGATGACGTTATATTTCGGGGCATTTTAGCACGGGAGCGAAAGAGAAGAGGAGGCGGAGGAGTTAGAAGAGGTCGAGGAAGTAAAGGATCGCGGCTGAGAACCTACTGGTGGACTAAAGGAACAGGAGGTGATGCTGCGGCGCGGCGAGATCGATATTGCGGGCGAGGTTATCGAGGAGTTCGGGGCCGTACTGGGCGAGCCAGGGGAGGGCGCAGAGAGTGCGCTCCTGCAAATCTTTGTGCGGGTAGAGGGCGGAGAGAATCATCGACTCCTTGTGATTGAGAATGCCGGTGCGCTGATTTTCGGCGCGGCCGGCTTTTTCTTTCAGCTTGAGAAACTGATAGAGAATCTTGCCTTCGGCGGAATCGAGAGCGCCGCCCAGCGTGCTGTCGAGGCCGGCGAGCGGTTCGCGGTATTTATCGAGCAAGCGGCGTAGGGATTTTTCATCCGAATCGAAGCGGCTGGCAAGAGGGCGCGGGAGAAATTTGCGCTCCATCTTTTTGCGGAGAAACTGAGGGCCGCGGAAAACGTCGCGGACGTCGAGATCGAATTTCGCGAGGATTCGCGCGATCAAAGGATCCACGAGCGTGAAGGCGGCGCGCGGGACGATGGCGGGCATGCGGCCGAGTAGCGATTTGTAAACAATCTGGTTCTGCGCCATGTAGGCAATTTCGGCTGGGCCACCGATGTAGGCAGCGGTGGGGAGAAGCGTGTCCTGGATGATGGGGCGGAGGAGGACGTTGGCGGAGAAAGCTTCGGGCGATTTGTCGATGGCGGCGCGGAGTTCGTCGAGGGTGAAGCGCGTCTTGCCCACGCTGAAATCGCCGTTGCGGCTGCGGACGGGCTGACGGCGACCGTTGACGTTGTAGAAAAGAAGCGTCGATTCGCGGGTGACTTTCACTTGGGCGTGGAAGCTGTCGTTTTCTAATTCTTTGGAACGGGCGAGCAGGGCTTCGCGGAGGGGCTGCGATTCTTCGAGCGCGCGGCGGTAAACGCCGGCCGAGAGACGGTGCAGACGCGCGTCGAGCGGATCGATGAAGATGATTCCGCGCCCGGCGAAGATGCGCGACATCAATTTTCCGAACGCTGAACCGTAGGTTTCGCCGGGCGCGTAAGACTCGCGGAGAGCCGCGGCGAATTCTTCCGCGAAGGAGCCTTCGAGCGCGGCGCCTGCCTTTGCGGTGAGGGGCGTCACGGCGTCGCCTAGAAGAATTTCGCCGACGCGATGGTCGGCGTCGGTTTCTTGCGCGGGGAGTTCGAAACGTGTGAGGCCTTCGCGCGTGTTCCAGTCGGAATGATTTACTTCGGCGAGATCGTGGTCTTCGGTGGCGAGCCAGAAGATTGGAACTGCGTCGGTGCCTTTCTTTGTGATCGCGTCGGCCCAACGGAGCGCGGTGACCGCTTTGTAGATGCTGTAGGCGGGGCCAGAAAAGAGGCCGACCTGCTGGCCGGTGACGATCGCGACGGCGCCTGCGGCGAGGCGATCGAGATTCTTGGCGGTTTCGGGCGGAAGCTCGGAGCCGGGGGCAAAACGAGCATTCTGCTCGCGCAGGACTTCAACGACTGTGCGGCGAGTTTCAGGGTCGAGACGAACTTCTTTGGCGGCGGCGAGAATTCCTGATTCGGTAGGCGGGTGGCCGAAGTAACGCTGGACGCGCTTGAATTCTTCCGTGAAGGCGGCGAAAAGCTTTGTGGTGTGAGGGACTTCGCGAAACGGCAGGCAGTGCGGTTCCATGGAGGTGGTCATGATACACGCGCCCTTTTGCGGCAACAATGCTGGTGGGACGGGCGGCAGAGGCGGAAGTTAGCAGAGGTGGCCAGCCGGCGAGCAATTCGACGACATGGAAACCCTGAGTGCGGAGCTCGAAAGTTCTGTGCGACAGGGCACCGCAGCGAACCATCGGGACAGCACTTGGGAGCAAATGACCTGTGCAGCCTATTCATCCGGTAGTAAACTCTCCCGCAATGGATTGCCGACTTGCGGGTGCAATCACTCTAGCTCTTGCCTGCTACTGTACCGCACCTGGAAAGCCATGTTTGGGTGGCTATCCTTTCGATCAAGACAAGGCCGCTCTTGGTGAAGGCGATGATGCCGCCCATCTTCGATCTACCACACGCCTGGTACAGGTCAGCGTAGTTGTGCAAGACAAGCATGGCAATCCAATACTTGGGCTGACCAAAGATAACTTCAGCCTGTTTGATGAAAAGCAAGCGCAGGCGATTCAGGTTTTCTCCGTGGACACCGATGCTGTTCCGGAAGATCAGCGCCCGCCGCTGCCGCCGGATACGTATACCAATCGTCTGGCGGAACGCACGGCGATGCCGCAAAGTGTAACCGTGATTCTCCTCGATGCACTGAACACGGAATTCTCCGATCAAGAATACTCCAGGCGCCAGATCATTAAATTCCTCAGCCATCTGCAACCGGAAGACCGCATCGGAATTTATACGCTGGATTACAGGCTGAACGTACTCCACGATTTTACAAGTGACTCCCGCGATTTAATTGCGGCGGTGGCCAGTTATAAAGGCGAACAACTGCCTGAAGAAGCCGCGTCGGTTCCCCATAAAATCGACTCCCCGCCAGAGCGCCTGTCCCGCAGCGACGACGCGCTAAACCAATTCCTGAGTCTGAATGTTCAGCGCGAATCGAATTTTTACGCCACCAAGCGCGTGCGCGTCACCACAGACGCGCTTCAGGCGATCGCGCGGCATTTAGGCAGTCTTCCCGGCCGGAAGAATCTTGTTTGGATCTCCGGGAGTTTTCCAATCACCATCGGATATGAAGACGAGAAGTTGAATCCTACGCAGTTTCCCGACCAAGTGGACTTCTTCAAGGATGTGGAACGCGCGATACGAGCGCTGAACGAAGCGAACGTAGCAGTCTATCCGGTCGACGCTCGGGGATTGACCCCAGCCGACTCAAAGATTCAATCCTCTCCGGGATCAGTGAGAAGCACTCAACGTGCAACGCTCACCACTACGCCGGACCGGTCAAATCGGCTTGCGACGATGTCTGTGATGGCGGAGCGAACCGGCGGCCGGATTTTCTATGAGAATAATGATTTATTTGAGGCGGTACGGCTGGCGGTCAACGATTCCCGCGTCACTTATGAGCTCGGCTACTATCCGGAGGGCGTGAAGTGGGATGGGAAGTTTCATTCGATCCGGGTGAAAGTGAACAGCCCGGGCGCGCGCGTGCGAGCACGAACCGGCTATTTCGCGCGGCCCGATCATGCCGTGACGCAAGAGGAACGCGACGCCTATGTCGTAGCCGCGGCTTACAGTCCGATTGAGGCGACAGGGATCAAGATGATTGTGCAGGTTCGTCCGGTGGACGGCCCGGGTGCGAGGCAGATGAATGTACATCTTCAATTCGACAGCAACGACATTTCGTTTCGCCAAGTGGACAATAATTGGGAAGGAAGCGTAGGAATCGTTTACGCGCAGACGGACGAAACTGGAAAAGTTTTGGTCGCTCCGGGGGCCAGCGTCGAGATGAAGTTTACTCCCGAGCGCTATGCCGAACTCTTGAAGACCGGCATCTCGCACACGCGTGATGTGCCGATTCATCGAGAGGCAGTGGAACTCCGAGTGATTCTGCACGACACTACAACTGGAACGGTAGGGTCAGTGATAATTCCGCTGAAAGACTACTTCCCGCCGAAGAACTGAAATCCTGATTAATTCGAACGGGCCGCAGACTTTTCCGGGGCTAGGCCTGCGAGCATAGCGTCGATTTCTGCCTTCGCCGCTTCGCTGAGCGGAAGCAGCGGGGGGCGCGCGGGGCCACCGTAATAGCCGAGGCGATCGAGGGCATATTTCAGGCCGGGGATGCCGTATTGCGGGCCGAGCATTTTTGCGGGGACGAGAAGCTGCTGCGCGAGCGAGTGGGCGTTTTTGGAGTCGCCCGAGCGTGAGGCTTCGTAGATATCAACGCACAGCTCGGGGAACGGGTTGGCTAGCGCGAGGATGGCACCGCAGGCGCCGAGTTCGAGGGATTCGAAAAGTGTGGAGGCGGAGCCGGTGAGAACTTGAAATGATTTCGGCGCGGCGGCGATGATTTTGCGGACGCCTTCGACGTCGCCGGAGCTGTCTTTCATGCCGATGATGTTGGGATGCTGCGCGACGAGGGCGATCAGCGGCGCTTCCACTTGCAGATTTGTGAAAATCGGAACGGAATAGACCAGAACCGGGATGCGGGAAGCGTCGGCGACGCGCAGATAGAATTCGGAGAGCGCGTCGAGCTTCATTTGCGGCTTGTAGAAATGCGGCGTGCGGACGAGGGCCGCATCGAAGCCGAGGGATGCGGCGCGATTGGTGTGCTCGATGGTTTCGGCGGTGGATTCGGCGCCGGTGCCAGCAATCAAGATTTTGCCGGGCGCGGCGGCTTCTTTGGCGGTCTCCCAGAGGCGATAAACTTCTTCCCAACGGAGCAGGACTGATTCACTCGTGGAACCGTTGAGCACATATCCTGCGAGGGCGATGCGATTGTAGCGGGCGATATTGTCGCGCAGTTTTGCGGGCGAGATCGTGCCGTCGGCTGCGAAGGGCGTGGCGAGCGGCGGAAAAATTCCGTGAAGGTTCAGGTTCATGGCCATATTTTACCTCAGGAGGCCGGGTTCTGCGCCGCTTGGGTGGAAGCGGAGATTGAATCGCGTGTGGCAGCGGCGGCATTCTTGCGGCGATGGAGATCCTGGAGCGCGGCAACGTCAACAGCTTGACCGGCCATCGCCATCGCTCGAATTCCCTTTGCGGCGGCGGTGGCGGCGGAGAGCGTGGTGATGCAGGGAATGTTGTAGCGGATTGCGGCGCGGCGGATGGATTTTTCGTCGTAGAAAGATTCGCGGCCGAGCGGCGTGTTGATGACGAGATTTACTTTGGCGGTTTTGATGAGATCGACGATGTTTGGCCGGCCTTCATTTACTTTGAAAACGGATTCGACTTCGATTCCAGCTGCTGAGAGGGCCGCGGCCGTTCCACGAGTAGCTACCACCCTGAGGCCCGCCGCGAGCAGATCCTGGACTAAACCTGTGATGTGGCGCTTATCGTGATCGTTCACGCTGATAAAAACTGTGCCCGCCTGCGGGAGGCGCTGGCCGGCGGCAAGTTGCGCCTTGGCGAAGGCGACGCCAAAGGTGGACGCGATGCCCATCACTTCGCCGGTGGAGCGCATTTCGGGGCCTAGAATTGTGTCGACGCCGCGGAATTTGTTGAATGGAAACACCGGCGACTTCACGGCGTAAAAATCCCGAACCGCCAGCTCTTTGACACCGTTTGTCTGGATGCAGGGCAGATTCATGTCGCGCAGCTTGCGGCCCGTCATCAATCGCGCGGCCACTTTGGCGAGCGGGACGCCGGTGGCTTTGCTGACGTATGGAATCGTGCGCGAGGCGCGCGGGTTTACTTCGAGGACGTATACCGTATCGCGCTGGATGGCGTATTGCACATTCATCAGGCCGACTACATTCAGTGCGCGGGCGAGACGCGAAGTGTAATCGCGGATGCGTTCGAGCACCGAAGGCTTGAGGGTGACGGCCGGTAGCACGCACGACGAATCGCCAGAGTGGATGCCGGCTTCTTCGATGTGCTCCATGATTCCAGCGATGACGACATCTTCGCCGTCTGCGAGGGCATCGACGTCCACCTCTGTGGCGTCTTCGAGGAACTGATCTATTAGGATCGGCCGGCGCGGATCGGATGCGCTGCCAATTTGCGCGGCTTGCGCGACGTAGTCTTCGACGGTTTTCAGATCGTAGGCGATGACCATCGCGCGGCCGCCGAGAACGTAGCTTGGCCGAACGACCACGGGCAGGCCGATTTCGGAGGCAACGCGGACGGCTTCCTGCGGAGCGAGAGCTGTGCCGGCGCGCGGCTGAGGAATTTTCATTTCGTCGAGGAGGCGGCCGAAGCGGCGACGGTCTTCGGCGAGATCGATCGATTCGGGATCGGTGCCGATAATTTGGGCGCCGTTGCGCTTGAGCTCGAGGGCGAGATTCAAGGGCGTCTGGCCGCCGAATTGGACGATTACGCCCTGCGGCTTTTCGCGATCGAGAATCGCGAGGACGTCTTCGAGAGTGAGCGGCTCGAAATAGAGGCGGTCGGAGGTGTCGTAGTCGGTCGAGACCGTTTCCGGATTGCAATTCACCATGATGGTTTCGTAGCCGTCTTCTTTCAACGCGAAGGCTGCGTGGCAGCAGCAGTAGTCGAACTCAATTCCCTGCCCGATGCGGTTCGGGCCGCTGCCGAGGATTACGACTTTCGGGCGTTCGACCGGATTCGATTCGTCTTCTTCCTCGTAGGTGGAATACATGTACGGCGTGAAGGATTCGAATTCGGCGGCGCAGGTGTCGACGCGTTTGAAAACCGGACGCACATTGAGCTCGTTGCGGCGCGCGCGGACTTCGGCGGCGGTGGTCTTCCAAAGTTTTGCGAGCTCTTCGTCGCTGGCGCCGGAGCGTTTTGCTTCGAGGAGGAGTTCGGGCGATGCGGCGTGGAATGAAGTGGCTGCAACTCGGCGATCGAGCGCGACCATCTCCTCCATGTGGCGAATGAACCAGGGATCGATTTTTGTAAGCGAGCAGACTTCGTCGCGGGTGAGGCCGCGTTCGAGCGCTTCGAAAAGCCAGTGGATGCGGTCGGGCCCGGGAACGGTGAGTTTTTCGCGCAGGAGCGCGGTGGTAACTTCGGCAGGCGCACGCCACGGCGTGTGCGGCTCGAGCGAACGGATGCCCTTGCAAAGCGCCTCTTGAAACGTGCGGCCGATGGCCATCACTTCGCCGACGGATTTCATCTGCGTGGTAAGAGTGGTTTCGCTGCCCGGGAATTTTTCGAACTGCCATTTCGGAATTTTCACAACCACGTAATCGATCGTCGGCTCGAAGGAACTCGGCGTTTTGCGAGTAATGTCGTTGGGGATTTCGTCGAGCGTCATTCCCAGCGCGAGCTTGGCGGCGATTTTTGCAATCGGAAAACCCGTGGCTTTGCTGGCGAGTGCAGAACTGCGAGAGACGCGGGGGTTCATTTCGATCACGGTCATGCGCCCGGTCTCGGGCTCGACGGCGAATTGAATATTCGAACCGCCGGTTTCGACACCCACTTCGCGGATGATTGCGGCGGCAGCGTCGCGCATGCGCTGGTATTCCTTGTCGGTAAGCGTCTGTGCCGGCGCAACGGTAATCGAATCGCCCGTGTGAATGCCCATCGGGTCGAGATTCTCGATCGAGCAGATCACGACGAAATTGTCGCGAACGTCGCGCATCACTTCGAGCTCATATTCTTTCCAGCCGAGAACGGATTCTTCGATGAGCGCCTGGTGCACGGGGCTCGCATCGAGAGCGCGTGCGATGAGGTCCGCAAACTCCTCACGATTGTAGGCAATCGAGCCGCCTGTGCCGCCGAGCGTAAACGACGGGCGAATCACGAGTGGGTAGCCGATCGCGTCCGCGAGCCGCACGGCTTCGTGAATGTTTGTCACGACCTCTGAAGCGGGCACTTCGAGGCCGATTCGGCGGCAAACGTCCTTGAAAAGCAGCCGGTCCTCTGCGACTTTGATTGCGCGCAGTGATGCGCCGATCAGTTGCACGCCGTATTTCTCGAGGATGCCGCTTTCGGCGAGCTCGACAGCGAGATTCAGGCCTGTTTGCCCGCCGACGGTCGGCAGTAATGCATCGGGGCGCTCCGCCGCGATGACGGCTTCGAGATATTCCTTCGCGAGCGGCTCGATGTAGGTTCGGTCCGCGGTTTCGGGGTCGGTCATCACCGTGGCCGGATTCGAATTGACGAGGACAACTTCGTAGCCTTCCGCGCGGAGGGCCTTGCAGGCTTGGGTGCCAGAGTAGTCGAATTCGCAGGCTTGCCCGATGATGATCGGGCCGGAGCCAATGATGAGGATTTTCTTGATGTCGGTGCGTTTCGGCATTGGCTATCGCGGCGCGGCCTCGCCGGAGTTTTTCTTTTCTGTCATCCCGAGCCCGGTTTTGGGGCGAGGGATCTGCTTTTCGCGCGGGTACGGCGGAACCCACTCGCCGATTAAATCCACCCAAGTAGGGTTATGAGCTTCGATGAGGGCCTCTCTCTTCTCTCTCCGCCAGGATTTGATCTCTTTTTCGCGTCTGATCGCAGCGTTTATTTCAGCAAAGGTTTCAACATGGACCAGGCGATGGATTCGGTACCTAGATGTAAAACCTCCGGCGCGACCCTGTCGATGCTCCATGACACGTCGCATGACGTTGTTTGTGACACCGGTGTACAGCACTCGGGATCGGCTCGCGAGAATGTAGACAAAGTAATTCTTATCCATGTATTCGCAAGACCCAATCCAAAGCCAAAGCAGATTCCTCTCTACGTCGCGCGCCCACCGCTGCGCGGTGGGAAATGCAAAGGCGCGCGCGACTCCGCTCGGAATGACATGTTGGGGTGAGGGTGCGCAAAGTCATGGCTCGTCGCGGCGATGAGTCATCGTTCGTTCGCGGCGATCTAAGCTGACGACTCTGAGGCTGATCCTCCAGATTATTAGGCGCACGCATCATCGGGCCGTCTCATTCATTAATGCAATGAAGTCGTTGAACAGGTAGCGGGCGTCGTGGGGGCCCGGCGATGCTTCCGGATGATATTGAACGCTGAACAGTGGCATCGAGCGGTGGCGCATTCCTTCGTTTGTGTGATCGTTCAAATTCACGTGCGTGATTTCGACTTCGCTCGATGGGAGAGAATCGGGATCGACACAGAAGCCGTGATTCTGGGCGGTGATTTCGACTTTTTGCGTGAGGAGATTCTTCACCGGGTGATTCGAGCCGTGGTGGCCGAATTTCAGCTTGAAGGTGCGGCCTCCGAGGGCGAGACCGCACAATTGGTGACCGAGACAGATACCAAAGATTGGGACGCGGCCTAGCATCTTGCGGATGTTATCGATGGCGTAGGAAACCGGCTCCGGGTCGCCGGGACCATTCGATAAGAAAACCCCATCCGGTTTCATCGCTAGTACATCTTCGGCGGAGGTTTTCGCGGGAACCACGGTGACGTCGCAGCCATGGTCAACGAAGAGGCGCAGAATATTTTGCTTGATGCCGTAATCGTAGGCTATGACGCGGTGGCGGCGATCGCTGGATGCATTTCCTGAATCCGCTGCGGCCGCGCCGGCCGCGCCGAGCGATTGACCCGCGGCGAGGTCAATCGAGCCTTTCGACCAGTCGTATTTCTTTGGCGACGTAACGCGACTCGCCAGTTCTTGCCCCGCCATCGTGGGCAGTGCGCGAGCCTCTTCGATTAGCTTCTCGGCGGGAGTTCCATCGGTTGCGACAATTCCGCGCAACGCTCCCACATCTCGAAGGTGCCGGACAAGCGCGCGCGTATCGAGGTCCCATATAACCGGAACGCCGTAGCGCTCGAGAAATTTCTGCGCGGTTTCGGTGGAGCGCCAATTCGAAGAGAGCGCCGTAAATTCGCGCACGACCAGGCCTTCGATGTAAGGCTTCGCAGACTCGTCATCATCGCGATTCGAGCCGACGTTTCCAATGTGGGGATATGTGAGGCAAACAATCTGGCCGGAATAGCTGGGATCGGTGAAAACTTCCTGGTAACCAGTGAGGCTGGTATTGAAAACGACTTCGCCGCCGCGGCGCGTGCGAGCGCCCGCCGCACGGCCGCTAAAGACTCGTCCGTCCTCGAGCGCGAGAATCGCGCGACCAGCGAGGGCTTGCGTCAGTGTGTCCTCCCAAGGCGTTCATTTCGATGCCGCGTTTACTGTCGAAGTGCCGGTGAGCGAACCGAAGTGATCTACCGGCCAATATGCAAAAACTGCTTTGCCGTAAATATCGCGCCGGCCGATGGGTCCAAATACGCGCGAGTCGTTGGAACTGTCGCGGTGGTCGCCCATCACGAAATACTCATCTTTCGGAATCGCTACCGGGCCGTAGCTCGAACCGTCGAGATAGCTTGCTGGGATATAAACTTCCGGCCGCGCTTTGCCGTCAACGTAGAGACGTCCGCCGCGCAGCTCGATTGTCTCGCCCGGAAGTCCAATCACGCGCTTGATGAACGATTTCGAACGGTCGAGAGGATACCAGAAAACGATTACGTCGCCACGCCCGATCGGCTCGAAGCGATACACGAATTTGTTGATGAAAATCCTCTCCTGATCGCTCAAAAGCGGAGCCATGCTGGTGCCTTCCACTTTTACCGGCTGGTAGAGGAAAACGATGATCACCAGCGCTAGACCGAGGGCGACCGCTAAGTCGCGTGTCCAGCTGCGTAGATCCTGGCGCAATTGAGGGGCGGACAAATTTTCGCCAGGGTTGGGCGAGCCGGGATTGGAGATGTCGAGCATTTCTATCTCGAAACTGCTTTATTTATATCATGCTCTTAGATGCGCGCCAAGGCGTTGGGGTTCCTTGGGGAATTTAGTGAGTTACCAGTGCGAACTGAACGACGGCGAGTGAGGCGATCACGGCGGTTTCTGTGCGGAGGATATTTTCGCCTAGGGAGGCTTCGAGGAATCCGGTGGCGGTTGATGATGCGATTTCGTCGTTGGTCCAGCCGCCTTCTGGGCCAAAGGCTAGCGAGATGGTTGGTGGTGCCGGAGCCTTGGCTTCTGCCTGGGATGAAAGGCGCACAGGCCCTTCGGTTCTCAGGGTAAGCCCTTCGCTCCTCAGGGCAGGCAGGAGTGCCTGTGCCACTTGAGGCGAATCCTGATCTAGGAGTTTTCGCAAGGATTTGGCTTCGCGGCGTTCGGAGAGGAAAATTTTAAAACCTGCGGACGATTGTGCGAACGCTTTATCGGGTGGTAGGGCGGCGTGCAGAGCTGGCGGTCGTAGGCGACGCGATTGCTGCGCGGATTCCAGGACGATGCGCTTCCAGCGCTCGTGACGTTTTGATGCTGCTGCGTTGAGGGCCTTGTCTGTACGCGCGGCCGCTAGAGGTACGATTTCGTCGACGCCGAGTTCTGTGGCTTTTTCGAGGCACCACTCGAAGCGATCGAACTTCACGATGGAAATTAGCAGCGCGATGCGGACGGAAGGCTCTGCGGATTCGATCGGCTCGACCAGCGCAAAATCGATGCGGCTTGGGCCGCGTTTCGAGACAGCGACACGTTCGACGCGCGCTAGCCAGACGCGTTGGCCATCGCTAAGCTCGTAAAGCTGCCCTGGCTCTGCGCGCAGGACGCGACCGAGATGCTCGGCGGCTTCATCGCGAAGCGATGCTGACTCCCGCTCGAAGTGATCGACGAAAAAGCGGCGGCGCATTTCGTCTTAGTGAAACTTCTTCTGCAATTCGTTGACTGATTCCAGGATCACGTAGCCGACAATCGCTAGGCTCTTGGGGCTGAGTTTATCGATCGTGTCCTGCGTCGTGTGCCAATATCCGGCGTTGGTGTAGCCGTCGAGGTCGATAATGTCCACGGCGGGAACACCGCGGGAGAGGAACGGCTGATGGTCGTCGCTTATCTGTGACTCGCGCGAAGTGAAAATATCTCCGTACCCGAGACTCGCCGCTTTCTTCCACACGAGGTCCGTGAGCCACTTCGTGGAGTCCGATTCGCGGTGAATTTCGAGATTTTTCTGTCCGACCATGTCGGCCAAAATTACAGCCTTCACGCGCTTTAGATCTCCGGATACGGCGAGGCGCGCGGCGAGTTCGCGGCTGCCGTAAGTGTGGTCTTCATCCTGATTCCAATTGACGAAGGCTTCCTCGCCGTCGAGGAACGCGATCCAGACGGCATTGGGCTGTTTTTTCGGGCATAGCAACCGCGCCATCTCGAGCATCAGTCCGGTAGAGGATCCACTATCTTCGGCGCCCACGAAATCTTTCACGGAGCCCAACGTATCGTAGTGGGTCATGAGCAGAATGATTCCGGACCCTTCACCCGGCACTTTTGCGATGATGTTTTTCATTGCTACATCGCCGACGGGCGTTTGCGCGTGGAAATCGTCTTCGTCCACCTGGCAACCGAAACTTTGGAGCTGCGACTTGATGTATTGCTGCGCTCGATGAATGCCATCCGATGCCGGTGGACGCGGACCGATCGCAACAAGCTGCGCGACGTGATCGAAGGCTTTATTGCCGTCGAATCCGCCAGTTTCAGTGGCAGGCGGAGCTGGTTCGGTATTGAGTGTCTTGACGTTGAGGGTCGGTTTCGCGCCATCCTGCGACGCCTCGCTACTCTTCTGCTGTGCATTGGAACCGCCGACTTCGTGCCCGCACGCGACTGTGAGTAGTGTGGCGAAGGCCGCCGCGGCGAGCCACGCTGTCTTCCCGAGTTGAATCACGGTGTTGGACCCTCTCCGCCAGCTATGGCGCGCGCGCGTTTCTTGCGAACTACAAAATACGAGACGATGATGCCAATCACATATAGCAGCACAAGCGCCGTCATGAAAATCAGCATCGTGGTTGCGTCCGGCGTGGGCGCCGCAAAGGCCGCGAGTACTGTAATAATCAGCATCGCATAACGAAAATTCCTTATCAGAAACTTCGGCGTCACAATGTTGAACACCGACAGAATGAAAATCACTACCGGCAACTCGAATATGATGCCGAGTCCGACGAGCACGATCAAAATCAGATCGAAATATTCATTGATGCTGATCAGCGGCTTTACAGGCCCCGTGGTCCCCATGCCGATCAGAAAACCCAGCATCGTGGGCAGCACGATGAAATAGCCGAAAGCGATTCCCGCCAGGAACAGAATCATCGAGGGGATGATGAAACCGGCCACGGCGGTGCGTTCGTGCTTGTAGAGCCCGGGCGCGACGAACTGCCATATCTGATAAAGGACCCACGGCATCGCAATCACGATTCCGAGATACAGACCCAGCGTGATGATCAGGCCCACGTAGCCGGCGGGGCTCGTGTAATAAAGCTTGTCGTCCATCTGGTGCGCGCGCAGAGCGGCCTGCATGGGCTTGACGATGTAATCGATGAAGTACGGCGAAACGGCGAGGCCGGCCACCATGCCGATGCCGATACCGAGCAGCGAATTGACGAGCCGCTTGCGGAGGTCTACCAGATGCTCGAAAAACGACATTCGGCCACCGGCTTCTTCCTCGGGGCGCTGCGGCGGATTGGGGTCAGGCAGGGCGGGTGCCGCCATCGGTGGGTGTCTCGGAAGGGTGCTCGCTTGCGTTGGCGGATTCCTCTGATGAATGAACCGGTGCAATCTGCGGCGGTTGGAACCGCACTTCTTGGTCGACTCGGTCAACTTCCGTGGGCGCCGCTTGCTGGCCTTCGATGGGCGCGCCCAACTGCGGAGGCAGAGTGGGAACCGTGCCAGCCGCCGAATCGGCCGCAGGCGAAGGGACGGCGGTTATTGTGCCGGCGCTCGAACCTGCGCCGGAAACTGAGCCAGAGCCTGAACCAGAAGTTGAGCCGCCAATTTGCCGGGTGTCGGCTTCGCGCTCGAGATCCCGCATGTGACCCTCGAACGTGGACCGCAGGTCTCCTGTAGCGCGCCTGAATTCAGCCATCACTTTGCCTAGATTTCGGGCTAATTCCGGGAGCTTTTCCGGGCCAAAAACGACGAGCGCCACGACGAAGATGATAATCAGATGTGGGATGCTCAACATTTTTCGCCCCGGCGATGCCGTTTTTGCATCATAGAAGAGGGCCACAGGCCTGTCAAACAGCCCTCAGGTGATATGCTATACTTTCTGCTCGGGGCATAAAGCGAGGATCGATGGACGTGTCGCAACCTTCCAGGCGAGGAATCATACTCTTAACGGCTGTATTGGCTATTTCGGCTTTACTCGGCGGCTGGTTCGGCCCGACCGTCAGAGCCACGGCGGCAGGCGCATCGGATATGCAGGATTCCGTGAAGAGTTTCACGCGGGTCCTCTCAATCGTCGAGCGAAACTACGCCGATCCCGTCGACGTCGACAAGGCCATTTACGACGGCGCCATCCCTGGAATGCTACGCGTGCTCGATCCGCACTCGAATTTCTTTGATCCTCGCCAGTACGCGCTTTTCCGCGAAGAGCAGCAGGGTAAATATTACGGCGTAGGCATGACGGTCCAAGGCCGTGATAACCAGACGATCGTGCTCGCGCCCTTTGTCGGCTCGCCCGCCTACAAAGCCGGCATTCGCCCGGGCGATATCATCCTCAAAGTAGACGGCAAATCCTGCACTGGGCTGACGACCACCGAAGTGGCCGACATGCTGAAGGGCGCGAAGGGCACCACAGTTCATATCTCGCTGGGCCGCGAAGGCTGGGACAAGCCCATTGACGTGACCGTGGTACGCGATGAAATTCCGCGGCCCGGCGTCGAGTATTTCACGATGGTGAAACCGGGCATCGGCTACGTGCGCGTTTCTACCTTCAACGAGACAACCGATAACGATCTGGCTGAGGCGCTCAAACAGCTCGACGTCTCGAAGCTCGATGGACTGATCATCGACCTGCGTAACAACGGCGGCGGCCTGCTGAATCAAGCCGTCGGCATGTCCGACATGTTCCTCGATAAAAACGAAATCGTGGTTTCGCACCGGGGGCGGTCCTCGTCCGAGAAGCGCTACTACGCGTTGCGTGGGAACCAGGGCATCGAAGTTCCGCTCATCGTGCTGATCAACGGGCAGAGTGCTTCCGCTTCTGAAATTGTGGCGGGTTCGATCCAGGATCACGACCGCGGCTTGATTGTCGGCGAGACGAGCTTTGGCAAGGGACTCGTACAGACGCAGTATCCGCTAAGCGAAGATACCGCGCTTCTTCTAACCACGGCGCGCTATTACACACCAAGCGGCAGGCTGATCCAGCGCGACTACAAAAACATTTCACTTTACGACTATCACTACAATCCCAAGCCGCCTCGCGCCCCGGAAGTGAAGTTGACCGATAGCGGCCGCCAGGTTTTCGGCCAGGGTGGAATCACTCCCGACGATGCAGTGCCGGCGCCGAAACTCAACGATTTCGAGCAGACCCTTCTCCGCCGAGGCGTGTTTTATCCGTTTCCACAGGGCGTCGGCGATTTCGTTCGCTACTACCTGGGCGAGAAGCCCGTGATCTCGAAGGATTTCGTCGCTGACGATGCGGTGATGGCTCAGTTCCGCAAATATCTCGATCAGCAGCATATCAAGTTCACCGAGCCTGACATTCAAGACAATCTGGCTTGGCTGAAGTGGAAGATCAAGCGCGAGGTGTTTACCACGGTATTCGGCTTGAATGACGGCTACAAGGTCGAGCTTCAGGAAGACCCGCAGCTGCAGAAAGCAGAAGAGCTGATCCCGCAAGCGCGGGCGCTCTATCAAAACGCGCGCAAGATTGTCGCTGAGCGCGGAGCCGGCCAGCCGACTCATCCTTAGCCGTATCGCATTGATCTTGCAGCGCGCTCTGTTCGACTAATCGCGACCCACGCCCAGCGCGTCGGCAACTCGGTTGATGTAATTAAACCACGACGCGATCAGTGTAATCTGCAAAATCCCTTTGTCGTCGAAGCCCACCTCGTGCAGCTTGGCGTGATCGTCGCGGCTGATTTTCGTCGCGTCCTTTGTTAGCAGCACTACAAAGTCGAGCATCGCTCGATCCTGGTCCGATATCGCAGCGCTCCTGTAGTCCTTCCTCAAAGCCGCCACAAGCTCATCGTCCAGCGTCACACGACGCAGAAACTCTGCGTGAGACTCGATTCAATAAAAGCACCGGTTCGTGACGGAGACGACCGTTGTGATCATCTCGTGCTGCCGTCGTGTGAGTGGCAATTCAGGCGACATCAGCGCGCCGAACGTTGCGAACGCGTGGTAAAGCGCGTCTGGAATCAGAGTGTGCGACGCCACGATACCTGACGGCCCGTCCGTGGTAGGAAACACCGGCGCTTTGTACTCCACCGGATACAAGGCGCGCTGATCCTCCATCGCTCGCATCAGTTTTTCGCTCGCTTCTGAATATGGCACGGTCCGAATCCAAGTCACTGGTCATGTCCTTTCGAACTCATAATTCGCATTTACCAACGTTCCGGCAAGCTACCGCTGGGATGCTACCAAAGCCTAACTATTGCAACCCACGGAACTTGCCCTCAAGTCTTTGATCAGCAAAAACCCGATGAAAGTAAGCTGGTAGTACTAGGCCTATGCAAATCGCGCCCACCACGAAACGGCTCGAGCACGTCCTCGCCTCCCTGGAGCGCGTCCTCGGCAAATTTGCCATGGCTCAGTGGGTGCTCCTCGCTGCCTGGGTGGGATTCGTAGGGCTTTACGGGCTGGTCTCCGTCACTCTGCCCAAAAGCGCGGCTCTGACGGCCTTTGGCGACATCGCTCAGGCACTGGCCGCCGGCTTTGCATGCGCCTGCCTTTTCATGAACGCAGCTTCGCAGCAGCGCCGAACCCGCGCGTTCTGGGTGCTGCTCGGAGCCGGTTGCGCAACCTGGTTGCTGGGCCAGCTCATGTGGACCTACTTCGAGGTGATTCGCCGCCAGGAAGCTCCCAATCCGTTCATAGGTGACGTGATTCTGTTCCTCCATCCCGTCCCGATGATGTGGGCCCTCGCGCTGAAACCCCACGACCGCCGCGAAGACCCGGACTTCCATATTGGCTATCTCGACTTTTCACTGCTTCTGGTTTGGTGGGTTTACCTCTATCTGTTCGTTGTGATTCCTTGGCAGTACGTGTCACCGGACGTGATGGCCTATGGCGTGAGTTATGACTACCTCGCCGCCGTCGAGAACGGCTTGCTGGCGATCGGATTCGCGGTGCTGATTGGGCGCTCCAAGGGTGTTTGGCGCGAAGTTTACGCGCATCTGTTCAGCGCCTCGATTTTGTATGCGGCGGGTTCGTACCTCGCCAATTGGGCTATCGACCGGAAGGACTACTACACCGGCAGCCCGTTCGATCTGCCGATTTTGGCCTCGTTCGTATGGTTCGGAACCGCGGGAATCGTCGCCTATCAGCGCAAACCGACGCCCGACCCGGTGCCGCGCCACGAGGAGGAAGTAAGCCGGTGGCCTGCTCGCGTGGCGATGACGGCCGTGATATCCATCCCGATTATGGCGCTGTGGAGCCTGCGCTACAGCCCAAACCGTGAAAGCGTGCGAACATTTCGCATCGGCGTGACACAGGTCACCCTGCTCGTCGTTACCGCGCTTGCATTCCTACGCCAACGACTCGTCGATCGCGACCGCACTCGACTGCTCGAAGCTTCGCACCATTCGCTCGAAAATCTCAAACACATTCAGGCGCAGATGATTCAGACGGAAAAGCTCGTCTCGATCGGGCAGCTGGCGGCCGGCGCGGCGCATGAAATCAACAATCCGCTTACCGGCATCCTCGGATATTCAGATCTGCTTGCCGACGACCCCGCATTAGGCGACCGGCAGCGTCAGGTGGCCGAGAAAATCCGCATGCTGGCGCGGAGGATCAAGTCTCTCGTCACAAGCCTGCTGAGCTTCGCGCGCCGCGTTCCAACGGAAAAAATCGACCTCGACATCAATCAGGTGGTCGACAACGCCCTGCACCTGAGCAATCTGGACTTGCGGGGAAAGAAAGTGATCATTGAAACGCTTCCCGATCCGAAATTGCCGGCCGTGCGCGGGGATGCTAATCAGATTCTTCAAGTTTTCTTCAACCTGATGAGCAATGCCGTGGACGCGATTGAAGAAGTGGGCGGGGGTAAGCTGGTGATTCGCACCGATCACAACTCGGAAAGAGTTTTCATCGAGTTTTCCGATTCCGGCCCGGGAATTAAATCGCCCAAACAGGTTTTCGATCCTTTCTTCACCACCAAGCCGGTAGGTAAAGGGACCGGCCTCGGTCTCAGCATCTGCTACGGGATTGTCCAGGAACACGGCGGCCATATCGAGTGCTTCAACCGCACCGAGGGCGGCGCAACGTTTCTGGTGGATTTTCCGGCCGTGGCGAACGGCCATCCGGCTGAGGCAGACCCCGCCGACCGCGATATCGCTTCCATCTCCAATATGCTCGCCCCCTGAAATTAGTAGTTCCCTTCTCCGCTTGATGCTAGATTTTCGAAACTTCATTCGAGGTGATTTGACTATGCGCCGAATTCTTATGTGCTTGTGTCTGGCGGTTTTTACGTTTTGCAGCACTGCAATCAGCCGTGCCGCCGATCCGCCTGCTAAGGCTCTGCGCTTCGGCAAGCTCGTCGACGGCAAGGGCAAATTCTGGACCGACGCGATCGTGATCGTCCGCGGCGAGCGCATCGCCGACATCACCACTGACGCTTCGAAGATTCCGGCTGGCGCTGAAGTGATTGACTTGCGGCGTTACACCGCGATTCCTGGATTAATCGACGTCCACACGCACATCACCTACTACTGGGACCAAACCTCGAACGTTCATCCTTTCGATCAGCAGAGCGGATCGCGCTTGCCGGCTGTCGCCGTCTTTCTGGCGCAGGAAAACGCGCGCCGGACGCTCGAAGCCGGCGTAACGACGGTGCGCGATCTTGGCGCCAACGACTGGGATGACATCGCGATGCGCGACCTGATCAATCGCGGCGCGATGATTGGCCCGCGCATGTTCGTCGCAGGATATGGCCTCTACGTCGCGGATCGCCGCCGCGTCCTGGCTACACTTCGCCTCCAGGCGGTCGCGCGGACAATCTCGGCGACGTGATGCGTGTGATTCGGGAGGAAGTTGCGGCTGGGGTGGATGTAATCAAGATGTACGGTTCAACGGGAACCGACAAAGACGTCACCGGCTTCCAGACCTACACGTTCGATGAAATGAAAGCCGCCGCCGATCTCGCGCACAAATACGGCAAGCGTTTGGCTGTGCACAGCTACGGTCCTGACGGCGCGAAAGACGCTGTGCGCGCAGGCGCCGATTCCGTGGAGCACGCCACGGATATGGACGATGCAACGATCGCGGAAATGGCGAAGCGCGGCACCTTCTACGTCCCGACGATCGATCACAATCGCTATTACGTTGACAACTACGTCGCCTTCGGCTGGACCCCGGCCATCGCCGACGGCTTGAACGATTACATCCGCCGCAATTTCGCCACCGCTCAAAAGGCCTTTAAGGCGGGCGTGAAATTCGCCATGGGTTCCGACGCGCTCTTCACCATGTGCGGCCAAAATACCCGCGAACTCGGCTGGTTCGTCAAACTCGGCATGACGCCCGAGCAGGCGCTCGCCACAGCAACGACCAACGCCGCAGCGCTGCTCGGCAAGGAAAAGGAACTCGGCGCGCTGGCACCCGGCTATTTCGCCGACGTGGTCGCCGTCGAAGGCGATCCGCTGGCAGATGTAAACGTGACAATCAGCAATGTCCGCTGGGTGATGAAAGGTGGCGCGGTCGTCGTCGATAAGACGAAATGACCATGCATATTCGGCGCGCTGGGCTCCCGACTGGTGGGCGCTGGGTTACTGCTAATCGTTTGACGACACTACCTTCGCATTCTGAATCACCGCGATTCAGCGCGGTTCATACTGGTACTCGTCGAGACCCTGAGACTTGAGTGCCGGTGGCTCGACGGAGAATCTGCATGGATGCTCCAACTACTCCGGACGTGCTGGCGACGAAGCCGGATCCTGCCCCATCAACTGATTCCGCTTTGCCTATCGCGTCACGTCGCCACCCGCGTCGGCCGCACCAGGCGGTGCCGCACCAGGGCGCCCCGCTGCCCAGATCGTCCGCACGCCTGTCCTGATCGCGTCGATGATCGCAGCGGCTAAAGACGCGAGCGACTTGATCTTTTCTCCCGGCCGCGCGCCGCAAGTAGACATGCATGGCGGCTTGATTCAGCTGAAAATTCCCGGCATCGGCGTTCTCACGCCCGAAGACACCGCGCGCATCGCCGCGGATTTGATTGGACGAAATTCGATCGCGTTGCAAAAGCTGAAAGAACAGGGCTCGTGCGACATTTCCTACAGCCTTCCGAAAGTTTCGCGATTCCGCGTGAATGTTTTCACGCAGCGCGGCACCTGCGCCATCGTGATGCGCGTGATTCCCAGTTCGATCCCTGACTTCAAGTCGCTCAATCTTCCCGATGCGCTTGCCGAAACCATCAATCTTCGCAACGGAATCGTTCTCGTCACCGGCCCCACGGGAAGCGGCAAGTCGTCAAGCCTCGCCGCGATATTGAACAAGATCAACGAAGAGAAGGCCTATCACATCATCACGATCGAGGACCCGATCGAATTCCTGCATCCGCACAAACGCGCCACGATTCATCAGCGCGAACTGCACAGTGACACGCCCAGTTTCGCCCTCGCCCTGCGTGCCGCCCTGCGCCAGGCGCCTAAAGTGATTCTAGTCGGCGAGATGCGTGACAAAGAGACAATTGAAGTTGCGCTCGAAGCGGCTGAGACCGGCCACGTGGTTTTTTCGACGCTCCACACAACCGACGCGTCTAAAACGATCGAGCGCATCATCGGCGTTTTCCCGCTTGCCGATCAAAATGCGATTCGCAACCGGCTGGCAAAAGCGTTTCGCTACATCGTTTCGCAGCGCCTGATTCCGCGGCTCGACGGAAAAGGCCGCGTGGCAGCGTTCGAAATTCTGAAATCCACGATGCGCACGCGTGATTACGTCGAAAAAGGCGAGACGGAAGGGAAATCGCTGCTCGACGCCATGCGCGACGGCGACGCGGAAGGCATGCAGTATTTCGACGGCGAAATCGAAAAGCTGATTCGCGCGAAAATCGTGGATATTGAAACCGGCCTCTCCTATTCGACGAACGCGGGCAATCTTCGTCTGCAGATCGCCGATCTCATCGAACGTGACGGCGGCGAATCCAATTTCCCGTCCACGGTTATAAAACCGGTTCCCTTGCGCGACACGGAAATCGAAATCGAGCGCTAGCACAGATCCAAGCCTCAAATAGCGTCCGCCATCGTTCCCTTGTAGCGCCGGCTTGCCCTGAGACACGAAGGGCATCCTGCGCGCAGTATGCGTCCCGCTCGAATTTCGCGGGGCCGGCTCTTTTGATACTTTTTCTGCAGCGGAACGCCCGCGGTAGCGGGAATCGTGGTGGACGTGGGGGGGATCGAACCCCCGGCCTCATCGTTGCGAACGATGCGCTCTCCCAGCTGAGCTACACGCCCACGGTGCGGATAAGTCTAGCAAACGCGCGCAGCGCTACCAAACGCGATTCCGGCCTTGATTGTCACGAGCCGAGCGCTTTCTGCGCCTGCGCAATCACATCCGCAGCCTTGCCCGCATCCGCCACGCTGCCCTGCGCGAAATCTTTCGCCCCGCCGCCCTTGCCGCCGAATTGCTTCAGCGTGTCGCGGAGCAATGCGCCCATGTCGTGCTGCAATCCCTTCGCTTGCGCGAAGACCACCTGACCACTCGCCCGGCTGGCAAGGAGCGCAACGACGTCCGCTTCCGCTACAAGCTTCGCAGCGAGCAGTCCCAGATAGGCAGGCGTCGCTTCGTCAAGCGCCGAAGCAATCACTCGCAGCTCACCCGCTGCCGTCGGCGGGTGCGACGTCAACAGCTCCCGCGCCTCATGTTCGGCCAGCCTCTCTTCAAGACGCTTCACCGCTCCGTGCTGCACGCGCCTTTCTTCAATTAATTTGCCAAGCACTGCGGGCACTTCCGCCAAGCCACAACTCAACAACGAAGCAGCCTGAGTCAGTATCGAGAAATCGCTCCGCGCCGCCGCCAGTGCGCGAAATCCACACACGAACTCAATGCGGCACTGATCCCTTCGACGCTCGAGCTTGCGAATCAGGAGCAACCCCGCCTGCCCGGTGCGCTCGAGATGAGTTCCGCCACATGGCTGCCGGTCAAAGCCCTCCACTTCAATCGCGCGTAGAATTCCTTCGCGCTCTACCTTCTTGCGAATTCCCGCCTCGGCCAGCTCCTCAGCAGTCCCAAAGCGAATCACCACGGGCTTATCCTCGAAGATCACTTCGTTCACACGGCGCTCAGCCTTTTCGAGATCCTCCGCCTTTGCGGCGGGCGTATCCAGATCGATCGTCGAGATTTCTTTGCCCAAATGGAAGGAAACCGTCTGAAATCCGAATAGCTCAATGAACGCAGCCGAGAGCAGGTGCTGGCCTGTGTGCTGCTGCATGTGCTCGATACGTCGCGGCCAATCGACCACGCCATGAACCGGCCCCACTGGAATCGCCGCCGACGCGTAATGCACCACCTTGTGCTCCGCATCAGCCACTTCGATCACCGGCACATCGCCGAGCTTGCCCGTATCGTATGGCTGCCCTCCCGACGTGGGATAAAACGCCGTGCGATCGAGCACGATTTTCCAGCGCTCGCCGTCCTTCTCGCACGAAATCACCTGCGCATCAAACTCGCGCAAAAATGAATCGCGATAATAAAGCCGCTCCGTCGCTTCACTCATCGCCTGTCGCTCGCCGCTCATCGTTCATCCATGTCGCCACTCATCACTTGCCACCCATCACTCGTCACTTGTCACTCGTCACTGCCCTTGCAACGCCTCCTGCCAAGCCTCGCTATATTTATATCCGCACCCGGTATTGAAAAGCACCACGCGCTCATGCGGCTTGATCCAGCCTTCCTCCGCCAGCTTTCTCGCCGCAACCACCGTCGCGGCTCCCTCCGGCGCGGCAAAAATTCCCTCTGCCGACGCAAGCTCCTTCCCGGCCGCCAGCATCTCGTCATCCGTCGCCATCACCGCAGTTCCCTGCGTCGCCCGCACTCCTGCCAACACCAAAAAATCACCCAGCGCCTTCGGCACGCGCAATCCCGACGCAATCGTCGCCGCATTCTGCCACGGCGGCGCGCTCGAATCCCCGCGCACGTACGCTTCGACAATCGGCGCGCACCCCGTCGCCTGCACCACCACCATTCGCGGCCGCTCGCGCCTAATCCATCCCATCGTTTCCATTTCCTCAAACGCCTTGCACATCCCGATCAACCCCACGCCGCCGCCCGTCGGGTAAATAATCACGTCCGGCAACCCGCCGCCGAACTGCTCCCACAACTCATACGCCATCGTCTTCTTGCCTTCGATTCGATACGGCTCCTTCAGCGTCGATACCTCGAACCATCCCTCTTTTTGCTTGTGCTCGCTCACGTACCGCCCGCAATCGGAAATCAACCCGTCAAGCTTCCGAATATCGGCGCCAAACGCCTCGCACTCCATCATATTCGCGCTCGGAGTATCCGCCGGCATCACGATCACGCACGGAATCCCCGCCGCCGCCGCATACGCCGCCAGCGCCCCACCAGCATTACCAGCCGTCGGAATCGCAAGCGCCTTCGCGCCCAGCTCTTTCGCACGCGTCACCGCTGCCGATAGCCCACGCGCCTTAAACGAGCCAGTAGGATTCAGCCCCTCATCCTTGATGTACAGCGCATCGAGCCCCAGCCGCGCGCCTAACCGCCGCGCATGAATCACCGGCGTCATCCCCTCACCCAACGACACCGCCTCGCGCGCCGGCAGCACCTCCGCATAGCGCCACATGTTCGACGGCCGCGATTTCAGCGCCTCGCGCGTCAATGTCCGCGCCGCCTTCGCCAGATCGTAACGCGCCAGCAAAGGCCCTCCGCACGCGCACAAATTCTGCAACTTCTCGTGCGAGTGCTTCTCACCGCACTTCGAGCATTCAAGATGCGTGATGGTTGTGGGAAGAAACTCAGTCATGCCGAAACGAGAATATCACAGCGAGCTAAAACGATTTTGTACCGCCGGCCCGCCGGTAGGCGACCGTGAAAATGGCGACCGGCAGGTTTGAACTTGACGGTGGCGTGAAGTTAACCGCTACTTCGGCAAAGCCGTCAGTTCCGCATCATCCTTCTTCCAGAAAAACTCCGGAAACTTCTTCTCCGTCGGCCACACTTCGTCCAAAGTATCCGCCGAATACACCACGCCATTCTTCACCACGTACTCCAGATCACGCGAATTGCGAATGTCGTCCAGCGGATTCGAATTGAGCACCAGCAAATCCGCCAACTTTCCCGGCTCCAGCGAACCGACTTGCTTCTCGAGCCCAATGCTCTCCGCTCCATTCATCGTCGCCGAATATAGCGCCTGCCAGGGCGTCATTCCGCCCGATTGCAGCATCCACAATTCCCAGTGCGCCCCGATTCCCTGCTGCTCGCCATGTGAACCCAGCGCCACGTGCCCGCCGTTGCGGAAAATTCCCGCCGCTCCCTGCGCGATCAGCGGAAACGTATACTCCTCGTCAAACAGCAGCACGCGACGCCGCGCCACGCTATCCACCTGTTCGTGCGGCGTGAAACGCATCACTTTTGGATCGGCGTGAATATCCATCCGCTGCCGCCAGTAAAATTGCCCGAATTCACCACCGTAGGAGACGATCAGCGTCGGCGTGTACGTCGTCCCGGCTTGCGCTTCCAGTTGAATCACGTCCTTATAAATCGGCACCACCGGCAAACTGTGCTCCACGCCCGTGTAGCCGTCGAGCACCATGCTCAAATCCGTTTTCAGATCGCCGCCACCTTCCGCCGTGATATTCACGCCTTCTTTCGCCGCCGCCATCGCCAGCCACTGCCGCTGAATTCTTCGCGGCTGCATGTATTCTTTCAAGGAATCGGCACCGTGCGTCTTGTAGCGCTTCACCAGATTATCCGCATCCTCTGCGCTCGCGATTCCGCCTGCAGTCGTCGTAATTGCGGTTCCGGTCGAATAGATTCGCGGCCCCGCTAAATCGCCCACTGACACAAGTTCGCCCTGCGCAAACACAGTATTCGACTCGATCGAAGGATCGCGAGTGGTTGTCACTCCATACGCGAGATTCTCCGCATACGACCACTCCTCATTCGTCATCTCCGGCCGCTCGGTCTTCAAATGAGAATGTATATCGACAAGCCCCGGCACAATCGTCTTGCCGCTAACGTCAATCACTTTCGCGCCAGCCGGCGCGGAGATGCTTCCCGACGCGCCAATCGCTTTGATCCGGTTGTTCTCGATTAAAATATCGCCCTGGGCAATCGCCTCGTCGCCCTTCATCGTCACGATTCGCGCGCCTCGCAGGAAAAGCTCCCCTTGCGGCGCATTGCGCGGCACCTGCAGCGATATCGCAAAGGTTTCCGGCTTCCAATTCTCCGGCTTGTCTTTCTCAGGCTTCGGCGCGCTCAACACCACGTCGCGCTTCACTCGATAGAAGTCGTTCCCAAAGCTCCATGTCAGAGTCTTCCCTCCGTCCGCCCAGTAGAGATAGTTCGCTCCCTCTTTCGTCAGCCGCCGCAGCGGCACTTCCGGCGTCTTGAAATTTATGTTCACCGTCGCGTCTCCGACCTTCGGAAATGCGGCGAGATATGCGTCGTAGCGATTCTGAATCGCCAGCCATTCGCCCTCAGGCGACGGAACGATCAGCACAAACGTCCCATCCACATGGATGTGCGCCTTCTTGTCAATGCCATCGAGCCGGATCGATTTCAGCAAGCGCGCGGGCGGCGTCGGCGTTTCCACCGGTCCAGCCGGCACATCCTCCATGTAATACACTCGCGTTCCATCGCTATTAAACGTCGGCTGCTGATATCCTCCCGGCAGAGTCACCACCTTGTGGCTCTCACCGCCATTCGCTGCCACCCAACGGATTTCGCGCACTTCGCTGTCCCTGCCTCCGCCATCGTCCGAGAGCCATCCGTGCTTCGATCCCATCACAAACAGCAATTTGCTTCCATCAGGCGACCACTGAGGTGCCGAATAATATCCAGCTACGGCGCTGATTTTCGTCGCGTCTCCGCCAGCCGCAGGAATTTTCCATAATTCCCCGCCATCCGCATCCGACCACGTCACATACGCAATCCATTTCCCGTCCGGCGAAAATGTTGGCTCGTACTCGCGCCCCTCGCCCTTCGTCAACCGCCGCGGCTTGCCATCCGGCAAATCCATCACCCAAATTTTTCCCACCGCGCTGAACGCGATCTGTTTCCCATCTGGCGATTGGTTCGTCCATCGCATCTGGTGTACCGTCAGCGGCCCGTCATCCACCGTGTAATCCACATGTACGCGCGGAGCCAGATCCAGATCCACCTTCGCATTGAACGGAATCGTCGCCACCTGGCGCGTCCCCAGATCCACTCGCTGGATGTGCCCATCGCGCGTGAAAATCACCGCCTTCGAGTCCGGCGTGAACGAATAGCCTGGCAGTAGATCGTTCACCGCGAAGCCTTCTTGGTCATCGCGCTGAATCGGAAGTGCCAGCCAGTGCTCCTCGAGCGTGGCGAGATCACGAATCCGCAAGCCCGTCTTCGCATCCTGTCGCGATGCGTACACCAGCCACTTCCCATCCGGCGAGACGATCGGCCTTAGCCCGCCGCCGTACTCCGACGTCAGCTTCTCAATCTTTCCCGTATCGCGATTAAAACTCATCACCTGAAATCGCCCGATGTCGACGTTGTATTGGTAGCGCCCCGCATGACTCGAAAAATAAACCAGCTTTCCGTCGGCGGAAAAAACCGCGCCGGAACTAATAGCCGTATCCCCTTTGCCACCCTTCACCACTTCAACGCCTTTGCCGCCGTCCTTGTGAAACATCCAAAGGCTCGTATAACGCAAATAATCCGTAGGCCCCGGATACTGCCCGTACTTCCGCACCACGATATAATTTCCATCCGGCGACCACGCCGGCGATCCGAGCTGATCGTCCGTCTCTTCGCTCACTTTCTTCGCTTCCTTGCCCTCAATCTGCGAGCCGTCCAAATTGATCAGCCAGAGATTGTCGCTGCCGTTGCGGTCGCTGATAAACGCAATCTGCTTCCCATTCGGTGAAAATCGTGGCTGGCAATCCCACGCGGGTCCGCTCGTCAAACGCTTCGCGTCTCCGCCGGTCGAAGGAATCAAATAGAGATCGCCCAGCAAATCGAAAACGATTTGCTTCCCGTCAGGCGACATATCAATCGACATCCACGTGCCTTCATCCGTCGTGAAACTGATCTTGCGCGTCGTCTTCAGCGGCAGCGTCTCTTCTTTCTTCTCATCCTTCTTGTCCTTTTCGTCTTTCTTGTCGTCTTTCTTGTCGTCTTTCTTGTCATCGGCCTGCTGCTTCGCGCCTGATTTAGACTTGCCACCCTGCGGCCACCATGCAGCCCCCTTCACGCCGACGCCCTCAAAAAAGACAGCGAGCGCCAGCAAAAGCCCCAGGTACCGCACCACTCGCGCAACAGTCACCGTAGAAATCATTCAGGAATCTCCCTTCCGTCAGCAGCAGAGGTCATAGTGCGTAGCCGCGTGCTCAGCAAAGCGCCGATTTTAACCCATGCCATCGCAGAGCCACACCCATGCATTTGCCCGTTTCAGACGCAGCAGCCCCCATTTCGTTTCACGTAAAGGTTTCGTTTCACAGAAAGGTACGTACTTCCGCATGTGGGTTTCCTCTGGATTTGAAAACTAGTCCGCCCGCTCACCGATTTTGGCGTTAGAATCTCGCCGCCATCCGGGAGGAACCATGCACCGCTGCGTAAAAAACCTGCTCGCAATCATCCTAGCAATCGCCTTCGCGCTAACTGCGCCCGCCGTCATCCTAGCCGCCGACCCCCCCGACACTTACATCCGGGCGGGGCATCTCCTCGATGTCCGGAATGGCAAGATGTTGAGCAACCAAATCATCGTGGTGCACGGCGAAAAAATCGCCCGAGTCGGGCCCGCCGACCAGATACAAATCCCCGCCGGCGCCAACGTCATCGACCTCGGCCAGTCCACCGTCCTCCCGGGCCTCATCGATTGCCACACCCACATCATGGTCAACACAAAGGACGTCACCGAATACGACGACGTCCTGCTCAAGCAGTCCTGGCAATACCGCACCATCCTCGCCACGCTCGCCGCAAAACGCACCCTCGAAGCCGGCTTCACCGCTTTGCGCGACGTCGAATCAGAAGGCGCCATGTACAGCGACGTGGATGTCCGCAACGCAATTAATCAGGGCCTGATTCCCGGCCCGCGCATGAAAGTTTCGACGCGCGGCATCTCTACCACCGGCGGCTACGGCCTCGAGGGTTATTCGCCCGAGGTTACTGTTCCCATCGGCGTTCAGACCATCGACGGCCCCTGGGAGGCGCGCAAAGCCGTCCGGGAGCAATTCAATTACGGCGCCGACCTGATCAAAATTTACGGCACCGATCGCTTTAGCTTCACGCCCGACGGAAAAATCGTCAGCATCGCGGACTTCAGTGTGGAAGAAACAGACGCCATCGTGGACGAAGCCCGCCTCAAAGGACTCAAAGTCGCCTGCCACGCCTATGACGGCCCCGGCCTGCACTACTGCATCGACGCCGGCGTCGCTTCGATAGAACACGGCATCCAGCTCGACTACGAAGCCATCGCGAAGATGATAAAGAAGGGGATTTACCTCGTGCCGACTCTTTACGTCTATGCGGGCGCGCTCGAGAAGATTGATTTGGCTAATTCGGGAGGCAAAACAAGCCGTGTGGTGATTCACGAAGCCAGCTTCAAAAAGGCACTCGCCGCCGGCGTAAAAATCGCTTTCGGCACCGACGCCGGCGTCTTCCCACACGGGACGCAAGCAATCGAATTTGAATGGATGACGCGCTACGGCATGTCCCCGCTCGACGCCATCCACTCCGCCACAATCAACGCCGCCGATCTGATGGGCTGGGGCGACCAAATCGGCTCAATCGAGCCAGGCAAATTTGCAGACATCATCGCCGTGAACGGCGATCCTCTAGCCGACATCAAGCTGCTGGAGCAGGTAAAATTCGTGATGAAAGGCGGCCAGGTAGTCCGCAACGACGTGGCAAAATAATCTTCACACTATCGCAGCGGCTACTCGCGCACACTAGCCCGTACCCCACGCCCGCCGCCGCGTCTATTCCGTACCGCCGGCGTCCCGCCGGCTCTTTTGACTTCTCTTATTCGGACTCAATAGACATGCAAGCTGCCGCACTTCAACTGCGCCATCCGCGCCGATCAACTCCCAATCGCCTTCAAACTCTCTCCGGCCGCCACGATCGTCCGCTCAATATCCGCATCGCTATGCGCCGCCGATACAAACAACGCCTCAAACTGCGATGGCGCAATAAACACGCCACGCGAAAGCATCTCCCCAAAAAACGCCGCATACATCTTCGTATCCGACCGCTTCGCCCCCGAATAGTCCGTCACCGCATCACCCGAAAAAAACATCGTCATCAATGACCCCACCGCATTCACGCTCCCCGCCACGCCGCTCTCCTTCAACGCCCCCCGCAAGCCCTCTGCCAGCCGCGCCGACTTCCGATTCAAATCCTCATAAAATCCAGCCACCTCAAGCTTCGGCAAAGTCGCCAGCCCGGCCCGCATCGCCAGCGGATTCCCCGAAAGCGTCCCCGCCTGATAAACCGGGCCCAGCGGCGCCACCATCTCCATAATCTCCGCGCGCCCGCCGTAGGCGGCCACCGGCAATCCGCCGCCGATAATTTTCCCCATCGTCGTCAAATCCGGCTCAATGCCAAAAAGCCTTTGCGCCCCGCCATGCGCGCTGCGAAATCCCGTAATCACCTCATCAAGAATCAACAGCGCTCCATCGCGTTTCGTCAGCTCGCGCAGCCGCTCCAAGAATCCGCGCGCAGGCGCCACCACGCCCATGTTCGCCGCCACCGGTTCCACAATCACTGCCGCAATTTTCCCGGCATGCTGCTTGAAAATCTTCTCCACTGCCTCCGCATCGTTATACGGCGCATTCAACGTCAACTTCGCTAGCGCCTCCGGCACTCCCGGGCTCGACGAAATTCCCAGCGTCGCCAGCCCCGACCCAGCCTCCACCAGAAAACTGTCCGAATGCCCGTGGTACCCACCCTCGAATTTCAAAATCAAATCGCGCTTCGTAAATCCGCGCGCCAACCGCACCGCGCTCATCGTCGCTTCCGTGCCCGAACTGACGAACCGCATCCTCTCAATCGACGGCAGCGCTCGCGCGATCTGTTCCGCCAGTTCAATCTCGAGTGGCGACGTCATCCCGTAGCTCGTCCCGAGTTTCGCCTGCTCCCCCACCGCGCGCACCACATCCGGATGCGCATGCCCCAGAATCAGCGCGCCCCACGAACACACGTAGTCGATATATTCGCGTCCATCCACATCGTAGAGCCGCGCGCCCTCCGCCCGCTCGATTACCAGCGGCGTTCCGCCCACTGCCCGAAACGCCCGCACCGGGCTATCCACGCCGCCTACGAGAATTTTCTTGCCCCGCTCGAATATTTCCGTCGATTTGGGACGAGCATTAACTTCAGTTCCTTGTTTGGAAGCGTGTGTTGGTCGAGTGGCCATAATTGATCCGCTAAAATAACCCCGGGTGAAGATAAGGCGAAGAAAAACCTGTCGTAACTGCAGCAACCGGGTTGCAGCAAAAAGCACAATGCGAGCAGTTCAGCTCCGCTCCGATGCCAGTCACGCTCGCCTCAGCAATGTTTCAACCACCGCGCGACATCCTTGGCGTGATACGTAAGCACAATCTCCGCCCCAGCCCGCTGAATACTCGTCATGATCTCAAGCACCACCCGCTGTTCGTCAATCCAGCCATTTCGCGCCGCCGCCTTCACCATCGCATACTCGCCGCTCACGTTGTAGGCCGCCACCGGGACGTCAAACCGCTCGCGAACCCGCTGAATAATATCGAGATAAGGCAGCGCGGGCTTCACCATGATCATGTCCGCGCCCTCTTCTAAATCGAGCGCCACCTCGCGCAAAGCCTCACGCGCATTGGCCGGATCCATCTGGTAGCTGCGCCGATCGCCGAACTGGGGCGCCGACTGCGCCGCCTCGCGGAACGGTCCATAAAATCCGGAGCAGTACTTCGCGGCATAGGAAAGAATCGCCACATCCTCAAATCCATTCGCGTCAAGTTTCTGCCGGATCGCGCCCACCCGCCCGTCCATCATGTCCGACGGCGCCACAATATCCGCTCCCGCCCGGGCATGCGAAAGCGCCGCGGCAGCCAGCCGCTCAACGCTGGGATCGTTCGCCACGTCACCCTTCTCGATGACGCCGCAGTGCCCGTGGCTCGTGTATTCGCACAGGCAAACATCCGTGATGACGAGCAGGTCGAGCTTGGCTTTGCGTATGGCTTCAATCGCGCGCTGCACAGCGCCATTTGGATCCGAGGCCTCGGAGCCCACTTCATCTTTCTTGTCCGGCAGGCCAAACAAAATCACTGCGGGAATTCCGAGGCCGGCCACTTCGCGGCACTCCTCCACAATCTGGTCCACCGACTGCTGGAAAATCCCCGGCATCGAGCTCACTTCCGTCCGCACTTTCGTTCCGGGACACGCGAACATCGGATACACCAGCCCGCTAGTGGAAAGCCGCGTCTCGCGGACGAATCCGCGCAGCGCCTCGGTACGCCGCAATCGCCTCGGTCTGTGAGTCGGAAATGTCATGCGTCCCTCACGTCTTCGATCCCTTCGCTAAGACTTGCCGCTGATAGTGCTTCGCAATTGCATCAGCCAGCCCCGCCGCGGAAGATTCGTTCGCTTCGATCGCCACTCGCGCCGCAGCTTCGCGCAAAGCGCGTGCCGTGGTTGGTCCAATCGCCGCGAAGTCCACTCGCGACGAAAGTTTCGCCAGGCTCTTCGCGCCCATTGCATCGCTCAAATTGTGATATGCCGACGGGCTGGCGAAAACAATCGCGTCCACGTCACCTCGTTGCACCCGATTCACGATCCCTGCGTCCAGCGACTCGGGCACTGCCGTTCTGTACGCCACCACTTCAGTCACCTGCGCTCCGCCTTCCCGCAGCATACTTGGCAACCGATCGTCTCCTCGATCGCTACGCGGCACCAGCACACTTCGACCACGAAGCGATTCTCGCAGTTCCTCAGCGAGCGACTCGCCAGTGTGATTTTTAGCGACGTAGTCAACTTGCACTCCTTCGTCCGCAGCTGCCTGTGCTGTCGCGGGCCCAACTGCCGCAATCAAACGGTTATGCGAATGCATAGCCTCACACTGGATTCCCAATTCCCGGCTACGCTGGAGAATATAGCGTACTGCATTCTTGCTAAGAAACAGCAGCGCATCGAATCCATCGAGGTGGCGGAGCTGTTCGTCCAGTTCTCGCCAATCCTCGGGAGGCGCGAAACTCACAGTGGGTAAAATGAGGACTTCAGCGCCAAGTCGCTCCAACTCGCGAATCAGTTCCCCGGCTTGCTCGGGCGCGCGCGTCACCACAATGCGCTTCCCTGCCAGCGGCTGGCTAGCTTTGTCCAACGGATCTTCCCGCGAGCTGCAAAATCCGGCCCGCTCCGGCATCGAGCAACTTCTTCGCAACTTGCGCCCGAGGCCTCCGCTTCACTCTTCCGAATTGCAAGCACCCGATCCGCTCCGGCGAACGCTTTCCGCGCCATCAGCCGACAGAACGCACGCGTCGAGGACCAGTTCCCCGCGCTCGAATCTTCCCCATGCGCCCAGAGGAAGCCGGCAACCGCCCTGCAAATTCGCCAGCACTGTTCTCTCCGCTGAAACCGCGAGCGACGTCGCGCTATCAACCAGCTTCCTGACGACGGAGAATTCGGCTTCGCGCGATGCGAGAAATTCGAGCCCGAGCGCGCCCTGCCCCACGGCGGGCAGCATGATTTCTGGGGGAAGAATTTCAGCGATGCGGTCGGAGGCATTCAACCGGTCGAGTCCCGCTTTCGCAAGGACCATCGCATCAACTTCACCACTGGCAACTTTCCGAAGGCGCGTGTCTACATTGCCTCTCACTTCGACAATTTGAAAATCGCTTCGGAACTGGCGCAGCTGCGATGCGCGCCGCAGGCTGCTGGTGCCGATACGGGCGCCTCGCGGTAGTTTGTTGAGCGACTCACCGTGCTGCGAAACGAGCGCGTCGCGCGGATCTTCACGCGGAAACACGATTGCGATTTTGCAAACTTCGGAAAATTCAGTGGGGACGTCCTTCATGCTGTGCACAGCCAAATCCGCGCGGTCGTCAATCAGCGCGTCCTCAAGTTCCTTCGTAAAGATGCCGCGAATGCCGATCTGTTCGATCTGGGCAGCGGCGAAGCGGTCGCCAGACGTCTTCACGACGACGATCTCACTTTCGATTCCGAACGATTTGGCGAGCGCGTCGCGCAAATGATTGGCCTGCCAGAGCGCCAGGGCGCTGCCGCGTGTGCCAATGCGCAGCGGCTTCAATCTTTGTCCTCGTCCTTGGCCGCGTCCAAGCCAAAAAGGTGCCGCAGCGCGTCGAGCCCAGCCAGATGCCCGCGCATCTCACGGCTGCGCCGCAGCTTCTGCGAAGGCTGCTCGAGGACGCGCTCGATCAGTTCCTCGGTGATGTGGGCGATCCGCGCGCGTTCCTCCGGCGACACGTCGTTCATCTCCGCCAGCTTTTCGCGGATCAACATCTCGCGGTGCTTATGAAAACTGTCGCGCAAATCGTCCACGATCGAGCCGGCTTCGAGAGCCGCGCGCCAGGATTCGAACTTCGCGATGTGCTCGGCCACAATGGCTTCCGCGCGGGGAACTTCCGCTTCGCGCGCCTTTTTGTTCTGCTCAACGATTTCGCCAAGGTCGTCGATGTTATAGAGATACAAGTTGTAAAGCCCCGCCGCGTCGTCGGTGATATTGCGCGGCACGCCAAGATCTACGACGAACATCGGCCGCCCTTCACGCGCGGAGATTGCCCGCTCGAGCAATGCTCTTGTCAGGACAGCACCCGAACCTCCGACAGACGCGATCACAATGTCGGGCACGCCGAGGACGCGCTCGAGCGAAGACCACTCGATCGCCTCACCGCCCACCTTTCGGGCCAGCTCTTCCGCGTGGTCGAGCGAACGGTTCACCACTCGCAATCTGCCGATGCCGCGATTGCGCAGGTTTTCGACCACCTGCTCGGCCACTGCGCCGGCGCCCAGAATCAGCGCTGAGTGTCCCTTCAAATTGCCGAAGACCCGCTCAGCCAGTTTCACGCCGGCGAGAGCCACGGACATCGGCCGCGCGCCGACTTCCGTCTCAGAACGCACGCGCTTGCCAACTTCAATCGCGCCTTGAAACATGCGATTCAGCACAGGGCCGGTGGAACCGTGATCAAGAGCCTGGGTGTAAGCGGTGCGCAACTGCCCGAGGATTTCAGCTTCGCCAAGCATCATCGAGTCGAGACCCGAAGCAACGCGGAAAAGATGCCGCACCGCGTCCGGCCCGTTCCAGCGGTAGAGGCGGCCGTTCAAATCCGCGCGCGGCACGCCGTGAAACGACGTAAGGAAAATTTCCATCGCTTCCGCGACAGAGGTGCCCCGCTCAGTGGGAACGCCATAGAGCTCGCTGCGATTGCAAGTGGAAAGCACCACAGCTTCTTCGAGAATGCCGCGCTTGCGCAATTCTTCCGCAGCCGCAATGGCCTGCTCGGGACTGAACGTCACGCGTTCGCGAATCTCAACCGGCGCCGTGTGATGGCTGCAGCCGATTAGCGCGACTTCAATTTTTCCTGCGCCAGTGCGTTTCGGTTTGGTAAGTGTCGGCATTCCAATTTAAAAGAAGCGGTGAAACCGGGTCATATACAGATTCACGACCGTGTAGCTGAACAGCACGACAGCGAAATTAAAGGCGCACAATTTCGCCGCGCGAGCGCCCCGCCAGGCCGTGCTTCTCGACAACCTGAGATATGCAACGTAAGCCGCCAAAATCGCAAGCGTAATCACCACCTTCGGATCGCCCCACGAATAGCCGCCGCTCAGCCGGTGTTCCCAAACGAATCCCATAATCACGCCCATTATGAGCGCTGCCAAGCCGACGTAGACGCTGCTGCGCGCCATTCGATCAAGCACGTCGAGCGCAGGAAAGCGCCAGAACGGAGTGGCGAGTTTGCGAGAGCGCAGCACGCGGTCTTGACCCAAGTAGATGATACTGAGCACGAACGACAACGCGAAAGCGGCGTAGGCCCAGGTGTTGAGCGTCACGTGAAATGCAAACAGCGGACCGCGCGCGGGTGGCGGAGGCGGTGCTTCGTTGGGCGCAAGCACGTTCAAGAGAACAATCCACACGATCAGCAGGAGCGTGACGAACGCACCGACCGACCGCTGCCTGTGAAACAGTTCAAGGCCCAGATAAGTGATGCCAAGCAGCCACGCAAACAGCGACATCGAGCCGTACAGATCGTTGTAAGGAACTGTGTGAATCCAGCGCGAACGCTCGAGCAGCGCGAAATAGTGCATCACGATTCCACCGGCAAGAAGGAAGGTCGCCATGCGCCCAAGCCACAGATCCGGCACATAGAGAAAGCGCGCGTAGCAGAGAAAGCTCGCGATGTAGAGCGCCAGACTGACGTAGCCGAGATAATAGTGAGTCATTTCGCGCTTATAGCGACGCTTCTCTCGTCGCTCTGTTCCTGCCTATGGACCCAGCTGAACCGCAATTATAGCCCCGATTCGGGCGCGAACGCCCTGTACCATAGGTCAACATCGTATCTGACCCGAAACGTGCGGCCTCTTGGCCCTTCTGCTATCATCATTCGATCCACAGGAACGCATGCACCGGGTGAACGAAAACCGAAAAGAATTGTTTCTGCGCGCGTGCCGGTTCGAGCCGGTGGAGCGCGTGCCTGTCTGGATCATGCGTCAGGCGGGGCGCTACCTGCCGGAATATCAGGCTGTTCGAGCCAAGCATTCTTTCCTCGAAATCTGCAAGACGCCGGAGCTTGCGGCGGAAGTGTCGCTCCAGCCATTTCGGATTATCGGCGTGGATGCTGTGATTGTGTTCTCCGATATTTTGATTGTGGCGGAGGCCATGGGGATGCAGCTGGATGTGCCCGATTCGGGGCCGGTGCTGTCGAACCCGGTGCGCGACCGGGCGGCGATTGCGCGGCTTCGCGATTTCGATCCGGAGCGCGAGACGCGGTTTGTAGGCGATGCGATTCGGGCGATTTGTCGCGAGGTTGGGCCGGAGGTTCCGGTGATTGGCTTTGCGGCGGCGCCTTGGACGCTGGCTTGCTACATGATTGAAGGGCAGACGCGCGGGGACATTTCGCGGGCCAAGCAATTCATGCGCGAAGAGCCGGAGTTGCTGCGGAATTTGCTCGACCGGATCGCGAAGGCGACGGCAGCATATTTGAAGATGCAGATCGCGGCTGGGGCCGCTGTGGTGCAGCTTTTTGATACCTGGGCTGGGGAATTGACGCGTGACGAGTATGAGGCTTTCGAGTTGCCAGCTACGCGTTCGGTGTTCGAATCGCTGAGCGCGGCCGGCGTGCCGAAAATTCTTTACGGTAAGGGGAGTTCGCATCTGATTGAGCTGCAGTCGAAGGCTGGGGCAGATGTGCTGAGCGTTGACTGGAGAACGGATCTTGCGGAGGCGCGTCGGGCGCTCGGCGATCGGGTGGCGCTTCAGGGAAATATCGATCCTAATATTCTGATGGGGGATGAAAAGACGATTCGCGCGGCTGCGCGGGACGCAGTGGAGAAGACTGGCGGACTCGGGCACATTTTGAATTTGGGGCATGGGATTTTGCCGACGACGCCGGTGCAGAATGCGCGGGCGTTTGTTGAAGCGGGACAGAGCGCGCCGATTCCGGCGCGGGCGCATAGTGGCGAGGCGGACTAAATGAATCCTACGCGCGCTACTGAGAACCAAATTGAAAAACTAGAAATTGGGCAGATTTCTGATGCGGCGCTGGAGAAATATAACCGGCCGGGGCCGCGGTATACGAGCTATCCGACGGCGCCGGTGTGGAAGGATGATTTCGGGCCGGAGGATTTCGAGAAGTATTGCGCGCGGGCGGAAGAACGGGCTACGCCTGTATCGCTCTATATGCATATCCCCTTCTGCGAGAGCCTTTGTCTTTTTTGCGCTTGCAATGTTTCGATTCAGAAAGATAAGAGCGTTGCGATTCCCTATCTTGAAACCTTGAAGCGCGAAATCAGCCACGTGAGTGCGCAGGTTTCGAAGAAGCGGCCGGTGATTCAGTTTCAATGGGGCGGCGGAACGCCGACTTATTTGACGCCCGCGCAGATGGAGGATCTTTTCGGGCATACGCGGGAGCGGTTTCAGTTCGCGGCGGACGCGGAAATTGGGATTGAAGTTGATCCGCGGGTAACGAACCGCGCGCACTTCGAGACGCTTCGCAAGCTAGGCTTCAACCGGCTGAGCATGGGTGTGCAAGATTTCGAGCATAAGGTGCAGGAGACGATTCATCGCGTGCAGCCGTATGAGATGACGCGCGATTTGATCCTGACGGCGCGCGAGCTTGGATTTGAAAGTATCAACGTGGATTTGATTTATGGCTTGCCGTATCAGACTGCTGACAGCTTTAAGGCCACGATTGAGAAAACGCTTACGCTTGAGCCCGACCGGATTGCGATGTTCAGTTATGCGCACGTGCCGTGGCTGAAGAAACAGCAGGGATCGTTTGAAACGCATTTGCCGGAGGGGATGGAGAAGTTTCGGATTTTTCGGGCGGGGCTCGAGGGATTTTTGAATGCGGGGTATCACTACATCGGTATGGATCACTTCGCGAAGCCCGGTGATGAACTCTCGGTGGCGCAACGCAATCGTACGTTGCACAGAAATTTTCAGGGCTACACGACGAAGGCGGGCGCGGATCTTTATGGAATGGGCGTGAGCGCGATCAGTTCGATTGGCGAGGCGTATGCGCAGAATCGGCGGGAGGTTCCGGCGTATCAATCGGCGGTGGCTTCGCGCGGGATTGCGACGATGCGGGGGTATCGCTTGTCTGAGGATGACCGCTTGCGGCGGGACGTGATTGGGCGGATTTTGTGTCACACGGTGATTCCGAAGCGCGAGGTGGAGCGCGAGTTCGCGATTTCGTTCGATGAATATTTTGCGGCGGAGCTTGGGCGGCTGGAGCAATTGCGGGAAGAAGGACTCGTGGCGCTGAGCGGCGATGAAATTCGCGTGGCGCCGCTGGGGCGGATTTTCATTCGCAATGTGGCGATGACGTTTGACCGCTATCTGCATGAACAGCAGATGGATCAGCGGCCGCTGTTTTCGAAGACGCTGTGATGGACGCTGATGGCTGAGCCCAGGCAAGTGATTGTGATTGGCGCCGGGATTTCCGGGCTTGCCTGCGCTTATCGGCTGAAACAACTTGGCCTGCCTGTAATTCTCCTGGAAGCTTCTGCGCGTGTGGGAGGGCTTGTGGGCAGCGTGCGAAAGGATGGTTTCCTTTTCGAGTCGGGTCCGCAGAGTTTTCAGGGTACTGAACCACTCCTCGAACTGATCAGCGAAGTTGGAATCGAAGGCGAATTGCAGCGGGCCGATCCGAAAGCGCCACGATTTATTTATCTTCATGGCAAGCTGCAGAAAATCCCGATGACGCCGCAAGCTTTGATGGCCAGTTCCCTGCTGGGATTGAAATCGCGGGCCAAGATTGCGTCTGAGCCATTTAGGCGCACCAAGCCGCCAACGAAAGAGGAATCGGTGGCGGATTTTGTGCGGCGGAAATTTGGACATGAGATTCTCGAGTATCTTGTGGCGCCGTTTGTGTCGGGCGTGTATGCGGGCGATCCGGAGAAGTTGAGCCTCAAAGCTGCGTTTCCGACCCTTGAGGAATGGGAAAGGGAATACGGAAGCGTGCTGCGCGGAGCGATGAAATCGCGTTCGGAGAAGGAGAAGGCGACCGGGCCTCCGCCGCTCTGTTCGTTCAGCGATGGCGTCGGCTTGCTTGCGGGCGCGATTGCTGAAAAACTTGGAGGCAGCGTTCGCGTCGGGGCAAAAGTTGCTTCGGTGGGGCGCTCTGCGAATTATCAGGTTTGTGTCGAGCAAGGCGGGCAGAACGAGATGCTAGAGGCGGCGGCGGTGGTAATCGCAACGCCGGCTTATACGGCTTCACACATTGCGGCGCAGGTTTCTTCTCCATTGACGCATATGCTTTCGGGAGTCGCTTACGCGCCCGTGGCCGTGGTAGCTTGCGGATACTACGATCGGCAGATTGCAGAGAAGCTCGATGGATTCGGATTCCTGGTGCCGCGGAGCGAGAAGGTGCGGACGCTAGGCACGGTGTGGAACTCGTCGCTATTTGCGGGGCGGGCTCCGGCGGGATCTGTGGCAATTACGAGTTTCATCGGGGGCGCGACCGACCCGAATGTTATGGATCGTTCTGAGGATGAGATTGCGGCGATTGTGCAGGATGAGAACGCGCGGATTCTTCAGATCAGCGGTTCGCCCGTTGCGTCAGCTGTTTGGAAGTATCCGAAGGCGCTGCCGCAGTACAATTTGGGGCATGGACACGTGGTGGAAGCGATTCGCGATGGAGAGCGCGCGAATCCTGGGCTCTTCTTCTGCGGAAATTACCTCGAAGGCCCTTCGCTCGGGAAATGCGTCGAGACTGCAAACCAGACCGCGATCGCGATTCAACGCTACCTGCAATAGTGCTATCCGAAGCTAACCCTTTGAACGCTCTTTGTTCCGCAAGGCGAGGCGCATGCGGCGGCGCTCGCCTGCTTCGTCATATCTGCGCTGGTCGCCTACTGTTTCGAGAATTAGCGGTGGGACAGGCTTAGGTTGCCGGTTGTGGTCGATGGCAACGAAGGTGACGTAGGCGCTGCTGGTGTGTTTTTGCTCGCCGGTTAGGACATTCTCCGCGAATACTTTTACGCCGACTTCCATCGAGGTGCGGAAGACGCGGTTCACGCTGGACTTCAAAACAATCCATTCGCCGACATCGATGGGAAAGCGGAAATCCATGTAGTCGACTGAAGCGGTGACGCAATGGCTATTGGAATGGCGCGTGGCGGCGAGCGCACCGGCGATGTCGATCAAGTGCATCACGCGGCCGCCGAGCATTTTGCCTAGTGGGTTGGCATCGTTTGGCAGTACCGCTTCGACGATTTCGGAACACGACGCGCTTACTGGTTTTCCGGACAGGCCGGTTTTGGAGTCGATCGCTTCCCTATCGGCGGGTCGCTTCTTCGACGGGTTAGGCATTGTGAAATCTCATTCGGAGCTTCCATTCGCGGCGCTTGGCTCACGGCGCAGCGCCCGTTATAATACGGTCTTTCCAATTATGACCCAAGCACAGAAGTCGCGACGTGAAGCGCTCGAACAGTTTGTGGCTGATAAACCTGCGGACGCGTTTGCGCGCTACGGGCTGGCGCTTGAATGCGTGAAGCTCGGCGACGATTCGGCCGCTACTCTTCATTTCCAGAAGCTGCTCGAGATGAATCCTGGTTACGTGGCCGGCTACTTTCAATATGGACAGCTGCTTTCGCGCATGGGGCGTTTGGACGAGGCGCGAAAGATGCTTTCTGATGGCGTCGTTGTGGCGCAACGCGCGGGGGACATGCATGCCCGCGATGAAATGCAAGCAGCATTAACACTTCTGCGTTAAGCTAATCTCGTTGTTGACCTCGGGGCGTTATGAGACCTACTCGGATCCCGCTTTTCCCGCTTGATGTGGTGCTGCTGCCTGGCGCTGCCCTTCCCCTGCATATTTTTGAGCCGCGGTACAAGAAGATGATTGGGCGCTGCATTGTGCAGAAGCTCGAATTCGGAATGATTTATGCCACCGGCCAAAACGTTGCTGCGATTGGCTGCACGGCTGAAATCGTCCAGAAGATGAAGCAGTATCCTGACGGGCGCATGGATATTCTCACTCGCGGTCGTGCGCCATTTCGGTTGCTTCAGTTGCTGCAGGACGAAACCTACCACGAAGGAGTGGTCGAATACCTTTCGGAAGAACTTGCGCGCGAAGACGCTCAAAAGAAAGCGCGTATCGTTGAACTCCTGCAGGAGTGCCACGTCCTGCTCTACGGCCAGGCATGGGTGGATTCGTCCGAGGAACGCGAGTTTTCGCTGGCCTACCGAATGGCCTCGCGGCTCCCGATTGAGCTGGAGCAGAAGCAGACGCTGCTGCAGATGCGGTGCGAGAATGAGCGCTGCGATTTCCTCGAAAAATGGCTCGAAGAATTCCTTCCCAAACTCGAAGAGCGCCAATCCGTCCGCAAACGCGCAGCGGGCAACGGCCACGGGCCAAACTGACTCCAATCTTATGAGGTGTCGGCGACGGTTCCGTTCCTCTATAATGACTTTTGCGCGACCTTCATCGGCCGGACAGCATCTCTAGTGAGAAGAAGCATATCTAAAGCGAGAATCGGGGCCTCATGACTTCGCAGCCGAAAACTCTTGGTGAGCTTCGCAGCAGCACGAACTGGTCCGAGCAGCGCCTTGCGAATCGAACGTTGCGGCAGGAGCTGCGCGAGAACCTTCTGTGCCGGATGGAGAAGGGCGAGACGCTGTTTCCGGGCGTGCACGGTTACGACGACACCGTAATCCCGCAGATTATCAATGCAATTCTTTCGCGGCATCATTTTATTTTGCTGGGGCTGCGCGGCCAGGCGAAGTCGAGGATATTGCGCGGGCTTGTTGGATTTATGGACGCGCAGGTGCCGGTGGTGGCCGGATGCGAAATTAATGACAACCCGTATCGTCCGATTTGCCGGGCTTGCCGCGAGCGGATTGCGACCGAGGGCGATTCGACGCCGATTGCTTGGCTTTCACGAGATCATCGCTACGTGGAGAAGCTGGCCACGCCTGACGTGACGATTGCCGACATGATTGGCGACGTGGATCCCATCAAGGCGGCGCGCGGCGGAAAAAATCTGGGCGACGAGTTGACGATTCACTACGGCCTCCTGCCGCGCGCGAATCGCGGAATTTTTGCAATTAATGAGCTGCCTGACCTGGCTGGGAAGATTCAGGTGGGGCTGTTCAATATTATGCAGGAAGGGGATGTGCAGATTAAGGGCTATCCGGTGCGGATGGCGCTGGATGTGCTGCTGGTCTTCACGGCGAATCCCGAGGATTACACTGCGCGCGGAAAGATCATAACGCCGCTGAAGGACCGCATTGGATCTGAAATTCGCACGCATTATCCGGCGACGATCGCGGAAGGGATGTCGATCACGTCGCAGGAATCGTGGACCGAGCGCGATGGAACGCGGCGTGTGGAGATTCCGCAGTACATTCGCGAAGTGGTGGAGGAGATTGCGTTTCAAGCGCGGGATGACAAGCGCGTGGATCGGCGTTCAGGCGTGAGCCAGAGGCTACCGATCAGCTCGCTTGAAAATGTGCTTAGCAGCGCTGAGCAGCGGGCTGTGCGAACGCGTGACGCGAGCGCGGTGGCGCGGGTGTCCGATGTGTATGCAGCGATTCCGGCGATGACTGGAAAATTCGAACTCGAATATGAGGGCGAATTGCGCGGGGCGGATAATATCGCGCGCGAGTTGATTCGCGCGGCTGTGGGGAAAACATTCACGCGCTATTTTTCTGAAGTGAACTTTCAGCCGACGGTGCAATGGTTCGAGCTCGGCGGCGAATTGAAGGTTCCGGCGCAGGCGTCGAGCCAGGAGCTTCTGGCGCAGTTGAAGAAGATTCCTGGCGTGATGGAGCATGTGGAGATTCTGGGCGTTGGACCGAAGGACGAGCCCGCTGCTGTGACGAGCGCAGCGGAATTCATACTGGAAGGGCTGTGGTCGCATAAGCGGATCAATCGGAGCGAGGAGCGCGGTTATTTCGCTGAACCACGCAAGACGCCTGAGCCACGCGATCCGCGCGAGGGTTCCGGCGGGAGATCGCCGCGACGCCAGTTCAACTGACGTTGCGAGCCGAATAGGAAAAATGAAATACATCCGCTATTCACGCTACGCACCAGAAGCGGCCGAGGATATCGACCTGCAGGAGCTGATGAACCGGCTTTCGGATTTCTTTCTGCAGAGCGGTTTCGATTCGCAATACGGCATTTACGAGCTGGATATGCAGAAATCGCGCGAGCAGCACATGGAGGCTCTGCGCGAGGCGATTCTGCGGGCGCTGGAAGAGGGCGACCTGATTCCTCCTGAGATGATGGAGAAGCTGCTCGAAAATCCTGACCTTTCGCAGAATCAGGAGCTGAGCGATCTGGTGAATCAGATTATCCGGCGCATGGAGCAGGAAGGATACATTTCGGAACAACAGCAGCAGTCGGCGCACGTGACGCATCCTCCTTCGGAGACGCCGGGCGGGCAGGTTGGCAGCGGCGACGGGAAAAATGTGGAGGCGCGTTTCGAAATTACGGACAAGGCGCTCGATTTTCTGGGCTTCAAGACGCTCAAGGATCTGCTGGCATCGTTGGGCAAGAGCAGCTTTGGGCGACACGACACACGGGATCTTGCGACGGGCGTCGAATCCGGTGGCACGTCGAAGAACTATGAATTTGGCGACACGCTGAACATGGATATCAGCGGGACGCTTTTCAATGCGGTGCAACGCAATGGCGCGGGGATTCCGATCGAGCTCGACTATCCGGATTTGATGGTGCACCAGTGCGAGTACCAGAGCTCTTGCGCGACGGTGCTGATGCTTGATTGCAGCCACAGCATGATTTTGTATGGCGAGGATCGGTTTACGCCTGCGAAGCGGGTGGCGCTGGCACTCTCGCACCTGATTCGCACGCAATATCCCGGAGATTCCCTGCACTGCGTGCTGTTTCACGATAGCGCGGAGGAAATTCCGCTGGGTAAATTGGCGCGCGTGCAAGTTGGTCCGTATTACACCAATACGCGCGAGGGACTTCGGCTGGCGCAGCGGATTCTGGCGCGACAAAAGAAAGACATGCGGCAGATTGTGATGATCACGGACGGCAAGCCTTCTGCGCTGACTTTGGAAGATGGGCGCATTTACAAGAATGCTTTTGGTCTCGATCCGCTGGTAGTGACGCAGACGCTCGAGGAAGTTGCGAAGTGCAAGCGGGCGGGAATCCTGATCAATACGTTCATGCTTGCGAGCGATTACAGCCTGGTGCATTTCGTGCAAAAGGTGACGGAGCTTTGCCGCGGGAAAGCCTACTTCACTACTCCCTATACGCTGGGGCAGTACCTGCTGATGGATTACGTTGGACGAAAAACCCGCAACATCCACTAGTGCTGACACGCGCTCGCGGAAATCCATCTTGCTTTGACACGCATCAAACTACTGTCAGTGACATTTTCGCTTCAGAACCCTTACGCTGCGGCAATCATCCAACTGAGGAAGGTTAAAATTTTAGAATGAGCCTAAAGAACACGGTGCGAGGAATCTTCTGCGGCAAGCGGCTGAGCACGCTGCCAGCGGGCGAACCGGCGCCGCCGATTTCGCTAAAAGATACGAACAGCCAGAGCTTCTTGCTCGAAGAAGCGCTCAAGAAAGGGCCGGTGCTCGCCGCGTTCTTTAAGGTGAGCTGTCCGACGTGCCAGTTTACGTTCCCATTCCTCGAGCGCATGCATGAGACCTACGGTAATGATGGCTTCACATTTCTGGGGATATCGCAGAACAATCCTGAGGACACTCGAGAGTTTGCGCAGGAATTTGGAGTGAAATTTCCGCTCTTGATTGACGATGAAAGCACCTTCGCCGCTTCCAACGAATATGGCATCACCAACGTCCCCAGCGTATTCTTGATTTCGCAGGACGGCAAGATTCTGGAGCGGTCCGTAGGATTTGCAAAACAGGATCTTGAAAATATGGCGAAGGAAGCGGCGCTTGCGACGAAGCGGCCCGTTACTCCGCTTTTCAGGCCCGGCGAAGTGGTTCCCGACCATAAGCCCGGTTGAGGGTCGCGCAACTAGGTTCCGTGGGAACCATTCTGAGCTAGAAGTCACCAGCTTCGAGTATGTGAACGCGGCAGTTTGCGTTAAACGCTATTGCCTTTTTTCATGGACGCCTGAGGAATCTCAAGTAGAAGGCTGCGAACACCAAGACAACGCCAATGTTCACTGTCAACCGTTCCCAGAATCGATTTCTGAAGAACAAGAAATCTACACCGACTACGACGCCTACCATCGCCACCACGTAAAGCACGACAGCGACCTTTCTGTCCATCTCAGTTTACTCTCCCCGCCTAACCGAGAGCGCGTGATTTACTCACCTCACCAGAAGAGACGACCAAGCTTTCTTAATCTTCGACGACCAAATCTTCCAATTTTTTCTTGTGCTTGGGCTTCTTTAGACGCTTCTCCACAATTGTGCGCTCGGGAGGAGGCAGGCCGATACCGAGGCGGGCACGCCTTCGTGCCTCCGTTCCCACCTTGAATTTCGATTTTTTCTTTTTTGACGGCAATCGAATCCCGCCTCTTAAAAAAACGCTATCACATTTCAAGATGAGGTTGGCTAACAAAAGATCTAGACCAAGCGAGAAAGCTAGTGCGCCATTGAAGCATTGGCATCATGCTTGATACCATCGGGCATGTCCGAGCAGCCTCCAGTCTTCCGCGTTCGCTTTGGCGAGTACATTGGTCACGCGGAGGTGGTTTCCTATTCGCTTCTCGCGATTCTGCTATTTGTCACCGTTCTGGCTGCGATCACCAGCGCCGGCAAAACGCTTTGGGACAATATTGCCAATCGAACCATGGTCACGGGCATCCTGCAAGTCCTCGACCAACTCCTAAGTGTGCTGATGGTGATCGAAATTCTACACACTGTACGCATTTCCATTCGCTCGCACATTCTCGTCACCGAGCCTTTCCTGATTGTTGGCTTGATAGCCTCGATCCGGAGAGTACTGGTGATCAGCCTTGAGGCGTCCACGCTTACGAAAAGCACATCGTGGTCCACGGAAGGCGCGAGCATCTTCCGCGCTACGATGCTCGAACTCGGCCTACTCGGCGCGCTGATCCTCATCCTGGTTTTCTCCATCACTCTTCTGCGCCGTTATGCTCCCGCCCCGAAAGATATCGAAAACTTGTAGACCACAGCTGTTGGGCATTCGTGCGGCGTCGCCATCCAAAATGGAATTCTCGCGTGTAGGCGTGGCACATATCGCTCTTCCGGGACCCATTGTAAATTTAGTTGGGACATCATGCGCGTGGAAAGCAGTATCGTTATCGCGGAGGCAAAGTCTCCCGCTGAAATTGCTGCGGTTCGTAAACTTTTCGTCGAATATGCGGAGTGGCTCGGCTTTTCGCTTGCTTACCAGAATTTCGACGATGAGCTTGCGTCGCTTCCAGACAAGTATGCCGGGCCGACGGGCCGACTTCTTCTAGCGCGGGTTGACGATGCACCCGCGGGTTGCGGAGCGATACGACAGCTTGAGCTTTCGGTGTGCGAGATGAAACGGCTTTTCGTGAAACCTGAGTTCCGAGGTTGCGGGCTCGGCCGCAAGCTTGCCGAAAAACTTATCAGCAATGCGCGCGAGATGGGTTATTCGACCATGCGGCTGGACACGGTCGCGGAAAAGATGGGTAATGCGGTGAGACTTTATGAGGCGCTCGGATTCCGTGAAATTCCTGCCTATTATCCGAACGCCCGGGCTGGCACGCTTTACTTCGAGCTGCGGCTGGATGGTCTGAACCGACACGACGTAACCCGCGATTTCTGACGCGGCCTGCGCTTGCAATTTCGCACCAAGCCCCTACCATGGATAAGATGAACAATGAACCGGAAACGGGATTTCACTGAGTGCGCGGCCGCCTGGCGTTTTTCGTTACCGTAATTCAACTGATTCTCTTCGCGGGACACGCATCCCTTTACGAAACGATTGCTTACTTTTGGCCGGTGCAGTCGGGCTCGGCGCTCCTCTACCTTCGTATCGCGCTTGCAATACTTTCGGTGACATTCGTTACGGCCTCGCTGCTTGCTTTCCGCTATTTCAATGTGGCAGTTCGGATCTATTACACTTTGGCGGCGGCTTGGCTTGGAATATTCAGCTTTCTGTTCTTCGCTAGCTGTGCGTTATGGGTGGCTTACGGCGTGGCGTCGATTGTGGGCCTGCATCCAAACTGGCACGAGTGGGCAATCGTCTTTCTAGCGGCGGCTTTGCTGATCAGCGCCTACGGAATTATCAATGCTGCTGCGATTCGCGTAAAACGGATCACGGTGACGCTCGGGAATCTTCCCGAGGCGTGGCGTGGCCGGACCGCGACGCTGGTTAGCGATGCTCATCTCGGGCACGTTCGAAACCTTGGATCCGTTCGCAGGCTGGTGGCGAAGGTGGGGCGACTCAAGAGTGACATCGTTTTCATCACTGGCGATTTGTACGATGGGACTGCCGCAGATTACAACGGTCTCGCGGCGCCATGGTCCACGCTTTCCGTCCCGCTCGGACAATATTTTGTACTGGGCAATCATGAGGGATTCAGCGATTCGACTCGATATCTCAATGCTGTAGCCGGAGCCGGGATTCGAGTGCTCAATCGAGATAAGGTCGAGATCGATGGACTGCAACTCGTGGGAGTGCGCTATCACGATGCGACTCATGCAGAACATTTCCGATCTGTTTTGCAGCAGATTGGCGTCGACCGCAATCGGGCGAGCATTTTGCTTACTCATGCTCCGGATCACGTGGCGGTATCTGCGTCAGAAGGAATTTCGCTGCAGCTTTCGGGGCATACGCATGGCGGGCAGTTCTTTCCGTTTAATTTTTTCGTAAAAAGAATTTACGGACAGTTTGCTTACGGCCTGAGCCGCCTGGGCACCTTGCAGGTTTATACGACTTATGGGGCAGGGACGTGGGGACCACCCATGCGTGTCGGAACGAATGCCGAAATTGTTTTGATTCGATTTGAATGACGCGCGGGGCCAAAGGATCGGGTCGTAACGTCGGCAAGCCTGCGAAGAGCGCAGACGCGAACGTGGTTAAGCGCCACGGCTTACTCCGAAGAACAGCAACTTCGCTGCCGCTGATCGTTCTGGTCGCACTGCTTCTGCGAGTTGGCTTTGCGTGGGATTATGTGGGGCAGAATTCGCGGCAAGCTCTGGCTGTACTTCCCTTCTTGCAGGAATCTGGCAACATCGCTGCATCTCTCGCAAGCGGACACGGGTTCAGTTCTCCCTTTCGAATCGAGACTGGACCGACGGCTTGGATGCCGCCTGCGTATCCGTGGCTTTTGGCGGGGATTTTTCGCGTTTTCGGCGTGAGGACTTATGGACTCGTTTCTAGCAGCCGTGGCGGTGAATATCTTGTGCTCCGGGTTTACCTGCGTACCCATCTATTTTGCAGGCAAACGTATCGGCGGTTTCACTGTGGCTGCTTTGGCTGCGTGGCTGTGGGCCTTCTTTCCAAATGCGATCCTAAATACGTTTGAGAGTATGTGGGAGGCGTCGGTGGCGGCGTTGCTGGCGGCGATCATTCTTTGGGCGACGCTTGCGATAGAGAAATCGGAGCGATGGCGCGACTGGGTAGGGTATGGATTGCTCTGGGGTGTGACGCTTCTGACCAACGTTACGCTGATTTCCTTGCTTCCCTTGCTGCTGGGTTGGCTGATTTGTCGACGCCGGAAGACTTCTCTCAGCTTTCACGACTCACTCGGACTCGTTAAGACCACTCTTGCGAAACCTGCTCTCACCCTCGGAGTTACGTTGCTGTGTTGCGTGCCGTGGACGATTCGAAACTATCACGTGTTTCATCGAATTGTGCCGCTGCGATCGACGCTCGGACTTCAGCTGTGGATTGGAAACAATGAGAATCCGCAGGAGGCCTGGAAGGAAGAGCTGCACCCGATTTTTAATTCCGCGGAGCGGGCGCGGTACATCCGAATGGGCGAAATCGAGTACATGCGGGAAAAGCAAAGCGAGGCGATTGATTTCATTTTGGCGCATCCGGAGCGTGACGTGCGGCAGTTCGCGAGCCGCTTTATCGCTACCTGGTCGGGCGGGACGCCAACGCCGCTACAAGATTTCGTTCGCACGCCGGGAACGTGGTTTCGCGGTGTGCTCCTCTTCAATTTTCTTGTAGCGATCGGGGCTGCGGCTGGACTTGTGATTTTGTGGAAACAGCGGAGCGCGTATCTATTTCCTATCGCTGTATTTCCGCGTGGTCTTTCCCTGGGCGTATTACCTCACGCTGGTCGTTCCGCGTTATCGCCTTCCGGTTGATCCAGCCGTCATGCTACTAACAGCAGTTGCGCTGCAAGCAATCTGCAGCCGGCAGATAACTCGACCAGAGTAGATCGCTCTTACAAATCGCGACTATTGCTGCCAGCCTCCGCCGAGCGACTTGTAGAGTTGCACGAGGCTCTGATACTCGGAGCCGCGCGCCTGCGCGAGCGTCAACTCAGCGGAAAAGAGCGAGCGCTGGCCATCGAGCACTTCAAGATAAGTGGTGGTGCCGCCCTTGTAGCGCAGAAGGGACAGGCGGACGGATTCCGCCAAATCCGCCACGGTATCCTGCTGGCGGAGACGGACCTGATGCAATTTCTGATAGCCGATCAACGCGTCGGATACGTCTCCGAATGCCTGCTGAATCGATTGCTTGTACGCTATGAGTGCCTGCTGGTATTGCGACTTGGCCAGCCGTAGGTTCCCGCTGAGAGCGCCTCCCGTAAAAACCGGTTGGGTCACTTGGGCCCCGTAAGCCCAGATCCCCAGCTGTGAGCTCATCATCGAACTAAAAGCGCTGCTTCGTCCGAAAGAGCCGCCGCCCGAACCGGTCAGGGAGATTTGCGGAAAGAACTGAGCCTTGGCCACGCCGATTTCGGCGTTGGCGGCGACCAAAGTTTGCTCGGCCTCGCGAATATCGGGTCGGCGCTCGAGGAGCGAGGAAGGCAGGCCCGCCGGCACTTCGGGAGGAAGTGGCTGCTGAACGAGCGGCAATCCGCGTGCCACGGCTTGCGGGTAATTGCCAAGGAGAATGCTAATGGCATTTTCTTCCTGCGCGATCTGCCGTTCGAGGTCCGGGACAGTTGCATTGGCCGAATCGAGAACTTGCTGAGCCTGCAAGACGTCGAGCTTTGTGGCGACGCCGTGCTCCATGCGAAAATTCGTGAGCTTCACCGAGTCTATTTGCGTATCGACAGTTTCTTTTGTGATTCCGAGCTGAAGGTCAAGTTGCAGGAGTTCAAAATAATCACTGGCCACGTCGCTTACCAGCGTCAAGATAACCGTCTGTCGCGCATCCTCCGTAGCCAGGAGCTGCGCCCGAGCTGCCTCCGTAGCGCGGCGAAGTTTTCCGAACAAGTCCAACTGGAACGCCGCGTCGCCAGTGAGAGTCAGAAAATTGAACTTGGTTTGGAAGTTATTTTCTTTTCCGCCGCTGAAAGTTCCGTTGCCTGAGACTTGCGGGAATAGACTCGATCGCGTTACCGCCAGCTGAGCGCGCGCTGCATTGATACGCTCGGTGGCAGTTTGTAAGTCATAGTTTTGCTTTAGGGCTGTGCGGATGAGTTCATGTAATTGCGCATCCTGGAAAACCTCCCACCAGGGAAGGTCCGCGTAGGATGCTGCTTTCGCCTGGGCTTGCGGGTTCTCATTCAAGTCGCGGTATGCGGCCGGAGTTTGAATGTCGGGCCGATGGTAGTTCGGACCCACCTTGCATCCCGCGGCGAGACTTGCTGCCAGGATAAGGAAAATCCATCGTTGCGGCTTGTTCATAACTGGCTCCGCATTTCGTCGATCAAGGTATGGTCCATCTCAGTCTCCCGGGGCCGGGGGCGGACTGGCTGGCAACGCTCCGGCTGTGGGCACGGCGCCGAACCACCTCTCCACGAGAGTGAAGAGCGCTGGAACGAGGAGAATATCAACGGAACTCGCCAACAGCATCCCGCCGATTACGGTGGTGCCCATGATTTGGCGGGCCACTGAACCGGCGCCGGAGGCCGTCCACAGCGGCACGCAACCGAGAATGAAAGCAAACGAAGTCATCATAACGGGACGCAGGCGAAGCCTGGCTCCTTCGAGCACCGCATCCGTGAGAGGTTTCCCCATTTCGACCTCTCCTTTGGCAAATTCGACGATCAGGATCGCGTTTTTCGCCGCCAGACCAATCAGCATCACCAAGCCGATTTGCGAGTAGACATCGTTTTCGATTTGCACCATGTACGCTGGATAGATGGCATTGAGCACCATACGGCGCAGCCACAAGACGCTGAACGCCCCGCATATCGCCCCCGACGTTCCCAGAAGCACGCTGAATGGCAACGACCAGCTCTCGTACAGCGCAGCCAGGATCAGGAAAACGAACAACAAGGAGAGTGCGAAGATCGCCGATGCGGGGACCCCTTGCCGCGCTTTTTGTTCCTGAAACGACATGCCCGAGTAGTCGAAACCCATTTCTCGCGGCATGGTCTGTTTAAAGACCTCCTCAAGGGCTGCCGTGGCCTGATCCGCGCTATAGCCGGGCGCAGCGCTACCGTTGATTTGGGCGGAGCGATACTCGTCGAAACGCATCGTAAATTCCGGGCCGACGCCTGACTTGATGGTGGTGAGCGTGGACAAAGGGACATTCTCCCCTTTGCTGTTGCGAACGTAGAATTGCCCGACGTTTTCCGCCGTGGCGCGGTCCTCGGCTTCGGCCTCGATGTACACCTGCCACTGGCGCCCGAAGCGGTTGAAATAGTTGATGAAATAGCCGCCCATGAAGGCCTGGATTGTTTTGTAAACGTCGGTGAGAGCCACACCTTGCTTGAGCACTTTGTCGCGGTCCACCTGGACAAATTTCTGGGGCACACTGGGGAGAAAGGTGGTGCTCAAGCCGGTGATTTCCGGGCGCTTGCGCGCGGCATCGAGGAAAGTGGCCAGATTTTTCGCCAGGAACTGAACATCGCCACCAGACCGGTCCTCAAGAATAAAAGTGAAACCTCCGGAGGTGCCCACCCCGGGAATGGCGGGGGGCGAAAAGCTGAACACAAAGGCGCCAGGCAGTTGGCTTAATGCCCCATTCAAGTGAGCCTTGATGGCTTGATATTGCTCGGCTCGGGATTTGCGCTCGCCCCAGGGCTTGAGGGTGACAAAAAAGAAGGCGTTGTAGCTGGTGCGCACGTAACTGAGCAGGCTGAAGCCGATGACGCTTGTCGTGTATTGGACGCCGGGCGTTTTGGCGAGGATCTGCTCAACTTGAGCCGCCACCGCGCTCGTGCGTTCCAGCGAAGCCGCATTCGGAAGCTGCATGTTGATGAAGGCATAGCCCTGGTCTTCATCGGGCAGGAAGCTCGAGGGCAGGCGCATGCCAAAGAAAGTTGCGATTACGGCGAAAGCCGCAATTACAAACAAGGCCAGCGCGCCTTTGCGAAGAACCCCGGCGCAGATTTTGACGTATATCTCGGTGGCGCGCCCGAACATGCGATTGAACCAGTCAAAGAATTTGCTCAGCAGCCCGTGGCTCTTCTCCTTCGGCCGGAGCAGCAGCGCGGCAAGCGCGGGGCTGAGGGTGAGCGCATTGAAGGCGGAGAGGACCACCGAGATGGCGATGGTGAGGGCAAACTGCTGGTAGAGCCTTCCGGTGATGCCAGGAATAAATGCCGTCGGTACAAACACCGCGGAGAGAACCAGGGCAATCGCCACCACGGGACCGGAGAGTTCCTCCATGGCTTTCAGCGCCGCGTTCTTGGGAGTCATGCCTTCTTCGATGTGGCGCTCGACGCCCTCGACGACCACGATGGCGTCGTCCACCACGAGACCAATGGCCAGCACCAGACCAAACAGAGAAAGGGTGTTGACGGAAAACCCGAAGAGGGGGAAAAGGGCAAAGGTGCCCACCAGCGAAACGGGCACGGCTAACAGCGGAATCAAGGTGGCGCGCCAGCCCTGAAGGAAAACGTAGACTACGAAGATCACCAGTGCCAGGGCGATCACCAGGGTCTCAATAATTTCCTTGATTCCTTCCGAGACAGCGCGAGTGGTGTCGAGCCCGATGGCATAGTCCATGTCTTGCGGAAAGCGCTGCTTCGCCTCGGCCATCAGCTTTCTGACGCCCGCAGCGGCGTCCACAGCGTTGGAACCGGGCAATTGATAGACAGAAACTATCGCGCTCGGTTTGCCGTTGAAGCGGCCTTTCCAACTGTAGTCCTGGGCCCCCAGTTCGATGCGGGCCACGTCGCGGACACGAACGATGCCGCCGTCGGGCGTCTCGCGCACCACAATCTCTCCGAATTGTTCAGGTGAGATGAGTCGGCCTTGGGCGAGGACGGTGTAAGTAAATTCCTGGCCCGGGGGGGCGGGCTCACTACCCGCCCTGCCGGCGGGGTTTATCGTGTTTTGAGACTGAATGGCGCTGATGATATCCGTGACGGTGATTCCGAGCTTTGCCAACCGGTCGGGTTTTACCCACATCCGCATCGCGTATTGGCCGGTACCGAATACCTGAACGTTGCCGATGCCCGGCGCGCGGAGGAGCGGGTCGACGAGATTGATGTAGGCATAGTTCCCCAGAAACGTGGCATCGTAGGTTCCATGCGGCGAGTAAAGTGGAAAAAGCATGAGTGGGGCAGATACCGACTTGCGCACGGTAATTCCGTAGTTGGTGACGTCCACCGGAAGTTGTGAGGCAGCCTGGGTCTCGCGAGATTGCGTGAGAATGAAATCGGTGTTCGGATCTGTTTTCAGGTCGAAGTTCACAATCAGGGTGGTGGTCGAGTTGGCGGTGGCATTGAGCGAGTACATGTAGTTCATGTTGTCCACGCCGCTCATCTGCTGCTCGATGGGAGTGGCCACCGCTTGCTCCAACGTTTGTGCGTCCGCGCCGACATACGTGGCCAGAACTTGAATTTCCGGGGGAGCGATGGCGGGGAACTGTGCGACGGGCAGTCTCAGGATGGTGATCGCGCCGACAAGCACCATCAGGATCGCGATCACTATCGCGACAATAGGGCGATTAATGAAGAATTTTGACATGGGCTAGTTCCCCTTCGCCCCTTCGGCGAACGCCTTGGGGTTTACTTGCATACCCGAGCGAACCTTTTGGACCCCCTCGGCAATAACGCGTTCGCCGGATTTCAGTCCGCTCAGCACAATCCATTGGTTGCCGACTTGCGGCCCCACCTGGATCGCCCGGATGTTCACTTTGCTTTCCGCGTCCACCACCGCCACCTGGTAGCCGCCTTGCAACTCGGAGACGGCGCGCTGCGGTACCAGCAGCGCATCGCTCTGCACCCTCACCGTCGCACGCACACGCCCGTACCCCCCCGGCCTCAGGATGTTTCCCGGATTCGGAAACAGGGCGGCGATACGAATCGCGCCAGTCGTCGGATCCACCTGCCTGTCCGTGAAATAGAACGTCCCCTCCTGCGGGTACGTCGTTCCATCGGCCAGGATCAATTGCAGATGCAAGTTCTTCCGCGCCGCCTCCAACGTGTTCTCTGTAGGATACCTCTTGTGAAAATTCAGGTACTCCGGCTCACTTACTGTGAAATACACCTTGATCGGGTCTAGCGTGGAAACGGTGGTTACTGGCCCGCTCGCCGGGCTTGCCAATGCGCCCACCTGTAACAGCGCTTGGCCCGCAATGCCGTCGATGGGCGCAATCAACCGGGTAAAGTTCAGATTAATCTGCGCCGTCTCCACCGCAGCTTGGTACGTTTCGATTTGAGCTTTGGCCGTTTCCACCGTGGCTTGGGCCGCCAAGTCATTCTGAACGGCATTGTCGAGATCCTGCTGGCTGGCTGCTTGCTCTCGCGCGAGCGGCGTGTACCGCTCCACATCAAGGTGAGTTCTGCCTTGCACAGCTTGGGCGTTGGCGAGCTGAGCCTTGGCCTGCGCCAACTGTCCGTCGGCTTGGTCGAGCGTTGCTTGAAAGGGCCGCGGATCAATCTCAAAGAGCAATTGGCCCTTCTTGACGAAGGCGCCCTCCTGGTAGCCCTGCCGCATCAGGTAGCCCGTCACCTGCGCCCTGACGTCGGCATTTACGAGCCCGTCGAGCGTGCCAACCCACTCACGATAAATCGGAACATCTTTCTGTTCGACTGGAATTACCTCGACTTCGGGCGACCCCGGGGGGCCGCCTGCGCCATGTTTTGGGCGCATGGCCAGAACGGCCACGGCCACAACAGCCACGAGCAGCACTCCGCCAATCACGAACCTGCGTCCTAGTGAGCTACTCATGATCCCTCCGTCCCCACCACGCATTCGATTCGCCGACATACGCTTTAGAAGCGTCCGCCTTGTAAAATGTTACTCAAAAACAGCGGCACGCTTCTATCTGAAATTAGTTTCACAACAATCTAAAGGGTGACATGAACCGGCCCGCCAACAAAATCCAGGTGTTCGGAGTGGTCGGGTTGAATCCGATGCAGTTAGCGCCCGGCGGTGGCGTCATAAGAAATCGGGGCCGCCTGGCGCAATATTTTGATGAATTCGCGCATGAATGCCGGATGATCCGGCCACGCTCTCGCAGAAACCATTACGCCATCCACTACGACCTCGGAATTCACAAATTCGGCGCCGGCGGCCTGAACGTCGGGCTCCAGAGCGGGGTAGGCGGCGGTGCGGCGGCCTTTTAAGACACCGGCTGCAATAAGCGCGAGCGGCGCGTGACAGAGTTGCGCTACCGGTTTTTTCTTTTCGAAGAAATGCCGCACGATGTTGCGAAAGTCTTCATGGTTGCGAATGTGTTCGGGAGCTCTCCCACCAGGAATTACTAGAGCGACGTACTCCGCCGGGATTCACGTCCTTGAAAGCGAGATCGGCGTCCCATGTGTAGCCGGGCTTCTCGGTGTACGTATCGAATCCGGGCTCGAAATCGTGAACCACGAAACGCAACTTCTTCTTCGTTGGTGCCGCGATTTGAACGTCGTAGCCTTCCTCCAGCAACCGCTGATACGGGTACATCGTTTCAAGCGATTCCGCTGCGTCTCCAGTGAGAATCAATACTTTGGGCTTTGCCATCCAGCTTCTCCTTTCCACTCGCTGTCCAGGGAAATCTGGCAATGTGACTAAGGCTCGCGAGTCGGCGGCAAAGGGTGCCGCACCGGCAACGGATTTCGCTCGGCGAACTGCCACTGGTGCCAATACGGATACGGCGGCCTCACTTCACTCGCTGCATCGAGTTTTGCTACCTGCTCGGGGGTGAGATTCCAGCCTGCAGCGCCCAGATTCTGCCGCAACTGCTGCTCGTTTCGCGCGCCAATAATGACGCTCACTACCGTGGGTCGCTGCAGGAGCCAATTGAGCGCAATATCGGGAATGGTTTTACCTGTTTCCTTCGCGACTTCATCGAGCGCGTCAACAACGCGATACAAATACTCATCCTCTACTTGCGGGCCGAACTCAGCAGTTTTATGGAGCCTGCTCTCTTTTGGAATCTGATTGCCGCGCCGAATCTTGCCGGTCAGGCGGCCCCATCCCAGCGGACTCCACACGATGGTTCCAACTTTTTGATCGATGGCTAGAGGCATCAACTCCCATTCGAAGTCACGGCCAATGAGCGAATAGTAAGCCTGGTGCGCTACGTACCGTGCCCAACCGTATCTTTCCGAGATAGCCAGCGACTTCATCAGGTGCCAGCCGGAAAAATTGGAACAGGCGATGTAGCGCACCTTCCCGGTGCGGACCATTTGATCGAGAGTCTGCAGAGTCTCTTCGATCGGGGTGATCGCGTCGAAGCCGTGCAGATGATAAATATCGATGTAGTCCGTCCTCAGGCGGCGGAGGCTCGCTTCACAGGAGCGAATCAAATGGTGGCGCGAGGAACCCAGATCATTCGGTCCGTCGCCCATTCGAAACGTGGCTTTGGTGGAGATCAGCACTTTGTCGCGGCGTCCTTCCGCTGCCTTGCCAAGAATTTCTTCCGCCATACCTCGCGAATAGACGTCCGCCGTGTCGAACAGATTCACGCCGGCTTCGAGGCAAATATCCACGAGCCTGGTAGCTTCGGCTACGTCGCTATTTCCCCACGCGCGGAAAAAATCATTCCCGCCGCCGAACGTACCTGTGCCAAAGCTCAAGACCGGCACTTTCAATCCCGAATATCCCATCTGTCTGTATTCCATGATCTTTAGATTTTCCACCACCGCAGCCGGATACACCAAACATTTCGGTATCGGTGAACATGCTAGACTCGTGTACGTTATGCCGATTCCTATCGAACAGCACATTCGCCTTGCAGAGTTACGAAAGAAACTGGAAGGAAAGCTGAAGATCACAGACTCGGGTCCGGATTCACTCGGGGTTGAGTTGCTTCCCGGCAATGACGACGCTTTACCCGAGTTTCACCAGTTGCTCGAATTACTGAAGGAAATCATGCAAAGCAAGACCCCGCCGCAGACTTGATTGGTTCACAAACTAACGATTGGGAGAGGGTCAGGCCTAACTGGGAAGATATTAGAGAGCGGCTGAGACCGACGTGCCGGCGGCGGCAAACACAGCTGACATTTCCGTCCTAGCGTGGGGCAGGAAACTGCTTATAACCAGGGGATCGAATTGGGTTCCGGTTGCCTTCAAGAGTCTGCGCTCGGCTTCTTCAAACGGCATTCCCTCTCGATAAGGGCGCCAGGAAACCATCGCGTCGAAAGCGTCGATTACTGAAACGATTCGCGACCCTATCGGAATTTCCTCGCCTTTGAGATTACCCGGGTATCCGGAGCCGTCGAAGCTCTCATGATGGTGAAGTATGATCAAGCTGGCGCGCTCCATCCCTGGAATCTGTCGCAGAACCGCCCAACCATATTCGGGATGCTTCTTCATGAGCGCGTATTCTTCTTCGGTCAAGCGAGCCGGTTTGTTGAGGATGGCGTCAGGGATGCCGACTTTTCCGATGTCGTGGAGAAGCGCGGCGATCTCGACGTCTTTTTGAGCACCTTCGTTGAGACCAAGCTCTCCGGCGACATGCAAGGCCCACTCTGCCAGGCGCGTGCTGTGAACTCCGGTGTTCAGATCTTTTAAATCCAAGAGCTGATTGAAGGCGCAGATCACCGCAGAGTTCAGCGCGGAGAACTGCTCCTCGATAAATTTAATTTTCAGAAGCTCAGGCAGAGAGGGCGACGGGGACAAGGCGCTCTGCCGCCCAAGGGGCTGCGACGGTCGGGCGACAAAAATGTGCTCGTTGTGGGCATCCAGGGGCGAGGGGCGCCTATTGGAGCAGCCCCTGGATTGGGTTCAGAAAGCTAAGAGCGCCGTATACGTCGAGGCGCCCGTTACCCATGTTGGTTCCAACCCATTTTGCATGAGCAAGTGCCCACGACGCGGCGGTTGGATTGTCCTTCGGCTGCATATCGAGAATCAGTGATGCAGTCCCTGCGACAAAAGGAGAACTGAACGACGTGCCCCAGCCGGCTGCATAGGTTCCGAAGGGATAGGTGGTTATTACGCCTTCACCCGGTGCGGCCACCCATACGATCTGGTTGCCGTAGTTGGAAAAGCTCGAGCGCTGGTCTTGATTACTTGTGGAAGCGACACCCATCACTCCGCGCATCGCTGCGGGATACACGATTTCCTGCTGTCCGTCGTTACCGGAGGATGCAACGAGGATGATATTTTTGCCCGCGGCGTAGTTGATTGCATTGTTCAGTTCGGTGGAGGTCGCCGACAAATCAAAACTCATATTGATGACGCTGGCATTGTTCTGCACCGCAAAATAGATGGCACTGAGAATATCGGAGAGATTGCCGGTGCCATCCGGATGAAACGCCTTGAGCGGCAGAATTTGCGCCGTAGGAGCAGCGAGGTGAATTACGCCGGCTACCATGGTTCCGTGACCAAATGCGGCATAGCCGTTGCCGTCGACCATGGCGGCAGTGTGTTGATCGACCATGGCGGCAGTGTGCTGATTGACGTAAGCAGCCGGGCAGGTGTTGCATGGCGGAGGCGATGACAAAGAAATGTCGTTCATTTCCGACCCGCCCGGCTGATTGCGCGTGAAGTCGTAGCCCTGCAGCAAAACACCTTTGAGTACCGGGTGATTGGGGTCCACCCCAGTGTCGATATCAGCGACGATTCCAGCACCGCTCACGTTGAACGCATTCTGCGCTTTGGAAAGGCGGATGATTTGAGCCGCCGGTTGGTTCACATAGCCGTCTGAGGCTGAGGTGCCGTAGTAGTTTACCGGTGCGGTGTCCCAAAGACCGGCCGGAGGTGCCGTCGCGAGAGCTTGGTTTGTGGGGCTTGTGGGGATTTGAAGGGTCTGATCGGGTTCCGCATCTAGAATTCCGTTTACGAGGCGTAGAACCGCGGCCAGGAGATTTGGCAGAAGGCCTTTGTAGGTTGGCCGAACGAGGAACACTTGGTTTTGCCCGCCATCGAGATTGCTGACGACTGTGCAGCCCTTCTGTTGGCACGCACTCTGCAGACCGGCTGCTCCGAGCGTGGTGCGGACGATGACGCCTTGGGGCGGATTACCGGTGAGGGTCGAAATCACCTGACCTAGATTCGAGAGAACCCCACCGAGTCCCTGGGCTGCCGCAGGTTGTCCCCACAATGCAGCGGAAAGAAATAGGAGAATCCAGATTCGACGCCTCATAGCAGCAATTACTCCTTTTGCGTTGCGGTCGAGTGCGTTCGGACCCAAGTCTGAGAGGTTCTAGTCTTCCCAAATCGGGCGATACGCTCAATGGTACAAGTGGCTATTCTCGACGGGTTTCGCATTAAACGAGCTTCCTAGTACGTTTTGACGGTCTAAATAATCCTGCAACTCCCTTAGAATCAGGCGCATCCGAAGGGGCTTTCCCAGCGCCGTCGGTGGGATCCACCAGCGAAAGAGACGTTTCTTTGCCGCTCGGCAATTTAATTCGCAGCTCCAGGCGAGACGCCAATCCGCATTCCAGCTGAAACTCGCCAAAGCGATTCGTGTTGGCCACCGAGACAATCTTTCCGGACTTCAACAGTGCGACTGAAGCTGCTACATAGTTCTCGCCCGGTTCGGCAGAGTTTAGGATCTGCCCGATGACAGAGACATTCTCGGAGTCGACTTTAGGCTCAATGCGCAAGTCGATCCTCAGATCGCCGGCTCCGAAGAGGAGCTGGCGGGCAGTCGATACCGCTGACCGGACGCCAACGGGTAGCGGCTCAAGAGCGCTATCAAAGAGCAATTCGGGGAGAAATCCGCGAGGATGCTTACGTTCTCGCTTACCATTGAGAGCAAAGCTTCCCTTCACGAAGCGAACGACGCTGTCGTCCGGCTGGCTGGCGCGCTGACGGCTGGCCGTTTCTCGCACGCGAAGCCACGCCTTGGCCTCGCGCTGGCATCGTTGGCATCCGCTGTTCAGGTGCGCTTGCATAAGGGCCTTCTGTTCCTCTCTAACCGCGCCTCTCACAAAATCCACCCATTCCTGAGCCGTGAAATGCTTCATTCTCTCCTCCCCCGAATCCATTGCCTGCATTGCAGTCCCCGAAAATCTCGCTCGCTTTACAAACAAAAGGGTATTGAAATAGCGAAAAAATATAGGCGAGGCTGAGATTATTTTGAATTGTATCTGCTTATAAATCAGCGATGTACGGGACCGCAGTGAAATCTGGGAGACGGCCCTGCTATCCCTAGCCTGCCACGGGAGAGAGAGCTTTGCCAATGAGGACGAAAGGGGCCCAGAAGTATGGATGGGGATAAGACTCGCGCAGCGCTCGTGCTGCGCCTTGAAGCGCGGCACCGCGAGTTTCGCCATTTCCGAGGCGGGAGTAGAAAGAGGCCATGAATTCCGAAGTACTCTTGTCGTTGACATCCCAGAGCGTGAGCAGAACGGACTGCGTCCCTGCATAGAGGAGTCCGCGAACCAGGCCGAGCAATTCGTCACCAGCCGCAATGACGTTTAGTCCCGTGGCGCAGCCGCTCAGCGTGACAAGCTCGGCATCGAGTTTCAGATGATATAGATCGTAAAGGCTCAAATACGAAGCGCCGAGGCGAATGCCTGAGAACATCGGGTTGTCCTGACGAAATATTCCGTGGGTCGCGATATGGATCAGGCGGCTCTGTGCTCCCGTTGTGCGCAGCGCTTCATCACCAGCCTCGGCCCCCAGCACTAGTCTCGATCCTCGCAAGGTGCCCGCAACGGTGTGCACTTCCCTCTCGATAAAAGGAGCGCGCGAATCTGGGACGCCCAAGATAAGCGATGCTCCAGACGAGTGCGACTCTTTACGGCAGCAAAGCTCGTAGATGCTCGCGCTCGGCGCATAAGAGATTGAAAAGTCGTCGATCAAATAACGCGCCCCGTCGAAGAGCGCGTGAAAAGGCAGATAGTGCAAAATGCCATGCGGAACAATCGTCAGATGTTTTGCATTCAGTCGCTCACGGAAGGGAGCGATCAGCTCTTGATAGAGGTCTTGAAGATGAGAATGGGCGGCCTCGAACAGAGTTTTTTCGAAAAGCTGTGTGTAATTGGAACCGAGCCGAAACTTGGACATTTGGAATCGCAGCATTCGCACAAGATTTGATACGCGAGATGCGGGCGTAAGCGGAAGAACTTCAACGCTCGATGCCGTGACAATGGCGGCTACGAACTGATCCTTGACGGTGAAATACTCGATGAGCGCCGAATCCTGATGCAAGCACCGAGAGATGTCTTCGAGTGAACGGGTAGATGTCTGTTGCGCTGCTACCAATTCCTGGCGGTCCGAAGTGGGAAGATCGCGAAGCACGCGGAGCAGTTCGTTCTCATGTTTCAGTGCCTCCGCCTCAAGCTTCTGGATTCGCGACGGGTTTGAATCCTCCGAACGTAGCTGTTCGATCTCCAGCCGGCGATAGTACCAGTTGAGATCTTCGCGCATCTCCCGGATCCGCCGCACCAGGCTGCTCTGGCCTTCGTCCGCATCTGCGATGGCCGGACGATACTGCAGAAGGAGTTCCACGAGGCTCCGCGACTTCGCGAGTTCCATGTAACCAAAAGATTCCTGCGCTGAGTCTTTCTTTTCCGGATCGTTAAGACATGAATCGACGAGGTTCTCGTACACCTCCAGGCGGTTTTTCATGAACGCAATCTTGAGTTCTTCGCCGCGAAGACTGCTGCGGAGGGTTTCCAGCTCGGCGCGAGCGTTCTGCCAAGAATCGTACGCAGCGCGACTATCGCCGCGTGCTTGCTGAATCTGTCCCATCAGAAAATGCGACTGATACGCTAGAGCCGGTGTTTCCTTCTGTGCGAGCTGGTCGAGCGCGCGTTGGCATTCCTGATATGCCGTAGAGGCATCGCCGATCTGGAGGGTGAGGCGCGCGAGAAGCAACTGGCAGAGGATACGTTTGCCCGAAAGCATTGATGTCTCGAAAAACTGCGATGCGCGCTTACAAAGCTTGCGCGCTTCGAACAGTCGCCCTTCCTCACAAAGGACCAAAGCCTGATAAATGTCGATAAGGGATGGCCAAACGAGGTTCTTCTCATGAATGAATTTCTCGCGTGCCTGATAAAACAGCTCCAGGGCCGCGACACTTTTGCCGAGTTGGCTGAGTGCCATGGCTTCGTTGGCCATGCATTTGGCCTCCTCGTAGCCCATCCCGAGTTTCTGAAACCGCAAATATCCTTCGTGTGCGGTATCTTTGGCGTCGGTGCTCAGGTTGAGTTCGAGATAAATCTCAGAGAGATCGAGATAGCAGAGCGCGAGGACGTGTGCGTCGCCGTTCTTTTCTGACTCCTCACGGGCGGCACGAAGCATCTTGATCGCGCGGCTATATTCACCGCGCAGGTAGTACAGGTAGGCAATGTTGTAATCGCTCTGGGTGACGAGAAGCGTCATTCCGTATTGAACGAACATTTCGCGGGCGCGCTGATAAGTAGAGAGCGCGCGAGGAAAGTCATTCAGGGTGATCAGGCATACAGCCATGTTGTAGAGCGCGACGGCAAGACCTTCCGAGTCGCGATGAGGCAGCAACATTTCGTACGCCCGCTCGTAGTAGGCGAGCCCTTCCTCAAACCGATCTTGACGGTGATAGATATTTCCGACGTTAATTTCGACATATCCGAGCCGCCTTGTATCGCCGAGCTTCGTGAAAAGCTCGCGCGCGCCCTCGGCAGCTTCGAGCGCCTGATCGTAACGGCCGAGCAGGCAGAAGGGTTGAATCGATGAATTCAGAGTGCGGGCCTGTTCTTCCGCATCGCCAAGCTTTTGGAAGATGGCGAGGGCCTGCTGGTGATATTCGAGCGCCGCTTGATTTTCCCCGACGTTGTAGAGTGCGTTCGCCTTGGCGCGAAAGCTGCCGGCCAGCACGTCTTTCCTGCGCATTCGCCGCGCAAGAGTGACAGCCGCTTCGGCGAGGGCAAGGGCCGCGTGGGTGTCGATCCGCAATCGCTTTCGGGATTCATCGATAAGCTGATGCACTGAGGCGGAGCGAAAAGTGAGCTTGCTGCGCGACAAATAGTGCGAACGACTTGCGTCGTCCTTTAAAGCTGCCAGCTCGTCGATCGTCTTTGCTGGCAGCACTTGAGTTTTTCTCGCTGTCACTAGAAGCCCGCTTCGACTAACTGCTTGCGCAATCGCTCGAGGCACCGCTGGCGGATAAAGCCAATCGAGCCGGTGGCGATCCCGAGGCTGGCAGCCACGTCTTTATACGGTCGCGCGGGTTCCTCGAAAAAAAGCATCTCGACGAGCTGGCGGCAACGAGGAGCCAGCGACGAGAGGGCGTCTCGCAGCTTTTGTTCTTCTTCCGCTTCGCGAAGAATCCCTTCCGCCTGCGGCGGAACCGTCTTCTCCGGCTGTTGTTCCACCTCGTCGGGGACTTCCGTGCGCTGCTGTTGCCGCCTGCGATGAAAACATTTGTGCGAGGCTACCTGAATAAGCCACTTTGGCAGTGCTTTGGGCTTTCGCAGCTTCGGCAATTCCGACAGCAGTTCGAGACAGACGGCTTGAAAAATATCGTTGGCATCGTCAGAGTTGAAGCCGTATTTGACAGGGATCGAGTAGATCAATCGCTTGTATTTTTCAATCAGCGCAGACCAAGCATCTTCATCGCCCCGCAAGCATTCGCGCACAAGGCGCGCATCGGTCCACGCCAATCGTGCTTCGCCGGGAGACGCGTCCCGTTCTGCCACTTCCCCGTCGGCGATAATGGCTTTAGCGGGCATACAACTCTTCCACGTTCCACAAAGCGTAGGGATCGAGGATCGCAGGGCGGAAGTTTCCAATGCGATTTCGAGCGCCCACAAGAATATCGGGGCTTACAAGGCAAATCACTGGCAGATCGTCAGCCACTATTTCCTGGACGCGATCGTACAACTGCTTGCGCTTCGAATAGTCGAGTGTGGTCAGCTGCAGTTCCATCAGCCGGTCCATTTCGGATTCCCAGGGCGTAGCAGGCTTCCCTTCGAGGTCCCACAAATGCGTTTCTCCACTGGAGACCCAGACGTTCATCTCCGCCGTGGGATCGGCATCCCCGCTGGCGAGGCCCATGATCGCGGCCTCGTAGTCGTAGGTGTTCAGAAGCCGATCGACCATCGTCCGGAATTCGAGCGAGACGATTTGGACCTTCATTCCTAACTGGCTGAGATCGTCCTGGATGATCGTGGCCATCTTCGTGGGCTGGGAATTTGCGGCGCTGGTCAGGATTGAAAACTCGACCTGGGTACCGTGTGGGTCGACGAGTGTGCCGTCAGCCCTCCATGAAAACCCAGCTGATTGCAAAAGTTGATGGGCGCGTTCGAGCGAGCGAGTTGGGTGCGGAAGCGTCGCGTCCACCCACAATTTATTTCCGGGCGTTACCTGGCCCCAAAGGGGAGTCGCGCGACCGCTGTAGACCAACCGTACGATTCCTGTTCGGTCGATCGCAGCCGACACCGCCTGACGAAAGCGCAAATCACGAAACCACGCTTGCGTCCTGGAGATTTCCGGAAGCGTTTTGGCGCCCAGATCATTCATGTTAAAAAACAGAAAGCTATATTCGAGGCCGGCTCCCAAATCGTCCACGTGGTAGTTTCTTGCGGCCTGCTGTTTTTCCAGCACGCTGTAGTTTTCAGCACTGAACCGGCTGAGAATATCGGTGTCTCCGCCTTCGAAGCGAATCACCTGCGCATCCTCGCTCGCCACAAATAAAAAGACGAGTTCGTTGAAATATGGCAAGCGCACGCCGGCGCCATCTTGCTTCCAGTAGTATGGATTCTTCTCGAGAACGATACGCTGGCCGGCGGTGTACTCCTTAAGACGAAAAGGTCCGAGGCCGGCGAACTGATTTGGCGCGGTCGAGAGATTCCATGCCTGGGAGAATTGACCGGCGCGATACGATTTCTCAAGCAGATGGCGCGGGAGAATAGCGATGCCGTCGAAGATCCTTTCAGCTGCGGCATAAGGCCGTGCCAGCGAAAACTGGACCGTCGAAGAATCGATTTTTTTCACCTCAATCGGTTTTCCACCGACCACAAGCAGGTCGCGCTGCGGCGAATGAAGTTTTTCATCAAGATAGACTTGGAAAGTAAACACGACATCGTCTGCCGAGAACGCCTCCCCGTCGGAAAAGCGCAATCCCTGGCGAAGATGCAGCGTGTACGTCCTGCCGTCCGGGGAGACATTCCAGGATTTTGCGAGGGCTGGCCCCGTCTTCAGAGTTTCCCGGTTGATATGAATCAAATCGCCGGAAAGACAACGAATCACGTCACGTGAAGGGTCGTCAATCGCGAGAACCGGATTGAGCGTCTTGGGTTCGGAGCGAAGCGCAACGACGAGCCGGCCCCCGACTTTCCCGGGCGCGTTCTCCATGACCATTAAATCCTCGCGCGCTCCGTTTGCCGGGCTGGCGGCAAGAGGAAACAGGCAAAGCGCCGCCGTGGCCCACACGAGGGCGAGGAGGTCCCCAAGATGAAGTTTCCCCATATACAAATTTTTAACAGAGTACGTTTGGATTTTACAGAGAGACGGGCTTCCAATGTTCCTGCAGCGCATCGGCGGCCAGGTAATAGGTGAGGAAGAGCGGAATGAGGAGGGCGGCGGGAAGGAACATCCACCAGTACGTGGAGAGAACGTAGTATTGCTGAAGCGATGAAAGCAGACTGCCCCAGCTAGGCATCGGCTCGGAGACGCCGAGGCCAAGGAATGTGAGCGTCACTTCAGCCAAAACGTACTGCGGGATGAGCAATGTGATCTGGGTAAGCGCAACGCCAGAAGCTTGCGGCAGTACGTGGCGGCGAAGCAGGTAAGCATCCGACGCGCCGAATCCACGGGCCGCAACGACAAAATAACGCTCCTTGGCGCTTAGAGCGATGCCACGAACCAGCCGCGCCGGTCGCGCCCATCCGATCAAGCCCATCACCGACACAAGCAAGAGGAACACCTGCGACTGCGAAATGTGCAGCGGCATAGCCGCACGCACCGCGAATAAGAGATAGAGCCAGGGTAAAGCAAGGAAAAGCTCGCCGCTGCGCATCAGAGCTTCGTCGATCCATCCGCCGTAGAATCCCGCGATGGCGCCAATAAAGAGGCCAAGTGTTACCGACAGCGCGGCGGCGAGCAAGCCCGCCAAAAGAGACACCTGACCGCCGTAAAGAAAACGTGAGAATTGATCGCGTCCGAATCCGTCGGTGCCGAGAAGAGAAATCCGGCCTGGCTCGTCGACACCAAAGAGATGCACGCGCGACACAAAAATGCACGCTACTTTGTAGGGCGCGCCTTGGACGAAGAAACGGACCGAATAACGACGAGTGAAGTCTTCTTGAATAAACCCCGAAATCGCGGGGGCAGTCTGCCAACGATATACAAACGGCCGAATGTGAAAGCGTCCCTGAGAATCTATAAAATGTGGCCGGGTCGGCGGCGTGAACGGGGACTCGCGATCCTGAGTGGCGTATCCATAAGGCGCAAAAAATCCGGCGAAGAGCACGGCCATGTGGAATCCTACAAGCAGGGCGGCGCACACTACGAGTTTGCGACGATAGTTCACTATCTCACTCCACACGAATTCGCGGGTCCGCCGCGAAGAGAAGCACATCCGCCACGAGATTGCCCACGATCAGGAAGGTAGCCGACAGCATCACAGTTCCGATCACCACATAAACGTCCTTATTGAGAGTCGCTTCGACAAGCAGCGGCCCCAGCCCCGGCCAGCTCAAAATCACCTCTAGCAAGAGCGAAGAGCTAAGCATCGTCGCCACAGAGAACCCAAAAAGCGAAATTAGAGGATTCGCGGCCACCGGCAGTGCGAATCGGAATAGCAGCCGCAAGTTGGGAATGCCGTGGCCGCGGGCGGCCCGAATAAACGGAGAATCGAGCACATCAATCATCGCGGAACGCACATGCCGAATCAGAGCTGGCAAGGTAGCCAGCGCGAGTGCCAGCGAAGGAAGGAAAAGATGCCACGCAATATCTTTCAGTCGCAGAAATCCGTGGCTTTCGCTGTCCACGGAATACATTCCTCCTGACGGAAACCAGCCGCTGCGCACCGCAAACAGTAATACGCACAGAAAAAACAGCAGGTCAGGAATCGTGAGCAGAGTCGATGTGGCGAGTTCAGAGCTCTTGCGGCTTAGTTTCTTACGATTTGTCGCGCTCCAGACGCCGATCGGAATTGCCAGTGTCCACACCATGAACGTCGCCGTCGCCGTGAGCAGGAGAGTATTTTGAGCTCGCGGAATCAAGAGCGGCCCGACCGGAGCGTTGTAGGCGAGCGAAATTCCGAATTCCCCACGCACAGCAGAACGGAGCCACATTCCATAGCGGACGGCGAAGCTCCGATCCAGGCCGTACTCAGAGCGCAAGCCCTCGACCGTTTGTGCCGAGACTCGCGGGTTCACCCGCATCTGGTCGAAAAAATCGCCGGGCGCCGACTGCACAAGCGCAAACGAAAAAAGCGAAATCGCGGCCAGCAGCAAGACCGCATGTGCGAATCTTCGGATTAGAAATCTTGCGTTCATTTAGGCTGACCGGCCCAGCCAGATTGCTTCCGCGGGCTCCATTGCCCCCAGCAAGTGCCGAGTGTAGGAATGCTGCGGATCGGCGAAAAGCTTCCTTGTTGGCTGGTGCTCGACAATACGTCCCGCATGCATGACGGCCACCTCATCCGCGAACTGTGACACCAGCGGCAAATCATGAGAGATGTGCACATAGGTGAGCGAATGCGCGGCTTGAAGTTCTTCAAGCAACCGCAAGATATTCTGCTGATTCGCGCGATCGAGATTCGACAGTACTTCATCGAGGATCAGAAGGCTTGGTTCGAGCGCCAGGGCTCGCGCAATTGCTAGACGCTGCCTCTGGCCGCCGCTGAACTCGAGCGAGCGCTTGGAGGCCGTGTTGGGAGACAAGCCAACCAACCGCATTAGCTCCAGCGCACGGTCGCTCTGCTGCTTTTTCGTGCCGATGCGCTGAATCCTTAGCGGCTCAGCGACAATTTCCAGAGCGCTAAATTGAGGATTGAGAGAAGCCGTCGGATTCTGAAATATCAACTGAATCTTCCGACGCAGGACGAATAGTTCTTGCTTCGGAAGTTTGAGAGCTAATTTGCCGTCAAAGAAGATCTCGCCCCGCGACGGACTTTCGAGCAGCGCCAAACACCGCGCAATCGAGGATTTTCCAGCTCCTGATTCGCCAACGATCGCGAGCGTCTCGCCACGCCGAAGGGTAAGGTCAATATCTTCGAACGCCCGAATCGTAAATTGTTTGCGAGAAAAGGCCTGGGTCTGGACGTAGTCCTTCGCGAGGTTCCGAACCTCGAGAGCCGGCGTGGTTGAAGTCGTCATTGCGCTACAGGCTCCTCCACCGCAGGTTCCGGGCGCGTCCCATTAGCGTCCGCCGCGCTCGAGTTCAATCCGAATTCTCCTGGGGCTCGCGTGCCAACGCATGCCCGGATCACGCTGAAGCGGCCTTCTTCGACGATGCGGCCTTCTTTCATCATCAGGACACGATCGGCCAGGCTCGCCTGCACGTGTGCAGAATGGCTGATCAGCAAAACCGAGATGCCTAGTTGCGATTTAAGCTCTCGCAGCAGTGCGAGAAAGCTGGATTCCGTCAGAAAGTCAAGCGAAGCAGTGGGTTCGTCGGCGATTACGAGCTCCGGCTCACAGACAAGAGCCTGCGCGAGGACTACCCTTTGGAGCTGACCTCCGCTGAGTTGATGAGGATATGAAGCGTAAATCCTGTCGATTGGCAGCAATCCGACCCTCGCCAGCCAATTCCGCGCTTCGACGCGACACTGCTCCCAGTCCCATTTCTTGTGCGCGTGCAAAACCTCCGCGATCTGGTCGCCGGCTCGCATCACGGGACTCAGCGCGATGCCAGGCTCCTGTGAAACCAGCGAAATCTTCGCGCCCCGTACTTTTGCGAGCGAGCACTCGTCGAGACCGAGTAGTTCCCGCCCCCGAAACATAATTGAGCCCGATACTCCGGCCTGCTCTTTGGCTAGCAGTCCGAGCACAGCCAAGGAAAGGGTAGTCTTTCCGCAGCCGGATTCCCCCATCAGTCCGACGATTTCGGCAGCGTCGACGTCGAAACTCACATCGTCGACCGCAGTGTGAGCTGCCGCGCGCGCTGCAGGAAACTCGACCGTAAGGTTCCGGACCTGGAGCAAAACGCTCATCGGGTTCTATACCCCCAAAAGTGCAGGAAAACCAGGCTGTTAGGGGGCAGAATTCTGCCCAGGAAAAGAGTACCGAAGCGAATCGGTGTTGAGGATAGACCGCCCGTTCCTCTTGGCTGGTCTAGGAGTACTACTACCGAAGTACCAGGAAAAAGGTCGTTTCGGGTTAGCTACTGAAATCCCCTTCCCTAGAGGCTTTTTGGCGGAAGCGTGTGGGAGTCGAACCCACCATCCTGGCCGCGAAGGACAGGATCAATGGCTTTGAAGGCCACGAGAATCACCGGATCCCTTTCGCCTCCGCGGATGATTATAGGGACGGTGCTCCGCGCGTTCAACTTTTTGAAGGAATAGTCGGTGCTTTTTTACGGGCAAGTTCGAGAAGTTTGGGATGGGTGCAGACTTCGAAGTATGTGCGGTTACCTTGCGCCCCGATCTTGCCGCCCGGCAGGAGTTGCCGCACGAACCCTTTCCGAATGATGATTGGCTCGAATGTGTCGCCGATCGGAACTTCGCCAAAATAAAGTTGTACGCGTTCTTTGCCCCACGGCATCGGAAAATTGCCTCCCATCGGGGCGAGAGCGATTTCGGCGCCCACTTTCTGAAATCCTTCCTCGTTCAGCTCGATACCGTTCGAATTGTAACGGACGACAAGCTCGTCACCTTCGTCCTCGACTGCGTCTTCCATCAGCGTTTGCAGCAAGAAGACATTGAATGGCGACGGATTCTCTTTGAACAGCCGCTTCGCCATCTTCGAGCAGCTCGAAAGCCGGTCCGACAAATTTAGCGCCCGCGAAATCATCACCCGTGAATCGGCGTCCATCCAGAGTGACGGCGCCGAGTCCTGAAACGCCACGCCAAGCCCCAGTTCAAGCGCCGGCAAATTCGTCGTCCTCGCGCGCTGGTTATACGACTGGGTCACCGCCAAGATCTCGCGCGCCAGCACGCACGCGCGCGCCACCGCTCGCTGAGTGGCTCGCTTGGCTTCCGTTTCGTAAATCGCCAGGATAATTGCATCCCCCTCGATGAAGACCTTGGCAGCGCCATAGCGCTCGAGCATCCGCTTCACGGGCTCGTGCAAGTTCATGCTGAAGTGCGACGCCGGATTCATGCCCCGCGCAAGGAGATCCTTTGTGATTCCCGTGGAACCCCGCACGTCGGCCTTGATGATCACGTGGGAGCTGACTGGATCGTCGTCGGGCCGCACCTCATCTGGGTGCAAGAATTCGTAGAGGCTCTTGTTTACCCGTGATAGCTCGCGTGCCCGCTCGGAGCGCACTAGATTGATGCGCTCCATCCACGAAACCACTTGCTGATAGTTGCGTCGGTCGCGCCGCAGACTCATCAGGTCCTCGGCAAATTGGGTAGATGTTGCGAGCGTTTCCTCGTGGGTGCGCCGGCGAATTGCACGCGAAGCTTCATCTAGGCGCTTCATCGAGATCTTGCGCGCTGGAAACTGCTCGAGAATCGTCTCGATTCGTTTTTGCTCTTCCCGATGCACGATTGCTTTCTTCAGTTGCTGCAAGTGAATAGGCGGACAGTATTCGGCATAGATCTTTCGCAGCTCATAGCCCGCGAACACGTGGAACAGAAGATCACGCTCTTCCAGGCGGTGAGTCCACTCTTCCCGAAGTTGTGCCCGAACTTCTGGCGGCGCTTCTCCGTTGGAATCGTCCGCCGCCGACCGATGTGCGCCGAATAGCCTTCGAGAATTCTCGGGCTGATTCAAGTAGTCTCCGAGCCGATTCCTGTACTCCTCGGTAAGGAAATCCAGCCGCTGCTTGGCCGCGTCGATCGGTGGAGCGAGTTCCTCGAGGTTCTGCTCGACTGAAGAGAACTTCTTCCGAAGCGCTTCAAGTTCGGCCTGTGCTTCAGCTGATGAGCCGGCCTTCTTCTTGAAAAGCCACGGAAACACGTCATCGCCACCGCCTGCGCGAGACGAAAGTTCGCGCTGCTCCTCCTCGATTCGTTCAAGCTCTGACCGGAGCTGCCGAGCCTGCTCCATCAATCGCTCGTAGGCTTTCCGCGATTTGCTCAGTTCTTCGGAATCGTCATCAGCGAGGACGAAATCGCGCACAAAATCGAGCAGCAAGTGATCGAATACATCAAAGCGATCCGGGTCATTGACGAAATTCCCAAGCAGGACGTAGTGCTGCAGGAAAAGATGATCGTCATTGCCGTTTTCTACGAAAAGAAACCGATTCTGCAGTAAATCATAGGTCTCGCGGAAGTCCTCGCCAAAGAGCGCCCGTCGCGATTTGGAAATAATTCCTTCTTCCACTTCGCGCCAAACTCGCTGCAGCGTCTCACCCACCTGGCGGTAAACATTCTTTTTATCCGCCTGAATTTCAGCGATTTTCGACCGCATCACATGCGCGGGTTCGCTATGCTCGAAGAGTTCGCCACGCCCGCGAATCCATTCCTTGCACTCCACCACGATGCTCGAGAACTGGCTCGAAAGCTCAGCCGTCAGGTGCTTGAGAATGGCCAGTTGATGCAGAACATCCGTTTCGATCGATTGCTGATATTTCGCGCGCGTCAACGATTCCTGCAGAATGTCGGTGAGAAGTTTTCGAAAGGCCGCGTGTTCCGGGGGACCAGCACGCTTCTTGTCTTTGCCGTAGACCAGGCTGATGTTGACGGTCTGACGCACAAGATCGAGCAGGTATTTTCGGGTAAAATCAACAAATCGAGGACTCAGGAAGACGTCATAATGAATGTTGTCAATGCCCAGCGTGAGATTCGAAAGCCGGATTTCGGCGGAGTACAGCTCAAGCTTCATCCGCGCCGGATGGGTGGGTGAAGGCAGAGTATGAGTGTCGGGCATTTCTGACACCTGATTCGGATAAACTTTGACTGTAGGGATCAGCGGAGTAACGTGCAATGGAACTAGGCGTAAGGGTTAATGCCGGGTCGGACCGCGAGGCAGAAGACAAGCCGCGTGAGGGCATGGAATGGCCCTCAGTCAATGTCCATGGCCTACCGCAGGCTTACGTCGTGCCCAATTCCGAGGCTTTTTCCCCAGATTCGATCGATCAACCGACACCAAACAGGTCGGTATCGAACCGTTCTTTGTCCGCCGATCTCGGCCCTTGCCTCTACCTCGGACCAGCCGGGCAGCGCTGCGATCGCCGCGCGACCGCGAATGGATTCTGCCACCGCCATCAGCCGGATGCGCCTACGATTTCGGCCCCCTTCTTCACACCGAAGAAGCTAGCCGCATTTTTGATTGCGCTCGCGATGCTATGGCCCGAGATAACGCGATTCTTAAGTGCGCTTGCCCGTCTGTTGCGCTAGCTGCATGCCACTTTTAAATGAACGGCGCGGAAGACAGAAGTCTGTCTTCAATTTTGAAATTCAGGGTAAAATCCGGCCATGTCGAAACTACTTGAAGGCAGGACGGCGATTGTTCTCGGTGTGTGGAATAAGTGGAGCATCGCGTACGCAATCGCACAAGCATTCGTCCGCGAAGGAGCAACGTTGCTGCTCACATACCAGAACGATCGCGCAAAGCCGACCGTCGAGGAACTGGGCAAAGAGCTCGGCGCCAAAGCGTTTTTCCCGTGCGATGTCCAGCAGCAATCCGATATTGATAATCTCGCCGCAGCCGTAAAAGCACAGGGTCACAGGGTCGACGCTGTCGTTCACTGTCTCGCCTTCGCGAACCACGAAGACCTCGGCAATCCCTTCGTCAACACCTCGCGGGCCGGTTTCCAGCTTGCGCTCGAGGTGAGCGCGTTTTCGCTCGTGGCCGTCTCCAAAGCGCTGGTGCCGCTGATGTCCGACGGTGGCGCGATTATGACGCTTACTTATCTCGGCTCGACGCGCGTTGTGACGAACTACAACATCATGGGTGTGGCTAAAGCCGCGCTGGAGGCATCGGTGAAGTATCTGGCCAGCGAGCTTGGCAAGAACAAGATTCGCGTCAACGCGATTTCAGCCGGTCCCATCAAGACGATTTCCGCGCGAGGCATTAAGGATTTTTCGAAAGTCCTGGAGTTTGTAGCGCAACATGCTCCGCTGCGCCGTAATACGGACATCGCTGAAGTCGCGGATACAGCCGTATTTCTTGCGAGTGATCTGGGCCGCGGAGTGACGGGCAACACGATTTACGTCGACGCCGGCTTCCAGATCATGGCTCTCGATCCGCCGTCATAGCAGGCTTCCAGTCTCGGGGAGAATACCCGAATCGTCTCGAATTTTAATCCTTCGCGTATCCTCCGCCACATGCTCGAGATCGATCCGTATCACCGGCCAATCCGTGCGCAATGAAAGCCTCTCCGGCCACTCGACAAGCACCACCCCGGGCTCGGACAGCACATCCTCCAGGCCAAGCGTCTCCAGATCGTGAGAATCGCCGATGCGATAGAGGTCCACATGATAGACCCGCGAGCCATTTCCGTATTTGTGCACGAGCGTAAAAGTTGGGCTCGTAACTTCGTCTTCGCGAGCGGCTCCCGCTCCGCTCACGATTCCTTTTGTTAGCGTCGTCTTTCCGGCTCCCAGCTCGCCCGATAATAAGACGAGGACGGGCGGCTTGAGTTGCGCTCCGAGATTGCGGCCGAACAGTATGGTCTCTTCGGAGGAGTGCGTAACGATCTCGCGGCTAGTCACGGCCGCACTCAGCAAAAAACTTCTGATAGGCGCGCGGGATTGAGCGGATCAAATCCGTAGCCATCAGCGGAGCTTCGCCCGAATCCGCATAGGCAATGTCGCCCGCAAGCCCGTGAAGATACACACCGAAGCAAAGCGCCGCTACACGCGGTCCATATTGAGCGATGAGGCCTGAAAGCATTCCAGTCAGTACGTCCCCGGTGCCGCCCGTGGCCATGCCGGCATTGCCGGTGGAATTGATCCACGCCTTGCCGTCGGGCGCGGCAACAACGGTCTGGTGACCCTTCAAAATCACGAACGCATTCCAGCCTGCTGCAGCTTCTCGCGCCACTTCAAGCCGCCTCGACTGAATGTGTCGTGTCTCGCTCCCCATTAGGCGGGACATTTCGCCCGGATGAGGGGTCAGAGCCAACATTTTGCGCGCGGCTTTTAAGTCCTCGGCACGCCCCGCGAAAGCATTTAACCCGTCTGCATCGAGCACAATCGGGATGTCCACATACTTTCCGACCACGGTGCGGACAAATTGCGCGGTTTCGGTCTGCGTCGTGAGCCCGGGGCCAATTCCCATCACGCTCTTGCCTCTCACTATTCCATCGAACCGATCGTACTCGAGTGCCCGCAACGAAATACTGCCGGTTTCTGTGGCTGGTAGTGGCTCGGTCATCACCTCGGGATTCGATATCGCCACGAGAGGCAACACAGGCTCCGGAACCGCTGCGGTGACGAGTCCCGCTCCCACCCGCAGCGCTGCCCACGACGCCATTACCGCCGCCCCACTCTTTCCTACCGACCCAGCGACGATCAGCGCGTGCCCGTAGTTGCCCTTATTCCCATCAGGCTTGCGAGGAAGCGCAAACTCAGAAAACTCGCACGGCTCGAGCCAACGCACAATTCCCTTTCCGACTTCTTCGATCAATTCCGCGGGCGAGCCAATTTCGCGAACGATCAATTGACCGACATATGCGGCCGCGTTACCGAAAAACATTCCAACCTTAGGCGCCGTGAATGTGACTGTGTAATCGGCGGTGACTATGTTGCGACTCGAATCTTTCGTTTCGGAATTGTTCTCCACCACCTCGGTTGCGTCTGCGGGCAGCCCTGAGGGAATATCTACAGCAATTACAACTTTTCCGCGCTCGCGCCCGTTCACTTCGTAAATCACTTCCCTTAGCAAACCTTCAACCAGGCCTTTGACGCCAGTGCCAAGCAAGGCGTCCACAATAAGATCCGCCGAGTTAACCGATGGCTTCACCGTTTGCCAGTCGGACGACGTCCGCACGACTCGGACTTCCCCTCCCGACTTTTGCCAGCGATCGCGATTTGCGGCCGCATCGCCACGCATTTCATCCTGCGCCGTAACCAGAATCACAATGGGCGTGGTGCCCGCGTCGGCCAGGTGCCTTGCGGTCACAAACCCATCTCCCCCATTGTTTCCTTTGCCGCACAGCACCACGATCCGCCGCGATTTGAGCCTCCGAAATCGCGCCGCCATAAACTCGGCAACACTCTTGCCCGCATTTTCCATGAGCGAGAGGCTGGGAATGCCGTACCGCTCGGTCGTCAGGCGATCAACTTCGCGCATTTCCCCCGCGGTGAGAACTTTCATGGCATGAGTCTCATGGTTGTATCTTCTGAGTATATCGTGACACGAATACGCCTTGGCATTCGACGTTCAATAGCTCCTCAGACTTAAGGCAACGTCTCCAGAGCAAAAAAAGGGCAGCGAGCAATGCTCGCTGCCCTCGACAACAAACATCTTTTAGCCAGTTACGGATGAACGATTGGACGCGTGTTCCCGCTGCCGCTTGAGGCCGGGACACAAACAGGACCGGCGTCGGTTGTAAATGTATCGTTGTCGGAGAACCAGTCGTGGATCCCAGTCGAATTAGACGAGTAGAACCACGAGAAGAACGCCAACTCCTGCAAGTGGTAGGTGAAACCATTGCGACCGCCAATCGGAGAGAAATTCGTCCCGCTTAGCGGGTCGCCTACCTCCAGATTGTTCTGGCAGAATCCCGGAGGCACTTGCCCCACACCACCCCAGGCTGGCGTTGGATTGTCGCCGAACGGATCGTTCACGAACTCTGCAACCTCGTGCGACAAAGTGTTCGAGTCCCCTTGCGTCGGTCCAAAAACGCCTGTGGTGTCGAAATCAGAAGGCGAATAGGCCTGGATCGGATTCGTCCCCGTAGTTCCGTGATAGCCCAGAACGCAGCAATTCACGAAGATGTCTGTAATTGGATTGAAGGCCAGCACGGTGTTGTAGAGCATGAAAATCGGGAAGTTACCGGCGTTCACCTGAGGTTGCAAAGCCGGCAGCACGTTGTTGTCAAGGAAGGCATCAAAGAAATCGATGTCGACGATACCAAAGGGCCCGCAAGCGCCAAACTCCGGCGGAAGAGTGGTGCCAGAGGCGGCCGGCACTTTGATTACGATCGGCGCCAGCGTCGTCACGGGATCGAGAAGCACCTGATAATTATCAGGGTTCTTCAACAGGTTATAGAATTCGGCGCGTTGAAATGCGTCGATGTACTGCGTGTGACCCATATCGACTCCGCCGACAGAAATATCGTAGTTCTGGAAGATAGGTGATTGTTGAAACAGCTTTAGAGGATTGTTATTGGGAGCGGCCAAGCAGCTATTGTCGTTTTTTGTTGGATCGAAAACGGTAACTCCAGGGGCTGTGACAATCATATTGTTTGCGTCGAGGCCCGTGCCGACAGTCTGGGTAACAACGATTACCGGGACGATGAATGTCTTTACGCTGGTCGACTTATTTCCGCCCTTTGAGGTCGGATCCGCGCCGACAATCACCCCTGTGTATTGCTGCCCGTCCCGGTCAGACTGGATCGTGTAAGTGAAAAGCGGCAATCCAGATTTCTTGCTCGCTCCCATCGCGGCGACTTCGTTTTTCACCGCTTCACCCGTTTCCGCCTTCACAGCCTTGGTTGCGTGCATGATGTGTAGTTTGGGGACTGCCTTCTTCTGTTCCTGCCCAAACGCTGCGGATGCAGCAGCGCTCAGGGCAGCCAACGTACAAACGGCTACCACAATGAGTTTGCGATCCACTTTCATCCTCCTCGTGAATTAATCAGACAGGCTGTCAATCATGCACACCCGCCGGTTGGCAGGCGTGTTCCTTCTCAGGCAGATTCCGGTTTGCAATTCAGGTCTGGAAAACAAGCTTGCCGGACGGGTGGGCCATCCGAGCTTGCGTGACGCTGGGCGCATATTCCTGCGAGGTCAATGCGATGTCAATAAAAAATATCGAAACCATAAAAACAATTTACGAATCTTGGCGTACCCTCAGTTCTATAACCGTTCTAAGGTGACGAAAACTCATTTTATTGTCCGCTCGTTCCATTAACGGACATGAATCCTGATTTCGAACTCGGCCCCGACGCCATATTAAGAGTTCTTATGGCAGCCATAAGCTCACTCGACTCGTCGGGGGAAATTCGGGAGGCGGTGGTTCTACCGGAGGTAGGGGCGGTGGGGGTAGTAGCGTAGGCGGCGTCCGTGGCGGATTTTCGGGAGGCGGCGGTTTAAAGTGGAGGCAGCGGCGGCGGGGGTGGCAGCGCAGGTGGTGGGGGAAGATCTCGCTAAATCTATTCCCAGCTGCCGCTGTGTGCAGCACTCAGTCCATACGCACCACGACCACTGTCATGTCATCCGCTTGTTCGGCTGAACCGGCCCATTGTTCGGCGGCGGCAATCAGATTTTCCGCGGCGCGCGGTGGGGGAATGTTGACCTGTCGCATCACCTCTTCCTTCAGCCGCTCCATGCCAAATTCCTCGCCGTACACATTTTCAGGCTCGGTGAGGCCATCGCTGAATGCGACCAGCACGCTACCCGGCTCGACTTTCAAGAAGCCCTGCGTATACGAAAACTCCTCGAAAAGCCCAACGACCGTGCCTCCCTCGTCCAATTGCTGAACCTTTCCTGCGTGCACAAAAAATGGAGCGAGATGGCCCGCGTTGGTGTAGGTCAGAGTTTTCGCGTCCGAATCGTACACGGCATAAAAGAAAGTGGCGTAACGATCGTCGGAAGTATTTTTGAAAAGTTGATGGTTCAAGCGCTCCACAAGCGCGGCCGTGCCACCGTGGCCGTCAAGCATTGCGTTGCTTCGCAACGAAGCCTGAAGGCTCGCCATCAACAGCGCGGCAGAGATTCCTTTGCCACTGATGTCTGCAAGCGCGATGCCCAGGCGCGAAGGACCCAGCGGTATGAAGTCATAGTAATCGCCACTCACCGATCGGGCCGGCCTGCAAATCGCGGCGAGTTGAAGGCCCGGTAATTGTGGGAGCGTATGTGGAAAGAGTTGCTGCTGCACTTCGCGCGCAATGGAGAGTTCGTTTTCCAGGCGCTGGCGCTGCTGCTGTTCCTGAATCAACTCAGAGACCGATGCAGTCATCTCATTGAATGATTCGCCCAACGCGCCAAGTTGATCGTGCTGATGAACGCGGACGCGATGGCTGAAATCGCCGCGGCGGACCCGCAGTGTTGCATCATACAAATCCCCAACTGCTCGCGTGATCGTGCGCGTGAGTACGATGCCAGTAACCAGCGCACCCATTTCGAGCGCGAGAAAAATAATCCCGGCCAGCAGCAGAAGATTCACCAGCAGCGGACCAACCGCTCCGACAGACGTTAACAACCGTCGATTGAGGGCCGAGGGACGCAGCGTGAAAGACGCCAGCACGGGCGCCGGTGCTGGGTCGGATCCCGGATCGTGATGCAGCGCCTCCAGCGTCGAGGCCCCATTCACCCTTACGTCGAGCCAATTGGCGGGCGGCGGCAGAGTCCGCCTGTGACTCAGGACTTGCTGGCCCGGAATGTATAGACGGTTCTGAATCTCGAGCGAGATTCCTGTACGCGGCTTCTGGGCAGCCGGTTGCAGGAGCATCATCTGAATAGGCCCGAGTTCAGAACTGAGACCATCAAGGAATTCCGGTGTAACCGGAGCCCCTACAAGAACGAAGAGTGGTCCTGCATGAGTCAAACGCTTCTGAGCGGAGGCAATCCAAATCTGGTGCTCGAATTCAACAATTCCGGAATACTCGCTGCCATTTCCAGCGCCGACGAGGTGTTGTCCGCGATTCAGAAGCACACGAGTCTCAGGCCATTCTCGATGGGCGGCGGCGATCAAAACCGCTACTTCGGGCCGAGCAAGAATTGCATCGTCGGATGGTGAGGCACCTCGATTTACTTCGTCCTCGAGCGCGCTCGCAATAGCTTCTGCGTCGCCGGTGACCATGCTTATACGTTGTTGCAGGCCGTCGTGAAGCAAATGAGCGCCGAGCTGCAGGTAGATTCCATAGGCGCTAAGCGCGGCCATGCTAAGAAGCAGAACAACCGGAACCACGGCGATTAATATGTAGGCGACGATCAGGCGATTCCGCAACCTCCAGAGCAGGTGATTGCGAACCCAGGGCAGCAACCGAACCACAAAATAAATCGCCGAAATGAAGCTGAGAAAGAACAGTAGGCCCGTGAATGGAAGACGTATGCCCGCAAAGGCAAAGAGGCGAAAGATTAGGTATAAAACGAGTATGGCCAGCGCAACTCGGTCGAATGCCGAAGTGCGGCGTAGGAAAACCAGAAGGCGGCGTGAGGAGAGTTGGGGCACGATCGTAGGCTTCGAGCTTGCGATGCGCAAAACCCGGAAGAATAATAATAACCCGAACCCGGCGCGTAACGCGACAACGGCACGCGCTAACAGAGGCAGGAGCGCTCGCGAACGTAACCTCTGCGAAACGCCTAACTGAACGAAAACTCAGCAATTACATAGCGGATCGGTCATTTCTCTGCACCCGGCTGTGATAACGGCTGTACGTGAAATAGATCACCAGGCCGATGGCGAGCCAAATGATTAGCCGCGCCCAGTTGATCCAGCCGAGTTTGTACATCATGTAGCCGTTAAAAACGATGCCCATAACCGGGACGAAAGGCACCCATGGGGTGCGAAATGGGCGGGGCTGATCGGGATTCGTGCGGCGGAGAACCAAGATGGCGATGCAGACGATTACGAAAGCCAAAAGCGTCCCGATATTCACCATGCGCCCGATATCGTCGATCGGGACTGTGCTTCCGACGATCGCAGCCAGCAGACCCACCAGAATCGTATTTTTGTATGGCGTGCGAAATTTTGGGTGGATTGCTGCGAAGAATTTGCGGGGCAAGAGACCGTCATTCGCCATCGAGTAAAGCACGCGCGTCTGCCCCAGCAACATAACCAGCATAACGCTTGTGAGTCCTGCGAGAGCGCCGGCAGTGATCAAGTAAGAAGCTTTCGTAAGACCGCGATCGAGGAAGGCAACGGCCAGCGGCGCTTCAATGTTAATTTCCTTCCACGGCACCATTCCTGTGAGAACAGCGGCTACGAGGATGTAAAGAATCGTACAGACACAGAGCGACGCGATGATTCCGATCGGCAGGTCCCGCTGCGGATTTTTTGCTTCCTGCGCGGTTGTCGAAACAGCGTCGAAACCAATGTAAGCAAAAAAGATGTAAGCGGCCCCGGCGCCAATTCCTGAAAATCCCATGGGCGCGAACGTGTGCCAATCGTGGCCCCAGTTGCTGGGGTTCACATACTTGAACCCGAGCGCGATGATAAAAAGAACCACGGCGACCTTGACGAAAACGATGCCGGCATTGAATGTAGCGCTCTCTTGAATTCCCACCACTAGAATTGCGGTGATCACCAGCGCGATTACGAACGCCGGTAAATTGAAGCCGATCTCCATGCCGAAGAGTCGCGGCGCATTCACCAAGTCGTGCGCGCGCCGCACCAGTTCCGGGGACTGCGCGCTCAGAATGTCGCCAACTCTGGCCAAGTAGGCTTGCGTCCCCACTACGAGGCTCGAATCGGAAGCGCTTGCCATCTGCCTCGCCACCTCATTCTCCGCAGTTCGCAGGGCCGTCCAGTGATCGTAGGCAAGCCAAAGAGGTATTCTTAGCCCGAAAATATTCAGAAACTCGACGAAGTGATTCGACCAACCCGACGAAACCGTGCTCGCGCCCATCGCATACTCAAGCGTCAAATCCCAGCCGATGATCCACGCGAACAGCTCGCCGAGCGCTGCATACGCGTATGTATAGGCGCTTCCCGCCAGCGGAATCAGCGCAGCGAACTCCGCATAGCAGAGGCCGGCAAACGCGCAACCAAAACCTGAAATTATGAACGAGAGTGTGAGGCCGGGTCCGGCGTAATGCGCGCCCAACCCTGAGAGAACGAAAATACCTGCCCCGATGATAGCGCCGACGCCCAGCGCGGTAAGCGATACCGGCCCGAGCGTGCGTTTCAAAGTGTGTTCGCCAGTAGCCTTGGCCTCGTTCAGCAGCCAATCCATCGGCTTTTTGCGCAATAGCGGATTCCCGCTCTGCACCGTTCTCTCCGCAACGTGTGCTCGCTCGCTCATTTTCGTTAGCCAACCTCCGGCGCTGCATCGTCGGTGCTTCCGTTCGACTTGTCGGCCATCTTCCACAGCCAATACACCGGAACTCCGAGTACAACGATGATAAGTCCCGGCCAAGTGTACTGTGGCTTATACCTCAATAATTGAATTTCCAGAAACACCGCCATGATGAGATATAGCGCAGGAAGAAATGGATATCCGATCGCGCGATAAGGCCGTTCCATATTCGGGCGTTTCCAGCGAAGAACGAACAGCCCGCCTAACGTAAGGATGTAAAAAATTAGAACCGCAAAAATCAGGAAATCAAGAAGCTGATTGTAAGTCCCCGAAAGGCATAACACCGAACACCAAACTGCCTGAACGATCAGCGCCGCGCCGGGAGCATGGTGCCGGTTCACTTTGCCACACGATCGAAAGAAAAGCCGATCCTTCGCCATCGCGTAATAGATTCGCGCGCCCGATAGAATCAAACCGTTGTTGCAACCGAAGCCCGAAATCAGAATGGCAATCGCCATCACCACGGCGCCCGCCGAACCGAAAATTACTTCGGCGACGGCAGTTCCCACGCGTCCCTGCGCGGCGAACTCGATTCCCCGAGCGACAGCTGTAGCCCCGTTGGGATCGCCCGTGATCGGGAGAACACGCAGGTAAGCAACATTGGCGAGGGTATAAAGGAGGACAACCAAGCCTGCGCCAAACGCAAGCGACAGCGGCAAATTGCGGCTTGGATTCTTCACCTCAGCCGCGATGAAGGTCACATTGTTCCAGGCATCCATTGCAAACAGCGAGCCGACCATTGCAACCCCGACAAGGGTAACCGTGCTAATCCACCATGTCGGATTGTCGGGTGGATAGGGATGCAGCGCCGCGAGGCTGGCCCCCTGCCAGAAGTTCGCCCAGTTCACCGCGCGTGCCGCGGCAGTGGAATACCAGATCCCGAGGAAAGCGAGCGCTGCGAGCGAGCCAATCTTTGCGACTGTAAATATATTCTGAACGATAGAACCCAGACGCACGCCACGCGTGTTGATCCACGTGACGACAACGATCGAAAGTATCGCCAGCAGATTTTGCCGGTTCAGCCCCACGTTGTAGGGGCCAAGGTCGCCGAACCAGAAATGCCAGGGTCCGAAGGTCCCAAGCCTCAAAATCCAGTCCGTCGGCGAAAACCACGGGATCATGATCGCGGTGAATTTCGCAAATGCGATAGCAACGGCCGCAATCGTCGCGGTCTGAATCACCAGCAGCATCGTCCAACCGTAGAGGAACCCCCAGATCGGCCCAAGGGATTCGCGCAGGTAAACATACTGGCCGCCCGCGCGCGGCATGGCTGCGGCAAGCTCCCCGTAGCTGAGCGCGCCGATCAGAGTCATCACTCCTGAAGCAAGCCACACGGCGAGCAGCAGCGCGGGACTTTTCACCTGGTGAGCAATATCCGCCGAAACGATGAAAATTCCGGAGCCAATCATCGAGCCGGATACGATCATGGTCGCATCGAAAAGGCCGAGCCCTTTTACCAGCTCTGACTTTTCCGTCGCGATTCCGCTAACCGCTCCGATTGCTTGCGCGTTCTCGGTGCTCGTTTTCAAACCTCTCCCGCCAGCCCTACCTAACCGCTTTACTCGCGTTCCGCTAGAACCCGACGTGCGATTTCCATGTATTCGCCGGCCCTAAGGCCCGGCTTTGGCGCCGATAACAAATCGCTCACAACCGCGATCGAGTCCGCCCCTGCGCGGTACACCGACTCGGCGGACTGTATCGTAATGCCGCCTATCGCTACTAGAGGTTTTCGCGTCAATCGCCTCGCCGCTCGGATTAAGTCGAGTCCCACCACGGGGTCGGGATTTGCCTTGGTTGCCGTCGGAAAGATCGGCCCCACGGCTATATAGTCCGCCGAAGTGCTCATCGCCAGACGGTATTGCTCGAGGTTATGTGTCGAAACTCCCACCCATAGGTCTCCGCCGCAGCACGCCCGAGCGGCTCCAACCGGCAAATCATCCTGCCCCACATGAACGCCGCCTGCGCCGGCCATCGCGGCGATGTCCGAACGGTCGTTGACAATCACTCGGACGCCCTTCGGAGATAGCCGGGCAACAAGATCCTTCGAGGCTTCGAACACGGCACGAGGCGAGGCATGCTTATCGCGCACTTGGATCAGGCCGACGCCATTTTCGGCAAGCACTTCGGGAATGCGGGCTTTGGAAGCAACGACGGCAACATCAAGGATCGCGTAGAGGGATGGAAAAAGCAGTGGCATCCAGTCTATTTCGCCGAAACCGCAATCGAACGCTCGATGAAGTGCGTGTCGAACTTCCCCGCTGCAAAATCGGGATCGGCGAGAATCCGCCTCTGCAGGGGAATCGTAGTCTTCACGCCTTCTACAACAAAGCCCCCGAGCGCCCCCTGCATGCGAGCAATCGCTTCAGAACGGTCGCGGCCGTGCGCAATGATCTTCGCGATCAGCGAATCGTAATAAGGAGGAATGACAGCATCGACATAGCAGGCCGTATCTACCCGAATGCCCGGTCCTCCCGGAACTCGAAATGCGGTAATGCGTCCAGGAGAGGGCACAAACGTGTCGGGATCCTCGGCATTAATGCGGCACTCGATTGCATGGCCTCGAAACTCGACCGGCCCGACGACGTCGGACAGCTTTTCTCCCGCGGCGATTCGAATTTGCGATTTCACAAGGTCCACGCCGGTCACCATCTCCGTCACCGGGTGTTCCACCTGAATCCGCGCGTTCATCTCGATGAAGTAGAGCTTGCCCGATTCCTCGCGCAGGAATTCCACGGTTCCTGCGCTCGAATATCCAATTTTTGTGAGCGCCTCAACAACCTGGTCGCCCATCTTCTTTCGAATTTTTGCGTCCAACACTGGCGACGGTGATTCCTCCAGCAACTTCTGATGCCGCCGCTGAATCGAACACTCCCGCTCGCCCAGGTGAACCACGCTTCCGTGCCGATCGCCCAGCACCTGGAATTCAATATGCCGAGGCCGTTCGATCAGCTTCTCCATGTAAACGTTCGGGCTTCCGAAGGCCTGTTCCGCCTCGCTGCGCGCGGTCTGGAAGGCCGTCAGCAGCTCGGACTTTTCGCGCACGATGCGCATTCCCCGCCCACCACCACCCTCAGAAGCTTTGATAATCAGCGGAAACCCGATTTCCTTCGCCGCCGCGCGCGCCGCATCCTCATCGGGGACCACCCCCGGGCTTCCGGGAATAATCGGCAAGCCTGCCGCCGCCATTTCCTGCCGCGCGCGATCCTTTTCGCCCATCAGCCGGATCACGTCCGGGCTCGGTCCGATGAAAGTGATGTGTGAAGCTTCGCAAACCTCGGCGAAGTTCGCGTTCTCTGAGAGGAAACCGTATCCGGGATGAATCGCGTCCACGTTGGCAATTTCGGCAGCGCTGATCACCTGGGGAATGTTCAAGTAGCTTTCGCTGCTGCGGGGAGGGCCAATGCATATGGCCTCGTTGGCGAATCGCACATGCAAAGCGTTGCGGTCAGCTTCCGAATAAACGGCTACCGTCGCGATGCCAAGCTCCCTGCATGCGCACAAAACACGGAGAGCAATTTCGCCACGATTGGCTATGAGAATTTTTCGGAACATTTCGCCTGGAGAGCGAACGCCTACTTTTTGCCGCGCTCGCGAATGCCGAACAGAGGCTCGCCGTATTCCACCGGCTGGCCATTTTCGGCGAAGATCCTCACGATTTCACCCGCTACGTCCGACTCAATTTCGTTCATCAGCTTCATCGCTTCGATGATGCAGAGCACTTGCCCGGACGTCACCTGCGCACCAACGCTAACGAACGGATCGGACCCCGGGCTCGCGGCAGAATAGAACGTTCCAACGATCGGCGACTTGATCACGTGCAGGTCCTCAGCGGCGGGCGCCCCGGCTGCTGGCGCATGTGCGCTTGCTGAGGCCGGCGTTGGCGCCGCGTGCGCTGAAGCGTGAGAGCTGCCCGCCACACCATGGACTTCAGGCGCCGCAAACGCTCGCACCGCACTCTGCGATTGAGCCGATGGCTTCTTCAGACGGACGCGCACGCCGTCGCGTTCGTACTCGAACTCCTCGAGCCCATGCTTTTCCATGAAAGCAAGCAATTGCTCGACTTCGCGGAGATCGACTCCCTTGGGATGCCCTTCTGACGCTGCTTGTGGGTTCGATTTCTTCGCCATTTAGAGTTCTATGAAGTCCCGCGGCGCGGTTGTAAGGTCCTCGCAGCCCTTTGCGGTCACTACTACGTCGTCCTCGATGCGAATACCGCCCATTCCCTCGACGTATACGCCGGGTTCCACAGTAATCACCATGCCCTCTTCCAGGATTGTCTTTTCACCTTTGCCCAGACGCGGCATCTCGTGTACTTCCAACCCGAGACCGTGACCGGTACTGTGAGTGAAGTATCGAACGAGACGTTCCCGCTTTAAGACCCGCCTGGCAGCGGCGTCAACCGATTCCCCGCTAACTCCCGGCCGGATTGCCGCCTTAGCCGCTTCCTGAGCCGCCAGAACAGCTCGATACATCCGCCGAACATTCGCGGGTGCCCGCCCCAGGAAGACGGTGCGCGTCATATCACTGCAATAACCGTGGAGTATAGCACCCTGGTCGAGGACGACCAACTGGCTTTTCCTCAGTGGATTGGACGAGGGCCGCGCATGCGCCCAGGCTGAGTGTGGCCCGGCGGCAACGATGGTCTCGAACGAAGCACCGCTGGCTCCCTTCCGTTTCATGGCATATTCCAGCTCAGCTGCTACCTCCAGTTCAGTCACGCCCGGCTTTATGCCCGGCAAGGCCCCTTCCACGACCGCGCTGATTAGGACGGCTGCGTCGCGCATGATGGCGAGTTCTTCCTGGTCCTTCACTGCACGCAGTTTCTCAACAGCGTTACCGCCTGCCACCCATCTCACACGGTCGCCCGCAGCCCGCTTGATAGCGGACAGCTGCCCTACGGTGACATGAGAGGGGTTGTAAGCTGCCCGCACGCGCCCACGGCGCTGCCGAAGCGTCTCGCCTGCGGCAAGGAGTAAGCCGGCCCTAGCGATTTTGAGTCGGGCGTTTGAGACCTCTTCGCGGGCTTGGAAGGTATACCGGCTGTCTGTGAAAAGGGTCGCGCTCGACTGCTCCACGAGCAGCAGCGCCGCGCTTCCCGTGAATCCGCACAAGTAACGAATATTGGGCAGGTGCGAGACCAAGAAGGCGTCCGCGCCCACGACAGAAAAAGAAAACCGGAGCCGATCCATTCGGCTCCGGTTGAAAGACTCGTTTCGCGATTTACCTGTCACGTTCGATAGCGTACTCCGACTCAGCTTCCGAACTAGCTCGGCATGATCCGAGGCGTCAGGAAGAACAGCAATTCCTGCGCCGTCGAACTCACTGTCGTGTGTTTGAACAGGTTGCCGACCGCCGGGATGCTGCCGAACAGCGGAACCTGCTTCACGTCGGTCTGCTGGTTCGTGACGATGATACCGCCAATCACCACGGTACCTCCGTCATTGATGAGCACCTTCGTTTCGGCCGATTGCGTGTCGATTGCAGGGATGCCTTGCACGCGCGGAATGGCTTGGTCGATCTGGTCGTTGGTGACGGTCACATCCATGAAAACCGTGCCTTCCGCGGTAATCTGTGGCGTGACCTCAAGCTGTAGCACCGCATCTACGAACTGCACCGAAACCGTGTTGTTGACGATCGTCTGCACCGGGATCTTGGTGCCCTGCTTGACGGTCGCCTTTTCGTTGTTCTGAGTGATCACTTTGGGCTTCGAGAGCAGCTTGCCGACGCCGCGATCTTCCGCAGCAGTGATGATCACGTCGAGGGCGAAGTTCGCCGCTGAGAACGAGTAGCTGATGCCGCTCGTCGGAGCGCCTACGCCCAGGTTTGTATTTAACGGCAACGCGCCGTTGGTTGCGCTCGGTCCACCGGTACCAACAACTACCGGAGGAGCCGGCAGCGGCGGGAAGTTCCGGATTACAGGGCTCGTTCCCACGCCGCCAGTGCCCGACCAAATGTTGCGGCCATTGTTGCTTCCCGCAGCAAAGGCCAACTGGGTGCCGATTTCGCGCGAGAAGCTGCGGTTTGCCGCAACGACACGCGCTTCGATTTCTACCTGCTGCGATTTGCGGTCGAGCTGCCGGATCAGATTGTCGAGTACCGGCAAAACGGTCGGAATGTCCCGGATGATCAAGGTATTGGACCGGGCATCCGCGAGCACATCACCACGTGATGAAAGGAACTTCTTGAGGGTCGGCACCAGAGCCGCAGCTTTTGCATAGCTAAGGACCCGCGTGGTTGTTACCACGTCGGCTGCTTCAGCCTGCGCTTTGGCCAAATCGCGATTCTGCTGCGCCTCTTTCTTCAAGGTCTCTTTCGACGCGACACGCAGCACATTGCCGTCGAGCTGTTTGTCGAGCTCGTTGTTCTTCAGCACGATATCCAGTGCCTGGTCCCACGGTACATCGTCCAGCACGATCGTCAGGTTGCCCTTTACGGCCGGGTCAACCACCACGTTCAGGCCGCTGATTTCGTGAATGAGTCGGAAGAAATCGCGCAGGTCCACATCCTTCAGGTTCACCGAGATTGGCTCGCCGGAATACTTCCCCGACGGAGCCGGCACGGGAGCTTGCCCATCCACCATCGGCTTGCCGCCGTCGTTGGATGAGGAAGTGGCCGCAGGCGCCGGGGTTGCTTCCGGGGTCGCAGGGGCGGCCGCTGGAGCTGCTAACGCCGCGGGCTGCGTATAGGAAACCGGGAGAACCGCAGCAGGTGCGGGAATTGCCGTGGGCTGCGCGGCGGTCGTTTCCGCTGGAGCAGGTTCGGACTTCGCGACGGATTTAGTCGTCGTCAGATTCGACGGCTCGCTACGCGGCGATGACTTTAACGTGCCACCTGACGTTCCGGAAGCGGCGGCCGTCGAAGCAAAAACCACGGTGACGGAATTACCGTTTGCGTTGATGTTGTACTGAGCCGGCTGGCGAAGATCAATAACGATGCGCGCCACATCCGGCGTGAACTGCGCCAGGCGCACTTCGCGAATCGGATCTAGGTTGCTCGCGATGTGCTTGTTGGAAGTCCTTAGATGTGAACCAGCGAAATCGAGAACCAGCCGCTCCGGATTCTGCAGGCGCGTCGCCTGATAGCTCAGATGGCCAGACCCAATCACGCTCACTTCCGTCTGATTACCGCTTTGTCCGAGCTTCACCTGTTGAATCGACTCGAAGGCTGAACCCGGCGTCTTGGTTTCCGTTGAGCTTGCCGACGCGGGCACGATTCCCGGCGCAGCAATCTTCGCCGCAGACTTTGCCGATGAAGAATCGCTCGCGCGCGAAACAAATAGCGTCAAGTCTTGCGCGTCCTTGCGTTCCAGGCGCGGCTCGATGCCCTGGCTCAAAAGAATCTCCACGCGAACCACAGGCTTCTGGCCCGAGGCGTAGTTAATCACGCGGTAGCTCTTCACCAAATCCGAAGCCACCACGCGTGCGCCGGCAGGATCAGCCGCCGCCACTCCGCTCAGGTCGAGCACATAGAGGCTCTCGCTGGGGCGATAGGTGGTGTATTCAAACGGGGCGTTCGCCTGCGCTTCCAGGCGCACCGCACCATCCTTCACCACCGCTTTCACGTGCACCACGGGCGCGTCGTTCGCTTGCAGCGCTCCGTTTGTCAGTATCAGGCTCGCTGCAACTAGCGCAGTCAGGCCCCACCCCCGCCACATGATCCTCATTGCTGCTCTCCTGCACTCTGGTAGATTCGTTTCGTGACCATACGTTCCACCGGTTTCCCAAAGGCGTCCTTCGAATTCTCTTTAAACGTGACGCCGTCCAACCCGATCTTTTCCACGTCTCCGTCGTAAAGCTTGTCACCCTCGCGAATGAAGTAAACTCGCCGCTCCTCATTCGAGACCACCGCCAACATCCCGCTCGGCGACTTCACGGTCCCGTCAACGTGTACTGTCCCGATAATCAGCCCCGCCTTGCCCGGCGGTAGCGGCCCATGTGACGGCTTTGTGTTACTTACCAGCGGCTGAAACGGATCGCGCTTCGCGGTAACCGCATCGGACTTCATCGCTGGTGTCGGATCCTTGGCTTCCGAAGCGCTGGCTTCCGAGCGGGGTGCCGGCGCAGGCCTTTTCGAGGACGCCGCCTTTGCCTTTCGCGCGGCGTTCTTCGCGGGAGCACTCTGCGCCCCCGCCGCCGACGAAAGCGTAAATGAAAGCGCTAGCACGGCCCATACGGTCGCGGATGACTTTGCCAGTTTCATCGTTTTTGCCCTGCGGCGGCCTTATTTGCGGGCGCGGCAGCAGGCGCCGCGGAAGCATCTGCCGCTTTCGTAAAGAAAGTCGTAATCGTGAATGTCCCCGTCACAGAAGTCCCGGGAGCGGTGTGGAACTTGACGGTTTGATTGGTGCCACCGGTTAACGACGACATCTTCAGATCGCCCACATTGATGATTCGCGAGAGCCGCCCGAGCCGCGCGAAGAAATCAAGCACCGAGAAATACGGGCCGTCTGCCTCGATCTCAAACGGCATCTCGAAGTAATAAGGCTGCGTGGTGACCGGTTTTGCAGTCAGCTTGCGGATCGAGACGCCCGAACTGATAGCCGCGCTCTGGATCATCAGAATGAATTGATCCACTTGCTTTTCTTCCGGCACGATCGTTTGTAGGGTTTCCAACTGCTTCTGCAACGCGTCCATCTCGGACTGCAACTCAGCCCTGCGCTGCTTGTACACTCGCAGGCTCTGCACTTCTGTCTCTAAGGGCTTCAAGCTGTTTTGTGCGGCTTCCAGATCGCTTCGAACCGTTCGCACCGGGGAGAACGGCAGATAGAAACCGGCGGCCACAATCACCACCGCCAGGGCTACATAGAAAACAGCTTGCAGGGGCCAGGGCCATTCACGGAAAGAAGTCGCCATGTTAGCTCCTCCCCTTCACTGCCGGCTGCGCAGGAGCTTTTCCACCAGCGGGCTGAGGCTTGGCTTGACCTTCTGGCGGCGCCGCACCCGCTATTGCTGCTGTCATCGAGAAACCAAATGTTTGTGCCGACTTCACAAGATCAGTCTCTTGAGCTTCTTTGATTTCAACGTTATCGAAATAACCGGATCGCTTAAGCTGCGTGATGAAATTCGCCACTGCGTTGATGGATCCTGCTTGGCCCTTGATCTCCAGGTTGTTGCCTTTGCGATCCAGGTTCGTTAGCCAGAGCGAATCCACTCGAACCACCGTGTTCGCCACCATACTGAGCAGTTCTTGACCACCCGAGCGGTTCTTTTGCAGCGTCTCAATCACGTTGATTCGCTGCTGCAGCACTGCTTTCTGGCTCTCGAATCGGTCCACTTCCGCTTTAATCGTCTGAAGCGTGGCTTTTTCCGCCCTCAGCGATGCGATCTTCGCGTTCGTCGCATCCAGCTCGCGCTTTTGCTGGTAATACGTGATTCCCAGCACTACCGCCGCAAGGCCCAGCGCCACCAGCAGGAAGACGATCTGAATCGTCGCCTCCAGCGGCACAGTCGTTTTTGTGGCCTTCGGTCGGGCCTGACCAAGTAAGTTAATCCGGATCATGGCGTGTCAAAGCTCCTCAGCGCCAGGCCGACAGCGATTGCCAGGCGCGGCGCCAAATCGCGAAGCTGGCTTTCATCGTGACGCCCAGGATTGATTGCAACCTTCCGGAACGGATAAAGCTCTTCGACCGGCATCGCGAATTCTTCCTTCAACAGGTCGAGAAGGCCGGGAACCCGCGCCGTGCCGCCCGCTACGTAAATCCGGCGAATATTCTCGCCGCTCGCCGTCGCGCGGAAAAAGTCGAAAGTCTTCTGAATTTCGAGAATCAGGATGTCCGAAACCGACCGGAGAATTGCCGTGCGCTGCTCTTCGCTCACACCGGCCAGTGTTCCGCCCATCTTCAGCTTTTCGGCATCCTCGAAGCTCAGGTCGAGTTCTTTCTGCAACGCGTCGGTGTATTGGTTACCGCCCACCGAAACGTCGCGCGTGAAGAGCGGCGTCCATCCGCGAACGATGTTGATGTTCATCACGCTCGCGCCCACGTTCAAAAGAGCGACCACTTGCGAAGGATCCGGCTCGTAGTTCACTTCGAAACAGTTCTGCAGGGCGAAAGCATCGATGTCTACGACCACCGGTGTTTTTCCGGCCTGCGCAAGCACGTTGGTGTGGTTCAGAATTTTGTCTTTCTTCACGGCCACCAGAAGAACGTCCATCTGATTTTCAGTGGCTTCGAGAAGTTGGTAGCTGAGGTTGACGTCCGCGATGTCGAACGGGATGTGCTGGCTGGCTTCAGATTGGATCCGGTCGAAGAGCTCTTCCTCGGTCATCAGCGGCATGCTTACCCGCTTCACGATCACCGAATGTCCCGACACGGAGGTGGCAACGTCCTTCGCCTTGATTTTCTGATTATCGAAAATGGAGACGATCTTTTCAGCAACCGAGGGGGCGTCCATGATGGCGCCGTCCACGACGGTATCCTGGGCGAGAGTCTCGATGCCGTGGCTGACCAGCTCGTAACCCTCTTTCGTCTTCTTCAGCTCGATGGCCTTCACAGAACTCGAGCCGATATCCAGGCCAATCAACGATTTCGTTTTCCCCAGATTGAACATCGCGCGGCCCCTCACTCCTCACTCCGTCCCGCTTCGCAGGGCGGCCCAGCTTTCACCTTTGCTTCACTGCTTTCGTCTTTCGCTTTCGCTAAGAGAGCCTGGAAACTTGCTGCTGGTCTGCCAAGCCAAAACCCCATTTGACTCGACCCAGCGGCGGAGAACCAAAGTACTGTGAATCCCGGTACGTTCCGCTTTCACTCGTTTATTGCACCCGCGTCACGAAGTGTCAAGAAACGTTGTTCTCGTGTGTGCTCTTGATAAAAACCTTGTCCGAAAGGACAGGTAGGCGAAAAGGACAGGTAAGGTACAGGTTTTTGACGCGCTAGCTGTTGAGAAAAGGCGGGTTGGTTGCGACGGAGGCCTTTGCCGTTTTATTGCTTTTTGTTCGGCGTGTCGATTCTTAGATGACGCCAAATTTCGTCAACGCGCCGTTTTGTGTCCGAATCCATCTTGATTTCGTCTGGCCATCGCCCCGTGTAACCTTCTTCAGCCCACTTCCGGGTGGCATCGATGCCCATCTTCGACCCGAAATCCTGGCGCCGAGCGGCGTGATCGAGCGTGTCCACAGGCCCCAACACAAATTGAATATCGCGCTCAGGGTCAATGGCGCAAAGTGCCTTCCACACCACCTCTCGCGAGTCCTGAACATTCACGTCGTGGTCCACCACGACCACCACCTTCGTAAACATCGCCTGCCCTAGCGACCAGATCGCACTCATGATCTTGCGAGCGTGACCGGGATAGCTTTTCTTGATGGCGACAATCATCAGATTCTGAAAGATGCCTTCCGCTGGCATCGCCACGTCCACAATTTCCGGATATTGCATCTTCATCACTGGCAGAAACACACGCTCGATAGCGTGCCCGATAAAATAATCCTCTTGCGGCGGCGGCCCCACAATCGTGGTCAGGTAAATCGGATCCTTGCGATGGGTAATGCTGGTCAGGTGAAACACGGGAAATTCGCCTTCCAGCGAATAGAAGCCAGTGTGATCGCCGAACGGTCCTTCCGTGCGCATCTCTCCCAATTCCACATAGCCCTCAAGCACAATCTCGGCATTCGCAGGGACTTCTAGATCCACGGTCTTGCACGCCACCAGTTCCACAGGGTCGCGCCGCAAAAATCCCGAAAAAAGAAATTCGTCCATGTCCGGCGGCACCGGCAAAATTCCCGCCAGGCACGTTGCGGGGTCAGCGCCAATCGCCACCGCTACCTCCAGCTTCCCTTCCCGATTCTTCGCTCGCGCGCTGCGAAAATGCTCCGCCCCATGCTTCTGCGTCTGCCAGTGCATGCCTGTAGTCCGTTCGTCAAACACCTGCATCCGATAGCAGCCCACGTTGCGCTTGCCAGTCTCGGGATTTTTCGTAATCACCATCGGCCACGTGATGTAACGCCCACCATCCTGCGGCCAGCACTGCAAGATCGGAAAATAGCTCAGCGAAAAATCTTTCTCCCGTACCACTTCCTGGCACTCCCCGCTTCGCACCGTCTTTGGAAAAAACGACCCCAGCTCCGCCAGCTTCGGCAACATCTTCATCTTCTCGAAAATTCCCTGCGGCGATTGCATATCAAGAAAGGAATGGATGCGGTCGGCCACCTCGTCGAGTGACTCCACTTCCAAAGCCAGATTCATCCGCCGCTCAGTCCCCACCAGATTCGTCACCACAGGAACCCGCGAGCCCCGCGGCTTTTCGAAAAGCAGCGCCGGCCCTTCGGCTTTCACCGCCCGGTCCGTAATTTCCGTAATCTCGAGGATCGGATCTACCTCCTCGGCAATCCTCTTCAGCTCGCCCTTCTTCTCCAGCGTGCGCAGAAAATCGCGCAAGTCTCGATACGCCACTTCGCCTCCTGGAATTGCTTGCGCTCCGGTCTGCTCGACCCGCCCACTCTAACATGACCTCCGCGCGGTCCGCGGCGAAGAAAAACGCGAAATGAAATGGACAGCAAGGGGACTAGGGCCCTGACCTAGACCTCTGATCAGCTAGCGCAAGGTATTTTTCGCGAGGTCCAACGCATCGCGAAGGGGCCACGAGCAATGAGACCTGGCGGCGAGTCACACACAGGTAAGCTATGAGTAGCGCCGATTACCAGCGGCAGAGTAGATAAAGAACGAACATAAGACTCAGCATCAAAACCAAGAATAGTACAAAACGCCAAGCCCTCGGCATACTGGGCTCGCGACTTGGCGCAGATATCATTTTTCTAAACTTCAACTCACCAAAGACGAGCCCACATCCAACAAAAATAAGGATTCTAGATGCGATTCGCCAAGTCGATTCGAAGTGACCATCGCAAAGGCGGTTGAACAGAGCTATCGTCAACGAAGTGCCGACGCCCCAGAGTCCCCAAAGAGTCAGAAACGATGACCTACGGGGATAACTTGCGTGTTCCATCATCGCCCTTTCTGTTGAACCCAGCGACGGTCGTCCAGTATTTGAACTGCCTGGGCTTCATTCATTGAGAGCGTGAGCTTTCACGACCGAATTGAGCCGCTCTTTCAACGAATTATCCAAGCTCTTTCTATTCCCGCCATATGCCCAAGAGTGTAACAAAACGGTCGAAGCGGATATAGGAGACTGTTGAAGCAGTTTGAGCTGCTTTCGCGAAGTGATAGAATTAGCTCGTCTCACGCGAGCGGGAGTAGTTCAGTGGCAGAACGCGAGCTTCCCAAGCTTGAGGTGAGGGTTCGATTCCCTTCTCCCGCTCCATATCCTAACCGCACCTACGCCACGGAACACGCGGGTCTTAGCCGCCACCAATAGCTTTCGCCAGCCCCGAGAATTCAGTACACATAACACCCGATTTCCGCAGTACTGTACGTTATGCTACCGTGCTCTCCAGAAGTAAGCAGCCAGACCACGGTGCCCAACGGTATATTGATCGCTGACGATAGCGGCCTGTTTCGAAAAGCCGTTCGTGCCTACCTTACCCAAAACAATTTTGAAGTTTGCGGCGAAGCAATCGATGGTAATGACGTGCTTGAAAAGGCGAGCGAACTGCGACCCAGCGTGGTCCTTCTCGATCTCCGAATGCCTAATAAGAACGGCGCGGAAGTAGCCTCTCTCCTGCGGGCCCGGATGCCTGCCGTGCGCATTATCCTGCTTACGATGTACGATGAAGTGTTGAGCTACAAATCAATAATGACCGCCATCGGCATCGACGACATCCTGCCGAAGCCCGACTGTTTCAAGAGCCTCGCGGAATGCGTCCAGCGCCTGCTCGATTCGCCGCAAGTATTGCCGGAGAACGAATCCTGAACGACCACCTTTTGAAAAACGGACCCGCCAAGAAAATTCGCGGCCCAGCGCCGGCAATTTATAGCCTCCTTCTCGCGGCGCTTTTGTGCAGCACTGCCGCGCTGTCGAATGTTCGCTCGCTCGTCCACGCGCAGTCCTCCGCCGAAAAGCCTCCCCAGCGCACCGTCGCCATCACCGTGGACGACCTCCCCGGCGCAGAGCCCGGCACCGATCACGCCATCGGCAACCTGCAGGAACTCGAGCACATCAATCGCACCATTCCAGCCGCTCTACGCGCGCACCACGTTCCCGGCATCGGATTCGTAAATGAATGGAAGCTTCAGGTCGACGGCCAGCGAGACGCTCGCGCGGCGCTCCTCGAAATGTGGCTCGACGCGGGTATGTCTCTCGGCAATCACACCTATTCTCATCCTGATTTCCAGACCACGCCGCTCGATCGCTACGAAGACGAAACCATTCGCGGCGAAGTCGTAACCCGCGCACTGATGTCAGCCGCCGGACAGAAAGAAAAATACTTTCGCCACCCGTTTCTCAACACAGCCTCCACCGCCGAAGCCAAATCCGCTTTCGAAGCCTTCCTCAAAGACCGCGGCTATCGCGTCGCGCCGGTCACCGTGGATCCTTCCGACTACATGTTCAACGATATCCTCGGCGAATCCGCCGAAAAGAAGGACAAAGAACTCGGCGAGAAAGCGAAAAAAGAATACCTCGAATACGCAAACACCGTATTTGCCTACGAAGAGCAGGAATCGAAAAATTTATTTCAGCGCGAAATTCCGCAGGTGCTGCTGATCCACGATAGCGATCTCAACGCCGAGTGCCTGGATGCTCTACTGACGCAACTCGAAAAGCGCGGCTACAAATTCATCTCTCTCGACGACGCCCTGGCCGACCCCGCCTACGCGACGCCCGATCTCTTCGTCGGCGGCGTAGGTATCTCATGGCTCACGCGCTGGAAACTAGCCTTCGGCCAAAAACCCGACTACCAAAACAGCCCCGAGCCCCCGAAGTGGGTTCAAGAAGGATTCGAAAGAATCCGCAGCGCGCACGCCAAGGAGCAAGAATCCCGTCAGTGAGCCCGTTATCCTGAGCGCAGCGAAGGATCTCAGCGTACATCCAGGCGCGCGCGTCGCATCCTACGCAATCGCCAGCGGAATCGCCTTCTTCCATCTCCCCTGCGCCTTCAAAATCAACTCCACCACTTCCCGAATCGCCCCTTCCCCACCCTTCACGGTCGTAACGTAATGCGCTGCCCGCTTCACCTCCACCACCGCATCGCCCACCGCCACCGCCAACCCCACGCGCTGCAGAATCGGCAAATCCGGAAGATCGTCTCCCACGTAAGCCACTTCCTCATCCGTCACGCCGGCCCGCACCAGGATCGCCTTGTACGACTCTAGCTTCTTCGGCTGCCCCTGGATCACAAACTCCATCCTCGACTCGCGCGCTCTCCGCGCATTCGCCGGCGAATCGCGCCCGGTAATAAATCCAGTTCGAATGCCCATAATGCTGGCCAATGTGATCCCCGCGCCATCATGCGCATTAAACATCTTCATCTCAGCCACGCTATTATCCGGAAACGTCTGCAAGCACACCCACCCCGGCGTCATCGTCCCGTCCACGTCCATCAATAAAACGCGAACCGGTTTCGCCCGCCGCATCACCTTCGCCGGAAATTTCAGCTCTTTAATCGCCATCCGCATTTTCCCAGTAGGGGCTGATCTAAGACCCGCCCGCGTCACCATCAGCAACGCTCATCCATTAATATCTGACGCCCTCAAAACAACTGCAACGTCCACAGATCGTGAACGTGCACGACGCCTTCGAATCTTCCCGCGCTATCCGCCACGATCACCGACGTGATTTTCCTCTCTTCCATCAAACGCAGCGCGCTCGCGGCCAGCTCGGTGCGAGACAAAGTGACCGGGTTCCGAGTCATGCAATCGGCGGCAGTCAAATCCAGCACGTCATGCTGGCGCTTCTGCATCACGCGGCGCAGGTCGCCGTCGGTGATGAGGCCCAGAAGCTTCCCGTTTGCCTCGGTGACGGCCGTGAGACCTAATCCTTTGCGGCTCATCTCGTAGATCACGTCGGGCATTTTCGCCGTGGGCAGCACGTGTGGCGCTTTGTCACCCGCATGCATCAGCGCTTCCACACGCCGCAATTTCTTCCCCAGCCGCCCGCCCGGATGCAGCGCCGCAAAATCCTCTTCCTTGAATCCCCGCCGGTCGAGCAACGAAATCGCCAGCGCATCGCCCATCGCCAGCGCCGCAGCAGTCGAGGCCGTCGGCGCCAGATTCAACGAACACGCCTCTTCCTTCACCGCGATATCGAGCACCACATCGCTCGCGCTCGCCAGACTCGAACGCGTCTTCGCCGTAAGCGCAATAAGCCGAATCCCCATCCGCTTCACCGATTCGAGAATTTCGACAATCTCTTCCGTCTCACCGCTCGTGGAAATCGCCAGCATCACGTCTTCCGCCGTCAGCGCCCCCAAATCACCATGCAACGCATCGGCCGCATGCAAAAAAATCGAAGGCGTCCCAGTGCTCGAAAAAGTCGCCGATATTTTCCGCCCAATCAGTCCGGATTTGCCAAGCCCCGTGACAACCACCCGCCCCTTGCACCCATACAGAAGCTCCACAGCCTTCTCGAATTGCCCATCAAGCCGCTCGATCAACCCAGCAATCGCTTCCGCCTCAATCCGCAGCACTCGCTTCGCAGTCGCTAACGCAGACTTCGCGTGATTCCCCGCCGTCTTCACCGCCGCGACCGCCGATCCGGACCGATTCACCGTTTTCGCCTTCTTTATCGAGCTAGCCGCGCGACTCATACTCTTCCCGTCATCCCGAGCGAAGTCCCGCGCGCTTTTTCATTCCTTCGCAGAGCGAAGGCGCGGGACGCAGTCGAGGGATCTCTCTTCAGCCGCGCCACGTGCTCCCAACGTCCGTCCAACCTCACGACGCCTCCCACTTTCTCACAAGCCCCCCAAGCGCCACGATCCTTTCCATCAGCCCCCGAAACTGCCCCAGCGCCAACGCATTCGATCCATCCGAAAGCGCCTTCCCTGGATTGTCATGCACCTCAAGAAAAATTCCGTCAACGCCCGCCGCCACTCCCGCCCGCGCCAGCGGCTCAATAAACTCCGGCTGCCCTCCGCTCGATTTCCCCTCCCCGCCCGGAAGCTGCACCGAATGCGTCACGTCAAACACCACCGGATAGCCAAATTTCCGCATGATCGGAAACGAGCGCATGTCCACCACAAGGTTCTGATACCCGAACGAATTCCCGCGCTCCGTAAGAATAATTTTCTCGTTCCCCGTGCTCGCCACTTTCTCCGCCGCATTCTCCATCTCCGCAGGCGAAAGAAATTGCCCTTTCTTGATATTCACCACGCGCCCAGATTTTCCCGCCGCCACCAGCAAATCCGTCTGCCGCGAAAGAAACGCCGGAATCTGCAAAATATCGCACACCTCAGCCGCCGCCTCCACCTCCGACGCCTGATGCACATCCGTAAGCACGGGCAGCCCGGTCTTCTTCTTAATTCTCGCCAAAATCTTTAAGCCGTTCTTCAATCCCGGCCCGCGATATGACGCAACCGAACTTCGATTCGCCTTGTCATACGAAGCCTTGAAAATGTACGGCACTCCAAGCTCGCCAGCCAACGTCCCCAATTTCTCCGCCATCATCAAAGCGTGCCCCTCGCTCTCGATCACGCAAGGCCCAGCGACTAGAAACAAGGGCGCCCCAGCACCGAATCTAATTTTCCCGACCGAAAATGTATGCGACGCCGTCATTTTGCGATTCCTAAATTCTCCTCGACCAACAACAACCGCGATATTGAGTGCCTTACGTCAGGGCACGGCTTCAGCCGTGCCGAAAAACGCGAACTAAGAAAAGCGGCTTCAGCCACTGAGGGCGCGCCCGAAACTGCGCGCCTTCAAATACCCGACCCACGTTCCCGGGAACGCACCAGCCTATGCAGGTTCGCCGATATTTGCAATCCTGATGCCCGAGTTCACCCTGCCTTAATCATTTCGCCGTATTCGACGGCGTATACTGTTTACGCGATGCCCCAGGCCCACACCGCACCACGTCCAACTAGCCGCCTCCCGCCCGGCCCCCGCGGCCTGAAGCTTCTCCGCAACTCCTTCACCATGGGTAACGATTGGAGCGGCTTCCTCTCCCGCTGCGCCCGCGAATATGGCGACGTCATCTACTTCCGCTTCCTCAACGTGCCCATCTGCCTCGTCGTCCATCCCGACAGCATCGAGAAAATCCTCGTCAAGGACCAGGCAAACTTCCTCAAGGCCCGCGACTACCGCGCCCTCCGTCCCATCCTCGGCAACGGCCTGCTCACCAGCGAAGGCGAATTCTGGCAAGCGCAGCGAAAACTCATCCAGCCGGCCTTCCGCCACGAAAACATCGTCACCTACGCGCAGGTCATGACTCAAGCCGCCGCGTCAATGCTGGCAGGATGGAAGCCAGGCGAAACCCGTGACGTCCACGCCGACATGATGGCTCTCACCCTCGAAATCGTCGCCAAGTCGCTCTTCGGCTCCGACGTTTCAGAACACGCCCGCGGCATCGGCCATGCCATGGCCATCGTAATGGATCTCTTCATCTCCCAAGCCAATTGGGCTTTCGTGCTCCCGGATCGCATCCCCATCCCCAAGAGCAGACGCCTGCGCCAATCCATAAAACATCTCAACGATGTGGTCTATAAATTGATTCGCGACCGGCGAAAGGTCTCCGCCGGCGACGACCCAACCGCCGGCAGCGACCTGCTAACCAATTTGCTCGCAGTGAGAGACGAAGGCGGCGGCCGCATGACCGACGAGCAGTTGCGCGACGAGATCATGACCCTCTTTCTCGCCGGTCACGACACCACCGCGAACACTCTCAGCTGGACCTGGTACTTACTCGCGCAAAATCCCAAAGCAGACGCAGCTCTCGGAGCAGAACTTCGCGAAGTGCTGGGAAATCGCGCACCGGTACCAGCCGATCTCCCGCGCCTCCCCTACACCGAAATGGTAATGAAGGAATCGATGCGCCTGTATCCGCCCGCCTGGGGCGTAGGCCGCCGCGCCATCCACGACTACGAACTCGACGGCTACACCATCCCGGCGCGCACCAATCTCTTCCTGCTCCAATGGGTTACCCAGCGCGACGCCCGCTTCTTCCCCGACCCCGAGCGCTTCGACCCCGAACGCTGGCGCCACGACCCCATCCGCACCGGCAAAATCCCCCGCTTCTCCTATTTCCCCTTCGGCGGCGGCCCCAGAGTCTGCGTAGGCGCAGGCTTCGCCATGATGGAAGCCACATTACTCCTAGCCACAATCGCCCAAAAATTCCGCCTCGCGCTAGCCTCCAACCAATCCATCGAGCCCCTATTCTCCGTAACCCTACGCCCAAAAAACGGCATCCGCATGCACCTCCACCTCCGCTCGCAACTGCTCTAAGGTCTCTTTAGATACTTTTGGATGTTTCTGGCTTTGTGAGCCGTTTTCATTACTTCAGCGGTAATGTCCCGAAGCATGGGGCTGAAATCCACCACAATAATTGGGCGTCCCGGATTTCCCGAAAGCGATCCCTGTCTCTCTTCGTCAGTGACACCTTTCCCCACCACGAGCGCGAACTCAATTCCCACGGCGTAAAAAAGAAAATTCGTTACTTTCGCGTTCGAGCCTTGGTAGGGAACACTAATCGCCAGATGCGTTACTGGCTTCGGTAGAATACCGACGGTCAAAGTCACCTCGCTCGGGTATGGACCGTCTCCTCTCAAGTACCTCCTAATCGGCTCAGCGTACTCCCTTAGATCGATTAGGGATCTCTGTTCTCCAGGAATCCACGCGTGAACCGCTGCCTTCCAAAAAACTCCCATCGCGAAATGGATCAGCTTCTCAGAGCAGATTTGCGGGTTAGTCGCAGCAAAATATCCGCGAGCATCTCCATCAACTACTGCAGGTGGAGCAGATGTGAACAGGTCATGAAAGCCGAACGAACCGTCCGATCTCGCGAACAACGGTACCATCCAGTTCTCACCGCCTTTATTTAATACATCTTCGCAATCCAAGCAGAGGAGCGGCGATTGCATTTGGCGCGAGCTCTCATACGCAAGCTTGCTATTGAAGACGATCGGAAACCCGCCTGGAAGTCTACATTCCTTATAGAGCGCCGCCGGAATCAGGTGGCTAGACACCACATCCTTCGTGACTTGGCACATTGGACAAAGCTGGACCGGCATAACTTCTCCTGTGAATTAACTTATTCTGCCATGGTTTTAGGATGCGAGTAAGTTGGCCCGCCTGGCGTGGTGGGCAGGATCAAACAAAAGCTACGTTTTCCACAGGCTTGCGTAGTTATACGGATACACAACCGCTCAAATCCACGCTACCATTCCCCGTTTTTATATGACGACGCAAACGTCACTATCAGCCGCGATTTCGGTTTCAGTGGCACAGGCACTCTTGCCTGTGCGCTTTTGTTGCGGCAAAGATCGAAAAATGGCATGTGTCGCCCCATCGCTAACAATTGCATTCCTAATCGCAAATCTGGAATTAGAATTTCGCCCAATTCATAGAAAACACAGCCCTCTAAAAATTCCTAATCGCAAATATTTGACGATTTTCGATCCGGTTTTTCACGCGCCGCCTCCGGTTCGACCCCACTCCCATCACTCGCTAAGCCTAAATCCTGGCGCTGACGAAAGGCCTCTCGACAGTCGATTTCTAATCTACGGTTCCGCGATTAAAAATCCCCATAACTCACTGAAAACATGAGCCCGAGACCATTTCTAATCGGCGGTAAAAGGGGGCACAAGAACGCGCCATCGAGGCTCGCCTTGACCCTTTTCACGAGTTACAAGTCACGAATTACGAGTCACGGAATTTCAGTCAGCGGGATCAGCGGCAGAAACGCGCTTATCCGCCGCCACTCCAAGTCGGGCCCGACGATTTTCCAAGCTGGCGCGAATGAACGCGGCAAAAAGCGGATGCGGGGCAAGCGGCTTCGATTTGAATTCAGGATGGAACTGGCAGCCAACGAACCAGGGATGATCCGGCACTTCGACAATTTCGACATACACGCCATCGGGCGTCCGGCCGGTGATGCGGAAGCCGGCGCGCGTGAGCGTCTGCTCGTACTCGCAATTAAATTCGTAGCGATGGCGGTGGCGCTCGGAGATTTCGAGCACGCCGTAAGCCTTATGCGCAAACGAGCCGGGCTCGAGTTTGCACGGCCAAGCGCCAAGCCGCATCGTGCCGCCCATCTCATCCACGCCAAGGAGTTCGCGCAACTTGTAAATCACGCGATTCGTGGTCGAGGGATCGAACTCCGTGCTATCAGCATTTTCGATCCGCGAAACCTGCCGCGCGTATTCGATCGTCGCACACTGCATGCCAAGACAGATCCCAAAGAACGGGATTTTCTTCTCGCGCGCATAGGTAATCGCCTGCACCATCCCCGCAATGCCGCGCTTGCCAAATCCGCCAGGAACGAGAATCCCGTCGGCGTGGCGAAGCAGCCTGTCGGCTGAGGCGGGCGAATCAAGATCTTCCGCTTCGATCCATTCGAAGACCACGCGCTGCCGATTCGCAAGCCCGCCGTGAACCAGCGCTTCGCGCAAACTCTTATACGCATCCTCGAGCTGCACATATTTCCCCACCACGCAGATGTGCACCTCGCCCTGCGGATGCTCGAGCGTCTCCAGCATCGCCAGCCAGCGGCTCAAATCACGCGGCGGCGCTTCCAAATGCAACAGACGCAGAATCTGCTCATCGAGCCGCTCGGCTGCGAGCGACATCGGCACCTCATAAATATTCTTAACGTCGGGCGCGGAAATCACGCAGGACTCGTGCACGTTGCAGAACAGCGCGATTTTGCTCTTCAAATCGCTGCCCAGTTGCCGGTCGCTGCGGCAAATCAGAATATCGGGCTGAATTCCGATGCTGAGCAGTTCCTTCACGCTATGCTGCGTTGGCTTGGTTTTCAATTCGCCGGCGGTGGGGATAAAGGGCACCAGCGTGAGATGGACGAACAGAACATTCTCCGAACCCATCTCCAGGCGCATCTGCCGAATCGCTTCCAGGAATGGAAGCGACTCAATGTCACCCACCGTGCCGCCAATTTCCACGATCACCACGTCAACCGCATCCGCAACCTTGCGAAATGCAGCTTTGATTTCATCGGTCACGTGCGGAATCACCTGCACGGTCTTGCCAAGGTAATCGCCGCGCCGTTCTTTCGCGATAATCGATTCGTAGAGGCGGCCGGTGGTCCAGTTGTGGTCTCGCGTCAGGTGCGAATTCGTGAACCGCTCGTAGTGTCCCAGGTCCAGATCGGTCTCCGCGCCATCGTCAGTCACAAACACTTCGCCGTGCTGATAAGGCGACATCGTGCCGGGATCGACGTTCAGATACGGATCGCACTTCTGGAGGGTGACTTTAAGCCCGCGACTTTCGAGGAGGCAACCGATGGAGGCAGCGGCGACGCCTTTGCCCAGGGAAGATACTACGCCGCCGGTTACAAAGATGTATTTCGGGGCGGCCCGCAAAGCGCTCGAATTCCTCCGCTGGAATCGGCGTACTCGGCATTATGTTCGGAAACGCGCCGCGTGTCAAATCGCGTTCAGAAATTATTTTCTCGCTGCGCGAGCAGCACAGCGTCAGGACGCAGCGCGCTCCTGGAGAATTTTTTCCACGCGCTGGATGTCCGCAGGCACATCCACGCTGATCGCGTCGTAATCCGTTTCCACGCCGCGAATCCGGAAACCATTCTCCAGCCAGCGAAGCTGCTCGAGCTGCTCCACAGCCTCGAGTTCGCCGGGCGGAAGCGTAGGAAATTCGAGCAAAGCCTCGCGACGGAAAGCGTAAAGCCCCACATGCTTCCAATGATGCGGCGCGGCCTCCGCTTTGTTGTCACGCACCCACGGAATCGGCGCCCGCGAAAAATACAGGCAATTCCCCTCAAAATCGCGCACCACTTTCACGATGTTTGGATCCATCACGTCGTTCGCCAACGTAATCGCCGTGCAGGGGGTGGCGATTTGGATGGAATCGTCTTCGAGCATTTCGGCAACAACTGCGTCAATGGTGCCGGGGTCGATCAGCGGCTCGTCTCCCTGGATGTCCACGTAGATTTCGGCTTCCAGGTGTGCCGCGATTTCCGCCACTCGATCCGTCCCGGTGCGATGGTCGCGCCGGGAGAGAACCGCCTCACCGCCGAACTCCTCGACCGCCTTCTTGATGCGGTCATCGTCCGTAGCCACCACCACGCGCGCTACATGCGTGGCTTTTCGGACTCGCTCCACCACGTGCTGGATCATCGAGCGGCCCGCAATCGAAGCCAAGGGCTTGCCCGGCAGGCGGGTAGAGGCGTATCGGGCAGGAATTACGGCGAAAACCTTCACGTTCGAGTCGGTATTTGGCGTGGCCATAGGCTATTCGGTGGGCGACCGTCAACCCTTTCTCCTGAAACTGAGTCTAACACCATGCCCTGGGGTGCGCGGCAGGCAGAAGTGGCAGGCAGACAAGACGACTGGTCCGGGACACACCCAGCTGGAAATACAATTTCACTGCTTGTTTTCGAAAAGCACGGTGATACAATTTCGGCCAAGTACAGGCCATCGGGGGCATCCTTGAAATACCGCGCGACGCAGCCCGGAGCAAGATGGGGGCTCGCGGCAGTTTGTGCGGTAGGAATCCTCTTAGCGGCTCCACTCTTCACAACTCCAGTTTGGGCTCAGAACGAAGCGCCGGGTCCGGTTAAACCCGCTCGCACAGAAAAACCCGGCAAAAAACTCAAAACTGAAACGGAAATGACATTGGTCAACGTGACCGTGACGGACCCGTATGGCCGCCTGGTGACCGGACTGGAGCAGGATGCTTTCCGCATCTTCGAGGACAACACCGAGCAGGAGATTGTCCGGTTCTCGAGCGAGGACGTGCCGATATCCATCGGCGTGATTTTCGACATGAGCGGCAGCATGACCGACAAGATCGACAAGTCGCGCCTGGCCGCGGTGCAATTCTTCCGCACGGCCAATCCGCAGGACGAATTTTTCTTAGTGGACTTCAACGACCGCGCGGAACTCGTGAGTTCTTTCACCGGCAGCGTCGAGGAGTTGCAAAACCGGCTGATGTTCACCGCCGCAAAAGGAGAGACGGCGCTCTTCGACGGAATTTACCTGGGCCTCAGCCAAATGAAAGGAGCACACAACACAAAGAAGGCGTTGCTCATCATATCCGACGGGGGCGATAATCACAGCAGGTACACGCTGAACGACGTTCGCAACTTTATAAAGGAAGCGGACGTGCAGATTTTCGCGATCGGGCTCTATGACGCGACTGGCGGCCGCACGCCGGAAGAAGCAAACGGGCCTTCCCTGCTGAGCGATTTAACCGCCATGACCGGCGGCCGGACATTTGTGGTGAACCAGATTGCGGATCTGCCGGACATTGCTTCAAAAATCAGCATGGAGTTGCGCAACCAATATGTCGTGGGATACAGACCGAGTGATCACGCGCACGACGGCAAATGGCGCAAGATCAAGGTCAAGCTGCACCCGCCAAAGGGGCTCCCTCCCCTCACCGTATATGCAAAGACGGGCTATTTTGCGCCCGGCCACTAGAAGTTATCGTTCCGCAATTTTCTTTCTAGCGTTTGCCTGTTTTTGCCTGTTTGCACCGCACGTCCGCGCGCAAGGAGCAATTCCCGGCCCGCCGCCACCCCAGAATCCAGGACAACAGAAAGGCGTCATCAAGGCCAACGTCGACCTGGTGGTATTGCACGCCACCGTGGACGACGAGAAGGGCCAATTCGTCGGGGATCTGAAGCAGGACAATTTTCGTGTCTTCGAAGATAAGGTGGAGCAGAAGATTTCGCTCTTTTCGCGCGAAGACATTCCCGTGACGATGGGCCTGGTGATCGACAACAGCGGCAGCATGCGGGAAAAGCGCGCGCAGGTGAATGAAGCGGCGCTCACCTTTGTTAAAACGAGCAACCCGCGCGATGAAGCATTCGTCGTGAATTTTAACGACGAATATTATCTCGACCTGAACGAAGACTTCACCAGCGATCAGAAGGAATTGAATGAAGCGCTCTCGCGCATCGATTCGCGCGGCAGCACCGCGCTCTACGACGCAATCATCGGCTCGCTGGATCACCTGAAAAAGGGACACAAAGATAAGCGGGTGCTGCTCGTGATTACCGACGGCGATGATGACGCCAGCCGGAAATCCTTTGAGTACACGATCAAGGTGGCAGAGCAATCGGACGCTGCCATTTACGCGATCGGCGTCTTCAGCGAAGACGATCGCAAGCACAGCAAGGGCATGGTGCGGCACTCAAAGAAGATTCTGACGGAGCTTGCGACCGCCACCGGCGGCCTGGCCTATTTCCCCGACAACCTCGAACAGGTGCAGGCAATTTGCGCACAGGTGGCCCGCGACATTCGGAATCAATACGAGCTGGGCTACTATCCGAGCAACTCCGCGAAGGACGGCACGTTCCGCGCCGTGCAGATCCAAGTGGTGGCGGCAAAGGGCCACGGAAAACTAGCGGTCAGGACGCGGGCCGGCTATTACGCGCAGAAGGCTTCGCAGGGCCAATAAACCCGCAGCTTAACATTGTCGTGCACTTTCGCCGGCGCGATTATCGCGAAACCAATTCCAAAAAGCTGGTCCCGTGCGGGATTTCTCCGCCGAAATTTTCAGCCACCGTTTGCCCCATGTCCGCAAGCGTCGAGCGCGTGCCCAGCTTCCGTCCGTATGCGGACCGCGGAGTGTAAGCCAGGATGGGAACGTATTCGCGGGAGTGATCCGTGGTGGGATTCACGGGATCCGGATCGCAACCGTGATCCGCCGTGATAATCAACAAATCGGAAGGCTTCAAGAGCTCAAGGAACGGCCCGAGCTGCTCGTCGAATTCCTCAAGAGACCGCGCGAATCCCTCCACATCTTTGCGATGGCCGTAGAGCATGTCGAAATCAACCAGATTCGCGAAGATCAATCCCGTCGGGCGTTGAGCGATCGCCTCGGTGAGCTTCGCCATCCCGTCGGAATTATTCTTCGTCGTGACGTAATCGGGCACACCGCGACCATTATAGATGTCGTGAATTTTGCCCACGCCGAATACGGGCGTGCCGCGTTCGGCGAGAACGTCAAGCAGCATCGGCTTGGGCGGCTCGACAGCGTAATCGTGACGGCGCTCGGTGCGCTGAAAATTGCTTGGCGGCCCGGCAAACGGGCGCGCGATCACGCGGCCCACGCGATTAGGCCCATCGAGAATCTTCCTCGCGATTTCGCACATGCGGTACAGCTCTGCGATGGGAATCACGTCCTCGTGTGCGGCAACTTGAAAAACGCTGTCGCCAGAAGTGTAGACAATCGGGAAGCCGGTGGTGACGTGCTCGAGGCCCAGCTCCTTGATGATTTCAGTTCCCGACGCCGGTTTGTTGCCGAGTGTGCGGCGTCCGATCTGGCGCTCGAACTCCGAAATCACATACTTCGGAAATCCATTGGGATACACCGGAAAAGCCTGGTCGAGCCAGACACCCGCCATTTCCCAGTGACCGGTGGTGGTGTCCTTCCCCGGGGATTTTGTGGCGCCCTTTCCGTAACTCGCGGCAGGATGCTCTGGGGGAGTTATGGATTGAAGCGGAGCAATATTGCTGATGCCGAGTCGTTGAAGATTCGGAATTCTCAGCGGGCGGGAGCGAGCGATGTGGCCGAGCGTATCGCGCCCAACATCTCCATAGTCCGTCGCGTCCGGCAATTCGCCGATGCCCACGCTGTCCAGCACGATCCAGATAATGCGGTCAAACCTCGGACTTTCGGATGTCATCGCGGCCCCGTCTAAGAACTAACACAGAATCGGCGCGAAAGGCGAGAGTTCGAGTTGTGGCTGCGTGGAAATTTCTATTGCGCGGGCGGCAGCCATATGTCCTGCTCGACGTAGGCCGTGAGAGGCGTACCCGCGGGGATCTGAACTTCTTTGCCGTGCTTGATCAAACCGATGGGACCGAACAGCACAGTAAGGGCTACTGTTGCGCCGACTTTACTATCGCCCTCGCGGCCTTTTGTACCTCGAAGGCGGACGTGGTTATCGGCAACCGCCAAGTACTGCAGTTGAATATTGAGCTCGCCTCCCTTCCCCATCATTCCGGCGCGGTGAGCGTGAGAAACGATGGCTCTGGCGTGTGCGCCCTTTGCCACGACAATGGTTTGACCGACCTTCACGTCGTCATCGAGGAGGAATTCGACCGGATCGTTTTCGACAGCCGTTTTCGAACTCAGATCGCTGGCAAATTTAAGCGGCACCTCGGTTCCCTCGCGGATTAAACAGCCCCTTGTGGCGCTGCATACTCTCTTCGATGCATCCGGACTGGTGGTGTCGTCAGGCGGTGCAGACGCGCCGTGAAGCGCCTCGACCTAGCCAGACGGCTTGCTGCCCTGGGCGGATAGCATCGCTTCCATCACGGAGGCGTCGACTCCCGCGTTCTTCAAGTCGAGGAGCGCCTGCGCGGAAACGTCGAAGTCGGTTTGGTTGGCTTCGATCGCTTTGACGATGATGGATGGTGTGAGCGCTTGCTTGGTCATATCGATGACGTCTTGATTCGTCAGCGGCTTTCGCGTTTGAGCATTCGAGATGGAGGTGTGCGTGACAAAGAACATCAGCGCGAGGAACGGGGCGAGGTGGCGGATTTTCACGTATCGGAACCCTCCAAGGATTCGCATCGGTGATTCAGTATAAGCGGTTGAGTCGCTACAGTATTCCCAAATAGGTGTATTTGTCGAATGATTAACTGATCGTGTGGCGGATGATTCGTAAACTGGCCTGATTAAGGCAACTTTCCGCCGTTTGCTCCGCTTGACATAACGGCGTATAATTTTTTGTTTACGCACATGGCCAAGAACCCCACAGACAAGGCGGCACTCGCAAAGGCGCTCCGCGGGCCGGACACCACGGTAAGGACGGGTGCCGCGACGATCCCGGGCGACATCGAGGAGATCCGCGTCCGCGGAGCTTGGGTTCACAACCTGAAGAACCTCGATTTCACGATTCCCCACAATGCCATCACGGTGGTCACTGGCGTTTCGGGCTCGGGCAAGTCCAGCCTGGCGTTTGACACGCTGTATGCCGAGGGCCAGCGCCGGTATATCGAATCGCTTTCGGCTTATGCGCGGCAGTTTCTGGAGCGAATCGAGAAGCCGGACGTTGACGAAATTACCGGAATCGCGCCGGCCATTTCGATTCGGCAGAAGAATTCGACGCGGAACCCACGCTCGACCGTTGCAACCGCGACTGAAATCTACGATTACTTGCGGCTGTTGTACGCGCGCGTGGGTCATACGTTCTGCCTGAACTGCGGCGAAGAAGTGCGCAAGGACACGCTCGACGAAATTGCGGCGCGCGTGCTGGCGCTGCCCGCGGGCCGGCGATTCTACGTCTTGTACGAGTTGAAGCTGACCCCAGAGGTACCCGCGCCCGAGACGAAGGCTAAAAAGCAAGCGCGTCCGGGCCCCGAAGCGATTCGCCAGGCGCTGGTGAATTTGCGTAAGCGAGGATTCAACCGGCTTTACCAGGACGGCCGCGTCTTCGAATTCTCAACGCCTGAAGATCTGCTGGACATGGATTTCTCGAAGCCGGCGTATGTGCTGGTGGATCGGCTGGTGCTTGGGCCCGAAATTCGGTCGCGGCTGATGGATTCGATTGAGATTTGTTACCGCGAAGGACGCGGCGAAGCGATTCTCGAATTCGTGCCAGAGGCGCCGGCCTCGGAGCCGGATTCGGCCCCTGCGGAAACAAGCGCGGGCACGGGTCAACCTGTCGAGCGGAGCGCCACGGCCCCGGAGCGCCTCGTCTTCAACGAGCGTTTCGATTGTAAAAAATGCGGGGCGACCTATCAGGAGCCGGAGCCGCGTTTATTCTCTTTCAACAATCCGTATGGGGCCTGTCCTCGCTGCCAGGGCTTCGGCAACACAATTGATTTCGATCTCGATCGCGTGGTGCCGGACAAGAGCAAATCGCTCGCAGATGGAGCAATCGAACCGTGGACGAAGCCGCGTTACCGGCAACTGGCGATGGATATGCGTTCGTACGCGCGCGACAAAGGAATTCCGCTGGATGCGCCGTTCCGTCAACTGAGCGCCGCGCAACGCGACGCAATCATCGAAGGCGACCGCAAAGCGGATTTTCCCGGCGTGAAGGGATTTTTCAGCTGGCTCGAGCGCAAGAAATATAAATTGCACGTGCGCGTTTTTCTAAGCCGCTATCGCGGTTACGCGCTCTGCCCTGACTGCCGCGGCACGCGGCTGCGCGCCGAAGCTCGCGCGGTGAAAATCGCGGGGCGGTCGATCACGGAAGTTTGCCAAATGACGGTGAAAGAGGCGCGGCCGTTCTTTCAAGCGCTGCAACTTACCGCCGCGGAATCCACGATTGCGGACAAAGTGCTCGAAGAGATTCAGCTGCGATTGCAATTCCTCGATGAAGTGGGGCTCGACTACCTCACGCTCGACCGGCTGACATCTACGCTGTCGGGTGGTGAAGCGCAACGAATCCAGCTCGCCACGTCGCTCGGCTCGCATCTGGTGGGCGCTCTATATGTGCTCGACGAACCTTCGATCGGCCTGCATCCGCGCGATACGGACCGGCTGATTCGAATTTTGAAGGGCTTGCGCGATCTGGGCAACACGCTCGTGGTCGTCGAGCACGATCCCGAAACAATTTTGGCTGCCGATCATATTCTCGATTTGGGCCCCGGCGCGGGAGAGCACGGCGGCAAGTTGATCTTCGCCGGCTCACGCGAGCAATTGCTGGCCGACCCCGATTCGATCACGGGCCGTTATTTGCGCGGCGATCTGAAAATCGCTGTGCCAGCGCGGCGCCGGAAACCGCAAGGTAAGTTTCTGAAAATTACCGGCGCGCACAGCCACAATTTGCAAAGCGTCGATGTGATGATTCCGCTCGGCGTGCTGGTGGCGGTGACGGGCGTGAGCGGCTCGGGAAAATCCACGCTGGTTTATGACGTGTTGTACAAAGCGCTCGAAGCCAAGCGCACCGGTGGGAATTACCGCGAATTCTGCGATCGGCTCGAAGGCGATTCGGCGCTTACCGCGATTGAAATGGTAGATCAATCGCCGATTGGGCGCACGCCACGCTCGAATCCGGCTACCTACTTGAAGGCCTTTGACGCGATTCGCGAAATCTTCGCGTCCATGCCGGAAGCGAAAAAGCGCGGGCTCACAGCCGGCCATTTCTCGTTCAATATTCCCGGCGGTCGCTGCGAAGCGTGCCAGGGCGATGGAACGGTGACGGTGGAGATGCGATTCCTGGCCGATGTGGAACTCGTGTGCGAGGAATGCCGCGGGACGCGCTACAAGAGCAGCGTTCTCGACGTCACGTTCAAAGAGAAAAATATTCACCAGGTGCTGCAGATGACGGCTCGCGAGGCGCTCACCTTTTTCGCCGCCTATCCGAAAGTGACCTCAAAGCTGCGGGTGCTCGACGAAGTGGGACTCGGTTATCTGCGGCTCGGACAATCCGGCACCACGCTTTCCGGTGGCGAGGCGCAACGCTTAAAACTGGCGGCGCATCTCACGCGGCAGGAGAACGCGGGCATCCTGTATATTTTTGACGAGCCGACTACGGGCTTGCATTTTGACGATATTCAAAAATTGCTGACGGCGTTTCGCAAATTGATCGACGGCGGAGCTTCGGTGCTGATCATCGAGCACAATCTGGACGTGATCAAGTCCGCGGACTGGATGATTGACCTCGGCCCGGAAGGTGGAGACGCGGGCGGCCACGTGGTGGCGGCGGGGACACCGGAACAAGTAGCGCGGAATTTGCAATCGCATACCGGTAAATTTTTGGCGCGTGCCCTGAATGGACGCAACGGCAACGGAACAAACCACGGAAATGGCGGCGCTTCCCCGAAGCACCCGAACGGATCGGCGCACGATTCTACGGTGTCATGAAGTATCGAGCGGCCGCACGCGACGCTCGAATGATGCGGTTTGCTCTCTTCGCTTTTCTCTTCTTTGCTTTCTGCAATTTGCGCGCCGCTTGGGCGCAATCCAATACAACCAGAACCCGCATTCACGTTCCAGACGACACGCCTGACCCGGCTCTCGTTGCTGCGCGCGCCGCGATGGATCACAAGGATTATGCGGAGGCGGTGCGCTCGTATCAGAAATATCTGGCGACCAAGCCCGATGATGCGGATGCGCATTTCGATTTGGGCAATGCGTATGCGAGTTTAAAGCAGAACGCAGACGCGAAAACCGAATACGAGAAGGCGATTTCGCTCGATCCCAAGTTGGACATTGCTTATATGAACCTCGGCATCACCCTGATGGAGACGGACCCGGCCGCGGCTGTCGCACCGCTTCAAAAGGCTGCCGAACTTTTGCCGAAAGAGTTTCGTCCGCAGTTTTTATTGGGGTGGGCTTACGAGCGATCCGGGAAACCGGACCTGGCGATTGAGCACTACCGCGAGGCAGAAAAGCTGGACGAGAAGAATTCCGATATTCACTTCGCAATCGGCCGGGTACTGCTCTCGTCTCATCAACCGGCGGACTCGGAAGCGGAGTTTCGCGCCGCGATCACTTCTGATCCTTCGAACGCGCAGGCGCATCTTGGACTTTCGCAGGCTCTCATGGCCGAAAAGAAATACGAGGAAGCGGCGGGCGAGCTGGGGGCCTATCTCGAAGCGCAGCCCACTGACGCCGAAGCTCGCGTTGCTCGAGCGTTGGCGTTCACCAAACTAGGCAAGAACGAAGAAGCGCTTGCCGAACTCGACCGCGCTGCGCTTTCGAGCCAGGAATCGCTTTCGGCTCTGAAACTTCGGGGCCAGATTTTATTTCAATTGAAACGCTACGACGATGCGATAGCAGTGCTGGAGAAAGCCGCGAAGGTCGCGCCGCAGGACGCCGACATTCCCGCGCAGATTGGTCACCTGTACCTTGAAAAACGGGCGTATCCAGATGCGGCGCGTGAATTGCTCGTCGCGTTCAAAATGAATCCGCAGTCGAATGACGTGCTGGGAGAGCTCGTAGCCGCTGAATACCTCGGGAAGAATTACGAATCGACCTTGAAGGCGCTCGATCTTTTGTCGCAGCGGGAGGAACTGCCGGCCGGCACAGTTTTCATCCGCGCCACTTGTTACGATAAACTGGGGCAAGCGACCCAAGCGCTCGACTGGTATCAGAAATTTCTGCAACTGAACAAAGACGAGAATAATGACATGTATTTCGAGGCCACCGCGCGCGTCCGCTTCTTAACTCGCGAGATTAAAGAGAAGAAGAAATAATTCTGTGTTTCGCATCGCTCACATCTCGGCGCTGGCACTCGCACTCGCGATGGTGATGGCTGCTCTCGCGGCCCAGGAATATCACACCACGGAACAATGGCGGGCGAAATACAACCATGAGCCGGATCCCGTTCGCAAGGCCAAGCTGCTGCTGCCGTTGGGCGAATCGGAGTTCAAGGATGCGGAAACAGCTCTCGCGAATGACCAGACCGCTGAAGCGATCGACATTGTAAAAAAGTATCTCGACGAGACGCAATCCTGCGAGAAAGCGCTCGAAGACAAATTTCCGGACGCGGAGAGACATTCCAACGGTTATAAGCAACTGCAGATTTCGCTTCGCGAATCCTTGCGGAGGCTGGATGCGATGATCGTGGGGCTTACCGAAGACGACCGCAAACCTTTCGTTGAAATTCGCGGCCAACTCGACGAAATGGATCGCCATCTGATTCAAATGTTGTTTCCGAAGCAGCCGTCGAACGCTGCGGCCGGAAAACCGAAGCGATAGGAGGCAATCATGCGAAGCGCGATACTCGCGGTCGGATTGCTCGCAGCATTGCTCGCGCCTTCTTTTGCTCGTTCGACGATGCATTCGCCAATGCCGCCCCAAGAGCGGAAAGATTATCTAACGGAAGGCGAAGCGAATCAGATTCGCGACGCCTACGAACCTGCCGAGCGTATCGGGTTGTATATGAAATTCGCAGAGGACCGGCTGAAGAAGTTTCAATACGAACTGAATCGCAAAGTGCAGGATCGCCGGCGCGCCGAAGTGTTAAACAATCTGCTGAATGCCTACACCGGCTGCATGGACGATGCCGCCGACCAGATCGCGGTCGGAAAGGAGCGCCAGTCGGACATTCATGGCGCGCTGAAGCTGATGAAGTCGAAAGGAAACGAGTTTCTCGACATTTTGGAAAAGATTCAGGAAAAGGGGCAGGAACTGGACACCTACAAGGACACTCTGTTGGACGCACTCGACGGCACCAAGGAAGCTCTAACGGACGTTGACAACGCACTGAAGACCGCCGCGCCCCCGCCCGTGCGGAGAAAACAATCGTGAAGCGTTCGAAGGCGCGTTCCCGCCTGGTTCCCGGCGGCGAGCGTATTTTTCAGCGGATTTATACGCGAATCGGCTGCGAAGGCCGGCCGCCTCATTTTATCGTGGAGTACCATCCTTACGCGGACCTGACGCATACAATTCGATTGCGCGACGATACCGCGTATGTGCGTGTTTCAGATTTGCTGCGGGACGCGCCACGGGACGTCTTTGAGGCTGCCGCGGGAATCCTGCTGGGCCGGCTTTATCGGCGTCAGCCGCCGGGTGAATTCCTAGCCGCGTACCGCAAGTACACCTATGCGCATTCCACGCGCCGCAGGCTGTTGGCGTTGCGGCAACGGCGCGCGCGACGCGTGGACGATTGTCCTGCGGGCAGGCACCACGACCTCGGGCCCATGTTCGAGCGATTGAATGCGCGTTATTTTGAAAATTTGCTGGTAAAACCGACGCTGGGCTGGAGCAATCGCGTTTGGCGGACGCAGCTTGGTTGCTTCGATCCTGCGCTTGAGCAGATCGTGATCAATCGTCAGCTCGACCGGACCAACGTACCTGAATATGTCGTGGCGTATGTTCTGTACCATGAAATGCTGCACCTTAAGCATCCGATGCGTTTCGCACGGTGCCGGCGAGAGTCGCACTCGCCGCAGTTTCGGGCAGAGGAAAAGAAATTTCAGGATTATGAGCGGGCGATGAAGTTTCTCAAGACTTTTCCGTCCTATTAGGCCGGGCGGCGCGCGAACGGCGCTACTCCTTCGAGAGCTTTTCGATTTTCTTCTGGACTTCCTTCGCGTCCGGCGCCCCGGGCAGCACTTTGAGGTATTCCTTGTAATATTTCACGGCCGACTCGTTGTCGTGCTTTTTCTCGTACGCCTTTCCCAGCAGCAAACGCGGCTTCGCGAAGTTGGGGCGCTGCTGGATGGCATCGAGAAAACGGTCGATCGCTGCGTCAATATCGCCTTTGTGAAGATAGAACATCCCTACTTCGATGTCCTGCTGCGCCGGCAATGGATTGTAGGTAGCGGCCGCTTTGGCTTTTGCTGCGTCGGATGAGATCGCGGGCGGCGCATCCGCGGTGGCATCTTTGCCGCCATTGTCATTATCTGCGCGCGGCTTCTTCGAGCTGGACTCTTGATCTACTGGCGGCGCGTCAGCATCTTGCTGGCTTTGTCCGGTCTGTTGATGGTTCTGCTGTTGGTTCTGCTGCTGGCTTTTCTGTTGATCTTGCTGGCTTTGCTGCTGCCCTTGCTGCTTATCTTGTTGCTGCTGAGCGGGCAAAGCACCTGCGAGAATGAAAGACAGCGAGACAATGAATGCGAGTCGGGTCATGGCGATTCGTGTTGGTTTAGATTCCGTTTGCTATCATGAAAGTTGTCTCGCGAAGCACCGACTAGTGTAACGCCTATCCATGGAACTTCGTGAAAAAGTCGCCAATCTTCCCGCGCAGCCCGGGGTGTACCTCTTTCAGGACGCCGGTGGTGCGATTCTGTATGTGGGAAAGGCTCTCTCGCTGCGAAATCGCGTCCGCTCGTATTTCCTGGACAAGAGCCAGCAGGACGCCAAGACGGGATCGCTTGTCCGCGAGATTGCCGATCTGGAATACATCGTCGTCGACAATGAGAAAGAAGCACTGGCCCTCGAAAACAATCTCATCAAGAAGCATCAGCCAAAATTCAATATTCTGCTTCGCGACGACAAAACATACCCCTACATTCAATACACGGCGTATGAAAGGTATCCGCGCGTTTACGTGACGCGCCGCCTGAAAAAGGACGGCTCGATTTATTTTGGTCCGTATTTTCCTGCGAATCTCGCGTATCGCATGGTCCATTTAATCCATAAACATTTCCTTGTTCCCTCTTGCACGGTGGACCTCACGCGCAAACATCCCCGGCCCTGCCTGCAGTATTACATTCACCGCTGCCTCGGCCCTTGCGTCGAAGGATTGGTCACCGACGAACGTTATGTGGAAGCCGCGCGCGATGTGCGGTTGTTCCTGGAAGGCCGCCGCAACGACCTGTCGCGCAGTCTCGAACAGCGCATGGCGAGCGCTTCGGAAGGCGAGCGCTTCGAGGAAGCCGCCGGGTATCGCGATCTTCTGCGCACACTGGCGGAAATGGAAGAGCGCCAGAAAATCGCGGCGGCGTCGGGCGACGACACGGACGTGATCGCCTGGTACGCGGAACCGCCGCAGGTGGCCGTGAATCTCTTTCACATTCGCGGCGGGCGCGTAGTCGACCGGCGAGATTTTTACTGGGAGAACCAGGAAGAGTTCAATCCCGCCGAGTTTCTTCCTTCCCTGCTGAAGCAGCTCTACCTCGACGCTGCGTATCTCCCTCGCTGCATTCACACGCCGATTGACTTCGAAGAGCGCGAAGTGCTGGAAGAAGTCCTCAGCGAACAGGCCAAGCATCGTGTGGAGATTTCCAACCCGCAGCGCGGAAAGAAACACCACTTCCTCGAATTGGTCGAAAAGAATGCGCAGCATTCCTTCGTTCAACGTTTTCGCGTGTTGCGGCCTACGTCGGCGGCGATTGCGGAGGCTCTTGAATCGGCGCTGGGCCTTCTCGAGCCGCCCAAGAGAATTGAAAGCTTCGACATTTCGCACACGCAAGGCACAGAGACGGTGGCGTCGATGGTGGTGTGGGAAGCGGGACGAATGAAAAAGTCCGATTACCGAAAATTTATCATTCGAGGTGAAGCGGCCGTAGAAGGCGAAGCCGCTCAACCCGGCGGATTACTGCGCGATGATTTCTCCAGCATGCGCGAAGCGGTCGGACGACGGTATCGCCGCGTGCTGGAGGAAGGCAAACCGCTGCCCAGCTTGATTTTGATCGACGGAGGTATCGGCCAGCTGCACGCGGCCGCGCAGGCGCTTGAAAAGCTGGAAATCATCAATCAGCCGATGGCCAGCATCGCGAAGAAAGAGGAAATCCTCTACGTGCTCGGACGCGAAGACGAACCCATCGTTCTCGATCGCCACTCGCCTGTGCTGCAGCTGATCCAGCAGATTCGCGATGAAACGCACCGGTTTGCGATCACTTTCCACCGCCAGCGCCGATCCAGCCGACGTCTGCGCACTTCTCTCACCGAGATTCCCGGCGTCGGCGAGCGCACAGCTCGCAAACTGCTGCGCAAATTCGGAAGCGTCGCACGGCTCAAGGAATTGACGGTGGAGGACCTCGCCACGGAGCTTCCACGCGCCCAGGCGCAAAGGGTATTCGCCGGGTTGCATGAGGCAAGTTCGGCGGAGCCAACTGTAATGTAAATTCGTCACGCGAAATGCATTTGCGCTTAGCTTGCTACCCCTATACGCCTGTGCTACTGTGAAGTTTGGAGGTGAAAAGATGGGTGATAACAGCGCTGGGTCGAAGGCGAGCTTTTTCCTTGTCGGCCTTGGCATTGGGGCGATGGTAGGTCTACTCTTCGCGCCGAAATCGGGCGAAGACACGCGCGAATACTTGAGTGATAGGGCCGATGAGGGCCGCGAATATGCGCAACGCAAAGCCCGCGAGCTGCGCGAGCGCGCGGAAGATTTAATCCAACGCAGCAAAGAAATCATGGCGCGCCAGAAGGATGGCCTTGCGGCGGCCGTCGATGCGGGAAAAGAAACATACAAGCGGGAATCGAAGGTCTCGTAGGCTTTCGCAGTCGGCGCGGCAGGTTCGTTTCGTAGTAAGGAGACGTGGATGTCCGGCTGGCTCCAAGCGTTCATCGTGATAGCGGCGGTCGCCATCGTGATTCAGATGGCGATCCTGCTAGGCATGTTCTTTCAAGTGCGGACTGCGATCCAGCAGTTCACGCGAATCGCTACGGACCTGCAGAACCGGATTGACCCTATTCTTTTGCGGACGAACCGAGTTCTGGAAGATTCCGAAGACCGCATCGCAAGCATCATGGGCGACGCGGCGGAAATCACGCGGGTAGCACGCGGCTCGGCGCAGAAGATCGATCGAGTGTTCACCGATGCGGTGGAACGATTGCGCGTGCAAATCATTCGCGCCGATCATATTCTGACGGGGACTCTGGAAGTGGTGGAAGAATCGGGCGCGAAATTCAAGCGCACGCTGTGGACGCCCATTCAGCAAGCGTCTGCGATTTTGAAAGGCATGAAGGTCGCGGTTGATATGCTTCGCGGGCAGCAGAATCGGCGGCCGGAGCCGGATGCCGCGACGGCGGACGAAGAACTCTTCATCTGATTTTGCTCCCAGCATTTTTCAATTTCCCGCTTTTACCCCTCTTGGATTCTTCTTTAGTTAGATTCATTTAAGTAGGCCGCGCTGTCCCATTGGTCGAGAGGGCACGGCGTGCCGCGCTCCTACTGACCGAGTCCCCTCAAAATTTTTCTTTAGCGGATCCAGCCGCCGCCTAGAACCAATTCGCCGGAGTAAAAGACGGCGGCTTGGCCTGGGGTGATGGCTCGCTGCGGCTCGCGGAATGTGATGCGGGCGGTGGTGGCGTCGAGAGGTGTGATTTCTGCGGTTGCTGGTTCGTGGCGGTTGCGGACTCGCACCATTGCTTCGACGGGAGAGGTCGGTGGCGCGATCGAAATCCAGTTTACGTCGCGGACCTCACATGTGGTGCTGCGCAGATCCTGATCTTCGCCGACGACGAGGCGGTTCTTTGCACGGTCGAGTGAAACGACGTACAGAGGGCGGCCTGCGGAGACGCCGATTCCCTTCCGCTGGCCGACTGTGTACTGATGTAAGCCCGTGTGGCGGCCTAGAACTTCGCCGCTCGTTGTGACGATTTCACCGGAATCATCCGGGAGATGACTTCCCTGCTCCTGCAAGTAGCCTTCGATGAAACGGACGTAATTTCCCGTTGGCACGAAACAGATTTCCTGGCTCTCCGGCTTTTCGGCGACGGGAACGCGAAGGCGGCGGGCGATGTCGCGAACTTCCTGCTTCGATAGTTCACCGAGAGGAAAATCTGTGCGCGCGAGCTGTTCCTGCGTGAGGCCGAAGAGAAAATATGATTGGTCTTTTGTTTCATCCACGGCTCGTAGCAGTTCGTAGCGGCCCGATTCCGGATTGTGGCGGATGCGGGCGTAGTGGCCGGTGGCGATGCGGTCGGCGCCGATTTGGCGGGCGGTGGTGAGAAGCTGGTCGAACTTCACGTGATTGTTGCAGAGGGTGCATGGAATCGGAGTGCGGCCTTCGAGGTAGTCGTTGACGAACGGACGGATTACGGTGTGCTCGAATTCGCGCTCGAAATTCACCACATAGAAAGGAACACCGAGATGCTCGGCTACGCGGCGGGCGTCGTAGACGTCGTCGATTGAGCAGCAGCGGTGCTGGGCGGGGGCGCTGGTTTCTTCTTGTGGGAGGCGGCGCTGGTTCCAGAGCTGCATTGTTAGGCCGACCATTGCTTGGCCGCGGTCGTGGAGGATTGCGGCGACGGTGGAGCTATCGACGCCGCCGCTCATTGCTACGGCGATGGTGCAAGTTGCAGCTGACTGCTGTGCGATATCGCGTTCGGAGAGTGAGGGCAGCGCGGTATCGCGGCGCAAAGGCGCACAGGCCCTTCGTTCCTCAGGGTAAACAAGAGTGCCTGTGCCACAGGAAGGCGACACCTCTGCGTTTGCTGGAGAATTCGCTGAGTGTTGAGTTTAGCGGATTTAGGAAAGTTGTGGTCATCGGGCGGTCACCATTGTGGCTGAGCGCGGCGACAACGCACGGAGGCGATCTACTACTTCAGGGATGGCGGCGATTGCGTAGTCAATTTCTTCGGCGGTGGTTTGGCGGCCCAGGCTGAAGCGGAGGCTTGAGCGGGCTTCGTCGGGCGAGAGGCCGATTGCGGTGAGGACGTGTGACGGCTCTACGGCGCCTGAGGAGCAGGCGGCGCCGGTGGAGCATGCAACACCGAGCAGATCGAGCGCGATTAGCATTGCTTCGCCGCCTGCGGCTGCGAACGAGAGGTTTGTGGTGTTCGGCACGCGATGAGCCGCGTCGCCGTTTACGCGCACTGATGAGATGGTATCGAGGATCGCGCGCTTCGAGGCGGTCGCGAAGTGCGGCGATGCGCTGCGGCTCGGTTGCCAAATTCGCGCGAGCGAGTTCGGCGGCTTTGCCGAGGCCTACGATGCCGGGAACGTTTTCGGTGCCGGGGCGGCGGTCGCGTTCGTGATGGCCGCCGTGAAATTGCGGAGCGAGCGGAGTGCCGGTGCGGACGTAGAGAGCGCCGACACCCTTTGGGCCGTAGATTTTGTGGGCGGAGATGCTGAGCAGATCTACGCCGAGGTGATTCACGTCGAGCGGGAGCTTGCCTGCTGATTGCACGGCGTCGCAGTGGAAATAAACATCCGCTTCGGCGGCGATGCGGCCGATTTCTTCGATCGGCTGAATCGTGCCGAGTTCATTATTCGCGTGCATCACGCTGATGAGAATTGTTTCGGGGCGCAGTGCGCGGCGAATTTCGTCGGGATCGATTACGCCTGTGCTCCCGACTGGCACGTAGGTGACTTCGATGCCCTGCTTTTCGAGCGCATGGCAGGAATGGAGGATCGCGTGATGCTCGATCGCCGTCGTAACGATGTGCTTGCGGCTCGCGGCCGACTTTGGAGCGACACTTGAGACGAGGCCAAAAATTGCGAGATTGTCGGATTCTGTGCCGCCACTGGTGAAAACGATTTCCGAGGGCTTCGCGCCGAGGAGCGCGGCTACGGAATCTCGTGCGCGATCGACTGCGGCGCGAGCTCGTTGGCCGGGAGAATGAATTGAGCTGGCGTTGCCGAAGTTGTCGGCGAGGAACGGCAGCATCGCTTCGAGGACCGCGGGGTCCACGGGGGTCGTGGCGTTGTAATCGAGATAAGCGCGCATGTTCTAGAGGCTGGAGGCTCGAGGCTCGAAGCCGGAAATGGTGCGCGGGAGAGCGAAGAATTTTGAATCGCGAAATCGCATTTTATTTGCGATTAGAAAATTGTATGTAATTGATTCGGGGATATTTAGATTGAATTCTAATTCCAGATTTGCGATTAGAAATTGGCCCCGTCATATGGGCCTGGGACACTGCTACTAGCCGACATACGCCGGCTGTTGGCGGGTGCCAGCCTTCTGGTCCCGCTCCACCTGCATCCGAGTGTTGTCTTAGAGAGCTCATATGCACATCAAGGCTAGCAGGATGCTCGGGGATTGCAAGTGGCCGTTCGTCTGGTGATGGTACAGTGGCCCGGCTAGAGAAAAAAAGCAATTGAGCGTTACTTCTTGGCGCGCGCCACCTTGACAGCTTTGTGAGCGTCCGTTAGCGTCGAAGAGCGAGCAAAATTAATTTCACGGCTTTTATTCGATAGAGCGCGGAGCCCAATTTGCCAATGCATAGGCCGATTATCACGCTTACCACCGACTACGGGACGAGTGACCATCTCGTGGGCGTGATGAAGGGCGTGATCCTCAGTATTAATCCGGAAGTGAGTGTGGTGGATATTACGCACAGCGTGCTGGCGCACGACATTTTGGACGGAGCGCTGACGATCGGGCAGGCGTATAACTACTTTCCGCCGCGGACGGTTCATGTTGTGGTGGTTGATCCGGGCGTAGGGACGCAGCGGCGTCCGCTGCTGGTGGCGAGCGACCAGCATTATTTTGTGGCGCCGGATAATGGGGTGCTTTCGTCGGTTTACGATCAGACTGAAGCGCTGTATGCGTGGCACATCACTTCGGAACATTATTTCCGGCAGCCGGTGAGCAATACGTTTCATGGGCGCGACGTGTTTGCGCCGGTGGCAGCGTGGCTGACGAAATCGTGGCAGTCGTCGGCGTTTGGCGATCCGGTGGAGGATTTCGTGCGCTTTGCGCTGCCGAAGCCGAAAGTAAATGGAAACACGATCAAAGCCGTGGTGCTGAAGGTGGATAACTTCGGCAACCTGATTACGAATCTGAAGGCGGAGGACGCGCCGGCGCTCGTGGCGAATGATGGGAAGTTTGCGATTCGCGTGGGCAATGCGGAAGTGAAAAAGGTGCTGGCGACGTTTGCGAACGGCACGGCGGGCGAAGCGTTTGGCGTAATCGGGTCGAGCGGGTATTTGGAAATTTCGGTGAACAAGGGTAGCGCTGCGCGGACGCTCGGTGTGGGACGCGGGGCGGAAGTTACGGTGGAGTTGGGTTAGCGATCGCCAAGCAAGCTGCGCTGAGATCCTTCGCTGCGCTCAGGATGACACCTCGCTCCTAAACTCGCTACGAGGTGATTTCAGGCTTGTTCTGCAACGCGCGGGTCATATCTTCCATTAGTTCGTGAAAAGCTGGCGATATCGTTTCAATGATCCGAAGCCGCTCGTTGCAAAGGATTTCTTCGTGGTCAACTCTCACAACTGGAGGCTCGGACTTTCGATTGCTGTTTCGAAAGTCAAAACAGACTGGATCGTAGCTCCAATCCTCAGGTTTAGCGAATGGAGCAACCCACTGGCCAGCAGGAAGTGAGACATGAATTTGTCCGCGAATATGGCGAGCCTCAACTCTTCACCTGTGGATTCGGGGACGCTGACTCCAACAGAATACAGGTAGAGGGGCGCTGCTTCGAATGCGGGAAATAGATATCGCGCGATCAGAGAGCGAAAGCTTCGGGGCAATCGAAAAGGAAGCGAGGCTTCGAACTCAGGAAGCCACGGCGCTCCGCTACTTGGGACAATCTTCCACTCGACTTCATCGTCGGTGATCGAAGTGACACATTCGGGTGGGACTTCATTTTCGAAAAGTATCTCGCGTGGTGAGGAGTTTACCGCCGCGACGAATGCGTCGACACGGCGATCGCAGATATCGGCCGTCTTGCCCATATTCTACAAGGATAAGCTAACGCAACTGTTATCGGTACCGAACCACGAGCGAAGGTTACGAAATAAAAACCCACGAGGAGGAAATGCGCTCGTCGTGGCGATCTGCAAAAGCGCGAAGCGCAACTTGGATCTTCGCCCGGAGAATCATTTCTCAACAGAAGTTTGTTGTGCGAAGAAGGCGTGCCACTTTCCGTTTTCCCAGACGTAGTAATCCGCGTAGCGCGTCTCTTTGATTTTGCCGTCGGGTGCCGTCGATTGAGAAGTGCCGTAGGCGACGGCTACGTTGTCGTGCAAGAGTACCGTTGGTTCTGGAAATTTGGGGATTGGTAGGTTCTTTCCTTCGTTTTTCCGCGCGAATGCTAGTTCGTCCGATAGAAATTTGACTTCGCCGCTCCGTATGATTTCCGTGAAGTCTTTTGACAAGAGGCATAGCTCGAAGTTCGTGTCGGCCTTGAGGTAGGCGACGCTCCATGCGTTTTCGAGGCGTTGGATTGTGGCGACGTCGCGTTGTTGGCCTTTGAGGGCGTCTATGTCGCAGGTGGTTTGGGCGTGGAGGGGGATGGATGGCGCGAATAGAACGAACAAGATGGCGAAGCCGATGTTTTGTGGGCGCAATTTGGGTCCTCCGGTGATTTTTCAAAAGGTTTGACGCTTACAGGGTTTCGTTGTGAGCAGAGGCGGTGTTCGGTGGTGTTCGGAGTCAATGAATCAAACACCTGCCGGTCTGAAGACCGGCGCTACGGAAGGCAGAAAGACAACACTCGACAACCGACCGCAGCGTGAAGCAGGGACGGAGAGTCAAAAGAGCCGGCGAGACGCCGGCGTTACGGAAGAGCGGTTGGCGACGAAATGGAGTGCGTGATCTGACTGCGCTTAGTGGGCGAATTCGACTGGGAACAAATACTAGCGGGCGAGGGTGGTGACGATTAGGTGGGCGCGCATGCGGGGGTCTAGCCAGTCGCGGAGGGCGTCGCCTAGGAGATTGAAGGCGAGGACGGCGGTCATTACGGCTAGGGCGGGGAAAATTACGAGGTGAGGGGCGTCAAAGAGGTGGCTGCGGGCGTCGTTGAGCATGGCGCCCCAGCTGGGCATTGGGGCGAGGACGCCTACGCCGAGGAAGCTGAGAGTGGATTCGGCGAGGATGGCGCCGGCCATCGCGATGGTGGCTTGAACGAGCACCGGTTGCAGAATGTTTGGGAGAAGATGGCGCAACAGAATGCGTGCGTTCGAGGCACCGAGCGAGCGCGCGGCGAGGACGTACTCCATTTCTTTGGCTTGGAGAATTTGTGCACGGGCGAGGCGAGCGTAGCCAGCCCAGCCGGTGATGACGAGGGCGAGAATTACTTTGCCGAGTCCCGGCCCGAGGAATGCGGCGAACGCGATTGCGAGCAGGATTCCTGGGAACGAGAGGAAGGCGTTGATGAGGACGACGTTGACGAGGCGGTCGAACCAGCCGCCGAAGTAGCCTGCTACCGAACCGATTGAGAGGCCGATTAATCCTGCTCCGAGGACGACGCTGATGCTGACGAGCATTGAGACGCGCGCGCCGAAGAGGAGGCGGGAGAGGATGTCGCGGCCGAGTTGATCGGTGCCCATCCAGTGGGCGGAGCTGGGGGCTGCGAGGCGGACGGGGAGATTTTGCGCGATGGGATTGTAGGGAGCGAGCCATGGGGCGGCGAGGGCTGCGACGACGAGGATTGATGTGAGTGCGAAGCCGATGCGGCCAGGGGTGCTGTGGCGGAGGAAGTTGCGGATGGCGTTCATTGGGTGGGAGGCTCTCCGGATGGGACGGTGCGCGCCGATTGCAGGTGATGATGCAGGGAAAGCGGAGGGCGTAACAGCACAGGCCCTTCTTTCCTCAGGGTAAACAGGAGTGCCTGTGCCACTGAAGGCGAAGCGCCTCGGATCGAACGACCGCTCAACTGTAATACGCGAGTCGAAAAGAGGCTCATTCGAGGCGCACCCTGGGGTCTACTGCTGCGTAGACGAGATCGGTTAGAAGATTTACGAGGACGTAGGAGACTGCGATTAGCAGGATGCAGCCTTGTAGCAGAGGGTAGTCGCGCGCTTCGATTGCTTGCACGGCGAGGCGGCCGACACCGGGCCAGGAAAAAATTGATTCGGTGACTATTGTGCCGGCTAGTAGCGTGCCGAATTGGAGGCCGAGGATTGTGATGATGGGGATGAGCGCGTTGCGAAATGCGTGACGAAAAAGGACGGCGCCATTCGAGAGGCCTTTTGCGCGAGCGGTGCGGACGTAGTCGCTCGAAAGTTCTTCGATTACTGAGGTGCGAACCATGCGCGTGAGAATTGCGGCGAGCGCCGCGCCGAGAGTGATGGCCGGCAGGATCAGATGCAGCGGGCCGCCGCGTCCTGAGACTGGCAGCCATCCGAGAATCACCGAGAAAATAAGAATGAGAACGGGGCCCAGCGCGAAGTTCGGCACGGAGAGGCCGAAAAGCGTGAGCACGCCGACGGCGTGATCGGTGGTTTGGCCGCGCCGCTCTGCCGCGAGAGTTCCGGCGGGAATTCCGATAGCGGCGCACACGAACAGCGCAAAGATGGCGAGTTCGAGCGTCGCGGGATAGTGCGACAGGATTACGCGCGTGACGGGCTGCTGGAAGCGAAAAGATTCGCCGAGGTTTCCGTGCACGATGCCGGAGAGGTAGCGGCCGTATTGGACTGAGATTGGAAGATCGAGGCCGAGCGCGTGGCGAAGCTGCTGCAAGTCATCGGCGCGAGCGCCTTCGCCCAGCATCTGCTGAACCGGGTCGCCGGGCACGATGTGCGCGAGAAGAAAGACCATCGTGAAAATCAGCCAGAGCGCCGGCAGCGCAAAAAGTAGACGGAGCGAGATGAATTTAAGCATTGAGAGTAGTAACTTTCCGGATATGCGAGGGCCGAAAAGCAGATTCCTCTCTGCGCCGCGCGCCCACCGCTGCGCGATGGGAAAAGCTAAGACGCGCGCGGCTCCGCTCGGAATGACATACGGTTAAAGGCAGTCGGTGAGTGAGAGTCATTTGTCGCGGCGAACGTGCGACGCGCTGGCGGCGCGCCTGGCTTTCGCGATTTCCTTTCGTGGCGGCGGCCCGGAATCCTGGGCCGAATTGGAATCGGCGGGCGAGGAAGCCGTTGACGTCTCTGGCTTCCTTTTGCTTCCGGAAGATTCGGCGGGCTTCACGGATTTGATTTTTACGCGCGAGACGCGGCGATGATCCATGTCCATAACCGTGAAACGATAACCGTAGGCCTCAAAACTTTCACCGCCGCGGGGAATGAAGCCGAGCTGGTTCAAAATAAAACCGCCGACCGTTTCGTAGGAACTGTCCTCGGGCAACTCGATGTTGTATTGGCTTTCGAGCTCGCGGACGTTCGTGGCGCCGTCAAAAATCATAGAGCCATCCGGAAGCGTGAGCGGGCGTTCGACCACATCGAACTCGTCGTGAATTTCGCCGACCATTTGCTCGAGGATGTCTTCGAGCGTGGCGAGGCCGAGAATACTGCCGAATTCATCGACGACCATGGCGAGACCCGTGCGGCGCGAGCGGAATTCGAGGAGGAGTTCGCTGGCGCGCTTCGTTTCAGGGACGATGAGCACGTCGCGCAGCATCGTGCGCAAATTAAATTCAGGGGGCGGCTGTCGCTCCTCCGCGGCACGTGCTCGATCGAGAAGAATCCAGATCATGTCCTTGATGTGCACGAAACCGAGGATGTGGTCGAGCGAGCTTTCGTAGACGGGAATGCGCGAGCGCTGCGTGGTGGCGAACATGCGCATGGTGTCTTCGAGCGTGGCTTCGACGGGCAGGGCGTGCACGTCGGGCCGCGGAACCATCACTTCGCGGACCTCGATCTGGCCCAGTTCCATCGCGCTTTGAATGAATTTCACTTCGGCGGCGGGAATGAGGCCGCGGTCGTGCGCCTGTTGGACCATCACTTGCAGCTCTTCGGTGGAGCGAACGAGTGTGTGACTGTGCGGCGAAACAACGCCCAGCGCCGCCACGATTTTTTCGGCGATGCCGTCGAGAAGGTCGATGGCCCAGCGGAATGTTTGCAGGAACCAATTAAACGGGCGCGCGATTAGAAGAGCGACGCGCTCAGCGCGCGCGAGGCTGAGGCTCTTGGGGACTAGTTCGCCCAGCACAACTTGCAGCATGGTGAGCAGCCCGAAGGCGAGAACCAGGGCAGCGCCGTGCGCGATCACCGCCGCCCATGGACGCGGGATTGCGGCGACGAGCGGCGAGAGAATCGCGGAGAGAGTGCTCTCGCCGAGATAACCGAGCAGAAGGCTCGCGATCGTAATGCCCACTTGAACGGCGGAAACGACTCGGCCAACATCTCCGAGGAGAGACTCCACGATTTTCGCGCGAGGGTCGCCTGCATCAACGAGTTGGCGGACACGCGAGCTGCGGACGGCCACGAGAGAAAATTCGGCTGCGGCGAAGAATGCGTTCATCCCGACGAGGAAGAGGACGGCGAAGAGATGGAGGACGATCATTGCACGCTGCCCAGTCGCACGCGCAGCTTCATTTTACGCTGCTGCTGGACGGATGAGAGGAGCAACAGTGCGGCCATCGAAGGCAATTTTAGCAAGTTGTGCGGCGGAGGAGGGGAAATCTGCGGGCAGGGCGGACGAACGAGATAATGTTTCACGTTGCGGGCGGTTGCTAGGTTGGAACTGCTGGGCTACACTCCGGCACTCTTTCGAGCGCTTGGGGAGATTTTGCGGAAATTAAGGACGCCTGAATGACACGCGGTTCGCGGATTGTACGGAATGTAATCGCGGCATTGCTGATGCTGGCAGGAATCGCGTTGCTTGCTGGGTGGTGGTTCGTGCATCGGCCTCTACCGAGGTTGGATGGTCAGATCACGATGGCAGGATTGAAGGAGGGTGTGATTGTCGATCGCGACCAGTGGGGACGGCCGTGGATTCGCGCGAAATCGACGGAAGACCTGGTGATGGCGCAGGGATACGTGATGGCGCAGGATCGTCTTTGGCAAATGGATTTGCTTCGGCGGGCGGCGGCGGGCGATTTGTCGGAGATAGTGGGCCCTGCGGCGCTCAAAATTGACGAGGAGAATCGGATCCTCGGGATGCGGCAGGCGGCGGAGCGCGCGGCGAAGGAGTCGAGCCCGGAGATTCGCACGCTGCTGGAATCGTGTGCGCGTGGCGTAAATCAATACATCGCCCAGCAGCACGGTCGACTGCCGCTTGAATTTTCTTTGTTGGGCTACGCGCCGAGGCCGTGGACGCCGGCGGATACTTATCTGATCGATCTGTACATGTGGAAGACGCTTACTTCCACATGGAAGTCGAAGTTGAACCGGCAATTGGTGATGGCGAAGGTGGGAACGGAGCGGGCGGCGGAGATGTTCGTGGAGGACTCGCCGCTCGATCATTACATTGTGGGTCAAACTGAGCCGAGCGCGCCGGCGAAGTCCAATCAGCCGCCGCGGCAACGCGCGCACACGAGCGCTGTGGAGCGGAAGCAAGGCAGGTCTGCTCCCTTCACGTCACAGGCGGGTGCCGCAGCAATCGATTTCCTGGCCCAATTCGAGGAGGAGTCGTCGGAGATTATTGGCAGCAATAATTTTGTTGTGAGCGGGGCGCATACGGCATCGCACAAGCCCCTCCTGGCGAATGATACGCATCTTGCGCTGAGCGTTCCGTGCATCTGGTATCTGGTTCACCTGACGGCGCCGGGATGGAATGTGGAAGGATTCGCACTGCCGGGGGCGCCGCTGGTGATCATCGGACATAACGAACGCATCGCCTGGGGATTCACGAACAGCAATGCGGATGTACAAGACTTGTATACCGAGACGTTCGATTCGAAGAATCCGCTCGACTATCGCGCGAATGGGAAGTGGATTTCAGCCGAGGTGCGGAAGGAAAAGATTCCTGTTCGCGGCAAGGCGGATGTTGAACTCGACGTCACGGTGACGAGGCACGGGCCGATCGTGTATCGAGAACCGGAGAGCGACGGTGGTAAGGCGTACGCAGTGCGCTGGTCGGCGCTCGAACCCGGCGGACTTGATTTCGGATTTCCGCTATTGGGCCGCGCGAGCAATTGGAACGAATTCGTCGAGGCCACGCGGGATATTTCCGGCCCGGGCCAGAACACGATCTACGCTGATGTGGACGGCAACATCGGCTTCACGATTCCGGCGCGAATTCCGATTCGAGCCAGCGGGAACGGCGCACTGCCCGTGTCCGGCGACACGGACCAGTTCGATTGGGAAGGTTACATCCCGTTTGAGGAACTCCCGCGCGTTCTGAATCCGCCGGATGGGATCATCGCAACTGCCAACGCGCGCACCGTTGGACCGGCGTATAAATATTTTATGAGCGGACGGCAGGCCGGGCCATTTCGCACCGAGCGAATCTATCAACTGCTTTCTGGTCGAACAGATTTGAAGCCCGAAGACATGAACGCAATTCAGAATGATATTGTGAGCCTGCCGAATCAGTTCCTGGCCGCCCAGCTCTTAACCGCCGCGCACGCAACGCCTCCGAAAGATCCGCGCACGCAAAAGCTGATTGCGGGATTGATTGGTTGGGACGCGAAGGCCACGGCCGATTCGATCGAGACAACGTTTGTAGAGTTGACGCGGCATGCGCTGTTTCACAATCTGCTTGCGCCGTATCTGGGCGACGAGACTTCGAAGTACGAGCTTTGGGAACCGCGAAGCCTTTATAACGAGGTGTGGTGGCGCGACAAAGTGTTCCTTGAAAACATTTTGACCGAGAGGCCGCCGGAGTGGCTTCCCAAAGGTGTGGTCAATTACGATGTGCTTTTGATCTCCAGCGCAAACGATGCGGTGGACGCGCTCGCAAGAGAAACGGGAACAAGCGACGTGTCGCAATGGCGATGGGGACGCTTTCATCCGCTGAATATGGTTCATCCGCTCGGCCGAAGCGGCACGCTGCACGCTCTGCTGAGTATCGGGCCTTATGCGGACGGTGGGACGCTCGATACTGTGAAAGCGATGGGTGTGGGGCATGGGCCGGCAATGCGCATGGTTTCTGATTTGGCAAACTTCGATAATTCGCTGATGGAGATTGCGACCGGCGAATCAGGACACGCGGCGAGCCCCTATTATCGCGACGAATTCCGGGAATGGTTTGAGGGGCGCGGCATCCCGGCGCCATTCAGCGAAGCAGCGGAAGAAAAGGCGCGGGCTCATCGCTTGATGCTCGTGCCGGCAGGCGGAAGCGGTGTCTCTGCGGAGTAAACAGAGACGGTTCACTGCATAAGGCCATTGTTGACGTTCTCCATCGTGGGATAGAATGCTTCCAGCAATCACGCACCCAATTTTTTTACGACTCGCAATGGTGGTTTGCGGGACTTGGAAGTATATTGCGAGTATATGACCGTGAGGGAAAAAGCTGTCGCGATGCCGCCAGCCGGTGCGGAGCATCGAACACAGCGGCTGCCCGGCTTTTTGGGCAAACTGCCAACGATAGATGGAGCGCCAGGACAAGATGAGTTCAGCAAGCAATAAAGCGGCAGAACCTCCGCGCAAAGGAGAATTTGAAAAGTCGCTTACGCGCCTGGAAGAAGTGGTAAAGCGCCTGGAAAGCGTGGAGCTCTCGCTCGACGAGGCGATGAAGCTTTTTGAAGAGGGCGTGAAACTCTCGCGCGATTGCCAGAAGCAACTGGAAGAGGCGGAAGGCCGCGTGGAAATTCTGCTGAAAAAGGCGGATGGCAAACTTGTGGCTGAGCCGTTCGAGCCTGAAGATGAATCCTCCTAGCAGCCACAGCACCGCAAGCGTGCGCAATTTCGATTCTCTGTCTACCGCGCCCAACCCATGAGCATCCCACAATTTTTTGAGTCCGACCGCGCGGGAATCGAGGAAGCGCTCGACCGCCTGCTGCCGAAGGAAGAGGCTCAGCCCGCGTCCATCCACAAGGCAATGCGGTACAGCGTATTCGCCGGCGGCAAACGCATTCGGCCGATTTTGTGCCTGGAAGCCGCCGCGATGTTCAGCGAGAATCCGGTCGCGGCCGTTTCCGCCGGCTGCGCGCTCGAATTCATCCACACCTATTCCCTGATTCACGATGACCTTCCCGCCCTCGACAATGACGATTTTCGGCGTGGCAAGCCGACCTGCCACAAGGTTTTCGGTGAGGCGATTGCGATTCTCGCCGGTGATGCCCTCTTAACGCTGGCATTTCAGACGCTGGCTTTCGTGCCAGTGGAACCGCAGCGCCGCTTGAATATCCTGGCGACGATTGCTCAAGCTGCGGGCACGGATCGTGGAATGATCGGCGGACAAGTGGCCGATCTCGAGGCGGAAAAAAAGGCACCCGATGTCGGCACTCTCGAGTACATTCACCGGTCGAAAACGGCCGCGCTGATTCGCGCCTCGATCGTGGCGGGTGGAATCGCCGGCGGCGCAACGAACGAAGACGTAGAGCGCTTGAAACGTTTCGGCGAAAATATCGGCTGGGCGTTTCAGGTGGTGGACGACATCCTGGACGTTGAGGAATCGTCTGCGGTTCTGGGCAAGACCGCTGGAAAAGATCAGGCGCAGCAGAAAGCGACTTATCCGGCGCTCTTCGGAATTTTGCAGTCGCGTGATATTGCGGCGGATCTGGCGGCGAAGGCACTCAGCGAACTCGATTGCTACGGCGAACGCGCGTCGCGTCTTCGCGAACTGGCCCAGTTTCTTGTAGCGCGGCGATCTTAGCTCACACAATTTCAGCGTCTGCCAACATCGCTTCCTAAAATGCCTGCCAAAATTGAAAAGACGCGCCTCGACGTTTTGCTTGTAGAACGCGGCCTAGCCCCTTCGCGCGAACGAGCGCAGGCGATGCTCCTCGCGGGAAATGTGCGCGTGAACGGCACGCGCATGGATAAACCGGGCACCCGCCTCGCGGCCGATGCACTCATAGAGTTAGCCGGCGAAACCCAGCGGTATTCGAGTCGAGGCGGACTGAAACTCGATGGTGCGCTCGGAGATTTCGGCGTAGCGCCACAAGATAGAACTTGCCTCGACGTGGGAAGCTCGACTGGCGGATTCACGGACTGCCTGCTGCAACATGGAGCGCGCCGAGTCTATGCCGTCGATGTGACAGTGAATCAACTTGATTGGAAATTGCAGAAGGATCCCAGAGTCGTGACCATCGAGCGGAATGCGCGCTACCTGAAACCTGAAGATATAGGCGAGCTGGTTGACCTGGTGACGATGGACGTATCATTTATTTCTGTGACGAAAGTGCTTCCCGCAATCGTGCCGATAACAAAACCCGGCGCCGATTTCCTGATTCTCGTCAAGCCGCAATTCGAACTCGAAAAACAGCAGGTCGGCAAGGGAGGAGTCGTGCGCGACGCCGCACTACAAGAGAAGGCAGTCGCGAATGTGACTGCTGCAGTCGCTGCGCTGGGCTTGGAAATCTTGGGTGTGCGCCCCAGCCGAATCACCGGCACCGAGGGGAATCAGGAGTTTTTTCTCCACGCCCGCCGCAGCGAATAGGTTAGAATTCGCCTCCACTCATGATCCGAGCCGTCGGCATCGTTTGCAAACCAATCAAGGAAATGGTCGCGACGGTAGTGCCGCCGCTGATCGCCTGGCTCCACGAGCGCAAAATTGAAGTGCACGTCGACGTTGAAACGCAGGGCTGCGTCGAGCTCAACGTCCCGTGCGTCGCACGCGAGGCGATGGGCGAGAAGGTAGATCTTCTCATCGTTCTCGGCGGCGACGGCACGCTGCTGGCCGCCGCGCGCGCGTTAAAAGCTCACACCGTGCCGATCCTCGCCGTAAATCTCGGCAGCCTCGGCTTCCTCACCACAATTACTCTCGACCATCTCTACCCCATGCTCGAGCAGGTGCTCGAAGGGCACCATCGCACCAGCGAACGAATGATGCTCGAAGCGCAGATTCTCCGGCGCGGTAAAGTTGCCGAGCGTCAAACGGCCCTCAACGATGCCGTCGTCAACAAAGGCGCGCTATCGCGAATGCTCGATTTCGATTTGTACGTCGATAACGATCACGTTGCGCGATATCGCGCCGACGGATTAATTATCGCGACTCCGACGGGATCGACGGCTTATTCGCTGGCTGCCGGCGGCCCCATCATCCAACCCAGCATCGACGCGTTCGTAATCACGCCCATCTGCCCGCACATGCTGACCAACCGCCCGCTCGTTGTTCCAGACACGTCACGCACCGAGATTGATTTCTCAGCCTCGGAAGAGCCCGTGTATATGACGCTCGACGGGCAAATTGGATTTGAGTTGGGTCCAACGGATCGCGTGCTGATCACAAAATCGGAGAACAAAGTTACTTTTGTTCGCCCGCCACGAAAAACTTACTTCGAGGTATTACGCAGCAAGCTACGCTGGGGAGAACGCTAGTAGTTGAGACGAGAAGGCGCCGGCGAAGGCCATTACTTGACCTTGAGAACCACCAAAGTGCGATCGTCCGCCGGGTGAGCCCCGCCAGAAAAGCGATCGAGTTCCTCAAGGATTCGGTCCGCCAATCCGTCAGGAGTAAAATCGTGGTGCTCCGCAATCAATTTGCAAACACGATCGTGGCCGAAGAATTCCCCTGCAGGATTCTGCGTATCGCCGATTCCGTCCGAGTGAAACACGACCACGTCACCAGCATTGAGAATAAAGCTGCGCTGGTCGTAAGTTGCTTCCTCGAAAATTCCGAGCGGAAACCCGGCCAATCGAATCTTCTCGCAGCGTCCGCCATGAAACAGAAACGGCTGCTCCTGCCCGGCATTTGCCACGCGCAATTTGCGCCGCCCGCGATGCCACGTTGCAAAGCAGAGCGTCATGAAGCGCCCTTCAATCATGCGCTCGCCCAGAAACCCGTTGATGGCACGAAGCATTTCGGCCGGGCGATGCTTTTGTGGCGCGAGACTGCGAAGCGTCCCGATGCCCACGGCGCCGTAAAGCGCAGCCGCGCTTCCCTTCCCGCTCACGTCTCCCAACGCAATCGCCAACTCCTGCGGCCCATAACGCAAAAAATCGTAAAGGTCGCCGCTCAGTTCGCGCGACGACACGACGCGCGCCGCAATATCGAGTCCGTATTCGGGCCCGGGAAGACGCGGCAGCATCGCGCCCTGAATCCGGCGAGCGGCAGTAAGATCGCGCTCCATCCGCGCTTCGTCGCGCGCCACTTGCTCGTAGAGTCGCGCATTTTCGAGCGACACCGCAAACTGCGCCGCAAGAATCGAAAGCACCTGCACGTGGTCGGGCGTGAAGTAATTCAGCTGCGGGCTCTCGAGATCCATCACGCCGATCACGCGATCCTGATACAGCATCGGCACCGCAAGCTCCGAGCGCGTCTCCGGATTCACCATGAGATAGCGCGGATCGAGCGCAACGTCCGGTACCACGACGGCGCGCCGCAGTGTAGCGGCCGCTCCGACGATTCCTTCATGCGCCGGCACCGCGTTTTTTTCCTGAATGCGCTGCCCAAATTTCACCGTCACACGATGACGGAAGACGTGCTCGCTTTCCTCGTACAGCAAAATGCTGAAAATCTGGTAATCAATCAGGCGTTTCGTAAGCTCGGCCGCCCGGCGCAGCACTTCCTCCACGCGCAGAGTTGAATTCGCTTCGCGGCCGACTTCGTTGAGCAGCAAGAGCGTCTCGGCTTGATTTCGCTCATGCTCGTAGAGTCGCGCGTTTTCAACCGCCGTGCTGATGCGGCTTGCCACCAGCACCAAAATGTTTTGCTGGTCGGGCGTGAAGTAATCCAGCTGGCTGCTCTCGATATCGAGCACCCCGATCACGCGCCCGCCGTGAATCAGCGGAACCGCCAGCTCAGAGCGAACGCTGTCGAGAGCGTTGAGGTAGCGCTTGTCTTTCGTAACGTCCCCAACCCGTATCGGTTGGCCGGTAGCAGCCGCGGAACCGATAATCCCCTCGTCCATCGGAATCCGCCAGTGCTCCACCACCTCCGGGCGATGCCCAATGGCAAAGCGAAAATACAGTTGATCTGAATTTTTCTCGGGAAGCAGGACGGCGAACACTTCGTAGTCAATCAGGCGCTTGATTTGCGCGGCGGCAGTTGCAAGCACTTCATCGAGGTTCAGCGACGCATTGATGTCTTGGCTGATGTCGGCCAAAATCGCCAGCGTCTCAGCGGGAAGCTCCACTTTCGAATTGAGTTCTGTCGAATCCATCAATCAGCTCGCGCGAACACGATTCTCCGCCTCCGCCCCAAGGCGTCGCGAAGCATCGTGCACGCGTTCATTTGTTGGAATAAATATTATAGCAGGTGGGAACGAGCGTCTTTTCGAGATTGGCGCGAATTGCAAAGCTAATAATTTCCGCTCGGAGCCAAAGTGGCAGTCGCTTCCGCAACCGACGAGGCCCGCGCCTGCTCGAGAATCTTCACGCTGGCGCTCGCGCCAATGCGGGTTGCGCCGGCCTGTACCATTTTTTGAACGTCTTCCAGGCTGCGCACTCCGCCCGAAGCTTTCACTCCCAGGCCGTCGCCTACCACAGCGCGCATCAAGCGCACATCTTCCGCCGTGGCGCCCCCAGTGCTGAATCCCGTCGAAGTCTTCACAAAATCCGCTCCGGCATTTTTTGCGGCGAGCGAGCCTCGCACCTTCTCTTCGGTCGTAAGCAGTGACGTCTCGAGAATCACTTTGCAGATGGCCCCGCCGCGATGGCTGGCGTCAGCCACACCGCGAATATCCGCTTCCACGGCATCGGCCAGGCCGGACTTGAGCGCGCCAACGTTGATCACCATGTCAATTTCCTGCGCGCCCAGCTTGATGGATTCTTCCGCTTCGAATCGTTTCACTTGCGGCAGCGTGGCGCCCAATGGAAATCCCACTACAGTGCATACGCGCACTTCGCTGCCTCGAAGCAACTCCGCCGCTTGTGGCACGTTCCAGGGATTCACGCACACCGAGGCAAATCCGAATTTCAAAGCTTCCGCGCAGATTTTGGCGATCTCGTCGCGCGTCGCATCCGGCTTCAGCAGCGTGTGATCTATCAGCCGCGCGATGTCAGCTTCAATCGGACCAACCGTGGCTCCGGCCGATATCCGCGCGGCGCCTGCCTCCACCACTTTTCTCGTCTTGCGCGCGCATTTCTCCGCACAGCGTTCGTCGCAGCCCGGGCAAACGAGCTCGTCGATTTCGAGACCGCAGAGGTCAGTGCATTTTTCGCTGCCGAGGTATCCGAGGATTTCTTCGGTGATGGCTTGGATGACTTTGTCGAGTTGCTGCTGATCCACCCGGCACTCCCGTGCTGCAATCCGTCGCGCCGCCTGTGCCAAGCCAGCGCCCCGCTCAGGATTTCAGATGCCGCTTCTCGATCGCTCGAATCTTATCCACGCGCTTCTGGTGGCGTCCGCCTGCAAACGGCGTTTCGAGCCACGCTGCCACAATTTCCCGCGCAACTTCCGACGCAATCAGGCGAGCGCCGAGCGAAAGAATATTCGCGTCATTGTGCTCACGGCTATTTCGCGCAGTGGCTCTATCATAGCATAGCGCCGCGCGGGCTCCCGGCACCTTGTTCGCTGCGATTGAGGAGCCGATTCCTGCGCTGTCGATTACAATCCCTCGCGATGCGTCGCCTCGCACCACTGCATTGGCAACCGCCTCCGCAAAATCGGGGTAATCCACCGCGTCACGATTTGTGGTGCCTTGATCCAACACCGTGTAACCCCAGGCGACGAGATGGCCTTTCAATTCTTCTTTGAGGTCGAAGCCTCCGTGATCCGCGCCTATCGCAATCGCGCGCGACGCAGCAGACGCCGGAGCTTCGGCATCAACCGGTTTCGGCTCCTCGAATCGAATCGTGATTCCGCGCGCCTCCGCCTCGTCACGAGCGAGTGGCGTCACGATCGTGCCAAAAGCGACCACCAGTTCGCCGCCTTGGCCGACAGATTCCAGTTCCCGCACCGTTAGGACTTTTCGAGCCACGAATTATTCCGGGGGAAGACTGAGGACGCAGACATCTTTCAAATTGCGGTAACGTTCGGCGTAGTCGAGCCCATAGCCGACCACAAATTCGTTGGGAATCGTGAATCCCACGTAATTCGCTTTCACTTCTTTGATTCGGCGCGAAGGTTTATCAAGAAGCGCGGCGATGTGAAGGGTCTTCGGCTTGCGCTGCTGCAGGACGCGTATCAAATAGCTCAGCGTCAGGCCGGTATCCAGAATGTCCTCCACCAGGACAACATTGAGTCCTTCGATGCTGCTATCGAGATCCTTCAGAACGCGCACCTGGCCGGAGCTTTGCTTTCCTTTGCCGTAACTCGATACTGCGATGAAATCGATCGAAGTATCGAGATCGATCTCCCGCACGAGATCGGAAAGGAAAATGCACGCGCCTTTCAGCACTCCGATAACGTGAACGCGCTCGCCTTTGAAATCCTTCGTGATTCGTTGCGCCACTTCGCGAACGCGCTTCTGAATCGCGGCGCGTCGAATCAGCACTTTCAGTTTTGGCTGGCCAGTACTCGCCATGATGCGCGCCCCCGCGGGAAAGGGGGCTACTCTATCTCACGAATTCAGCGCTGACAAGGCAAGCATTTGAAACGGGAATAGTTAGGAGAGGTTGGAAATAAGATGTGCGAAGCGAAAAACTGCCCATGCGTTCGAATACAAACCGAAAGCTCTAGTGCTCAGGCTTTGCTGGCTGGCTGTCCGCAGGTTTCGCTTCCGGGCCGCGTTCCTGTCCGGCAGTCGGTTTGGAATCTTCTTCCGGCTTCTTCACCAGGTATTGCACGATCATGGATATCCGGCGGTTCGACGGGTCCAATGGCGCGTCAGGCTTACGGAGATGTTGATCGGCGAATCCTCGCACTTGCGTTACCTGGTCAGAATTTACCCCGTTTTGCTGTATCAATCGCCGCGTAGCATTCGCGCGATCCGCGGAGAGCTCCCAGTTTGTGTAACTGCTATTCTGGGAATACGGCTTGGCATCCGTATGCCCTTCTACGTAGATCTTGTTGGGAAGTTTGCCCAACTCGTGAGCGAGCGCAATGAGTATGTCGTCCCCGTCGTTGTTGGGCTTCGCGCTACCGCTCTCGAAGAAGGTGCCATTTGCTGATTCCATCAATTCGATTCGCAATCCCTCATTGGTCACAGTCATATCGATGTGATTTTTTAGGTTGTCGATATTCGGAACCTCTCGGATTGCCTTCTGCAACTGCTCTTTCAGTTCGGACATATTGTCTTTGGAAACCACAAAGTTCTGGCCAGAACCCTGCATATCGCTGCCGACTTTTTTCGACGTGCCGGTGGGATCTTTAAAGTATCCGCCCACAGCTTCCTGAATCTGCTTGCTCGAATTCAAGAGCCATAGCACGATGAAAAGCGCCATCATCGCCGTGACAAAATCAGCGTATGCAACTTTCCAGGCTCCGCCATGATGGCCACCGTGGCCGCCGCTTTTCTTGATGATAATAATGGGAGGTTTCGCGGTCATCGTGCGAGAGCGCTCTTATGCGGCAGCGGCAACGGGTGCGTCCCCTTTATCCTTGATGAATTTCTCGGTTTCCTGAAAATCGGGGCGTACGTGGCCCGGGATCGCCCGACGGCCAATCTCGACGGCAGTACTCGGCGCGTTTCCCTTCATGAAGGAAATAATCAGGACGCGCAGCACGTTGTAATAGGCGTGCTCATCTTCAGCTGCCTTGCCCATATTAGCGGCTACCGGCCCCACCAATCCGTAGCACAACAAAATTCCCAGAAACGTCCCCACAAGCGCGGCAGCCACCTTGCGTCCGATTTCCTCCGGCGGCCCTCCGAGCGCTCCCATGGTTATCACCACTCCTAGAACCGCTGCGACAATTCCCAGGCCCGGAAGCGAATCCGCCATTGTGGCAAGCGCGGCGATCGGCTGAGTCGCACCTTGATGATGGACGTCCATATCCCGCTCGATCATTTGATCAGCATCGAACGGGTCGATGCCGCCGCTCGATGCCAGTCGAATCGAATCGCATACAAAAGCGAGCGCGTGATGATCTTTCAGGAATGACGGGTACTTCGAGAGGATGGGGCTCTGGTCCGGCGCGTCGCTATCGGTTTCGAGCGCCATCAATCCGTCTTTCCGCGCCCGTCCAAAAAGCTCGTACATCATTTTGAGCGACTCCAGGTACCGCTGCTTCGTGAATTTGGAGCTTCCGAATGCTCCCCCGACGCCGCCGGCAATCTTTTTCAGGATGTGCATCGGATTCGCTACCAGAACCGTTCCGATCGCGGCGCCACCGATAATAATCAGCTCGGCGGGCTGCATGAGCACTTTCAAATTGCCGTGCTCCATCAAATACCCGGCAACCACCGCCCCAAAGACCACGACGATTCCAATAATCGTGAACATCGCGATCCATTCCTCCTAAAGCTGCACTGCCGTTACACAAGGACCTTGATACCTCTTCCGCTCGACGACGCACCGGCCTGAAGCGCCGCTTCCGCCCGGTCAACGATTGAGTCAACCGTGTCGCCCACCGCCGAAGAAGTTCCTCCAAACGAAGCCGTCACTGAAACCTTGTCTCCCCACCAGCGAATCTCCGTATAGCTCACCATCTTTGTCAGGCGCTTTGCCACGCTCTCGATTTCATTCACTTTGCACTCAGTAAGCACAGCCAGGAATGTTCGGTCGGAGAGCCGGCCTAAGAGATCGGTGGGTCGCAGGCTGTTTCCCAGCGTTTGTGCCACAGCGCGCTGAATCGCTGCCACTGCACGAAGGCCGTGCGCCGCCTGAAAGTGATCGATCTGGTCCACCTGAATGCAAAGGACGCTGAAAGGAATCCGATATCGTTCGAAAGTGTCGAGGTTCTCGCGCAACTGAAACAGAACATACTCCCGGTTGAATACTCCGGATTCCTCGTCGATGCAGCCGAAAGCCGCGAGCTTCCCTTGCCTGCGATCCCAACTTGAAACGGAGAGGCTTTCCTCGAAACTCTCCGCCGCTCCAATCACCGTCCCGTGACTGTTTCGGATCGCCACCGCGCGAAGCCGCACCAAAACACGATGCCCTTCCTTGTGGCAGAGCGACACATTGACGGCTACCGGCTTGCCATCGCGCAGCACCGCCGCGATCGCATCCGCCGCATCTGTTGCGAAACTGTCGTGCCCGTCGCGATTTCCCAATAAATCTTCCACGCAGAACCGCCCCAGCACATCCTGACGAAGATGCCCGGTGATACGTTCCGCCCCGTCGTTCCAGAACAGAATTTTCTGGTCGTGATCGACCAGATAAATTCCGGTCTGAAGACTCTCGAGTATCCTTCGATAGATTTCCGGCTTGTCGAGTTCCGATACCATATAGCTCCGTTAGGAGTTATCGGTCGAAAACGGAACAAGTTTAGAGGCCGCTCGAAAGTCGTGTTGTGAAATAGATTCCCAGGTTGAATAGGAAAGAAGAATAAGGAAGAAGCGACCGCACCAAGAATGAGTTCAGCAGCGTTCGATGATCGTGGCTATCCCCTGGCCTACTCCGATGCACATCGTGCATAGCGCATAGCGCCCACCGGTGCTCTGCAACTGATACATCGCGGTCGTAACCAGCCGCGCCCCGCTCGCACCCAGCGGATGGCCAATCGCAATCGCCCCGCCATTCGGATTCACGTGCGCCGCATCGTCAGGCAATCCCAAATCGCGGGTCACCGCCAGCGCCTGCGCGGCAAACGCCTCATTCAACTCAATCACGTCCATCTGCGAAATCTGCAATCCTGTCTTCGCCAGCACTTTCCGCGAAGCCGGCGACGGTGCAAACCCCATCACCCGCGGCGCCACGCCCGCCGTTGCCGTAGCAAGCACCCGCGCCCGCGGTGTGAGCCGGTATTTTTCAGCCGCCGCTTTCGACGCCAACAGCAACGCGCACGCGCCATCATTAATCCCCGAAGCATTCCCCGCCGTAACAGTTCCCCCCGGCTTCACAATCGGCTTCAGCTTCTGCAAACCCTCCATCGTCGTATCCGGCCGCGGCTGCTCGTCCGTATCAAAAATCTTCGCATCGCCCTTGGCCTGCGCCACCGGCACCGCCACAATCTCGCACTTGAAAAATCCGGCCGCATGCGCCCGCGCCCAGCGCTGCTGCGTCCGCATCGCAAACGCATCCTGATCCTGCCGACCAACGTGATATTCCTCCGCCACGTTCTCCGCCGTCTCTGGCATCGAGTCCACGCCGTACTTACTCTTCATCAGCGGATTCACAAACCGCCACCCGATCGTCGTGTCGTAAATCTGCGCCTCGCGGCCGAAAGCCTTCTCCGACTTCCCCATCACAAACGGCGCCCGCGTCATGCTCTCCACGCCGCCCGCAATCATCAACTCCGCCTCGCCGCTCTTAATCGCCCGCGCCGCAATCGACACCGCCTCCATGCTCGACCCGCACAATCGGTTCACCGTCGCCCCAGGCACCTCTTTCGGCATGCCAGCCAGCAGCAACGCCATGCGCGCCACATTGCGATTATCTTCCCCGGCCTGATTCGCGCATCCGTAGATCACATCATCAACCGCGGACCAATCCACTCCCGCATTGCGCTCCATCAACCCGCGAATCGGAATCGCCGCCAGATCATCCGCCCGCACCGTCGAGAGCGCCCCGCCAAACCGCCCGAACGGCGTCCGCACCGCATCGCAAATAAAAACTTCGCTCACAGTCATCTCCGATAATCGCACCACAGCATCAATAAACGCGCCAAGCCGAACCTCTATGATGAATCCTTTGCTCCGTTCCGACAAGGCTGCAACGCGGCGCGCCAGTAATCGCCAACCCGTACAATCGCCACCCGCAATCTACCGCCGCAATGTAGAATGCACCGCTAGCACCGTCCGTCTTTCTAATCACATTTCGAGATCGGAGCGGAAATCAGTTGAACACCTTCGAACTAACCGGCCTACTCTTCATCGGCTCACTGCTCGCCGGATTCCTCGGTTCCCTAACAGGCTTGGGAGGCGGTGTTGTCATCGTCCCTCTGCTCACCCTCGCATTCGGCGTGGACATTCGCTATGCCATCGGCTCTTCGCTCGTCTCCGTCATCGCCACTTCCTCCGGCGCCGCAGCCGCCTACGTGCGCGAAGGCTTCTCCAATATTCGCGTCGGCATGTTCCTCGAAATCGCCACCACTGTCGGCGCAATCGCAGGTGCCATCGTCGCGGCATATTTGAAACTATCGTGGATTGCGATCGTTTTCGGCCTCGTTCTTCTCTACTCCGCCTATGAGGCGGTCAAATCGCACACGGATTTGCTCGGCCCTAGCCAACCGGATCACCTCGCCACCATGCTTCGTATGGACGGAACATTCCCCACCTCGCAAGGCATGCAGCCCTACCACGTTACAAACGTGCCCGCCGGCTTCAGCCTGATGTTCACAGCTGGCGTCCTTTCCGGCGTTCTCGGTATCGGCTCGGGAGCTGTGAAAGTCCTCGCCATGGACCGCGCCATGAAACTCCCTTTCAAAGTTTCCACTACCACCAGCAATTTCATGATCGGCGTCACCGCCGCCGCCAGCGCGGGCGTTTACCTGAATCGCGGCTACATCGACCCCGGCCTCGCGATGCCGGTGATGCTCGGCGTCTTGGCCGGATCGCTCACAGGCGCGCGCTTCTTGGCTGGCGCCAAAGTAAAGGTTCTCAGAATCGTATTCAGCATCGTCGTCGCACTGTTAGGACTCGAGATGATGTACAACGGCTTCGTCGGGAAGTTCGTCCAGTGAACACAATGAACGCAATGAACGCTCCGGCGCGTGCAATGTCGGACAAGCGCGCCGAAGCAATCATCGGCATTCTCCTGCGCACGGGAGTCACAATCGCTGCCATCGTCGTCTTCGCCGCCGGAATTCCCTACCTCATCCAACACGGTTCCGCGAAGCCCGATTACCACATCTTTCGCGGCGAGCCGGCCCACCTCCGCCACATTTCCGGCATCATCAAATCGACCATCGCTCTCGATCCGGCGGCAATCATTCAGCTGGGGATTCTAATTCTAATCGCCACTCCCGTCGCCCGCGTCGCATTCTCGGTCTTTGCGTTTGCGGAGGAACGCGACTGGATGTATGTCATCGTCACGCTGATTGTGCTTGCACTACTTTTATTTAGTCTCAGCGCCACGAATTTATGATCGTTTAGAGTGCGGCTTGTCCTGAGCGCAGCCGATGGGCGGCTTGCCGCCGTTTTCATAGCCCCGGCTCGCCGGGGCGGTTTGGACTCTTCCTCCCGCCCTCTATGCAGGAAATACTTGATATACTGTTGAGCGGAAGGGGGATAGGATACACTCAGGTATCCGGTGGCCGCTTGCACCGCATTCCCGTTTTGACACTGGGCCCCATCTCATCTTCGAGGCACGGCTCACATGACGCTTCTCTCGCTCAACTCCTTATCCCTCGAGAATTACCTGCTCCAAAAACTCAGCCGCGTTATCAACGACGCCCCTGTCCGGCTCATTCTCCCGAGCGGCGCCGAAATTTCGCCCGATCACTCCGCCCCGGTCGGCACGGTGATCATCCACGATCGCCAGACGCTCCTCAGAATCATCCTCAGCCCCGAAATCGAATTTGGCGATGCCTACACCGAAGGCCGAGTAGAAATCGACGGCGACCTGGTCGAAGTACTCGCCGCGGTTTTCCGCGCGCTCTCAGGCAGGAATCCTGGTTCGTGGTTCGCGCGCTCGCGTTCGAAGTTCCTCGAGTGGACGCAGGCCAATACCCTGCGTGGCTCCCGCGAACATATTCACCGTCACTACGACTTGAGCACCGACTTCTACAAGCTGTGGCTCGATTCCGAAATGCTCTACACCTGCGCTTACTTCGAATCGCCGTCCCTACCGCTCGAAGCCGCCCAGATCGATAAAATGGATCTCGTCTGCCGCAAACTCCAGCTTCAGCCCGGGGAGCGCGTCGTCGAAGCGGGATGCGGCTGGGGCGCATTTGCTCTCTACATGGTCGAACAATATGGCGTCCGTGTGAAAGCCTTCAACATTTCTCGCGAGCAGCTCGCCTACGCGCGAGCCACGGCAAAGCGCCGAGGCCTCGCCGATCGCGTGGAATTTATCGAAGACGACTACAGAAATATTCGCGGCAAATTCGACGTATTCGTCTCTGTCGGGATGCTCGAACACGTCGGCACGGAAAATTATGGCGCGCTCGGCGAAGTCATCCACAGCACCATCGGGGATTCCGGCCGCGGCCTTCTGCACTTCATCGGAATGAATCGTCCGCGCCCCTTAAGCGCCTGGATCAGGAAGCGAGTATTTCCGGGCGCAAATCCCCCCACACTAAGCCAGATGATGCCGCCGCTCCTCGAGCCCTGGAATTATTCCGTCCTCGATGTCGAAAACCTGCGCCTTCACTACGCGCAAACCCTGCGCCACTGGCGTAACCGCTTCGATCGCTCCGCCGATCGCGTCGCGCAAATGTTCGGCGAACAATTCGTTCGCTTGTGGAGGCTATACCTGGCAGGCTCCGAGGCAGGTTTTGTCGCGGGCTCGCTGCAACTGTTCCAGCTTGTCTTTGCCGGATCAGAATGCCGAGAGATTCCGTGGACCCGCGCGCACCTCTACGAAAAAATCCTGCAAACCGCCAAGCAGGAAGCGAAATGGATGCATGCAGCGTCTTGATCGTCGGCGGTGGCCCGGCCGGTTCTTCCTGCGCCTGGCAGTTGCGACGCGCTGGCGTTGACGTCGCGATCCTCGACAAGTCCAAATTTCCGCGCAACAAAGTCTGCGGCGGCTGGATCACGCTCCCGGTTTTCGACGAACTCGAAATCAACGCCACCGATTACGCCCGCACCAACGTCCTTCAGCCCATCACCGGATTTCGCACCTGCATGATCGGCGACCGCGAAACCGAAACCGACTACGGCAAACCGATAAGTTACGGAATCCGCCGCAGCGAATTCGACGACTACCTGCTGAAGCGCTCGAGCGCCCGCCTCATCGAAGGCACCGCCTCTATCAAGCATCGAACGTACTGGTAACGAATGGCTCGTCAACGGCCAAATCAAAACCCAACTAATCGTCGGCGCCGGAGGGCACTTCTGTCCGGTCGCCCGTTTCATGGGTTCAAAATCCACAGGCGAAAACGCCGTCGCCGCCCAGGAAACCGAATTCGAAATGAACTCCGAAGAGCAAAACAAATGCTCGATTCGCCCCGAAATTCCCGAACTCTATTTCTGCGCGGACATGCGCGGCTACGGCTGGTGCTTTCGAAAAGGAAATTTCATCAACATCGGCCTGGGCAGGTTGGACAAGCATTCGCTCGGCGCGCACATCACTGCATTTATCGAATTTCTGCGCCGCACAAAAAAAATCACCTTCGACCTGCACTCAAAACTTTTCGGCCACGCCTACCTGCTCTACGGCAGAAGCAATCGCAAAATCGTCGACGACGGAATCCTCCTAATCGGCGACGCAGCCGGCATGGCCTACTCCCAAAGCGGCGAAGGAATCAGGCCAGCCATCGAATCCGGCCTCCTGGCCGCCAAAGCAATCACAGAAGCAAGTGGCGCATACAGTCGCGAAAATCTCGACCGCTACCGCGCATTACTCACCAATCGCTTCGGCCCCCTAAAAGACGACTGGTCAGTCCAAATCGGCCGCCGCCTCCCACCCCACCTCATGAGTTCCCTGGGCCGCGCCCTGCTAGCCACCAAATGGTTCTCCCGCCACATCGTCCTCGACACCTGGTTCCTACGCTCCACCGAGCCCGCCTTCCAGTAACGTTCTCCTTTTCCGCAGTAGGGGCACGGCATGCCGTGCCCGAACGCCCGACTCAGAGACCCGCGCCATTCTCGCACTGCGCTCGCCAAGTGCGACGCGTTTGCCGTCCAGTAGCACAGGCAATCCTGCCTGTGCCCCAAGTAACCAGCAGCACAAATCGCCCTAGCCATGCACCGAACGCGACTTCGTTCTTCAATCCGCCCCAGACCCCGCACCTCATTCCATGCCGAAACCGCACTTCCGTACCGCCGGTTTATCCTGAGCATCGAAGGGCTTGCCCTGAGCTGCGAAGGGCGTCCCGCCGGCTCTTTTGACTTTTTCGCGACCACAGCCGCTTCGCACCACCCAACCCCTAATTCTGCACCGTCGTATGCCTCACCGCATACCAACAAGGCGTATACCCAAAATGCGAAAACATCGAATGAATACAACTCTCCGCCTCAGCCGGATCCATATCAAACTCCACCCGCCCATCCTTCCGCGGAATATCCCACTCGTGATGCACCATCACACTCCCCAACGCAGCAGAACTACCGCCAGCCATCAAATGCTTAGCCCAAAGATAATCACCCGCATACACCAACGCCGCCGCCACAATCACCCCCAAAATCACTCGCTGCAAAATCACAGTCGTTCGCATTTTTCCTCTACTCCGTCCCGTTGCCCGAGTCTAACACCTTCCCTTTCCCATCGCTTTTCGCGTCTCCACATCTGCCTGCGCCTTCGCTCTTCGGCACACAACGCCCCAGACTCCGCATTGACTCCGCGGCATGACTGCTCTTCCGTACCGCCGGCGTCCCGCCGGCTCTTTTGACGTCGCGACCAGCGCCGTCGGCGCGGCATACACCTAGCCCAGGGTGGAAACCCTGGGTCCGCAATAGATCAAGAGACCGAGCACCGTAGGTGCGACACACGCTTCTTTCCTGCAGCTGCTCACCGCCGGGTCCAGTGTGCGGAAAGTTTCCACTGCATATCCCTTAGGTGTAGTCACCTTGCAGTACTATTGACCATCTGGGTTGTACCTCCGATCCTAAGTTGGCCGAACCCTGATCTTCGAGCGGCTCAGCACAATGAAACCTTCGATCAAGCTATTTAAGCGAACGCTCGCGTTGTTGCTTCTCGTCTGGCTCGCCTGGATTTGCTGGAAATTTCAACCTTGGATGCCAGGGGGACACGCGGTTCACCTTAGCAGCGCGCATATGGGCGCCTGTGACCTTCAGATTTGGCAGAGAAAAAACGGCTTGCTTAACTCAGAGCCTTTTGCAACGGCCCTGTTCGTTCGTAAATCAGGCGGCCCGTGGACAGCCTACCTGTTAGACATCCAAGATTTGCATCGTGAGGAGATAACCCTGCGAAAAGAGGACTCCGGCGTCGCCGTGCTTTATGGCAGAACTAGGCGCGCCTACTTCGATGAAAAGCAAGACGCCTTTACGCTATATCACCACGACGGTCAATCCGATATACGCAGCGGAACCGTGATCGATTCCGAACCTCCTGGCAACTGGTGGGAGCGCCTCGGCCAACGTTAAATGAGAAGAACCATCACTGCCTTAACGCTGATTGCGATGTTGAATTGCAGTTGCCAAAGAGGCGGACAACTCGATAGCAGCGACCAGCTGAAACGACTCATTGATTTTGAGGTGCCCGTCGGATCCACCCGATCACAAGTCATGGCATTCCTCGACAATCATGATTGGAATTACACAGATCAGACGGAATCCCAGCAGGCTATCTTTGCAACCTTACTCGACCCTTCTAATGAAATCGTAAGGAAACGATTTCAGATTGCCTTCTACTTGGACGACCATGGAAAGCTTCGTAGCTACACAATCAAAGAATTTCTGGTTGGGCCCTAGTTCTCGTCTTTTTCCGCAAAGTCCAGTCCTAGACCACCTGTCTGCGAACTACACATGCGTACAGGCGAATTTTCCTCCATCTCATGCTACCGTCGGACATGACGCACGACGGCGAGAACGAACACAAAAGGAATCGAGGCAAAGCTCGCCTCGCGATCCTCTCAAGGTCCAACTACTCGCAGTGCGTGATTCCTCCCAACGATTCGTCGAACCAAGCCTCAACTCCGCTCCATAGCACTACCCGGCCTGGAACGGTCCGCAATCCGCGCCATGACAAAGACAAATCTCCCCGATGCTCATCACGCGCAACCGAAACCGCCTCTCTACGGGCCTACTTTCTAATCTACGGTTCCGCGATTAAAACTTCGCATAAGCCACAAAGAATCAGCTACTTGCAAATTTCTAATCGGCGGTTTTCCCGGCACCTGCCGTTCACGCCACGCACCACCGCCAGCCTGCATCATTTTTCATTTCACGGTATAATTGGACTCCTTTGCTCACAGTAAACAACATCACGATGCGCTTCGGCCCTCGAATACTGTTCGAGGACGTCACCACTACCTTTTTCACCGGCCGCCGCTACGCCATCACCGGCCCCAACGGCGCCGGCAAATCCACGTTCATGAAGATCCTCACCGGCGAGCTCGAACCGACTAAGGGCGACGTCACCCGGCCGAAAAAACTCGGGATCCTGCGCCAGGATCAATTCGCCTTCGACGAACATCGCGTGATCGATACCGTCATCATGGGCAATGGCCGCTTGTGGAAAGCCCTGCAGGAACGCGAAGCCCTGCACGCGAAACCGCACGACCAGCTCACCGATAAAGACGGCATGCGCATGGGCGAACTCGAAGGGATCGTCGGCGACGAAGACGGCTACACCGCCGAAGCCGACGCGGCGATCCTCCTCGATGGCCTTGGCCTTGAAGAACCGCTGCACGAGCGCAAAATGCGCGAACTGCAAGGCGGACAAAAAGTCCGCGTCCTGCTCGCACAGGCACTTTTCGGCCATCCGCAAGTGCTGCTGCTCGACGAGCCCACCAACCACCTCGACCTCGATTCCGTTCACTGGCTCCAGGATTATTTGTGCGAGTACGAAGGCGTGCTGATCGTCATCTCTCACGACCGCCATTTTCTCAATAGCGTCTGCACGCACGTGGCCGACATCGACTATCAAACCATCATCATGTACAACGGCGGCTACGACGACATGGTCATCGCCAAGACTTCGATTCGTTCGCGCATCGAATCGGAGAATGCTCAGCGCGAAAAGAAAATCGCCCAACTCAACGAATTTATCGCCCGTTTCTCAGCCGGCACGCGATCCGCGCAAGCCACATCGCGTAAAAAGGAAGTCGAACGCCTGCAAACCACCGAGCTTGCCAGGTCCAACATCGCCCGCCCGTTCATCCGCTTCCAAATGGATCAGCACTCTGGCAAGCACCCGCTCGAAATCAAAAGCGTGGTGAAGGAATATGACGGCGTAAAAGTCTTCAAGCCATTCAGCGCCAATGTCGACCGCGGAGAAAAAATCGCTCTGATGGGCCGCAACGGTACGGGAAAAACGACACTACTGAAATCGCTGGTGCGGAATGCGCCAGGTTTCATCAGCGATGAAGAAAAGCAGTTCCCCATCAATGGCGGAACGGTTGGCTGGGGCCACAACGTTGCAGTCGGTTACTTCGCCCAAGACCACAGCGAAACCATTCGAAAAGGCACCACCGCGATTGAATGGCTCCATGAATTCGATCCCATGGCTACTCAAGAACAGCTTCGCGGCGTCCTGGGTCAAATGCTTTTCAGCGGCGAGGAAGCTCTCAAGCCGACGGGTGCTCTTTCCGGCGGCGAAGCCGCGCGTCTGATCTTCTGCAAATTAATGCTGCAAAAACCCAACGTGCTCGTCCTTGACGAGCCCACCAACCACCTCGACCTGGAATCTATCAACGCGCTCAATATTTCGCTGCAAAAATATCTGGGCACGGTTCTCTTCGTCACGCACGACCACGACGTAATCGACGAAGTCGCCACCCGCATCTGGCACTTTGAAGCCGGCCGCATCGAAGACTTCAAAGGCCCCTACTCCGAATACCTCGTCTACGCCCAGGAGAAAGCCTCATAGCTATTACATGTGTCGTATAACAACATCGTCGATAAAATTCGAAAATAAAATCCTCCAGCAACTTCAATTGGATTAAGCTCCCAGCTATCAATCCCGCTCCAGAATGCTGGTCGCGTGCCAGAAAAATCACGCTGAGTTCAAAAGAAATGGATCTCATGCGAAATTTTCGAGCAGTGCTGGCCGTCGCCGCGATTGCAGCGGTCGCTTCTCTCTCGGCATGCATTCCGAGTCCTGGTGACATCTTCGGAGGCGGCGGTGGCGGTGGTTCGCCCGCGAGCGTCTCGGGCAAGTGGTCGATCCTCCTCACGTCGAACCACGGATCGAGCAACAACGTGGACGTCGAGGCCAACTTTTCGCAATCGACCGGCGCGATCTCGGCTATGCAGTCGGTAATTCTCTCGAGTTCACCCTGCGACTTCGGAACTGATTTCATCCAGGGGACAGTCAAAGGAAGCAACATCAATTTTACGCTGGCCTTCGGCACCGGCCATCCGACGACGTCGTTCTCGGGCTCGGTGAGCAACAACGGGCTCAGCATGGCCGGTAACTACAAGATGCCGTCCGGCGATTGCGCCTCATCGGATTCAGGCACGTGGGCGGCAACAAAGTTCGGCGATTCGTCAGGCACGTACTCGGGGCAGCTCATCTCTGCGAACAGTCGAGTGATTACCGTGCTGGCTGCGATCCAAGAAAATGCCAGCAACAACCTGGAGGCAAATATCAGCCTCACCAACGGCGGCTGCTCGATGCTTAATCTGACCGGCATTGCCATCGGCAGCATTCTTGATTTGCAGAATGCCGATGGAACGATCGGTTTCGTTGCACAGGCATCCGACCCCACATATGCGAGCCTAGCCACCAGCTACCAAATCGGCGGCATAAGCTGCGGTCTTGCGGACAACGGGAGCGGTACGTTGTCAAAAGTCGTGCCGGCGGTCATCGGCCGTTCCAACGCAAGCACAAAGATCAACCCACTGACAAATTCCCTCTTGAAAAAGACGCTAGAGAATCATCAGAACTAGGACTTGCTTCTAAAATCGCGCCCAGGCGAACGAAAGGGACTCGGCATCGAGTCCCTTCATCCCTATGGCTTCGTTTTCACTTACAAAATTCATTGAATTGGGAATAAGACAGGCGCCGTGCCGGTTCTAGTAGATGCACGGACGTTGACGACCGGCACGGTTGCGGTTCAGTGAGAAGACGATGAGAGTAAACCCTTTCGACATCAAGACGCTGCTTCTAGCGAGGCACGCGCAGCACGTGGTGCTGATTCATTTCCCAATTGCGCTGTTTATCGTGGCCGTGGCTTTCGACTATGTGGCACAGCGGACGAAGAACCCGACGCTGGCTGCGGCGGCGTATTTCAATTTGGTGCTGGCGGCGATTTCGACGGTGCCTGTAGTCGCAACGGGTCTAGCCGCATGGCAGTGGGCGCTGGAGGGACAAAAGTTAAAGGGCATCCTTTTGATGCACCTGGTTCTGGGATGCGTGTCGAGTGCTCTAATCTGGCTGGTGTTGCTGATTCACTGGCGGGCGCGCCGGAAGAATCAGGATTCGCTGCCAACGTATCGCCTGGTGCTCGAAGCGTTCGCTATTTTGATCGTCGTGCTGACGGGCCACCTCGGCGGATTTCTTAGCGGCGTGAATGGACCGGGTTAGCTGATTGTTTTTGGGCTCCCTCCTCGAGCAGGTCACCGACCCGGACGAGTCGCCCTTGCCTCAACTCTTCCAACCAGGAATTCTGTTCTTACTCGCCAACCGACGGATGGCGTAGACTCGACCATGTCGGTACGCGACATGACACGCTCGAGCGCTGATTCCACTTTGCAAACTCATTTGGTCCGCCCCGCTGCGAGCGGAAAGTTTGCACTGGGACTCGGACTCACCAATGAGTGCAACCTGGCTTGTTCGTTCTGTTATCGCGATCCGGCGCGGACGGATCGGCTTAGCCTGGAGCAAGTGCGATCTGTGATGGAAAGCTTGCCGGTTCGGTCGGTGAATTTGGGCACCGGCGAGAACGGAATGCACCCGGAATTCCGCGCGATTCTGACTTACCTCCGTTCTCTACCTGTAAAGCTCACCATCACATCGAATGGCCACAGTGCGGCAGTCCTTACTGATGACGAGCTTCGCGCTTTCCACGATATCGAGTTCTCGCTGGATTATCCTTCGGAGCGTGGGCAGGACGCGCAGCGCGGCATTGGCAATTGGGCTTTGATTCATGAGCAGGCGGCGCGCTGCGTCCGGCTCGGAGTTCCCGTCACTTTTATTGCGGTGATGATGAAGTCGAACTATTTGCGTCTGGCCGAAGTGGCGCGGGTGGTGAAGCGTTACGAAGCGCCTCTGCGCGTGAATGTTTATCAGTCGGTGCGTTCGGATTTGTATGCGTTGAGTTACGAGGAGTATTGGCGAGGTTTTCGAGCGTTGTTTGCGGAGACAGACGTGATCGCCATCGGCGAGCCTCTGGTTCGCGCGATGGCGGGTTTGCCTCCGAGGACCGGTGGATGCGGAGTAAGCACCGTACGGATTACGCCGCGAGCCACCACGCAACCTTGCGTATACTGGCCGGGCGCCGGAGAGCCGCTATCGCTTCTGGCCTCGATGGGCTCGGCAGTTGTGGAGACTTCGCCATTTGTTGAGGCGCGTACTGTGCCGGACACGTGCCGGCCGTGCTCCTATCTCGAGAGTTGTTACGGCGGATGTGCCGGGCGGCGACGCCTGCAGAACGCGCTTAGTGAGCCAGACTTTTACTGCCCTGTTGTACGCGGGCAGGCGGAAAAACTGGATGTCCGCATGGCCGCCGCACGCGAACTTCCCAAGGGCGAAAGCGCGTGCACGACAATCGTGATTGCACGCGATTAGAATACGGCGGCGATTGCTACAATGGCCCATTGCAGCAGGGTCGATTGCGATGAAACCAAACCAACTTCAAGCGAGGACTTTCTAGATGCCCGAACAACCTTACGCGCGCTTTGGACTGGCCATCGTTCGGCTGACGATTGGGGCGATGTTCGTCGGGGTCTTTTTCGAAAATTTAGGGAAAGGGCTCTACACGCCAAACGGCTACGCAGGCTTGATCAACTATTACATCCAACACGATCACGCTCCGGCCATTTGGAAAGCGATTATGGCGACTGCGGCGAGTCATGCAGCGATGGCGGCGCCGCTTCAGGGCGTGACGGAGATTTCGCTGGGCGTGCTTCTGATCCTCGGCCTTCTCACGCGGCCCGCTGGACTTGTCGCATGTGGTTTGCTCGCGAGCCTGTGGGTGTCGGAGTGGGGCACGTCGTGGATTTGGGAACTGCTGGTTCCTACGCTGGCGGCGCTGGGGATTGCGGTGGGAGGGGCGGGCCGGACGTGGGGGATTGATGCGTTTCTGGCGCGGCGGCGACCGAACTCGCTTTGGTGGTAAGGCAAACGGAACCGATGGAGCCGCCGGAGCCTGCTTGCGGGAGATTGCTTGCGAGTCTCGGTCATTATTCCCACGCACAATGAGGCGGGCGCCATCGGTAAGGTGCTCGCGGACGTTCCTGCTGATCTCGTGACTGAGGTCATCGTCGTCGACAGTAACTCGACCGACGGGACACCGGAGATCGCCGAGCGTGCGGGGGCACGCGTGATCTTCGAACAGCGTCGCGGGTACGGGCAGGCCTGTTTGACAGGTCTGGCCAATGCCAACTCGCCCGACGTCGTTGTATTCCTGGATGGTGACTATAGCGACCGGCCGTCTGAACTTGCGCTCTTGCTCGCGCCGATTTCCGAGGGACGCGCGGATATTACGCTGGGCTCACGTTTGGCAGGGCCGAGCATTCCGGGCGCGCTTCCCTGGCACTCCGCGTTTGGAAACCGCCTCGCTGCGGGCTTGATCTCGCTTCTGTTTCAACAGCGGATCACGGACCTCGGCCCGTTTCGCGCGGCGCGCGCGGATGTTCTGCGCGCACTTGCACTTGAAGAAACCACATATGGATGGGCGGTGGAAATTATTTTGAAAGGCGCGCTCGGTGGGTACCGGATTGTCGAGGTGCCGGTGAGCTACTACCCGCGCATTGGAAAATCGAAGATCAGCGGGACCATCGACGGCACGCTCGGCGCGGCCTGGTTCATTTTCACTCGCATTCTGCGCTACTATTTTCGCCAGCGACGAGTTGGAATGCCGCAGTCGGCGTGAAACCCGCGACAACAATTTCCTAATGAAACTTTTCGTTCCTGATGAAATCCTCTAGCCAGAGCACTGTCGGTTCACGCAGCGGCGACTGCACGCTCCTAATTATGGCCAAAGCGCCGAAGCCAGGCGTGGTGAAGACTCGACTCGCTCAGAGCCTGCCGCTCGAGGCCGTCGTCGACTTATATCGGTGCCTTCTGGACGATACGATGGCGCTAGCCAAATCGCTTAGCGATGTGGAGGTCGCTATCATGTGCCCGGCGTCCGATGTGGAAGATTTATCGCGTGCGGTGGGTGACTCGATTCCCATCGTGGCGCAATCGGGTGATGGACTTGCGGCGGGGCTTACGTCGGTGTTTGCACATTTCGCTGCGGCTGGCCGGCGGCGCGTCGTCGCGTTTAACAGCGACAGCCCGCATCTGCCCGCGTCCGTGCTTAAAAGCGCATTCGAAGCGCTCGCTCAGAGCGACATTGTTGTTGGTCCGACGCACGACGGAGGTTATTACCTTGTCGGCGCGACGTCGGATCATCCGGGACTTTTTGCGGGTGACGGGCTGGGAACAACGAATGCATACGATGCGCTGCTGGGGCGTGTGCGGGCGCTGGGGCTTTCGGTGAGCCTCACCGATCCGTTCTACGACATTGACGTGGCAGAGGACCTGAGTCGCCTTGCCGCCGAGCTGCAGAGCGCGCCCGAGAGAGCGCCGAGAACGGCGCAATGGTTGAAGGAATGGAGGAAGGCGATGCCGCCAGAGCAACGCGGCGGACAGCAATGAGGATCACGGCGTCACACAGGCTTTACGGACTCGCAGCAATCATATTTACGGCGCTTTTAGCGTGTGCCCGAATTCCGGGCGGAGTGGGAGCCCCTCCTTACCTCGTTACCCTGGCCATCGCCGGCGTCGCGTATCTTCTAGCTATTCGCGAGTTTTTTTCGACGCCGAAATTTCCTCGCCGCGTCATCGTAATTGGTCTTGCGTTGGCTGCTCTGTGGCATCTTCCTTTTCTGTTGATGCCTGCGGGGGCCGACGATGACGTTCATCGCTACGTCTGGGATGGCCGCCTGCAGCGGCTGGGCTACAACCCTTACGTTGTGGTTCCGAATGATCCTGCGTTCAGCGCTTTACACACGGAGGAGACCCGCAATCTTAATAACCCGGAAGTGGCGAGCCCCTATCCAGCGGGCGCTCAGCTATTCTTTCGCGCTGTAACTGCGATTCACGAGTCGGCTTTTGCGTTCAAAGTTGCTTTTGTTTTGTGCGAGTTGGCGATCGTTCCACTGTTGCTCGCCGAGTTGCGTCGCCTCGGGCAGGCGGAACATTGGGTGCTCGCTTACGCCTGGAATCCGCTTCTCGTCACGTGCGTGACTTCCAGCGGTCACGTTGACATCCTCGGAGTGCTACTACTTCTGCTCTCGGCCGCAGCGCTCGAACGCCGTTGGCGAACTATCGCGGCGATCGGATTCGGGCTGGCTGTTGCCGTGAAGTTTCTCCCGATTGTGCTGGCGCCGCTTTACTGGCGTCGTGTGCGGGTGCGCGACGCGTTGCTGGCGGCGCTCGTTGTTGGGGTGCTATACGTCCCTTTTCTGCGAGGTGGATCCGTACCGATGGGATCCATCAGCGTATTCGTGCAGCGGTTTCGCTTCAATGATCCAGTGTTCGCCGAGATCGAGCGAATCGTAAGGCCGCAGGTCGTGGCTAGTCTGGCCTTATTGGTTGGGTTAGTAACCGCGGCGGTGCTGCGAAGAAGGCAAGATGAAAACGCACCGCAGGCGTTTGCGTGGCCGATGGCTGCGTCGTTTCTGTGTGCGCCAGTTGTGTACCCCTGGTACCTTCTGTGGCTGCTCCCGTTCGTGCGATCGGTGTCGACGGTCCCGCTCATCATCTGGACGATCAGCATTCTGCCAACTTTCTACGTATGGCATTTGCGCACTCTTGGCGGCCAGTGGGTAGTTCCTGGCTGGATTCTGCTGCTGGAATACGGAACCGTGGCATCGGCTGCCGCTATTCTCGAGTTTCGGCGCATCAAGCGATCAACGAACGCGGCCGCCTGAGCTTGCGAGAGCACAATCACCGAGGTGTGCTATATAATGCGGCGTCGGCCAAGCACGGTGTGGTCTCACTGAGGAGCGACTTCCATGAAGAATGTGCACCGCGTAGCGATCATCGGTCTTCTGGTTTTAGGGATGCTGGGCTTTTCATCAATTTCTTGGGCGCAGGCGCGTCCGCCGAGTGTCGAACAGATGGCGAAGACCTTTGGTATCGATTCGTGGGGGCAGATCGATGGGATCCGTTACACGTGGAGCATAGATTTGCCTGCGTTCAACCTGAAGCTGGCACATACGTGGGAATGGGAACCAAAGACTGGAAAGGTGACGTTTGAAGGAAAGGATAAGGATGGCAAACCGGTGAAGGTTACGTACCTGCGCTCGGAGCTCAACAGCCAGCCTGCCAACGTGAAAGATGAAATCGATCCGGCTTTCATGAACGACCAATATTGGCTGGTGTTCCCTTTTCATGTGATTTGGGACACGAGCGCCGACGTGCAGGATAAGGGCAAGCAGAAGCTGCCGCTGGGAAAAGGTACCGGCGACCAGATTGTAGTGAAATATTCTTCGGACATCGGCTACACGCCCGGCGATACCTGGGAACTCTTTCTCGCTCCCGACCACCGAGTCGAGGAATTCATCTACCGCCGGGGCGGACCGAAGAAGCCGAGTCTCGTGATCACGACGTGGGCGGGCTACAAGAAGGCCGGTCCACTACTTGTCTCGACGGAGCATCGCGGAACGGCCGACGGCAAGCCGGTGCACATTTTCTTCTCGGATGTGTCCGTCAAGCTGACGGGATCAGATACCTGGATAAAGGCGCAATAGCACGGTTGGTTTTTTCCACAAGCGAGGATTCTGGCGAAGAGTGAGTCGCGGTCCACATCCACCGGCGTAGAGAGCTCGGCCGAAATGAAACTCGAGGAGAGAGAAAACATGAAACCAGCAATTCGAAACAAAATGACAAAGTTCGGGATTGGCCTTGTATTGGCAATGTTGGCGTGCGGCGCAGCGCTGGCACAGGATGTGTCGTACAACTCCATGCCGGGAGTGGACTTCTCGAAATTCCACACCTACAAATGGATCACGATTGAGGGTGCTTCCTATCCCAACCAGATTGTGGACGCGCAGATCAAAAGCTCCATTGATTCTCAGTTAGCCTCAAAAGGACTGACGAAGACGGATTCGGAGAAGGCCGATTTGTATATCGGCTATCAGGCCTCTATCAGTCAGCAAAAACAGTGGAATGCGTACGGCGGAGGCGGATTGCGGTGGGGCGGTGGAATGGCCTCAGCTCAAAGTTCGACGATTAACATCGGCACGCTGGTTGTCGATATGTATGACCCGTCGAACAAGCAGCTGGTCTGGACCGGACGCGCCACGAAGACGCTCGATCCCAACGCGAACCAGGAAAAGAAACAGAAGAATCTCGATAAGGCCATGCAGAAGCTGTTCAAGAATTACCCGCCAAAATAAGACAAACTTCGAGACTGATAGCCGTGCTGATTCGGGCGGCGGTTAGGGCGGCGGCGATCGGAAACTCGACTACATTACCATTTGTGGTGAGTGAGTTTGGTAGGGGCGGTGGGGATCGAAAACAAAAACGCGAGGGATTTCAAGGACTTAAAAGAAATGCGAAGGAGCACTAAGTCATTGAAAAGGAATGACAGGGAACGCAAAGGAATTCTTATTGCTCCCTTAAAGCTCCCTCGTTTTTTCCGAGTTCCGTAAAATCCCTGACGGTGGATTTTCGAAATCTACGCATAGATGATAAGTCGGCTTCGGGCCCAAATCTCGTGGCACGGATGGCAAGCCGATTAACTACTTTCGAAGAATAGTTATCCGCAACGATTCATTTGCTGCTAGTAACCGACGGAGACGCACGTGCTTTGCAAGCGCGTTCGGGCACTCCAAAGACCTGCCCTCGGTTTTCAGTGAATTTCGGGGAATCTGCTTCTCTCTCGAAGCAAGCCCCGAACAACATTACATAGGGGTTTCGTACAGTTTGGTACAGTTGAGTCATCGGAGCTTGGCGTATTCGGCTTTGGCTTGCTGGTTGGCAGGAATGTCGGGATCGGCATCCTTCCAGAGATTCAAGAAATCCTGGTACGACTTGCGCGCAGCGCTGTCGTCGCCCGTCATTTTCTGCGCCCTCGCCAACTGCAAATAAGGCAGCGCAGAAGCAACTCGAAAAGGTCGGCGAAATTGGTTCGCAGGTCCACCGCCTGGTTGAATGGACGCTCCGCACGGAATTGGGGCGAGTCGTGGGACCTTCACCACAGATCGCTGATAAAGCGATGTGGGCGTTTATGGCGTGGGAGGACTGGCGTCGTTCAGTGAAACTGAAACCCATCGCGGTTGAGCAGGTCATTTACAACGAGAAGCATGGATATGCGGGCACGTTGGATTTGTTGGCTGACGTTGACGGCGTGCTTACCGTCGTCGACTGGAAAACCGGCAAAGCCGTATATCCTGAGGCCCATCTGCAAAATGAGGCTTACCGACAAGCCATTCGAGAGATGGGCCACGGTGATCCTAGACCTGGATTGATCGTGCGTCTCCCAAAGGTTGAAACTGATCCACAATTCGAAGCCGTCGTCGCACTTGCGGAAGGGCCTTGCTTCGACAAGTTCCTGAACGCAATGCAACTGTGGACCTGGTTGCGAGAATTCCAGACAACGCATGCCCTTTGCCAACTGCCCGCGGCGGCAGCAGTAGTGAGCCGATAGGAGCAGTGTACCGATGCAAGATGAGCGCATGAAAATAATTGAGGATGAAGTCGAAATTCTCGGTGAGGACGATCGATGTAGCGAATCGTTTCAGGTTTTGGCGGTGATAATTGCCGCGATCTTTGTTGGTAGAGATCTCCATGATCTAGTTTCTCTTACAGGCTATTTGCCGGAGTTCGTAGCTGCGATTTCCCACCGAATGTCCGCGTCCGGACTCTGGGAAAATGGGGTGGCTTGCCGTGAAGATCTATTCATCAACGGCGAATGGTTAATGATAAGGGTGTTGGTCGTGCAGATGGTCGCACAAGGCTCGCTAACCGCACACCGGAGAGAAAACGGGGATTGGGAATATTCCGCAACCGCCGTGTTTCTTGCGCCAGCGACCTGAAGCCGATTTACATTTCCGATTGCGTTCCGGCGAAAGGAATATCGGCCAAGGCTTTGCAAGGTACTGTCCCGACCGGGTGGCGGCCAAGGGTGACGGCGGCGACCCCGGCATCGATCCAGTGAAAACCGCTCCAGTTTAGAGTTCTGTACTGTCTAGTAGGGAAGGAAGGTCGCATGCCGATCGTCAGCGTTGAACGCCTGATGAAAGAGCTTGGGATCACTGAGCGGTGGGTCCACAGGTTGGTCGAAGCTGGAATGCCAAGGGCGTCGCACGGGAAGTACGACCTCCACCTCTGCTTTCGGTGGTACATACGCTTTCTTCAAGGCGCTGTTCGCAAGAGAAGTTTGTTCTCGGAAGAGGCTGGCGAAAAATCATTAACCCAAGAGAAAATCCGTCTCTTGTCGGCCGAGGCCGACCTGAAAGAAATCGAATTGGCAAAACAACGCGGCCAACTCGTCGCGGTCGATGATGTCGAGAAGGAGGTGACCGAGCTAGTTCTGACAACGAAAGCGCGATTAATGGCAATCCCCGCGCGGCTTGCAGCCGAGGTGATCGGGGAGACCACGAGGGTTTCTGTGCAAGTCAAAATCGAAAGGCACATCAAGGAAGTACTCCGAGGCTTGGCCCGATCAAGCAACAAGTCTATTCCTCCGAACCACCTGCCAGCAGACAACGAGCAGGCATGATCATTTCCCTGCGTTTGATTAAGGCTTACAGAAATCGGCATTCAGAGCTTACAAATGGACGGCCAAGGAGGCCACTGTCCATGGGGAAGCCGACTCGTCGTCGTTTAAGTCGTCGAAGATACGCTCTAACATTACCGGAGCTGGAGCATTCGAAAGCCGCGGTTCTAAATAGCCTTGGATCCCTTCAATCGCGCCGATCATACAAACATGCCATTGAAGAATTCATTCGCTGGTATTGTTCGGAGCCGAGGTTGGCTCTTAACCGCGCTGTGGTGCTTCGCTATCGGCTGCACCTGGAAAACATTCCACTGGCACCTTCCACCATCAACGCTCGGTTGGCGGCTATTCGCAGGATTGCTTATGAGGCGGCAGACACCGGATTACTGAGCCCTGAACTCGTCGCCGGAATCAGGCGGGTCAAGGGAATCAAGCGTTTGGGCCAACCCGTGGGCAATTGGCTCACGGCTCACGAAGGTCGCCAGCTTTTGGTGACATCTGGGCTCGAAACGCTGCGCGGGAAGGGGGATCGAGCCATGCTTGCTTTGCTGCTGGGGTGTGGGCTGAGACGGTCAGAATTGGTTACGCTCAAATCAGATTAGGTCCAAAAGAGGGAGGACCATTGGGTAATTGTTGACCTCGTCGGCAAAGGCCGACACGTCCGGACCGTGCCCATACCGTCTTGGGTCAAAGAGGATTTAGATGCTTGGACTTCTGCTGCCAACATTCGAGAGGGAAAGGTCTTCCGATCAATTCGAAGGGATGGCGTCGTTTGGGGTTTAGGAGTAACCCAAAACGTTGTGTGGTATGTCGTTAAGAAGTGTGCTCAGCGTGCCGGAATCGAAAGGCTCGCTCCACACGATCTGCGTCGTAGCTGTGCACGCCTGTGTCACAACGCAGGTGGAGAGTTGGAACAAATCAGTTTTTCCTGGGACAAGAGTCCTGCCGTCGCGAAAAGCGCGGCAGGAAAGCGGTAGTGTCTGTGCGGGGTGTCTGATGTCACCAATGGTCCTGCGGAAGCGTGACCGGAGAAGTGAATAGGCTACCCGCCTCCCTGCAAGGGCCAGAGAGTTTGAATACATCATCATGGTCGTAAGTGATTGGAGAGATGGCTGGTGGACAATACCGAGTCGATGAAGTGACACGAACCGAGCTTGTAGGTTGGACTCGGACAACAACTCGAGAATTGCGGCCAAGCGATGTCGTCACCCTGTAGTGCTCCCCTCTAAAACTGGACACCTCAGTTAGGTAAGATCAGGGCCTCCAAACAGGAGGCAACATGGGCAGGAAACCACGCGTAGATCGAACCCCGGAAGAAAAGTGGCAGATCGTGCAGGAAGGTATCAAGAGCGGCAACGTCTCGGAGACATGTCGGCGTCACGGGATCGCTCCGAATCTGTTCTATCGCTGGAAGGATGAGGCGGAACAGGGAGCGAAGGCAGCGCTTGGGGGGAGAAGCGCTGCCGCCGCGGAAACCGAGAAGGACCATCGTATTCGGCAGTTGGAACGAACGCTGGGACGGAAGTCTCTAGAGATCGAAATCCTAAAAAACGTCGTGGGGGAGTGAGCTGTGGTGCGGTTCACTCCCAGGCGCGAGAGATGGTGACGCAGGGCTACACGGCCACGCTGGTAGCGGCGACGTTGGCCATCAGCCGGTCGAGCCTGTACTACCAGAAGCGCCCGCGAGGCAGCCGAGCGGATCGAACCTACGATGAACAGATCGTGATGGCGTGCGGAGAGAAGCTGGCGTACGGCTATCGGCGAGTGGCGTGGTGGCTGCAGCGGAAGAAAGGACTGCCCGTGAATCGCAAGCGGGTGTTACGGGTGATGCGAGAACGTGGGTTGCTGGTGCGCTCGCGTCGTCTGCGCGCACGAAGGAAGAAAGAGTGGGGCCGCGTGGAAGCAGCCGAGCCGAATCAGATCTGGCAGTCGGACATGACCAAGATCTGGGCGGGGCCTGCCGTGGGCTGGGCTTATCTGGTGTGCGTAATCGACTGCTGTACGCGGGAGATCGTGGGATGGAATCTCTCGCATCGCTGTCGGACCGCAGACGCGCTGGCAGCGGTCGAGCAGGCGGTGCTGAATCGACTTCCCGCAGGAAGCCGTGAGGCGAACTTGACGCTGACGACCGACAACGGGACGCAGTTCACTTCTTCGCGCTTCTTGGAGACGTTGGGGCGGCTCGGCATCACCCATCGGCGGACGGCGTATCATCACCCGGAAGGCAACAGCTACATCGAACGGTTCCACCGCAGCTTGAAGGAAGAAGAAGTCTGGACGTCGGAGTATCGGAGCTTGGAAGAAGCGCAAGCATCGATCGCTCGTTGGATCGAGGAGTACAATCACGACCGGCCTCACCGCGGAGTCCAAAATCGCACTCCGCACGAGGCCTTCTTGGCTTTCGCAGGTCTAACTAAAAATGAGGCCCTGACTGTCTAAATTAGTAGGGAGCACTACACCCTGTTACTTTTGACAGTTCCAACAGGCCCCTGACACACATTAACTTCCATATTCGTGGGGGCGACTTATCCCCGAGCGGGGTCAAACCCCTAAGAACCCCATCCATAGTGAAGTTGCCTCCATCCCTTTCAAGGGGAGCCTGGATGATTGTTCTCACCATACTGGTGATACAAAACTTGCTTCTATTCCTATGCGTTTTCCATATTTTCTTCAGTTTATTCAAAGTGGCGGATTTGCGAAGTGGTCAAGATTGAGTAGAGATGCGGACGGGAGAGTAGCAATAACGCGGAAAAAGGAGCTGGAAAATGCGCGGCCCTTATGGGTTTGACCTGAATGAAAATGGCCAGTTATCCAAATTGCGTGTGACTGAATTCTTCCGCCATCTCGGCCCAACAGCATTGAAGGATTTTAATACTTTGAAGACGATCGCAATGTATCCGCAGGGAGCAGTGCTGTTCCTCGAGAGACAGGAGCCTTGTGGCGTCTTCGTGCTCTGTGCCGGAGAGGTGAAACTTTCTATTAACTCGGTCGAAGGAAAGACACTGACTCTGAGGATCGCGGGGATCGGCGAAATCCTCGGCCTTACCGCGACACTGTCCGGCAGCGCCTATGAAGTAACCGCTGAGGTTTTGCGTTCGTGCCAGGTGGCCTTTCTACGAGGGGATGACTTCTTGCGCTTTGTCGCCGCACATCCTGAAGCTTATCGAGGGGCAGTGGCTCAGCTCATGAGGCTCTATACCGAGGCATGCGACCAACTACGGACGGTCGGTCTGTCCACTTCTGTTCCGAAAAAGCTTGCTCGTCTTCTGCTGGATCGTTCCTCCAACATGCAGAACACCAAACAAGGGATCTCGATCAACTTCTCGCTCACCCATGAAGAGATTGCTGAGTGCATTGGCACGTGTAGGGAGTCAGTGACTCGCACGCTGAGTGAATTTAAGAGACAGCGCCTCGTGGCGCGTCAGGGTTCCACACTCAGGATTGCCAATCGTTCAGCTCTCGAAGCGATCGGGTGCCGCTAATCAAAAGAAGACTGTGATTCTCCAACTCGCCCATTACGGTATGCGCGAGTCCAACTGAGACGCGACTCGAGAGGATGAGAAGGAGCACATCAATGCTAATAAGTGAAATGAGCAGCGAAGGTTGTCGGGATATGCTTTCTCGGCTGGGATTCGGCAGGCTCGCATGTGCCCACCAGAACCGTCCGTACATGGTTCCAATCTATTTCGCCTACGAGCCTGACCACCTCTACGGCTTTACAACCTTCGGACAAAAGGTGGAGTGGATGCGTTCGAATCCACTGGTGTGTGTGGAGGTTGACGAGATACTCAGCCATTTCCGCTGGTCAAGTGTGGTTGTCGTCGGACGCTATGAGGAGCTCCCGGACACGCCTCAATATAGTGGAGTGCGACTTCAAGCTCAGCTTCGACTCGAAAAAAGGGCCTTGTGGTGGCAAACAGCATATGCGGCGAATCAGGCTCGCTTCGAAGACCACCCTGCGGATGCCATTTTCTACTGCATACACATCGAGGAGATCAGTGGTCGGCGGGCTACTGCCGATCCGGTGGAATCGGCGGTTGGACTCTCGCGCGCGGAGCGTCCAGCGCGCGAGAAATGACCCAATTGGGCCTTTTCAGATAGGTGTCGATAACATAACACACATGGGCAAGACTCTTAGAAGCTCACTGTCGGAAGGGAACCATGTCGAACTTTAAGATTTTGCTAACGGCAGTTTCTGCGATTGTCCTTTTCCTTTACGGACTTCAGGCATTTAGCCACGAAATTCAAACGGTCGGAGGGGCGACATTCACGAAGTGGCTCGGCAGGCTCACCCAGAGCCGCTGGCGAGCTTTGCTATTAGGCGCGGTGGCGACGGCGATCTTGCAGTCCAGCAGTGCGACGACTGCGCTCACGGTGGCGCTGGTGGATGCGGGGACAATGTCATTCGGGTCGAGCCTGGGAGTGTTGCTGGGAGCAAATATCGGAACAACTTCGACCGCATGGCTGGTGTCACTGAAGCTGACGTCCATTGGCCCTTTTTTCATTGTCTTTGGCACCTTACTGAGCGCACTTCCTACGCGGTTCAACATACTGGGGAAAGCCGCATTCTATTTTGGGTTTATCTTTTTCAGTCTCGATGTGGTGAGCTTTGCGCTGAAGCCTTTGGCGCAGAATCCGGTATTCGCAGAGGTGCTCAGCCGCTCACGGAACCCGTTGATGGGAGTGCTGGCGGGGCTACTGATGACGGCCTTGGTGCAGTCGAGTAGCATCACGACAGGGCTTTCGATCCTGCTGGTGCAACAGAACATTCTGACCGCGACGGCGGCGATCCCGATCGTGATCGGAGCAAACATTGGAACCACGGCGACTGCGCTGATCGCCACCATTAAAATGGGACAGACGGCGCGCCGCGTGGCGGTGGCGAACCTCTGCTTCAACACGTTTGGGGTTTTGCTGATCCTACCCTTCCTCGGCCAGTTTGCAGCGTGGGTTGTGGACTTTGCGGGGAACCCTGGCTTGGCGGTTGCCTGGGCACAATTGATCTTCAACATTATGATGACGGCTGCGGTTCTCGTGCTGCTGAGAATTTTCCAGAAGCGACTGGCAGAGTACGGAAGTATTGTCGGGTCAAATCACTAGATGTCGCAACGACCGGTTGAGCTCGCAGCGTTTATCGAGCATTTCGAATATCGGGTTGGCGGGAAATCCCTCTTACCGTCGGTACCCAACCTTCCAGCGAATGACTGAACGGACCAGCTCGGTTTTGATCGAGCCTCTGCCCTGTCACTTTTGACACTATCTTCGGTCAGTGGGCGATATACCATCCCCGTTTCGGTCTGATACCCAAATTTTTTACGGGGGTTGTAAGAGATCAAGCGGGTCAGGTTTGTTGTTAGCTGTGCTATTAAAACAAACCAAAAGAGAGTGTGAAAGGCGATGAGCACAAAACGACTTCAAACGAAATTCCTAGGCTGGACAGTCCAAAGTCTCCTAGCGATGCTTTGCGCGGTATTTCTCATGCCAGGCGATACGTTGGTGTACGCGCAGCAGGAGGCCGCGTCCACGGATCAAGAGGCTCCGAAAATTCCCAATGATCAATTGGATTCTCTGGTCGCGCCGATCGCACTGTATCCAGACCCGCTCCTGAGCCAGGTCTTGGTAGCTTCGACATACCCGCTGGAGATGATTCAGTTACAGCAATGGTTAGATAAACATAAGGATCTGACAGGCGATGCCCTCGTAGCAGCGGTGCAGAAGGAGGACTGGGACCCAAGCATTCAAGCTATGGCGGCCCTTCCGGACGCCGTCAAGCAGCTGGCTGAGAACATCAAGTGGACAACAGACCTGGGGAACGCGTTTCTTGCTCAGCAGACCGATGTGATGGACGCGGTGCAGCGCATGCGTATGAAGGCGAAGGACGCAGGAAATCTAAAGTCCACCGAACAGCAGAAGGTGGAAGTGCAGACCGTCGAGAGCAAGACCGTCGTGGTGATCCAGCAGGCGAACCCACAGGTTATTTACGTGCCCTCGTATAACCCCGTGGTGGTCTACGGACCGCCGGTGTACCCATACCCGCCGATCTATTATCCGCCGCCATCGTACTATGCAGCGGGTGTCGCTATTGCGTTTGGAGTCGGCGTTGCTATGGGCTCGTACTACCGCGGAGGCTGGGGCTATGGCTACGGGTGGGGACGCGGTAACGTCAACATCAACATCAACAACAATTACATCAGCCACTACAACAAAACGAACATCAACAACGTGAATCGCAACAATATTAACAACGTGAATCGCAACGGGGGCAACAATTGGCAACACAATCCTCAGCACCGCGGCGGCGCTCCCTATTCGAACAAGGCGACCGCGAATAAATACGGCGGGACGGCTCGCGGAGATTCCATGTCCACAAGACAGGCAAATGCCCGTCAGCAGCAAGCCGTGAACAACAGACAACAGCCCAATGCCAATAACCAAGCCGCCAGCGGAGTAAATCGGTCCGGTTCGAACTCCGGTGCGCGCCCGAGCCCGAGCAATACGAGCGCGAATCGCGGCAGCAACGGAAACAACATCGGCAACCGGCAGGTTCCGAGTAATAACGCTTCGAGGAATTCGAGCGCTTTCGGAGGAGCAACAAGCAAAGCGAGCGCGCAGGCCAGTGGTACGCGCGGTGCATCCAGCACGGGAGCTGCCCGCGGTGGTGGAGGAGCGCGTTCGGGTGGTGGTGGCGGCGGACGTAGGCGGTGATCAAACCATGACCAAGGGAAAATACATGAAAGCCACTTATATGAATGCTTTTTCCACAAAGATTCTTTCGATGGTGTTTGTCGTTGGCGCGTGCTGTATTTTGCCCACTGCCTTACGCGGTGCTCCGCAAACAAAAGCGACAACTGCGATTCCTGCTCAGCCACAACAGAAAACGTTTGACACCGCTCAGCAGGCAGCCGATGCCATGATTCTAGCGGTCACGAACGACGATGTGGCAGCCCTGCTGGAAATCTTTGGGCCTGACGGCAAGGATTTCGTCAAGACAAGCGACGATGTTCAGGACAAGAACTCACGCGCCGAGTTTGCCGCGCTGGCGAAGCAAAAAATGCACGTGGACATAGATCCTCAAAACCCGAACCGTGCGATTCTCTCGGTCGGCGACGAAGATTGGCCCACTCCGGTTCCGATCGTCAAGCAGGGAGGAAAGTGGCATTTCGATTCGAAGGCTGGCCGTACGGAGATCATCAACCGGCGTATTGGCAGCAACGAACTTGACGCGATCACCATTTGCCGTGGCTTTGTGGAAGCCCAGATGGACTACGCCGAGCAGACCCACGACGACTCCGGAGTAAATCAATACGCACAGCGAATCATCAGTACCCCCGGAAAGCAAGATGGGCTGGCCTGGAAAAACCAGGACGGCAATTGGGCAGGTCCCGTCGGTGAGGCAGTAGCGAAAGCTCTTGAGGAAGGTTACGTGGAGAAGGCGAAGCCCTTTCACGGCTACTACTTCAAAGTTCTGAAAGGACAGGGCCCCGCTGCGCGCCTTGGCCAACTCGATTACGTGATCGAGGGCGCGATGATCGGCGGTTTTGCACTGGTTGCCGTCCCTGCCGACTACCGAGTAACAGGCGTGATGACCTTTATGGTCAGCTACGACGGAGTTGTCTACCAGAAGGACCTGGGGCCGGACTCTCTAAATATCGTCAAGGAGATGGAGCGCTACAACCCGGATAAGACATGGAATCGCACAGACGACGAGGAGTAGAGTCTCGTACAGCTTGAGAGCGCGGCGAAATAATTCAACCGGAGGAACGACCATTTCGCGCTGATGTCCGCCTTTTGAATCACGGAAAGAATCTGAGGAAGAATCATGACAAAGATGCTGCTCGGACTTAGCTTGGCTGCCGCCCTAAGCATTCCCGCCCTCGCGCAAGACAAAGAAGCAGACCGCGTCACAAACGCCGGAAAGGTGATGAAGGAAATTCTCGACGCTCCCGACGACATTCCTAAGAGCGTCCTCGACAACGCTTATTGCGTCGTCATTCTGCCTTCCGTTTTTAAGATTTCCTTGGGCCTGGGAAGTAGTTTCGGTCGTGGCGTAATGACGTGTCGCGGCGGGAAATCATTCCACGGCCCCTGGGGTGCACCCACCATGATGGCCCTGGAAGGCGCCAGCGCAGGACTGCAGTTCGGCGCGCAGGCAACGGACTTCGTTCTGCTGCTGATGAGTCCACGTTCCGCTTCCAGCGTCCTCACCAGCAAGGTCAAGCTCGGCGGAAACGCTACGGTCGCCGCTGGCCCGGTTGGCCGCACAGCCTCAGCGGAAACCGATGTCACCATGCGCGCCGAGATACTTTCCTACTCTCGTTCTCGTGGAATCTTCGCCGGCATCTCCCTCGCAGGTTCCACTCTTCGCGCCGACAACGGCGCCAACAAGAACCTCTACGGCAAAGAAGTCAGCGCCCGAGCCATCGTCTTCCACAAGGCCGAGCCAGTGCCCGCCTGTGCCAAGGACCTGCTCGCCACGTTGAAGAACGCCAGTCCGGTAAACAAGAACAAGAATTAACCGGTCTTGCCGGCTTTCTTGTCGGTTTCCTCGATGGAGTAATCGTCGACTATCTTGATGCTGATGGAGTCATAGTAGGGATGTCCGATGACCTTTTGGTCCTGGCCATCAGCTTTGACCTCAACGGGGAGACCACAAGTCTTGCAGTGAAACATGTCGGCCTCGCAGCGGGTAAGAATAGACTCCATCCCATGATCGCAGGCACAACAGAGAGGGCACTCCACTTTATGTGCGTTGTCGGCGCTTGACGTGCAACTGCGCCAAGGAGCGAGCCAGCGAGGCGTTGATGTAGGCGACTTCTTCGTCGGCGAGTTTATCTTTGAGCCGCGCTTCGGCACGTTGTCGAGCTTCTTCGGCCTTGGCTTCGTCAATCTTGTCGGCTTGAACAGCCAAATCAGTGAGGATCGCGACGCTCGTGGCCCTGACTTCGATCAGTCCTGCGCCCGTCGCAAAATAGATGTCGTGGCCGTCTTTGCGCACGATCATTTCGCCCGGCACCATCTGTGTGATAAGCGGGACGTGTTGTGGGTAGACACCGAACTGACCGGTGACGCCCGGCAATGTGACCATCTCGACGTCCTCGGAGTACGCCGGGCCTTCCGCAGTGACGATTTCAAGTTTTAACGTGTTGGCCATGTTTCAACTCGGTCTGACCTCGTCAATCCCGCCCTTCATGTAAAAGTCACCTTCCGATACAGCGTCGTGTTTGCCGTCGAGAATCTCTTTGAAGCCACGCACCGTTTCGGCCACAGGGACTTGTTTGCCTTCGCGTCCGCTAAACACGGCCGCCACGGTAAAGGGCTGGCTCAGGAATCGTTGAATCTTGCGGGCGCGCAACACCGCAGTCTTGTCCTCGGGTGAAAGTTCGTCCATGCCGAGAATTGCGATGATGTCTTGTAGATCCTTGTAGCGTTGGAGCAGGCGCTGCACGCCGAGCGCGACATCATAGTGTTCCTGGCCGACAATTTCCGGTGCGAGCGCCCGGGAAGTCGAGGCGAGCGGATCCACCGCCGGGTAGATGCCCAATTCCGCTATCGATCGCTCCAAGACGATGGTCGCGTCCAAATGCGCAAACGTGGTGGCCGGTGCCGGATCGGTTAGGTCGTCGGCCGGTACGTACACCGCCTGAAACGAGGTAATCGAACCTTTCTTGGTCGAGGTGATACGTTCCTGGAGCACGCCCATTTCAGCAGCAAGAGTCGGCTGGTAACCGACGGCGCTGGCTGTGCGGCCGAGCAAGGCCGACACTTCGGATCCAGCCTGAGAAAACCGAAAGATGTTGTCGATAAAAAGGAGTACATCCTGATTCTTCTCATCGCGGAAGTATTCGGTCATGGCAAGGCCGGACAGGGCGACGCGGAGGCGTGCGCCGGGCGGTTCGTTCATCTGGCCATACACAAGCGCGATTTTTGATGCGCCGAGATTGTCTTGGTTGATGACTCCGGCTTCCGACATCTCTTTATAAAGATCGTTGCCCTCGCGAGTGCGCTCGCCGACGCCAGCGAACACCGACACGCCGCCGTGGAGCTTGGCGATGTTGTTGATCAGTTCCATGATGATAACGGTCTTGCCTGTGCCGGCTCCGCCGAATGCGCCGACCTTGCCGCCTTTCAGGAAGGGACAAATCAAGTCGAGGACCTTAATGCCAGTCTGAAGAACTTGTGGTGAGGGCGATTGATCCACCAGCTTGGGCGCGGCGCGGTGGATCGGGTAATACTTTGTGGTTTTGACTGGTCCGCGCTCGTCGACGGGGTTGCCGCACACATCCAACACCCGCCCCATCACTCCCTCACCGACGGGCACGGAAATGGGCGCGCCGGTATCGATGACTTCGTATCCTCGTTTGAGACCTTCGGTGCCGGACATGGAGATGGACCGGACCCAGTTATCTCCGAGGTGCTGCTGCACTTCGAGTGTGATCTTGAACTGCTCACTATCGACTCTAAATTCCACGGTCAACGCGTTGTAGATGGCCGGCAGGTTTTCCGTGAACTCAACATCCACGACCGGACCGACGACTTGAACAATTTTGCCTTTATTCATGTGGCACTCTTTCGCTAATCATTTCCGAGTTGGCCGCCCGCGATTTCGAGCAGTTCCTGAGTGATATTGCCCTGCCGTAGCTTGTTGTATGCGAGGGTTAAATCATTGGTCAGCTGTGTGGCGCTGTCCGTGGCGTTCTTCATGCCCACCATGCGGGCGCTTTGTTCGCTGGCTTTGGCTTCCAACAAAGCCCTGTAGATAAAAATGTTGAGATAATGCCCCAAGAGATAGGAGAGAACTTCCTCCGGACTAGGTTCAAAGAGAACATCGTTTGTGTCGGAGGTCAGAGCCGCTTCGGATTCCGCACCAGGGATCTTCATTCCTTTGATTTCGCCAATAGGCAGAAACTCCAACACTTCGGTCTTCTGTGACAGGGTGTTGATGAATAGCGTCACGACGACCTTCACTTCATCCACCTCGCCCTTCAAAAATAGATCGCGAGCAAAATTGGCAATCGGCCGGGCTTCGTCAAATCGCGGCGAGTCCCCAAACACAAACTCGGCAGCCAAGTGCCGGTGAGTCCGTGCGACAAACTGCGCCGTGAGCTTGCCGGCAGCAACGAACACAGTCGTCGCCGGATCAAACTGCGCTGCTACTCGAAAAAGATTAGCGTTGAGCGCCCCGCACAGCCCTTTGTCCGTGCCGATGAGGATCACCGCGCGCTTGCGAACGGCACGCACTTGCAGCAGTGGATGGGTGAACTCACTGGCGCGGGTCGTGGCGTACCGCTGGATGCGGTACAGCAGTTGGGAGAAGGGCCGCGTCTTCAGCGTACTCTGTTGGGCCTTGCGCATCTTCGAAGACGCCACCATTTGCATCGCACGGGTGATCTGGGCGGTGCTGGTGATCGACTTAATGCGTCGGCGAAGTTCACGTGGGCTGAGCATATCTCACCATTTCGTGTTCATTTCCAGGTCTGCTTGAATTCTTCGGCGGCCGTCTTCAACTCGGCCTTCAACTTGTCGCTGAGTTCCTTTTCCCTTCCGATCTCGGCCAGCAACTGGCCTTTGCGCGTGGTGAAGTATTCCGTCAACTTGTTCTGAAACTCCTTCACCCGCGCCACGGGCACTTGATCCAGGTAACCGTTTTGCGCCACCCAGATCACGGCCACCTGGATCTCCACAGGAATTGGGTTGTACTGCTGCTGCTTGAAAATCTCCATGATGCGTTTGCCACGATCGATCTGCGTTTGTGTTTTTTCGTCGAGGTCGGAACCGAACTGAGCGAACGCGGCCAGCTCCCGGAACTGGGCAAGATCGCCCTTGAGTTGTCCAGCCACTTGCTTCATGGCCTTGAGTTGCGCCGCCGAGCCAACGCGAGAGACCGAGATGCCGACATTGATCGCCGGCCGCACACCTTGATGGAACAAATCGGTCTCCAGAAAGATCTGCCCGTCGGTAATCGAGATGACATTGGTCGGGATGTACGCCGAAACGTCGCCGGACTGCGTTTCGATGATGGGCAAAGCCGTGAGCGAGCCGTTGCCATACTTCTCGCCGACCCGCGCCGCGCGTTCGAGTAAGCGACTGTGCAAGTAAAACACATCGCCGGGATACGCCTCGCGACCCGACGGGCGCTTCAACAGGAGCGAGACTTGCCGGTAGGCCACGGCCTGCTTTGACAGGTCGTCATAAACAATCAACGCGTCCATGCCGTTGTCCATGAACCACTCGCCCATCGCTGCGCCAGCAAACGGTGCGAGATACTGGTTGGCGGCGGAGTCCGAGGCCGGGGACGCCACAACGATCGTGTATGGCATCGCCTCGGCTTGTTCGAGGACCGAGATAACCCGTGCAATGGTGGACTGTTTCTGGCCGATCGCGACATAGATGCAGTAGAGCGGTCGGTAGTCCTTGTCGCCAGCCAATTCGGCGGCTTTATTCAGCCGAGCTTGACTGATAATGGTGTCGATACAGATCGTTGTTTTTCCGGTCCCGCGATCACCGATGATCAATTCGCGTTGGCCGCGGCCAATCGGAATCATTGCATCAATCGGCATGATCCCGGTCTGTACCGGTTGGTTGACGGAGCGGCGGCGAATAACACCGGGCGCAATTTTTTCCACTGGATACGTCTTGTCGCTCTTGATTGGCCCTTTACCATCGATGGGCTCACCCAACAGGTTCACAACGCGGCCCAGCAGCCCCTTGCCCACGGGTACTTGCAGAAGCTTGCCCGTGGTGCGTGCTTCGTCGCCCTCTTTTAGTTGCGTGTAGTCTCCGAGAATTACGACGCCGACCTCGGTCTCGTCGAGATTCAGCGCCAGGCCGGTAACGCCGTTGCCGAGGTCGATCATCTCGTTGAGCATGGCGTCGCTCAAGCCTTCGATCTTGGCCACGCCGTCGCCAACCTCGCGGATGACGCCCACGTTGTGCTTCGCAGCCGTCGTCTTCGCGCCCGCGATTTGCGCCTTAATTTCACTTAGTAGGTCTGCCATAGTCACCTTAATTCAGAAGCTTTTCTTCAACGCTTCCAGTCCGGCACGCACGCTGCCGTCATAAACATCGCATCCCACTTGAATTCGCATCCCGCCAATCAACTCCGTCCGCTGTGCGAACGCCGTAGTCAACCCGAGCCCGTAACGGTGCGCCAACTCGGTTTTTACGATCGTCTGTAAATCGGCCGGCAACGGAGTGGCGCTCTCGACGGTGGCAGTGTGTTGCGCACGGTCGAGTTTCACTAACCGCAGAAAATGCGTGAGGATGGGAAGGCAATCCCGCTCACCCGTCGCGACGACGCGTTGCACAACTTGCCGGCCACGGTTCTCGTCGAGCAATCCGTTCAGCAAGCAAAAGCGGTACAGTCGCTTGGCTTCGCGTTTCGCTTGTCTTGGTGATTTTCATCGTTAGACCGCAATCTGTCTGGAAGTTTCTTCAGCCAAGCGTCGCTGGTCTTCTGCGGTAAGAATCTTGCCAGTGACCGTTGTCGTGGCCTGGACCACCAGATTGCCAAGCTCGCGTTTGAGTTCGGCAAGCATTCGATCGTGGTCCTGAGCGGCGGCTTCGTGCGCCTTCTTCATGATCTGTTCGGCAGCGGCAATAGCCTTCTTGGTTTCCGCTTGCTGCACGCGGGCTGCTGCAGCCCGGGCTTCCTCGATGAATTTGGCCCCTTGAGCATGGGCCTGCGCCATCACTTCCTGGCGCTGGGTTTCGGTTTTGTCTAGCTCTGTTTTGATTTTCTCGGCGTTGGCGATACCAAGGGCGATTTGTTCACGCCGCTGTTTCAGCATCGCGAGGATGCGCCGGTATGCGAACTTGTGGAGCACGGCGCACACGATCGAGAAGCTGATGATCTGTGCGCCCAAATGTTGCCAGTCCACGCCAAAGGTTCGGGCGATTTGCCTGACCTGGCCTTCGTTCTGGGCGACGGCCAATAAAATAAAGGCATTCATAGTTCTGCGCCCTCCCGGTAGTTACTGTTTCACCAGAAACAAGGCGTAGAACACGATCGCTTCTGCGAAGGCGATGGCCAGAATCGCCTGGACCAAAATCTTCGTGGACGCGCCGGGATTACGTCCCACCGCTTCCGAAGCTTTCATGCCGATCAACCCCACGCCCACCGCCGCGCCCAACGCGGCCAGACCAACGGTAAGGTTTCCGCCTAACTCCGGTCCCAGTATGGTTGTTATCATTTGTTGTACCATCCTTTGCTTTCTCGCCGGCTCCCGCGATTGAACACGGTCAAGCTGACGGAAATCATTGTGCAGCCCTGGATTCTGCCGCCGGTGCAGCTTCCTCGTGTTGACAAATTAGCAGCGTAAACACGGCGCACAACAGCATGAAAACCAGCGCCTGCACGAAGCCCACCAACAATTCCATGAAGTAAAACGGAATGGGCAGCAACCAGCCGAAGCCGGGCTTTATCCGGGCCATGGTCTCCAGCATGGTCTCCCCGGCAAAGATGTTGCCGTAGAGACGAAAACTCAGGGAGACCGGCCGAAACAGAATAGAGACGATCTCCAGGCAGCCGGACGCGAAAAACACGACGATCATCAGCACTTTCAAAAACCCGGTTGTTTCACCCTTCGGCCCAAACAATTCTTTCAAGAATCCGATCGGACCAACTTCCTGCACCGCCCAGACGATCCAAAGCGCGAAAAAGATGAGGGCCATGGCGAAGGTCAAGTTCAGATCGGCATTCGCGCCGCGGAAGAGCGGTTGATCAACCTCGAAACCGTTGGGAGTCTCGTGTCCCCAGCCAATCGTGCCAACCCCTGGAATGAGGCCAAGCCAATTTGCCGTCAAAATGAAGATGAAGATCGTCGCCAGAAACCAAAAGGTCCGTTTGACTAACTGCGGGCCAATGATGCTTTCCAAGAAGTTGTACAGACCTTCGATCAGCCATTCCAGGAGGTTCTGGGCCCCGCTCGGAACGCCTTTCATGTCTCGCGTCGCGATTCTGGCGAAGATGATTAAGGCGATCGCCACAACCCAACTGACGACCATTGAATTGGTGATGAAGCCGCCCCAATGTTCGATTTTGACGGCGGACTGCGGCAGGCCGTGCTCCGGCTCCGTAGCAAACAATGTTCCCGCTGGCGACAGCAGCATCAACAACAACCAACGTTGGAGCGCAGATACCATCAATCAGTACTCCCAGATTGCGCAAGCTTGCGCCGCGTACCCGGACCTTGAAAACCGTCACGACTGCCCGTCTCGCAAAAGAGACTAGCTTTGACTCGATGTCCCCACAACTAGGGGAATCCCTAGGATGTTCTGCGAGTGTCCGGTCTACGCAGATGAGCGCGTTGCACCGCTGAGGCGTTAGTGAAGTACTACGGGTTCGTTATTTCCTCACCGCTCAAACATGCGCGAATGGCCGAGTTCAATGTCGGATACGCCTTCACGTTTCGCGTTTCTTCTCCGAATTTTCGAGATTCTGCCCATTGGTTCCACTCTGCTTTGCGCCCGGCCGCTGCCAAAGTTATGCCACGACTTTGCAGCTCATCCGCCAGTTCTTGCCCTGTCTGCAGGCCCGTGGCATCAATCATGGTGATTGGAATCATGTCCAACACAATCCATTTCAGAGGAGTTGCAGCGGCCTTAACTGCTTCGAGGACTCCGCTTTTGAAGTAAGGAGCATTGAAAAACACGATTGGCGCATTGAAACGAAGTACGAGCAGACCTGGAATCGTCTTGGCTTCCGGATGGCGGTCAAGCGAGTGATAACCTGGCATGCCCTCCACTTTCCCCAGGAGTTCGATTTTGGGCCGTGCCACGAGATGCACGAAACGAAGAGTCGCGAGGATAACTACAAATAGAATGGCTTGAATCGCGCCAATCGCTACAACCCCTAGGGTCGCGAGAATCGAGAGCGCGAATTCTCGGCGGTCGATTCTGAAGATCAGTTTGAGTTCCTTCATGTCGATCAGTGAGAATCCCGCCTTCACCAGGACCGCGCCAAGCGCAGCAACCGGCACAAAACGCAGCGGTCCAGTAAGAAATAGAAGGACGACAGCGATAGTTCCGGCAGCAACCAGTCCTGCGACCTGAGTTCGTCCACCGGTTGCATCGTTCATGGCCGTGCGTGAGTCCGCTCCGCTAACCGCAAACCCTTGCGAGAAGGCGGAGGCAATGTTTGCCATTCCTAATGCTGCGAATTCCCGATCGGCATCCACATCGTATCTGTTTCGGGCCGCGAAACTTCTCGACGTCAGCATCATGCTGGAGAAGGTCACTAGCGCAAGGCCTGCGGCATCGCCGAGTAGCGGCGGGATCAGCTCCAGGGAAAAGGTGGGAATATGCAGATGGGGCAATCCTGCCGGCACATCGCCGACGATTTTGACGCCTAGATGTTCCAGGCCCAGGAAGCGTACGACTAACGCACTCAAAACGATAGCAACCAGTGCAGCCGGCACACGCTTCAACAGCTTCGGGGTCACAAGGAGCACTACGAAGGTACCGAGCCCAACGGCTAGTGTGGGCCAGTGCGTTTGACCAAGCTTCGTGATGAATTCAACGAGCCGCGGCACAATCCTGCCTCGGTCGATGGCAAAACCGAATATCTTGCCAAGCTGGCCAAGGATGACGCTCAAAGCGATCCCATTGAGGAAGCCAACCAGGATTGGCTTCGACAGAAAATCAGCCATTGCCCCAAGCCGCAAGAAACTAGCGCCAATGCACAAGACGCCTGCAAGGAAACATAGAGTTACCGACAAGGACTCGTAGTCCTGCGGATTGCCCTGCGCCAGTGGAGTGACAGCCGTTGCAATCAACGCGCAAGTGGCCGCGTCGGGTCCGATGATCAATTGCCGCGACGTGCCAAACATCGCGTAGGCGACAAGCGGAAGAATGCTGGAGTAGAGCCCGACCGATGGATTGAATCCGGCCAATTGTGCGTACGCGACGCCTACGGGCAACGCCACCGCAGCCACGGAAAGGCCGGCGATCAGATCATGGGGAAAATTCGAACGATCGTAAGGCCAGAGCGCGGGCAGACCAGGTGCGATCTGGAACAATTTGGCCCGCCAACTACTCGTCTCGGGGTTACGGGTGACAGCCAATGCCGTTCACCTCAAAACACTTCCGGAACGAACTTTCTTCTTTTTAGAAACTTGGTGTCGTCATAGGCGTCCTTCTTCGAACGCTTCGGCAATTTCACTTTCTCACGGGGCGTTTTCTTGTGGGGAATCATGCTCAAGAAATGAGAAAGGCAATTCAGGCGAGCTTTGCGCTTGTCGTCGGAATGTATGAGATACCAGGGAGCATGCTTGGAGTCCGTCGCTTGCAGCATGGCGTCGCGGGCGCGCGAATATTCATACCAGCGTCGAAACGACTCCAAATCCATGGGGCTAAGTTTCCACTGGCGGAGGGGATCGCTGAGACGCGCTTCGAAACGGCGCTGTTGTTCCTTCTGGCCAACCTCCAGCCAGTATTTAAGGAGAATGATCCCCGCGTCAACGATGTATTTCTCGAACTCCGGACAGAGGTCGAGAAATTTCCCGTATTGTTCTTTACTGCAAAAACCCATCACACGCTCAACGCCGGCACGGTTATACCAACTGCGGTCGTAGATAACGATTTCACCGGCAGCCGGGAAATGTTGTATATAGCGCTGAAGGTGTATCTGCGATTTCTCGCGGTCCGATGGGGCAGGAAGAGCCACAAGACGGAATACACGGGGACTGACACGTTCGGTGAGAGCACGAATGGTACCGCCTTTTCCGGCAGCATCCCGGCCTTCAAACACCACGATGACTCGAAGGCCCTTGTACTTTACCCAATCTTGCAATTTGCAAAGTTCCGCCTGAAGTCGACGAAGCTCCTTCTCGTATTTCTTGCGCTTAATCGAGCCATCTTTCTCTTTATGTTCTTTCTTCCCCATCGAAGCTACTCCTTCGCTCACAGCGTTCTATCGGTGCACTTCCGCCGTACTTCGGCGGCGTGGACGTTGAATTCTCTATTCATTTACTCTGATTCAGGGGGGGCAACTACTAGGGAAATCCCTAAGTGAGCTTAATTGCTTCGCGAGCGAGTTTCGACGGCTCAAGAAGAACTGGGGTAAAAACATATTCGACGAATCAGTTAGCAAAAGCCATCAGGGTTTTCTCGTCCTTGATTCGTCAATTTCCGGTCGGCATTAACAAGAGGCGGCACGAGAAACAGCTTGAACAGCGCTCCCTTGCCCATCGCCCGGTCAATTTCCTTGAGCACTAAAAATGATCCGACAACCATGCTAAACACCAGGACGATGCCCAGAGCGCGATCGAGACTTGCGTCCGCAATCACAAGTCTGATCCCGCCCTGAAGGCTGCCCGTCTCCCGAAAGCCGTGAAAAATCTTCTCAGCGATCAAAAGTACCGTAACAATGAGGCCATAGATGAAGGTCTTGCAGGCGATCACTACGGCCCGGCGATGGGTATCGAAGCGGTAACGGGATTGCGCCCATTCGAGCGCCGGAATCACTTTGCCAAGAATTAGCGCGGCGAGTGCGGCTTTGCTGACTGCGGAGAATTCGATCGAATATTTCGCGGCGAAAAACTTGAATATGAGAAAGATCAGGAGAAAAGCAACGAAAAAGAACAGTACGACAGGAGCCATCTCGCGCACTAAACCGCTCAGCCCATGCGCGATGGCAGCAGGCGCGGTTGAGACTCGCTCCCGAAAAGTAGGATCCGTCACTTTAGGTCATGCACTCGCTTACTCGTTTACAGTTCAGCGAAATACTCTGGGTGCGACGTTTTGCACTCTCGCGCTTTAAGCGCGAGGGACACTGCACCAACGCTTCCTGCGCAACCTGGCCGCGAGCCTTGCGACGGTAAACCGCTGTGACGGTTCGTGCCGTTGAGCTAGACGCAAGATCACTACGGCCCGCCGAACCACTTGACGTAGAGTTGTTGATAGGTGCCGTCCTCACGAAGTGCGACCAACGCACGGTCAATTTTCTTGCGTAGCGGGCTGTCCAACTGTACCTCGATGGCGACCGGCCGACGGTCAAATTCGGGACCGACCACCTTAACCAGCCCCTTTCCTTCATGCGCTGCGAAGTAAAGCAGCAGTGGTGCTTGCATAACCACGGCATCTACCTTCTTGTCCAGAAGGGCACGAAAAACTTGATCACCGGTCGGGAACTCCTGTACCTCTACTTTCTGCTCCCGAAGATAAACAGTTGCGATAGAGGAGGTAATCGTGGCGATCTGTTTACCAGGCAAGTCGCCCGGCCCCTCGATAGCCCCGCGAATCTGCTCGACCGTCAAGGTCGTTGTTAGCTGGGCGGTATAGGACGCAATGAAAACCACACTGGCGAACATCCAGAAGACCGACAGAACGCGCGCCACCCATTGACGAGGCTGTTCCTGCGCCTGGCACGCCAGTATCGACAGCCCCCAAAAACACGCCTCTAATATGCCTGGGAAGTAACTCCGGTTCGAAATGCCGTCTGCCTGCCGCCGTTCGAGAAACCAGGCCAAATGAGCCGGAATAAGGACTAGCAGCAGGGCTACGCCGACCCATTCGATAGTCGTGCGCGAAAACAGCAGGTGGAGCATATCCCATACGGGCGCTAGGCGGCTCGGAGTCCCCTGTGTTGCTCCCGTCTCTCGCACCATGATCTGCAGGCCAGCCTCAAGTAATGGATACGAAAAATCGAAAACATCATCACGTGCTGACGTTATGGCGATCGCGGGGCTGAGATCGGCGCTTTTGGATCGCATCGCGTCCTCCACGGCTTTCACATCAGGCATGATCTGATAGCTCGTCTTCACCTTTAGCCGCGTGGCAATCGCATTCCAAAGATCGATGCCAAATCCGGTCAGCGACCCGTTCTGTTCCATAACAATCGGTGGAGCAATGAAAACGGCTACACGAAGCTCTGGGAGCTCGCCTTGCTTGGCAGGCACTTGGGCAGCAAGCGGAATCAGGAAACCGACGATGACGAACAACGCCAAAGCAATCGAGCTGATAATCAACTTCTCGCGTTTAATCGTGCGATCGCAATCCGGTGATTTGCCGGTTTTCAAAAGGCCTCCGGTCATCGTCCTTTCCTCGGGAACAGCAGTGCCATTGTAAAATTCACTGCGATGCTTGGAGAGCCCGCCGGCGCATCGGCGTACGGAATTACTCCAAGACTGAGGCTGACGGGCTGTCCCAGGAGCTTCGTCACTTTGCTAATAGATGCCTGGACGGGCACCGTCCACCGCTCCCCGCGCGCAGCGTTTGAATCATATGTGGACTCAACATCGAGGCCCAGAGTCCAGCCATCCCCCCACGTATAATACAGAGATGGCTGCAGGTACGTTGAACTAACATTGCCGCGATCCTTATTGCCGGCAATTGACCATGAATGATAGACCACCACGCCATATTGCCAGTGCTCGGTCTGCTTGATAATGGCGAATGCAGGTCCGAGGGTCCACTTGCCAATTCCGAGGGAAGTATTCGAGGCGGTCGGAATTCCTAGAACAGGACCGAAGCCCCAGATAAACGGGGTTTGCTTGTCAGGCGAAAAGTAAAACTCCGTTAATAAGTCACTCGCACCCGTAATTCTGCCCGTGCCGGAATCGGCTTCAGGCACGCTTATTACGCCAAAAGTCGACCGCGTAATCAGATTCCAGCCGTCGTTGATCTTGATGGGAATAATGGGCTGCACTGTCATATCGTATTGCAGCCTACTCCCTGTATCTCCGCCGAAACCGAAATCGTTCCCAACTTGAACCTGGATCAGATCGGCAAACGGATTTTTCGCGTCTTTCGCCAACTCCTCATCGCTCGGTGCAGTTTCCTGCTGGCGGTTGCTTGTGCCTTGTGCACTGCTTTGGGTCGATTGCCCCTGAGCTCTCAAGGGAGAAATCGGCAGAAGGAGTGCCGTGACCTGAAGGACAAAAATCCAGCGGCATCGGCAGATGCGGACTTTTCGAAGCAGACCACAGCTCTGGTCAAGAGAATCAACCATGGCCCCAACCTTGGCGGAGGGCAAAATTAGCGCGGCTCCTCTACAGTTTCTCCGCAGATATGTCACGGTGCCGGAGTCGGCGTAGCAGCAGGAGTCGCAACGCCGATTGTCCACTGCGCATCCGTCAGATTCCAGCCACCACCTAGCGCACGATACAGATTGACTAAAGCTACCTTACGCCCCAGATCATAGGTGACTGTTGCCGTGTCTGCAGGATATGCCTGGATCTTGGCATCAATAATTTCAAAATAACTCGCCAGCCCGCTATCGTAACGGATCGTCGCCAGTCGTATAGATTCGCGATACGCATCGGCGCTGCCCATCTGCTTTCGATAGGCTTCGCCAAGTTCCTGATGCGCGGAAAGAGAGATGGAAACTTCGCCGAAAGCTCCGGTCACAGCTTTTTCAAAGGATATTTTGGCCTGCTCCCGCTGTGCCAGCGCGGCCCGATACTGGTTTTTCAGACGGCCGGCTGTAAAAAGAGGTCCCGCGAGGTCTCCGGCAATACTCCAGGCTTTGCCGGCACCCGTAAGTTGAGAAAGTTGCGGGCTCACTCCGCCCAGTAAACCGCTTAGCGAAAGCGTAGGGAAAAAATTCGCCTTGGCAACGCCAACGTTCGCATTGGCAGCGATAAGGTTCTGCTCCGCTTCGCGCAAGTCTGGACGTCTCTCTAGCAGAGCAGATGGTAATCCGGCAGGAACCTGTGGCGGGTCGTACTGGTCGGCTAATGCGGCTCCTCTTGTGATGGGCCCCGGATTGCGGCCAAGAAGGAGGTCCAGCGCAGCCTCTTGAGCTACAACTTGTCGTTTGAGATCAGGGATCGTGGCTTCGACGTTCAACAGCGCTGCTTGAGCACGCGCCACTTCGAGTCCGGAGGCATCACCGCCTTCGAATTTGTGCTGAAAGAGGTCCAGAGTGTCCTGAAAACTCCTCGAAGTTTGACGTGAAATCTCCAGTTGCGCGTCGAGGGCGCGCAGTTGGAAGTACCCCTGGGCAACTTCCGACATGACGAGCAGGCGAATGTCGCGCCGAGCTTCTTCCGTAGAAAAGTAAACCGCTCGCTGAGCCTCATTCATCTTGCGAATACGCCCAAATAGGTCGATTTCCCAGAAAGTGGTAAAGCCGTACGAATAGTAGGTGTGATTTGCAACAATCGGAGACTGCTGCCCCGAAATATTTCCATCGTAACCAACTTGCGGGTAATACTGCGATTTAGTGACACCGAGCAAAGCGCGTTCCTGTTCCACGCGCGATACCGCCAACCGCAAGTCGTAATTGTTGACGAAGGACTCGCGAATCAGGCTTTGCAGAACTGGATCCTTGAACAATTCCCACCACGCAAGATCGGCGGCAGAATTGCTCGAACTTTGCTCTTCAGTGTAATAGTTGGCCGGAGGATGGAATTCCGGCTTGTTGTATTTGGGTCCTACGCTGCAACCGCCGAGAAGGAATACCAGTAGACCAACGACAAGCAGGTTCTTCATTAGTCGTGACCTCCCTCAAGCGCTACAGGTTTGGTCACTTCCACATGTGGCTTGTTCTTGGCTAGGCGCTCAGCCAAAACAAATAAGACAGGTACGAGAAAAATTCCCAGAATTGTGGCGGTCGACATGCCAGTAATAACGGAACTGCCCAAAACTCTTCGACCGATTGCTCCCGCACCTTTGGCGGTCCAGAGCGGCACGCATCCCAAAATGAAGGCGAAAGAAGTCATCAGGATGGGTCGCAAGCGCAAGCGGGCTCCTTCGAGCGCGGCTTCCACAAGTTCTCTTCCCTTGGAGTGCTCTAATACGGCGAACTCAACGATCAAGATGGCGTTTTTGGCCGTCAGTCCAATCAGCATGATGAGCCCAATCTGAGCAAAAATATTGTTATCGAATTTGCGCAGGAGCAGTCCCCCATAAGCTCCAAGAATGGCGACCGGGACCGAGAGCAGTACGCTGAATGGCAATGACCAACTTTCGTACAGCGCCACCAGGATCAAGAACACAAAGACGAACGACATGGCGAAAACCATGGCTTGGCCACCTTCGGCCTTCTTCTCCTGATAAGACATGTCGCTCCAGGCATAGCTGAATCCCGCAGGCAGGACCTCATTGGCGACTTGTTCCATCGCGGCCATGGCTTGCCCGGAACTGTAACCGGGGGCAGGCGAACCGTTGATCTGAATACTGCGATAGAGATTGAAGCGGGTCGTGTATTCCGGCCCGGATACCCGCTTGATCGTCACCAGAGAAGCGAGGGGTGTCATCTCGCCCTTCGAGCTTCGAACGTAAAAATTGTTGATTTTGTCGGCACTGGTGCGATACTCCGGCTCCGCTTGGAGATAGACCTTCCACTGGCGTCCGAATCGGTTGAACTGATTCACGTAGGAACCGCCAAGGAAGGTTTGTAGCGTCTGGTAAACTTCCGCAAACTGCAAACCTTGCTTCAGTACGCGATCCTGGTCCACTTCCACATAGAGTTGGGGCACGGACGGGCGAAAGGTGCTGACGAGTGAGGCAATCTCAGGCCGTTTTCGAGCAGCCACAGTTAGCTTATCCAGCATTTCTGAAAGTTGTGCGACGGTTCCACTACTGCGATCCTGCAGCATGAAGGTGAAGCCACCGGCCGTGCCAAGTCCCGGAATGGCCGGCGGCCCGAAGGCGAAGGCAACGGTCTCCGGGATCTCCTTTCTCATTTTCTGGTTGAGGCTGCGCATGAGCCCATTGGCGGAAAGTTCCTCAGTCACGCGCTCCTCCCAAGGCTCTAGCTGTAGAAAATAGAAACCAGTGTATGAGGCGGAGGTATTCGACAGCAGGCTGAATCCAGAAATTCCGCTGAAACTCTTGACGCCGTGGGTGTGAGCCAGCATGTCGTCAAGCTTGCGCATGACTGCGTCAGTACGCTGAAGTGAAGCGGCATCCGGCAATTGCACCTGTAAGAAGGCGTAACCTTGATCCTCTTCTGGAATAAAACTGGTAGGGAGCTTCTTTCCCATGCCTCCCGCGATAACAGTGATTCCCACGAGAAGCAACAAGGCAATGCCCCAACGGCGAATGAGAACGCCGCTCCAGCTAACGTAGCCACCCGTCATTTTTTCGAACCAGCCGTTGAACCGGTCGAAAAACTTTCCGAGAAGACCTCTAGTTTTCTTACGTGGACGCAGCAAAAGTGCTGAGAGTGCTGGCGAAAGCGTTAAGGCGTTGAAGGCCGAGATTAGGACAGAGATCGCGATGGTAACGGCGAACTGCTGGTTGAGCAGACCCTTGATGCCACCCATGGCGGCCATCGGCACGAATACCGCAGAAAGAATCAAGGCGATACCGATGACCGGCGCTGTGACTTCTTCCATGGCTTTGAATGTCGCCTCCTTGGGCGACAAGCCATGCTCGATGTGGTGTTCAACGGCCTCGACCACGACGATAGCGTCGTCCACCACGAGCCCGATCGCCAGGATGAGTCCAAAGAGAGAGAGCGTATTGATCGAAAAACCAAGCAGCGGAAAGACGGCGAAGGTACCAATAAGCGACACTGGGACAGCCAATAAAGGAATCAGGGTGGCTCGCCAGTTCTGGAGAAACAAGAATACAACTATGATGACCAATACGATCGCCTCAAGCAGTGTCGTAATAATCTCTTTCATCCCCTCTGTGATCGGCAGAGTCGTGTCCATGGCGACGGTGTATTCCAATCCGTCGGGGAAGCGCGATTTCAGTTCGTCCATTTGCGCCTTGACCTGTTTGGCAACGGCTAAGGCGTTGGAACCAGGGGCCTGGTAAACGCTAATAATCACTGCAGGCTTACCGTTGAACCGTCCGATTTGTTGATAAACGAGAGACCCTAACTCGATTCGCGAAACATCCTTGAGTCTCACCGTCGAGCCATCCGGGTTTTGACGGACAATGATGTTGCCAAACTCTTCCGCATTGATGAGCCGGCCAGCCGCGCGTACTGCATAGGTAAATTGTTGGCCCTTCGGGGCAGGCTCTGCGCCGATCTGACCGGCAGGGTTAACCGCGCTCTGTTGCTGAATAGCATTCGTCAGATCAGAGACGGTCATGCCAAGCTTGGTCAACTGGTCCGGTTTGACCCAAATGCGCATGGCATAATCCGAGGCACCAAAATTGGTAACCTGCCCAACGCCGGGAACGCGCAAGAGTGCATCGTTCACATTGATCGTGGCGTAGTTCCCGAGGAATTGCCCATTGTAGGTGCCATTCGGCGAGTAGATAGCAAGCACGAGAAGCGGCAGGCCCATCAATTTCTTGACCGTCACGCCATACTGATTAACGGAGGTGGGAAGATTCGGGCTGGCCTGGGATACGCGGTTCTGGGTGTTCACCTGGTCGATGTCAACGTTTGTGCCGACATCATAGGTAACTTTGAGCGTCATCGTGCCGTCATTGGCGTTTGTAGACATCATGTAGAGCATGTTGTCCACGCCATTCATCTGCTGTTCCAGAGGAGTGGCAACCGATTGTTCAATGGTCTGAGCGTCTGCGCCTGTGTACGTCGCCGATACGCTGATCTGTGGAGGGACGATATCGGGCAGTTGCGCAATCGGCAGTTTCGTCATGGCCACCAGGCCGGCAATGACCGTGAGCAACGCGATGACGATGGCGACATTTGGACGATTTATAAAAAATTTAGACATGGCTACTTCTCACCAATCACGGCGTTGGCCTGAGTGTCCTTGTAAGGTGTGGTTACGACCCTTATGCCCGTTTTCACGCGCTGCAATCCGTCGACGATCACTTTTTCTCCTGGTTGGAGTCCAGAGTCGACCACCCACATATCGCCGTATAACGGACCGAGTCTCACCGTCTTAATCGCCACTTTGTTGTCCGCATCAACAACTCCCACCTGGTAGACACCCTGCAATTCCGAAACTGCCTGCTGCGGGATTAGGAGAGCTGCTTTTCGCAGCTCGGTAACAGCTCGAATTCGCGCGTACTGCCCGGGACGAAGCACGTTCCCTGGATTCGGGAACTCTCCACGCACTTGGATGGTTCCCGTTCGCGAATCCACCTCGCGATTCACGAAAAGAACCTTGCCAGGAAGGGGATACGCGGTACCGTCTCCGAGAATCAATTCGAGATTTTGCCTCGTTGTGCTGTTCGATTTTTCGCGCGTGAACCGCATGTAATCCTGCTCCGCAACGCTGACGTCAACATAGATCGGATTCACATTCGAGATCGTAGTCATGACGGTAGTTGGGGTCATCAAGTCACCGGTGGCCACTTTGGCCACTCCCGCAATGCCCGAGATCGGGGCAGTCACCGTTGTCCAACCCAGGTTGAGTTTCGCGTTGTCTAACACCGCTTGGTCAGCGTCCACGCTCGCAGTCGCAGCTCTCTCGGAACTCTGCGCCTTATCGAGCTCCGCTTGGCTCACTGCCCTCTGAGCAACCAAAGGAGTGTACCGGCGCACATCAATCTGCGCCTGAGCCAGTGCAGCGCGGGCGCGCTCCAGATTTCCTGTAGCCTGTTCCACCGCAGCCTGCGCCTGTCGCTTATCGAGCTGGAACATCGGCTGTCCTTTCCCGACGAAGGAACCTTCCGCGTAAAGGCGAGACAGCAGGTAACCTTCCACCTTGGGACGAATGTCCGCATCTACGTTGCCCACCATCGTTCCAACCCAATCCTGACGGATGGCTACGTCCTTCTGAATCACAGACGCGATGGTCACTCCAGGAGGTGGTGGAGGTGGGGTTTCTTCCTTGGAAGAACACGCTCCGAGACTTACAAGCACGAGCAGAGAAGCGCACAGGAATTCAAGGCTAGCAGGGGGTTTGTTGATTAATCGCTCGCGGAGGGCCACGAAAGTTACGGGCATCACTTTGCGGCGCCAGCGGAGAGGGATGCTGCACCTTAGTTCTTTAGCCATTCGATTCGTCTCCAAACCGCAACAGTACTCACCTTCGATGGCCCGCTCGCTGGGCCGAATCAAATCCGAGATAAATGCTAGGTGGTAAGCGAGGCCGGCACCACTAGGGAAAGCCCTAGGCTAGAGGAGTTACAGCGTTACGGCGAGAAACCACCGAACATCCGACCGACCACGGCCACTAACCCTCAAGCGGGTCAATTGGAGGGATCGTGACGAGGTACTCCGAGCCCTTGCCGATCTTCTTTAAGGGCTTCCACTCTTTCCTCGCCATCAACAAACGAACGCGCGATCGTAGCTTTCAATCGTCCACTCCAGTACTGAACAGTTGGACGGCGCTCTCGGGGTACAGCCCGGGCCAGGTCGGCAAGAAGGGCATTCATGCGCCGCATCACCTGGACGCTGGTCGCACCACAAGCGCAGATTTCGTCGAAGGACAATCGAAGGAGGTCGTCCCATGAGGGAAAGGGGACGACGAGTCGCAATTTGCCGTTGCTGTCGTGATACTTACCAATTTCCAGATGCCGTCGACCCATGCGCACAAGCAGGTCTTCGATCTGGTCAAGCGCTTGGACTGCCGTTGTCGGATCATTAATCGCCGGCGATAACGCCTTGATAGCAATGTCCACAAGCAGCCGGATCGCGTACTTCGGATCTTGCTCGAATGTACGTTCCTCTCCAAGTTCAACGCCGTTCCGTAGCTTCCCTTCATCAACGGGCGTTTCAGCAGCATACACGTGCAAAAGAGGGGTTGATTCCAGAACCGTATCGCCAACCGCTCCGAGCATTTCTATAACTCCATCAGATGCTCTCGCGATACCCACTAACCAAGCGACATCGAGTGCTTGTATCGTGAGCGGTCGCCCATGATGAATTAGCGTTTGCGTAGGAGGCAATCCACCAAAATCGACTGCTCCGGTTACGGCCTCAACGCTATTCGAAACCGGATAGAGTGCCGCTATCACCTTGCGTCCTTGCTCGCCTGTAAAAACTAACATGCGGTTGACCTGAAGCAAGCCAATCCTATGAATCAACGCGATGAACATGCCCACGCTCGCCAGAAGCAATGCAGTTTCCACCCAAGCACTGACAAACGGAACTTTCCCCGACCCGTTTCGATCGACCGATGCCAGCGCTGCGATCGCGAATAAAAAAGTGGCTGTAAACATTCCGAGGGAATGCGACATCACCCGATCACGCGCAATCCACAGCACAAGGCGCGGAGAGTAGGCAGTGGCACTGAACTGCACCATCACAAAGGTCAAGGAAAATACAATTCCTGTAAGGGCTATCATGCCCGAGGCGATCGCCGAATAGATCGCCGACGCAGCGGAGGTGCTCAATGGGGAGATAAGTCCCGGAAAGATGCGACTTTCAAACCGTGGCAACGTAAATCCAGCCCCGATTGCGATTAAAGCGTAAAACGCGGGTATTGCCCACGAACTTAGCTGATTTTTGTATTTCCTGAATTTGGAAAAACCCGCTCGGAATGACCTGTCATCTTTTCGATACTTAGTCACAGTGCCGTTCCTGTCTACACTGGAAATCGGGCAGTAGCTAGTATTTCTCCGGGATAAAGTGTCTGCCCTTGAGCGACAAACTTGATCGTCGTAATAGCCTCGTTTTTTTGTGCGGGCAATTTCACTCTTTGAAGTATCGTCAGGCCAATTGCAACGTCCTGGCCTATTCTTCCTTCTGAAACAACCTTAGTTTCTACGGGATGGCGGCACAACTAGGGGAACCCCTAGCCACCCGGTTGGCCGCACGGTACAAATTTGACGGTGTGCGGTGACTCGAAGTGGCGACTGTCGATTTGCCTAAAAAATTGCAAGCCGACTGCCTAACGAGGCATAATTCCCGCTACTATCGCGTCGCTATTCATATCGACACAAAGCTACAGCCCTCGGGACCTATCGATTTGAGGAGACCCCTCGCCTTGATAATTTGGGCATTCGAGCGCGCTGGGAGGAGTTGGCTCTTATTGCTCGCGCTCGGGCTCTTCATTTTCGCCCCAGCGTCCCAAGCACAGGTCAGAAAAACAATTCTTGTGATTAATGAGTTCGGACAGTCTGCTCCTGTTTCGGTGATCGTGGCCCAACAGATCCGTTCGGCGCTGCAATCCGACCGTCGTTTCCAGGTCCAGTATTATTGGGAGAATCTGGACGCGATTGACCTCTCGAATGATTCACTCAAAGAACAGCGTGCTTCGGTCGCACGAAGATACCTCGGGGAAGAGCTGGACCTGATTGTGCTGGTGGGTCCGGACCCGCTCGGACTCCTGACAGATCGGTCGATGGCATTTTATCCCGATGTACCGGTCGTTTTCTGTTGCGCCGCTCAAGGTCAACCTGCGCAACCCATCATCGATTCCCGATCTACAGGATCGTGGTTGCAATTCGAGCCCGCGAAAACACTGGATGCGGCCCTCCATCTGCTGCCGGAAACGCGCCAACTCTTCGTCGTCACTGGGCAATCCAGATTTGACAAGGGCGTCGCCGCACTAGCGAAGGCGGGGCTCACTTCCTACGACGGTAAGCTCGATATCACGTACCTAACAGACCTTCCCATGAGGGCATTACAAGAAAGGCTCAGAAATCTTCCGAACCATTCGATCGTTCTGTTTCTTACCTATTTCAAGGATGCGGAAGGGCGGGAATTCCTCAGTACAGTGGACGCCCTCCCCATGGTAGTGGCGGCTTCGAATGCTCCTGTATTTGGTGTTACTGACACCTACCTTGGCCGTGGCACTGTCGGCGGATTCGTGATCAGCATAGAAGGGCAAGGCAAAATCGCGGGCCGCGATATCCTGGAGATCTTGGGTGGAAAGTCGCCCCAGGACATTCCCGTCGTGCATGGTCCTAGCTATTACATGTTCGATTGGCACGCATTACGGCGATGGGATCTAGATGAAAGCAAGCTCCCCGCCGGTAGCATTATTCTGTTTCGTGAGCCTACCCTCTGGCAACGATACAAGCTCGTCGTGCTCACGGGATTGCTGCTCATTGTGACTGTGGCCTTGCTGAACGTCTACCTCCTCTACAAGCAGCGGCGGCTAAAACTGGTCCCGAAGGCTTCAGAAGTGCTCAGCGGCATGCTGATCAACGCCCAGGAACAGGAGCGCCGCAGAATTGCGTCCGAAATCCATGACGATTTTAGCCAGAGACTTGCAACGCTTACGCTCGGCATGGAAACCGCGGCCCAGCTGATTCCGGTGTCGCCCCATGAAGCGAATCTTCAGATGCAGGAACTCTCGAGCGCAGCCATTGACCTTGGCGCTGACCTTCATACTCTTTCGCATCGCCTGCACTCGGCCACTCTCGAGAATCTGGGCCTTACGCCGGCCGTTAGCGCGCTGTGCAAAGAGTTTTCCGCTCAACAAGGCATTAAGATTGAAAGTTCTCTGGATCCTGTTCCCCGTTCGATCGATCGCGACACAGCGCTCTGCGTTTTTCGGATCGCGCAGGAATCCCTTCGCAACGTCAAGAAGCACAGTGGAACAACCAGCGCTCAAGTACGCCTGCAACTAGAGGGCAACACGATTCATTTGTCCGTATGTGATCCGGGTGTGGGCTTCAATCCCAAAGAGCCTCCAAAGGGCGAAGGACTGGGCATCCGAAGCATGGAAGAGCGCGCACGTTTGCTGGGCGGCCGCTTTAAGGTTCAGTCCAAAGTCGGAACGGGCACGGAGATTAGCGTTTGGTTACCACTGCAAACAAAATCAAAAATATCGAAGGCTTAAGATTCGAACAAATACAATCGCGGGCTGCGTTAGCAGTCATTCTTAAGAAGCATGCCGGGCTTCGGGCCTGACCGAGATCAGCCCTTTCTTGATGGCGAACAAGACGAGATCCGAATTTGCCCTCAAATGGAAAGCCTCCATGATGTGGTGCTTGTGAAATTCGATCGTTTTTGGACTCAGCTCCAGACGTGCGGCGATCTCTTTCAACGAATAGCCTTCCGCGAACAGTTGCACAACATCGCATTGACGGGGCGTCAGATCTTTAGAGAATTGCACGACTCGGGAACGTTGTTCCACCCAATCCTCCGACCGTAGTTTCGGAGAGGTGAATGACTTTCCGCGCCACACCTGCTCGATCGCCGTCATCAGCTCCTTTGCTGCTGAATGCTTCAGAACGAAACCGACGTTCCCCAACTCCATCGCCGCGGCTGCCAGGTTGGGATCGTCCTGCATGGTCAGGAACACGATGCGAACGTTCGGAAGTTGCTCCCGAACTCGGCGTGCGGCATCGAACCCATTGAGAAGTGGCATGCCGATGTCGACGATGATCACATCAGGCTTCAGCCTAATCGCTTCGGCCACCAGAGCGCGACCGTCCTTCACCGAACCAATCACGGCGTAGGTTTTTTCGAGGAGAGGGCGGAGGGCATCCAAGAAAACGGCATGGTCGTCAGCGATCAGAATGGACGGGCGCGACTTTTCGCCAAGAATTGTCATTAGACTCCTGAGTCAGAAACTAACACGCGAGTTAATTACAACAGGTCTTCCAACCGCGATGTGACGCGCGTCACGTCAACCTGTGACGGAAGTCGCTATTAGGACTTCGTCTTCCCTTCAGAAACCATGACAAGGCAGCAGGTTGGGAGATGGTTTAGGTCCGCTACTTCTTGCCCATCCTATAATTGGCAGGATGTGTCGAACTGTCGACCTTTTGTATTGTCAAAACTACTAATTCCGGCGGCTGACGCGTGTCGCTGCATACTGTGTTTAGCGTGCCTCGGCCTTGGCTGTGAGCCAGCGGCCTGCGGGGATTATGCGGGTTTTCACTCGACCTACTCACAACGAGGGAAAGCGCTAGCTTTCCTGACCTCTTCCGAATCCCTTGAGCTAGGGATTCCCCTAGTTTCGGCGCTCTCGCCAAGGGCTCATCCTCGAAGAATATTTCAGCGCGGAAAACCCGTGAACCGTGCACGCATTTTGTTAGCTGACGACAATGAACTCCTTCTGGAGCGCACGGCAAAGATGCTCGCTTCGTCGTTCGACGTCGTAGGACTAGCGCGCGATGGACGAGACCTGATTGCGAAGGCACGAAGGTTCACCCCAGACGTCATCATCGTCGACATCACCATGCCGCTCGTGACGGGGATCGAGGCGGTACATGAGCTTCGACAAAATGGGTCAATTGCCAGGTTTGTATTCCTGACCGTGCACCAAGAAAGTGAAATCCTTCAGGCGTGCCTGGAAGAAGGGGCGCTAGGCTACGTAATAAAGTCGCATATCAAGGCTGATCTTGTTCCGGCAATTCATGCCGCCATGGCGGGCGAGCGTTTTGTCTCGCCGTCCCTTTCAGTCTCGGAGGGTACTCCGTGAATTCCGCGAAGCCTCATGTTCGGCGGCAACTCCAACTGGCGGGGACCGGTCTGGATGCCGATGTCTGAAGCTGCTTTCCGAGAATCGCTTTCCAACAATCTGGATGCCCTCTACCGAGCAGCGGGATCTGCGGACGTTGCTGCGCCACCGTCATCAGTGGGTGCGCATGCGAACTCGTGTACAGCGTACATTGCAATCGATGGCACTCAATCAGGGTCTCAGGCGAGGCCACTCGCAATAGAACCAAGCGGGCCAGCAAGCACTGCTGGCGTTGCGTCCGGCTCCTCACGCCAGCGAGCGAAGTAAAGCACTGATGACGTTGTACCCGCGATTGCAAGAATCCATCGACGAACTGTCGGGAAGTCCGCCAGCAAGCCCAAAACCATCCTGCGGCGCGGCGGTTGTTAATGACGCACCCGGGAGTCGGGCCGATTACAGCGCTAGCCACTGAACTGTTCTTGGGTGATCCGCTACGGTTCACGGATGGCAAAGCAGCAGCCAGCTACATCGGCATGATTCCTCGCGAACATTCCAATGGAGGCCGACAGCGGCTGGGTGCGATGAGCAAACAAAGGAACGCGCTGCTGCGTTATCTGTGGTGTGAAGCAGCAATGCATGGTGCGACTCTGGTTTTACCCAGTTCTTTCTGCACCAGTTTACCAGATCGATTACCAGGAGTTCTGCCGTCGCGGAAAAGGGCGACAGGAAAACGGTAGTGTCTGTGCGGGGACGCCAGATATCACCAGTGGTCCAGCAGTAGCGTGACCGGATAAGGTGAATAGGCTACCTGCCTCCTGGAACAGTCAGGAACTGCTTATATCTCACCTGGGGACAGTTCTAGGGCCAGTTGGATTCGTAATTGGGTGCGTCTTCCCGCACTTTGTTGCGTCGAAAAGAATTCCAAAGGGCTGAGTGAGAAGATGTTTGCGTCCTATGCATTTCGGCATGACTGATTGCAAGCGCCTTTTTCGGATTATGAGTCCGAAGCCTAGAACATTCAAAGCACCGTGCGAGCGTGAGCGACCATCTCTGAAATCACTGAAAAGTTCAAAGTGATGTTTAACGAAATCGAACGGACTTGGTAGCAACACGGTAGCAACGTGCGATTTTTCCCAAAGAGGTCCAATCGTAAGTCGTTGAAAAGAGTGGCGCGCCCGGAGAGAGTCGAACTCCCGACCTTCTGGTTCGTATCTAACAATCTCAGTGGACCCTTCAATTTTTAAACTTCAATGTGGGATCTTCGCCTTCTGTTGCCGCGGGGCGTGGGGTGCTTCCCCACTCGCGATTCGTACTCACTCATTGCCGGGGAGGTGGAACGGGGCTCGTAGTCGGCACTACGAGCATAGACTATGGCTGTAGACTAGGATTTAGACTACTTACGCCTGAGCCCCGTTCTTCAACGACCAACCGCACCATCGCCGGGCGAAAGACGTAAGCCAAAAGGCGGATTGGTGCTCGGACTGTTGCAGGCCCAAGGTGCAGACTTAGTTCCGGAACCTCGGTTAACAACCAAAAAACAACCTAGGTTGAACGCGGCGACAACTACGTTGTTCCGGCAAGGCGGTCGATGCGTTGAAGTCTCACGGTGAAGTTGTTCCCATCCGATTAAGAGCCTCACGGCCGCGTTCGATCATTCGGAAGAGCTCTCTGCGTAGCTTGCCCAAAACCTCCAGGCTATGTGTCTTGCCACACGGACAGAACTCGTCGAAAAAATCGGTTAACTCTTGTGAGGTTAACCTCTCCAAACCGCCTGTCTGGCCATAAAGTAAGAGCAGATTATGGTGTACGTTAGTCTTAAATCGCACCCCTCCAAGGGGCAGCTGGTCGTGAATCCAACGGTTGTATAAATCCGCGGTTTCAACAACTTGCCTACCCGCAGTTCGGTCGCCCAACAATTCTCGCCATTGGAGTTCAGGCATCATTGTCTGGTATTTGAGCAAGGAAATGACGTTCAAGAGAGCCGTATTCACATCGATTGTAGCGGCTTCCGGAGCCATCCGGTCACGAATCGCCTTGACGGCCTCTCGGAACCTAGAATCTTCGGAATTAGCTAGGATATTCAACATTTGACCGACTGTTGCTGGCCATCGAGGCAGGGCCGCCGGAGGTGGGCTCGGAGCTGGCGTCTCGGCGACATGACCACCCTTCACAGTGCCGCTACGTCTTGTCTTGCCGCGCTCAGGAGAAGCGCTTTCTTTGAACAATTGAGAAAATGCGACGAACCAGGGATCAAGCTTTTGCGCGAAATCAGACGCCCCCCGATTCGGCAACCGAGGTGGAGAGGACTTGAAAGGTTTGTTTCGAGTCGTTGCCATCGATCAGAGCGGAAAGTATACACGTCCCCTGCAGCAAGATGGCAGGAGGCGACCGTAGTGAAACCCGCAACTCCGATCAATGAACCGTTTCTCGATTGCACAGGCGCTGCAGCCATCCTCGGTGGAGTTCACCCCAAAACGATTGAGCGTTGGGCGCGACAGGGGCGAATTCCCGCCTACCGCTATTTCCGCCATTGGAGGTTTCGAGCTTCTGAACTGGAACTTTGGATGCGTTCTCAGGTAAATTCAATTCGCCATCCGTGCCGCTTAGACTCGGAGGAGTCAAATGGAACATAAGCGGCGACGGTTTCAGTTTGGTTGGCTTAACCTGAAAGCAAGAAAGAATGGACCAGAAGTTTGGGTGTTGCGTTATCGAGAGACCCTAGAGGATGGTTGCACGAAAGCGCGCAGCGTCTCAGTCGGGACTACGAAGCAATATCCCTCTGAATCGCTGGCACGTCAGGCGAGTATGTCCTTCATGCTCTCGATGAACGATAAAAAACCACCCGGGCTGTCTGTCTCCTTCGGAGCACTCATGCAACGATATCTGACGGAAGAGCTTCCTGAGCGACACTCGACCTCATCAAGGTATCGCTGTTGGATGAAAAACCATATCGAGCCAAAGTGGCGGGATTTCCCGATCGAAAGTATCAAACCGCTGCTCGTCGAAGATTGGCTAAAGAACCTCGATTTGGCTCCGAAGAGCAAGGCTCATCTCAAAACCCTGATGCACATCTTGTTCAACGCGGCGATGCGCTGGGAGTTGATTCCCTACCAACACAACCCCATGAGCCTCGTTCGCGTGAAGGACAGTTCGAAGCGACTAAGGGAACCAAAGTTTCTGACTGCGCAAGAATTCTGCGCTCTCTTGGAATACATTCCCGAACCCTTTCGAACGATGTGCATCTTGGCGATGTGTTTGGGATTGCGTGTAAGCGAAGTTCTCGGTCTCAAGTGGACGGACATCGACTGGGAAGGAATGCGGATCGCAATTCGCCAGGCCTACGTCTACGGCAGGCAAGGCGACGTAAAAACCCGCACGTCTCAGAAATGGATGCCGCTTGACCGGTCGCTGGCGGAAAAGTTGCGCCAACACCGGTTGAGATTTGCTTCGCGTCCTAACATCGAGAGTTGGGTCTTCGCTAATCCGAAGACGGGCAAACCGTATTAGCCCGGTCGTGTGCAGGAAAATTGGCTTGTTCCGGCAGCAAGGAAGAGCGGGATAGGCCGAATCGGCTGGCATACGTTCCGGCATAGCCATTCCACATTGCTTCACGCGCTGGGAGTCGACTTAAAGGTGCAGCAGGAACTGCTGCGGCATGCAGATATTCGTACGACCATGAATATCTACACGCAGGCCGTTCCGACGGCACTTCGAGAAGCGAACAGCAAAGTGGTTCGCTTGGTGCTTCCGGCGCAGGTGGCCTGAAGGGAAGCGATTGAGGGTTCTTAATGCGCCCTCGTGCGCCCTCGGGTTTTTCCAACTACAAAAGAATCAAGAAGATGTTGGTAGGGGCGGTGGGGATCGAACCCACGACCTTCGGCTTAAAAGGCCGCTGCTCTACCACTGAGCTACGCCCCTAGCTGGCTGATAACACTGGTATTTTTCTGAACCTAGCTGCTGGGTTCAAGCGTTTGGGCAGTTGTGGGTCCAGTCGCCTGTTGCCGTGCGGCGACCGGCTTCGTCTCCGACAATGCCACGACGTCGCGAAGTCCCGAAGGCCCCAAGTGCGCATACCGTTTCGTCATCATACCGTTTCGTTATCATCAAGCTCTTGCGACCGAGAAACTCCGCGATCTCCTCAAGCTTGGCACCTTTTTGCCTGAGGCGGCTTGCAGCAGTATGCCGCAAATCATGCCAGCGGAACGCTTCAAGCTTAGCATCCTTCAGCGACCGTTCAAACCAAGTCCTCGGGCTGCGAAGGGGCTCGCCGGTGCTCTTGGCCTTGAGAACCCGCTACGACAACACGCAGAATATCCGCAAGAGGAAAAGCCGGTCAATTGTATTGTGTTCAAGGGAGGAGCGGCGTACGCTGCAAAAGTCAAAGGTCGGAAACCGGAAATTCATGGTCTTTTCGAACTCAGAATCGGAGCACCAGCAGCAGGATCATCAACATGGTTCTATCAAAACCTGACGATCACATCGTTGCGCCGCGGCTTTTCAAGTGGATGTTTTTTTTCACTCTGTGCGCCGGCTCAGCTGTCTGCGCGCAGGCTCAGGATGCTCGAGCCAACAACGCAGACGAATCTTGGACCGCGACCACACAGACTTCCATAGACAACACGAATCCCCTGCGGACGACGGAGAGCCACACCAGGGCCGGCAATCGGAGTGTTGATAAACAGAAAGTGGAGGTGCTTGGTACCGACGGCGGGTACCGACCCGACCACGAGATCGAAACGGAGACGATCCGCGTAAACGATACGACGACCCGCACGATGGTGCGGACGTACAAATGGGACGCAAACGGACAAAGAAGTCTGGTGCAGGTAACAGAAGCGGAAGCACGAAAGCCGACCAGCGGCGACGCAAAGGTGGTGCGCACTACCTCAAGTCTTGATGTGAACGGTAACCTCCGGATTGTGGAACGTGAGGTAGCGGATACAAAGAAGACGAGCTCGGACGCGCAGGAGACGAAAACGACGGTTTACCTTGCGGACGGCAATGGCGGCTTCACCCCGTCGCGGCAAACGCAGGAGTTGCAAGAGCGCGGCGCTGACAGCAAGGTCGAGGTGAAAACCACAACCTTGTTACCGGGCGCCAATGGCAACTGGGAACTGCTGGAAGTAAAAGAAAAGACAATCAAGGAAGAAGGTAAGAATCGAATCAGCGAGGAGAGTGTTTCACGCCCCGATCCAGAGGGCAGGCTTTCAGAGGTTTCACGCACGGTGGGCGAAGAGACAGAAAATGCCGCGGGAGAAAAAAGCAATACAGTCGAGACCTATTTTATCCAGGCATCGGGAATACCTGTGGACGGCAGCCTGCATCTGAACCAAAGAGTGACAAGCATCGAAAAGAGAGATTCAACCGGAAAAATAACGGAGCAGCAGGTGGAACAGCCCGATATTGGTAATCCTAGTGACGGTGTGCAGGTAAACGGGAAAAATAAATACACCGTGAAGTATGCTGCCTCCAGCGAGCAGCAGACGAAAATCGTCGAAGTGCGCGGGGCGAATGGCACTTTCACCGTGTTTTCCGTGGAGACTCAAAAATCAGAGCATGCTCCTCCCTCGCAAGTCACGCCAGCACCTCCGGATAAGTCAAAGTAATCGTGAATGTTCTGCATCGTGAGCAGTAGCCTAGACCATCATCCGCCAGAAGTTTAGGTTTGCTGTGAATTCCACCCGTTCCTTTTGACAGTTCCATTCATTTCACAACGGACTGAGCTATGTCAGTCCGCGGCTTCGTTTTTCGCTGTGATTCCGCGGCCGCGCTTCCGCTTCCAGAGGTAATCCTTACGCAGTTTCTGCTGGTGCTTCTTCACCTGTGCTTCAATTTCCGAGAACGCGATTTTCGCGCAGGCCAGCACATCGCCACCTGTTCCCGAAGCGTGCAGGTTGCCGGTCGGCAGCCGCAGATTCATCGAGCAGGTATACTCAATTTTGCGCGGCGCCTTTTCGATCGACCAGTGCAGCTCCACCAAGTCGGGATCGTATCGCTTCAACAGCCGGTTTAACTTTTCAATGTGATGCGCTGCTTCGCCATCAATTACCTTGCGATGTTCTGGTTCGATATTACTGTAGAAAAGTTTCATTGGAGCACCCTCTTTCGAGTTGGCTCGCCAGGGGAAGGGGCTTTCGCATGGAGAACTTCAGCATAGCGCCCCTCGTGGCGCGATTCAATACTGCGTGCACTTTATTGACACGCGTGCATTCGCGTCATAGTCTGCAATACAGCGACCTAGCCAGGCGATGGACTCCCATAAGAAAGCCGCGACCGGCGCACCATCGCACCGCATCCGCGTGGGTCTGGCAGGATGGTCATACGACGACTGGAACGGAATCGTCTATCCATCACCGCATCCCCGCGATTTCCACGAAGTCACTTTCCTCGCGCAATTTTTCGACACGATTGAAATCAACACTTCCTTTTACCAGCCGCTGAAGCCGCAACTCGCCGCGCACTGGATCGGCCTCGCCGCGGACAATCCGCGCTTTGTGTTTACCGCCAAAATGTGGCAGAAATTCACGCACGAAGCCGGAGCTACAGTGGAAGATGAAAAGTTGGTACGCGCCGGATTCGATCCGCTATTCGACGCGGGCAAGCTCGGTGCCGTCCTGCTGCAGTTCCCTTTTTCATTCCACCATACTTCCGAAACGCTGGTTCGCCTGAAGCATTTGCTTCAAACTTTCCGCGAATATCCGCTGGTCGTCGAGGTTCGCCATTCGTCCTGGGCTCAGCCCGAATTCTACGAACTGCTGCACGAACGCGGCGTCGGCTTCTGCAATATCGACCAGCCCGTGATCGGCAAATCTCTGAAGCCAACGGAGCGAACCACTTCTCCCGTCGGCTACTTCCGGCTGCACGGACGCCGCTACGACACCTGGTTCACCGACGACCCAGAAGTTCCCAGCTTTGAGCGTTACAACTATCTTTACTCCGAGGAAGAACTGGAGCCCTGGGCTAAGCGCGTTGAACACGTTGCAAAACACGCGGAAAATACTTTCGTGATAGGCAACAACCACTACATTGGAAAAGCCGCCGTGAACGCGCTGCAGCTGATCCACCTGTTGCGAAAAGAGAAGGTGAAAGTCCCTGAGCCGCTGCGCCAGCACTATCCTCAACTAGACTCGATCGCCAGCGAGCCACCAAAAGAGCCGCTACTGTTTCCCCTCGCCCCTCAATAGGCGTAAGCAAATGGACACACGTCTGCAAATGTAAAAGTCCGCATCCCTGAATTTAATCGCTTTGAGTGCTTCTCGAATCTACTTCTTGAAGAGGTCTTCGAAGGCTTTCCGCGCATCATTCGGACGCGCTGCGGGCGCTTCAGGCGAAGTCTTGGTGGCATACGTAACGGGAGAAGTATCCTTCTCCACCGTCATGCGAAACTCAAAAAACGTGCAATCATTCTTCGCCAGTTTGTTCGCGATTCGCTCAGGAATCGGCTGCGTGCACTCAAACTGAGCCGCCGTATCAAAATGCACGCACTGCTTGCAGGAATGCATCGCCGCCTGGCAGCGCGGACATTCTCCGCTCTGATCGAACCCCGGCGCGAGCACCGCGCCACAACTCGAGCAGCGTGCCCTCATCACCGTGCCCACCATTCGCGGCGTCCGCGGCCCCAGCATGTCCTGCTTCGGACGCGGCTGTTGCTGCTCCGCGGGCCGGTCGGCGCGGTCGCGCTTCTTTTCGCGCGCTTCCGCGTCGCTATAACCCCTCTGCCTATACTTCCGCTCCATGAAGGTCCTCCCGGGGGATGTCTGATGATACCCCCAAAGCTCTTGCCCCGATTCCCTTTCACGCAAGGCGTGTGGAAAGGTAATCGTTTCTACATTGGCCTTAATTCGTGCCTGACGCGGATCGCCTCGCCCAAAACTTGCACAGGCCTTCCACCGGCAAATCCGGTTGAAGCAGCGCTGCCGGTTGGCCAAAATGCGTGAGCGCCGCTTCGGCTGCGAGATATCCGCTGCGCACCGCGCCTTCCATCGTCGAGGGCCAGCCCGTTTGAGTCCAATCACCGGCCAGAAACAAATTCCCGATCGGCGTCGTCTGCGCCGGCCGCCAGCGGTCCACTCCCGGCTCCGGCGAAAACGTCGCGTTCACTTCCTTGATCACCGTGGCTTTCAGCACATTCGCCTCGCGCGTGGCGGGCAGCACCTCAGCCAATTCGCGGCGGCAAAGGTCGATAATTTCTGCTCGCGAGCGCGGCACCAGGTCGTAAGAAGCGCTAATCACTAGCTGCAAATACTGCCCTTCCTCGCCGCCGCGCCTTTCGACACGCACTTCTCCCCCGGGCGCTCCTTCGTCATGTCCGGTTGGACGCGCCTTCGAGCCATTCGTTTCGGCTCCGCTCGACAGCAGCGTGCGATTGAAAATCCACTGCGTCGTATGGTCGAGTAGCGTCAGAAACGGCTCCGTCATCACCGTGCGATCGAACCAGAAATGCACGCTCGTAATCGGCGACGTCTTGATGTGCCGCAATCCTTCGAGCGGCGCTCCGGGTTCGGCCATCTCTCTTGGCATCAGACTGAGCAGAACGTCATGCGGCACCGCTGCGATGCACGCATCCGCTTCCAACTCCGTGCCATCTTCAAGAATCGCGCCCGCGAAGCGGTCACCCTGCACGCACAGCCTGCGCACTCCGCAGCGCAATCGCACTTCCCCTCCGCGCCTCGCGATGGCCTCGTGGCAACCCTCGTACAGTTCCGCCAGCGGCACCGAAGGAATTCCCACTCGATATCCAAGCGCGTTGCTCAGAAAGCCCTTCCAGAAAACTTCAATCCCGTACTTCGCATCCGTTCGCGCCAGTTCTTCATCGAGAGCGCTCACCAGCACCACGCGCCAGAATCGCTCGATCGCTCCCGGCGTCTGGCGCATCGAGTGCAGCCAGTCCAGCATCGTTGCGCCATCCGCGTACGGCGGCTTCCCTCCCGCTCGCGCGATGGCCAGCATCGCTTCTGCAATCGAACGCTTGTCCGCCAGCGTCAGCGCGTCGAATAACAAAAACGACGGCGCCATATGCAGCGGCGGCGGCAGCGGCGAAGCCTGAATTTCCGAGCGCCTTCCCTCGCGATCCACAAAATACAGCCGGTCGTAAAACCGGATCTTCTCGCTCGCTCCCACGCGCCGGTAAAAATCCGCCAGGTTCGTGCAACAGCCCAGCGTCACGTGCTGGCAATTGTCCACTTCGCTGCCGTCGGGCAGCGTGTAAGACGTAGCCCGCCCGCCGAGATGGGGACGCTTCTCGAGCAGTTGAACGCGAAAGCCTGCTTCAGCCAGCGCGATGGCGGAGGACAGGCCCGCCAGGCCGCCGCCGATTACCAGGACGCTTTGCGAGGGCATCACCCTTCCACCAACCGGCCTTCTTTACCGCCAGGCCTGCTGCGAGGAGATATTGAACTTTTTCAGCGCTCGATAGCGAAACGCGCGATGTGAACACGTCGAAGTGGCGCTCTTCCATCCGCGCCAGCAGCGTGCTGTACGTGCGCGCAAGCGCCCACAAAGTCGCGCGGCTGTCAGAATCGATCTGGCCAACGAGCGCGACGCCTTCTTCGTAGAACCGCCACGCGCGTTCCGCTTCGAATTCGAGTAACGCCTCCACACCCTGCGTGAGCGGACCTTGCAGATCGTTTTTCGTGCAGCCGAATCGCTCGAGATCTTCCTGCGGAAGATAGACGCGGCCCATTTCGAGGTCGGCTTTCACATCGCGGATGATGTTCGTCAATTGAAACGCGAGGCCCAGCCGTTCCGCCAGATCGGGATCGCGCGGATCGCGGAAACCGAAAACGTGCAGGCAGGTGAGTCCCACGGTTCCCGCCACGCGGTAGCAATACTCGGAAAGCTGGTCGAATGTCGCGTATGTTGCGACGGTTAAATCCATCTCCGCACCGAGGATCAAATCGTGAAAGTAGCGCGTCGGGATTTTGAATCGCGTAATCGAATCGGCCAGCGCAGGCAGAATTGCGTGGCTGCTCGTCTCGCCGGCGATGGCTTCATCGAGCATCCCGCGCCATCGCGCCAGCCCGCGTCGCTTCGCTTCGAGGTCTCCAGGTTCATCCGACACATTGTCAATCAGCCGCATGAACGCATAGAGCGCAAACAGCGCATTGCGCTTGTCGCGCGGCAAGCCAAAGAAAGCGAGATAGAAACTGCTATGCGCTCCTCGCGCAATCCGGTTGCATTCAGTGTAGGAATCGCGGACCGTGATCGCGTCGACTTCGGTTGAACCTGCATCCGGCGCAACAGCCGCCGATTCACCCCGCAATCGCCGAGGCATTTCTTCGCGCGTAGTTGGTCGTTCTACGCGATCCTTCGACGCTGCGCGGCTAGCCAGGGCACGCGTGAGCAAACGGAGCTGCGTCCATTTCGTTAGCGCAGGGCGATAATTGAGCGTGTCATATCCCGACGACTCGATCGCATCGAGGATCGCCAGGCCGCCACGGCTGAACATTTCGATGTCGATGCGAATGGACCCTTCGACGCGATCGACCAACGGCATTCCCGACGCGAACAACTCTCGCGTCCGCGTGATCAAATCATTCATCACCGATACATAGCGCTCGCTGAATCGACGCTCGACGATATCTGCTTCCGTCAACCCATGCTCCGCGAGCGCGTCCAGCGGAATGTAGATGCGCCCCTTTTCCAGGTCGCGCGAAACGTCTTGCCAGAAATTCGCCAGCTGCAACGCGGTGCAGGTGTAATCAGAAAGCTTCTGGCGCTCCCCATCGCGGTATCCACAGAGATACAGCACCAGGCGGCCCACCGGGTTCGCCGAATACACGCAGTAGTCGAGCACGGCGTCCCAGGTGGCGTAGCGCTGCACTCGCTGGTCCTGCCGGAATGCCCGCAACAAATCGCTGAACGGCTTCTGCGGAATATCCTTCGCGCGAATCGTTTCACCCAGGGCAATCAGCACGGGATGTGATGGGCCGCGCCCGGCCACATAGCACAGATGCAGCTCGTCTTCCCACGCATCGAGCAGATCGAGAGCGCGTTGGTGATCCGGGATCTCGTCGCCGAGATCATCCGACCAGCGACAGTAGGCATACAGATTGTAGAAATGCTGGTGCAGCCGCTTCGGGAGCAGCCACGAGACCACGTTGAAATTCTCGTAGTGATGCGTGGCCAGCCAGCGCGTGTAGCGCTCGGCTTCGGCGGCGCTGCAGCCTTCCGCAGGGAGATGGCGCGCGATTTCGAGTTCTGGTGTAGCTAACACGGTAGCTGACGCAGAGAGGTGCTTGCTTGCCTTTCGCTTGTACGTACTGATTCAGAACGAACTCGCTCTGTTCCCCGTTTCGAATCAACCAGAGCGCTTGCGGGTAAAAACTCGGGCCGCAGTGGCGCGGCAAAATAGCTTAAGGAATGATAGCAGTCTTCAACTGGCCGTTGCGGTGCTTCATGTGCTCGAACACGGCCGGCAACTCCGCGAGCGGCACTTCCCCGGTGATGAAATCGCTGGCGCGAACTTCCCCGCGCGCGATCGTTTCAAGCGCTTCGCGCATAAATTGCGGCGTGTGATGAAAAGTCGACTTGATGGTGATCTCGGAATAGTGAAGAGCGGCGGGATCGAACTCCACGTGCGAGCCTCGCGGACAGCCACCGAAGAGATTTACGGTGCCGCCTTTGCGAGCCATCTGCACAGCCCACTGCCAGGTGGTCGCCGTCCCCACTGCTTCAATCACGGCGTCCGCACCGCGGCAGCCATCGCTCATTTCGCGGACGAGCCTTACTGGATTTTCAATCTCGCTGATATCGAACGCCGCCACCGCACCCAGGCGTTCTGCGGCGCGAGTCTGCGATTTTCGCTTGCCCAGGGCAATCACACGCACCCCGCGCGACGAGAGCACGCGAACAAATTTCAACCCAATCGGACCGCAACCGATCACGACCGCCGTATCACCGGTGCGAATGCCCGTTTCGTGAATGCCCCGCAAGACGCAGGCCAGCGGCTCAGCCATGGCCGCATCCACAAACGAGACGCCTTCGGGAATTTCGAGCATGTTCTGGCGAACGATTCTGCCAGGGATGCGGATGTATTCGGCATACGCGCCGTTGTTGAAGAGAAGGTCTTCGCAGAGATTCGGCTGGCCCTTGCGGCAGAAGAAGCACGTGTTGCACGGCGCCGAATTCGCGGGCAGCACGCGCATGCCTTTGTGCACGCCGCCGTTTACCGAGCGGCCCTGCTCTTCGATCACGCCCGCCAGCTCATGTCCAAAAAGCGCGGGCGGCTTGATCATCCGGGCGTGAAAGCCCTGTTTCCAGACTTTCAGATCCGTGCCGCACGTCAGCGCCACTTCCACGCGTACCAGCACTTCATCATCCGCAACGCGAGGAATGTCCACGCGTTCTATCTTTACGTCTTCCCGGCCGTAGAGCACGGCCGCATTCATATGTCCGTTTCTCTCTCGTCTCATTGGTGCGTGATCACTACTTTTAGCGTACCATCCACGGGCCTTGCCGCCAACTCCAGCGCGTCCGCGATGCGCTCCAGTGGAAACCGGTGTGAGATCATCTCCCGTATCGGCAAGCGCCGCTCGAACACGAGCGCCGCAGACTCTTCTTGATCGTCTGCCGAAGCGCTGTAGCTTCCCAGAATTTCTTTTTCTTCCACCCCAACGGCAGCGGCAGGAAATTCCAATCGCGTCACCGGGTCGTTATGAGCAAACAATAACACGCGCCCGCCCGGCCTTGCGATAGCCAGCGCTTCGGGGACTAATGACGGGTTGGGCACCGCCACCAGGATGGCGTCCGCCCCTCGTCCGGAAGTGCGGCGGCGCATTTCGTCCAACAAATCTGCGCTCTTGGGATCGAACGATTCCGCGGCGCCAAAGCGCAGGCTCGCGGCGCGGCGGCCGGGCATCGGATCGCTCGTGAAAACCTCGGCGCCCTCGTACTTCGCCAGGAGCATCAGCAGCATTCCGATGGGCCCCTGCCCGATCACCAGCACGGTTTCGCCGGGCGCGACACGCGCCTTGCGAACAGCCTTGAGACAAGTATTCACAGGCTCGATGAAGGTGGCGTCTTCAAAGGTGACATCGGGAGGCAGAGCGATCATTCCGCGTTCGACGACCCACGGCATCGCGCGCACATATTCCGCGAAGCCTCCGCCGTTGGGATCGAAGCCGGCAGTGAGACCGGTCTTCTTGTATCCCGCGCATTGCGAGAACAGTTTTCGTTCGCAGTAGAAGCATGCGCCGCAAGGAACGTGGTGAAAGCTCATCACGCGGTCCCCGGCCTTGAACTTCTTCACGCCCGCGCCCACTTTCACGACGGTGCCGGCAAGTTCGTGGCCGAGAATCTGCGGCGGGACGACGTAGCCGTGCTCGATTTTCTTGATGTCCGTGCCGCAAATCCCGCATGCGGCGACGCGGAACAGCACTTCGCCTTCGCCAATTTCGGGGACGGGGACAGATTCTACAACCACGCGGCCCTTGCCGCGATAGACGCCTGCGCGCATGTGGCCGCCCGAACCGATTGGCTTGTTTTCGGCGTCGATTTGGATGGTTGCGTGGCTCATTTTCCGGTCGTCAAAATCGCATTTTATTTGCGATTAGAA
>CAVRFZ010000018.1:0-215628 GCA_963720655.1 uncultured Acidobacteriota bacterium | reverse complement strand
GAGTGCCACTTATCGATGGCGGAGTCTGGGCCAATAATCCAATTGCAGTAGCGGTTATAGAGGCAATTGGAATTCTAGGTTGGTCGCCAGACGAGCTGCGTGTTCTCAGGCTTGGGATGTACTACAACTCCCTTCGGCGCTGGTATGGCCCGTTTTCATTCGGTTGGGAGAGGGTACTGGATATGGAAGCTCGTTGACTTGTTCACGAATGCCCAATGTGAATCAGCCGTTGGAATGGCACAACACCTGGTCAGAGATAGGAACAATGTCAAGCGCATCAGCCCGAGAATTGGAACGTTTATTCGGCTCGATGATGTCAGCGAAATACCTCGTTAGGTAGGTTTGGGCCGGTCGGAATCGTAGAGAAAGGAACTCCCAGCACTCCGAGAGCTTTTCTTTCGAGAGCCGTTCGCTGAGCCATTCGAGCCGTTCCACGAATAGGGACAGTTCGAAGTTGAGCTAGGGAACAGGTGTCATGCTTTTCGGCCAGTACTGCGACAATCGCCAATCCCAAGCCGACCGAGCAAATCAAACCGACGATGAGCCATGGCAGCAGATTTTGGTATGTTGATGCCGATGGCTAACCCTGGCGGCTGCAGGCGGCAAATTCAAACTGCGGGCATAAGTAATCCAAAAAACCGCTACTCCGAGAATGAACATCACTAAGTCCGAGCATCACACCTTGAAAGACCCACAATCCTCTTGCGAGATAAAGCAACCGAATAGCCAGCGAAATGGCGAACGCCATCCACAAAAATGGACTGTTGGTCGAAATGATGTCGACGCCGGGCGCTCGTATCAGTCGGGGTGCCGCTAGCATGTAAATCAGCGAACCAATGAGAAATAGGGCCATAATGACCAAAACGCCTTTGAAAATGAGCATGACCGGCCTCCTCAATTAAGCGTTAGCTTTTCTTTGCGGCCCACCTGCGTTTTTGAGCCATCGAGATTTTCTTGCGAGCCAAAGGCGTTAACCAACTCCGACCCCCTTTGATATTACGCTTTGTACCTTTGTCGAACGCATCTATAAGGTGCTCTAGTTTCGCAACCTCTGTCATCAGTAGATGATGCTTTTTACGAAGCGCCTTTTCAAATTTGGTTACGAAGTCCACATTTTCTCCTTGGTTTGATGTCGGCCTGCCGGAGATGCTATCCCTACCGACGTGGATAAGGCAAAAATACTTCAGGTAGCTAAGACTGAACGGATTGTACTCGACAGATTTCAGTGAGACGGATTTTCTGGGGATGTCCAAACTGGTATGGCGAGCCTCCGCTACGTCGAACGAGCCTGAATACCGCTGTCGGCGGAAGGAACTGTGCCAATCGTAGCGTTGGGATTGGAGGGTCGGACGTTGTAATACTTGGCCAGGTCGGCCGGCATTATGTGCCAAGGGTCTGTGGGGAAGATTTCGCCTGTCCTTTCGAGGCAACGAGCAACCAGCGCAGAGCAGATTTCCTGGCCGTCCACGCCGAAGCCGAGTTTAGAGCCAGTAAGGAGGCAGAGAGCAATACTGAGAATGGTGAGCCAGCCGTAGTGGTCGTTGAGGCAGGCTTGAGCGAACTCGACTTCATGGGTTCGATTGATGTCGACCACGTTTTCGAGGTGGACGACATGATATTCGGTTTCTATGTAGACCGAAATGTTGCGCCGCTGAACACCACCACCGAGCGCTTCGATAATGTCGCCTCCTTCACTGACGAAAATAGCGGCGTGATTCCAACGTGTGAATATTTTGTCAGGACCCCCGTAACGGATTTTCTGACCAAAGCGAATCAAACGGCTGGTCCAGCTGGTGCCGTGGGTGAAGACGAAATCGCCAGGACAAGGATTGGAGACTTGTTCGCCGGGCGCGAAGGCTCGAACTGACCCAGTGTGAAGAGGAGACCAAGAGCGTTTTGCGAACATGAATCTCTCCCGGAACAACACGTGGTCAGAGCAGCTCACCTTTGTCAGTTACGTCTGGTCTTGTATCTGCGTCGAAGATTACGCTCGTTGTAAGCCTTCATACGCAAGATAAACTGCGACGACAAAAGCGACCGCACTCAGCCACATCGGAACCTGCCAGCCGGCCACAATCACCTGCCATTTGAAGACGAGCCGCAACGCGTGAGCCACCGCGACGATGAGAAAGATTGTGCTTGCCAGTAGGGAGAACGTATTCTTGCTCAATTGTGTTCACCTCTAAGCCGGGATGAAAATAGGTCCTTTGGCGGGATTCTACTCCTTTTTTGTGCGGAGGACGGTCCAGACGCCACATATAATTCACCCAACATGGCCAAGTCTTCTTTCGAGCAAACACTTATTGACGTCTGGAGACAGACCCTCGTGGAGAATGCCAGGGAGGTCGTGCTAGGCACAGAGCGATACTTTGTTCGGCAAACTCCCAGACGAGGTTTGCGTCAGGTGGATTTTATTTTTGAAGGCAACGAGATTCGAGGCTTAGAGCAGAATCCGGAAACCAAGACCCGCTGGGGACAAATGGCGCGGTCTGGCAAGAAGGTGATGCAGTTCCTCAGCGAGGGACGCTACCTGGCGAACGTGGCTGATAACAAGGTGACTTTGTATGGCATACGGGCAGGGGAAAGCAATTGACTAGATGTAGAATTTGAACTTCGGCTGTGCTTGAACTTCAACAACAGGGCAAGGTTCTTACCATGCGATACCGTTGGGCCAGAAGCTAACCGTGAAGTTTCAATTCGACGATGGCGGGAGAATCACGGCAGGGTATAAGGGTAGCGCCGGAGATTGCGTAGTGCGCTCTATGGCAATTGCGACTGGACTGCCATATCAGGAAATCTACGACCTTGTGAACAAACTGTCGGCCCGCGAACGAACGGGCAAACGTAAGCGCGGAACAAGCAACGCACGAACGGGTGTTCACAAATCCACAATCAAATGGGTGATGGAATCGCTGGGTTGGAAATGGACTCCAACGATGCAAATCGGCTCCGGATGCACGGTTCACTTGCGGGCAAACGAACTTCCCCGAGGTAGATTGGTCGTTAGCGTCTCCAAGCATCTCACTGCTGTGATTGACGGCGTAATTCACGATACGCACGATTGTTCACGCGGTGAGACTCGATGCGTGTATGGATACTGGCAAGAACCTAAGCCAATGGTTCCGCATGAAGACTGCCTCGAAACTTTCTAATCGACCTGCTCATCCCTCAGCAACCGCAAGACTCGTCGCATTTTGAGATAGGTAGTGATAATCCCTGTGGGTGTTGAAAAACTCGCCCGCTGGCAGGAGTTTTGATCTGGGGTGATTTTCTGTGGGGTATCGCGCTTTCTTTTTTCTATCTCAGATCCGAACCGTGGCTGATTCTAGAGATCTCGATCTTAGGAAGCGAGCCAGTCGTTTCAAGTTCTGCGCTGTAGCCGCGAGAAAGAATTGTTCGCGAACATGCTTCATTCTCCTTAAACGCACCCTGCGCAGTCCGATCTGGTTCTTCAACTCCGCAAAGAGTGCTTCTACTTTCCGGCGTTGGCGTTGCGCTGCCGCGAAAGCCGGAACGGTCGTTCGCTCTCGTGCCCGTTGTCGCGCCGGTTCGTGAACATGGATCGCGATCTGCCGATAGTGGCCGGTGGTGCACTGCGATTTCTGCGAGCACTCCCGACACCGTTTTCGCGTTGCCCTGTAGATATGGTTTCGGTTGCGCGGATTCACCCCAAGGTACGTTAGTCGCTTTCCTTCCGGACATTGATAGCTGTTCGTCTCGGCAACGTAGGATGAACTTTTCGATCCCATACAAGTTGGTTTTGGGAGCAGGACTCTCTTTCACGCGAATATAGGGAGTGATGTTTCGTTCCTCAAACCAAGCCAAAAGCTCACCGTTCCCATAAGTCGTGTCGGCGGCAACCGACTGTGGGAAGCGCCCGCGTCTCTCCGCTGACCGAGTGATCATCTCGCGAGCCGCCGCACTTTCCTGGCTCAGTCGAGCGGATGTAGCCTGAACGCCAACAATTACGCAACTCTGGTTGTCGATCAGATAGTTGTTGAAGTACCCCAGCTCCGCCCGACGATCGCCCTTGGTTGAATAGGTTGAATCCGGATCCGTCGTCGATACCTGGTCTTGTTGATGGGCCGGCTCTTCGATCGGGTTTTCTTGCTCGAGGTCCGCCAAGTACTCGCGCACCGTGCCCTTCACGTGGGCCACTTCCGTCAACTGCTCCCGCGGGATGCGGCTCGACCGGCTGGCATTCGCGGGAATGAAGCTGCCATCCACGGACAGGTGCTCGCCCTCGACCAACCCAGCTTCCAAGCAGCGATCCACAATCTCTTCAAAGAGTTGCTGAAAGAGGTTCGACTCCTGAAAGCGTCCATGACGGTTCTTGGAAAACGTGGAGTGATGGGGAATCTCCTGATCGAAGCTGAGTCCGGTAAACCAGCGCCAGGCCAGATGCATCTGCAGTTCCTCGACCAGCTTGCGCTCGCTGGTGACGCCATAGAGATAGCCGATCAGCAGGATGCGCAATAGAAGTTCCGGATCGATCGAAGGTCTGCCCGTATCGCTGTAGGAGTCCTTCAGCTTCTCACGAACGAAATCGAAGCTGATGTGTCGGTCCAGGAGACGCAGTAGGTGGTTTTCAGGAACCTGATCTTCAATGCGAAAGTAGTAGAACAGCGACTCGGAACGGGAGTGTTGTCCCATCATAATCCGCAAGCCTCCGTGAATGGCGATGAAGAAGAGCATCGGCAGAACGCTTGCTCATATAGACGTTGCTGCAACAGTTCCGTTCATATTTCACGAAGACTTTTTCAACAGCCACCCCTGTTACCAACACTTATCCCGGAGGAGGCGTCACTACCCGATTGCTGAATGCATATCAAGAAATTACAATAAGGCCGCCATGCGCACTGCGGTTGGATGCCTAGTCGTGGCTGTAGCAACGGTCGGCTTAGCGCCGAGCTCTCAGGACTTCCACAGTCGCTATGGGCGACCGGACATCGAGCGTTTTACGGTGGCGCCCGGAATATCTCTCACCGTGGAATACGGTTCGGACCGTCAGGCATGTGAGTTGAGAATAGAACCCACTCAATCGCTAATCCATTCAGTAACACCGAACGATATTGTCATGCCGGAGCTGAGGTGTCTAAAATCATAGAAGAAGTTGCCCCTGCTAGTTCGAGAGGAAAACTAATCAAGACTGGGAGCTTCCAGGCCTCGTGTGGCCTCGGAAACATTGCTGAGTATGAGAACGTGTCCATCATGCGTGCGAGCACAGCGTGTTCCCATTCATTCCCGGACACGGACGTCGGCACGATGGTCGTCTTCAAGCGAGATATTTGTCGCATACCGAAGGACAACTCCGGAGTTGTAATCTGGCTTTAACGAATCGCAGATAGATGTTGAGAAATCCGCTTACCACCAGCAATCTCAGTCTGAGATAGGTAGTGATAATCCCTGTGGCTGTTGAAAAAGTCGGTTTTTCTGAAAAAAGTCGAAAATCGGGTGATAGAAAATGTCTCGAAGACTGGGGAAAATCGTTTGTAGAGCTTCCTGACGCGAAGCAATTTCTGCGAATTCGTGGCGAGCGAGTTTTTCAACAGCCACCCCTGTTCTCGACACCTATCCGGAAAGTACGATGCCAAGCGTGGAGACCACTTCCTACAAGCCGACTCATCGCCCAGTTGTGGGCCTGAATCGAGTACGAACCGCGCACAGTTTTGTCACAAGAACCGAACGAAGTTATGAGTAATCAGAGAAAGACCGAGAACGCAGGAGAACTCGCCGACCCCAACTGAGCATTTGGCCTCGAGCCATTTGCGTCGTCCTCATCGGCAGCGTCTGGCCGCTCGTCCGCCATTTCCCCGAATTTCCATAGGATCAGCGTTTATTTCGTCGGCTACGTTGCCGCCACCCCGAGCGGGATGGCGGCGGTAGCGCGACAAATGGTCATGCCATCTCAGTCTTTGACCTCGACCTTGATAATCTCGCCGCCCGGCGGACCGAAACCATGGTTCGAAATGTACAGCAAGCCGTCTGGTCCAAAGGTGAGGCCGGTGGGAAAGAACAGAGGATCGTCAGGCGTGCTGTCGATCAGAACCTGCTGCTGGCCATTGGGCAGTATGCGAATAAGACGACCCGTTGCCGGTACGGGACCTGGGGAACTCGTTGAGTACGAGGTCTCCAGCAGATACAGACGAGCGCGCCCGTCAAAAGCCAGGCCCAGCACCTTGCTAAACCCGGTCGCCACGACCTTGAGCTGACCGCTCGGAGTGATGTGGAACACGTCTTGCGTGTTGAGCTGATCAGGATCGAATTGGCCCAAGTTGCTGACATAGAAGACACCGTGGTCGCCAACCACGGTCGGTACCACGTGACCCAGTGAGGCGGAGATGTCGATTACCCGGGTGATCTTGCCGTCCGTGGTGATCTTGTCCAGTTCGCCATGATTGGGCTCGACGGCATAGAGGTCACCCCGCAGCGCGATCATGCTGTACCATGTACCGTCGGGTTCAAAGTCGCCGGTGATCGGATCGGTGGGGTTGGCCACCGGATGACTCTGTAGAAAAGCCCCAAGATCGGCAATGATGGTCGGAGTGTGGTCAGGCTTTATCCGGACGACCGCGTTCGGAATGGAGGGTACGCCGTGCGAACATCCAGCACCCGCGTAAATGGCGTATAGTGTGTTTCCAATGAACGCGACGTCGGCAACTCCACTGGCAAGACCGGCGATCTCGTCGGAGGGCAGGTTGTCAACGAAGGTTGTAACGTTGCCGTCCGCATCGATCCTTGAAATGCGCGATCCGGTCGTACTTCCCAAATAAGTCCCCCCACCCGGAGCCCCGCCTCCGGCTGAGCAATTCCCCCCCAAACCGCCTGGAGCCTCAGTCACGATGCCCGTGGGGGAACCGGCTTCGGCGACATAGAGATAGCCGTCCGGGCCGAACTTCAGACCGCGAGGATTGACTAGTCCCGTGGCGAAAACGCTCACCTTCACCGATGGTTCTTGGGCGTGGGCGCTCGAAGACCAGCCCGAGGCCAGTAGCGCAAAACAAGTAAAGGCTGCAAGACAACGTATCTGTTTCATATTTTCCTCCCGTGTTACCTGATTGAAGAGTCCGTAAAACTCGAGAAGGAATGCCGTTTGCGGCAGTAGCTATCTAAGGATTCGCGACGAACGTCAATTCCCGTTCAATCCCAGTTGTGTCCCCGGGCATGCTATTGATCTCAAACGCCTTATAGTTCTATATTCCGCACTTAATCGCTGTGCTACACTCGCGCCACTGCCCTGCGAAAGTTTCGGAAATGGAACGAACACTCTCCAACCAGATTCCCCGCTTCCTCCGTTTCGGCGTTTTTGAACTGGATACGCATTCGGGGGAACTGCGCAAGGCGGGGATGAGGGTGCGACTCCAGGGCCAACCACTCCAGGTATTAGTGATCCTGCTCGAACGCGGAGGCGAAGTTGTGACCCGCGAGGAGATATGCTCGCGAATCTGGCCCAGTCAATCATTCGGCGACACTGACCACGCTTTGAACAAGGCAATCGCGCGCATTCGAGAGGCCCTCGGCGACTCCGCTGAAACTCCCCGTTACATCGAGACCCTCCCACGCCACGGTTACCGATTCGTCGGAGCGTTGCATCAGGTCTCTTCCGAGCAGACGATTCAAGAACCCGCGCCACCAAGCGCGCCTGATCCTCGCCGTCAAAGGCTCCGAGGGTTTGCAGTGGTCTGTGTTCTAACTCTTCTGCTTGCTGCTGGGTTTCTCGCATGGCGGCAGCATGCAAACATCGGTGAGCGAAGGGCGAGGGGGAATCGCATCGCGGTCTTGCCGTTCAAGAATCTCAGCGGAGATCCGAATCAGCAGTATTTCAGCGATGGGATCACTGACGAGATCATCACCGACCTGGGGCGGGTCGGCTCGTTACAAGTACTCTCGGCCACATCGGTCAGGAGCTACGTGGGATCCAGTAAGTCCCTGCCTCAGATCGCCGGCGAACTCAACGCAGACTTGATCGTGGAAGGCGCAGCACTGCAGGCTGGAGATCGGGTTCGGGTGACGGTGCAACTCATTGATGCTCACGATGACCGTCATCTGTGGGCGCAAGAGTACGACCGCGATCTGCGTGATATCTTGAAGATGCAAAGAGAGCTGGCCCAGGGTGTGACAGAAATCATCGAAGGATCTGTCGCTTTTCGAGAGAGCGACAAACCGACGGACGCGCGGCAGATCGATCCTGATGCATACCGTCTGTATCTGAAGGGGTCGTATTTGTGCTTGCAAGAGATCAGCGGCAGCTTGCAGAAATGTGTCGAGTACCTTCGGGAGTCAATCACGAAAGACCCGACATATGCGCCTGCCCACGCCGGGTTGTCGGCGGCATACGACTGGCAGGTGACTTATGGGGAGACACCTGCCTCGGACGGGATGCCGAAAGCCAAGGCGGAGGCATTGAAGGCCATCGAACTCGACCCATTCGACCCGGCAGGGCACACAGCTTTAGGCACTTTCCTGGAGGATTACGAGTGGGATTGGGAGGGTGCTGGAAGGGAGATTCAGAAGGCGATTGATCTCCAGCCAAGCTCAGAGATGGCACATCACGCGATGGGCTGGTATTCGGTGAATCTAGGCCATTCGAATGACGCGGTTCGTGAATTCTCGAAGTGCATCGAGCTGAATCCGCTCGGAGGTCTACACCACGCGCATTTGGCGATAGTCCTCGCTCATATCGGACGCAGGGACGAGGCAACGCGTCATTTTCAAGAGGCCCTCGAGATCGAGCCCAATTCCCCAGGAGTTCACTGGTCACTGGGCTACGCACTGCTGGAGCAGCACCGCTATCAGGAGAGTGTCGCGGAGTTTGAGCGATCAAAGGCCCTGTCTGGTGACGACTCATTTTTAGGGCTTCTGGGCTATGTATACGCCGTCAGCGGGAGGAAGCAGGACGCTCTTGCGATGTTAGCGACCATGAGTCAACGTCCAGCCAACCAATACGTTCGTTCTTATGAAACAGCTCTCATCTATGCCGGGCTTGGTGATCGCGCAAAAACATTCCAGTACCTCGATAAGGCTTACGAGGAGCGTTCGGTAGGCATGACGGACTTAATCTCGGATGTCGCGTTCGACGATTTTCAATCCGATCCTCGGTTCCAAGAATTGGTCCGCAAGGTCGGCTTAGGGCCATGAGCTTGACCTTACAATCTGAAATTTCCAATTTCAAATTTGCAATTCTCTTTCAAGAGATTTGTCGGCTCCGACAGCATTTTTACGCGACTTACACGTGCAAGTGCCTCACAAATGCTCATTCGGATAACCGGAAACTAGGCCCGCAAACGGGCCGGCAGCGGCCGCTTCCCAGATAGGTATTGAGAAATCCGCTTACCACCAGCAATCTCAGTCTGAGATAGGTAGTGATAATCCCGGTGGTCTCAATGGGTCGACGCAACACGAGCTCGAAGTCCAATCTGCAGTGTTTCAATGGCTAAATTCGTTCGAGAGCGCTGATTCAAAGAAAACACTGCCCTGTTTAGGTCTAATTGAATACAGCCCAAAGGATCAGTGCTCTTTGAAAAACACAATCGGATCAACAGAGTAGAAGAGTGTTGCATCAACCAGTTGAGCCGGCACCTGTTCTCGACATCTATCTGAATGTCGTTGTCCGGTAGGTACAATCTGTGAGACTTGAAGATTTCACTGCGATGACGAAGTCCGTCTACATATAAACATCATCACCACTTTCCTGCTGCTATCTGGCCTGTGCCACATCTTCATGCAGTCGCAAACAGCGCGGTGGATGAGCAGACCGAATCTCGTACGGCTGGTGGGTGGGTGCCTTTTGTTGATTTCAGTCCCGTGTCTGTGGTGGCGGGGTTGGTATTTTGGCGCACTTTTTGGAGCACTCGTTTTATCGGGAGTCTGGAGACTCTGTTTTCCGGAACACTCAATTCATTCGCAAGAGCGAAGCTATCCTCGTTGGGTGAATGGTTGCCTACTATTGGGAGGTGCAGTAGCCGTACGGGCTCTCCGTCCGTAATTCACTTGTACGACTAGCGCAGCTATCTCAGATTGAGATAGGTAGTGATAGTCCCTGTTCTCGACAGATACCCATGACGCTATTACGCCTTACGAAGGCAGGGCCCATATTTTGACTCATGTGGCGTCAGGCATCGATGCGGGTGGTCGTCCTAAGCGGTTTGTACGCGCTCCTCTTTGCCCGAGTGGTTCGCTCCCAGTCGCCGCAGGGGCGGCCGAGACATACCTGCTTCCGGCATGAGCCTCTGGGCGGAAGGCTAACACCGGCGAGATTTGTGGTTTCAACAGGCGCAAACAAAGGTATCCAACACCTGCCAGTCCCAACATCAGGCTGGGAGTCTTCCCAGCCTTTGTGGCGCAGGGCCAATGATGACCCGGCTGAGCGTAATTCCCGCAGGCCTCTTGGACGATCTCTGAAACGAAGGAGCGCTCGGCGCCGAGCTCAGGCGCCATCATGTCACTCGCGCAGAGGAGCACTTCGCAATTGCCTGCGAGCCCCTCGGCGAGCGACCAGTTCCCGCTGTGCAATTTCCGCCAATCGTCCAGCGATTGCCGGATCGTTTTAGCAGCACTCATAACTTCCAGCTTGTAGATTCCGTTTTTCAAGATTTCAACCGCGTGAAGACGCGAAAGCGTAATCCCAGGTGCGCCGTGCGACCAGGAATTTGCAAAAGAGAGCGCACCGCGACGGGCGAGGGAGCGCGGTTGATTCGCCTGGGAGCGAAAATCGGGCCAGTTACACGCTTCTCGATCAAATGTTCGGCGCTCATATTCAAACGCGCCTTCCGCTGCCTTCCGAAACTTCGCATCGCCCGTTTCCTGAAATAATTCGAGCAAAGCGTAGGCAGCACCTGCCGCTCCCTGCGCAAGTCCGGTAAGGTTCTGAAGGGACTTCACCCTTTCCGACTTCCAGGAGCAAGCCCCGTGATCCCAGTTCGCCTCTCGAAGCAGCTTCTCGCCCAACCTATGCGCCATTTCCGATAATTGAAGGTATTTGAAAACACGGCGAAGCGAGAGCAGACCGACAATAGCTCCCGCCTTGCCCGAGAGCAGGTCGAATCCGTTCAATTCCTTTTCTTCACAGCTCATCCGTTTCACGAGCTTGTCCGACTGCTCCAGCCACTCGCTGTCCCCGGTGATTACTCCCACACGCGCTGCCGCGAGTGCCATCCCGGTCCACCCCGTGTAAAGCGCCAAACGATCACCCGCAGCCACAGTTTCCGCACCCGAGAGCGAGTGACGGATTGCCCCAACGGCCGAATGGCGCAAGTCTTTTCCTCCTTCGGCGCAAAGCTCAGCCAGAAACAACGCCACCCCAGCCGTGCCCGAATAGAGATCCACGCCGAGAGGCGTATGTCCTAAGTCCTCTTGCGTCAGGTCAAGTCCTGTACTTGGAAGCGCAGCTCCCAACCAGTTGCACCTGTTTCCATCCCAGATGGCTTCCCTGGCAATGCGATGGCCGATTTCCTGCGCGCTTCCAAGAAGGGAATTCTCCGGCTGTCGCGGGCTCACCGTCCTGTCGCTGCGGCACAAATCCAACTGAGCAGCTAAGTGATCCAACGAGTAGCGGCGGCGGCGGAAATCCCGGAAGGGCTCTTCGAGATTTACGCCTTCTTCCCTGAAGCGCCTTTCGACGACCTGTAGGCGCTCTTCCAACGATATTTTCCGTCGCTCGTAAGCGCGAATCATCCCGTCGGCCAACAAATAGCAGCGATGGGTTCCGAAACTATTCCGATATATCGTTGCCTCGGAGCCTCCGGGGTCCTCGGCCCAGCCCAGTCCAGGCGCCAAAGTGTGCGTCAACGCGGGAGTTCCCTGCTGCAGGAAGGGTCTGATCTCGGCAAAAATTTTCACCAGATGTTTAGATGCCGCGTCGCAATCCTGTTGACGCAAATAGAGCAGACCTGCGTCGCAGCGGTTGAATCGGTCAGGATGATTGAGAACTTTCAGCCGGAAGGGCACGGCGGCGCGATCGAGTAAGGTTGTGGCCGTACGCAAGAATCGCAGAGCGCCCTCCGCTGTCAGATTCCAATAAAATCTGACAATAGCCCGCGTTGTGTATGGCCAAAGGGTTTTGCCCAGTACAAAGTAGAACCCGGGCGAAATGCGCCGCGCCTCGCGCGAAACGCGCAGGCTCACCGGCATACCAGGAGCCAATGTGGCACGGACGCTCAGACAATCCTTCGAACGCACCCACGCTTCCAACGGGCCCCGTCGAACAAGCACTTGGTCTTTTAGCATTTGCCGGACGGTCCAACCCGGATCCTCGCAAAAGCCTTTCCCGCGGTTCGCGCGCGCTAAGTCCGCCACAAAATCTTCGGTGGCAACCTCGGGGATGGCTATGTCGTCGTCTCCGGCAGGCCTCGCGCCACCGCAGCAATAAAAATTCGAGTAAAGCTGGTTTTGCAGATCGAACAGCAGCAGCGTGCGTGCAGTGCCGGAAGTAAAAACCCGCACCTGTCGTTGAGGATACGGCACGGAGAATTTTCCGAACCAGGAATAACTAGTCGACGAATTAATGGTTGTAGCGCGAACCGCATTCGTCACCTGCTCGCCGTAGTTGTTCATTGCGCTTTCAAATCAGGCTGGGATTCCCAGCAATTTCGCTGCTTGCTCTGGGCGTTCAAACAGATTAAGGCTAACTTGCATCAAGCAAATGGTCACTCCCTCGAGATCGGCCAACTCTGTCAATCGCTCAAAAGCTGTTTGCACAAGCTGGGCAGCGGCATATTCGACGGCGCGCAAGAGCCATGCCTCAGCCGCGGCCTGGCTCAGTTCCATTTCTCTTACGTAGGAAGACCAAAAGGCGCGTAGAGCTGGTCGCAGCCGTTCCAGTGGGGTTTCAGCGGAAGGCAGGTATTGATCCGGCGGCGTATCGCCAGTTACGGGAAAGCCGCCTAGCCAGAAACTCAGGAAGTTGGCGAAGACTGCTCCTACGTCCCAGCGCGGGTCGCCGTGCCGCGCCAGTTCCCAATCTACGATTCTCAAACCCTTATGCCCGTTTGCGCCGTTCGAAGCCCGGCGTGGAACGATGATGCAGTTGTCCCACCGCAGATCAAAATGGATGAAGCGATCTGCCTTCCATTCCTCTCGGAGACGGTCGAAGTGCTTGCGAAAACCGCTGAACCCCTGGAGTATTTTGTACAGTTCTATGGTGCCGGCGCTGGAACTGCGCAGAGTCTTCAGATCAGGCCGCACTTGCGACAAGACCCAGGGCGGCTTGCACCCGAAATCCAGTCCGTGTTCCGCGGCACTTCCAGTTGGCCAGTTCGCGCGGTGTAGTATGCCCAGCGCCCGCCCCAATTCCGTTCCAATTTTTGCTGAGAGCCGGTGGCGCTTCGTGCAGTGGCTGCGCAAATCCTCGCCATCCTTCAAGAATTCCACAATGAGAACGCACTCTTTGGCATCGTATTCGTAAAAACACGGCAAGTACTTTGCGAAGCCCGTGCTGCCGGAGATTCGACTGAGCCGCTCGTAGACCAACGCTTCCCGCTGAATCGTCGCGGTTCGATCCTGCCCAATGCCCTGCTTGAGTAGATAGCACTCCCCGGGCTCACGGGTGACTGCAAATACGTGATTGCGTCGGGACATGATTTTTGTCGTAAGATTGCCGCTGACCACATCGCCCGCAGTGATCAATCTCCGCAGCAGCAGGTATTCAGCCACTCCCTGGTGGGACAGACTCGAAGTTCGGAGCGGCGCTAAACTCACCGGGAGGGAACTATTCCTATCGGTCTTGCGGAAGGAATTTTGCTGCAATGGGACCTCGCAGGAAGACTGCTTGCTGCTTTCGATCTTTGGATCGCCCGGGGCGCGGCACCCCGGTTTGTTTGGAAGTGGCTGCAGCGCTCGTTCGGGCACCCTGCTTGGCACGCGTTTTCATCTACAACTCAAACGGCAGCATAACGATGGGGGGCGGACAAAAGGCAATGTCCTTCCCGCCGAATCAGCTCATGCTCCGCCGTCCTCCCTTGGCAGTTCTCTCTAGCATCTCCCCCCGCCCTGGCCGCTAGGCGCCCTGCTGAGAGTACGGACTGAAGGCAGTAATTTTGCTGTCAACTTGCGGTGCGGTTTGCCCTTCTTTGACTTTGCCATTTTCATGGGCTTTGCCATTTTCATGCTCCTTTAGAATAATAATTCGCCTCTTGGCCTGCGGTTCTGGTCCCAACCCGGCGGACGATTCGCCGTCCTCCCTTGGCAGTTCTCTCTAAGTTGGGCATGCCCCCCCCGCCCGGCCGCTAGGCGCCCTGCTGAGAGTACGGACTGAAGGCAGTAATTTTGCTGTCAACTTGCGGTGCGGTTTGCCCTTCTTTGACTTTGCCATTTTCATGGGCTTTGCCATTTTTATGCTCCTTTAGAACAATAATTCGCCTCTTGGCCTGCGGTTCCGCCGTCCTCCCTTAGCAGTTCTCTCTAATTTGGGCAGTACTTCTGTCCGCTATTCCCCTTCCTGAGAGGACGGACTGAAGGCAGTAATTTTGCTGTCAACTTGCGGTGCAGTTTGCCCTTCTTTGACTTTGCCATTTTCATGGGCTTTGCCATTTTCATGCTCCTTTAACTACCGTTCTGACCTTTGGCCCCGAACGAACAAGGTGGCTAGGGAGAGGCGGTATTAATCGTCTTGATGACGTGAAATTCCGACAACTTCGTCAGGGGCTTTGTTGCTTCGAGCTTCTTCCCCTTTTTCAAATGCCTGGTAGATTTCTTGGCTGACATGCGATTTCCTCCTAAAGGCTTGGATCACCGTGGCACTCCAACGATTTTCCGTCTCCTACCAGCGTTGACGGTAGTGTCCGCCTTCGCTCTTGCTGACTTACATCTGGGGTAGCCGCGATCCCCTCCACTGCGCGGCTCCTCATTCCTCGGGTAAACCGGCGCTTTACGGGCAGTGAGCGATCAAATACTGCGCATCGGCGATCAGAATGGCCGCGGCTGCCGGCGTAATCCCCTTCCCGGTCTGCGCCATGATTTGATTGATGAATGCCCCATAGATATTGCCGGCCGGATCGCACTGCCCAGCGTTTCGCTTCGCCAACGCGGCGTTCAGCTTCGCCAGCAATGCCGCCGCGATGCCGGCGCTGATATCGCCGCTTGCCTGTAGTTGATTCACGTCGCCAATGATGCTCTGCGGCGTAACGATAATGGTGAAGGTCACCGATGCCAAACTCGTGTTGTTGACCTTATCGGCTGCGGTGATGGCAAATGTGTTTGGCCCTAGCGGCAGCGTCGTAAGCAAGTTAATCATTCGGCCGCTCGGCAAGCCGCTGCCCCCAACGGTTGTGCTGCCGTTCATGGTCGGTGTAACCGTGCCAACCCCGGATCCGCCGTCAGTGACCGTATAGTTGAGCGTCAACGTGGCGCTGTGCACGTATTGCGTCGCCATCGGCTGATTGATTACGATCGCAGGCGGCTTCCTGTCTACCATGTTCGGGCCGATCGGGCCCCGGGCGGTGCTGTTGCCGGCTACGTCGAACACCGTACGACTGTTCGTGAACGCGCTATTGGTCTCCGTGCCTACTGGCACGGACGTCGTCAAATTGAAGCTCGCATCAGCAGCGCTGGCCAATCCCGAAAGGCTGTCGCTGGCAGTACAAGGAATGGCCACGTCGCCGGCATGCCACAACCCATCCGGAGATCCGCAAGTCACGGAGGGCGGCGTGCGATCGATCTCCACTGTGACCGTCTTCTGGACCTCCTGATTACCGGCGTTGTCGATGGCAAAGAACGTAACGATCGTGCTGCCCTCCGTGGAGATGGTAACCGAGGCCGAACTCCCGGTCACAATGCTGCCGCCACCCGGTGCGCCCGCAAGCGTGAAGTGGATTTCTTGGACTCCGGTGCCGCCCGCGTTGTCGGTCGAGTTGAACGTGACCGTCACGTCCGTGTTATTCCAGCCGGCCGCATTGGGCATCGGGGAGAGCAGCGCAGTGGTTACCGGAGGCGTCGTGTCGGGCACGCAGGCATTGGCTGCGTTGGACCAGTAAGCGGAAACCAGCGGTCCACTCGGCAATTGCACCGGAAGGACGTCCTTGACTTCGCAGATATCGGCGGCCTCACCGCCCATCAAGATGTCTTCACTGAACTCACCCAGAGAATTGTCAATCCAGGCCTCCGTGATGACGGGATCGGTGGACGCCTCGATAAGCTCGTGAGACGCACTGACGCTGACGCCATCGAGCAGGGAAAGTAGACTACCTTTCGGACCACGTTTATCCGGAACCTGCGCGGCACAGTCCATCGGGACCACTGTATAGGCGAAGCCCTGCGGCACCAGGGCAGGAACAGGCAATGGAGTAAACACGATCTGCCACACAGGCGTGATCCCAAAGAAATGATAAGCAGAGAAACCTCCGCAAGAACTGATGACTGCATCGTTGATCTGCGTCGCGCTCGGTATATAGACCGCATACACGGTATTGTTATCCGGCGCCGGAATCCCTGTAAGGGTGCCAGTAAATGGGATAGGCGACGGACGCGTCATGCATTGCATCCACGCACTAATCGCGAAGAAATCCGTAATGCCGGCGATAATCGGAGAAGGGCACAAGATGTTGGACGTGAAGCTGGTTTCGGTGGAACCCGTAAAGGATGCGGCGCCAACGCCGTATTTAGATTCACTGGCCGAGGTAAAGTAGATGCTATTCACCAGGCTCGTCGTGAACCCATCGATGTCGGAGGTCGTGGCGCCGGGGTTGTCGGAATCCCAGCTACTATCGATATACACATTATGAATTTCCGGGTTTGCCAAGACGCGCCCCCCGTTGTTGTCGAGGTGTTGGGCCGTGCCCGTGCTGGCGAACAGAAAGCTCCCTAACAACAGCGCTACGAGTGCGCGTAGGCCTGCGAGGAGCGATCCAAGCGTGAAAGTCGACTTACAGGATCTAAGACGCTGCATGGTGCCCTCCTCTTCAGCCTCTTCTACTGGCGTTGCGTCCGGTTTCGCAATCGATTGAAATGAGCGTCAGTCGTGCCGCTGCTCGCCGGTGGCGTTCGGCACGAATCGCAAATCGACCGTTTGGACTCTCAGAGAAGTAGGTAGGCTCTTGGTGGTAGCGACAAATTGTCAAAAATGGCCACGAAGTGCCAGCGTTCCCGTCTCCTTCTCGCGCATGCTTGAGTGGTCGCTGAAGCGAACTTGTTTCATTGGGACGGTTGATGATCTGGACGATCGCATCTGCGTTTGTCGTCGAAGAGCCACTAAGGCCAGGCTTCGTCCGGGATGCACCGTCGCAAGTCACCGTCACTGTGTTATTCCTCCCGGAAACGAGGGAGTTGTTCACTAATGTGCAGGCGACCGCGATAGCGGCCGTTGTCGGAGACGAGACTGAGATCGTCGCTGTCGTTCCGGTCAATGTAACTGCGCCCGTCACTTGAACCGCGATCGGTTCGAGGTTGTGGAAAAACATGAAGCCACGACAATTTCCGCTGCTCGTGGAAGAGGGCGCTGTACACCAGATCCAAAAGCCAAATTGTGCCGGACCGGAGCACGTTGTATTCTTGCAGGAGAATGTACTCGGTTCCGCGCTGGCACTGAAGACGATCCCCGGAGAAGCAGTTGATTTTGCCGCCGCAGCGCTCTGCGAGACACCCACCTTATTCTGGACTTCGCGGCTGTTACCGAAATGAGTTGTCTGGGGATCCGTCCGAGTTGAGCCGTACTAGGGCGAAATCGTCTTCAAAAAGCCCGCTGGCGTGGCCAGCTACAATAATGCGCCCTTGGCTGTCGATGCCAACAGCCCATGCATAATCATTGGGACTGAAGTCGGCAAGGGTGCTATCCAGCGCGACGGCTTGTGCAGCCATGCGGGTAGCTCCGACGCTGGCAAATAGAATAGCAAGCACCGCCGTTCGCCACAGGAGAAGGGATGAGAGCCGGCCCTTACGAGTATTTCGAGTAGTTTGGTCGAAGGCAAACATCATCGTCGTAGCTCCTCATCGAAAGAGTCGTTATCCCTTGATAGATCCTATCCGGACGATACAAATGTTTTTCATATGAATGAGGCTTGTTTACACTCCGACGCGACGACGCAGAAGGCCAGCGAGTCCTATTAAACCTGCCCCAAGCAAAAGCAAGCTACTAGGTTCGGGAGTCACCGTCACCTTCTGCGGAGTGTAGGTATAGGTGACTTCGGCAGTTACGTCGACCGTGGTTGCGTCGTTGAACAAGACGTTTACTTGGTTGATTCCAGATAGAGACTCTGCATTAAAGGCGGAAACGTTGATGTCGAAATCGCCTGTGCCCGTATAGGGCATCAGGACAGTACCTTCCGTATTCATAACCGTCGCCGTTGGACCAGCGAACGTACTTATGCCTTTGGTGTGCCCAGAGAGAATTTCAGAATCATTGAAGCCCCCAATGACCGCGGTGGAAACAAACGGACTAGAAAAGCTGAAACCGCCAAGCGGACCAACGAAAATGTCAGTCCGTGTGTTCGCTGTCACAAACACAATCGCGTCGGTATTGTTAGTAAAGGTGAAAACGGCGTTCGGGATGCTAGCGCTCAGTGCTAGAGTGACCGCGGTCAAAGTTCCCAGCGCAGGATTGAGCCGCGGGCAAACCATGTTACTTGTCAGGTCCGCCGTACCCGAAATTGAGCTGCAACTCACCGTCACCCCATCTGCCCGCGCCGCACTCACAAAGAACAAACTCAAACCAAGAACCATGAGTGGCAACCTCAGGATTAGGGCGTTAGTACCGCTTGCTTGCGTTCCTCGAACTGGGCTCATAAGTCCTCCGTTGCAGCGAGGGCTGGAATCCTAGCAGCGCTTATGCTAATTACAAGTAGCCTAAAAGGACCCTTGCGAAGGTACCTTCATGCCCCTGCGGTGGCGCACCATGAAACCGAATGACGTCGCGAGATGCGCCGAAATAATGGCTACCCACCCCGTCGTCGGCCCGCGATATGAATCCGCGATCAAGGACTTGCCCCGCTCTTGGCTTCGCTTGCTCGGCTCGGAGTCCATGACCACGGCCGTCTTCGAAGAGGTCGAAAAAGGCCGCGTCACTCTCGCTGGTGTCGGTGTGGGCGTGTTCGTGCGCGACGAATTTATTCGCGAGTTGAAGCTGCCGCCACAATTCTGGTTCGGCCCAGAACTTGCCAAACGCGCCCTCCGCGCAGATTCCCCCGTGCTCTCTGATCGAGAAGTTCGCGAAGCCAATTCCGGCGAAGGACTCAACCAGCTCGTCTGGGAAGCGCTTCCTCGGCCGGGTTTTGCGGAATGTAGCGAGCTGTATCACCTGATGGGAGGCGCCTATATCGAGGTACATCGCGGGTTTCGTTTGAAGGAAATGATCACTGCTCAAGCCGAAAGCCCGCAGCGCCTGCAGTGGGCCATCGACGCGGGCGGGCTCTGCTGGGATCCCAAATCCGCGCGCTATTTGAAATCAATCAAGAAAGGAAACGGGGAATTTGCCCGCTCTCCCCATATTGTCGGCATCACGCGGGAGCTCGAGCGTGGCCGGCCGGGCTCTTGGGTTGGCACACTGTTTGACTACCAACCGCCCCTTCTTTACTTAAGAGCGAGCGAACAGCGCATGTTGATGCGCTGCATGTCCAATAATACGGGAACCAATTCGGCTCTGGCCCAGGAGCTGAACGTCTCTCTACCGACCGTAAAAAACATGTGGGTCTCCATTTACGAGCGCGTCGCCGCACGCATCCCGGATTGGATAGCCGAAGATTCCCAATCCGCCGCCGATAGCAAACGCGGCAAGGAAAAACGCCGCCGCCTCCTCGCCTATCTTCAGGACCACCCAGAGGAACTTCGTCCCGTATTGCGCCGTTCCAACGGCTAAAAGCCTCGCCAATCTCCGTCCACTTTGCGTCCCTGAATTTGCAGACGAATACCCCTACCTACGCTTCTCAGTGCCAGCGCCCTTAAACCACAGTGCCGGTTTACCCGAGGAATGAGGAGCCGCGCAGTGGAGGGGATCGCGGCTACCCCAGATGTAAGTCAGCAAGAGCGAAGGCGGACACTACCGTCAACGCTGGTAGAAGACGGAAAATCGTTGGAGTGCCACGGTGATCTAAGCCGAAGCGCAAGGGACTAACAACTCTAAACCAGCCACGAATGGTACCGCGGCACGTTTTGAAGAGAGGTTCGATATGAATTAGATTCTAGCAATCACGGAAACCGTTGTAGCAGCAGTCTACGAGCGTGTTCTATAACCAGGACGTTTTCGAATACGGAAAGCACGGTCTTGGTGCCCTATACGGGCAAAGCCGATTTCGACATCAACTTTCCCGCGCTCAATGCTAACGCGCCCGCCATCAGTCTGCGTCTGCGTCCCTCACCATGACGGCACCCAGGTCCGACAAATCGGGTGCTGGACGTCCGCTTTCCTTAAACTCTCGCTTTCGCAAGTAGGCGAGAACCGATTCCAAAACTTCGATTGCTTGTACGTCATTTGTTACTTTCATTGTGAAGCTCCTTTATTTGGAACTGAAATAGGGCGACAAACAAACCGACAGAATGCCTATCGCCCTTAGGGCTAATACCCTTGGCGACGGCGACTGGGGTCAACGGGCGGACGAAGGGCTGCCAATCCTGCTTTCAAATCCTTTGCGGATAGGTTGCTGACATCGGGTTTGGGATTGCCCCGAAGATGACCACGGACTTGTCGACGAGCATCATTGGCTTCAATCAAAGAGCCTGTGCGTCCCATTACGGCATCAAGTAGGGATTGGCTGATGCCCAATTCTTTAGCCGTGGCTTGGATTCTTTCTTCAGGGACTTTGATTCCTTGTGGCAATGCCTGACGCAGACGCCTCTTGGCTTCTGCCACTTGTTCGTCGCTGAAGGTTGAGACTCGTGCATTAGGAACGTCACCCGTATATTGCTTTACGGCGTGCATTTCATCTTGTTCGGAACGCTTGTACGTATCGCGAAGATAGAAGTGATTATTCGCCAGCCCGTATCGCATCGCTGCATCCAACTCGCCGTGCAATGGCAGGATTTGTCCACGATGATTGCAAATTGCCAATAGTGTGGCTCGATTACGTCCTTCGCCGTTCGGGAAATCCAAGAAGTTGACCGTGCCTTCCCGATGTTCACGAAACCAGTTGTACCAGTCTGAATCTCGGATGAAAGAACCCAGATTTACGGCTGTGGCTTCTGCCAGTTGCTGTGGCGTCATCTCGGATGCTATCTGCCGATGTGCCGTGGTGACTCGTTGAACCAACTGGTACTCTTCCTGTTCCTTGTCGGCTGCTGCCTTGGCTTCTTTCACTTCGGCTGCATGCTGTTCCTTTAGCGATGGCTCGGGATTTACCGTGGAGAAGACGGCGTTCGGAAATGCCTTCTCTATGATTTCCCGAAGTTCCATGGCGTCGTGAGCACGGAAATGCAGTACATCATTCGTGCCTGTGCCGCCGTCTTTGACTGCCCGAACGTCCAATGCCACACAAGCAATCGTAGTTAGTCCCGTGTCCAGCGAATGCTTGTAGCGGGCTGGGCGATAGCGAGAACTTAGCGTCACGTATGTCCACGCTTGTGACGTATCTGCTGGAACGATTCTCTTTGTCTTGAGGTTCTTTTGATTCATGTCTAACATTTTCTAGTCTCCTGCTGATTTGCTGCTGTACTCAATTCCGAATGATTGCGATTTTTCAGAATCGTCTGTTACTGCGACAAACGAACAAAAATACAAAAATACCGACGAGTTATCAGGCGGCTGCGTCCCCTGCCCCGTTTTTCTGTTTGTCTGTCCAATACTTCTCATCTGCCAACAACGTTTTGGTGGTGCCATCGGAAAGACGGCAGTTCACCACCCGATTGTCTGCAGCCGTAATTCGGGCTCTGAGGATTTGAACCCTTCCGAACGCGACATGATTACGGCTTTCCTTTTTGCGTCTCGCCATGAAAATCTCCCTTGCAGCGGTTTACGGGCTTGCTTTCGTCCTAGGCATGAACGGCAAGTTGGCGGATTGTTGTGCTATGATTCGTTGACTGTGAGACTCGACCCCATAATTGGCGAACATCCCCCCGAGGTTTGTGTCCAGTGCCACAAAACCATCAGCGAAGGCGTCATTTATGAGGATATAGACTCAGTGACCCAAGATTGCTACTGCCGTCAATGCGCTGATGAAATGGCTTCCTTTCCCCCGTACCGGCGTCCCCGTAGTGTTACTGCCTAACCCGAAAACAGGGATACTTGCGAATGACAGTTCCCGTGGACGGAGTAGTCTTCGCTCGTCCCGAAAAGAGGGCTTCGTGACGAAGGGTTTTTAAATCCTTGGCTCGGTTGCTATTGTCTTCGGACTTGCGGGCTTCATTTTCTGCCGTCAAGTTTTCATGGGGAGTACGGACTTGGGCTTCGACACGTTCACGTTGTAACCTGTCTCGCTTCTGTTCAAAGCGAAACCAGTTCTGGGTATGGTCATCCAAATCCAGGATGGTCGTAAATGCGTGGTCTAGAGCCTTGATGGTGACTCCGCCTGCTGGCACATATTTTTCAAGTTGCTGCCATGCTGCCAAACACTCGAAGGTGGAAAATTCTCTTCCCCATTTTGATTCCCGCATCCAACGATTGCACGTCAACACTTCTGGGTCATTTTCGGCTTCGACTTGCTGAGCGTGCTCACGAACCTTGGCATATACGTCGTCTTCCGTGTCGGACTCGAAACGGTTCTGGACTTGACCTTTGATGTCTTGCTGAAACACCCACACATCTTTTGTCTTATCGAAAAAGACAAGCGTGCGAAGTCCATCCTTGTCCGTAGTGTCGGATTTCACAAAAACACGCCCTTTGAACAATTCACCCGACGATGCCATCTTGCTGAAGGCTTCGGACACTCCGTTCTCGGGCAAGCCTGCTTTGGCTGCTCTTTCCGCCTGAATCTTGTTCAGTTTGTTCACATATCCTGATGCCATTTGATTCTCCTTTTGCTGCCGTATTACTTGCTGTACTCGCCCCAATGCACTGAGATTTTGGAGCGTCCATAAAATTGGGCGATTGCTCGTTCTAGTGCCCCGAGGTAAGGGCACGCAGAACTGCACGATTACTTCCACAGCCGTTTGTGGCGTGCAGCCATCCGCTACGAAGGAAGGGGAAGCCTTCGGCAGGCTAGCAATCGTAGAGGAAAAAGTTCACTTCCGTGGCTACGTGGATTTCCTTTTCGCCCGTTACGATGTAATGCCATACGGTATGCTCTTCTTCGTCTCGCAGGGGGTAGCCGCCTTCCATGATTGGCGAGCCACGCTCGTCCAGAATGGGCTTTCCCTTCCTGTTTAGCTTCGGCGTCATGGCAACCATCTGCTGCTGTGGACGGCGGAGTTGACGTGTCTCGCATTTTGAAACGAAAGAGCACACGTACTTCTTGTGTATCTCCAAGTCTTCGTCCGTATCAAAGGCGTGTCGAATTGGGATGCCTCTTTCGTTCGTGATGTCCGAAGATTGCACCACCCCGAAGCATCCCCCGTCGTGTTTGGTACAAAACCAAATTGTTTTTCCTTCTACTCGTTTTGTTCGGTCTGCCATGTCTTCTCCCTATTTCAACCCTAGTTTTTTAAGTTCGGCATCCATGCGTTCGTGCCACTCTGCAATCTGCTGGGCGTTCCTGTCCCATTCTTCCCGTGCTTCATCCGACAAACCGAAAGACAAAAGAACAGAAGAAGCTGGTTGAGAAGCGTCAGGTTTCGGATTGTGCTTGTCCTGAGGTTCCTGCCGTTTCTGACGCTCGGGATACAGGGATTGGTTCAGCAAAGCTATTTCGTGTTTCGTCCATTCGCTGGAAGCCGCATCATCCTTGGGGCGAGAGAAGCCGCTTTGTTTTCGCAAGATTCGGATGCGTTCGAGCGATGGCAGCTTTCTGAAATCAGCCGATGATGTATCCGTAATGCTGGACGTTGGTTCTTCATCGTAATCACCGACACGGTGCTTGGGATTTCGCAAGTGACGTTCATACTTCAGACGACGGAAGTGTTTAATAGCGTGTTCTGCCATCTTCTCTTTCATGCGCTCAGCATCGCATTCTGCGTCACGCTGGGCTCGGGCTCGGGCAGACACTCCGATTCCCTTGGGCGGAAGTGCGTCGGGATTAGTTTTTAGGGCTTCGAGCAGGTTTCTGCCATGCGGCGTTATAGTCCACAGTATTTTGCAAATGCTATTGAATCCCGTGGGCACAACCGTCTCTTCGATGAGTCCACGAAGTCCCTTTGGAAATGGCTCGTCCCGAATTACTCGGGCGTTGGCTCGAACGTCGCTACCCAACTGCCTGCGATGTAAGCCCGAAGATGAATGTGTCAATTTCTCTAGCAAGCGGATGATGGAATCCTTTGTCACGGTCATTTCTCCAAAAATTGTGGGCGGGGACTTGAAATTCGCTTAGGTACTTAAAGTTTTCGGCGGTCGAAATCTATTAGCCTGACACCCCTACCGCTGAAATATTTTCAAAACGGATTTTGCTTCACCACCCGAAAACTTTCCGCTGAGAGAGGCATGACACGGGGCGGAATAGCCCCCTTGCTGCGGGTCCCGTTTGCGATTTTCAAAGCTGCCCCAAGCTTTTTTCCCCGAGGAGCACACGAGGGGCGAGCTTTTTTTCGTTCTGTCTTTCTGTTTGTCGGAAACGAAACAGCAAGCAGGTGGGTTGATGGGCTAACGCAAATTGGTACGGGCGTACTATGGACAACGCAACATAACATTGAGACGATGCGAGGCATGCAAGCACTCACGCCTGATGAAATCCTGAAAGTTTTGAAGGTCGCCAGCGCATCCAAACGCAATCACGCCATGATTTTGTGCGCTTTCCGCTTCGGTATGAGAGCAAGCGAAGTCTGCAATCTTCGGCTCTCCGACATTGACGCCAAGAATGGCTCAATCACGATTCGTCGGCTTAAGGGCTCTCGCACCACCGTTGCGGCTTTGACGAATGTGTCTGGGCAGCCCCTTTTGTCTGTCGCTAGAGTGCTAAAGGCGTGGCTTGAAGAGCGAGACGATGCTAGTCAATACGTCTTTACGTCCCAAAAGGGCGGCAGGCTCGATAGGAGTGCATTCTTCCGAATCTTCCAAGCAGTGGCAGCGGAAGCTGGCATGCCGAAGGAGAAACGGCACTGCCACTGCTTAAAGCACTCGCTCGGCTTTGCCATGGTTGCGGCTAATCGGAGCCTTACTACCGTCCAGAATGCCCTGGGACATCGCTCAGTGGCTTCCACCGGCATCTACGCTCAGCCATCCCGCGAACAGGTTGACCACGCTATCCAAGCCACACTCCTGGAACTCTTCTAGCCCTAGCCGTTTCCCTTCCGACTGCCCCGACTTCGGCTGGGGCACGCCTTGGGGGGCAGTGCGCATAACGCATCGAACTAATCAAAGTGGTGCGTTATTTCCCGATATACGTCTGCAAGCCCTTTGAACCCGATAGCCGCAAAATGTCAGTTCCATCGCAAATGGTGCGTTTTGGGCTTTGGAGTCACCTGTAGCCCCTACAAAGTTCTGAGTCCCTACGCAGCCATGGAGCGCCTCTGCCGCGTCTGGGAAGCCGATTTAATCGCGTCTATTCGACGCTGAACATATTCCCGATTAGCCACTCTCCATGCTTTCGTGTCGGCTTCATTCTTGAATTCTCCCGCCTTGGCTCTCAAGTAAGCTTCGTGCCGAACGTCCATCAAATCGAGTAAAGATTCCACTGCTTTTCTCCTGATTGATATAAATTTGAACGCAACTAGTGAAATTTTTTAGTTTCGGTGGTGGTTGCGCCCGTTCGACGTAGGGTAGTTGGGTGCCAAATGGCTCGGGCGACGGGACTTTGTGAGGGGATAATTTAGGTAACGATGTGAGCTATAGTGCGAGCGTCTTTTTCAACGCACGTTCGACGAGTGCCCGGTAAAACCGGTTAAAGGAGTCACACTCAAAATGAAGCCACGTGTCGGGTCAACGGTAACACGCCGTGAGAAGCCGCCGTCAGAACATGGTGTGGTTACAGAAGTCGGCAAGGACACTGTGACTGTACACTGGCACTTGAAACAAGATGAGAGCCGAGGGCGGGCAGGAAGTCCGATGGGAAAAGTGTACGAAGACCCCGCGATACTAATGCCCGACACCCGCTGCCCGTATTGCAAGGTTTCCTAGGCCGTCCCCAGGCTGATTCCACAACATGTTCGGGACTACATCACGCCTGTGCCCGGCCCGGGCCTATTCCCCGTTCAGTTCATTCACGAAGTCCCACAAGGGGCCATCGAAATAAAGACCCCCAGCTACATCTGAGCCCAGGCTGTTATGGGCCGCGAGCGTCAAATAGACCGCCGATTTCTTGCCGTCGGCCGTGGCTCCGACAATCTGGCCGGGATGGACCGTCAGGTCCTGGCCGGTCTTAGTTTTCAAAATCACGAAGTGCATACATCGCTCCTGTGCCATCGTTCGAGCGAAGGGGCAATCTGGTGCTATTTCGATACTTTGGGCCGGATGAAATCCGCGCCCAAATAGTTTTGTCAGTTCCCTGCCAAATCCTAGTTTCAAAATAGTTTTGTCAGTTGTAGGGAACCCCCGGCATTTCATTTTTGAGGGGTATCGGACTGGCGTGAGGAGTTTTGTCAGTATGTATTTATGGTGTATTCCTCACTCTCTCTAAGTCCTTTATATTGTGTAAATGGCACGCAAAATTGACGTGGAGACACGGGAACAACAACTGACAAAACTCTTAATTACCGGCAAATCGACAAGACTTCTTTTTTCGGCTCGAACTGACAAAACTATTTTCGACCCCTCAAAAAGGCACGTCAAAATCACCCTCGTTTTCGACAAACAGGGCCGCATCACCTTCGGTGCGCTGCTTCGCAGAGGCGGCGTTATTTGGTTCCGCAACCGGTACGGCGGGCTCGGGTAACTCGGTCTCCGGACCAACCGACTGAAACAGGACAGTACCTTTCGCATGGCTCTTCAGGACTCTTGGGTTGACCTGATAACGTACAGTGGGTCGGCCAGTCTTCTTGTCACTCATCATGACTCGAATCCAGCCCGCATCAGCCATTGTAGCCAGAGCAGAATCCACAACCTCTTCCTTCTTCAGGTTGCCCCAGCACTTCCGGCTGATTTCCCGAGCTGTGAATCCGTCTTTCAAGTCGCCGTTTTCGATGTGCTCGGCCAGACTCTCCTCGGCCTTCTGCAGTTCGGATTTGACGACCGCGTAGATACGCACCATATGGGTCTCTAGGTAGGCAAGGAGCCGCAAGGCACGATTCAAATGTGCGGCGTCGATAATCTGGTTCCCAAGGGGCACATCGCCTCGTGGAGTAACCAAGTCTGCCAATTGAAGCAGTCCGGCCAACTTTGGAAGCAAGCCTCGGTACTTCGACATATGAGACTGCATGCCAGTGTGCTTCTCGTTGCGGAGACGACCAGTAATCTCAGTCAACCATTTATTGAAAATCGTTTGGGCCTCGGGATTGAAATGCAGATAAATGGCCTCGGCAGGCAGTGAGGCTAGGGCTCGAATTACGGCACGGAAACGTTCTTTCGCATCCTCATCAGCCGCCTTATCAATAACGACCTGGTTCACCGGCACATCCGGCCAAACTGCTAGACCAAATCGAGGCACCAACCCATTGTCGATATTGCGGGACTCATTCAAGAAGTCTGTAAGTGGGCTCGGCTGAATACCGCCAAACAATGAAGCACACATCTTGGCAGTAATTGAGCCGCGCTTGATGCGGTCAAGAGTGTAGTTATCATCGCCATTCATGGCAGCCAGCATGATGCCAAGCTGAGCATCGCGGCCCGGCTGATTGAGCTCCGTCATCCAAGAGGACAACTCATCGCGATACATGCATAGGCCCTCGGGAGTATGACCCATGATGGCATGCAGCTTTTCCGGCGTTGCATCATTCGCAATGAGTCGGCGTGATGGCGCTGGCTCTTCCGGTTCACCCTCTGGATTTCCAGATGCCTTCCACTGAGCCCAGGCCTGCTGATACGCGGTCTCAACTTCGTCGTGCTCCTCCTGCCAATCAACCTGCTGTTCCATCAGGACATTCATAAAGGGCTTCCAGGTTGGTGTCTTGAGCGCACCAGAAGTAGCAACCACCATACCGGAGACAGCAAGCGCTTCCTTCCATTCTTTGTCATTTTTCTTGGGATATACGAATGCTCGGCGTCCTACGCAACCAGCAAGAGAGACGAGAGCGCAGATACCTGTGAAATCAAGCGGCACTGACGTGCGATACGCAATATCCTTGGCCCAACCTTGAAGTGAATCGGGCAAGAAATCAAGCTCGAAGGGCGGGACGGCAGGCTGAACATCAGCGAAAATCTGCGGCGCTTCCCACAGGTCTACAGGCTCTGGCTTCGGCGGGCCCAGTCTAACAAAGCCTGTCCCCTGACCAGCAGGTAAGGCACCAGCCCAGCGGGCCATGCGACGTACCTTCTCATCATCAATAGGCGGCTCGCATGCTTCATGCACGCGGCGCATCAGCACGACTTCAATCTCGTCCGCGTTCAAGTCATCATTGCGTAGTTTGCACGCAACATGCTTCATGAACTCGTAGATTGAACCGTGAGGAATTTTGCCGCTTTTGTTGCGCGGAATGTCCTCAATTGTTTTGTGATTTTCTTGAGCGCTGAGCCAATCAATCAGCCATTCTGGAGCCTCTGTGATTGGGACATCATCAAAGATTTGATAGCCGTCCGCGCCGACTTCAGGGTTGGGATGCCAAGAGCCTGGGCCGACGACATAGAGATTGTCGCCACGAACAGAAAGTACTTCACCCTGTTCGTCCTTTATGGGTAGATTGCCCAGAGCAGCAGACTTTTCATTTTGTTTGAAGTAATAGTGACGCTTTGCACCGGAAGAACACACTGTGAAGGTACGCGGAAACCTTTGTCCTGTCTCGGCTTCGATACGCTCGCGAATACCAGCGCGGTCACAGTCAAGAATCCAGTAGCCGTCGGGACGGCCCACCATGCCAATATTTGCGTCAGGATATTTCTTAATCCAGCCCGCAATGACATTCGGGTCCCTAGTTGCGACCGTGCAACCGATTCCAGGAATAACGATTTTGTCTCTCGGCGCAATAGGGAAAACAGGCAGGCCCAGAGGTAGCGCAGCCATTACGCGCTCTTCAAAAGTGCGAGGTGCTAGGAAATTGTCGCTCATCGGCGTGGCTCCTCTACAGGAGCCCGAAGACAAATTTGCTTGGCAGAGGGCCGGTCTCTGAATGTTCCTAACTCAAACTCAACACGGTCACCCCTGGTGATTGGGCTGTATCCAAAATTCAATTCGTGGGCAAAAATTTCATCCGTACCCGTGTTGATGAATCCGAAATGTCTTTCAGGCAGCCAGCGAACCAATATTCCTTCTGCACGCATGCTCATACCTCGACTCTGTTGTTGATTTGCCGCTCTCGCGGGTATTGCCTTTTCTGATAAGACGACGCCGGACGGCGTGTCATCGGGTCAGCCGGTTTAGTGGGCGGCTGTCGGTTCAGGTCGGCGTTGCACCGACCGAAAGGGTCTTAAAAAGAATTCGAGGCAGTACTCTCACCCATTGGAAATGACGATTGCAGCCCCTTTGTTTTCAGCATCTTCTGGACTCCTTCCGACGACCCCCTAATCGAAAGAAATCAAAATGCATTTATCTTCTGCAAACAAAGGGCTTATTCCTCGACACCCGTTGCTATGGTCGTCTCCCGTGCTTTGTCGTCTTTTCGCCATTCTTTCGCTTCTTCGCGTCCGATTTTTTCCTCAATCGGTATCGGAAGGGACTTGCGTCCGACACTTTCACCAAAATGATTGGAGTTGCTTTCCGGCCCCAGACCCTTACCCGTATTACGGTCATGACGGCTGGACAATTGGCCGACGCCGTTTCCCGCCGCCATATCCTCGCGGCTGGAATCTGAATCAATGGAATTTCCTTTGGGCGTGACCCGGTGACGATGCCTAGAAACTTCTTTTTTGCGTTCAGCAATTTCACGGCGTCGAACATTCTGGATTTGCTTGCCTAATCCCGAGGTTACTTCGGCAGTGATTGGAGCCATGTGATATTCCAAGAAGCCTTCGATATTCAGAGGTTCCTTGTGCTCGAATGCATCATGGCTCCTAGCCTTGGCCTCGATGAACGCACGTGTAGCCACGATAACCTTACGATTCTCTTGAACATTGCTGCCGCGTTTGAAAATTAGGAATCCGGCCCAACCCCGGTTAATCATGTTGCGTGCTTCCGCAAAACTCACGTGAACGTGACAGTTGCAATGTTTGGGTTTCAACTCGTCGCCCTGGAAAAAACATGTGTGCAGCAATATCTCTTTCTTCTTCTTGGCTGCAGCCTTGATTTCGGGTACGCCCCATTCAGTCGAGGTTCTTTTCTGGGCCTCATCAAACTGTTCGAGGGTTGGCTTGGCCTTAGCATCTTCCAATGCCTGCGCCTCAGCCCGATTGATAGCCGCCCGAGCCTCGTTAGCCTGACGCTGAGCTTCTTTCTCGGCCTTCTCAGTCTCATTGGTCTCTTTCTGCGCCAATTCTTCTTTTCTCTTTAGGTCCTCGAACTTCCGGTTCGGGGGAGGCGGCCGTTTGAACGGACCACCGCCAAAGGTGTTAGTCGCCATTAGTCGCCGCCCAGAACCGAAACGCGCCCAATTTAGAGACGACTTGGTCTCGATGTTTGCGGCCTTCACGGACGAATGAGCATTTCCGGCCCGTTAGGTCTGCCGATTTTGTGCGCTTCTTAGCCAATGTTCTTGTCGCTCCTCGAACGCACCTCATGCGTTCTCGTCGCTCCGGATGGGAAATAGGCCCTGTTTACCGAGGTCTTCGACTTATACAGCGTCTTATGAAGGGGTGCTCGACTCGACCTTGCGTCGCCTGGCGCACTTCAATTAGTGTGGCAGTGTTCAGTCGCCACAAAATTTAAGTCCCCGTTCTCATCCCGATAGGCTCTTACTCTTCCGCCTCGCAGGAGTTCCCGAAGTGTGTTATCGATTCCGGCATCAGCTGCTGGCGATGCTGCAGCTTCCTGTCCGAGGAGTTCCAAGACCTCATCTAATGAAAGATAAACTGTGGATTTCATGACTTCGCCCTAGTCCGTGAGTTGAGGATTCCGCTGATTATCCCGCGCAGCTGGTATATTTTGTACCCTGCACAAGCCGCGCAGTAAATCTCATTCGAACCGGAACCGCTAGTAACGTCGAACCCTTCACCTACAACCCTATGCGGGGTTGTGACAACAAATTCAGTATCTTTATTACAATGGTCGCACTGCATGGTGTTGCTCCTTTGCGCCGAAGCGCGACTTCTGGTGTTACACGTTCGAGTCCCCGTCGGGCGTGGTCATGGTTTAGTTGCTGACTTAACCCATTTCATTGATGGAAACTTTGTCACGACCAAATAGGCACGATGGCCCAAATCAAGTTCAAATATCGTGTCTTTACTTCCTGTCATGACTTGCACGTCTTCAGCATTACTCTTGAACAGGTCAACGACAGAGTTCACCACTTCCTGATTCACTTCATGACCTGGACTATTGCTTTGGCGACGATTCTTTTCCCGTATCCGTACTGGAGATGCGGGACTACTGTAAACACCTGCGCACCCGCACTTACATGCTCCGGCTTCGCCGTGATAGACATAAACGACGTTCTTTGCAGCGTCGATTTTGGCTACGGCCTCAAGGTCGTTCAACAGTACTTTCCTTACTCTGTTTTCCATTTCATTCCTCCACTTTCAATCCGCCGCCCGGTCGATTGGGCGGTCGGGGTTAGAGATATTTCGGTTCTTCTGCTATTTCCAGCAATACGACAGGGCGAGGTTTCTTCCCGTTTACGTTTCTGACCTTACCAATAGAGACCGTCTCCACAGGGGTAAAACCCCATGATGACTCGTAGAAAAAACTGGAAACCAGCACCGATTGATTCCTTGGCAATTTTGTGAGTTGTTCAATCAACTGACCAACTGTCATTTCCGTTGTCGCTGCAGCTTTTTTCGTAGCCATTTTATTCTCCGTTTCAATCCGCCTGCGCTCGGCTGCGCCAGGTCGGGCACTGCTGTTACTTCGCTGCCTTCCCGGCAAAATGGTCATAATATTTGCCAGACTTTGAACCCTCAGGTTCAACTCTGCTGAGAGCCAGAAAGTACACCGCGTTACCTCCAGGATTGTTTGGGTCGTAGTTCTCTTCCTGTTGGGAGTCAACGGCCAACCAATTTTTGGACTTCACAACCTGCATTGGTTCGATTTTGTATGCAGTGTGAATGCGGTTACTTTCGGGGTCCGAGGCCATCACAATTAAAGAGTCTTCTGGGTAGTTCTTTAACTCTTTGAGTAGCTTTCCAACTGTCAAGGACTTCATGTTCTTTCACCTCTGTAATTCCGCCCGGCGCTTGTTCGTGCTGCGCCAGGTCGGGTTATGCTGTAGCCGTTTTCTTTTTCTTGAATGGAATCGCGGGAGACAGGTCAATCACTCCGGTCGTTTCAATGACGACAGCATTTTTCTTGCGACTACCGTCTGTCTTAATCGCAACTACGTCATTGACCGTGACCGTCTCCACCCACTTATGTTTCTTTCTTGCGTCTCTAGCAAAGGCATAGTCGTAGATACCGACTATCAGCAAGTCCGGTGGCAATTGTTGCAACTTCGCGATTAGCCTTCTGACTGTCCAAATTGCTTCACTCATTTCTATCCTCCATTCCCCTGCTCTTATTGGCCAGGTCGGAGTTACTTCGACTCATTTGCTGCAATGGGTGGATTCTTGGTCCACTCAAAATCGTCCAAATTCTCTGCTGGTTCGAGCATGTTTTCCTGGAGGCGCTCATGCGGCCTCCTTCTTCGTGCGCACGTACTTTCGTTTTCGTGTGGAAACAGCCCGAGGGAGTGATAGCAGCCAGGCATCAATCTCATGCTTCAGGAAACGCCAACACCCTTTCATCTTATGAGCGGGCAGAGGGTGCGGTTCTCTGGAGGCTCGAAAGCGGAGCCGCTCATAGACCGTGCTCGGCTGGACCTTCAGATAGCTGGCCAGGTCGTTTACATCCATAATCACCAATTGTGTCATCACTGCCACACTTGGCTGTTGGGGTAATTGTGTTACATAATGTGTCTTAGTTTCCACGGTAGTTCCATCTGTCCTTTTGTTAAACCCTTATTTCATTTGGCATTATATCAAGGAACCCGCATCTTTTCAAAGATGTGGTTGTACATAAGCCTAGCATTACATCCTCTTTGACAAACAAACAGACATGTGTACAATTACTATGGTCTAGCAGGAGGACAGTGAGGCGGCATGAAGCGTATTGAAATTCCGAGGTCAGTCCATCTCTTGGCTAAGTTTGCAAACTTGAGAGCCGAGGAGGTTGATGATTTTCGAAAACTGAGTCAGGCGGAGGATTTTGCACCGGACGCTTGGTGGTCAGGTTCGGCGTTTTCGATGAGGCCTGGCGCTTCATCCATGCAAATATGGCAGGTCGAACAGCGGCGACTACGCCAAGCATGGGCCTCGCATTTCTCACCTCAGTCCTGGTTGGAACTGATTATTTCTTCATCGAAATATTCCGAACGGGAGGAATGGATTAAGCAATTTTCCGAGCAGACGCTGGCCATGAATAACGAGGACGCTGCTCAATTTGAAGGTCAGCAGACGCCGAAGATACCGCCAGTTCGAGTTTATTCCTACTATCAAGCCATCGTCTTCGTATCCCACACACCCTGGTGTGCCAAGATTTGTAGATGGAAAGATTGTCACAAATATTTTATTGCGGACCAGAATAGGAAAGAATTTTGCAGTCTGGAGTGTCTCAATTGTCAGAGAAATGTTACGAAGTTGACTTCATGGAAAAAACCAGGCGGCGGTAGCGACCAACGGAAGGCCAGAGCCAAAAATAAGGGAGCAGAAAATGCAAACAGGACGAGTGTATAAACACGGCAATTTCTGGGTGTTCCGCTATAAAGTGCCGGTCTTCGAGAACGGCAAGAAGTCCTGGAAGGATGAGTATCAGAAGCTGGCTCCCCTTGACCAATATGACTCTATTGCCGCTCTTCAGAAGGACGGTTTGGTTCCCAAGGCTCCAGACACAGCTAGCCTCACGCCCTCTCGAACGCAGTTGCTGCATGATTTCGTGGAACGCATCTATTTCCCCGGTCAAGCCACGAAACTAAAGGCATCGACGCTGCGCAGCTATCGCCAGGTTTACAACTGCTACGTCCGTCCTCGAACGGATGGCTGGAAGATGTGCGATTTCAATCTTCCGGTAGCACAGAAATTTCTGAACAATATTGCCTCGGAGATTCCGCTCTCGACTTCCAGTTTTCAAAAAATCAAATGGTTTTGTGTTGCGGTCTTTGCGGAGGCTCGAATCGTGGGAGCTTTCGATTACAATTCCCTGAACCCCTTCAGTGACGTACGACTGCCCAAAGTTCGTCGCCCGAAGCAAACCGGGCGGCACGCCACATTGGAAAATGTTGTGGATATGTTAGCGATTCTGAGTGATGTGGATGCGGTCGCCACGCGAGTAGTCGCAATGGCGGCATTTAGTGGACTGAGAAAATCGGAAATTCAGGGCCTCAAGTGGGAAGACCTTCAGGACGGCGAAATTCACGTCAAGCGCACAGCCTGGCGCACAACCACGATTGAGCACGGAGGAAAGACAGAATCCAGCCAAGGTGCTGTGCCCATCCTCCCGATGCTGGCGAAACATCTTGAAGCACACCGCAACGGCCATCCGAGTGACAGCTATATCTTCGTAGGGCCGAAGCTGGGTCGTCCGTTGGATTTGAAAAACCTGGCGACCCGTATCGTGATGCCGACGCTCAAAGAGGGTGGCATTCCTTGGTGCGGTTGGCACGGCTTTCGACGCGGACTAGCGTCCAGTCTTCACGCGCTCAGGGTAGATGACCTGGACATTCAACGCATCCTGCGGCACTCGAATGTGGCCGTCACTCGGGCAAGCTACATCAAGATTCCTTCCGAACTAGCGAAGGCAGCTATGACCAAATTAGAAAAAGCGCTCGGCGTTTCTGCAAAACAGCAGTCGCGACAGCCACGGAAGGCTTAATTTTTAGGTACAGGATTGGGTACAGACCGGAGAGCCGTCAGCGGGTTAAGGGTGATTTAAGAGCCACAGTATTGATTAGAATTATGGAGCCGAGGGTGGGAGTTGAACCCACGACCTGCCGATTACGAATCGGCTGCTCTACCACTGAGCTACCTCGGCGTGAGTTTTGACTGTAACATCCGGGCGAAAAACCTGTCAAACCCGGAGCGAAATAGAACTGCGAGAATCGAGATGCAGCACAGCGCGATGTAGCTCGAGAACGTGAGAGGCGGCGGATTACTTTGATCTATTTGTGAATGCGCTCCCGACTTTTTTGCAGTCGAACTTGGCTGGTGAGCCTTACTGGGAGACGGCGCAACAGTTAGTATCGCGCAGGACTCGACCTCGTGGGCATGTTCTATCTCGCGCTTCTGATCTCCAGACTGATCGGCGCTTATGGGCATCCTGCGGCCTAGCAGACGTGAGTCGAGAAAAGGAAAGCCCGCCGCGCGATCTGACGCACGGCGGCCCCCCCGTAAGTCTCAGCTTTGATGCTTTCCTCGCTTCCGGTTCGACGACCGGAGGTCCCTTCAGTAATGATTTATCGGTTGGCCAGAGGAGGGATCAAGCAACAAGACTTGATTGCCGTTGCCGTAGTTGCCGTCGCCGCCGCCGTCGCCGTCCCGTGCAGAACTGAAGTCGAACATTTGAGTGATCGAGTTTGCGAGTGCGTCGTAGGATCCTCCGCCGATGCGCTCTCCATTCAACCAGTTGTCCTCGACGAACCGGATGATCGAGCTCTGGTCGGTCAGGGTGTGATCGACGAAGTTGGACTTAGCGAATGGCGAGATTACGACCAGCGGCAAGCGCGGACCATAGCCGCAACGCCCTTCGATGCCAGCCAGCGGCGCGCCGTGGCCACAAACGCCGGGGCCGTTCAGCTGGTCGCTATCGTTCACAACGCCCGTGTTGACCGCCGACGGGTTAACGATTGGTGACATCTGGTGGTCGTACCAGCCGTCTGAATCGTCATACAGGATGACGATTGCCGTGTCGTTCCAGTACCGCGACTTCATGACGCTGTTGACCGTGTTGACCAAAAACGCTTGTTCCAAGAGTGGATCGGAGTAACCGGCGTGGCCGTCTTGTGCCGCGATTGCCTTCAAGAAGCTGACCGCCGGCAGGTTTCCGGTGTTGAGCGCGGTGTAAAAATCGTTGATGTCGTACTGGTGGTTTGCGGGGCCAGCATTGCCGATTTCCGATACGGACTTGGGACGCGCGTGCGTTGAGTTCGATGTCGAACTGTAGTAGTTGAAGAAGGAGTGATGGGCAATGTAATCCGCTGTCGGTCCAGCGTTGGCCGGGGTGGCCGGACTTGACCGGTGGCAGCCGGTTGTGCCGTTCGGATTCGTGATGCCCAGGTTAAATCCTCCCATGAATGAACCCCAGGTCACGCCTGCACTCGTCAATAGGTCGCCGATGTTCGGCCCGCCCAGCTGGACTGTTGTTCCTGCGGAACAGACGTCGCCGGTCGGGTCCAGATCGCCAACAATCGTGCCTGGCCCGGCATTGTTGGGCACAATCTTGGCTTGAGGCGCGCTCGGAGTCGCCGGAAAGGTGGTTCCCGACACTAGGTTGAGCACGCCCGGTGTCGACGGTCCGAACGTCGTGCCGTAGGAATTGTCGTTCATAGCGAAATGCTGCGCATAGTTCCACAATGCGGTGACCGTGTTTCCGTCGTAATAGCCCATCACGAGTCCTTGACCCTTGCCGTAGGAGAAGGTGGCGGCGCAGAAGGCGCTTTCACCCACCCCGACGCTTGCCGGAAACATGTCCATGAGACCTTCGTCGAAGGCCTGCTGCTCTGGACCGTAATTGTGGTCCTGGTCGCAAGTCGAGGCCTGTGAACGGTCCAGGCGGAATGGGTTGATAGCACTGGCGCCGTTCGCCGTATTGCTGGCGTTGGGATTGTTGGTCAGCAGCGGACCAGTGAGGCCATTCACAGTGGGAGTGCCCGCCTTGGCGTGAGTGAAATAGACGGACCTGTCGAGGTTCGGCTGCGCGTTAGGATATGTGGCGAAATAATGGTCGAAGGATACGTTCTCCTGAAAAATGATCACCAGATGCTTGATCGGAGTGGCCGTGCCTGAGTGGCTGCCGTCCGCGAAAGCGGGCGCTGCGGGCAATAGCGTGATTGCCGCTGCAGCAAGACCGGCAACGACCTTTTTTACGTAAAGATGCATGTATATCTCCTCCTCTGAATTTGAATTCCGGGGTCTTGAGATTTGTTCAGTGGACATCACCCAGACGAGAATTTATCGCTGAGTTTGCGGAGCAGTAGCTTCCGCCGGCCGAGAGTTTGAACAGGGTTTGTTAGCATCCGGTGACATCCAGGTCAAAATTAGTAGACACGAGGGTGCATTCGCAAGGTACAGAAGGAAAGTTGCTTATCCTCCTGCGCGCCGCTGATAAGGTGGGCAGTGAGCATGGTTTGGGATTGAACGGCAAGTAAAAGCGATGCAAGGCGAAAATAGACTATCGAGAGAGCTGGTACATCAACCAGGCTGCGCCGATTCCGATCAATAGAAACAACAGAAAAGACCACGCGGCGTATTTGATTCGTTCCGGAATGCTGCGCCGCGCGAGGCAACCGAGCGCCATTGAGACAAATAGCGCGAAGAGAACCATGGCCCAGAAATGGCTCAGGATTGGCGTCGCGGCTGGCATTCAACTTCTCCGGCGTGCGGCGATTTCGTACGCGTCGAATGCGGCAATCAGGTTCACGATGCCCGCCGCAGCGATAAAGCGGGTTCCGTAGTCTCCCGCTGCGCGGGACACGTCCGGACCAGCGCGTTCAAAGACGCGAGCGAGCAGATAAAATATGCCAGAAGCGGCATCCGCCCAGAATCCCAGCGTGCCAAACGGATCTGTTGATCGCGGAGGGAATACGTTTCCTCGCATGTGGTAACCGACCATTGCGAGCCCTCCGACTGCAATAAAAAATACGATTGCTCGCCCTGTGCGGCCCAGAAGTAAATGGCCGAGTCCGGGTACAAGCCACGATGCGACCGCTATTGAAACTGGGCTGGACCTGGCGGCGGATCCCGGACGCCGTGCTGCAGGCGGTTCGGGGTCGTGAGATTCTGATGGCGAGAAAGGTTCGTGGTCCGGAGTTTCGTTGGACGTTTCGTTCAATGATGCCTCAGGCGAGCAATGGAAGAATCTCTTCCTGGATGGCGCCGGTGACGCGCGCTTCATGCTCGCCCACGTACACGTTCACTTCGCTGCGGATTCCGAAATCGGGAAGATAAATTCCGGGCTCGATCGAGAAGCAAGTGTGAGGGATGATTTTCCGGTCGTCGCGAGTCTCGAGGCTGTCCATGTTGGCGCCGTTGCCGTGAATATTTTCACCGATGCTGTGGCCGGTGCGATGGACGAAATATTTCGCGTAACCGGCTTTCCGAATCGTCTCGCGTGCGGCGCGATCAACCTCCCATCCGTGGATTGCGCGGCCTTCGGCTACGGCTTCTTTCACCAGTTCCACCGCGTTGTCACGCGCTTGCCTGACGATGCGAAATATTTTCGCGTACGTGTCTGGGACGCGATTCCCCAGGTAGCCCATCCAGGTGATGTCGTAGAACACGCTGCCTGGGCGGTCGAATTTCGACCACATGTCGAGCAGCAGCAAATCGCCGGCGCGAATCGGCCGTGAACCTTCTGATTTTGGCTCGTAGTGGGGATTGCCGTTGTTGGGCTGCACCGCGACGATCGTTGCTTCGGGAAGAAGGCCGTTTGCGCGGAATTGCTCAGCGATCCATTGCTGAAGGTCGTATTCGGTGAGCGGCTTCCCTTCCCGCACAAACGCCGCTGCGCGTAGGAAAGCGTCTTGCCTTACGCGGTCGATGATTTTTCCGGCGTCCAGATGCGATTCGAGCTGCGCGTTCGACCACGTGGCCTCGAACTTCTGGACCAGATTCGCGGAGCTCACCACTTTTTTCTTCAGCTTGCGGACCAGCTCGACGGTTCCGGCATCGACGAGGCCGATGTACGGAATATTATTTTCGGGCGAATATTGCATGGCGATCGTTTTGCTGCCAGAAAGCAATTTGGGCAGCGTCTTGTGAAGCTCTTCCCAGCCCGAGTAAACATACTTACGGCCGTCGAGCGAATCGAGCATGCCCGCTTCGATGCGGTGGACGAGCTTTCGCGGCTCGCCTTTCGAAGGAATGAAGTAAAACCAGCGGCGCGAGGCAAGGCCGTTGCCGCCGAGTTTCAAAATAATGTTGGCGATGGGATCGCGGCGGTGATGATCGTAGAAGAGCCAGCCGTCGATTTTTCCAGCGCGCAACTCTGATTGAATTGCTTTAACGTCGACCATGGAGGGATTCCTTGTTGTTCGAATCAGCCTTTTTCGCTTCGACGGCTGCGGTCAATGAAATTACTTGAGCCGTTGTGACGCTGCGACCGCAACTCGCTTGTTACGACTCTTCTCACCGCTCACGATTCTAACAGCCGATACCGGCACGTTCAAACGCGCGGCCAGCAAACGTCGCAGAGCATCGTTCGCGCGGTCTTCTACGGGCGGAGCCGTGAGGCGAATCTTCAGTGCGCCCTGATACTCGCCTTCGATCGCATCGCGACTTGTGCGCGGCGTAACCCGCACCGCGAAGACAATTGACCCATCGCGCTCGGAGACTTCGATCACGCTTTCTTGCTGCGCTCGCCAAAAAGGGCCGTGCCGACGCGAATTTCGGTTGCGCCTTCCTCGACTGCAATTTCAAAATCATGGCTCATGCCCATCGACAATACCGTTAACGGCGACCTGAGTTGCGTGCCAACCTGATCCCGTAATTCTCGCAGTCTTCGAAAGTATGGCCGGACTTGTTCCGGCTCGTCGAAATAGGGAGGAATCGTCATTAGGCCAAGTAAGTCGAGATTTTGCAGCTGAGCAATGCTCTCCGCCAACGCTGGCAAATCCGCTTCCGGCACGCCACTTTTTGTTTCCTCTCCTCCCAGATGTACTTCGATGAGGATTTTTAATCGTTTGATTTCCGAGGCTGCGGCCGCGTCGAGTTTTTGGGCAAGAGCGACGCCGTCCATTGAATCCACGCGACTGAATAAATTTGCGGCACGGCGTGCTTTGTTGCTTTGAAGATGACCAACCAGATGCCACGTCGCGTCGAGATCTGCCACGGCCGCCCGCTTCGACTCCCACTCCTGAACGCGATTCTCGCCAAAATGGCGCAGGCCGAGTTCATAGGCAGAACGAATCGCTTCGGGAGGAAACGTTTTGGAGACAGCCACAAGCGTGATGTCTTCGGCTGTGCGGCCAGCACGCGCAGCCGATCGAGCAATTCGTTCGCGAATCTCTGCAAGATTCGCAGCGATGAGAGTATTTTGCGGCGGCATCCGCGCGATTCTAGCACGCGCGCAAACCAGAACACGGCCTGAGCCAAATTGGTTTGACCGCGGCTGAGCTATTCGTAACGCAGAGCGACGATGGGATCCACGCGCATTGCGCGGCGTGCCGGAATGTAACAGGCCGCAAGCGCAACGGCAGCCAAAACTCCCGCGACGGCCACGAATGTAAGCGGATCGGTCGCGCTCACACCGTAGAGTACACTCACCATCAGGCGGGTGAGGCCGAGTGCGGCCACCAAGCCGATTCCTACTCCGAGCAGCGCCGTCCTTGTTCCCTCTCCCAGCACCAGCGCGAGCACATCTTTTCGTTGCGCTCCCAACGCGATTCGGATTCCGATTTCGTGTGTCCGCTGCCCAACGACATAGGAAATCACTCCGTAGATTCCTATGCTCGAGAGTACCAGGGCGAGCATCGCGAATACTCCAAGCAGCACCATCGAAAACCAGCGCTCGGCGAGCGACCGGGAAACGATTTCATCGTAGCTATGAGCTTCGAACACCACGTCCTGGCTGTTCGTCTCCAACACTTTTTTGCGAATCGCTCCTACCAGCGCGAGCGGCTCTCCCTGCGTGCGGATCAGCACGCCCGTGCTGTCCGCCGCCCGCGAGATAAACTTATCCGGAATCTGCATGAATGGAATGTAGAACTGAGCGTTGAGATTGATTTTATCGTCGAGCCCCCAGTGCTTCACGTGGCCGACGACGCCCACGATCTCAGCTGGTTTTCCGAGGAATTCATCAACAATACCTTTGCCGATAGGATCCTCATGCGGGAAATATTTTTCCGCGAAGCTTTCATCGATCACGGTCACAAGTGGCGAGGATTCATTGTCCTGTGCGGTGAAAAAGCGCCCGCGTATCAGTGGAATCCCCATCACCTTCAGATAGTCCGGTTCCACTTCATACCAAAGCGCCGAAGGCATGTCGGCGTGCCTGGCCGGCTTTGTCTGGCCCTCGATCCAAAACGCATCCTCCGAATCACCCCACATGGGCAAGCCGCCTCGTTGCAGGGAGATTTGCTGCACGCCGGGAAGAGTCGCGAGCGCGTCATGCAGCTTTCGAAGATCGGCTCGAACTGCGTCGGGAGTCGCTTGCTTCATGGAAGGTGGGAGCCCTACATGCAAATAGAGGACATTCTTGGGATTGAATCCCGGATTGACGCTCCAGAGGCTCGTGAGGCTACGAATCATCAGCCCGGCTCCGACGAGCAACACAAGAGCCATCGCCAACTCCATCACCACAAAAACATTTTGAGCGCTTCGCTTGGCGGTGCTTGCGCCACGGCCTCCTTCTTTCAGTGTTTCCTGCACATTGGGACGTGCCGTTCTTAGCGCCGGTGCCAGTCCAAAAATAACTCCTGCAAGCACCGAGACCGCCAGTGTAAAGATAAGTACGCGCCCGTCCAATCCGATTTCTTCAGCACGCGGCAGGCTCTCCGGCAGCAGACTCAGCGCTGCTTGTGTGCCCCAGGCAGCCAGTATGAGTCCGAGCGCGCCACCACAAAGCGACAGGAGAACGCTCTCCGTCAGCAGTTGCCGAATCACGCGCGTCTGGCTCGCGCCCAGTGCGGTGCGAATCGCAAACTCGCGAGACCGGCCATTCGATCGCGCGAGCATCAGATTCGCGACATTCACACACGAGATCAACAGAACGAAAAATACGGCCGCGAGCAACACCAGCAGATATGGCCGTATCTCGCCAACCATCTTTTCTTTGAGCGAGACCACCGTCGCGCCCACATCGGAATCGTCGTCGGGATAGACCGAGGCAAGATTCCGCGCGACGGAGTCCATATCCGCTCGCGCCTGCTCGATTGTGACGCCCGGTTTGAGCCGCGCAATTCCGTCCATACCCATCGCCACAATGCGTTGGTGGAATATCACGTCGTTCCATTGGCCTAGCGGCACGTAGAGATCGCTCGTGCGAAAATTCTGGATGTCGAGATGGAAACTGGCCGGGATCACACCGACGATCTCGTAGTCCTTTCCGTCGAGGGTGAGCGGCTTCCCAACGATGTCGCGAGCCGAGCCATAGTTTCGCTTCCGGTAGCCTGCGCTGATGAGCACTACCGGCTTACCGCCGAGCCGGTCCTCATCCACCGAAAATCCGCGGCCCAGCACGGGCTGTACGCCGAGGGTGCTGAAAAAATCCGCAGACACCATCACGCCGTTTACGCGTTCAGGGTTACCTGTGCCAGCTACCGTGAAATCGTCTGGACGATACGCGGCTATCGACTGAAATGTGCGGTTGTTTCGTTGCCAATCGAGAAAATTCGGATAGGAAATCGAGCCATACTTGAAATTCGGCTTATTTTCGTAGAGCGTAACGAGCTCGTTTGCGCGCGGAAAACGAAGAGGATTCAGGAGCACACCGTTCACGACTGAAAACAGCGCGGTGTTTGCGCCAATGCCCAGAGCCAGCGTCATTATGGCGGTCACTGTGAAACCGGGACTTCTCAACAGCATCCGCACGCCGAACCGCACGTCTTTCCAAAAGGCATCCATGCTGAAGCCCCCATAGCTCCACTCTACCTATAGGCACGCGACATTCCGGGAGGCGCCCTCTAATCGCATTCTAAACATAGCGTTTATATGGCGTTACGCCCGCGGCTAGCCGCTGAGCCGAGCCTCACTGACCGATTTTGGGATTCGGGCTGCACAACTCGAACAGTCGCCAAGCGCTAGCTAAACTGATTCCTGTATGCTGATTTCGGTGAAAGACGCCGGCAAATCGGATTGGCGGAGGAACGAGATCGGCCTCTGCGTTACATGCATTCACTCAAAGCAAATCCGATCTGACCGAGGATCGCTTTTTTATTTTTGCTCTCTCTCGGAAACTGACTCATCATTTCCGAAATATCCGCGCCTTCCTGTGCTGGCCTGCTCCGGCTACGCGAAAAGGGCAATCTAAAAATTCTCCTGCTGATAGTGCCTCGCCTGATTTATGCTTGCCGCGCATTTCATTGGAGGATTCGCGTGGTTCGATACTTACGCCCGATCGCCGCGGCATTCGCAGTGATTTATTTGCTTTGTGTAGCATCCAGTGTGGTGGCGCAGCAATTTCCCGAATCCACGTATCAGGAATTGCGTTGGCGGATGATCGGGCCATACCGTGGCGGACGCACGCGCGCTCTGGCCGGCGTACCGAGCCAGCCGAATGTGTTCTACATCGGCGCCGTCGATGGCGGCGTGTGGAAATCCACCGATTACGGGCGCACCTGGTCACCAATCTTTGATTCGCAATCCACTCAATCGATCGGCGCAATCGCAATCGCCCCTTCGGATCCCAACATCATTTATGTGGCGAGCGGCGAAGGCCTCGCGCGCCCCGATCTTTCGGTTGGTAATGGCATTTACAAATCCACCGACGCGGGAAAAACCTGGACGCACCTCGGTCTGCGCAATGGCCAGCAAATTCCCGGTCTCGCCGTTGATCCTCGAGATCCGAATCATGTGCTCGCTGCCGTTCTCGGACATCCCCATGGACCGAGCGAAGAACGCGGCATCTATCTTTCCTCCGACGGCGGCCAGAATTGGACGAAGGTCCTCTCCAAAAATGAAAACACAGGTGGCGATCAGGTCGAATTCGATCCGTCGAATCCCGATGTCGCCTACGCTTCGATGTGGTCCGTGCGCCAGGGCCCTTGGGAAGACAACAACGAATACCAGATGACGGACGGCGGCCTTTTCAAATCCACCGACGGTGGCAAAACGTGGCGACCGCTTACGAGCGGGCTTCCGAACAATATGATCCAAATCCATTTCGCCATCGCGCAAAGCCAAACGAGCCGCCTCTATGCAGTCGCGGGCACACAAGAGGCCGGCGAATACGGCTCAGGAAAAGGCCTGGGAATTTACCGCTCCGACGATTCCGGCGAAAGCTGGACGCGTGCCACCGATGACGGCCGGCCGGCAATGCGAATCGGCGGCGGCGATCTTCCGATGCTCGGCGTCGATCCGAAAAATCCTGATGTTGTTTACAGCACGAGCATCGTCACCGTACGCTCGACGGACGGAGCGAAAACTTGGACCAGCATTCGCGGCGCGCCGGGTGGCGACGACTATCAGAACATCTGGATCAATCCGCGCGATCCAAAAATTATTCTCATCGTCAGCGATCAGGGCGCGATCGTCTCGGTGAACGGCGGCGAGACGTGGAGTTCCTGGTACAACCAACCAACCGCACAGATCTATCACGTAAGTGTCAGCAACGAATTTCCCTACAAGGTGTGCGGCGGCCAGCAGGAAAGCGGGTCAGTTTGCACGCTTTCGCGCGGCAACGACGGCGAAATCACATTTCGCGATTGGCATCCCGTCGGCGCGATTGAATATGGTTACGTGGCGCCTGACCCGCTCAATCCCGACATCATTTATGGCGCTGGGCGCAACGAAGTTTCAAAGTATCACTGGAGCACCGGGCAGGTGCAGAACGTCTCTCCGGTCCCATTGCGCGATCCGAAATTCCGCACGGACCGTTCGCAGCCGATCATGTTCTCGCCGATTGATCCCCATGTGCTCTACACCACAGCGAATTTTCTATTCAAATCCACGGATGGTGGCAACCACTGGGAAACCATCAGCCCCGATCTCGCGCGGGAGCATCCCGGAATTCCGCCCAGCGTCGGAGCGATGGCGTCAGCCGATCCAAAAAACGCCGCCAAAGCCGAGAAACAGCGAGGCGTGATCTACGCGCTCGCCCCGTCGTTCCGCACGGAAGACGTTCTGTGGGCCGGCACGGACGATGGCTACATCTGGAATACGCGCGATGGCGGGAAAAACTGGAACAACATCACGCCGCCGGACCTAACGCCATGGGGCAAAGTGACGCAGATTTCCGCGTCGCATTTCGACGATGAGTCCGCTTACGCTTCTGTGAGCCGCTTCCGCATCGACGACCTCAAGCCTTACATCTACCGCACGCACGATAGCGGTAAGACCTGGCAACTGATCACCGCCGGCTTGCCTGACAACGCTCCCGTCGATACCGTGCGCGAAGATCCCGTCCGCAAAGGACTGCTGTTCGCCGGAACCGAGACGAGCGTGTGGGTTTCGTTCGACGACGGCGATCACTGGCAATCGCTGCAGCTCAACCTTCCCCACACCTCGATGCGCGATCTCTGGATTCACGAGGACGACCTAATCCTTGCCACGCATGGCCGCTCGTTCTGGATTCTCGATGACATCTCGCCGCTGCGCCAAATCAATTCCGATACTGCTCATACCACGGTTCTGCTCTTCAAGCCCGCGCCCGCCTTGCGCGTCCGCCGTTCGACATATACCGACACTCCGCTGCCGCCCGATGAGGCAGCCGGTGAAAATCCGCCTAACGGCGCCATAATCGACTATTCCGTCATTAGCCCAGGCCCACTTCCAGTCACACTCGAAATTCTGGACGCGCAGGGCAAACTAGTTCGCAGATTCTCCAGTGAGGACAAGCCTGATCAAACCGAAGAAGAAATCGCCAAACAGCTGATACCGGTCTACTGGATTCGACCGCAAACGATACTCTCGCCCGAAGCTGGCGTACATCGCTGGGTCTGGGATTTGCACTACCCGGCGCCCCTGGCGATTCGTCACGAGTATCCGATCTCCGCCGTGCCCCACGATACGCCGCGCCACCCGCTCGGCCCGCGGGCTTTACCGGGTAACTACACCGTGCGGCTCACGTCAGATCGCACCAGTCTCTCAAGCGTCGTACCGGCGTCCACCAAAACTATCGTTGCTTCTGCACCGCTCACCATAAGAATGGATCCGCGGGTGAAAACGCCGCCAGAAGGCCTTCGCGCGCTATTCGCAATGCAAACAACTCTCGCCGATCGGATGACTCGCAGTTCCGAGGCGGTTTCCCAAGCGCGTTCAATCCACGAACAGCTTGAAAAACTGGCTCCCCGCGCGAACGAATCGACGAAAGAAGCCATCGAAGCGCTCGACAAAAAGCTAAGCGCACTTCTTGAAGGTGCGCCTGCACCTGTATCACAAAAGCCGCCCTCACCGGCTACGGCGCCCGTGCCGCCCGTTTCGGCAGAATCAACGCTCACTCAGGTGGCCACCAACATCGCCGCGCTCTACGCAGAAATCGATCGAGCTGACGTTGCTCCGACCCCCGCCCAGGATCAGGCGCTTGTCACAGGTGAGAAGGATTTCACCGCCGCAATGAAACGCTGGGATGGGCTGCGCACATCCGAAATTCCATCGCTGAATCGCCAGCTCAAGAGCGCAGGCCTTCCAGAGCTAACGGCCAAATCGAACATAAAGATGGAAGAGGAACTAGGCGGCGACGAAGAGTAGCCAGCGCTTACAACCGCCGACGAATTGGAAATTGAACGCCTCAGCTGAGTGGCGCGGGGGCAGCAGCCGCCCCGGGGCGGTCAATGTACTTCACAAGCAGAACTTCGTTGCCTTTTTCGTTGTAGATCAGTTCATCCACAAGTTTCTGCGCCAATAGCACGCCATAACCGCCGGGGCGAAGCCCTTTGGCCTCGCGCTGGACTACATGGCGAATCGGGTCTTCATCGGGGTTGGCAATCGCAGCGTGACCAATTTCGTCGAGCGAAAATCCTTCGCCGGGATCTTTCACTCTGCACATCACCATATGTTTCGCGCGAACGTAAGAAATTTCCACATACTGATTTGGTTGAAACTTCCCGCCATATTCCATCGCATTCAGCAACATCTCGCGAAATGCAGTTCCCACCGCGTTGCCTTCGGTCTCCGGTAGATCCCCGATTTCGTGCAGGAATTGCACCAGCCGTTCGGCGGTTCCCAGGTCGCATCGCGCCACCAGCCGGATCCATTCCGGCGTTGCCGAAAGAATCTCGATTCCATCGTCCCAGCACGGGCTGTCAATCGCGTTCTGAATCATGTCCGACAATGAGTCGAGCGAAAACGGCTTTGAAAAATAGCTGAACGCGCGTTCCCTCATCGAATCAATCACGTACGAGGGCGCGCTCTCATCCGTCAAAATGATCAACCGCGTATGAGGCCGCACCCGCCTGATTTTCCGCAGGAGATCTATATCTTCCCGCCCCGAAGTCTTGTCACTCGTGATGATCAGATCGTAGTGCGAGGCTTCAGCGAGAGTAAGGGCCGCGGCATTGTTGGGCGCATGACGCACTTTCCAGGCAACCGGATCGAGAATCGTTTGCAACATTGCGTGAATTTCCGGATCCACATCAATCACAAGAGCAGTCCTTGTAGCTGAGGGAGGGCCTGCGAGAAAGGGAGGGGCGTTCATCATTTCCGCCTGAACTGCCGAATTGCTTGGTCCGATGAGTTGCCCGCCAAGTATACCTGAAATTCGAAGTCGCTATGGGAGACTGCCTGTTCTGCCGGCTTGGCGCCTGGGCGAATCCTCTAGTGATTTTGAATTGTTCCAATTCGTTCTTCCGATTTGACTCTCCGAATTTCAGCCTTACACTGCCTCGCATTGCACGATCCATTTTCAAGTTTCAAAAAGGTGACCCATGAAAAAGCTCTTCCTTCTTTCCTTCGCGGCCGTGATTTTGTTTCCAACTCTCGCCGCCGCCCAATCTTCCACCAAGCCCGACGATTCAAAGATGTCCTCAAAAATCACCACTATCTCAGGCAAGGTGAGCGACGACGCGGCCGCCATCACCGACGATAAAAACGTTCACTGGACTATCACCAACCCTGTAGTCCTCGAGCCCTTCGCAGGACAGGCTGCCACGATAAAGGGCCACCCGTACAAAGGTGAAAACAAGATTCAGGTAACTTCAGCCGTGGCGATTTCTCCGGCGGCGACGGTGGTGGGAAATAGAGATACTTCGGCATTCCGCCGCTGAGGCCGATTAATGTTGACGATGTCTCGCTGCGTAGCTTTGCAAAGCGCAGGCGGCCAAGGGTGAGCGTGCAGGTTCGTAGTGCTGACTACGAGACTTCCATGCCGCTCGCGGCCGCCCGCCCCATCTATCCCCGCTGATTTTCGAAAAGCAACGTCCGCATCGCGCAAAAACTCCTATACTAAAGCAGATCAGATCAGGAAGCGGACAGCGTGCGCCACACCTCCCAGTCTCCCGAGATATTTGCCGCTCTCATCCCCAGAGCGGCGCTCGTGTTTTCTGTATCCCTGCTCCTTCTTTGCCCACTTTCCGCACAGGAATCCCCGCCAAAAGCGATGCCATCCGGCCAATCCTCTTCCACCATTTCCACCGAGCCGCCTTCGGTTCCGGTCGAACAGATCATCCAGCACTTCGCCGAACGTGAGGCCGAATTCAAGCGCGAACGCGACAATTACACCTACTCGCAGTCCTTCGTCGTACAAACGATTGACTCGAGTGGCCAGCCCGACGGCGAATACCGCATGACCAGCGACATTGTCTTCAGCACGACCGGCAAGCGCTACGACAAAGTCACCTACGCGCCTCCCTCTACGCTCCAACGCGTCTCACTGTCAGAACAGGACTTCGCTGATCTTCAAAACGTACAGCCGTTCGTTCTCACCACCAATGAATTGCCCAAGTACGACATCACCTACGTCGGCCGCCAACGGGTCGACGAGCTCACCACATACGTCTTCGAAGTGAAGCCGAAGAAAATCGAAAAGAATCAGCGCTATTTTCAGGGACGCATCTGGGTGGATGACAAGGATCTCGAAATCGTAAAGACTTTCGGCAAAGCCGTTCCCGACATTCAGAGACGCGACGAGGAGAATTTCTTCCCGCGCTTCGAAACCTACCGCGAAAATATCGAAGGCCACTACTGGTTTCCTACCTACACTCATGCCGATGACGTTCTGCACTTCAGCTCGGGTGACATCCGCATTCGCATGACCGTCCGCTATAAGGATTACAAACGCTTCCGTGTGACAAGCCGCATCCTGTTACCGGGCGAAGCGGAAGAAGAAGAAAAACATTAGCGCGAGGCTTTCCCCGGATTAGAGCGCGCCGCCTGGCTCACCAAATATCCCTGTTTGACTGCTGCTTCGCTTCGGATATACGCTCCCGCAAGCGAATATCCGATCTTAGTCGCCCACTCTCTGCAACGAGGAGATTACGGATGGAAAAACACATCATGCGTCTGAGCTATGTACTGTGTTTGTTAAGCGCGGCGCTGGCTCTTATCACGCGCGTCCTTTCCGCGTTTAACGCCCCTTCTGTGATATTTCCCGGCAGCGGCATGAGCGCGGTCAGCTATCATTCGTTCATGGACGGAGTGATTCTATTCTTCATGACGAGTGTGACCACAGCCGCCTATGTGTGGGTTAAGAAGCAATTCGAATAGCGGGATCGGAATGGATCTGCCGTTGCACCCTACACGTGACGACAATCTTGCCGATCTGTTCGTTGGATTCCATGTAGCGATGCGCTTCCACGATCTGCGCAAAAGGAAAGGTGCGATCGATCCGCGGCTTGAAGTCGCCTTTTTCCACGTGATCGAATACATATTTCTCCGCTTTGGCTTTCAACTTCGGATCGGCAAACACCTCGCGCAGAGTGTATCCGCGAACCGAAAGCCCTTTCGCCAACGCGGTAAACAGCGGGAAAGGCGTTGGTTCAGGCGCAAGCGCTCCGTATTCGTAGATTGTTCCTCCTGGCGCCGCGACTTGCGCCAACCGCTCGAGCCCTTTGCCTCCGATTGGATCAAAGATTACGCGCGCCCCTTTGCCGCCGGTGATCTGATTTATCCGCGCAACAAAGTCTTCCTCTTCGGTCGCGATCACGTGTTTGGCGCCAACCTCGACCAGCGTTTGCTTCTTCTTGGAAGTTCGAGTTGTCGCGATGCTCGTGGCCCCCTCCACATTCGCTATCTCGATCGCGGCAATTCCCACGCTGCTGCTGGCCGCGGTGATCACGACGAAATCTCCTTTTGTGATCCGCCCATATTCGATCAGCGCTCCGTACGCCGTCAGGTACTGCATCCAGATTGACGTTCCCTGCTCCGGCGTCAATTTCTCTGGATAAACCGCCAGCGCGCTCACTGGCACAATCGCAACCTCTCCATAGACGCCATGATGAGTCATCAGGAACGCTGGAACCGTGCTCACCTTCTTTCCAATCCAGCTTTTGTCCACGTCGGGCCCAACTGCCTCCACCGTACCGGCTGCCTCATAACCCAGCTTCGACGGTGGCGTCGGAGTCTCCAGATATTGCCCTCGTCGAAACATGACCTCTGCGCGATTCAGCCCGATCGCTTTCACGCACAGGCGCACCTCGCCTTTCCCCGGTTCAGCAATTGGAAGCTCTTCAATCTTCAATACCTCGGGCCCGCCCACTGCGTGAAACCGAACAATCTTCGCGGTTTGATTCGCCATCTCGATTCCCCCGGTGCTCTTTGATCATTCGGATACGAGAATGGATTCAATCATTCGCCGGCTCCGCGCGTTTCGCTCACCAGAATTCGCAATTTTAATCTACGGTTCCGCGATTAAAAATTTTTGTAAGGTACTGAAAACAAAGAGACGAGGCCGATTCTAATCTACAGTAAAGGGCGTCGTGGGAATCTGCTAAACTCTCCTTCACTCGATGTCAACGCACGGAAAACTCATCGTCCTCGAAGGAATTGACGGCTCCGGAAAAAGGACGCAGCTCGAGATGCTCGCCCGCGCCCTTTCTGAACGCGGCGTCCCGCTCAGCCAGATCAGCTTCCCGCGCTATGACGGGTTTTTTGGCAAGCTCGTGGCCCGTTTTCTGAATGGTGACTTCGGCCCGCTCGATGCCGTGGACGCTCACTTCTCCGCGCTGCTCTACGCCGGCGATCGCTACGAAGCAAAACCCGGGATTGAATCCGAACTGGCTGCCGGGCGCACGGTGCTCGCGGACCGCTACATCGGCTCGAATCTCGCGCACCAGGGCGCTCGCGTTCGACGCGAGGATCGCGGCGACTTCATTCAATGGCTGAAGAAGCTGGAATATGAGATCTACTCACTGCCCGAGGAAGATCTTGTGATTTACCTGCGCGTTCCGGTAGCGGAAGCGCATCGCCTCGTAGGCCAGAAAGGCGCGCGCGACTATACGAAGCTTCGGCGCGATATCCTTGAATCGGACATCGCTCACCTCGAGGCCGCGGCGGAAGTTTACGACCAGCTCGCGCAGCAGCCCAACTGGGTGCGAATCGAATGCTTCGATGCAAAGGCCGGCGCTCTTCGCTCTCCTGACGCAATCCACGCCGAGATTCTCGGCGCGATTGAAACTCGCTTCCTGAAGCCGCAAGGAGCAACGCGATGAATGTTTGTTACTCCTAGATGAGATTGTAGATGGGATTTAACAACTTTCTCGGCAACGAACGAATCGTCAGCGCCCTGCGTGGAATGCTGAAGCGCGAACGGGTTCCGAGCGCCCTGCTCTTCACCGGGCCGCGCGGAATCGGCAAGTACACGCTAGCCCGAATGTTTGCGCAAGCCGCAAACTGCGAACGCCTGAAAGACGACTTCTGCGGTGAGTGCGATTCCTGCCGCCGCATGGCGGCGCTCGCTGATCCGGCGCCGCTCATTCAAGCCGGTCTCGCCGAACGCGGAGAAAGTGCCGACGCTGCTGCGGTCGAGCGCATGCCGCTGATCATTGAGCCAAATCCGGATGTCTGGCTGATAGTTCCCGATCCCGTTCGCCGCCTCACTCCCGTCGCGCGTCCGATGATCCGCATCGGCCAGTTACGTGCGGTCCAGCGCGCAGCATATTTCAAACCGCAGGGACGCCGGCGCGTTTTTATCCTCGACGGCGCCGATACGATGCGCTGGACGGACGCCGACGTATTTCTAAAAATCCTCGAAGAACCGCCCGAGAGCGCGACGCTGATCCTTCTCGCGCCGTCTCCCGATTCCCTTCTCCAGACAATTCGCTCACGCTGCCTGCAATTCCATTTTGCGCCGGTGCCCGCAGAAACGATTCAATCGTTCCTGAAAGAGCGCACCAGCGCAAAACCGGCCGAACGCAAGCTGGCGTCCCAGCTTTCGGATGGCAGTCCGGGAATCGCCCTCGAGCTCGATCTTCAGGAATCGGCGCGGCTTCGCAAGAGCGTACTGAGCCTGCTGTCCGAAGCAGTGAACGCCGGAAACTACAGCGAAATCTTCGCGACCACCGCGCAGCTCGCCAAGCAGGAGAAGGAATCGTTTGAAAATATTTTGGCGCTGTTCTATAGTTTACTTACAGACCTACTCGAATATTCGCAGGGCCCCAAGAGCAGTCTCCCTCGAAATCCGGATTTGCAACTGGAGTTGGAGGCCTTGAGTAAAAAGATAAACCTGGAGTGGGTCGTGCGGGCTACAGAAGGCCTCGACAGCCTCGAAAGCCGCCTGAAGCGCAACGTCGGCAGGCAGTTAGGTCTGGATGCCTACGTCGCTTCGCTTGCCACACGCTAACATCATTTCCGTCAAATATAAATTTTTGAGATTTGCCAACTTTATTTGCAACCGATTTAGCGCTCACATAGTCATAACAGGTAGCACATCCCAGAAGGAGCTTTATGGTGAACCGCAAGCTTTTCCGTCCTACGTTGACAGACGTGAAGGAACAGCAGTTCGCGCCGCGACCGGTTCCGGCCGCGCCCCAGCAACCACAACCGCGTAAAAAACCAGCCCCGCCGGAGCAGACGCACGCGGAAAACTTTTACTATGTCAAACAGATGCAGTCTCACTCACCGGTCGCCGTGGTTCTAACCGATGGCGAAGTGCTTCATGGCACCGTCGAATGGTATGACCGGGATTGCATCAAACTCACTCGTACCGGCAGTCCGAACCTTCTCGTCTATAAGCACAGCATCAAGTACTTGTTTAAGGACGGAGAAGAAGCAGCGCACGGCGGATCGAACGGCCAGAACGGGCACGGCGAATAGACTAAGGAATAGACGAACAACAGGATTTCGCGCCTACGAGTTTTCATCGCGACGCGGGTGTGTCCGCAATCAGCGTCGGCGTGGGTTCGCGTGTCTCGGCTTTCGGTTGGTTTGAAACGGCCCAACGAAAAAAGTCATCAGCGCTTTTCCGACCAGGCGGCCATTTTCGTCGCGGACGTCGCAGTCAACCACTGAGACGTGGCGTCCCAGCCGCACAACTTCCGCTTCGGCGGTCACCGTTCCGCCTTCGACGGCTTCGAGATAATTGATTTTCATCTCGATCGTCGCAACGCGGGTCCCCCGCGGACATGCCATGTACGTGGCGAGCCCGCCGGCCGTATCCGCCAGCGCAGCAAGAATCCCGCCGTGCACCACTCCGTGAACCTGCAGGTGACGCTCGTCTACCCGCATGCTCATCTTCACGCGGCCATGCCCTGCATCCGCGAGCACGAATCCAAACTGAGTCGCAGTATTGGTCTGGCTCAAGCGGGCGCGCAGTTCCTTCGTTGCCATTTCAATCGCTTTGGCTGATGGTTTCATGTCAGTAGGCCGTCAAACCTCCATCGAGTGGCAAGGCTGCGCCCGTAACCCACGCTGACTCATCCGACGCAAGATAGAGAGCCATTTGCGCCACGTCCTCGGGAAGACCCAAGCGTCCGAGCGGAATCCCTTCGGTTCGCCGTTTTCGCTCCGCCTCCGGATCAGACGCCTCTCGAATTGACTTGAGCCCCAACTCGGTTTCGACAAGCGAAGGGCACACGCAGTTCACGCGAATCTTTTCATGCGCGTGGTCAAGCGCCATCGCTTTCGTAAGGCCGGTGACGCCGGCTTTCGCAGCACAGTAAGCAGCGCGTTGCTTTCTGGCAACAATGCCCAGAATAGAACCGATATTCACGATTGCGCCGCCACCCGCTGCGCGAAGATGCGGCAAAGCCGCGCGCGACACTTTGAATGTACCCGTGAGATTCGTTGCGACGACGTTGTCCCAATCTTCGTCCGACGTATCGTCAGCCGTCGCCACGACAACGGCGCCTGCGTTATTGACCACGATGTGCAAGGCGCCAAAATGTTTCACCGTGGACGCCAGCGCGAATTCCACCGATTTGCGATCCACTACATCGCAGGTGAAAGCCGCTGCCTTGCCTCCGGCCACTTCCATCTCTCGAACCGCCGCTTCCAGCGGGCCTTTTCTGCGTCCGGCGATCGCGACAGACGCCCCCTCCCGGGCAAAAAGCAGCGCGCACGCGCGTCCTATGCCGGTCCCGCCGCCCGTAATAAAAGCTACCTTGCCCGAAAGTCGCTGCACCGTCGGAACGCCTCGCTCGTCTAATCAGGAGCAGGAAGGCTAGCATTCGCCATCGTGCTGGCGCAAGCAAGCGCGCTCAATTCAATTTGATAGCGGGCATCAAGCTAAGCAGCCGGTTGCCGGGTTCGAAAGCGGCGTCTATCATCGAGGGCCCATGAAAATCGGAATCACTTGTTATCCAACATACGGCGGGTCGGGTGTGGTGGCCACCGAACTCGGAATCGAACTCGCCGCGCGAGGCCACGAAATTCATTTCATCAGCTACGCGATGCCGATCCGGCTTAGCACCCCGCACGAAAATATCTATTTTCATGAAGTGGAAGTCACATCGTACCCCCTCTTCGATCACCCGCCATACACACTCGCACTCTCCACAAAAATGTACGAAGTAGCCGAATCCGCATCGCTCGATTTGCTGCACGTGCATTACGCGATTCCCCATTCGGTGAGCGCGCTGCTTGCCAGGATGATGGCGGTTCCGCGCAAGCTGCCGTTTATAACTACATTGCATGGAACCGATATCACACTCGTCGGGCACGACCGCAGTTATCTGCCGATTACGAAATTTTCAATCGAGCAGAGTGACGGCGTTACTGCGATTTCAAATTACCTGCGCGATCTAACCGTAAAGGATTTCGAGATTAAACGGCCCATCGAGGTCGTACCGAACTTCGTGAACTGTGACCTCTACAAGCGCTGCGACGACGCAGCGGCGCGAGCGCGTTGGGCGCCCAATGGCGAGCCAATCCTGATGCACCTCTCGAACTTCCGCCCGGTGAAACGCGTCACGGACGTGGTGGAAATATTCGCGCTCGTGCGCGAGAAAATCCCCGCAAAGCTTGTGTTGATGGGCGATGGCCCGGATCGCGGCGCGGCCGAATTTATTGTCCGAAAGAAGCGGCTCACGAAGGACTTCTTTTTCCTCGGCAAGCAGGATATGGTGCAGGAAAAGCTGGGCCTTGCCGACCTCTTTCTCCTCCCCAGCGATTCGGAATCGTTCGGTCTCGCCGCGCTCGAAGCGATGGCTTGCGAAGTTCCGGTGATTGCGTCGGACGTCGGCGGATTACCCGAAGTTGTGACGAACGGCGTGGATGGCTACCTGATCCAGCCGCGCGACGTGGCAGCCGGAGCCAAGTACGCGCTGCAGATTTTGACCATGCCCGATCGCGGGCGCGCCATGGGCCAGCAGGCGCGAATCAACGCACGGCGAAAATACTGCTCGAACGACGTGATTCCCCAATACGAGGCTTACTACGAGAAGGTGCTGAACGCATCAGGCGCGGCCGCCCGCACCTAGTTGGCGTTTCGAGTTGCCGCCGCAGATGACAGGGCCGAAGTTTTCTCTGTGGGGCGCAACGTTTGAATGACTCGATTGATCTCAGCCTGTGTGAGCAGTGCGCTGGCATCCTGCCCCGCACTAAAATGAAAGTTGAGCTCACGGTCCATTCCGTCAAAGCATTTTACTTCGACCACTCGGCCGGCGCCGAATTCGCCAATCTGAAGACAATTTAAACCATCCTGCTGGTATGAATAAAAGGACGGGTGACCCTTGTCGCAGTAAAGAACCGATTTCAAGTGCAATAATGCCAACCGGCCATTCGCTTTTCGTTTTGACAGAATGGGCGAGATCTGTTCGGGCGTCATGTCGAGCACGTGTTTGACAAGATCGTAATTAGACTGTGCTGCTTCCTTTCCAACCACCGAACCAATAGCATCTTTTATGCTTGGATGTTGTGTTGGCTTGCTTGAATCTTCAAACAACTGGGGTATAGCGGCCGGATCCCAGAGGATGAGCCCGTGGCCGTTCGGCGCTGTGAGAGTAACCATCTTGCGAGTTATCGCGGCGTCGGCGTGCGACCATGGCACCTCGAACTGGTAACCAAAGAACACTTCCTTGGTTCCGGGTGCCACGTTAGCATCCCCGATCGCCATTGGCCGCACGCCCACCATTAGACAAGGCCGCGATTCACCCATTCTCTTTGCTTGGTACCAATCCCACGTTTGTGGACCAAAACACCAAGCGAGGACGCCAATGGTTGCGAGCCCAATCCAAAAGACGTTGGCCGGACTACCCACCTTGGGTTCCGAATACATACGAAAAAGCCTACCGTTCGAGGATCGGAACTGGTTTGAACGAAGCGATGATGCCGGCGATATCGTTTTGCGTGATCTTACCGCTCGCGTTCGGCGCCACGACGAAGATGAAACGGAACTGCTGATCGCGATCGCTGAAAACACGCAGAGCAACCGGCCCTTTGGCGGGATCGCCAAACTGGAAGCCTCGATTCGGTCCCCACGTAAACGACGATAGGCCGCCCCGCGCATCGATCCCGAAACCAAGCTTCCAAATCAGCAGCTCGTTCATGCGCATCGCGTCACGGCTCATCATGATCGGCGAGAGCTGCGATGGCGCGGCGCCATAGACCGCTTCGTACAACCCATAGTTCGATTCAATCGGATGATCCGCGAATAAATTCACAAACTTCTGATATTGCAACGGGCTCGACGATTTCATCTGACGCAAAGAATCGAGCAGCGTATCGGGATCGTAGAAGAAAACAGCCTGACCGGAATCGAAGCGAATGATGACTCCCGTTAGCGAAGGAGTCTGGGTGGTCTTGCCCGTCCAGGGGGCTGTGAATTCGTAGTTGAAAGCCTTGACCAGGTTTCCTTTGGCGACGGCGGGCGGCGCGGCCGGCGGCGGCTGCGGAACGTCCGCGAGCCACGGACTTTCTTTCGCCCAGTGATGCCCCTCGTACCAGGCAAGCGTCTGCAGGCCATACGCAGCGCAATAAATCGCAACGCCAATCACGATGATGGCGAGAACTATGGCCGAAGACGCACTACTTTTTTCTGTGTCGTCGTTCATTCGATGAATGACCCCGGAATTTTCGCCGACCGGCTGAATGACGGACCCGGCAATGCAGCGCATTCTACGCTGTTACGATGCTGGCAGGCGAGGAAATCGATGCTCCGCCGTTAGCCAGCTTACGGATTCGCTGTGGACGGGAGGACAGGAAACTCATAGAATGGTGGCAGAGCTGAATCGAACGCCCGGGTGCCCTGCGCCCGGGCGTTTTTTATTTGGGAGGCAAGATGCCCGACGCACCGCACTACCGCACGGAGGCAGAAATCGAGGATGTGGTCCGGCGGTTTGAAAACTGCTCGTACACGCCTGAGGAATTCGTACACGCCCGGCATCTGACGGTGGCGGCGTGGTACTTCGCGACAATGGAATTCAAAGCAGCGCGGGAAAAGATGCGCGCGGGCCTGAGGCAGTTTATCGCGCACCACGGCAAGAACGGCTACCACGTGACGATCACGGAATTCTGGCTCGCGAGAGTCGAGAAACTAGTGGGCGAGCAGCATGACGCGGAGAAGGGTTTGGTGCCGCTCGTCAATTCAGTAGTCGAGCGCTGCAGCGATAAGAATCTAATCTACGAATATTACTCGCGCGAGAGGATCGCATCGGCCGAAGCGAAAGCAGCGTGGATCGAACCGGACATCAATCAATGAATTGGCACCAAGAGAAACCAAACGACTAGCCAAGAACGTGTTCCGTCGTTACCAGCTCGGGAATCTCGATGTGGATTTGCGTCCCCTGGCCTTCTTCGCTGCGAATATCCATCTTGAACTGATCGCCATACAATAAACGCAAACGCTCGTGCACGTTGCTGATGCCGATTCCGCCGCCATACACCTCAACAAGCCGCTCGGGCGAAATGCCCACGCCATTGTCCTCGATTTCAATGTAGAGCCGGCCGTCATTACGCCGCGTGCGAATATGGATTTGGCCGCCTTCGAGGCGCGGATCGAGTCCGTGCTTCAGGGAATTTTCGACCATGGGCTGCAGCAGCATGCTGGGAACGAAGGAATCGAGCGCTTCAGGCTCGATTTCCTTGAAAATTTGCAACTTGTCGCGGCCGAAGCGGATCACTTCGATGTCGAGATAGTCGTCGATAAATTCGAGCTCCTCGCGCAAAGGCACGAAAGTCTCGTGCTTGCGCAGCAGGCGCCGCAGAATATTGGAAAGCTTCAACACCACCCCGCGCGCCATGTCCGGGTCAAAGCGAATCAGCGACGAAACGGTATTCAGGGTGTTGAACAAAAAATGCGGATTGATTTGGCTCGAGAGCGCGTCCATGCGCGCCTTCAAAAGCAGCTGCTGGTTCTGCTCCAAATTCATCTCGATGCGTGTGTTGTTCCAGATCTTAATGGCCATCGCCACGCTCATCACCGACGACAACACGATCAGCAGCATGTAACCCCAATTGCTCGGATGAAACGCGAAGAGCCAGTTTTCCGGGACCAGTGACGCAAGTTCGACCTGCGCAACCGCGAGCCCGGCACAGGCAAACAAGGGCAGCATCGCCCAGTTCCTTTTTCCAAATCGCATCAGCTTCCACAGCCACTCCGGAATGCTCAAAAACAAAAACGGCCCGAAATGCCAGATGTCTTCTTTTTCCGGCATTACTTCGCGAATCATTCCGGCGAGCAACCCGACGCTCGCGGCCATCGGACTCGAAAGCCACTCGTGATTGCCAAACGCGGGCAAGCTGATGAGCGAACCGCCGAGAAGCCCGACAATTCGTCCGCCGATCAGGCCCATCAGAAACGAGCCCTCGAGAGTCAGATCAAAGAATCGGTAACCGACCAGACGAAGCAAGACTCCGATGGCCAGCGGAGGCGTCAGAAATAAAAGAAGCATTACCTTCTGGTCGGAGTCGCGCTTTTCGGTGAAGACCAGTCGCCGGAAAGAACGAAATCGCACAAGGAGTGCCGCGAGAGCTGCGGCCCAGCACACCTTCAGAATCAGAATGAAGAGAAGGTCTCGGCCGCCACTGAGTATTTCCATTTCGCTTGTTTGCCGCGAACGGGTTCTGCGATTACGTTAGCCAAAGCCGGTGGCGATGTAAAGAGATGCGGAACGAAACGTTCGATTCGATGCCTTCAGCGCGGCACTTTGCCAAGCCTGATATAATCGGCGTTTGCGATGAAGCCCAAGAAACAATCCGGCAAGCCGTCCGGAAAGGCGCGCGTTGTCGCCAAGGCGGCTTTGCCCACTCGATTCGGCCGATTTCGAGTCTTTGGAATCGTGGGCTCGAAAAAAGGCGAAGAAGCGATCGCAATTCAGCACGGCCCTTTGCAATCTGCTTCGTCGCGCAATGGAAAGGCGCCGCTCGTGCGAGTGCACTCACAGTGCCTCACGGGAGACGTATTCACGTCCGAGCGTTGCGACTGCCGCGCGCAACTCGAGTTTTCGCTGCGGAAAATTGCAGCCGCGCCTTCTGGAGTGCTGCTCTACCTGCCGCAGGAAGGGCGCGGAATTGGCCTCATCAATAAGCTCAAGGCCTACGAGCTGCAGGATGCGGGACTCGATACCGTTGAAGCGAATCGTCGTTTGGGATTTGCGGATGACGCGCGCGACTACGCCTTTGCTGCCGAAGCCTTGAAGGCGCTCGGCTTGCGCTATGTCCGCTTGCTCTCGAACAATCCCGACAAGGTGGCTCAGCTCGAGCGATCGGGCATTCGCATCGTCAAGCGGGTTCCCTGCCGCCCGCGCACCAGCAAACATTCCCGCGCTTATCTGCGAACGAAGAAAGACAAGCTGGGCCACCTGCTCGCCTCTCTCTAAGTCCGCAGATTTGGCTGGATCAGAATCTGCTGCTGGATCAGGTGCTGGCACCCATAACCAGAAAGTACACGGAAGTAAGCAGCGTGTGAGATGTTGTCCTAGAAGCGGCGCCGGTTAACCGCCGCCAACGAGATGAACGATCTCGAAGCGATCGTCCGGCTGCACAGCGGTTTCCTGCCATTTCGCGCGCGGCAGAATATCGAGATTACGCTCGATAGCCACCCGCTCGGCAGCCATTTCCAGGTGCTGAAGCAGCGCCACAATGTTGAGGCCGTCAGGAATCTCACGAAACTCGCCGTTGATAGTTATTTTCATCGCAACAGAGTCCTAACCTAATTCGCGGGTTTCTGATCGGTTGGCTGGCCTGAAGAGTTCTTCGCCCGCGAGCGCATCGCAAACCGCAGCTCGTCATTCCCGCCGGGCGTCGCCGCGCGAATCACCAGCGTCAGGTCGCCCTTCCCCAGCGGCGGCAGTGAAAAACGCAACCGCGCCCGCCCTTGACTATCCGTGGTTTCAGAAAAACGCCGATCCTCGATCGCACCGTCAATAAACGCTTCCACCGCAACTCCAGCCTGCGGCCCCCGGTCTGCCCGTCGCAAAAGCTCAACATCCAGAAATATGTGTCCCCCGGTAAGCCACGACCCCGGGTTCATAAGCTGCATCTGAATCCCGCTTGGACGCCCATCCTGAGTGGCAGCCGCGGCCACCTGCGGCTCGAGCGATCCTGAGCGCAAATCCTCAATCACAGAACGGTGCTGCTCCTCCACCCGATCCCGCAGCCCCTCGTGGTTGAATTCCTCGGATTCGACAAAATGCCGATAATTCGAAGAGCGCCGATGTAGCACACGCCCATTCTGGTACACCACAGTGTCAATCACTGGGTGCGCTGGGCCGCGATCCTCCGTTTGAACGTGAAATACCTGGCTGCCGATTTGTACGTCGGTATTGAACCCGGAGCTCATGCGAAAATCGGCCCCGGACACACAGCGCGCGCCTGAAAACGCGGCGAATTGAAGAACTGGGAGTTCATTTGACCGTGCGCTCTCGGGTCGTTATTATACCAGTGCAACCAACATGAACAGCAATTACCTCGACAACTATGGTTCGTTGTTGCTGATGTTTATACTCGCTGCCGGATTGTCCGGCGCGCTGATAGTGGTGTCCGCAGTCGTCGGAAAGCACAAGCGTACCAGGGAAAAAGACCAGCCATATGAATGCGGGATTCGTCCTACGGGCGATGCTCGCGAACCGATCTCGGTGCAGTTCTATATGGTTGCGCTGCTTTTTATCCTGTTTGACATCGAGGCTATCTTTCTCTATCCGTGGGCTTTGGTGTACCACGATCTGAAGCTCTTCGGCTTTGTCGAGATGCTTGTCTACATTATAATCCTGCTCGCAGGATACATCTTCCTCTGGAAGAAGGGCGCGCTCGACTGGAATCGTTGACGCCCATCGGGATCCACCGTGGAATCAAAGGCAGCTGACAAAACGCTCGTAGTCCATCAACTGAAAGCCTGGGACGCGCAAGCCGTCACCGAGGTGATCGAGTTTCGGGGCGAAACGACGGTCGTGGTACCCCGCGAACACCTTCTGCGCGCTGCCGCTTATCTCGCGTCGGAGCCTTCGCTTCATTTTTCCTTTCTTTCGGACATCACCACGGTTGATCGCTTCCCGCTCGAGCCGCGATTCGAGGTGAATTACCAGCTGCTTTCGCTCGATCACAACGAGCGCCTGCGCCTGAAAGTCCGGCTGGGCGGAAGCGATCCGTCGGTGCACTCCGTCACCGAGATCTGGCCCACCGCGAACTGGCACGAACGCGAAAATTACGATTTGATGGGCATCCGTTTCGAAGGTCACCCCGAGCTTTCGCGTATTCTGATGCCGGACGATTGGGAAGGCCACCCCCAGCGGAAAGACTATCCGGTCGAAGGTTATAGATAAGGGCTATCGCGAATGTCAACGATGATCGAAACCGTAGCCGGGTCAGCAAACACGATGGTCCTGAATATGGGACCGCAGCACCCGTCTACGCACGGCGTGCTGCGCGTGGTTCTCGAGTTGGACGGCGAAATCGTGCTGAAAGCGCGCCCCGTGATCGGCTATTTGCACACCGGCATCGAGAAAAACATGGAAGCGAAAACCTATTCGCAAGCCATCACGATGACCGACCGGATCGATTACCTCGCGCCGCTTTCCAATAATCTCTGCTATTGCCTTGCGGTCGAAAAAATTCTCGGAATCGAAATTCCCAAGCGCGCGCAATACATTCGCGTCCTGCTCACTGAAATGACGCGCATCGCTTCGCATCTCGTCTGGCTCGGCACGCACGCGATCGATCTCGGCGCCATGTCCGTCTTCCTCTACACCTTCCGCGAGCGCGAAGAGATCATGAAGATTTTCGAATACGTCTCAGGCCAGCGGATGATGACCAGCTATTTCCGCATCGGGGGCATCGCCCTCGAGCCGCCGCCGAATTGGCTCGATCATATCCGCCGCGTGATCGATGCCCTTCCCGCGCACATTGACGAATACGAAGGCCTGCTCACCAATAACCGCATCTGGCTCGGTCGCACCAAGGGCGTGGGAATCATCAGTGCGGAGGATGCCATCGCCATGGGAGCATCGGGCCCCATGCTGCGCGGCAGCGGCGTGCCCTACGACATCCGCAAGGCATTTCCTTACTCGAGCTACGAAGAGTTCGACTTCGATATTCAAACGCAAACCGCGGGCGACTGCTTCGCGCGCTATCAGGTCCGCGTAGCCGAAATTCGCGAGAGCATCAAAATCGTCCGCCAGGCGATGGAGAAAGTCCCCGCGGAAGGACCCATCAAGGCCACCGCTCCCGGAATTATTGCCCCGTCGCGCGAAGAGATGAAATCCTCGATCGAAGGGCTCATTTATCACTTCAAAATTTACACGGAAGGTTTCGCTCCGCCGCCCGGTGAAGTCTACCAGGCGATCGAATCGCCTCGCGGTGAGCTGGGGTTTTTTGTCTCCAGCGACGGCTCAGCGCATCCGTACCGCGTGAAAGTTCGCGCGCCATCGTTCATTAACTTACAAACATTGCCAAAACTCTGCGAAGGCCGCCTGATTGCCGACGTGGTGGCCTGCATCGGAACCACCGACATCGTCCTGGGGGAAGTCGACCGCTAGGCTCTGCCGCCCGGCGCTAAACGAATCATGCAATTGCCGCCGTCACTCGAAGCGAAATTTACAGAACTACTCGGCCGCTACCCCATCAAACGCTCGGCGCTGATTCCCATGATGATGTACGCTCAGGATCAATTCGGATTTCTGAGCGACGAAATGCTCGAAGAGATCGCCAAGCGCGTCGGCTTGAATTTGATCGAAGTCACCGAAACTCTCGCCTATTACTCGATGCTCCGCCGCAAACCCGAAGGCCGCTATCACATTCAGGTCTGCACGAATATTTCCTGCATGCTGCGCGGCGGTAACGAACTCTTCCAGCACGTTCAAAAGCGCCTGGGAATTGGCAATAAGGAAGTCTCGCCTAACGGAACTTTTTCTCTCGAAGAAGTCGAATGTATCGGCGCCTGCACCGGCGCACCGGCGATTCAGATCAATTACGATTATCACGAGAATCTCGATCCTTCAAAAATTGATACGATCTTCGAGCAACTCGAGCAGGGCAAGCGCCCCAAGCCGGTATCGGTGATTTCAGGCGCGATTCACGAGCGGCATCCCGCCGAAGTTGTGGTGATTAGCCGCCGCTTCGGAATTCCCAATTCCAATAAAATCGATGTCTACCTCAAGCACGACGGCTATCAGGCGCTCGAGAAAGCCCTGAAGCAGATGACGCCCGACCAGATCGTCGACGAAGTGAAAAAATCGAATCTGCGCGGACGCGGCGGCGCAGGCTTCCCTGCCGGCATGAAGTGGAGTTTCGTCCCCAAAGAAACGGGCGGCAAGCCGAAATACATCATCGCCAATGGCGACGAAAGCGAGCCCGGCACAAGTAAAGACCGGCCGCTGATGGAAATGGATCCGCATCAACTGATCGAGGGCATGGTGATCGCCGGACGTGCCGTGGGCGCCGAACGAGGTTTCATCTACATCCGCGGCGAGTATCGCTACGTGATCGATATCGTCCAAGCAGCGATCGACGAGGCCTATGCGAAGGGCTACCTCGGAAAAAATATAGTCGGCAGCGGATTCAATTTCGATCTCGTCGCGCACACAGGTGCTGGCGCCTATGAATGCGGCGAGGAATCGGCGCTCATGGAATCGCTCGAAGGCAAACGCGGCTACCCGCGCATCCGCCCGCCGTTCCCCGCGGTCGTTGGCCTCTATGGCTGCCCCACTGTCATCAACAACGTCGAGACGCTCAGCTCCGTTCCCGCCGTAATCTTGCGCGGCGGCGAATGGTATGCCGGTCTCGGCACTCCGAAAAATGGCGGCACGCGTCTCTACGCGGTTTCAGGGCACGTGAATCGCCCGGGAATTTACGAACTGCCGATGGGCTTCAACATGAAGCGCATGATCGAAGAAGTAGCCGGCGGCGTGCCCAGCGGAAAGAAAATCAAAGCCGTCGTTCCGGGCGGAAGCTCGTGTCCGCTTCTCACCGGCGACGAAATAGATATCGCAATGGATTTTGATTCAGTCGCCAAAGCCGGCTCCATGCTCGGCTCCGGCGGCACCGTAGTTCTCGATGAAGACACCTGCATGGTCGACTTCGCCCGCCGCATCATGCATTTCTACGCCCACGAATCGTGCGGCTGGTGCATTCCCTGCCGCGAAGGCACCGCATGGCTTCGCCAGTTGCTCGACCGCTTCCACGATGGCGGCGGCCGCCCTTCAGACATTCCTTTAATCGACGAGCTTTCCAAAAACATGCTGGGCCGCACTTTCTGCCCGCTCGGCGATGCAGCGGCCATGCCGACAATCAGCATTGTGAAAAAATGGCGCAATGAATTCGAAGAACACCTGCGCGGCGATTGTCCCTACAAGCCCGCTGACGTGATTGCCGAGGTTCGCTAGCAAGATGCCCGAACAGAAACAGATCACGTTCACCATCAACGATCAAAAGGTGACCACCGCTGCGGGCACGCTCGTGATCGAAGCGGCCAAGCACCAGGGCATCGAAGTTCCCTCGTTCTGTTATTACCCCGGACTCGCACTCCAAGCCGCGTGCCGCATGTGCCTCGTGGAAGTAGAAAAAGCGCCGAAGCTTCAGACCGCCTGCACTCTCGTCGCCGTCGAGGGCATGGTAGTGAAGACCGACACGGCGCAAGTTCACAAAGCGCGCAAGGATATGATCGAGTTTCTCCTCTCGAATCATCCCCTCGATTGCCCGGTCTGCGACAAGGGCGGCGAATGCGAACTGCAGGACATGACGTTTCGCTACGGCCTCGATCACAGCCGCTTCACCGAAGAAAAGCTCCACTACCCGGAAGAACAATGGTCGCCGCTCGTTTTTTACGACGCGCCCCGCTGCATTCTCTGCTTCCGCTGCGTCCGCATCTGCGATGAAGGCATGGACGTGAAAGCTCTCGGCGTCGGCGCCCGCGGCGTGCACTCCGTAATTCTGCCCAACGAAAAAGGCGCGCTAGCCTGCGAAGAATGCGGCATGTGTATCGATATCTGCCCGGTCGGAGCGCTCACCAGCGGAACCTATCGCTATCAGACGCGCCCGTGGGAAATGACCTACGTCCCCGAGCCGTGCACGCACTGCTCGAACGGCTGCAAAACCACGCTGAGCATTCGCAACAACGAAATCCTCCGTGCCAACAATCGCGACCATTCCGGCATCAACGGCGAGTTTCTCTGCGGCAAGGGACGCTTCGGCTTCGATTTCACGCACAATCCGGAACGAATCCGCCAGCCGCTCATTCGCCGCAATGGCAAGCTCGAACCCACCAGTTGGGAAGCAGCTCTCGAAGAAGTTTCGCGCCGTTTCAAGCAAGTGCGCGACATGCACGGCCCCGCAACCATCGGCGTGATCGGCTCGAATCACACCACCAACGAAGAAAATTATCTGCTGAATCGCTTCGCGCGCGCCACGCTCGGCACCAACAACATCGACCATCACCGCACCGCCGACTACACCGGCCTCGCCGCCGCCCTCGGCCCGCGCGCCAAGGATTCGCTCGCCACAATGGCGGACGTTTATGCCTCGAATGCCACCTTGCTGATAGCGAATGACGCCACGCAGCAAAATCCGCTCGTCGCCTGGCAAATCCGCACCGCGATTCGCCACCACAAAGCGCGCCTGTTTGTCATCAATGGCCGCCCGAGCAAAATTCATCGCAAGGCAGCTTATCTCGCGGAAGTCGCGCAAGGCACCGAGCGCCAGGCCGTCCGCTGGCTCGTCACGGGCCAGGGCGATTTCGACGACAACACCCGCACCGCGCTTTCAGCCCTGAAAGCGGGGCTCGAAAAAGAATCCGATGTCGTAATTATTTTCGGCGCTGACATCAACGGCGCCGCGCTTCGCGATCTTGTCAGCTTCGGCTCAAAACTCCCCGGCCACACGCGATTCATGGCGCTCGGCGATTACGCGAATTCACGCGGCGCTGCCGACATGGGCATTCTTCCCGATCGCCTCCCCGGCTACGCACCGCTTGCCGACGCGCCAGAACGCGCCCGCTTCAGCAAACTCTGGGGCAGCGAAATCCCATCAGCGCCGGGCATCACGGCTCGCGAGATGATGGAAGCCGCAACCGCAGGAAAACTGAAAGCCCTCTACGTCGTCGGTGCAAATCCCCTGAAGACATTTGACGTGAAGCAGCCCGATCGTCTCGCCGGACTCGAACTTTTGGTTGTGCAGGATATGTTCCTCACCGAAACCGCCCAGCGCGCCGACGTTGTGCTGCCTGCCGCATCCACATACGAAAAAGACGGCACGCTAACGAATACCACTGGCGAAGTTCAAATGACGCACCGTTCCATCGATCCGCAAGGACCGCGCAGCGATTTCGATCTGATTCGCATTCTCTCGCATCAACTCAGCATGCTCGGCGTCGGCTCCCCGATTCGCTTGCGTACGCCGGAAGCCGCGTTCGATGAAATCCGCCAGAACGTGCACGGCTATGATCTTCTGGTCGCGGGCCTGCTTGCCGGCGGCGCCGAACTTTCCACCGCAACGTGTCAAACCGTCGAGCCGTCCTACGAAACGCCGGCCGGCCTGGTTTTCTCGTCCAACGATTTCCTGTTTTCGAGCGGTACCCTGGGGCGTTACTGTTCCAAACTCAAATCCACCAACGAGGCCAAAGATACTCCGTGGAGTTCGTCGCCCAACATCCAGTCCTGGTGGTATCGCTAGTCAAGATCGTCGTCCTTTTGTTCGTATTGATGACGGCGCTTGCCTACCTCTCGTGGTTTGAGCGCAAGGTCATCGCGCACATCCAATCGCGCTGGGGTCCGTACTACGTGGGCGCGCACGGCTTGCTGCAGCCGCTGGCCGACGGCGTGAAGTTTCTGTTCAAAGAGGATTTGACGCTGCCGGCGGCCGACAAGGTGCTCTACATCCTGTCGCCGTTTTTGGCGCTTTCGCTGGCGATGACTACGCTGGCCCTGATTCCCTTTGGCCCGGCGACGGTGTACATCTTCGGGCAGCCCACGCAGCTCGTCGTCGCCAATGTCGACGTCGGTTTGCTGTTCCTTTTCGCGATCACTTCGATTGGCGTTTACGGCGTGGCCCTCGCCGGATGGTCGTCGAACAGCAAGTACTCGTTGTTGGGCGGCTTGCGCAGCTCCGCGCAGATGATCAGTTATGAAGTTTCGCTCACGCTTTCCGTCGTCGGCGTTCTTCTCCTGGCGGGTTCATTCAATTTCAACGAGATCATCGAGCATCAGCAAGGCTACTTCCGGTATCTGCCGTTTCTTCCCCGGTGGAACGTTTTTCCGCAGTTCGTGGGCTTCCTGTGTTACTTCGTATCGGCGATTGCGGAGACGAACCGCGCGCCGTTTGATCTCCCGGAAGGAGAACAGGAACTCGTCGGCGGATTTCACACCGAGTATTCAAGCTTCAAGTTCGCCATGTTCTTCATGGCCGAATACGGGAACATGATCACGGTTTCCTGCCTCGCCACGATTCTATTCTTCGGCGGATGGCTCTCTCCCCTTCCTGATAGTTGGACCTGGCAACAATATCTTCCCGGCGTGGGCTTGCTGCTCGCGGCCCTTTACCTCGCGTACGATACGGTGCGAAACATGCGTGGCATCGGCCGCATCCAGCTTGCCGTCGTCACGCTGCTGGCAGGCGGCATCGGTTTGCTCTGCCTGCTGCCCGGCGTGGCGCCGGTGATTCTGGGACCGTTTTGGTTTCTCACCAAGGTGTTCTTCGTTATTTTCTTTTACGTCTGGACCCGCTCGACGCTCCCTCGCATGCGCTATGACCAGCTGATGTCCTTCGGCTGGAAGCTGCTGCTGCCTGTGTCGCTGCTCAACCTGGTGGCGACGGCGCTGTGGATCGTGGTGAGGCATCCATGAGCATCCCGTTCATCATGTTTTTCGTTTTTGCGTTCGTGGCTGTCGGCGGCGCGATCATGCTGATTCTCGCGCGCGAGCCGATCCACAGCGCGCTGTCGCTGGTTCTTGTGATGGTGGCGCTTGCTTCGCTGTACTTGCTGCTAGGCGCGGAATTTATTTCCGCGGTGCAGGTGATTGTGTACGCGGGTGCGGTAATGGTGCTTTTCGTCTTCGTCATCATGTTGCTCAACGCAGGGGTCGAAGAGCGCACGAACTTTAGCCACATGGCGAAATATGCCGGGCTGCCGCTGGCGATTTTTCTTCTCTTTGGGCTGGCGCACTGGATGGCGCATTCAGCCATCGGCGCAACGGTTGCGAATGGAGCGGGAGCGCCGAATCAAGCTGCTGTTTCCACGAGCGAGCTCTCCACGATGCTCTTTCGAAAATATCTTTTTCCATTTGAGGCTACCTCCATCCTGATACTGATCGCTATTCTCGGCGCGGTCGTGCTCGCGAAGAGGGGGACCGAATGAGCGTCGTCCCCATTTCCTATTACCTTGTGTTGAGCGCCATTCTGTTCGGGCTGGGCGTCGTCGCCTTTGTTTTCAAGCGCAACATCGTCACCATTTTTATGTCGATTGAACTGATGCTCAACGCCGTGAATCTCGCGTTTGTGGCGTTTGCGCGTGCGCATAACCAGCTGGACGGGCTCATATTCGTGTTTTTTGTGATCGTCATAGCCGCAGCGGAAGCGGCGGTGGGCCTCGCGATCATCATTACGATTGCGCACAATCGCCGCTCGCTGAACGTTGAAAACGTGGATTTGCTCAAATTCTGATGCCGATGCTCGACCATCTCTGGATCATTCTCGCGCTGCCGCTGGCCGGCTCGGCCATCAACGGCCTCCTCGGAAAGAACTGGCCGAAGTCGGCGGTGAATTCCGTCGCGATCGGTTCGGTCTCGTTGGCTTTTCTTGCCGTCGTGGAGACGGTTCGCGAATTTCTCCAGCTCCCTGCAAACCAGGTTCCATGGGTGAGAACCTATTTCCCGTGGATGACCGCCGGGGCATTCAAAGTCAATTTCGCGCTGCAAGTGGATCAGCTCACCATCGTGATGCTGCTCACCGTCACCTTTGTCGGCACGCTGATTCACATCTACTCCACCGGCTACATGGCACACGAAGGCGGCTACTACCGTTTCTTCAGCTACCTCAACCTCTTCATGTTCTTCATGCTCACGCTCGTGCTCGCCGCGAATATCGTGGTGATGTTTGTCGGATGGGAAGGCGTGGGCTTGTGCAGCTATTTGCTGATTGGTTTCTGGTTCCTGAAGCAGTCTGCGATAAGCGCCGGCAAGAAAGCATTCATCACCACGCGTATCGGCGATTTTGGATTCACCATCGGCATTTTGCTGCTTTTCTGGACATTCCGCTCTGTCGATTTCGGCACGATTTTCTCGCAGGTCTCCAACATGCCATCCGAGACGATGACGCAAGCCGGCGTCCTGACCACGATTTGCATCCTGCTCTTTACCGGAGCGGTCGGAAAATCCGCGCAGCTGCCGCTGTATGTCTGGCTGCCGGACGCGATGGAAGGTCCCACACCCGTCAGCGCGCTGATTCACGCGGCTACGATGGTTACTGCGGGCGTTTACATGGTTGCGAGGATGCATCCGCTTTTCTCGCGTGCGCCGATCGCGATGCTCGTCGTCGCCATCGTTGGCGCGGCAACGGCGTTCTACTCGGCCACGATCGGCCTCGTACAAACCGACATCAAAAAAGTTCTCGCCTATTCCACCGTCTCGCAGCTCGGCTACATGTTCCTCGCGTGCGGAGTGGGCGCGTACACGGCGGGTATTTTCCATCTGATGACCCACGCATTTTTCAAAGGCTTGCTCTTCCTTTGCGCCGGTAGCGTGATTCACGCGATGGGCGGCGAGCAGGACATGCGCAAGATGGGCGGCCTGCGCAAAGCCATACCCGTGACGTTCTGGACGATGTTCATCGCAACTTTTGCGATTTCCGGCGTCCCGGGCTTCGCCGGATTTTTCAGCAAGGACGAAATTTTGGAAGCGGCGCAGCATTCGAATGGGCCGCTGTGGCTGCTCGGACTTGTCGCCGCCGGGCTCACTTCGTTCTACATGTTCCGCCTGATCTTTCTCACGTTTTTCCGGAAACAGCAATTCGACGAGCACAAAGTGCACGTCCACGAATCGCCGCGCAACATGACGATTCCGTTGATAATTCTCGCGTTTCTCTCGATTTTCGGCGGATGGTTGGCTGCGCCCAAGCTCGTCGGCGGCACAAATTACTTCGACGCGTTCCTGCATCCCGTGTTCGCTTCCTACGCACCTCAAGCGCCCCCAGAGGAGGAAGAAATGCTCGCCGGCTCGGCGGGCGAACGAGGCGGAATCAAACCAAGCCCCGCGATGGAATTGGTGCATGCGGTCACAGGACCGCCGGTGATCGTCGGCTTGATCGGCATTCTGATCGCTTGGTGGTTCTACATTCGCCGGCCCGATCTGCCGAAAAAACTCGCGCAGAGCATGTATGGGATCTACACGCTCATGCTTCACAAATACTACGTGGATGAAATTTATGCTGCTGTGATTATCCGGCCGCTTTTGTGGATCTCGACGAATGTGCTGTGGCACACGGTGGACGAAGGCTTGATCGACGGAACGGTGAATGGCTCGGCACGAATCGCGCGCGAGACCGGCGGAAAATTGCGCGAGCTGCAATCGGGAAATGCGCGCAGCTACGCGTCGTGGGTTGTGGTGGGCGCCGTCGGCGTTACGGCACTGCTGCTCGGAATCTGGATGAAGGTGCACTAAGTGGAAATGCAGCCACATCTTTTGACAGTGATCACGTTCCTGCCGCTGCTGGGCGTGCCAGCTCTGCTGTTCCTGCGCTCGGAAGACCACACCTGGATCAAGCGCATCGCGCTGGCAGTGTCGCTGGCGGAATTTGCGATCTCGCTGTTTCTGATTCGTGGATTCGTCACTGCGAATGCGGGCTACCAGTTCGAAGAGATTCACGACTGGATCGGTTCGGCGATCCGCTATCACATGGGCGTGGATGGAATCAGCCTTTTCCTCGTGATTCTGACGACGTTCCTCGTGCCCATCTCGATTCTGGCGTCGTGGCAAGGAATTCACGAAAAGGTCAAAGGGTTTTTCATCGCGCTGCTGGTGATCGAAACGGCGATGATCGGCGTTTTCGTCTCGCTCGACCTTTTCCTGTTTTTTGTTTTCTGGGAATTGACTCTGATCCCGATGTACTTCCTGATCGGCATCTGGGGCCATGACCGGCGCATATATGCGGCCGTGAAATTCATTTTGTACACGATGTTCGGATCGATTCTGATGCTGGTCGCAATCCTGTGGCTCTACAACGTGGCCGGCTCGTTCGATTTCCCGGAGATTCAGGCGAAGCTGCATGCGGGACTCGTGTCGCTCCCGCCCAATACCGAACTGCTGCTTTTCTGCGCATTCTTCCTGGCGTTTGCGATCAAGGTGCCGCTGTTCCCCCTGCACACTTGGCTGCCCGACGCGCATACGGAAGCGCCGACGGCTGGCTCCGTGATTCTTGCGGGCGTGATGCTGAAACTCGGAACGTATGGGATTTTGCGTTTCTGCCTGCCGCTCTTCCCCGATGCGGCGCATCGAGCGGCGCCCGTGATCGCGGTGCTCGCGATCATCGGGATCGTCTACGGAGCACTTGTAGCAACGGTGCAGACGGATTTGAAACGCCTCGTTGCATACACCTCGGTGAGCCACCTGGGATTCGTGGTGCTGGGAATCTTCGCGTTCAGCACGATTTCGATTCAAGGCGCGATTTATCAGATGTTGAATCATGGCGTGTCCACCGGCGCGCTGTTTTTGGGCGTAGGCATGTTGTACGACCGGCGGCACACATTTGAGATCAAGCAGTTCGGCGGGCTCGCCACGCCAATGCCCGTGCTGATGGCATTTTTCCTGTTTGCGTGCCTCTCGTCGCTGGCGCTGCCGCTGCTCAACGGATTCGTGGGCGAATTTCTGATTCTCATTGGTGTGTTCGAGCACCACCACGCTTGGGCGTCGTGGGCCGCATCGGGCGCCGTGCTCTCGGCGATATATCTGCTCTGGGCGTACCAGCGAGTAGCGCTTGGTGAGGTGACGGTTGAGAAGAACAAGACGCTGCCGGATGCCTCGACGCGCGAGCGCGTGATTCTTGTGACGATGGCGCTGGTGATTCTATTCATGGGCGTCGCTTCCCCGCTCTTCACGCGGCGCATGGAGCCTGCGACAAATGTGCTGCTGGAACAGATGAGCGGCCACGCGCAAAACGCAACTCGGCCAGCGATGCCAGCGACTTCCGCAGAGAAGGCTGCCGTTCCTGCCGCCGCGGCAATATTCAAACCTGAAGCAGAAGCACCTCGAGTGCGTCCCTGATGCAAATTCCCGCTGAACAGGTCACCAATCTGAACAGGCTCGCGCCGGAGATTATTTTGTGCGCGACCGGAATTCTGATTATGGTGCTCGATCCTTTCATCGGGCCGGCGCGGCAGCGGACGCTTGGCTATTTCGCACTGGCGGGCACGATTGCTGCGCTTTTCACCATTCGTTTAGCAGCGATCGATCCGGGCCTGGCGTACAGCGGGCTGATTCGCGCTGACGCGTTCAGCGTTTTCGTTCACGTGGTGGTGATCGGAGCGGCAGCCATCGTTATTCTTGGCTCCTTCAGCTACCTCCGCGATGAAGGTTTGCAGCGCGGTGAATATTACGCGCTGGTACTTTTCGCTACGGCTGGGATGGGAATTCTGGCAGGCGCGAACGAACTGGTGACGGCTTTCATCGGCCTGGAGATGAGTTCGATCTCGACCTATATTCTCGCGGGATTTCGGCGGCGGGCACTCGAGTCGAACGAAGCTTCGCTGAAATATTTTCTTCTGGGATCTTTCGCGACGGCGTTCTTTCTTTACGGAATCGCGATGACGTACGGCGCGACGGGAACTACGCGCATTGATGGGATCCAGGCAGCATTTCAAACCACACCTCCCGCCGGCCTTGCGATTCTGGGGCTCGGGCTGATGTTTGTGGGTCTCGGATTCAAGGTGGTGGCGGCGCCATTTCAGATTTATGCGCCAGACGTGTATCAAGGCTCGCCTACACCTGTGACGGCGCTGCTCGCGTCGGCTCCGAAGGTGGCGACGTTCGCGGTGATGGTGCGGATTTTCTACGTGGCGTTCGGCACGTCGAGCGATTTGTGGTTTTGGGCGGTGTGGGTTTCGGCCGTGCTGACGATGTGCATCGGGAATTTCGCGGCACTGGTGCAGACGAACGTGAAACGGATGCTGGCGTATTCGTCGATCGCGCATGCGGGATACATTCTGGTGGCGTTCGCGGCGGCGACGGACCTGGGCGTCGCGGCGATTTTGTTTTATCTCGCTTCGTATGCGCTGATGAAGATTGGCGCGTTCCTCGTGCTGTCGCATCTCGGCCAGCAGGGCGAGAAGCGGCTCGAGATTCAGGATTACGCCGGGCTCGGATCGAAGCAGCCGGTGCTCGCGGCGTGTTTTTCGCTTTTCCTGTTGTCGCTGCTCGGCTTGCCGGCGACAGGCGGATTCCTCGGAAAATTCTTCGCGTTTCAAGCCGCGCTGGACTCGCGCATCGTGTGGCTGGTGGTGATTGCGGCGATCAACAGCGTGATCGGCGCTTATTATTATTTGCGCGTGATTGTGGCGATGTATTTCTGGGAGCCGTCGAAGGATTACGTGCCGACGCCGGTGGCGGCTTCGCTGGCTACGGCGCTGGCGGTTTGCGCGATTGGCACGCTCTACCTGGGAATCCTGCCGGGACGCGTGCTGAGCCTGGCGCGGGCTGCGGCAGATTCGCTGACGGTTCGATAGACTCCTTGCTTTCTTTCCCGCTGAAAATCCCTCCACGAAACTAACCTGCAAAAGTGCGAAATATTTGCGATTAGAAAAAGTTAGTAGGCTGATTTTTCTATGGTTTAGGAGAAATTCTAATTCCAGATTTGCGATTAGAATTTTGAGCGGGTATGTCGCGGACCGGGCGCCTTTGGCGGCTACCGGACCTCCTTCGAGCTGGCCTTCGCGTCTTTGTCCACTACTTCCAACCTTTAATGGCCACGCTACTTAGACGCTCTGGAGCAGTCACCGGTTGGATGGAGCGCGCCAATCACGAAACGCGGAAAAGAAAAGGCCCGGAGGCTCCTGCGAGCGTCCGGGCCTTGAGATGCTTTTTGCTTTGGGTTGAACTACTTAACCTTCAGGAAGACGATGGCGAAGGTGTAGAGGGCCATCGACTCGATCAGCACGAGCGCCAGAATCAGGGCAAAACGGATTGCGGCGGCTGCGCCTGGGTTGCGGGCGAGTCCTTCGCAGGCTGCGGCGGTGGCTTTGGCCTGAGCGTAACCGCCGGCGGCCGAGGCAATCGCCATGGCGAAGCCGGAGGTGATCGCGACCCAGTTTGCACCGGAGCCAGCGGCAGCGCCCGTCTCCTGCGCGAATGCGGCAGGGGCGAGGAGGCTGATGGCGACGGCCGACAGCATGAACAGCGCGTACCTTTTCATTGTGAAGCTCCTTGTATGAAGTTGCCGCCAGGAGGTGGCTCCCGTCATCCTCAAGCAGCCGGGATCACATTGGTGGCGATGATGCCGAGCGTTTATGAATGCGTCGTTCAGGGGCTAAAGCCCCTTCTTGCTTAAGTGTTTCTTTTCCCGCGGTTGAAACCGCGGGCTACAACGACGGCGTTGATTAAACGTGTTGCTGATAAGAAAAATAAAATTCTGCCTCAGCGGCTGAAGCCGTGCCCTGGCGAAACCCGAAATAGATGGGCTGCTGCGAGCCGTGCGTTAACCGGGCACGGCATGCCGTGCCCCTACTGATAAAGCAAATCTAGTGCTCTTCGGCCACGGCGCCGGCTACGTAAATTACGGGCAAAATTGTGAAGACGAAGGCTTGCAGTACGGCCACGAAAATATGAAGCAGGATGAACGGGATGGGGCCGATTAAGGGAACTATGAGGCCGATGTAGCCGGCTTTGTTCAGGTGCTCGAGGAAAATGGAAAGCTCGAGCATTAGGCCGAGAAACAGAATGTAGAGAGTTTCGCTCACGAGCATGTTGACCCAGAGACGGACGGTGAGCGAGAGCAAGCGCGCCAGATTGCTGACGATTTCGATGGGCAGCATGATGGGCGACATGGCGAGAACCGGGCCGAGGAAATGTTTGCTGTGGCCGAGGGGGCCGTGTTTCACGATGCCGGTCCAGTTGTAATAGAGGAAGACGACGATCGCGCAGCCGAGCGGGACGGAGACTTGGGCCGTGGGTGATTCGAGTGTGGGGACGAGGCTGACTAGATTATTCAGAAGCACGAAGATGCCGATGCTGCCGAGCATGGCGACATATTTATTCGCATCGTGGCCGATGTTGTCTTCGAGCAGGTCGCGAACGCCGACGCCCATGGAGTTTGTCAGCAGGGCTTCCATGCACTGCTGAGTTCCGCCGGGTCGTTCGACGGAGATACGGGCTCTCAGCCAGAGGAAGAAGATGGCGGCGATGAGAAAGGCGAGCACTTCCATCGCGACGTGCGTGGGAATCGGATATGCGGGATTTGCAGGTTGAATGTGAAGAGCTGCCAGCAACGCCAGGACGGGCTTGGCGAACAAGCGATTGAGGAATATCGAGAACCAGATGGGCCGTTCTACCAAGATCACCTCGTCGTGCGTTCTTCGTTAAGCTAGGCGTCTTCGCGCGGTTCGGGCCCTGACCGGAAAAGCTGGCCGATCAATTCAACGAGGACCGCTGCGATGACGGCAAAGAATCCAGCCAGCAGACTTGCGGCCGGCAATTTGAAGCCTCGCAGAATAGCATAGGCGGCAACGATGAGCAAAGCGTAGCGGCCGAGGAACTTCAAGTAAACGCTGGGCGGGACGCGCGCTTTTTCGGTTCCCGCTTGCGCGGTGGAGAGGCGGGCGAGGGTGGCGACGCCTTGTTTTAGCCAGCGGTAATTGAGCCCGGAGAGGGCGGCGCCCGAGGCAACTGCTGCTCCGGCTCGCCAGTTCCAAATCGCGGTTGCGGCGATCGTGGCGAGGGCGCCTATGGCGATGGTGAGGTACTCGATGCGGCGCTCGGAGGCGGCGTAGAATGCGTTGTCTTGTTGCATTTTGTTGCGGGGCTTCAGCGAAAGCCCAGCGCTAAAGCGCAAATGAAAAACGGAGCCTGTATCGGAGCGCTGAAGCGCTCCTCCCCCGCATAAATGCGGGGGCTCCCACCTGAAAACCCTACATCCAACGATTGAATGCGGCTCCCACCGGAAAGGCTCATATCCATCGCATGAATGCCGTGTTCCCGTCTAAAGGCTCACATGCCCGCGAATTCTTAAGCAAACACTCAGTGTCGGAGCCGGGCTACGGCTGCGGCTCAGGCGCTGCCGCTGTCACTTTTCTCTGAGCGGGAGAGGCGGCGGATGATTTCCCAGACGCCTGCGCCGAAGCCGAGCAGGCCCAGTATCAGCGCGAAGACGGGGCTTGTGTGCAGACGCTGGTCGAGCAAATAGCCGAGACCGCCTCCGATCACTACCGCGCCAATCATGATCATCGGAAGCTCCATCACCATGGCGAGCTGAGTGACGTCCTGCTTCGATCGCTTTGGAGGGATAGGAGGTTGAGAGGTCATGACCGACCTCTGATTCTAGTGGAAGAACGGAGTGATGATGGAATATTTCGCGAGGAGGAGGAACTGCTCGGGGAAAATTCCGGCGGCGAGGGTGACGATGACCATGGCGGCCAGCGCGAGTTTTTGAGCCCACGAAATGAAGGGCTTCACCGGGTCGGTGGATGTGCGCACCCACATGGCGGCGACCATGCGGAAGTAGTAGTAGACGGCGGGGAGAATGTAGGCGACGGAGACGATGGCCAGTAGCCAATGCCCTGTTTCGATCAGCGACCAGAAGACCAGGAGCTTGGCGACGAAGCCGGCTGTGGGCGGAATGCCTGCGAGCGAGAGAAGGAAAATCAGCATCAGGATGGCGGCGCCGGGGTTGCGTTCGATGAGGCCGTTGAGGTCGTCGATGTCGTCGCCGATTACGCCTTTGTGGCGGAGGACCATCACGACGGCGAATGCGCCGGTGTTGAAGAAGGCGTAGACGAAGAGGTAAAAGGCCATGGCTTGCAGGCCGCGCGGATTGAGCGAGCCGTCGGGATTCACGGAGGCGACGAAGCCGAGGAGGATGTAGCCGACCTGGGTGATCGAAGAATAGGCGAGCAGGCGCTTGATATTGTTCTGCGTGATGGCGGCGAGGGTGCCGATGGTCATGGAGAGAACGGCGACGGTGGCCATGAGCATTACCCAGTCGACGCGGACGGGCCAGAAGACTGTGAGGAACAGGCGAAGCAACAGCGCGAAACTGGCGGCTTTTGAGGCGACGCTGACGTAGGCGGTGATCGAGGTGGGCGCGCCTTCGTAAACGTCGGGCGCCCACTGATGAAATGGGACGGCGGCGATTTTGAAGAACACGCCGGCCGCGACGGTGGCGATGGCGAGGAAGATTAGGATATCGCCGCCCGGTAGCATCTGGTGGCGCTCGGCGAGGCGGATCGAGATTACGTCAAGGTGCGTGGAGCCGGCGATGCCGTAGAGAATCGAGAAGCCGTAGGCGAGAATGCCGGAGCTGAACGCGCCCATGAGCAGGTACTTCATGGCGGCTTCGTTGGAGCGGCGCTCGCGGCGGAGGAAGCCGGTGAGAACGTAGAAGCTGAGCGCCATCGTCTCCAGCGCGAGAAAGAGGACGACGAGGTCGTTGCCGCAAGCAAGGAACATCATGCCGGCCGTGGCGAGAAGCATCAGCGCGTAGTATTCGCCGTGCTGTTCATGCTCGAGCTCCATATAGCGGACGGAGAGCAGGATAACGAGCGCGGTGGAGGCTAGAAATAGAAAGCCGAAGAAAATGAAGAAGGGATCGATGACGATGGAGTTGTCGAACGCCGAATAGCGTTGTGATGCGGCCCCTACCATGAGCCATAGCGAAATGCCGCTGAAGACGACGCCGAGCATGGCGGTGATCGCGTTCCAGCCTTTTTGCGCGGGCGTGAGGAAAAAATCTGTGATCAGAATCGCCAGAGCGAAAAAGACGAGCATCGCCTCCGGAAGAATGAAGGAGAAGTCGACGCGCGATTGCTGAAGGATGCTGTGCCAGTCCATCTACTTCACCTCGGGCTTGCTTTGCGCCGCGGGCGATTTGGGCGGAGGAGGAGCCGGCAGAACCGGAACTGCTGCAGCCATGGGCGGCGGCAACGGCGCGTCCATCAATGTAGCAGGAACGGCCGGCGGGAGATAACTGGGGTTCACAGTTCGCATGAGGCGATCCACTGGCGCTTCCAGCACATGAAAGAGCGGCGCGGGGTAGATGCCGATCCAGAATGCCAGGAAAACGAGCGGGAGCAACGTGGCCCACTCGCGACCGTTGAGATCAGGCAAGTGCTCGTTGAGCGGATTCGTGATGTTGCCAAACATCACCCGCTGATAGAGCCAGAGTAGATATGCGGCGCCGAGCACCACACCGATCACGCCCCAGGCAGCATATTGCCACTTCACTTCGAAGATGCCGCGCAGGATCGTGAACTCACCGATGAAGCCATTGAGCAGCGGCATGCCAAGAGAGCTGAGCGTGACGATCAGATAGACCGCCGCGAAATTCGGCATGGGCGTCGCTAGGCCGCCAAATTCCGAAATCAAGCGAGTGTGGCGTCGCTCGTAGAGCACGCCGACGATCAGGAACAGCGCGCCGGTGGAGATGCCGTGGTTGATCTGCTGGATGATGCTGCCGGTGAGGCCCAGCGGGGTAAGCGCAAAAATTCCCAGCGTGCAGAAACCCATGTGGCTCACCGAGGAATAGGCGATGAGCTTTTTCATGTCCTTCTGCATCATGCAGACGAGCGCGCCATAGATGATGCCGATCAGAGAGAGAACGATCATGAAATTGCGATACTGGTTCGTCGCGTCGGGAAACATCGGGACTGAGAAGCGCAGGAAACCATAGGTGCCCATCTTCAGCAAGACGCCGGCGAGGATGACGCTGCCGGCGGTGGGGGCTTCGGTGTGCGCGTCGGGCAGCCAGGTGTGAAACGGGAACATCGGGACTTTGATCGCAAAGGCGAAGAAGAAGCCCCAGAAGAGCCAGCGTTGCAGCTGGAGTGTGAAAAGCGGGTGCGGTGCTTCCAGTACGTCCTTGATGCTGAAAGTGTGAGCGCTGAAATAGATCGCCAGGACTGCGAGCAGCATCAGCACCGAACCGGCCAGCGTGTAGAGGAAAAACTTAATGGCCGCGTAGAGACGGCGCTCGCTGCCCCAGACTCCGATCAGGAAATACATCGGGACGAGCATCACTTCCCAGAAAACGTAAAAGAGAACGAAATCGAGCGACATGAAGACGCCGAGCATGCCGGTCTGGAGGAGCAGCAGCAGGATGTAGTATTCCTTTTCGCGCTTCTGAATCGCCGACCACGACGAAAGGACGGCGATCGCGCCGAGGATTGTGGTGAGCATGACCAGGAGGAAGCTGAGGCCGTCGATGCCAAGCGTGTAGCGGGCTCCGATCGAGGGGATCCATTCGTGGTCGGTGAGGAATTGGAAGCGCGGCGCGTCGATAGCGGTGTTGAAGCGCCAGATGAGCGGCAGGGAGACGAGGAGGCCGAGGCAGGCAAAGATATTGCCCATCCAGCGGTGAAGGTCGGGGCGCTCGCGGGGGATAAAGAGCATCAGGATCGCGCCGACGAGCGGCGTGAAGAGGATCGTGTTCAAGATGTGGCTATCAGAAAGCATCCAGTGCCCTCGCGTTCTTGCTTTTGGCTCGCAGGTTCGCGAGCGTTACGTTGAGATCCTTCGCTTCGCTCAGGATGACAAGCATTTTTTTCTTTGGTGCCCGTACTGATAATTCGCCTGCCTGAAGGCGGCCGCCACAGCTTCGGCGTGTTTTGTTAACGCATCGCTTGATGGGCGATGTGAAAGTAATATGCAAGAAAACCGATCAGGCCGATTACGATCAGCAACATATAACTCTGCACCAGGCCGTCCTGGACCATGCGCACCGGATAGCTGAGAAGCCAGACGAGGCGCGCGCCGAAGCGTACTGAGCCATCGACGATCCAGGTGTCCCACCACATGGAAACTTTTGAGATGAAGCGCGTGAGCCAGCCGGCGCCGTTGACGCCCGCGCCGTCAATGACGGTGCGATCGAAAGCGCCGAGTGCGAGACCGAGATCTTTCGCGCGATTGACGAAAAGCGAATCGTAAATTTGGTCCACGTAGTATTTGTTGTAGACGAGGCGATAGAACCAGCCGAGACGATTGGCGATTTGCTGCGGCAGCTCAGTGCGCTTGATGTAGAGGAACCAGGCGGCAAGGATGCCGCAGACTACCAGGCCTTCGGAAAGCAGCATCAATACGATTTCCCCGCCTCGCGAGCTGACTCCCTTCACGGCTTCGGCGCGCAATTCGTGCGGCACCTGCGACCACTGGTTCGAGGAAGCGGATAAAAGCGCTAGTGCCGCCGAGGATTTCCGGCCATGCGACCCAGCCGCCTGCGATGGAAAGTCCGGCGAGAACTACGAGCGGGATCGAGCATCGAGCGCGGCGATTCGTGGATGTGATGTTCCACTTCGTGGTCGACGCGCGACTGGCCGTGGAACGTCATGAAGATCAGGCGGAACATGTAGAAGGCCGTCATGCCGGCGGTGAAATAGCCGATGCCCCAGAGGAGCACGTCTTTTTCGTAGGCTTTGCCGAGGATGAGGTCTTTGCTCAGGAAGCCGGCGAAGGGAAAGATGCCGGCGATGGCGAGGGTGGCGATGAGCATCGTCCAATACGTGATGGGGATTTTTTTGGAGAGCGCGCCCATTTTGCGCATGTCCTGTTCGCCGGAGAGTGCGTGGATCACGCTGCCGGCGGCGAGGAAGAGTAGACCTTTGAAAAAGGCGTGGGTCATCAGGTGGAAGATACCGGCGGTGAAGGCGCCAACTCCACACGCGAGAAACATGTAGCCGAGCTGCGAGACGGTGGAATAGGCGAGAACTTTCTTGATATCGGTTTGCACGACGCCCATCGAGGCGGCGAAGAGTGCGGTGATCGCGCCGACCATCGCGACGACGGCCATTGCGGCGGGCGCGAGTTGGTAGATGGCGCTGGTGCGCGTGACCATGTAAACGCCGGCGGTGACCATCGTGGCGGCGTGGATCAGCGCGCTGACGGGAGTGGGGCCTTCCATCGCGTCGGGCAGCCAGACGTAGAGCGGAATCTGCGCGGATTTTCCGGTGGCGCCGACGAAGAATAAGAGCGCGATGGCGACGATGCGCGGGTCGCCAACGCTGAAATTTCCTTTTGCGAGGGCGGGGCCGATATCCGCGAAGCGAATCGTGCCGAGGAGCGCGGACGTCATGAAAATGCCGAGGAGAAAAGCTGCGTCACCAATGCGGTTGACGATGAATGCTTTTTTGCCCGCATCCGATGCGGATTTTTTGTGGAAGTAAAATCCGATGAGCAAGTAGCTGCACGTGCCCACGCCTTCCCAGCCGACGAAGAGCAGCAGGAAATTATTGGCGAGCACCAGCATCAGCATGGCGAACATGAAAAGATTCAGGTAGCCGAAGAAGCGGTAGTAGCCGCCTTCGTGAGCCATGTAGCCGGTGGCGTAGACGTGAATCAGAAAGCCGACGCCGGTGACGACGAGAATCATGACGGCGGAGAGCGGGTCGAGTTGGAAGCCCCAGTCAGCGACGAAATTCGCGAGGCGGCCGTCGAGCATGTGGAACGGGACGGCTGGGAGCCATTCGAAGAGAACGTTGATGGCGATGCGATTGTCCTGCGGGAGCGAAAGGAGCTGCAGGAAGCTCCCGGCAGAAAAAATGAACGAGATGAAAACGCTGCCGACGCAGAGAGCGTTGATTACCGTTTGCGCCAGCTTGCGCCCAAAAAACAGCATGGCCGCCGCCGTGACGAGCGGAAACATCGGGATCAGCCAGATGTGCGCGAGAAAGAATGGCAGCTGTGACGTCATCGGGTGATTTTCACCATTTCAGCATGTCCATTTCGTCGGCGAGAACCGTTTCGCGATTGCGGAAAAACGCGAGGATGATGCCGAGGCCGACGGCGGCTTCGGCGGCAGCGTCCGTGATAATAAAAATGGCGAAGACCTGGCCATCGACAGAGCCGAAGTGACGCGAGAACGCGACGAGGTTGATATTCACCGCGTTCAGGATCAGTTCGATGGACATGAGGACGATAATCACGTTGCGGCGGGTGAGCACGCCGACCACGCCGATGGTGAAGAGCGCGAGGCTGAGGAGAAGATACGCTTCTGTAGGAATCATCAGACCCTCCTCTTGGCCATCACGACGGCGCCAATCATCGCGACGAGCAACAGGATCGAAGCAATTTCAAACGGCAGCATGTAGCGCTGAAAAATCGCGTCACCGATGGCTTCGGTGTTTCTCGAGGGCATTGCGTCGGCGGATTTGTTCAGGTTGAGGCCGGCGTGCGCTACCCATAGAGCGAAAAACACCTGCGCAGCAAGGACCAGGGCGAGCACGGCGGCGACATATTTTTGGCGATTGAATTGGATCTGGCGCAAGGCGACGTCGAGATTCACGAGCATGATGACGAAGATGAAGAGGACCATGATGCCGCCGACGTAGAGAATGATTTGAACGACGAAGAGAAATTCGGCTTGGAGCTGGAGGAAAATGCCGGCTGTCGCGAGGAGAGTTGAAATCAGAAAAACGGCGCTGTGGACGATGTTGCGGCGCGTGACCATGAGGATCGCGGAGCCGATTGCGAGCGTTGCGAAAAAACCAAATAGAATTTGATTTAAGTTCATATTTCAGTATCCGCCGACTGCAATGTCGTCGCGGGTTTTGCGCCTTCGCTGGCGAGCCACATTGCGATGGCTAGAGTGACGAGCGTCATCAGGAGCATGGCCCAGAATGGGCTCCAGCCCAGTTCCTGCCTGAGAATGATGGCGACGCCAACGTCAATCACGTTAACGAGGGCTAGCGGGATCAAGAAGCGCCAGCCGAGGCGCATCAATTGGTCGAAGCGGTAGCGTGGAAACGTAAATCGGAACCAAAGGAATCCATAGAGGTAGGCAACCACCTTAACCATGAACCAGAACGCACCGTGAATGCCGGCCATCACGGCGGGAGACGCAAAGAGCGCGGCGGCCATTGCTGCGGCAAGCAACAAGCATGCTGCGCCGAAAGCCGCCATGACGATTTTCTGAATTTGCACTGGCTGTTTTGGCGCGAGGTAAAAGCAATAGGCCGCAGCGCCCAAGAACACCAGCGACGGGATCACGTCGAAAAATTCGAGCGAAGTTCCCGGGAAATGGTCGTGCCAGCGCGCGAAAGGCCGCAGCCAGCCGCCGAGAAACAGCGTGGTGGCGATTCCCGCGACGATGATCATGTTCGCGTATTCAGCGAGGAAGTAGAGCGACCAGCGGAAGCCGCTGTATTCGGTCATGTAGCCGGCGACCAATTCCGATTCCGCCTCGGGCAGGTCGAAGGGGGCGCGATTCGTTTCCGCGATCGAGCCGACCATATAAATGAAGAATCCAACCGGCACCGAGAAAATGAACCAAGTGCCCTGGTCGTATTGCGCCTGCACGATTTCTTTCATCGAGAGCGAGCCGGCGAGGAGCAGAGCGGAAACGAGTCCCAGGCCCGCAGCCGTTTCGTAGCTGACGAGTTGCGCAGCGCTGCGCAAAGCGCCCAGCAATGAGTAGTGGCTGTTCGAGGCCCAGCCACCGAGGACGATCCCGTAAATTCCAAGCGAGCTTATGCCCAGGATAAAGAGCAGCCCTACGTTGAGATCTGCAATTTGAAACGCAGGACCAATCGGGAGCGCCGCATAGGCCAGCAGTGCCATCGTGACGCTGACGAGCGGCGCCATCCAAAACATCAGCTTGTCGGCATTCGCCGGGATGATGTCTTCTTTGAGGAGAAGTTTTACGGCATCCGCAATCGGCTGGAGCAATCCGTGCGGGCCGACGCGCATCGGCCCGAGGCGGGCTTGCATATCGGCCATCACTTTGCGCTCGAGCAGAACGATGTAGCCGGCGAGAAGAGGCAACACGGCGACGATGACGACGGCATAGACGACCGGCAGCACGTAAGGCGCAATCGAGGATGGAATGAAGTGGCCCATCAGCGGTCGACTTCTCCGAGAACGATATCGATCGTGCCGATGATCGCGACTACGTCCGCAACGAGCGCACCCTGTGCCATTTTCCGGAAAGCTTGCAAATTAATAAAGGATGGCGGACGGACGCGCAGGCGATATGGCTGCGTGGTGCCGTCGCTCACGATGTAATAGCCGAGCTCACCCTTCGGCGCTTCGATCGAGTGGTAGACCTCGCCCGGCGGGGGTTTCAGCACTTTGCCAACTTTTCCGAGGATCGGGCCGGACGGAATATTCTCGATGGCTTGCAGACAGATGCGGCGCGACTGGCGCATCTCTTCCATGCGCACAATGTAGCGATCGTAGGTATCGCCAGTGGGGCGCGTGGGAATATCGAATTCGTATTGGTCGTAGGACGCGTAGGGCATCGCTTTGCGCAGATCCCATTTCACGCCGCTGGCGCGCAGTACCGGCCCGGTGACGCCGAGCGCGATCGCATCTGCGGCGGTGATGATGCCGACGTCCTTGGTGCGGCCGACCCAGATGCGATTCTCGGTGAGCAGCGTTTCGTATTCATCCACGCGGTGCTCGAAATCGTTGCAGAAGCGCTTCACATCTTCTTCGAAGCCGTCGTAGGTCTCGTATTGCAGGCCGCCGATGCGGAAGGCGTGGGTGGTGAGGCGCGCACCGCAATACTTCTCGAAGATTTTCAGAATTTCTTCGCGTTCGCGGAAGCAGTAGAAGACGGGCGTGAGCGCTCCGATATCGAGTGCGTGGGTTCCGAGCCAGAGCAAATGGCTCGCGATGCGCTGGAGTTCCGTGAGGATCGTACGCACCACTTTTGCTCGCGGCGGCGCTTCGGCGCCGAGCAGCTTTTCGACCGCTTCGCAGTAGCCGAGGCCATTCGAGACGGCCGCGACGTAATCCATCCGGTCCACATAGGGCGCGAATTGCTGATAGCTGCGATGCTCGGCGATTTTCTCGACGCCGCGATGGAGGTAGCCGATGATGCATTCGGAATCTACGACGCGCTCGCCGTCGAGCTTCAGCTTTACGCGCAGCACGCCGTGCGTGGACGGATGCTGCGGCCCCATGTTGAGGATAATTTCGTCCGCGCCCAGCACGGTGGTGGTGATTTCGGTTGTGGGGCCGTTGGTCATTTGCCTTGTGACGCGCTTACGGTAACCGTCTCCCGCTCGTACTTCCCTCAGCGGCTAAAGCCGCACTATCTCGCGGCATGATCGGCACGGCTGAAGCCGTGCCCTGACGAAATGTAATAGCGCTACCATTCGCTACTGACCGCTCTCGATCCCTAGATTCTCGCGCACCCAGTCTGTGTCCTGCTTCAAGATGTCGTAATCCTTGCGCAGCGGATAGCCTTGCCACTCGTCGGGCAACAGAATGCGTTTCAAATCCGGGTGGCCTTCGAAGACGATGCCGAACATGTCATAGCATTCGCGCTCGAGCCAATTTGCCACCGGCCATATTTCACAGACGCTCGGCACCGGTTCGTTTTCGCCGAGATGCGCTTTCAGCCGCAGGCGCTCATTTTTCGGAAACGAGTACAGAATCAACACAACGTCGAAGCGCTTTTCGCGCTTCGGCCAGTCGACGGCGGTGAGGTCGTCGAGCATGTCGAATTTTTCGTCGTCCCGGCAATAGCGCGAAATTTCGCGCAGCTTACCGGCGGCGACGAGCACGATGGCCTGCTTGCGGTCCTGCGTCGCATCCTTGATGGCGTCGCCAAAGCGGGCTTTCAGGCGCTGCACGAGTTCGTTGTCGAGCGGAGTTGGTCCTTCTTTCGGCGGTGGAGGCGCTGCTGGCGGCTTAGGAGGAGCGGCCGCGGCGGGAGCGCCGGGGACAGCAGGTTTGGCCGGAGCAGCGGGCTTTGGTGGTGCGGCTGAAGCAGACGGAGTCGCTGCTGCGCCTTCTGCAGGAGGTTTCGGTGGGGCAGAAGCGCCTTCCGCCGCCGGTTTCGGCAGATCGGCGGGCGGTTTGGGAGCTGGCGTCTTTTCCGAGGGATCGTTAGCCATCGTTTCGATCGGCCGCAGTCGTCAAGCCACGACGAGCGGATTCGCTCCGTCGCGCACGAGCAGCCCGCCTTTTTAACACACCCCAAAAAACAGCGTCAACGCATTCGGACAGATATTTCAGACCAGCTAGACCCAGTCGAGCGCGCCTTTGCGATAGAGCCAGATGTAGCCGACCAGCAAAATTCCAAGAAAGACGAGCATGGTCAACAGCCCGTAAACGCCGAGCTGGCTGTATTTGATGGCCCAGGGGAACAGGAAAATCGTCTCGACGTCGAAAATGACGAATAGAATCGCGACAATATAGAAGCGGACGGAGTAGCGTCCGCGCGAGCTGCCTTCAGGAGGCACGCCGCACTCGTAAGGCTCCAGGCGCGCGCCGGTAGTCTTCATATCCGGGCGAATGTATTTGAAAAGTAATGAGAGATACGGCGGGAAACGACGCCGCGAGAAGTGCGTAGATCAAAATCGGAATGTATTGGCCCGGCATCACCGAATTGACGGGCAATCCTAGCACAGGGGACGAGTGGCAGCCAATGCCATCCAGCACATGCTCGAAAGAATCGGCAGCATCGCGAGCTTACGGATTTGCGGCATGCTTGCGCTGGTGTAGATTCTACAGTCATGGGAAATGTTACTCGCCTAGACAGGGTCTGGGTTTTTGGCGATGCGCTAAGTTTCCTTATTCCGCACGACTGGGTCCAAGGTCAAAGCGAAGATGATCACTATTTGTATCATTTGCCGGAAACTGACTCCGGATGGCTTCGTGTGTCGCTGATCACGATCAAGGTTCCTAAAGAGAATGTTTCACGAAAACTCGACGAGATATTCGAGGGCGAGAAGCATGTCACCATCGAGGAGCAAACCGGAAATCGAGTATGTACGTGGGAAAAAGACTCCGAAGAAAGCGGCGTCCCGATACATCTCTTTTATTGGAAGATCGCGAATGCTGTCCCGCCTCATCTTGTTCGCGAGGCAATTTTTTCTTACGCCGTCCTATCGGACCTCGCGGGTCTGAAAGAAACTCGAGACGTGGTCGACCTGGTTGGCCGATTGGTCAGCCAAGCAGAGTTTTGCCGACCTAACTAAAGGAGCTGTATTTTTGTAATGCCAAGACGAAATATGATGGGCTACCGCGCACCCGACAGTCGTGCGTCGCTTCGCATGGCTCTGAGCCTAACCAGAAACAAGTATCCGAAGAAAGGGAGGCTGGCAATACCTCGCGTGATAGGGCTTCCCGTTGCGTTTGTCCTTTTCCTCGTGACTCTGCTGCCGCTTTTGCCGGCGCATACGGCACATGCACAGGAGCAGAAGCCGCAGGAGGAAATAATAGTCACGGGAAAGCTCGGTCGGGTGATGGCGATTGGCGGAGAATCAACGGGATGGTCCATACATCTCGACCATCCAATGACCGTGAAAGAAAAAGAAGTAGATTCGCTCGAAATCGACTATGCGAAAGCGAAAAGGCTGGCCAAGCTGGAAAATAAAGAAGTGAGAGCCTCAGGCAAACTCACGCACCGCCACGGAGTGGAAACGGGCGAGCGGCTCGTCTTCGAAGTAAGTTCCATCCAAGAAGTAAAACAAAACTAGACGGAAGAAAAAGCAGATCCCTCGACTACGAGGCGCGGCATCGCCCCGCGATGGAAACAAAAACGCGCGACTCTTCGCTCGGGATGACAGTTGTCGGTAGCCGCGAAGAATCGAACGGAACTAAGTCCCAACAATCTCGAGGTGCTTTCCTGGGTGTGGCTGGCTTGCGTCGCTCAGGTGTTCGGTTTAGTGACGAGCGCCGTGAACCACATCTACGGCGTGTGGAAGAAGCCCTGCGATCGCGTTGAGGGACTCGACGGCTCCGCTCGGGCTGCCGGGAAGATTGAGGATGATCGTTTTCGCACGAATTCCGGCAATCCCGCGCGACAACAGCGCTCGGTCGGTGAATTTTCGTCCCTCGGTGCGCATGTGCTCTGCAAATCCGGGTATCAAGCGTTCTACCGCGGCTTGAGTCGCCTCAGGCGTCACGTCGCGCGGGCCGACGCCCGTGCCGCCGGTCGTCAAGATCAGATCGACGGCGCCATCACCGGCGTCTGCGGCCTTCTTCAGAAACGCTTCGATTGCGATAGGTTCATCTGCGAGAACCGAGGTGGAGACGATTTCCCAGCCGAGTTCTTTGCAACGTGCGGCTACGGACGGGCCGGAGCGATCTTCGTATTTTCCGGCTGCAACGGAATCGCTGATGGTCACAATTGAGATTCGCATGGAGAATGGTCTGGTGGATTACTTTTCGGCGGCCGGCGCATTCTCTTCTGCGCCATCGCGCTGCTGTTCATCAATCAGGCGCAGCGCTTCCATCAGGAGGCCAGTGGTTGTGCGCGAGATCGTGCTGCGCGTGGGGCCAGTGTTAAAGTCGATTTCGAATTCGCCGTCGGGCCAGCGAACGGCTTCGTAGACGGCAGGCTCACCTTCGAGCGCGCCGAGATTCGCGTCCGTGCATTGCCCCGAAGAAAAGAAAAGCTCGCCCTTCTCATCGGCGCGGCGAATCGTCAGGCGGCACGATTTCTGGCCCATTTCAAGCGATTGCATCAGGTCGAGAATGCTCATCTCTTCCAGACGGCCCTGAACCACACCGGGGCGCACGGCGCGATTCTGCAGCTTTTCGAGCTGCAAACGGTCGATTACTTTTTTCGCACGCCGTACGAGGTCCTTCAGGAAAAACGGCTTGGGGATAAATTCTTCGACGCCTTCAACGATGGGACGCAATTTTTCTTCGATGTCGCTGCGGCTGGCGAGAAAAATAAACGGGATCTGTTTGGTCTGCTGGCGCCCGCGCAGCTTTTCGTAGAGCTGTCGGCCGTCGAGGCCCGGCATGCGATAGTCGCAGATGACGAGATCGGGCGGCTCGTCGACAATGCGCAGTAGCGCATCGGCGCCATCCGCAGCTGCGCGAGCATCGCAATGGGACGCGAGGCCCTTCATCAGCAGGTCGAGGACCAGCGCGTTGTCGTCGACCACCAGAACTTTGACGTCTTTAATGGGCGTCATTGCTTCTTTGGCTTCTTCGCAAGCTTCGCGGAGCGAACGTAAAGACCGCTGCGGCCGCCGGATTTTTTCACGAGATGCACTTCCGAAATTTCGATGCCGCGCTCGAGCGCTTTGCACATGTCGTAAATCGTGAGGGCCGCAACAGAGGCGGCAACAAGCGCTTCCATTTCGACGCCGGTAGGGCCGGTAGCCGTAGCCTCGGAGATGACCTCGATTCCATTCTGGCACAGCTTCGCACTCACATCTACGTGCGTCAGCGCAATGGGGTGACAAAGAGGAATCAGCTCGGCGGTGCGTTTAGCGGCGGTGATTCCAGCGATACGCGCGATTTCAAGCGGATTGCCCTTGGGCGATTTGAGGCGCCGCACGCTTTGGATGGTCGCTTGCTTCATGCGCACGAAGGCGTGGGCTATGGCGGTGCGAGAGGTGGAGGGCTTTGCGGTTACGTCAACCATCCGCACGCGACCAGTTTTATCGTAGTGGGAGAGCTTTTTCATAGCGGAAGTGTGCTAAGAGCGGCCTCGCCTCCAGCTAGAATATTCCGCGCCGCGGAAGCACATCCACCCAATCGCCCGCGGCAAGCTTAAGATTTGAATCGTGAACGACGAGATAGCAATTTCCCCGCACCACTGCGCCGACGTCACCCGAGCCTTCCCAGTGGAGCACCGCGACTGTGGGCTCGCCGTTCGGCCAAGTAACCTCCGCGGGCAGAAAATGCGTCAGCTTGGCTTTCTGCTCGATCGGATGCGCGAGCTTAGCTCTGTAGAACGGCAGCGGATCGGGCTGGTGGCCGCTCATTAATTCAATGGCGGGTACCACGAGCAGCTCGAACGTCACCATCGTGGAAACCGGATTGCCCGGCAGACCAAATGTGGGCTTCTCATGGCACCAGCCGAAGACGGCCGGCTTGCCCGGGCGAATCGCGATCGCATCAAAGAAAAATTCGGCTCCGAATTCGCGGAGAACTTGTTCGACGAGGTCGTATTTGCCGACGGACACTCCGCCTGTAAGCACCAGAATATCCGCTTCGACACCTCGTCCAATCAGGGTGCGCAGCTCTGCCAATTCATCCGGCGCGCTCCCCAGCATCACCGGCTCGCCGCCTGCCAGCGCAACTTGTGCAGCGAGCGAGATGCTGTTGCTATTGCGAATCTGGAATGGGCCGGGCGCCTGTTCGATCGAAACAAGTTCATCACCGGTTGAGAGGATCGCGATCCGTGGCCGGCGCGTAACCACGAGCCGTCCGCGCCCCACTTGTGCGGCCATCGCGAGTTCGGGATAACCAAGCCGCTCGCCGCGGGCGACCACCACTTCCCCAACACGCGATTCGCTTCCCGCCAGAACAAAATTCTGACCTGTGTGCGCTGTATTCTGCAGCGTCACTTGATCGCCGTCCAGGTGCGCGACCTCCTGCATCACAACCGTATCTGCTCCGCGTGGCACGGCGGCACCAGTCATGATCTGCACACACGTGCCTGTCGCCACTACACCCTCAAAAGCAACACCCGCGCGGCTTTCGCCAATCAATCGCAACTTCGCGCCGGGATGCGCTGCATCGCTTGATCGCAGTGCGAATCCGTCGCGCGTAGAGCGATTAAAGGGAGGATAGTTGCGGTCAGCGGAAATATTTTCAGCGAGGACGCGGCCCAGCGCGACGGAAGGATCGCCCGCAAACGACAATTGCTCCGTTTGCAGCCGGCCCATGCGCGTGCGAACGATTTCGACAACCTTGGCGCGCGCGGCTTCGTAAGAAAGCATGGGTTACAACCATGAGGCGAGCTTCGTGCCCCGCGGAACAATTGTGGCGTCTCGTTCCGGGCCAGTAGAAATCATTCCAATCTCGATTTCAAGCTGGTCAGAAATGAAAGTTAGATAATCGCGAGCGGCTGTAGGAAGTTCTTTCACATCCCGGATTCCGGGAGTAGGCTTGCGCCAGCCGGGGAGCGTCTTGTAGTCCGGCTCAATTTGCGACAATGTTTCGACGTCGCAAGGCATTCCAGTGATGAGCTGCCCCTTCAAACGATAGCCTGTACAGATTTTTATTTCGGGCTGCGAATCGAACACGTCGAGCTTCGTCACCACGAGCGAATCGATTCCATTGAGCATTTTCGCGTAGCGCAGCACCGGCAAATCAAGCCAGCCGCACCGCCGTGGGCGGCCCGTGACGGCGCCGAATTCGTTGCCGCGCTCGCGCACAGCCTGCGCGTCGAGATCGGGCATCTCGGTTGGAAACGGGCCGCTACCCACGCGTGTCGTGTAAGCCTTCGTCACTCCAATCACGCCGGTAAGCCGCGTGGGCGCAACCCCCAATCCTGTAGCGACTCCGCCCGAAGTGGCGTTCGACGAGGTTACATAAGGATAGGTGCCGTGATCGATGTCGAGCATCGTCCCTTGAGCACCTTCGAAAAGCACTGTTTCGCCCTTGTCCAGCGCAGCGTTCAGTAGCTCGGTGGTATCCACCACCAGGCCGCGAATGTGCGCAGCGAGTTCCAAATATTGCTCGAGCAAACCGGCGGTTTCGAGCGGATGGCCGTAAGCGGCATGGCTGATGGCATTCTTTTCCAGGATGACGCGCTCGAGTTTCTCGCGAAATCGATCGCCATCGAGCAGATCGCACACACGGATTCCACGGCGCGCCATTTTGTCCTCATATGCGGGGCCGATGCCGCGCGACGTGGTGCCGATTTTCGCCGCTCCACGAGCCTGCTCGGCGGCTTTGTCCATTTCGCGGTGATAAGGAAAAATCAGGTGGGCGCGATTACTGAGGAACAACCGGCCCGCGCACTTCGATGCCGGATTTCTTGAGATTCTCGAGTTCCGCGACAAGCGCGGCAGGATCAACCACGGTCCCGGAGCCGATCACGGCTTTCTTGCCCGGTCGAAGTATGCCGCTGGGGATCAACTGGAGGACGTAGCGATGGCCGTCGAAGATGACGGTGTGGCCTGCATTATGGCCGCCCGCGTACCGCGCGATATAGTCGAACGAAGAAGCGACGTAGTCTACGACTTTCCCTTTGCCTTCATCGCCCCACTGCGCGCCGATTACTACTAGTGCCTTAGTCGCAGGCTTATCCATCTATCAGGCCACCCCGAGCCGTTTCAAGCCGCACAATCCCCCGTCAAAGTGGTGCGAGAAGCATTACAGGAAGGATGCTGCAGCAAAGGCCGTAAACCATCGTACGCTGCGATAGGGGTGAAGGCAAGAGTTGAGCGAGGGCGAGGTTTAAAGGCCACGGCTCGTGGCCGAACGTGTGCGCACAAGTTCCCACACTTCGCAATACCAAGCGCAGAACCTATTTGCCTGTCGTTGAACGACTCGCAGCAGGCGTTTTTCCGGCGTGGGCTTCCGCCGCTCTGCTTCTAAGTTCAGACACAAAAGCACTTTGGATTCGGTTGAAACTGCGTCCGCGAACCACAGCGGCAACGATGGTCCGAGTAGCCCGAGTGTCACTGAGCCGCACGTAGCGGCAGCCAACGTTGCGGTCAATCGCCATTTCAGGGATGAGCGAGACGCCGACTCCGGCCGCGACCATTCCCAACAGACTGCTGAACTGGCCGCTTTCGAAGGCAATGTTCGGAGTAATGCGAGCGTGGGTGCAGGCCCCGATGCTGAGGTCGCGGAAACAGTGTCCGTCGCGCAACATGACGAACGATTCTCCACGAAGATCTTTCAGGGCCAGTGATTTTGCGGACGCGCGTGAATCGCCTCTTTTCAACACCGCGAAGAGTGGCTCGGTACGGATAGGAAACAACTCCAGATCCTTATGGCGAAGCGGGAGGGCAAGAATCGCGACATCGATGGACAGGTCACGCAGACCTTCTACGAGAACCGACGTGGTTTCTTCGACGATGCGCAGTTTTGCATCGGGATATTTTTTCGCAAAAGCCGCTGTGTAAGCCGGCATCAGGTAAGGCGCGACGGTTGGAATGACACCCACAGCGACGCTGCCCCGAAGGTCTGCATTGTTAGCAACTACGCTCGACCGCGCCTCATCCATCTGTTCTAGAATCGCGCGGGCCCGAGGAATAAAAGCGCGGCCAGCTTCGGTAATGCGAACGCTGCGTCCCAGGCGGTCAAAGAGCCTGGCTCCCAAATCCTCCTCGAGTTTCAAAATCTGCTGCGAAAGCGAGGGCTGGGCCACCTGGCAGCGCTCGGCGGCGCGGCTGAAGTTGCCCGTGTCGGCCACGGCGCAAACGTATCGTAGCTGTTGAATTTCCATAGCGTATGCCTATACCTACCATGTGATTTAAATATTGGAACTATATCATTCTACGATGCTACTCTGCATTCGTCGAGGTTGATGCCAACCTCGTTTTTTGCATCGAAAGCGGAAGGAGAAAAAGAATGTCAGCCGAAGCGAAGTGCCCGTTCCCTCATGGCGGCAGCCCCAGCAGAACGAATCGTGACTGGTGGCCGAACCACTTGAATTTAAATCTGCTGCATCAGCATTCATCGCTGTCCGATCCCATGGGCGAGAATTTCAAGTATGCAGAGGAATTCAAGAGCCTCGACTACAAGGCTCTGAAAAAGGATCTTGCCGCGTTAATGACAGACTCGCAGGACTGGTGGCCTGCCGACTTCGGCCACTATGGTCCGCTATTTATTCGTATGGCGTGGCACAGCGCCGGTACTTATCGCACTTTGTGACGGTCGCGGCGGAGGCGGCCGTGGTCAGCAGCGTTTTGCCCCGCTCAACAGCTGGCCAGACAACGTAAACCTTGATCGAGCGCGGCGCCTGCTGTGGCCGATCAAGCAGAAGTACGGCAAAAAGATCTCGTGGGCCGACCTGATGATCCTCGCCGGAAATGTCGCCCTCGAAACCATGGGCTTCAAGACGTTTGGTTTCGCCGGCGGACGCGCCGACGTCTGGGAACCAGACCTCGACGTCAACTGGGGTCATGAGACGACCTGGATGGGAACGGACAAGCGCTATTCGGGTGAGCGCGATCTGGCGCATCCATTCGGCGCCACCACGATGGGCCTCATCTATGTCAATCCGGAAGGTCCAGAAGGCGTTCCCGATCCGATCAAGGCAGCCAAGGATATTCGTGAGACCTTCGCACGCATGGCGATGAACGACGAAGAAACCGTCGCTTTGATCGCCGGCGGCCACACCTTCGGCAAAACCCACGGAGCCGGGCCCGGCACTCAACTGGGCAGAGAGCCGGAAGGCACGACGATTGAGGAACAGGGCCTCGGCTGGACAAGCGCTTACGCCACTGGCATCGCGGGCGACGCTATCACCAGCGGCCTCGAAGTCACATGGACCAGCACTCCGACAAAATGGAGTAACGACTTTTTCGAGAACCTGTTCAAGTACGACTGGGAACTGACCAAGAGCCCGGGCGGCGCACACCAGTGGAAGCCGAAAGGTAACGCAGGAGCGAATACCGTACCCGACGCCCACAATCCGTCAAAGCATCACGCTCCCGCTATGCTCACCACCGACCTTTCTTTGCGGCTCGATCCCGTCTACGAAAAAATCTCGAGACGTTTCTACGAGCACCCGCAAGAGCTTGCGGACGCCTTCGCTCGCGCATGGTTCAAGCTCACTCATCGCGACATGGGACCCCGCGCGCGTTACCTCGGCCCCGAAGTTCCCAAGGAAGAACTGCTCTGGCAGGACCCCATCCCAGCCGTTGATCATGGATTGGTCGACGACAAAGATGTCGCGGCTCTGAAAGCAAAAATTACTGCCTCTGGGCTGACGGTCTCACAGCTTGTCACGACCGCTTGGGCTTCGGCGTCCAGCTTCCGCGGGTCCGACAAGCGGGGCGGCGCCAACGGCGCGCGCATTCGCCTTGCTCCACAAAAGGACTGGAAGGTCAATGAGCCCGAGCGCCTGCAGAAAGTCCTGAAGGCCCTCGAAAAAATTCAGAGCGAGTTCAACGCTTCGCAGTCCGGCGGCAAGAAAATCTCTCTGGCCGACTTGATTGTCCTGGCGGGTTGCGCAGGTGTTGAACAGGCCGCGAAGAATGCGGGCATCACCGTCACCGTTCCCTTCGCACCAGGCCGCATGGACGCTTCGCAGGAGAAGACCGACGTGGAATCTTTCGCGGTGCTCGAACCCGGCGCCGATGGATTTCGCTCGTACTCCACCGGTAAGACTGACGGAACAGCCGAAGTCGAACTGCTCGATAAGGCGCAACTTCTCACGCTCACCGCGCCGGAACTCACCGCGCTAATCGGAGGCATGCGGGTGCTGAGCACCAACTACGGGCAGACCAAGTTCGGCGTCTTCACCAAGAAGCCGGAGGCGTTGACCAACGATTTCTTCATCAATCTGCTCGATATGCGCACGGTGTGGAAGGCGACCTCGGACGCGAATGATACGTTTGAAGGACGGGATCGCAAGACGGGCGAAGTCCGCTGGACGGCAACGCGAGCCGATCTCGTTTTCGGCTCGAACGCCCAACTCCGCGCGCTGTCGGAAGTATATGGAAGTTCCGACGCGCACAAGAAATTCGTTCAGGACTTCGTGGCGGCTTGGACCAAGGTGATGAACCTGGATCGCTTTGATCTGGCCCCATCCCGCAGCGCAGTCGCTGCCTAACAACTCGCCGAAAGAGCAGTGCGATCGGTGCCGCTTATGGCGTCGCTGCTATGGCGACGCCTCTCCGCGGCGGATGCAATCGGCGGAGTGATCATTGACCATGCCGGTGGCTTGCATGAAGGCGTAGCAGATCGTCGAGCCCACGAAGCGGAAGCCGCGTTTCTTCAAATCCTTGCTCATCGCATCCGACTCGGGCGTTCGCGCAGGCAGCCGCTGCGATGATTTCCAGTGGTTAATTTTTGGCTTTCCGCCGACGAACTGCCAGATGTAGCGATCGAAGCTGCCAAATTCTTTTTGCACGTCGAGAAACGCCTTCGCATTCGAAATCGTGGATGCAATCTTCAATTTGTTGCGGACGATTCCCGCGTCAGCCATCAACGACCGAACTTTCTTGCCGTCATAACGCGCAATCTTCTTAGCGTCGAAACGGTCAAATGCGCGGCGATAATTCTCGCGCTTATTCAGAATCGTTTCCCAGCTCAAACCGGCCTGCGCACCCTCAAGAATCAGAAACTCGAAAAGCACCCGGTCGTCGTGAACCGGCACGCCCCATTCTTTATCGTGATACTCAATCATCAAAGGGCTTGTTGCCCAGTGACAGCGTCTGTCAGCAGCGCTCTTCTTGGGTGTCATTGGAGTCAGCGTGAGCAGCTGCACAATTCGGGCCTCACGTAATTCGAAGTATATCCGATTGGAGCGGAAGTGAAGCGAGGGCTGCCCGGAAATCCCAGGCAGCCCCCGATGAGAGAGGCTATTGGTTGGAAATCGTAACCGTGGTGCCGTCGAACTTCGTGATTGTAATGTTGAACGGCTCGTTGTAGGACGCGGCCCGATCTTGCAACACGCTGATCGCCACCTGTTCTCCCAACAGGATCGAATAGAGAGTGGAACTCCGGAAGTGGATTCCCGCGTGGATGCCGTGACCAAACGAAACGTTGAACGCCAGTTTGCTGAGCTCGCCATTGATCGTAAGGCTGTTCGCGTCCGAGCCCGTGTACACGTTGAGAGAACGCCCATTCGTGCTCGGCACGTAGATGTCACGTCCCCCGGCTGTAAGCAGCGGCCGGATGTCCTGCGTGCAGTCGAAAAAGAATTTGAGCGCAGTGATACACGCGCCGGCCACAGTTCCATGGCCGGTTGGATAGCAAGGGTGAGTCGGACAGCCTTCCGGAAACGCCTGCGGTAGCAGGTAGCTGCCGGATGTTTTGTTCACCATCTTGGCGCCCAGCGAATTCAGAACATCTCTGTGAAGCGCTCCAGCCGCCTGAGGACCCCTCGAAAAGTTGTTGTTGTTATTTCCCAGCCTCACTTGCACCAAGGCACCGTACTCCTCCGGGCGCAGTCGCAGATCGACGATCCACTTATGGAACCAGGCCGCTTTGAGCGCTCGTGTCGCCATTTCGGCGAGAGTCCCCGCCGCGTCGGGTCCACCGAGTGTTCCGAAGGCTTTTTGAGTGATGGATCCGATGTAGGGATTGCCAGGGTTGGGAGGCGCGTTGATTTGCGACAGAATCAGGAAAGCAATGAAGAACTCCTGATACAGCACATCGACGTGAGTGTAGGCGGCAAAGTCCCGACCATTGCGTATGTACCGCAGTGTTGGATCCATCGCCGGCGAGCCAGAGCTCCCGCCATTTTGAATGTTCTGATAGACCGATGGATTGGTCATATAGTCGCTGCCACCGCCACCCACGGGGAGGAACGTTTGGAACTGTTGCGACATAGGCTGCGATCCGAGTGCCGTCGGCTGGACCATGAATTGCGATACGTATGGACCCATCACGTTGCCATCACCTGGGTATACCTGGCCGCGAAATAGGTTCTGCGTCGTGACAGGGGCTGGGTATTCGTTGTTCGCACCGCTGTTCACATACGAGAGATCGTTCATGTCTCCCACGGCCTGGGAAGCCAGGGAACTTGACCCGTATTGGGTGAACGGCACGTCGCGCAGCAGCGCGGCCCAATAGTGTTCCACTTCTTCGGCTGCCGTCTGCGCGCTGGCAACACTGGGATTTGGCGGAATCACCGCAGCGTGTGAATCGAGGCCTTCCAGATCGAAAGCAAGGCTCCCCTGCGGGCCGTTCAACTTGGAATTGGGACCGCCGCCCGGAGTTCCTACTTGAATGCTCTGGAATGCCGAAAACGAGCCTGACATAAGCGCATTCTTCATGCTGGACCACGACCTCGCATCGGGAAGCCCAAGCGAATCGTGTAACAGGCTCTTGCTGAACTGGGCGCTGAAGTCCGTGAACTCTCCAAAATCACCGTTGTCAGGCTGAACTCCGACGTTGATGTTTTCAGCCTGCGCCGTGCTCGTCCGGTAGCTGTAGCTTTCGCTCGCTCGATTGCCGGAGCCATAACCCACCACGGATGCATCGGCCACCGAGTCCTTCCCGCCGAGTAGAGGTTTCAGAATCACTGAGCCGGCTGTCGCAGCCACTGCGGCCACTCCGCCCACTCTGCCGAGAAATGAACGCCGGCTCGGATTCTCCGGCTTTTGGATACGCATGGATGGTTGCCCTGATTCAATGGCCTTCGATCGTTCAGCGTTGTCTGCGAACATCTGATCAACAACAGCTTTAACAAACGTACCTCTTTGGCGCTTTCCCATGGACACACCTCTCCCCATACACGCGAATTGAATTTCAAATTCGAGGAACTTCTATTCCTACTGGAACGCAGCGTAGGGCTTTAGCGCTTCGCGCCGGGTTTTCGAGAATCAAAGCTGCGGCGCGATGAAAGTCCCGCGCTCGGTGGTCGTTATTGTCAGGAGCTCGTCACAGATCTACGTCGTTAAGCCGTTGAGCTGGGGGCCAACGGAAGCCGAAACGAAATCAGAGCCTGATCCCGCCGAAAATCGGCAAACGACGTGGGACATCACCCAAGAAATCTGCGAGGTTTCTAACTCTTACAGTACCTGTCTGTCAACTGGGAAAATAAAATATTTTGGGAGGATTTCGGGCCTATCTTCCGGCACCGAGGATTTTCGCTTAGGGAGGTGAAGAGACTACGAAACAAATGCGAAACGTGCGCTCGCGAACCGGAATCTGCCGGCTCGCGAGCTGCATACACGCCAACTCTTCAGGAAACGCGCCTAGGAAATGTGGCGCTCGAGGACCTTCACGATCTGTTCTTTGGGCACCGCGCCGACGATCTGCTCAGCCACCTGTCCGCCCTTGAACACGAGGAGGGTAGGAATGCCGCGGATATTGAATTTTCCGGCGGCATTAATATTCTCATCCACGTTGAGCTTTACCACCTTCAACTTGCCTGCATTTTCGCGCGCGATCTCCTCCACCGTCGGCGAAAGCATGTGGCACGGGCGGCACCAGTCCGCCCAGAAGTCGACCATGACCGGCTGCGTCTTGCTCGCCTCGATCACGTCAGTCTGAAAGTTTGCGTCATTTACCGCTTGAACGTTGTCTGCCATGTTTTTCCTTGTGCTCGCACACCTGCATGTTTTGGAATGCGCGCTAACGTCTATTAGATGTGCCAATGCCCCGCGGGATTCTTGACCGCCTAGCCGCCTCGTACAGCGTGACATATGCCGCCGCCGAAGCCTTCCATGAGAAATCCTTGGCCATCCCGTTGGCCTGGATGGTACGCCAAATCTTGGCGTCTTTGTAGGCTTTTAACGCCCCGCGGACGCACTGCAGCAGCGCCCGCCCGTCATACTCATCGAACTTGAAACCCGTGCCGTGGCCCGTCTTGGGATCGTAATACTGCACCGTGTCGTCCAACCCGCCGGTCGCCCGCACCACCGGAACGGTGCCATAGCGCAACCCATAAAGCTGCGTAAGCCCACAGGGCTCATAACGCGACGGGATCAGAATCATGTCCGCGCCCGCCATGATTTTATGGGAGAGCGCGTCGTCGTAACCTATCTTCACTGCAGCTCTCGCCGGAAAACTCTCCGCCAGCGCCCGGAAAAAGCCCTCGTAATCCGGTTGACCCGATCCCAGCGCTACGATCGCCAGATCCTCTTTCATCAAATCGTTCGCCACCTGGGCGATCAAGTCGAAACCCTTTTGATTCACGAACCGCGCAACGATTCCAATCAAAGGGCGGCCCGCGTTCTCCGCAGGCAGCCCAACAGTTTCCAGCAGGTTTTTCTTGCAGGCTTTCTTGCCTTCGAGATTATGGACCGAATAATTCTGCGCGATGAAGGTGTCTGCTTCGGGACTCCAGATCGAGTAATCCGCGCCGTTCAGGATCCCCACCAGACGGTCTGCCCGATTGCGGATCACGCCATCGAGATTTGCGCCGTACTCCGCAGTCTGAATCTCCTTCGCATAGCGGCGGCTCACCGTAGTCAGGTAATCCGCAAACTCGATTCCGCCCTTCAGGTAATTCACTCCGCCGAAAAACTCCAGCCCGTCGATCGTGAAAAGCCGATCGGGAAGACCAATCTGCCGCATCACGGCGGACGGAAAAAGTCCCTGGTAAACGACATTGTGAATCGTAAGCACGACGGGGAGCGAGCGTACATTCGGATCGTTCGCGTATTGCGTTCTCAATAGCACAGGAACGAGCGCCGCTTGCCAATCGTGGCAGTGCAGCACGTCCGGCAGCCACACGCGCTTCGTGAATTCAATCGCGGCTCTCGAAAATTCCGCGAAACGCTCCGCATTGTCCCCATAATCCCCGTATTGGGTGCCGTAAATACCTTCGCGGTCGAAATATTCAGGATCGTCGAGAAAGTAGTAACGCACCCCTGCTACCGGCGCACCTTCGGCAAGTGCTGGAAATCGCAACGCATCGCCCTGCGGAATCGTCAGGCTGGAAATAATCGTCGATGTGATTTTGTTGCCACGATAGCGTGGAAGAAATACGGCCACGTCGTGGCCCATCTCCGAGAGCGCTTTCGGAAGCCCTTCGACCACGTCCGCCAAGCCGCCTGTCTTTGAATAAGGAAGCGCCTCGGAGGCAACGAACAGGATTTTCATCGCGCTTTCGTCATCCTAAAAAACGGTAACGGAACCGCCCAGCTTCGTCAAGCACGCCGCCCGCGCGATTTCCCGTCGAATATTGCTACACTCGCCGCACCATGGCACGACAGCGAATGGGCCAGCACTTCCTGCGCGATCTCGGCTGGCGAAAACGAATCCTCGCCACGCTTCCCCGCGATAATAGCGACCTGTGGATTGAAATCGGCGCTGGTCACGGGGAAATGACGGAATTGCTGGCAGCGAACGGGCGGCGCGTAATAGCAATCGAAGGCGATCCAAAACTCGCCGAGGCCCTGCGAGAGAAAATTGCCTCTAGCGTCGCTGACTGGGCGGGAGTAAACGTGGTAGCCGGCGACGTGCTCGAGCAAGACTTTGCAGCCTTGGCGGGAGGCGAGCGCTTCCGCGTTTACGGCAATCTGCCTTACTACATCACTTCACCAATCCTGCACCAGCTTTTCAGCTACGCCGGTCAGATCAATTCGATTCACGTCGTCATTCAACTCGAAGTCGCCGAACGAATCGTCGCTCAACCCGGCCGCCGCGAATACGGATATCTTTCCGCCGCCTGCCAGTTTTACACCCAGCCGAGAATCGCCTTGCGCTTACCTCCCGGCGCATTCAGCCCCCCGCCTAAAGTGAAGTCAGCCCTAGTCGCAATGACGCTTCCCGGCGAGCGAGCGCGCCCGAATATCGGTGACGCGGAGAACGAAATGCGCTTTCTCAAATTTGTTCAGGCATGCTTCAGCCAAAAGCGAAAAACACTGCGCAATAATTTGCGGGCAATATCTTCAGAGGAACAAATTCATGCTGCACTCACTGCAACAGGATTGCGCCTAGATGTACGGGCCGAACAGCTTTCGTTGTCCCAGTTCGCCGAAATTTTTCGACAACTCAAATTGAACTGAAGTTTTACGAATCTTCGACCACCGCCATCAGCCGATCCGGAAAATCCGTCATCACCCCATCGGCTCCCGCAGCAATCACGCGACGCATCTCTTCCGCGTCATCCACGGTCCACGTCGCAACCAGTAGATCCGCGCGATGCGCTTCCGCAATCAACTCGCTTGTGATCAAAGAATTCCGCGGACACAGCTGCCGCGCCCCCACATCTAGCGCCTTCTTCACCGCACTCGCCTCGCTGCCCTCCTCGATCAATAACCCGGTCATGATCGAAGCATCCAGCTTCCGCACACTCTCAATCGTCCCGGGATCAAACGAAATCACGATCGTCCGCGCCGCATCCTGCTCCTTCTGCAACGCCCCCACCAGCGCGTGATGCATCCCCCAAGCCGCCTCGTATTTCACTTCCAGATAAAACACCACGTCCCGCTTCCGCCCGAATTCGAGAATATCCTCAAGCGTCGGCAAACGCTGCCCCATGTATTGACGGTCATACCAGAGCCCGTTGTCGAGCCGCCGCAGTTCCGCCAGCGTGAAGTCAGACACCTTGCCACGCCCGTTGGTAGTCCGTTCCAGCGTAGCATCGTGAATCGCAACGAACCGCGCATCCCGCGTCAGGTGCAGGTCTGTCTCGATAAACACCACGCCCAGTTCCGCCGCCCGCTCAAAGGCCGCCATCGTGTTCTCTGGGGCGTGACCCGACGCTCCCCGATGCGCAATCACCCAAGGTTTTCGCATGGAAGCGTTATCGTACCAGACGCGCTCACCGAGCCATCCGCCGCGAACGCGGCCAGTTGCCGGGATTGCAACCGCAGAACTTGACAGCCACCGTACTATTACCGACTCGGAATTACGAACTCGAAGTGCACGATTTTCCGGTGGGCGAAAACCCTTCGCACTAAAGGCAATGTTTTCGACAATTACGGCAACTCGCGGAGAGACCAAACGCAAAAGCTGCGCCTATTCTAGCCAGCGTCAAGGCTGCTGCCAGCTATAAGTACTTGTTATTCATTACGATGCGAACGCAACCCGCATCCGACCCGTTCGCCGGCCCATTGGTGGTCCGATTGCCGAGTACTACTGCCGCTCAGAGGCGCGACTTGGGAGTCGTGAACTTGAAGACCGCTCGCTCGGCCAACCTGACCCGCGGAAGAATCCGCCGGACACACACCGGCATCTCTGCCTAGCATGAGCTCAAAAACCACTCCAACTCCCGAACCCATCATGGCCGCGAACTCGGCCCCTCCCGGCTTCGATCCCGCCAAGGCCCTGCCGAAGGGGTTCATCGAATTCCTCGTTCCTCTCCACGAAAGATTTACGCCTTGGCAGCGCACCCTGATTGAAAAGCGCGATCAAGCCCTGGAAGCATCCCTTCGAGGCCAACTGCCGGATTACCTGCCGCCTTCTGCAGCAACAAAGGAAGTCTGGCGCATCGAGCTTCCAGCCTGGTGCCAGGATCAACGCAATCAGATGACGGGCCCCGCCGACGACGGCGAGCTCGTAGTAAAAATGCTGAATTCCGGCGCGCCCGGCGTCATGCTCGATCTCGAAGACTCGATGGCCAATACGTGGGAGCATTTGATGTTGGGCATCATCAACATGCTTTCCGCGCTGCGCGGCCATTTGGCATACGACGACCGCAAACGCGGCCGCACCGTCACAATCCAGCCGAGCAATGTCGTCATTTCGCTTCGCCCTCGCGGCCTACACCTGCATCAAGCCGGCGTCTTGAAGGATGAAATCATTCCGGCATCGCTCTTCGACGTAGCGATGCTCACTTATCAACTCGACGCCTCCGAGCTAAAGCACCCACTCACTTTCTACATTCCGAAATCCGAATCCGCCGAAGAAGCGCTCTGGTGGCGCGACCTGTTCCTGGCGATCGCGAAAGCAAAAAACTGGGCCAAGGACGCGATCAAGTGCATGGCGCTCGTGGAAGCACACCCGCTCGCATACCAAATGGAAGAATTCGCCTACAACCTCCGCGACCACATCCTGGCGCTCAACCTGGGCCGCTGGGATTACATGGCGAGTCTCATCCATTTCAATTTTGAAAATCCTGAGTGGGTGCTGCCCGACCGCAACACAATTCCACACGACGTTGCGTTCTTCCAGAATTTCCGCCTGCTGATGCCCGAGCTCTGCCATAAGCACGGCATGCTGGCCATCGGCGGCATGACCGCACTGTATCCCAGTCGCGAAGATAAGGAGCTGAACGCCAGAGCCCTTGCTGTCCTCGAGCAAGATAAAAAGAACGAAGCCGTGGCGCTCATGGACGGCGCCTGGACGGGCCACCCCGACCAAAATCAAATCGCCGTGGACCAGTTCCCTTTTCCAAATCAACTTTCGGCGCGCCCCAAGAATGCCGACACGCATGTTGACCTGCGCCCTCTCCCCAAGGGCGTAGGAAAGCAAACCGTCGCGGGCACGCGCGCCGCTGTGCGCACCGTGATTCGCTATCGAAACGGCGTCTTGAGCGGCCACGGCGCAAGCCTCCTCGACGGCTACATGGAAGATCTCGCCACCGACCGGATTTACCGCCTGATGATCGCGCAGCGCATCAAGCACCGCGACAAGGTCAAAATCGTCGACGAGAACGGCGCCGCGGTGCCCCACACTCCCGAGTTCGTTAGCCAGCTATTCGACGAAGAACTCCAGCGCATTTTGAAAGAGCTGCCCGCAGGAACGCCTGCGGAAACTACCGAGAGATTCCGCCGCGCTCGCATCCTGAGCGAAAGATTGATTGTCACGGGAGAGTTTAATCCTGTATAAGGACGCGAAATTGCATGAGCTTTGATGAAGTAAGGCTTCGGCGAAACGGCAGCAGCGTCATCCAGACGATGCTGATACGTTTGGCGGAAGAAGAAAGACAAGAAGGACGAGAAGAAAATCAAGAGCTACCACTTGGACTGAACACGGTGGGAACCGTACCTGTCGAAACTGCGAAGCCGCTCGCCAAAGCGGCCTTGTACTGAGGGCGTGATCGACGGCAGCGACCCAAGACTGCGAGGGGACGTGGCGCTGTTCGTTGTTTTAGTTGTGGGGGTAGTCGTCGCGCAGACGTGGATGGATTGGCGCGACGCCAAACGGAATTTTGTGGTTCCAGAATGGGCGAAGGGTGTCGCGCTGGCAGGAATCGTCGGCGTTGCGCTCACCACAGCAATGTCGTTCGCCTCAGTCTGGCTCCAGGATTATTCCGGTCAATGGGTGGGAGCAGGCTCGCGCCTATTCTGGCCTGAATTAGGCTTAGTTCTCTGCGCGATGGGCATCATCGTAGCCGCCGTGCAAAAAAAGCGCATGCGCCTAATGCTACTAATGATGGGCCTCCTGGTGGAAGCCTTCTGGCTAGGCATCACCCTGTCGTAAGCAAGCGTTACCCTTGCTGTTTGTTGGTGGCGCCTTAGATTTTGCATTGGTAACCACGACGATGCCTTTTCCTTGTCGTGGGTTTTTCCTTTCGCCGCTGTTACCTGCCTTTGCGCCTCAGTGTCTCCGTGGCTATCTGGTTTCCTTCTAGCCACCACGCGCCCATCTACCTGCTATCCCGCCACGCACAGAAACAGCTATACTCATCCGGGCCGACATCTCCTCCTGGCAGGTGAAGCCATGGGCCTCCAAATCGCAATCCGACACGCAGGCGACGTCACCATCCTCGACCTCCAAGGTCGCGCCACCATTGGCCCCACCAACGACTCGCTCAGCGCAAACCTGCGTAAATTAATCGATGCCGGCGAATCCAAAATTCTTCTCAATCTTGCCGGCGCCACTCAGATCGATAGCTCCAGCATCAGCACGATCGTCCGCGCCTTCGTCTCCCTCCGAAACCGCGGCGCGAGCCTGAAACTCCTCAGCGCTCATGGCAACGTGAAGATGGTTCTCGAGATGCTCCGCCTACTCAACGTAATCCCCAATTTCGACGACGAAGCGGAAGCCCTAATCTCATTCGAAACCCGCAAAGCCAGCTCCCACTGACTGTCGTCTCGTCGGCCACGTCCCTACGTCGCGGTGCGCCTCTCAAGTCACGAGTCACAAATTACGAGTCACGAATTTCTCCCGCCGTGCCCAAAAACTTTTTCTGCTTCCACCGCTGTGCTAGACTTTGCCCAGCAGTTTTGCAGCGAAGAAAATTTTTCTGCAATGACTGCTAATCGGTGGAACTTCGGGCTCTGTGCAACGATTCCCCGTGAACCCCGCCAGGCCCGGAAGGGAGCAACGGTAACGGGTCAGCTTCGTGTGCCGCGGAACACCCGAAGTTCCTCCCTTGCTCCAAGGCTTTTGAAAATCGCTGCAGGCTTCTCGCGCCTGCGAATCAATGGAGTCCAGACGATTTTGAGAATCGACATTTCGCCAACGCATCGACACGACGGCTCACGAGTCACGAGTCGCAAATTGCGAGTCACGGATTCTCGATGAGCTATAAAGTCATCGCTCGGAAATATCGCCCGCAAACCTTCACCGAAATTGTCGGCCAGCAGCACGTCACCCAAACGCTCGCGAACGCCATCAAATCGAGTCGCGTCGCGCACGCCTACATCTTTTCCGGTGTCCGCGGCGTGGGCAAAACCACCACCGCCCGCATCCTCGCCAAGGCGCTCAATTGCGTGAAAGGTCCCACCGCCGAGCCTGACAACACCTGCGACTCCTGCCGCGAAATTTCCGCCGGCACTTCGCTCGATGTTCTCGAAATCGACGCTGCCTCCAATCGCGGCATCGACCAGATTCGCGAGCTCCGCGAAATGGTTCGTTACGCTCCGGCCTCGAGCCGCTACAAAGTGGTGATCCTCGACGAGGCTCACCAGCTCACCGACGAAGCTTCGAACGCCCTGCTGAAGACTCTCGAAGAGCCGCCCGAACGCGTCGTCTTCATCCTCGCCACCACTCGCTCGGAAGATCTCGTCGACACGATCAAATCGCGCGCGCAACTTTTCAATTTCCGCTCCCTCACGTTCAAAGAAATTGCCGGTGAAATCGAGCGCGTTGCCAAATCCGAAAATCTCAAAATCGATCCCGGCGCCGTCGCCGTTCTCGCCCGCGCCGCCGAAGGCAGCCTTCGCGACGGCCTCTCGCTCCTCGAGCAAGCTATCGCTTACTCCGGCGACGAAATCACCGACACGCAAGTCCGCGAACTTCTCGGCGTCGTCGCCGAAAGCGTCCTTGACCAACTCGTTGAAGCAATCGCGACTCAATCCGCCGAGCGCGCCCTCGGCCTCGTCCATCGCCTCATCACCGACGGGCAAAACCTACAGCACTTTTGCCGCGAAGCGATTCGCCATTTCCGCAACCTGCTTGTCGCTCGCGTCTGCGGCGCCGATTCCGATCTCGTCGCCGCTCCTCCCGACGAACGCCCCCGCCTCGCGGAGCAAGCCGCTCGTTTTACGGAAGAAGATCTCACGCGATTTTTCCAGATCCTTCTCGCCACCGATGACGACCTCCGCCGAAAGCCCGACCCGCGTCTGCATCTCGAACTAGGCCTCCTCAAACTTGTAAACGCACAGCGTCTCGCGCCTCTCGAAGAAATTCTCGCCGACCTGCGTGGAGAATCTCCGCGCGCAGCGGGACCTTCGAGCGCACCGCGATCCATTCCGCCGCGCTCCGTGTCATCCTCTCAATCCGCCTCACCCGCATCCGGCACGGCCACCGCAACCGCCGCGCGAATGGCGCCCGCAAGCCCGCCCGAAACAAACTTGACAGCACCATCTGTGGTCAACTCTGCCCCGTCGCCAACCGAGAATTTTCCATCTCCACCTCGCACTGTTCCGACGCCCATGCCCGCGTCTCCACCGCGCATCGTCGCGCGTGCCGCGGAAGATGCCACCGGCGGCCTCGCCTCCGCGCAAGTGGACGCGATCAAAGCCGCGCTCCAAAATCAGAAATTTCTCTGGTCCATGGTCGAACACGCCACGCGCTGGGAAATTGACGGCGGCGAACTTCGGCTTTTTTTCCCCACCGAAAGCCGCGCTCTCGCCGAAATGTTGCAGGCGCGCGACCCGATGGAACGTTTGCGCACAGTGTTGAACCAAGTCGTCGGCCAGCCGCTTCGCGTGTGTGTTAAACTTGAATCAGGTCGCGCAGCCGTGGTCGGTCGCGGTTCGGAGTTGCGCGCCCGGTTTGAAGAAGATCCAATCGTTAGGGCTATGCTTGAAAAGTTTGGCGGCCAGATTTCAAAAATCAAGCGCCCGGGCGAGGAATAACAATGGAAGTAAAAGCTCTTCAACAAATGCTGTCCCAGTTCCGACAGGTGCAGGAGAGTCTTGAGAAGCAGATGGATGGGCTTCTCGTCGAAGCTTCGGCCGGCGGCGGAATGGTCACAGTCAAGATGAACGGACAGAAACAGCTCACGGAAATACGCATCGAGCCGGAAATTTTCAAGAGTAAAGACCAGGAAATGCTTCAGGAGTTGATTCTCGCTGCCGTGAATGACGCCACGCGCCGCGTGGACGAAGAACTTTCCAAGCAGGTAAAAGAGATGGCGGGCGGTATGCCCGGAGTGATGGGCCTGAAAATTCCCGGACTCTTCTGAACCGGATGAGATTTCGAAGAATCGGATCTGCGGCCGATCCGGTTCCCTTCTCGCGTTTTATTCCGAAGACAATTCTTTGAAAGTGGATCCTACATGCCCGATTTTGCGCCCTCAATAAATCGCCTCATCGAAGAATTGAAGCACCTCCCAGGCATCGGCCAGAAGACCGCGCAGCGCCTCGCCTTCCACCTTCTGCGCGGCGATCGCGAAACCGCCTTCGCGCTTTCTGACGCCATCCGCGACGCGAAGGAAAAAATCCGCGAATGCTCGGTCTGCAACAACATCACGGACACCGATCCCTGCCTCTTCTGCACCGGCGCCACGCGCAACAAAGCAATCATCTGCGTAGTCGAAGAAGCCACGAATATTCAAGCCGTCGAGAAGACGCGCCAGTTCAACGGCATGTATCACGTCCTCGGCGGCGCGCTTTCCCCGCTCCAGGGCATTGGCCCCGATCAGCTCAAAATTAAAAGTTTGATCGAACGATTGAAGGGCGGCGCGGTGGAAGAAATTATCGTCGCCACGAATCCCACAGCCGAAGGCGAAGCCACGGCCGTCTATCTCTCGAAGCTGATCAAGCCGCTCGGCGTCAACGTCACCCGCATCGCAATGGGCATCCCCGTCGGCTCCGATCTCGAATACGCCGATGAAGTCACCATGATGAAAGCAATGGAAGGCCGCCGCGGCCTCTGAGCCGTTCAAAATCCCCGCGTCTCATTGATTCCCTGCCGGGTCCTGATTCGCCTTGTCGTGCAAATCCAAACCGTACTTCGGTGCGTCCTTGGTGCCCGTGATCTTCACCGGTATTTCCGTCATTCCATTCTTGCGGAAAAACGGATCGACTGCCTTCAGGAAGAATGACTTCTTGCCGGTCACGGTCTGCGAGAGCTTTGCCTCCATCCGCAGCTTGCCGCGAAAATCCAGCTCGCCGCTATTCACGCTGTACGTTCCGGCCAGCGCGAGCGACGCCCCTTCCACTCCAAATGTAAGGTTTGAGAATTTCACATTGCTGTGCTGCATCGTGAAAGCACCGTGCAGCTCAGAGAGTTGCGTGCCCTCAGCGCCAAGTTCCGGCTTTCCCTGCGCCTTGTGGCTGAACGTGTCGATACGATCCTGAATCTCGCTGTTGGTGAACTGAATATCGCCAATCGTAAATTGCCCGTCGAGCGACATGCGATCGATCAAATCCTCATCGCGCTCCGGTATGTAAATCTTCGTCTTCAGCCGCTCGTAACCAGTCATCACCGGCTTATCCGTCTTCACGGTCAGTCGCAGCAGATCTTCCACCCGCCCTTTATCGGAAACAGCATTGAGATCGATCGTGCGGCCCTTGTGTGTGCTCAGATCAACCACTTCGCCCTGCGCCACGATCGTTGTACGCAAAAAGGTGGCTGTCACTTTGTTCAGGATCACATCGCCATTTGTTCCATCCACGATCGCCGAATACACGGTGTGCAGCGGCACCGAATGGCTCGCGGTGCGCAGCGCAAAATCCGGCGTGTCCGTTTCACCTTCCACTTCCAGATAATCGAGCGGCCCTTTGAATTTCCCCTGCGACGAAAGAATTCCCGACAACCCTTTCAGCGTCCCGAGATCGGCACGCTCGAAATCGAATTTTGCCTCCACAGGAGTGCGGCTCGGTTCCTCGGCATCCCACGGTCCGAACTTCCCGACACAGTCAATCTCGCCTCGAGGCTTGGGATTCGTCAGGATGGCGTGAAAATCCGCAGGCTGGTCGAATCTGAAATTATTCATGTGGAGATGGTGGATGTAGAAAGGATGCGCCGTTGCAGCTGGATCCTTTGGAAGAGGCACGATCACCGCATCATCGGCAATCACCTCGCCGATCACGATCGGAAACTTTTTCGCCAAATCGGCGTCGGTTCCGTGAATCAGTGGCGGACCGCCCGCATGGCGAGGCGGCGTGTGAATTTGCAATCCATCCAGGCGCACGCTGCTGACGGTCACTTTCTTGGCCAGCAGTCCCGAAATATTCGCATAGAACGAAACTTTAGCGATTTCGATCAGCGGAGGTATGTCGGTCCTGGCGTTGTGCCGCAGCACGACACCCGTAATCACCACATGCACGCCGGGCCTTAACGAAATTTCGAAATCTTTGAATTCGAGTTCGCTGTGAAACCGCAGCCGGAGGTACGCCTCCGTCTCGCTGCGGATCATCCCCCGAATTTTCCCGCGCATCGCGAACAGAAGCCCAAATGCCGCTAAAGCTAATCCTCCTGCCACCACCGCAATAATCAGCCAACCACGTTTCGTCACCTCGCCGGCACCTCGTACGCTCGCACCACTCGCAAAAGACTACTGATTAATTGTAGCGAAAGCGCGAGCGATATTGTCAAAAGGAGAGCATCGGTACGCAGACGCTCAATCGCAGCTCCGCCCGCTTCGGCTGTGTGGCACTTGCTTCGGGGACTATAGGGGGATATATCTAACTTCAGGAAACCGATCTACACCCAGGAGGCGCGATGCCCTCACTAAACCAATACATGGCGCAATACGATCACGAGCACACCAATCCCTGGAACAAAGTGATGCACGCAATCGGAATTCCCATCATCATCGCGGGTATCATCCTCCTGTGCATCGCCTGGTGGCGCATCGGCCTCGCGCTCTTCGTGGGTGGCTGGATCTTGCTCTTTTCCGGCCACCGGATCGAAGATAACAAGCCCGCATTCTTTCAAGGCCTCGTCTACTTCCTCGTCGGCCCCATCTGGATCGCCAAAGAATTGAAAGACGCGCTATTTAGCGCCTCGCACAGGTCGACGCAAACTCACTAACCAGTCGACTGCAAGCTAGCGAAAACGCTCGATGCGAATGCAACAGAGCTGCCGTCTCTAATTTTAGTTCTTAGGTTCTGCGGGCTTCTTCTCGGAAGGGGCCTGTGCAAGCGCTTCTTCGATGCGCTTAAATAGGTCGCCCTTATCGTTGTGGGTGATTCCCGAGAAATTTCCACCCAATGCCACCGTGCAGGTTTCGCCGGAACCGCTCAGCGTGATGTCCAGGTATCGCTTGCCACTAAACGCATTGCCTGTGGAAATAATCCCCTTTTTCTGAGCGTCATCAAGCTGTGCGAAATTGTAGTGTGGAGGAGCTGTCGCTATCTTGACCGCGGCCCACACCCGGTCGCAGCTTGCGGCGAAGATCTGCTCTTTCGGCTTGGCAAACACGGGATTCGCGAAAGCCATCAACACCAATGCGATCAAGAATCGTTTCATCGTCTTCTCCGTCGAGTGAACTGATTGCCGCTATCTTAGCGCCCGTTTCCGGCGAGGACGAACACTTCTCGCGTGGCAACGTAGTCGATTGGTAACTTCCAGCGAAGGGTGGTCTTATTTCTTTGCAGTAAAAGTGCTGAAAGCCGCTCCAGCTAATAACACTTGCTCTTCAGCCGGATCCGGATCAGTCTGCTCCTCCTATTTTGGAGCGCTTTGGACCCGAGGCTGAAGCGCGGTGTCTAGCCAAGTCAGGTCGCCGCGAAATGGATCGAAGAAGAGCTGGTAGCGGAGTTTTGTACCGTCCGATTGCGACGTCTCAATGAATACGCTCCAATCCACCCACTGAACGACCCCCGACGCGGTAACGTTGTCTTCTATGGGCTTGATCGTGACAGATTCAATCTTTCCTACAAATCGCTCCAGTTCCTTGACCGGCAGATTCTTGGCAAATGCTTCCTGGCCATCAGGACCGTACTTGAACCCGTATTGGCGCAACGTCGCATTGATCTCAGCTTGGGTTAAATCGCCGTGCATGACGAGCAAACCGTAATATTTGTTTCGGGCTTCCGAATTCCCGACTGCGACTCCGGAGGCTCCGAAATCCAGAAGGTGATCGTGCTCGTCAAATGTGAATCCTGCTTTGAGGAACTGCTTGTAATACTGGCGGCCGGGACAAAAATCCTCTGGCGGCTTGGCGAATCCTGCATACCCACCGATCACCTTCGAGTACTGGCCTTCGGGACCTTCACCGATGCTCACTGAAAAGGTGTCTGATTTGTCCCCCCGGTTCGTCATAGTTAGTCCACCCGTCAACGCTTGACGCGTACTTCTTGTCGTTCAGGGAAGGGTACATTGCACGCAAAAAGTCCTCAGCCCAAGCGACATAATTCTTATTGACGAATACAGGCTCCTGCCCACTTGCGGACGTAAAAGCGATGAGCAGGGCAAAGGATAGAACAATAGGGGCGGCAATCTTATCTTTCATGTTCTCATCTCCTCGAATCTATTAGGAGATTAACTGATTTCGTTTGGCGCTCGTGATATAATCAAATAGTTAGTTTGTCGTTCGACTAGGAGGTGCGGGCATGAGACTCGCGCGAAATGCGCGATGTGGCTTCCGCTCCTCTCCCACGCGCGAAATTCTAATAGGAACAATCGAGATTTCAGAAATTGAGTTAAGTTGCGGAAAACACAGCACTAAACAATTTTCTAATAGGGACAAAACTCGGTTTTTGCGTCCGCCCAGGCGGAACGCCTTTTTCGGAATTTCAACGCCTGTCTTCGCCCCAACCTCAGATTCACTTCGAAGTTACCCTTTCGCACAATCGCGCAAGGCTGTTCGCTCGCGCCCGACCAGAATGCTAACCTTGGAAATTGCCCCTCGGAGGCTTGGGTGAACGAATCCGCGCTGTCCAACGATCCAGGCACGCAGAAGCGCCGCAGCACGCGCATCGTGCAGGCCGTCCCGCTGACTGTGACGGGTGTGGACGCGCTGGGGCAGCCTTTCAAAGAACGCACCACCACCGTGATGGTGAACTGTCACGGTTGCAAGTACCAATCGAAGCACTACGTTCCCAAAAATTCCATCGTCACTCTGGATATTCCGACGCCCGAACCGGGCCGCCCGCCGCACTCCGTTCAAGGGCGTGTTGTCTGGGTGCAGCGTCCACGCACCGTTCGCGAACTCTTTCAAATTGGACTCGAATTTGAAACGCCAGGTAATGTGTGGGGTATCGCGTTCCCGCCAGATGATTGGCAATCGTCGATCGCAGAAGGTAGCACCGACGCGTCGCGCACCTTGGAACTGGTTCAAGAGTTCGAAATAGACGCAGCTGCTTCTGCGCCGCCGGAAGGTGATGTTCCCACGCAAGCCGATTCAGCGCCTACTTCCGTGGCTCCTGCTGCCGGGGCTCCTGCTGCACCCATCGCTCACGCGCCAGGCGAGAAACCAGCCGCACACGTTGCTCCGCCCGTTGCGCCTTCGGCAGCCACGCCGCACGCCGACAGCAAGGTACATGCGGTTACGGTGCCATCTCCTGATGCCCAAGCCGCGATCGCGCGGCAGATGGCCAGGGTGGTGACGGAAGTAAAAGAAAATCTCGATAAGACGATGCGCAAGGGCGCCGAAACTGCGATCGCCGAAGAAATGACGATTGTGCGCCAGCAATTGGACGTGCAGCTTCACGATGCTGTCGAGCGCGCGATCAAAGTTTCGATGGAGCGCGTCTCCGAAACGTCGGTGAAGAAGGTGGTTCAAGAGGCTGCGCAGCGCACCGCCGCAATCGTGGAAGAAGCGCGCAAAGCAACGGAGATTTCGTCGGAAAATCTCGACGCCAAAGTGCGCAACGCTGTGCAGCAAGCGGTGAGCACGGCGGCCGAGCAAGCCGCACAGCAGGCAGCGCAACAAGCTACCGCGCAGAATTTGAAGACGGCGGTCGAAGAAGCCGTGGAGCGGGCGATCAGCAGCCGGCAAGCCACGACACCATCTCTCGACATTCTTTCGTCCCCCGAAGCGGCGCAGCGCCACCTGGATGACTGGCGCAAGAGTCTGGAAGACACCGCGCAGAACATCCGCAGCCAGACGGTAGAGAAGGCTAACGTCGAAGTAGCCGAGGTCAACCGGCGCTGGCAGGAAACATTTGACGCAGCGCTGGCGGGCGCATCGCAGAAAATCGGCGCGCAACTGAACGATGCATCGCGCGCGGCACTGGAGCAGGCGCAACAAGACATCGATGCGAGGAAGTCGGGACTCCAAGGAACGCTCGACGAAGTGATTGCGGGCGCGCGCTCCACCGCTGATTCGCTGAAAGCCGACCTCGAACGAGAGCGCACGCGCACCGAGCAGGCGAAATCAACTCTCGAAGAAGCGGCGCGAACCACGCTCGAATCTGTTCGGGCAGCGGTCGATCAAGAGCGGGCACGCGTCGACGAGGCGAAGTCTCAACTCGATGCTGCCGCGCAAAGCACTCTCGAATCGGTTCGGGTGAATCTCGAGCAGGAGAGAAAGCGCGCGGACGAAGTGAAGTCGCAACTCGACGCCGCCGCGCAAAGCACTCTCGAATCGGTCCGAGCGAATCTCGAGCAGGAGCGGGCTCGCGCGGACGAGGCGAAGGCGCGGCTCGAGTCCACTGCACAATCCATGCTGGATCACACCCAGCAGCGGCTCGACGGAATTCTGGCTGAGAAATATGACGAAATCGGGCGCAAGGCAGACAAGGCCATCGCAGAACGGGCCGAGCAGATTCAGCCGACGCTAGAAGCCGCCGCGCAGAAAGTGGTTCAGCGCATCTCGGGCGAGTTCGATCAGACCATCGCTTCCAAGGTGGGAGACGCGCAGAGCGTGATTTCGCAGCTTGGCAGCGCCGAAGAGCGCGCCGCTGAGACTCAAACGGCCCTCATCGAACAGATCCAGCAGATCGCCGAACAATCCCGAGAGCTGAAAGAGGCCACCGGCGGGCACATCGACAATATCTCCGGCCACGCGGCGAAGATTCAGCGCTCGCTGCAAGAGCAGGCCATGGAAGTGGCGGAGCAGGCGGCGCAGTTCCGCAATACCGTGGTCGAACACATCGACCAGATTTCCGGCCACGCTTCGAAAATTCAAGATTCGGTGCGGGAGAATCTGAAGCAGCAGTCGGACAGCGCCGTGCAGGAATCGCTCGAGAGGCTGCGCCAGGAAGCAGCCAAGGTCCCGGCAGAGGTAGAGCAGTCCTGCCGCGAGGTGGTCTCGAAGGTCACTGAGGACATCGAGCGCAAAGGCACCGAAACCGAGCACCACACTTACGAAGCGCTGCTGAAAGCGTCCGAGTGGTACCAGAAAAAAGCGCAGACCACGATGCAGACTTCGATGGAGCGCTCGGTCGAACAGGCGACCACGTCTCTGCGCGATCGCGCGGCGGAAACTTCGAGGCTACTCGCTTCCGAACTGGATCACTACCGGCGGACATACGTAGAGCATAGCCAGGCGCAGATTGAAGATGCGGCCAAGGAAGTGGTCGACCGGCAGCGCAACAAGCTGAGCGAGAACGCGGAAGTGGCCGGCGCGACTTTTGCGAACCAGGTGAATCGCGTTACGCTCGAATCGCTGCGGCGTTTCGAGGAATCGTCGCGCGAGGCACTCGAGAAAGCGCGCTCCGATATGGAGTTCAACCGCGAAGGCTCGCTCGTGGAATTTCAGTCAAAGCTGGACGAACGGATGCTCGATGGCGTTGAGCAAGCGCGCGTTTACCTGCAATCGCAGCTGATGCCGCTGGTCGAAAATTGGCAGGCGCAGCAGGAGCAGGAGAAAAAGGCCTGGATGGAGCGGTTGAAGAAAGCTACGGACGAGAACATTGATCACTACAAAGAGCGGCTCGAGAATGCGTCGAACTCGTGGCTGCTTGCTTCCGCCACCACGCTCGGCCAGCATTCGCAGACGGTGCTCGATACGATCGCCAAGGCTGCGGAAAAGCGCCTGCGCGACACTTGCTCGGAAGTTCTCTCAGGAATGGGCGACACGTTGAAGAACCGGCTGCTTGGACTCTCCGCCGATTTCAGGCCCGACGACGAAGAAGACGACGACCTGCCGAAGCAAACGAAGTAGCCTAAAAACTTTCCAAAATAGCGTTGCCAAATCATTGTTAATTTATCAGCTTCAATTTCAATTTTACGCCGCCGATTTTTTGGCGTCAAATTTCAGCGAAAAATTTGGGTGCGAATTGTGGTTGCCAATTTTTGGCGCGAACCGCGATGCCGGTATAATGGCTGGGTTATGTCCAACCACGCTTACGTCAGCATCTGGTGCAAGGATTTTTCCGAGCCGCGGATTCTGGAGCAGTTTGGGGCGTTGCTTGCGACGGTTCCCTTCTCCGCCACCGCGCCGGGATTTGGGTATCTGGTGGTTCGCGCGGTGGACGCCACCGAATCTCCGATACTCGAACAGGATTTGCGGGCGGTGCCGCTCGATGCGAACGGTGTGATCGAACTCGCGAAGGATCATCTGAACAACGATTCCGCCTATGAAGTCCGCGCGGACTGGGATCTCTGGACATACGATGAGGCCCTCGGGCGGTGGCAGCTTCAGCCGCAGCCCCTCGAACTTCTTTGCCATGGCGAGGATTACGACGACGGGTACTGGCGCGAATTCGGACACCTGGAGATTGACCTGGGATTCGAGCATTTTTTCACGGGGCACGGGGGTTTGCTCGGTTTCCGCCGCGGCGAGAAGGCAAACCCGGAAAGCGCAGAGGAAAAAAAGTTCCTCGAGGCCATGGAACGGCCCGAAAACCTGCGGAATTACCAGGAAAAAACCACCGAAAATATTCGTAGACTCCTGGAGTGGGTTCGGCGCATCGAAAAGGCAGTACCAATCGAGCGTCTGAAAATGTGGTCCGAGGGCGAGGAGAATTTTGAATCGCGCATCGAGGAGATACTCGCGGCTCGGTAGTGTGGCTGCGGGGTGCAGCCTGGGGAAATTAAAGTCTCGGAGAATCCTTCTGCCTGGCAGAGCCAAACGGCTACAATTGTGTGAAATATTGATGAAGCGCTATGCCATTTTCGCGGCAGCCGGTGTCGTCGCGCTCGTTTGCGCGGGATGCGACAAGTCGTTTATGTCCTCCTCCGTGGAGTCGACTAAAAACGGAACGACGCACCCAGCAACTCCTCCGAAACCCGCGATTCCTCCCGACATTCAGGCGGCGGCTAACGCTGCGCTCGGATCGGAAACGGAAGTGCTTGCCTTTGGCGATCTGGCGAAAAATGGAAAGCAGCAGATATTCGCGGTGAACCGTTTGAAATCGACGCCGCAGGGAGTGATGCCCGGGACGCTGGTGAGCCGGGCCGTGGTGCTGGAGAACGACGGCGGCAAGTGGAAAGAAGTATTCCGCTGCGACGAGCACTTGCAAAATCCGAAAGGCTATCTTGGCGGGACACCTCTTGCGCCCGTGGCGGCGTGGCGGCTGCAATCCGAGCAGCACGAAGACAAGGGATTGCAGATGTATTTCACGCCGCTGGCTAAGCCTGCGGGTGGCTACATCGAAACGATCGGAGTTCGCTGGAATCCCGAGCTGAAGCTGTATGAGTCGCTCGACCGCACGTACGAACATTTTCTTGGCGAGACGAAAAATCTGGAGTCGCCGGAGTCGCAGGTAAGGCAATGAGCGCGATCGCACAACCCGTGGCAGCTGCCGCGCGGCCGGCGAAAAAGCCGTCGGGCTGGCAGAATCTGAAGCCGCTACTGCCGTACGTGGGGCGGTACAAGGGGATGGTGACGCTCGGCCTGGTTCTTGACCTGCTGATGGGGATCATTGCAGCGCTTCCGCAACTGGTTCAGGGCATCATTGCCGACTGCCTGAACGGGCTTCCGAGGCCGCTCACCACTTTGTCAGGCACCGCGCGCGCCGTGCTATGGCCCGTGCTGAAATTCTATTCTCCGCTCAACCGGCACGCGCTCGGCCTTTATTGCCTGACGATCGTTATCGCGATGGTTGTGAAAGGGATTTTTTCGTTCTGGACGCGGTGGATTCTGATCGGGGTGTCGCGCGAAATTGAATTCGATCTGCGCAATGACTTGTTCGACCGGCTGGTGCGCCTCGATCCGGAATTCTACGTGAGCAATCGCACGGGCGACCTGATGTCGCGGGCGACGAATGATTTGAACGCGGTGCGGATGGTGCTTGGCCCCGGAATCATGTACACGGCGACGACGATTGCGACGTCGGTGGTGGCGCTTTTCTTCATGATACGCCTTTCGCCCGCACTGACGCTGTGGGTGCTACTGCCTGTGCCGATTGTCGTGCTCGCTGTTTATTATTTTGGGCAGACGATTCACCGGCTTTCCGAGCGAATTCAAGCAGCGCTTGGCGCGCTGTCGACGCGGGCGCAGGAGAATCTGACCGGCGTTCGCGTGGTGCGAGCGTATGCACAGGAGAAATCCGAGATTGGGCTCTTCGAGCAGGCCAACCGCGATTATGTGGACCGCAACATCAAGCTGATCGGCTCATGGAGCTTGTTCTTCCCCGCGCTGACGGCTTTGATCGGCATGAGCTTCGTGATTTTGCTGGGCAGGGGCGGAACCCAGGTGATGGACAACGGAGTTTCGCTGGGAACGCTATGGTCTTTCTACGCGTTCCTTGGCGTGCTGATTTTCCCGATCATCGCGCTCGGCTGGGTAACAAATATCTTCCAGCGTGGCGCGGCATCGATGGGGCGGTTGATGTATGTCCTCAGGGCGGAACCAAACATTCGCGATGGCGCCGACGTGGTGAGAAACAGTGCGGGATCGAACGGAAACACAAATGTTGCTGAAGTGGGCAGTGCGACGAGCGAGACCCCGATTCGCGGCGAAATTGAATTTCGCCATTTGAATTTCGCGTATCCATCGCCCTCCGGCAGCCAGCCGAATGATTCTGTGCTGCACGACATTTCGCTGCACGTCCCCGCCGGGTCAACTTTAGCGATTGTGGGACCGACCGGAAGCGGCAAATCGACATTAGCGGCGTTAATTGCGAGATTGTGGGAGGCGCCGCCGGGAACCGTGCTGATCGATGGGCGCCCGATCCGAGATTTTCCGGTGGCGGAGCTGCGGCGCACGATCGGCTACGTGCCGCAAGATACTTTCCTTTTCAGCGAAACGATTCGCGAGAACATCGGCTTTGGCGTCGACAACGTGCTGGATGAGGCCGTGCTCGAAGCCGCTGAGATCGCGAGCATTTCGGGCGAAATTCAAGGCTTTCCAGATCGCTTCAGCACGATTCTCGGCGAGCGCGGCATTACGCTCTCGGGCGGGCAGAGGCAACGAACGTCACTGGCGCGCGCGATTGCCCGCAAGCCGAAGATCCTGGTTCTCGACGACTCGCTCTCAAGCGTCGACACGGCCACGGAAGAGCGAATTCTGAGCGGCTTGCAAAGCGTGATGAAGGAGCGCACGACGATTCTCGTCTCGCACCGTGTTTCCACCGTGAAAAATGCGGATCAGATCGTGGTGCTGCGGAACGGGCGAATCATCGAGCGCGGCACGCACGATGAACTGCTGGCGCACGGTGGCTACTACGCCGATCTCTATCAGAAGCAGCTTCTGGAAGCAGAGCTGGAACGCGAATGAGTGATTTCCGCGAAGAAGAGAAACTCGGCAAGCTGTACGACACGCGGCTGACGCACCGGCTGATGAAATATCTGCGCCCTTATCGGCTGCAGGTGTTCTTCGCGGTGGCGATGAGCCTGGCCGTGGCCGGCATGGAGATCGTGGGGCCATTTCTTTTTGGACGCGGTGTGGATCGTTACATTTTGCCCGTGGCGCACGGCCAAATGGCGAAGCGGGTGGGCCTTATTGGCATCGCTGTGATTTGTCTTCTTTATTTGGGCTCGCTGGTTGCTAGTTTTGCGCTTCAGTATCTGCAGATGCGCATCATGCAGTCGGTGGGGCAGAAAACGATGTACGACCTGCGCAAGGAAATTTTCGAGCATCTGCAGCGGCTGCCAATGACCTTTTTCGACCGCACGCCCGTGGGGCGGCTGGTGACGCGTTCGACGACGGACGTGGACGCGCTCAACGATCTTTTTGCTTCCGGCGTGGCAGCGATGCTGAATGATTTCGTGCTGCTCATCGGGCTCGCCGTGTTTCTGATCCGCTGGCATCCGCTGCTCGGGCTGGTGACGCTTTCTCCGCTGCCGTTCATGTTTCTGCTGACGTATGTGTTCCGCAATCACGTGCGCGACGCGAATCGCAATATTCGCACCGCTATCGCGCGCATCAATGGATTTCTGCAGGAGCACATCAGCGGAATGTCGGTGGTGCAGCTTTTCAATCGCGAACGAAAATCGCGTGCGCAGTTTGCGGAATTGAATCGGATTCACATGGAAGCGTACAAGGACGCGATTGACGCTTTCTCGTATTTTTATCCGGCCGTGGAACTTTTGAGCATGAGCGGAGTGGCGCTGCTGTACTGGGTGGGCGGTATCAGCGTGATTGCGGGAACTTTTACGCTGGGCGTGCTGATTTCGTTTATTCAGTATGCGCAGCGCTTTTTCCGGCCGATTCAGGATCTCAGCGAGAAATTCAATATTCTGCAGGCGGCGATGGCGGCGTCAGAGCGCATTTTTGGCCTGCTGGACGAGCCGGTGACGATCGTTTCGCCCGCGAAGGTGCATACGCTGGCTGCGCCGCGCGGGGAAATTGAATTTCGCAACGTCTGGTTCGCTTATAACGGCGGAGCGAATCCGAAGGAAGAGGATTGGGTGCTGCGCGATGTTTCCTTCCGCGTGGAGCCGGGGCAGACGCTGGCGATCGTTGGGCACACGGGAGCGGGCAAGACGACGATCATTCAGCTTCTGCTGAGGTTTTACGATGTGCAGCGCGGCGAGATTCTGCTGGATGGCGTGAACATTCGCGAAATGGATTTGCAGGATCTGCGGAAGATGTTTGGCATCGTGCTGCAGGATCCGTTCCTTTTCACGGGCACGCTGGAATCGAACGTGAAACTCGGTACGGAAAAGATCACTCGGGCGGACACGGAGCGGGCACTGCGCGAAGTGGGCCTTGGGCCGTTCGTCGAATCGCTGGCGCAAGGCGTGGAGACGCCGGTGACGGAGCGCGGCTCGACTCTTTCGGTGGGGCAGCGGCAACTGGTGAGTTTTGCGCGCGCGCTGGCACACGACCCGAAGTTCATGATTCTCGATGAAGCTACGTCGAGCGTGGATACGAAGACGGAGCTTCTGATACGCGAAGCGCTGGACCGGCTGCTCGAAGGGCGCACCGCGGTGGTAATCGCACATCGCTTGAGCACGATTCAGCACGCCGATCGGATTCTTGTGTTTCACAAGGGACGCTTGCGCGAGCAGGGGTCGCATCAGGAACTTCTCGGCTTGCGCGGAATTTACTACCGGCTGTATCAGCTTCAGTACAAGGAACAAGAGCTTTCGCTTCCCGTTCACGGCGCGGGGGCGTCCGGATTCTCGCATCCGCTTCCGGCCGATGACTGAAGCGGCGGCTCGCGCCTGCCGGTGCGTTTGGCCTCTCCTGTTTTTCTCACCTCCAACTGAATTTATCTTCGGACGCAACCGATGAGCGCGCCTGAGATTCTGATTTCTGCAGGCGAAGCGTCGAGCGATATGCATGCAGCGCGGCTAGCGACGGCGCTACGAGCGCGCACAGGGGCACGACTATTTGGAATGGGCGGAGAGCGAATGGCTGAAGCCGGCGTTGAGCTCATCGCGGATTACCATCAGGTGGCTGTAGTTGGAATTTCGGAAGTGCTGCACAAAATTCCGACCGTGGTCGGGGTGCAGCGGAAGATTGCCTCTGAAGCTGTGCTGCGGCGGGCGGCGCTCGCGATTCTGGTTGATTCTCCGGGGACGCATCTGGGCGTGGCGCGCAGGCTGAAAAACAATGGGATTCGCGTGGGATATTTCATCGGGCCACAGGTATGGGCATGGCGGCCGGGGCGAGTGCGGGTGGTGAAGCGGCTAGTGGAACGTATGGTGGTGATTTTTCCTTTTGAAGAGGAGATTTACCGCGAGGCGGGAGTGCCGGTGAATTTCGTCGGACATCCGCTTGTGGATGTGGTGAAAGCTTCGATGAGTCGCACGGAATTTGCGGCGCGGCACGGGCTTGATGCAGGGCGCCCGATTGTTACGCTGCTGCCCGGCAGCCGTCGAAGCGAAATCGAGCGGCACTATCCTTTGATCATGGAAGCTTGCGAACGGCTTTCGCGAGAGGCGCGGACTCGCGGTTCCATTCAATTCGTGCTGGCAGCGGCACCGGCCTTGGGTTCCGAGCTTTTTTCGCCGTATGCGCGGCCCGGCGTTTCGGTGACGCGCGTGGAGGGCGCCACATATGACGCGCTCGGGGCTGCTGATTGCGCGATTGTGGCGAGCGGAACGTCCACCGTGGAGGCGGCGCTATTGGGAACGCCGATGGTAGTGGTCTACCGCGTAAGTCCCACGAGCGCCTTCGTGCTGAAGCGAATGGTGCGCTCACCTTTCATCGCCATGGTGAATCTAATTGCCGGGCGGCGCGTGGTGCCGGAATTGATTCAAGACCAATTCACATCTGCGACGATCGTAGGGGAAGTGCGCAGGCTGCTGGAATCGCCTGCCGCACGAGATGAGATGAAAGCGGGCCTGGCAGAGGTGAGAACGAAGCTCGGTCCGGGTGGAGCGATCGAGCGCGCGGCGGACATTTTTGCGGGGATGCTGTAAGCTTTCGAGATAGGCAACTACAGCGGCCAGTCTGGTATCTTAGTTATGCAGCGCGAACGAGCGGTTTCGAGAGGCTGTTTCTTGTTCAAAATTCAACGACTGGCCGGTCTGCTGGTGGTTTTGCTTGCCTTTGCACTCCCTGCCCTGGCACAGGCGCCTCACAGTTTTCCATTCCGCGCGACGAATTACGACGTGGAAGTGATTCTCCATCCAGATGACCAGAACATCACGGCGACCGTGAAAGCGGATTTCGTGGCCGAGCAGGTGTCGAAGACGGTGGTCGTCGAACTGCATCCGGACCTGAGAATCGCGACCGTTCACGAGCCGAACGGCAAGCCGCTTGAATTCAGTCGCGATACGAATTACCCGCTGCTGGTCACCATTGGGCTTCCTGAGGCGGCGTCGCTGGGGAAAAAAGTGACGCTGCAGTTTGATTACGCGGGGCCGATTTCGAGCGAAGATGACAGTCCTACGAAAGGCGTGCGCTTCGCGAATATCGACAAGACGTCAGCATATCTTTTGCTGCCGGCGCGCTGGTTTCCGTTGACGAACTACACTTCGAACCGTTACACCGGAACTTTCAAGTTGATCGTGCCGGACACTTTTGTGGTGGTGGGAACCGGGAAGGCCGATTCACCCGTGGCGCAGCCTGCGCTAGGGCGCGGGGATACTGCGAAATCCGCATATACATTTCATTGCGACAAACCCGGGCGAGTGGGATCGTTTGTCGCGGGGAGCCTGCAGCTTTCACCGGTGCAGACCGAGGGATTGAGCACTTCTGTCTATACTCCCCCCGCGCAAGCGAGCACGGCGAATTCGTACGCGACGGCGCTCTCCCACATCGTTTCGTATTTTTCCGAATCATTTGGCGGGCTCGAGGCGGAGCCTTCCTGGACTATCGCGCAATTGCCGGATGGCACGCTGCAGGGATACGCAGGGCCCGGACTGCTTTTGATCAGCGCGCGGCAATGGACGACGAAAGCGAATGAGCGAATGCTTTCGCAGCTTGCGGCCGAACAATGGTGGGGCGAACGCGTGATGCCCGCAACTGTGGGGGATGTGTGGCTCACGGATGGGCTTTCACGTTACGCGGAAGCGATGTATGCGGAGCAGTCGGATGGAGTGGCGGGGCTGCATAAGGCTCTCGAGGATTTTGCTGTGGGGGCGCTGATGTATGAGGATACGGCACCGATCGCGCAGTCTCAGCGCCTCGCGTCATTTTCGAACGAGTATCGGTCAGTGGTCTCGGATAAGGGCGCGCTCGTGTTTCACATGTTGCGCACCGAACTGGGCGACGACGCGTTCAGTTCGCTGCTGCATGATTTTTACAAGAAGTACGAAGGCAAAACGGCGACGATTGCGGAATTCGAAGCGATGGCGAAAACGAAAGTGCCGCCTCCGGTGAAAGGGCAGCCGCCTATTAATTTGACTTCGTTTTTTGCGCAGTGGCTGAATTCAACCGGGATTCCTGAGTTCAGGCTGGAGTACATCACGTATCGCACGCCGAAGGGATTCAAAGTTGTAGGCAAGATTCACCAGGATTTGGATACGTTCCGCATGCCTGTGGAGATTCGGGTGGATACGGAAGGAAATCCTGAGTTCAAGAAATTGCTGGTGACCGGAACGACTTCGGATTTCACGATCGAGACGTTCGGGCGGCCGAAGCCGAATGGAATCGTGATCGATCCGAATAATAATCTGCTGAAATCGAGCCCGCGGCTGCGGGTGCATGCGGCGATTGCGCGGGGCGAAGGTTATGCCGAGCTCGGCAAATATTATGAGGCAATTCAGGAGTATCAACGAGCGCTCGATTTGCAGCCGGGAAATTCGCTGGCGAACTTTCGGATGGGCGAGGCGATGTTCTACCAGAAGAATTATCAGTCGGCGGCGAATGCGTTTCGCGCGGCGTTGAGCGGCGATCTCGATCCGAAGTGGACGGACGTTTGGAGCCACATTTACATTGGGAAGATTTGGGACTTGCTCGATCAACGCGCTCGGGCCGTGAATGAGTACAGCCTCGCGCAGCATACCGGCGACGACACGGCCGGGGCGCAGGCGGAAGCTACGCGTTTCCTGCAAAAGCCGTACTCGGCGGATGCGGCTGTGAATGCGGCGAACACACCGTCGCCCGCTGATAGCGACAAGGCTGGCGCTGGCTCGACCGCGGCGCCGGGGTCGCAGTCCGGATCGCAATCGGGAAATTCTGGCGGAGACCGGCCGGTGCTTAAGAAGCGGCCTTCGAGCGATTAGTTGGCTCGCGTCGAGTTCTCGCGATAATTTTAGAGCGGTTGTAGGCCTGCCAGGTTGACTGAGTCAATTCCCTTCTGCTGAATGAGCACTTTGAATGTCTCGCCCATTCCTTCGGGGTGGATCAGCGTCTTGAATTGGGATCGAGCCGCTATTTTTTCGTGCTCGCTTGCGCCCGTGTTTTCCAGTTCCGCGAAATTCGAGTGCCGCGCGAGAGCTAGCAGGAAATTCGTCTGAGATGTGAAACCGGCGCGAATGAGACCGCCTCGCGCGCCCCACAGATCGAGCACCGTGAAATTCACATGCGCCGTGAGATCCTGCGCGCCGGGAGTGCGGTAGAAATCTTCACCTGCTCGATGGCGATCGTAAGCCATCAAGGTTCCACGCATGTGGCGACCGTCGTAGAGTTGCTGCGCTTCATGGCCGTAATCGATTGTGAGCAGGAATCCGCGGTGCAGGCGGCGAGCCGCATCTTCGATCCAATTGCACGCGGCGAGATTTACTTCGGCCATGTGCCCTTCGCGCACGCTAATTTGCTGCGCTTCGAAGTACTCGGCGATCGCGGTAGACGAAAGCGGTCCGAGTTCCTCGCAGAATCCGTTCTGTGAATACGTGACATATATCTCCCGCAGGCCTTCACCAGCACACAGCACGCGATGCACTGCAAACGCATCGATTAGTTCATTTGAAAATATGCACCCGTGCGGAATTTCGGCTGGCAGTCCGTCGCTCGAACAAAACCGCTCGTTCGCAATGTGATCCTCGAGATTCTGTATCTGCGCTTTTCGGCGCACGACCGATCGCTCGACAGCAACATAACGCATGGCCGAGTAGAATTCGCCCAGGGACTCGCGCGCGCAGTCCAGAACCTGCTTCGCCAGGCGCCCGGTGCCCGCGCCAACCTCGACTAAAGCGAACGGCTGTGGCCGGCCGAGCACAGTCCACATTTCGTGAAACTGGCGTGCAAGCAGACGGCCGAACACTGGAGTGACGTCGACGCTCGTGATGTAGTCGCGGCGCTCGCTTTGATCGGCCTTCGTGTAATAGCCGTGTTCCGGATGATAAAGACAGGCATCCATGTATTCGGCGAAGGTGATTCGGCCCCGCGATTTGATCTGTTCGGCGAGAATTGCGGAGAGCGGCGTGGGATTCGAACGCACGCGGCTAGTTCTCCCGCTGCGGATTGCGGGTGAACATTTCGATCACATAGTCGTGGAGACAGTCGTAGAGATGCTTTTGAAAAGTCCAGGGGAACTGGGAGTGCTCAATCTCGCGCGGGCGAAGCTGAATCGTGTATTCGTGGACTTCCGGTTGCGAGGGCTTGAAGCGGATGAGCACTTCCACCGATTCTTTTGCGCCCCGGGCTTCAAAATCGAACAGCGGATGCTCGTATTTCGCGAGTTCGTTCCGCACTTTCGAAAGCATTTGATCTTCGGGCGTCAAGGCGCTACCGTTCCCGCGCTCTTTATTTCATCGAAAGCACGCTGAAATGTATTGAGCGCGTCTTTGTCGAAGAGCACGAACGATACTTTTTCCAGAGACGTGGAGGCTTCGAAGTGCTTGGCCACCTCGCGCAGCATAATTTCCGCGCATTCGCGCATAGGAAACCCGGCGATGCCCGTTCCAACTGCGGGAAATGCGATCGTTTTTAGTTTCTTTTGCGCTGCAATTCGCAATGAATGCGCTGTGGAACTGCGCAGCGATAGCGCATCGGTGCGGCCGCCCAATTCCATGCTGGCAGCATGGATCACATAAGGCGCCCTCAGATTGCCGCCGGTCGTGATTGCCGCGCCGCCAACGGGAATCGTGCCAATCTCATCGCATTCGGCCTGAATCTTCGGACCGCCTTTGCGTCGAATCGCTCCGGCCACTCCGCCGCCGAGCTGCAAGTCGTTGTTCGCAGCGTTAACGATCGCATCCGTATTCATTTCGGTTAGATCGCCCTGCAAGATCTCGATTCGGCTGGCAAGGTTCATTCGACGTGCTCCTTCGCGCGAAGAGCCCCAACTGCGCCGGCCTCTGGCGGTCCAGATGAGTCGCGAACGACGGCAATTTCCATGCCCATCCGCCGCGCCACTTCGACGCATGCTGCGCTAGTCGTATCCGACGTGTCCGCTCCGCGAACAAGTTCCACACGTGTGATTTGTGGCACAGGATTCGCGAAGCGCATTCCTATACAGTCCTCAGTGCGGAAAGTAATCGAGGCAATTTCTGTAATCGAAAGCAATGTGTTGCTCGCCAGAATCGCTCCGGGCTTGGCGAATTTATCGAAGATGGTGAAAATTTCAAGTTTCACTTCCATCTCGTCAGGGACTGTCTCGATCAACATATCGGCAACGCGGCACACCTCATCGGCTCGGCACCCAGTAGAAAATCGAGCGAGCGCTAATTCGCGCTCATGCCGGGATAACTCGTGCTGAGTGACGCGCTCGTCGAGCGATTGCACAATGTACGCGATTCCCTTCTCAAGCATTTCGCGCGACACATCCTCGAGTACCACTCGATAATTTCCGAGCAAGGCCGCGAGCGCAATTTCACGCCCTACCGAGTTAGCGCCAATTATTCCGATTGTATCGATCTGCATCTTCGATCCGGCGACTAGGCCTGCACAGGGAAAAGCCGGGCCGAGTTGTCATATAGAATTTTCTGTTGCGCCGCCGCCGAAATCGGGAGAGCGCGGAACTTTGCAATGTTACCCAGCACGTCGGGAACGCCGGGACCCGGCCAATCGGTTCCGAACAGCACTTTATCGGCGATCTCCTCGATACGCGGAAAATATTCCATCAACTTTTGCGGCGGAATGCCGGAAATATCCATATACATGTTCGGGTGTCGGCGAACGAGAAAGAAGGCTTCGTTCATCCAGAGTGGGCGGCCACCGTGCGCGAGTATTACGACGAGGTCGGGAAAATCGACCCCTACATCGTCGGCGAGCATTGGCTGCGCGTAAGCGTTTCGAGCACCGAGAAAAATCGACGTGCCCGTGTGAATCATCACAGGCATGCGATTGGCTTGCGCCCTTTCGTACATTCCGCGCAGCGGACCAAGGCCGTTGCGGTAGTCATTGGGAGCAAAAAGCTGGTGCGATGGGTGCACTTTCAGCGCGCGAATCCCGATCTTCTTCAGGCGATCAACTTCGGCTCCGGGATCGCTCACATATCTGGGATGAACGGAACCAAACGCCAGCAGGCGCTGGGGATCGGCAGCACAGTAACGCGCCACCCATTCGTTCACTTCCGAAGTAAAGCCAATCACATCTGGACTGACGTAGTTAATCAGACCGGCGCGTTCGATTTCCGCCGTGTCCATAAATTTAAGAAATTCACTCGGGCTCGCAGCAAACCGGATGGCGTCCTCAAAATCCTTCCGCCCGCGCCGAACGAGTTCCTGAGCCTCGGACTTGAAACCCTCCATCGGCGTAATGTGAATGTGGATATCTATAACTGGAGGCAAGTGGATCCCCAAGATGAAAAGAAGCATCCGCAAAAGCGTCTACAACCTGGCGATTCCGTCTTCGTCGAATCCAATCACGACGCGGCCGCCGGCCACAATCACCGGGCGCCGGATCAGATTCGGGTCTTTAGCCATCATTCGAATCGCCTGGGCGCGAGACGGCGGCTTCTTCTTCATATTCTTCCGGCGGTACAGCGGGTTGCGGGAGTTCAGGAACTTGCGATGATCGCGGCGCCCGATCAGCGTTTCAATCTCATCAGCGGTAAGCCGATGCTTCACCAAATCTCGAAAATCCAATAGCACGCCCTTGCGTTGCAGCCGAGTCTTCGCCTTGCGGCACGAGGCACAACTGGATTTGTAGAGAAACTTTACCTTTCTCTTAGCCTTCGCGAGCGGCTTCGATTTCGGACGTTTTACGGGACTCATCGAATGCTCCTAATATCGCGGAATTTTGGGATCGATTTCAGCGGACCAACGGTCGATTCCACCTGCCATCGATTTGGCGCCAGCTATGTCTTGCGAGCGCAGCCACGCCGCAGCATCGAGGCTACGGATACCATGATGACAGAACAAAATGATGTTGTCGGCCTCTTCGAATTTCGCCAGGTTGGAGGGAATTTCGCGCATCGGGACGAGCACAGCGCCGTCGATCCAGGAAGTTTCGAATTCCCATTTTTCGCGCACATCTACAAACAGAAATTTATCGCCGCGCTCCAGCATGCTCTTCACTTCGCGCGGCGTGATTTCGATGTTCGCTAAAAGATCTTCAGCCATCAGTATCCATAATCCGCGGGCGCAGACAGCGCATGTTCGCGCACCCGAAGCCTGTCATATCGTTCCGCGCTGAGCCTTTGCATATATTCGCCCCGGTCGCGCATCTGCAAAACCCACCTCGACAGCCAAGTCTCGAAATCCTCCGTTCGCTTCGTTTGATCGTGATACTCGCTGAAGAATGCGTGGTCGCGACCATAGTAACCTTGAACGGGCGAAGGATGCGCGCCGCCCGGCTCATGGACCACAGCCGACACCAAAAACCCCGGGATCAAAGTGCGATTTGGATCCGACGCGATCACCTCGGGCTCGACAATTTCTTCCGCGATGATGATCACCTTTCGAGCGGCGCGCGCTCCGTCAATGGCGACACCCAAGCTTCCCCAGACGTGCGCGTTCCCTTGCGCGTCTGCGCGCTGCACGTTGATGATCGCAACGTCCGGCCGCAGCGCGCGGACGGCAACCAGTTTCTCTTCACTCACGGGCGATGGAAATTCGCGCAAGTTTCCGTTCTTCTTGAGCAGATCGCTGCCGAGCGTGGCATAGGTGGGCATGAACGGTACGCCCAGCGCGGCCGCGTGCAATGCCAGCGCCAGCGTGAAATTCGAGTAGTCGACTGTTTCGAGACGCCGCGGAATTCCCTGCTCCACCGCGCGCCGGAAGCAATATCCCACACCCGCGGAAACATTTCCCACCCACGCCGCCATCACGCGTGAGACGCAGCCCGCGCCGATCAGCTGGTCAAATAGAATATCGGAGATCGGCCCAACGATTGTGAGGTCGCGACGGCCCTGTCGAATCAGTTCGTGTCCCGCCGCGAATGGAATCATCTGCTCGAGTTGCGCTCCGAGCAGCACCATCGAGCCGGACGGCAGATGGCGCGCGATCGCGTCATGCATCGTCGTCAATTTGGATTCGCCGGCCATCATCTCCGACTGAAATATGGATTCAAGCTACCGCGTCCAGAAATGATTCGGATCAATCTCGCGCATTACGTCGAGCTCGGAATCGCTTGGCACCTGCGTGTCCACCAGCTCGTCGGCTACGCGCAACGTCCAGCCCGTGTTTGTGAGCACTTCTTCAACGCTAACCCCTGGATGAACCGAAGCGAGGTACGCCTCGCCATCCGCCCCGAATCGAAGCACGCCCATCGTTGTGATGATGGCGGATGGTCCCGACGACAGCGGAAGCCCCTGTGCGTGCCGCCAGCCGTTGCCGAGGCCGTAACCCGGCGAGGTGATATGGCTTACGCGTTCAGTCAAGCGTCCGCGCTCATGAACAAGCAAAACAACGGTACGTTTCGCGAGGCATGCAATGTCGCACGCGCCTCCCGATCCCGGCAAGCGCTGCATTTCACGATTGCGATGTCCCCACGTGCTGTTCAAATTGCCGAACCGATCGACTTCCGCGGCGCCCAAGAAACCCATATCCACGCGTCCCTGCTGCAGGAGGCCCATCACATCGAGCATCTGCCCGCATTGAGTGGCAGAGCGGAGATTCGGCGGATCGCCCATCGTGTAAAGAAGTTCTTTGGCGGGAGTCTCGCGGATGATTCCGTTTTCGAAAAGACCGATCGCGTGCGGCGCGTGCGTCCTTCGGGCCACCAGGAACGCCAGCATCGGCAGTCGCATCCCGACGAACACCAGCTCACCGTCGCGGATTTCGCGTGCCGCCGCAGCCACCATCAATTCGCTGAAGGTAAAACCGCGCGCAGCGCTTTCCGCGTCCGTGCGAGCACGCACCTTATTCCATGCTCCCCTTCTGCTCGACCCACTTCGGCTCGGTAACCTGAATTTCGTTGATGAGTTTGATGTCCTCGGCTTGAGGAATCATCTCTTTCATGTGCTCCGCGAATTTCTCGGGGCTCAGCAGTTCACCGGTGACGCTGTATGGCTGGTCCGCAAATTCGCCGATATGCCGATTGAACTTCATGTCAGGAACGTACAGCGGCGGCTGTCCCGCGGGAACGTGCCGGTTGATCTGCTCGATCAATTTCTCGCACTCGAGATGATAGAGCTGGCGATTGTGCTCGTTCATGTGGCCGAGGTCGGCTTCCTGATGAGTTTGAGCTTCGTCGTAGCGGCCTTTCAAGCCCCACACGTAAAACCAATGCGCCGAGCTCGATGAATCGACGCCGAAGAGGTCGTAGCTCACCGGAATCCACTTGTTGATGTATTTCTGCACGATATTCAGCGGCACAACGCCGGCTTTCACGATTCGCTTCAAGCCATCGTGACCCGTCCCTAAATGGAAGGATTCTTCGCGCAGCATCGGATTCATCGACTGCGCGAGCGGCTCGAAGCCCGAATAGCTCAACATCGTGAGCTGGAATTTTCCGTCGCGATCGACGAAATCGGTGTAGGTGAAAAAGTCGAGCCAGTTGTCGACGATCTGATTGAATGCGCCCAGAAGGCGTTTTTGTTCAAAGGCGCGCCGCTCGAGCATCTTCTGCGCTTCCACTTTGCCGCTGTAGCCAAAATGATTGATCAGCAGGTGGCACATCTGCCAGCCGTGGCGCATTTCTTCGGTCACCACGCGGCAGAGAGATTTGCGATCGTGCTCGCTCGGCGAGTGCGCGAAAAGACGCCGTTGCTGTTCGACCGACGCGAACTCCGTGTCGCCCTGGTAGACGATCAAGTTCATCAGGCCGTCGCGGATTCTTTGATCCGGAATCTGCAGCACTCGCTGCCACTTCGGACGGCCTTTGAAAGCGCCGAATTCGATTTCGTTCGAACGCGTTGGCCCGAATTTCGCCTCGAATTGATAATTCTCAATTTCAGGATAGTTCACGCCGATATCATTTCGCCATACGCGAAACAGGTCTACCCAATCATCAAAAGTGCTGATCCGTGCTGCAGGCATTGCAGTCTCCTCAATAATTTCGTTATTAAATCTAGCTAATCATTAATGGCGGGCTAGTGCCCTTTAAAATTCGGTTTTCTTTTTTCGAAGAAGGCATTCAGGCCTTCCAGGCAATCCTCGGACTGGAAGCAGTGAACCTGGAGCCGAATTTCCTCATCCAGTTTCGTTTCCAGGTTTTTTTTGTCGTCGGCGATGATCGTGCGTTTCACGTCGCGGAGCGCCACGGTGGGCGCGCCGGCCAGTACATCCACGATTTTCTGCGTTTCTTCCTCGAATTTGTCGGCGGGAAAGACGCGGTTCACGATTCCCAACCGCAGCGCGTCCTCAGCGGAAAGGGTTTCGGCCGTGTAAAAAAGCTCGGCAGAAAGCGCCGGCCCCACGATGCGCGGCAGAAAATAAGTCCCGCCAAAATCAGGATACAGCCCGACCTTGGCGAACGATTCGGCGAAGCTGGCCTGATCCGATGCAATCCGCATGTCTGCTGCGAGCGCGAGGTTCATTCCACCGCCTGCCGCGGGTCCATTCACGGCCGCAATCACGGGTTTCGTCATCGTGGCAATCGCGAGGCAGATTTCTTTGCCCGCCTCGAGCAAGGTCTTCAATTCATCGCTCGCGTTGCGCTTTCGGAGGTCGAGGATAAACTCCAGGTCGCCACCCGCACAGAAGGCGCGCCCTGCGCCCGTTACGACGACAGCCCGCACCGAGTTGTCCTGTGAAGCGTGCAACAGCGCGTGAACCAATCCGCGGCCGAGTTCGATATTGAGCGCGTTCAGCTTGTCCGGGCGATTCAGCCGGATGATGGCAACATTGCCCTTGCGCTCTTCGAGCACTACCTGCGACTGGTTCGCTTTCTGTGTTCCGGGGGCGGCTTGCTTGGCGGCTTCAGCCATTGCGGTTACCTCTAGTTGTCCCCTAATCTTTCAGACTCTTCAGCAGCGCTGCCAGTTGCTTGAAATATCGGGTTTTCACGGCGCGTTCGGTTCCGGCGTTCTGGCCGCTTGTTGAGGGCAGCACGAAGACCTGCGCGTCGTATAATTTTTCTTTCTGCAGGCCGAGCTTGCAGGGGCGCCCGGTGAATTTCTCGTACACAGTTTTGCCGTTGAACGCGATCACGCGCGGCCGCATTTCTTCGAGCTTTTGGGCGAGGAGCACGCGGCCTTCCGCGAATTCCTGGCGCTCGATCTCTTCAATACCACGCGTGGGACGCTTCACGAGATCGGTCATGCCAATCCCGAACTCGAGGCAGCGGCGGTCGTCTTCGTATCCGATCGGCTCCGGCAGCACGCCGGATTCGTACATGATCGACCAGAACTGATTGGAGCGCCCCGCGTAGTAATGTCCAACGCGCGCAGAGCGGTCGCCGGGATTCGCTCCGACGAGAATCAGCTTCATTCCCTTGCGAAGATAATCGGGTAGTGTCCTCATTCGCCCCTTGAGAATTCACCGCCACGCAATTCTCTGCGTGAAGCTCGAACTCTACTACTCTACTTCCCTTTGAATTCCGGCTGACGCTTTTCGACGTAAGCCTTCAATCCTTCCTTGGCATCCTCGCTGGTAAACAGAAGCTGCTGCAGTTCGCGTTCAATTCCAAGCGCTTCGCCAAAGCCGACTTCAGAACCGGTCACAACCGCTCGCTTAATGCGCCCCACAGCTCGCGAAGCCTTGTTCGGCGGGCAGAACTGCCGCGCGTACGCGACAACGTCATCCCAGAACGATTCGCGTTCGTAGATATAGTGAATCAAGCCGAACTCGAGCGCTTCTTCAAAGCTAAACGTACGCCCCGTGGCCATCAGTTCGATCGCCCGCGCCCGTCCGATAATGCGCGAGATTCGCTGCGTGCCACCCGTGCCCGGAAGCACGCCGAGATTCACTTCCGGAAGCCCGATCTTGCCGCCTTCTTTTTTCGCGATGCGGATATCGCAAGCCATCGCAATCTCAAGGCCGCCCCCCACTGTGTGCCCGTTCAAAGCTGCAATCACCAGCTTCGGCGTCTGCTCCAGGCGCGAAAGCGTCTCGTTTGCATGCAAGCAGAAATAATACTTAAATGTAGGGTCCGCTTTCGTCAGCATCGGAATGCTCGCACCCGCGGAGAAGAATTTCTCGCCGGCTCCGCGCAGCACGATCACATGAACGTTCTCATCCATCCTCGCGCGCAAAATCGCGGTATCAAGCTGCTGCATCATCTCGTAGGTGTAAGTGTTCGCCGGTGCATCGTCCATTTGAATGATGGCTAGGCCGCCGTCATTCTCATACTTGATCAGCTGCTTCTGCTCCACCAAAGTCGTTGTCGCCATTATTTATTTTCTCCGTTTCCCATTCCGTCGAATTAAAATCGAATCTTAAATCGAATTAACCTGCCGCGCGCCCCGCCACTTCAATTCCGCTCCGCGTCACGCGCGCCGGCTTAAGCTCCGGCATCTCGCGTCCCTCAGCCATCACGCCACGCAAAAACATTCCGGCAATCGTTTCGGCTAATGAATCCGCCTGCGGGTCCGTCTCCGGCCGGTGCCAGGTGTGAATCCAATTCATCATCCCAAAAAGCGACAACACGGCCACTCGGGAATTCATCCGTCGCGCAATTCCGCTCTTGCGCATCTCTTCGAAAATTCCCAGCGCAATCGAATAATAACGCCGCTTGATCTCCAGCACTTCCTTACGATACTCCCCTTCGAGCGCTTCGTCCTCGTGCGTCAGCACCTTCATTTCCACCGGATGACGCAGAAAGTAGTCCAGATGATTCTGCACCAGCGCCCGCAATTTTTCGACCGGATCGTGCAACCCCTTCAGTCGTTTCTCGAGGCGCGCGACGATCGTCTTGAATGTGAACAGCTGAATAAGATACAGCAGCTCCTGCTTGCTCTTTATGTAGTAATACATTCCCGCGAGCGAGATCCCGCTCGACCTCGAGATATCGCGAATCGAGGCGCCCTCGTACCCTTTTTCGCAGAATACCTGCGCGGCATGACGCAATATCAGTTGCTGCTTGGAAAGTGAAACGTGCGGGTGATTGCGAGCTTTTGGCATTCAGAAAGTCAGTTTACTTGTCGAACGTTCGTTCGGAAATAAAGCATACGAAACCGCGCAGGTCCTGTCAAGGGCCGACCGCTTCATGGAATTCCTGCCTGCCCCGCGCTAAATTCATGCATCCGGGAGGCTTGTTGGCTCGTCTAATCCGTTGTGATCGTGTCGACTGTTTTGCCCGTCAGCGCACTCAAAACTCGTGCTACCCTTCCACTTCAGGATAGCCCTCGGATCGGAACCGCACGATGAGCGCACCCAAAATGAATCCCGTCGAGCCTCCAGCGCACCCGCTGCCCTCCACGGTCGTTAAAGACGACGAGCCCGTTCTCGTCGCCGCTGCCAAAGCCGGCGACATCTCTGCGTTCGAAACCCTCGTCGGCCGCTACGAGCGAAAGATTTTTCGCCTCGCGCAAAATATCACCCAGAACCGCGAAGACGCCGAAGACTCGATGCAGGAGTCATTTCTGAAAGCCTTCGAGCACCTCGGCGAATTTCAAGGCAACTCGCGCTTTTACACCTGGCTCGTCCGCATTGCCGTAAACCAGGCGCTGATGAAGCTGCGCAAGCGCCGCCCCAATCAGGTGTCGCTCGACGATGACATCGATACCGGCGAAGAGCTGATTCCCCGCGACGTGGAAGACTGGGGACCTTCGCCTGAAGACCGCTACGAGCAATCGGAACTTTCAAACATTTTGAACACAACAATTTCTGAACTCGACCCATCTTTTCGAGTCGTTTTCCAACTTCGCGACATCGAAGAATTGTCCACTGAGGAAACGGCGGAAGCGTTGGGCCTCTCAGTTCCCGCAGTGAAGTCGAGACTGCTTCGAGCCCGATTGAAGCTGCGGCAGAAATTGAATCGGTATTTTAAACGGAGTGAAAATTCGTGAATTGCAGGAACATCGTAAAAGAACTTTCGAACTACCTTGACGAAGCGCTTGATTCCACGCTGAAGGCCTCCATCGAAAAGCACCTCGAGCATTGCGAAGATTGCAAAGTGGTGGTGGACACGACCAAGCAAACGATCCAGATCTATTGCAACTCCGAGCCGGCTCCCCTGCCGGAAGACACGCGCCAGCGACTTCGCGACGCGCTTAAGAAGCGCCTTCACAGCGCCCGAGTTTAGGCGCCTCGCGCTTCCCCGAATCGAGCATCCTTCTCCCACATCGGAATGTCCCTTCCGATTTTTCTCTGCCGGGCCAGCTCGTAAATCTGCCCCGCCACAACAATATCCTCGATCGCGATTCCGTTCGACTTGAATAGCGTAATCTGTTCGGGATTCGTGCGGCCCGGCGTTTTTCCCGCAACGATATCTGCCATCTCTGCCACGCGGCTCCAGCGCTTGTCATCTTCGCCAAAAACTTGAATCAGATCGCCCGACTCGAGCTTCGATTGCTCTCTCGAATCGACGGCGATAACGTCACAGCGCTCCACCGCCTCGGCATCCAACTCCCGTTTCTGCGGAAAATTCGCCCCAATTGCATTGATATGCGTCCCCTTTTTCAGCCAGCGGCCTTCCACCACAGGATTCGTGGACGTCGTCGAGGTAATCACGATATCCGCGTCGCGAACCGCTTCCTCCGCATTAGCCGCTGACCTTACCGGCACTTTCAACTGGGCCGACATCTCCGCCACGAACTTCTCGCGCCGATTCGCATCTCGCCCACAGACGCGCACTTCTCCCAGCTTGCGCACCGCCGCAATCGCCTCAAGTTGCGTTCGCGCCTGCAATCCCGTGCCAATAATTCCCACCACGCGCGAATCTTCTCGCGACATCCACCGCGTCGCAACTCCGCTCGCCGCCCCCGTACGCATTTGCCCCAGAAAATCCGCTTCAATCACCGCAGCCAGATCACCCGTCGTCACACTGAACAGCGGCACGATGAAGCGCAGCCCTTCCTTCGCGCTCGAGTAAATCTTCAAACCCATGTAGCCACCCGCCGCATCCGCTGCGGCCATATAGTGCAGATAACTTTTACCTGGAATGTGCAGCCTTTGACGCGCATGCACGATCGCGTCTCCGCTTGCCAGCCTCCGGAACGATTCCTCCACGGCCGCTATCGCCATCGGCATCGTCAAAAGTCCTCTCACGTCACCTTCCGTAAGCAACAACGCCATATCCGTTCACCTCAGCCGGATGTTATCTCAACACAACCCGTTCCTCGAAGCACCGTTATCATCTCGGTCAGGCGCAATCAGACGACCTGCGGTCATCTTCCGGTTACCGGTGTCGTGTACGCTAACTTGACACCGTCCTCCGCGCAGGCTAGGGTAGCCGCGATTCTCGCGCTGGCTTTTTTGGCGTTGCTTGGTGTCCTAACTGCCGGTCCCCATCGAGAAACTGGCGGAACGATTCGCGCGGAGGCGGATCGCAATGATCTCCACACAAACAGCCCTCAAACATTTGAGGGCCGCGGTTTCGTTTCCGAACTCCCGCAAGGACCTCGCTCAATCTCTTCTTGTCATCGCAGGTGTCTTTCTCGCCGGACAGCTCGGATTGAGGATTACCGATCTCCATCCTCCCGTCTCCCCGGTTTGGCCGCCCGCGGGCGTGGCAATCGCAGCCTTGATTCTTCTCGGCTATCGTATCTGGCCAGAGATTCTCGTCGCCGCTTTCTTAATTTGCGAATCGGCCTCCACGCCCCTTAAGGCTTCCATAGGTATCTCCATCGGAGAAACCGTTTCCGTGCTTACCGGCGCGTATCTGGTCAACAAGTTTGCCCGTGGAATCAAGGCATTCGACACCGCGCAGGGCGTCTTTAAGTTCGTCTTGTTCGCCTGCGTCATCAGCCCGGCCATCGCCGCTACCATCTGCATCGCCTATCTATACGGGGCCGGATTCTCGCAAGGTCCCGACAAAGCGATCATGTGGCTCACCTGGGGCGTAGGAGATGGAATCGGAGCCCTTCTCTTCGCGCCGTTTCTCATACTCATCTTTGGCTCCTCCCATCATCGGTTGGCCAAACGGGAGACCCTGGAACTCTCCGCGATGCTCATCAGTCTGATCGCAGTCTGTTTGACTATCTTTGGACCCTTGTCCTCGTTCGTTCAGCAGAAACAGCTCCTGCAAGAATGGGTATGCCTTCCCTTCTTGCTTTGGGCAGGTTTTCGATTCTGCCAATTAGAGGCTGCCGGAACCACTCTGTTGCTATTTGGGCTTGCCATTTGGGGCACATTTCATGGGTACGGTCCCTTCGTCAGTTCTAGCTCGAACGTGTCCTTGATGGTCCTTGTCGCTTTCGTTGCGGTCACCGGCACGGCCACGCTCGCTATTGCCGCCACTTTATCCGAACGCCGGCATGTGCAAGAGGGTCTACTCGGCCTGCAAAGCATTCTTCACGCCACAGTTGACGGAAAGATGCGTGATTTGACTGCTACCGTCGAGACTCTTCAAGCGGAGGTTGTCGAACGAATGGTTGCCGAGAACGACCTCCGGGAGAGCAACGCTCGCTTCGAGCAACTCGCAGCCACGATTTCCGATGTGTTCTGGCTCATGGATATAACGAATATGCGTCTTTTGTACATTAGCCCGGCCTACGAAACGGTTTGGGGGCGTCCTTGCAGCACAATGTACTCCGATCCCCATTCGTGGCTCGATGCTGTTCATCCCGAGGATCAGGAGCGCGCACTCACTTTTTTCGACCAGGAAACTCTCAAGAGCCGGTATGATGCGGAATATCGAATCGTTCGCCCCGATGGCGAGGTGCGCCACATCTGGGATCGCGGTTATATCGTTCGGGATGAAACGGGCCGAATTGCGCGTATCGCCGGGCTGGCCAGCGATATCACCGAGAAAAAACGTCTCCAGAAGGAGCTGCAAGAGGCTCAAAAGTGGATAACGGAACGCGATTGACATAAACAGAAATTCCATCTAAAAACACTACGGGGGACTTAACGTCATGATGATCGGCAACAGGCTCAGAGCAATTCGGGAAGAGAAGAACCTCTCGCAAGGTGACATCGAACAGCGCACCGGTCTGCTGCGCTGCTATATTTCTCGCGTGGAGAATGGTCATACCGTTCCGGCCATCGAAACGCTGGAGAAGCTGGCACGAGCCCTGGACATTCCGCTTTACCAGCTTTTCTACGACAGCGACAAACCGCCTGCCCTCCCCAATGCTTCAGCGAAGAACAAGTCTGGAGAGAAAGATTGGGCCAGCTCCGGAAAGTGGTCGCGCTTCATGATGCGTGTGCAGGATCTCGTGGGACGAATGGATCCTCGCGACCGTCAACTGCTCCTTTTCATGACTGAGAAGATGGCCCGGAAGTAACGCGACAACACTTAGAAGCTCGTTCGATATCGCAGCACTCGCGCTTCCGGCTGGTCGAGTACCAGCAGTTCTCCGCGTGGGCTTATCGCTAGTGCTGGCGCCGGCCGGAATGCCTGCCCTAATTGCGGCGCAAGATCCTGATCGAACATCGGCTTCCCGTCAATCGTCCAGACGTGCACCACGCGCCCGTCCGCGTCCATCGCAAAGATGCTTGTCTTTGAGACCGCGAACTGAGAGCTCAGCCGCCCACCTGGTCCACCCGCGGCTAGCTTGATTTCAGAGACAAGCTGCCCGCCATCGGTGAATCGCATGATCCGGCTTCCGTGTTCGTCAAATATGTAGAGGTTTCCGTCTGGCCCCATCACCACCGGCCCGGAATGACTCCCAGGGTCGGTGCCGCCCCACGCGGGCGCCCACGACTGCATGAGCCGGAAGCGAGGCGAATAGGTATCCAGCTTTCCGCTTCCTGAATTCAGCACGTAGATTGAATCGTCGCTGCCCGCCGCCACGCTGACGAATCCTTCCTTGCCGGGCCGGGTCCTTAAGTGCAGTTCGCGGTGGACGTCCTTCTCGCCTCCAGGATAAATCACGAACACGCTTCCGCGAACCGGATCCGAAACGTAAATGTCGCCGTCGCTGTCAACCGCGATCCATTGCGGGTGCTTGAGGGCATCCTCCGTGAAAGACAGAAGCGGCGTTCCCTGCCAGTCGAACTTGTGAATGAACTGGCTCCCCGCATCCGCGATGTATACATTGCCAAGCGGATCGGTCGCGATGCTCACCGGTTCCGAGAGTTGCCCGGGACCGCCGCCCCTCACACCGAATTGAGCGACAAATTCCAAAACCGGCGGCGCCGGTGTTGGCGATTTCGCTTCCGTCGAGGTTTGCGAGCACCCGGCGAGAGATGCAATGGAGATGATCGCGAGAAGACCAGCGGTAACACCAGAGCATGCGCGAAGGGGCATACGCTGATAAATTTATCGCATCTGCGTGTAGGTGTGACGCTGAATCGTGTCCGATGGAACGCGATGATTAACGCTTGGGCTTTTTGTGCTTCCGGGGGTTCGCTTCGCCGGCTTGCTTTACCCGGCGTACGATGGTCTGGTGCATCACGTAGTCGCGCTGAGCTGGCGCACCATTGCTGAGGTCGGTGAATGAAAACCTCGTGTCGCCGGTTGGCGAGGAGTTCTTCACCTCCACCGGCAATTTCCCGCATACGCCGCTCTCGACATAGGCTGTCTCATACCGCTGGCGTTGCTTCCCCCACGTGTAGACCCGCAGCATCGAGAAATCGCACGGTTGCCCTTCCGGACCGTGTGCGCCCAGCAGCAGGTATTGTGATTTGGATTTTCCCGCTGCATCGAGCACTTTGTTTAGCTCTGACCATGACACGATGCGCATTCCTGCCGAACTCGCGTAATCCGGCAGCGGTTGCGGCACATCGAGTTCGATGAAGCGGCCCAGAATCCATCCGGACACCGAATCTTTTTCCGAGGTCTGCGCGCGCACCAGCCACCAGTCTTCTTTTCTCGCCTGAGCGGGCTCGCCCGCCGGTTCTTCTTGAGCAGCTGTCGCGCCACTTGTGGGCACGTCTACGGCCCGGCGCTCGAAAACCTCGAGCGGAATGTTCTTGTTGAGCTGTCGGAGGCGAATGCCATCGCGCCCTGCGTCGATGCGAAGATTCGTCAGCACTTTCGTGTGACCGCGCGCCTGAATTGCCAGTGTAGATGTGCGCTTTTCGAGGTCGGCAGCTTTTTGCCAAACGTCCGTTGAGAGAAGATCACGCTCATTCACCCATCCAGTGAGGCCTGTAGTGGTGCGTACATTTACTTGGTCCTGAAATCGTTGCAGCACCTCCAGGCGATCTCCATAGCTCACAGTGGTGATCGGCTCGCGCACTTGCGCGGTCGTGCTCTGCAGTGTGACCGAGCGGTTTCCTGCGTAGGCAATCTCGAGGGGCGTCTGCGTATGGCGAAAATGGTAATAAGCTCCCGCAGCCAGCACAATCAGAACCGCAAATCCCAGGAGCAGCTTGCGTGTCACTGCCGATCCCCGAAACTCAAATCCAATCGGGCGGCGCGGACCACCGCGCGAACTACGGCGTCCAGTCCGTGGCAGAGCCATCCTCCGGCGCTGAGGCAAATCGGTTCCGCAAGACGGCCGGTGAAAAATTGTTTTGATGCGGACATTTCCGAACGAATCTCCAATGGCGACGTTCGATTTTATACCACCAGGCGTGCGGACCGCGGCACGCGATCACGAGTCGGTTTCCAAACCTTCGAGGGTCGGCGAAACTTTCCTTCTGATACAATCCACCGGTCGTTTTCAAGAATTGGCCGACAAATCCCTCGAAGAACGGGAGCTTTCGCGTGGAAATCCTGGAAAGGCTGAAGCCGCTTGCGCTGTTACTGCTGCGCGTCGGGATCGGAATTGTTTTTATCTTTCACGGTTATCCGAAGCTGTTTACGCACACGCATGACATGATGCCTATGTTTCAGCGAATGGGATTTCCGCCGTACTTCGTCTATATCGCGGGCGTTATCGAATTTTTCGGCGGAATCGTTCTGATTCTCGGACTATTCACGCGCATCGGCGCACTGCTGCTGGCGGCCGAGATGGCCATCGCGATCCTGAAAGTGCATTTGCCGCAGGGGCCGATCACCGAAGTTAAGAATTACGAATTCCCGATGGTCCTCGCTGTCGCTTGTTTCGCGCTCGCGACAATCGGAGCAGGGATGATTTCGCTCGATCACGCCATCTACAGCGGTGGTGGCAGGCCGCCGCGGCGCCTTAAAGATCGCAGCTGATACCTTCGCCGAGTTCGCCTTGCCCTCGCTTCCGTTGCTCGGCCTTGAGTCGGCGCGCGAGTCTTATGCGGTTTGCACCGTGTGCTGGGACTCGACCGGAGGCGTAACGGGAACCGGAGCTTCGGGCATCACAATCCAGGCGATGAAGTAACCCAGGATCGCTGGGAGCACCGGGAACGGAACGAAACACGCCAGAACCCACAGTAGACGGACGATCGTAGAGTCCACGTCAAAATATTCAGCGACGCCACCGCAGACTCCGGCAATTTTGCGATCCACTACCGAGCGCATCAGCCGCTTCTGGACAAGCGGACCTCCGGCGTTTGGCACCCGCTGACGGGTTCCGCAGTAATAGCAAAAATTCGAATATTCGGTGATGTCGCGCTTGCAGTTTGAACAATTCATCCTGAAACCTCCCGCGCGGACAAACTCGTTCCGCGCCACCCTATAGTTACGATCCAAGCCTCAAAAAAGTTTCCATTCGTGTCGTCAATTATTCCGGCGATTGTCTTAATACTTTGCCAACTCACGCACCGCGCGCACGATGTCTTCGGTCTGCGGCAAAATTACATCTTCGAGTTGCGGCTGGTATGCGCAGAAGGTGTCTGTGGCAGCCACACGGCGAACGGGAGCATCCAGCTGGTCGAAAAGTTCGTCAGCGATGCGTGCGGCGATCTCGGCGCCGTAGCCCCACGAGCGCGTATCTTCGTAGGCGACGAGCACGCGATTGGTCTTTTTCACTGTGGCTGCGACCGCGTCCCAATCGTAGGGGCTGAGCGTGCGCAGGTCGATAATCTCCGTTGAAACGCCATCGCGAGCGAGCTCGGCTGCAGCTACCTCTGCGCGATGCACCACGGCTCCGTAGGTCACGATGCTGACGTCTGTGCCTTCACGCACCATTCGCGCCTTGCCAAACGGAACCGTAAAGTCCGGGCCCGGATATTGGGAGCGATTGTAGGGCTGGCGGTAGAGGTGTTTGTGCTCGAGGAATAGCACCGGATCATCGCTGCGGATGGCGGTGCGCAACAGGCCGCAAACATCCAGCGCCGTCGAAGGCATCACCACGCGCAGGCCGGGAACATGCGTGAAGACAACTTCGCCGCACTGGCTGTGGTAGATCGCGCCACCGGTTAGATATCCGCCGATTGCCACACGGATGATCGCCGGCGCTTTGAAATTCCCGGCTGAGCGCCAGCGCATTGTGGCCAGTTCGTTGCGCAGCTGCATCATGGCGGGCCAGATGTAATCGAAGAATTGAATTTCGGTGACCGGTTTCATTCCGCGCGTGGCCATGCCGATCGCGCGTCCCACGATATTGGCTTCCGCGAGAGGAGAATTGAAGACGCGGTGGCTGCCGAATTTCCGTTGCAAGCCGGACGTCGCTTTGAATACGCCGCCCTTCCCTTTCAGCTTGTCGAGATGCTCTTCACGGCTGCAGTCCGCGATATCTTCTCCGAAGACAACGATGCGCTCGTCGCGGGCCATTTCATCAAGAAGAGTGGCCGAGATCATCTCGACCATCGTTTTCGGCTCGCCTTGCAATTTGGGCGAAGCATCGAATTGCGCGGCGGCCGGATCGACGTCCGGCGAATGCACGAATTCATAAATCGAATTCTTTGACGGCAGCTCAGCGTGCAGCGCGCGATCGGTGGCTTCGAGAATTTCGCGCTCGACGTCCGCTTCAATCGCTTCGAGTTCGCGTTCGTCGAGAATGCCTTCGCGGACAAGGAACAGCCCGAACCTCGGGATGGGGTCGCGCCGCACTTCGTCTTCGCGCTCTTCATCGCAGCGGTAGAGCTTCTCGTCATCAGAAAGCGAGTGTGAGTAGGGCCGCGTCACGTGTGCGTGAACCAGCGCCGGGCCTGTGCGTTCGCGGCAGTGCGCGGCGGCGCGGCTGAGCGCGGCGTAACTCTCGAGCGGATCCGTGCCGTCGCATTCCTCGATATGCAGGCCGGGATAATTCGCGACGAGCTTCGAAATGCTTCCGCCGGCTGTCTGCACTTCGACCGGCACCGAGATGGCGTACTGGTTGTCTTCGATCAGGTAAAGAACGGGCAGGCGCCTCGTGCAAGCTGTGTTGAGCGATTCGAAAAATTCGCCTTCGCTCGTGGCGCCTTCGCCCGAGGAGACGTAAACAATTTCGTCGCGATGAAATCGCACGGCGTTGCCGAGCGGGGCGTGCTTAGCCTGTTCGAGTGCCTTGGGAAATTCCGAGTAGTAGAGCGACGCTTCTGCCGCGCCCACAGATTGCAGGAACTGCGTGCCGGTGGGCGACGAGCGCGAAACGATATTCAATTTCTGATGGCCCCAGTGCGACGGCATCTGGCGACCGCCCGAGGCAGGGTCGTCCTTCGCGCCAACTCCTTGGAGAAGCATCTCATAAGGCGTCATGCCGAGCGTCAGGCAGAGAGCGCGATCGCGATAGTAAGGATAGAACCAGTCGTATCCGGCCTTGAGAACGAGACCGGCGGCGACGAGAACGCCTTCGTGACCGGCGCCGCTAATCTGGAAGTAGATTTTATTCTGGCGCTTGAGCTGGATTTCGCGGTCGTCGAGCTTGCGCGAGAGAAACATCGTGCGATAAATGCAGATGAGCGCGTCGCGGTCGAGTCCGTGGTACTTCGCGGCGTCGAATTTCGCTGTCTTAACTTTGGTTTGCGTCGGCATCGTTTACCTTCCGCATGAGAGGCACGCAGTAAGAAAGTCAGTTTGTGTCGGGTCATTATAGCTCAGTTCTGGAAGGTGGAAACTACGCGCTGGAGGCTTGAAATCGGGATCGAAAAGTGGGTTTTTGTCTCGATTAGAAAGTGACTCGGAGGTTTGTTTTGTTGGAGTTGCGGGAGATTCTAATCGCGGTGTCTCGATTAGGTTCTGGAGACTGGAAGAGAATAGCGGCACGACTGAAACGGTGCCGGGGCCGCGTGACTCAGTGGGATCAGGTATCCGCTGTGGAGAACGCAAAACCGCCGAAAATTTGCGATTAGAGAAGATCTCGGATCTTTGTTCACAGCAACTTGCAGGGAATTCTAATTCCGGATTTGCGATTAGAAATCCCGGCATTGGTGACGCGTGGCCCGTGAGGAGCGGGTGCCGCGACGGAAGCGCAGTTGCCGGCAGCCCGTGGCGCACTAACCCCTTGCTTTGTGCAGATTGACGCACCCGCGACGAATTGTGTGTAACGGCCACGACTGATGATAACATGATAGTTACTATTTGTCGATATCGAAATTCGGGCAGCGAGAAGCGCTTCCATCGGGATAGGCTTCGGGTGAAGAGGCTTTTAGGGCGGGCGTAATGCCGTACGAACATACTGAAAGGGACTACGAGCCCGAGACTCAGGCGTCGTCATCCCGCGGAGGATTTCCGCCGCGCAAAGTCACCGGAGCTGGGGTGCTGGACCCTCCGGCGCCTCCGAGGAAGCAGCCTCGACCGCTCGGGCCTATTCCGGCATCGTGGCTCGTCCGCATTTTCGCGGTGATGCTTTTGATCGGGTTGTTTGTATGTGCGATCCTATTGCTATTGTCTTGGCGCTGAGGAGTTTTATGTCGGTGGTCGGAAGTTCCCCGGGCTAAAGCCCATTTCAATTGCTAGGAGCTCTTTCGCTGGACTGAAGTCCAGCTCCCCCTACTGAAGTAGGGGGGCTCCCACCGAGAAGCAAAATCAACATCCCGCAATGCTCACACCCAGGATGAGGCGCCAATCGAAGAGGAAGTTCGATGCTTTCCCGATGGCAGCCTGGTTAGGTGCGGAGGCGCCAGAGAGCTATCGCGCCTAGTAGGACGAGATTAGGAAATAGGAGCGGGGCGAGGGGCGGGGCACCGTAGATGAAATTGTCGAAGGGGTGGAGGGAGGGGCCGCGGAGGTTGCCAGCGGCGTGGAGGGCAAAGCCCCAGACGCCGATGGCGGCCTCCGCGATCAGGATGACGGCGCAGAGGTCGATGAAAGAGCGCTCGACGGGGAGCAGAAGCGGAACGACGAGGAAACCGACTGCGATCGCGCTCGCTACTACCGGCACCCATTCTAGGGAGCTGAAGAAATTATTCTGGGCGTGGTCACTGAGGCTGAAGACAAAATTTCCGAGGAAGCCGCCGAGCGTGAATAGGATGACCCACTCGGCCCACTCCTTCGTGTCGGGATCCACCATGCGGTTCATCACCAGCAGGAAGCCCAGGCCGGTGTAGGCGAGCGGAGCGGCGAACGGCGCGGAATAGGTGAGACTGCGCAACGTGCGTTCGTAGAAGAAATGGCTTTCGAGGTGGAATACCACGCCCGCCAGGCCTATTAGAATCGCCGACCATCCCACCAGGTAGCCGAGATCCTTCCACACCGCTGGCAAGCGACGCCAGAATGCCAGCGCCAAAATCAGAACGAGCGGAGCGGCGGCGGAAAAATAGAGCGGGATGTACTCCGCTCGCACGCGGAATTGATTCACGGAGTGGGCGAGGTAGATGTCAAAGGCGAGGAAGCCAATATTGACGATGGCGAAGAGCTCGAGCCAGAGCTGAGGCGACATCCACCAGCGGCTGTCCGTCGGCGGGGCTGCGCCGCGTTGCGGGCGCTTATTTGGATTTTCCATGCTCTTTTCTCAACTGCGCGGCCATCTCCTTCAGCTGGACAGTCTTTTGCAGGATGGGATAGTTGCCGTGCCACTGAACGAAATCGGCGCCACCCATGAAAGCGCCGTGCTTGCTGGTGCGGCCGTCGTAGTGCCACAGATCGAAATAGATGAAATCGATGGGCTGCGAGAAGGGCGGACCGGAGATCACTCCGTCCTTGCGGAGCGCGGTGACGATGTCCTGCGCTGTGTGCACGTGGTCGTTGGTGGATTGGACCACTTGTTCGGCCTGGGTGTAGACACGATCGGGAATCGAGGGCGTGTGGCACTGCGAGCAGATGAGTTTCATTTTTGCCTGGGCCGCGGTGTAGTTGGGGCGGCGTTCGGTGATGGCGTTGGCGAGGTAGTAGGACAGACGCTCGGAAGGATCGTGGGTGACGCCCACGCCGTTGAGGCCGCTCATGTGGCAGGTGGCGCAGGTGGGGATGAACATGTCGCGCGTGGTGAGGGTGTCGGGAGGCGCGTCAAGATTCAGCAGGCGTTCCTGGGCTTGGAACATAACGCCATGCTTGGACTCCTCATAGATTTCGATTTGCGAGTGATCGGGACCCATGTGGCACTGGGCGCAGGTGCTCGGCAGCCGTGCGATGCGCACGGAACTGGTGTGGCGCGTGTGGCAGGCGGTGCAGGTGCCGATGGTGCCGTCGGCATTGGGCCGGCCGACGCTGTGGCACTGATCGCAACCGCTGGTCATCGCCGAGCCGCCTTCGAGTTGCGAGAAAGGATGCGGGGGACGGCGAGTGCCGCCGGGCTGATAAGTTTCCGAGAAGTTTACCTGCTCAGGGCTGAGGCCTTTTTCGCCGTAGATGGCGGCCCAAGAGGGTGCGGCATGCCGGCTGTGGAGAAATTGCTGGTAGATGTTTTCATGGCAGGAGCGGCAGTTGCCGGCGGTGAGCTTGGCGGAAATGGTAAAGCCGTGGTGGTCTTTCTTCTCTTGATTGGCGGCGGGCTGATGGCAATCGAGGCAGTTCACACCCTTCTTGGCGTGAGCGCTCATCTCGTACTCGTGGACGACGGAGTATTGAGTGCGCGAGTGGCATTCGGCGCACTTGCCGGTGGCGCGCACGAGTTCGGCGCTGGGCTGGTCGCTTTCGACTTTGGGGCGGGCGCGCTGAATCAGGAATGCAGAGATTACGAGGGCAAAGGCCACTAGAACGGCGAGAAACACGGAGCGAAAGGACATGAGGCCTCGAGTCAGCGGCGGATTCTTTCCGCCGCGCTAGTGCTGGAAGGGTGGGCAGATTGTAGTGAGAGGCTAGTGGAAAGTCACTCGATTTCGGCTGGTCGGGGAGCGGGAGTTCCAGGGCTGAAGCCCATTTCAAACGGGAGCGCTTTTTCGCTGGACTGTAAGTCCAGCTCCCCCTACTGAAGTAGGGGGCTCCCGCCGAACTGCGAACCCGATACGTCGCGGATGGCTTTTTGTCAGGGGCTCGCGCCGAAAAGTAAAACATCCGACAAATACTCAGCCGGAGTGCTGACCGACCCTGGTTAGCCTGGGCGCCAGCGCTCGTCGAGGGCTACGCTGTGGAAGCCGTAGGTTTCGTAGCGCGTCGTTGCTTTGCCCTCACGGAGGCTGATTACTGAGAAGCCTTCGGGGGTGCCGAGGCGTGGGCCGTGCCACCAATTGCCGCAGACTGCGCCGCTGGTGATGTACTGAGTGTTTTTGTAGGCGACTACTTCGTTGACGTGGGTGTGGCCTTGGAGCACGGCAATCACGTTTGCGTGCTCGAAGACTTCGAGGACTTCGGGAGCGTTCGCGACGGTCATGGTGTTGTATTTGCGGCCGGCTGAAACCACTTCTGCGTAGGTGGCAAATGCGGTGACGAGCGGGCAGTGGATCACGGCAACGACTGGCGCGCCCGCGGGTAGGCTCTTTAAGTCATGGCGCAGCCATTCAAGCTGGGCTTCATCTACGCGCGCTTCCCAGAGGCGATCGTCGGTTGGTTGGATCGAATCGAGCACTACGAAGTGATAGCCCTTGTGGTCGAACGTGTAGAAGGTGTGGCCCATGCGGTCCTGATACATTTTTTTGCCGTAGGAGGGATCGGTGGGGGCGACGCCGCTTCTGGTGAGCACGCCGAAGACATCGTGGTTGCCGATTGCGTTGTGAAGGGGCATGCCGATGAGCTGCTCGGCGCGGCCGTACATATCGAAAACCATGCGAGCGCGGGTGGCGTTGACGCCGAACGCGTCGAAAACGTGGTCGCCGCCCATGATGGCGAAATCGGATTTGGTGGAGGCGATTTTGCGGAAGCACATGTCGCAGCCGTGAGCGGCGTCGAGCTCGGGTTGGATGTGGGTGTCGGTGAAGAAGACGAAATCGAAGGAGCCTGGTTGGGGCTGGTCGATTACTGGAAACCGCGTTGGAAATGGCGGCAAGGCAGCTGTGGTTCCGGCTGCAGCGAGGGTCTTGAGGAAATTTCTGCGATCCAATTGCATACATATTCCTAAGGCAATTTTAGGAACCTGGAATATTAGCACGGCCACGAAATGCTGGAAGGCCCACGACGAGGAAGGCGTCGTCGTGGCTACCTAATGCGAGGCTTCGAGAAACGCGCTGAGGCCCTTCTGTGCTCAGGATAAATAGGAGTCCCTGCGCCACCTAAAGCAAACCGTACAGGGATCTATGAAAAACGGGCGATTGTGAGGGAGATTGAGAGACCGACGATGAACATGTGGACCGCGAGTTGGCTAAAGAAAAAGCTGGCGGAGAATTTGCGTTTGGGGGCGCGGGATAGCGGGATGGTGATGAAGGTCATGAAAAGATGAATCAGGGCGCCGTAGAGAATTCCACATAGGACAGGTTGGCTGATTAAGAGCGGAAAGCTGCGGCTTGCTGCGTAGTAGATTGCCGCTGCCGTGAAGGCGATCACGAAATGGAATAAGAAGCCGAGCGCGGCCGTTTTCTTTCCGCCGCGAAAGCTCGATTCGCCGAGCGCGCCACTGGCAATGAACTGCAGCAGGCGTTCGAATGTGCCGCCTCTTGAGAGGAAGAGCGCGGTCGCGCCGATCAGATCCAGGACGCCGCAGATTGCGCCTGCCAGCGTGATTAGGGCAAAGGATGACATGAGTGCCATTATCCGTACTGCAAGCTTCGGGCAACAGAGTTGGATGCTCGCATTTCGACTGAATTGCATTTTTTTTGTCCCATGGCGTAAGATGCAGGCGTCGGTACTAGCCTTGGTCGCGGTCCGAACGCGTGAAACCTCGCGGGTAACCAGAACATCTCACATATCAGGAGGCATCCGATCATGAAGGTGCCCAAGAGACACTTAAGCGCAGTGGTCCTCAGGCCTGTCACTCGAGAGGGCAGGATTCGACTCGGGGGTCAGATGCTGGCAGTAGTGGTGGCGTTCGCGTTGGTATTTGCGACGTGGCCGCAGAGCCTGAGTGGGTATCAGGCCGCGCAACAGCAGCAAGCATCCGACCAACAACAGGGGCAAGATCAGGGGCAAGACCAGTCGCAGGATCAATCGCAGGGGCAGCAGACGCCTTACACGCAGCAGACGCCGGAGCAATTGCAGCAACTCGTTGCGCCGATCGCGCTATATCCGGATTCGCTAGTGGCGCAGATTCTGGCGGCCACGACTTTTCCTGCTGAAGTTGTAGAGGCAGACCGGTGGGTGCAAGCGCATCCGGATCTGAAAGGCGACGATCTGGCGAAGGCGGTGGATCAGCAGCCGTGGGATCCGAGCGTGAAGGCGTTGACGGCGTTTCCGACCGTGCTCGGGAACATGGATAAGAATATTTCGTGGACCTCGTCGCTGGGCGACGCTTATTACAACCAGCAGCAAGACGTGATGGATGCGATTCAGGTGATGCGCCAAAAGGCGCAGTCAGCGGGCAACCTGAAATCGACGGACCAACAAACCGTGCAGACGCAGGGTTCGACGATCGTGATCCAGCCGGCGAATCCGCAAATCGTTTACGTGCCTGCTTACAATCCTTGGATCGTATATGGCGGGCCGATTGTGGCGTGGCCGGGTTGGTATCCGTATCCGGGAATCTGGTGGGGAGGCCCCGGTTTTTACTGGGGAGCGGGGTTCGGGATCGGATGGTTCGGAGGGTATGGCTGGGGCTGGAACAATTGGGGAGTCGGTTGGCATAACCACGTAGTGATCTACAACCACAACACGTATTACTCGCACAGCCGGACTTTCTATAACCGGAACGTTTACTATTCGCACGGCGGGGACCGTGGCGTGACGTCAAATCCGCGGAACAGCTTCAACAACAATCACGGGTATGACACGCGAGGAAACGAGAACAATCGCGGAAACGAGGCGAATCGCGGAAACGATGCAAATCGGGGTGGGCATGACAACGGCCGATCGCCAAGCAACGTATACAACCGTCCGGGGGCGACGACGAAGCCTTTTGAGGGAAACAAAGCCGAATCGCGAGGTTGGGGAGGCGGAGAGAATCAACGGGAAGATACGCGTTCCAGCGGGTTCAGCGGGTACGACCGTGGCGGACAAACGAGGAGCTATGAATCGCGAGGTTCGTCCAGCTATGGCGGAGGCGGCTTCGGTGGCGGTCGCGGCGGTGGGGGCTTCGGCGGAGGCGGCGGCCGCGGTGGCGGTGGCGGGCACCGATAGCGACGTATCTGAGTCTTCCAACAGCATCGAGAACATGCGACACGGAGAGAATATATGCGGCTGATGAAGATCGAGGTTAGACATTTCGGCTGGGGCAATCTTTGCAGGGTCGGAGCGGCGGCGGTGATATTAACGTGCCTTCCTGTGAGCGCCTTTTCGCAAGAGAAGGGGCAGAAGACTTTTTCGTCGGCGGAGGATGCGAGCCAGGCGCTCGTGAAAGCAGCGCAGGACAACGACGAAAAAATGCTGATCGAGATCGTCGGCAAAAGCGCGAAGGAAATAATTTCGTCGGGCGACGATAAGCAGGACGCGAAGCATCGGGAGCACTTCGTCAAGCGGTACGAAGAAATGCACCGGCTTTTCAAGGAACCTGACGGTACTACCACGCTTTACGTCGGTGTGGACAACTGGCCCACTCCGATGCCGATCGTGAACAAAGGCAATGTGTGGTACTTCGATGGCGAAGCCGCGAAACAGGCAGTCCTTTTCCGGCGGATCGGAAAGAACGAGATCTCTACGATTCGAGTTTGCGAGCAACTGGCCGCAGCAGAGAAAGAGTATTTTGCGATGCAGAATGTCTATGCTGCGAGAATCGCGAGCGACCCGGACCAGAAGAATGGCCTCTACTGGAGCGGTGAACCGAAGAGCCCGATCGGGCCAAAGGTTGCGGCGGCAGATACAACGAGCAAAAACGCATCTGCCACACCATTCCGGGGCTACTATTTCCGAGTGCTGACGGACCAGGGCAAGGATGCTCCGGGCGGCGCGAAAAGCTACGTGGTTGACGGCAAAATGACCGGCGGGTTCGCGATCATGGCCTATCCGGTGGAATACAGGTCGTCCGGAGTGATGACTTTTGTCGTTGGCTCGGACGGGTTCGTGCACGAGAAGGATCTCGGGAAAAAGACGGAGACAGAAGCGAAGGCGATGAAGAGCTTCAATCCCGATTCTTCCTGGCATCCCGCGGAAAATGAACAGGAAGCAACGAACGCGCAAACCACGAAGTGAGTAAGTAGGTGTTTCTCACGTAAAAATTGTGAAAGGGCCCCAAGATGCGGGGCCCTTTTTCTTTGCCAGCGTGACGCGCACACCGCCGCGTTAAGGGTTTGAATGGCGACGTCCGCGGCGCTGCGCGGTGTTAGGGGAAACAGGTGGCTGTCTACGCGATTGCGATCTTCTCGATTACGGATCGAGCGGTATATGGACGATATCAGGCGCAATTCATGGGCGTGATGAATCGCCATAAGGGAAAGGTGCTCGCGGCGGATGAGCATCCGGTGGTCGTCGAAGGTAATTGGGACCGGGACAAGGTCGTCGTGCTTTCATTTGCGAGCGAAGCGGATTTTCGTGAGTTCGTAGATTCGCCAGAGTATCAGGAAATTTCGAAGGACCGGCGAGCGGCCACGAATGGATTTGTCGTGCTGGTGCAAGGCATTCCGGAACGCAAGTAGGAGAAGCGCTGGGCGGCGCTAGGGACCTGAGTAGTAGCCTTCGCGCGCCTGGACGATGAGATCTTTTTGGTTCACCGTGACGTGGATCAGGTGATATGTCGCGTCGTCGCCGGGACGATCGGGCGTGTAGGCGAGGCTGTATTGGTTTCGTAGTTCTTCTTCGATTTGCGCGTAGATTTCTTCGATGGAAAGCTTCTTTTTCACTTCGAAGAGCTGGCCGCCGGTTTCCTTGGAGATTCGTTCGAGCACTTTCTTGCCGTCGGGGCGGTCTTGCTGCGGATAGTGTCCTCCTCCACCGCGCCCCATACCGCCCCCACCGTAGCCGCCGTGGCCTCCATAACCGCCGCGGCCACCGGAGCCGTAAGCATCCTCGTCTGAAAATAAGATCGAGTAGACCGACGTGTCGGCTCGCTGCGCTGAGGCAATCGCGGTGTTCAAAGACTCTTTGCTGCCGTGGTCAACTCCATCGGTGAGGATGATCAGGGCTTTGCGTCCCTGTTGTTTCTTCATTAGCTCGTTCGAGGCGAGATAGATGGAGTCGTAGAGCAACGTGCCTCCGCCTCCGCCACCGTGGCCGTGACCACGCCCCGAGCCGCCTGCACCGCCTCCGCTTCCACCGCCTCCGCTGGTATTGGAGAATGACGGAGTGTCGAGCTGTTCGAGACCGGCGCGAAGTTTTTCGCGCGATGCCGTCAAATCCTGGAGAAGCTCCACCTCGCGATCGAAATGGATTAGGAATGCTTTGTCTTTGTCTTCGCGCAGGATGTGGTCGAAGAATGAATAGCTGGCACTCTTCTCCTGGTCAAGCACGCGCCGCTGGCTCAGGCTCGTGTCAACCAGCAAGCCGAGGGTGAGGGGCAGATCGCTCTCGCGCTTGAAATACTTGATTGTTTGCGGGCGGGCATCCTCCTGGAGTGCGAAGTCGGATTGATTCAAATTGGGGATGATTTTGCCGTGCTTGTCGCGGACGGCAGCATACACTGTGACCAGTTTTACTTCGGTAGAGATTTTGGATTGCGATTGAGGAGGCGTTTGCTGCTGCGACCGGGATGGAGGCGCCGCCGGCGGCGTTGATGGCTTTGGGGGCGGTGGCGATTGCTGCTGTGGCGGCTGCGATTGTTGCTGATTCTGGCCCCAGGAAATGCTTCCAAACGAAATCGCGAATAGGAAGAGAGTTAGGGTGACGAAAATTACTTTAGTAAATCTTTGCACACCTGAATCGCAATCAAGAGTCGCTTTGCTTCCCTTTCGCATAGGCAATGAGAAGATTCATTCTAAGGGCATGAAGTTGCCTACGGACTATTTCGAGGGCTTCGATTCTTCAGATTTTAATTTAGCTGGCGGGCGCGGACTTCGAGTCCTGGGCCTTCTTTACATCGGGTCCGATGCGTTCGATGAGGGATTGGCTAGGATCCTCGCCTTGGTAGCGCTGCAGAATTGTTCCGTTGCTATCCATCAGGATGTAAGTCGGAAATCCTTGCACTCCGTATCGGCGGGCTGATTCGCCGTTGGCGTCAAAGCGCTGCTCCCAAGTCATCTGATTCTGCGAAACGAAGCTGTTCCATGTGTTTTCGTCGCGGTCTTCGCTGATGCTGACCACTTGCACCTGGTCGCTGCTGAAGGTGGATTGAAACCGCTTCAGGTCGGGTAACGATTCGCGGCAGGGGCCGCACCAGGAAGCCCAAAAATCGAGCAAGACCAGCTTCTGTCCTGATTGGGAAGATGACGAAGCGGAATCCGGAGCGCTTCCGCCGATAGGGATTCCGCCGTGAGGCATGTTTTCGTCGTCGATGACCTTGGCTGCTTTCGGCTCATCTTTCTTTTTCGCCCGTGCGAGGCGGGCCAGATCGCCCAGTGACGTGGGCTGGTTGCCCTCGGCAAGAAGATCGTTCTGAGCAGGCTGTTGCGACGGTGCTGCTGCCGCAGGTTTCTTTGCCGCGTCGTCGGATGAGAGCTGGGTTGCCGGCTGCTGCTGAGCCGGCGCGGTTTGGGCCAGCGCGGGTACAGAGAAGCTGAGTGCAAAAAAGAGAAGCGCGATCTGCCCGGCGCCTTTCACAGTGGAGATACCTCGCTGGTAGCGCAATCTTGTTCAAGGTTAGGCAGGGGCTGCGCGAGCGCCAATGGTACGACCGGTGTTTGTGTTCTAGTTGCGGCTGGTCGTCCGTACAGGTAATTGGCAGGACCAAGCTAGAACGAGTCGCGTTGACGCTACTGGCTGGGCAGCTTACCGTTGAAAGACGGTCTGCGGAACGGGAGGCTCCCATGCGCAATCATTTCGAAGCGAAATTTATTCTTGGCGCGCTGCTCGCGTCGCTGAGCGCCGCACCTGCGATGCTCGCACAATCGCAGGGCCAGGCACAGAATTCCTCACAGGCTGCAACGCCGGCAAAATCTCAGGGCCAGAGTGACGCGGCATCCGCGTCGTCTTCAACATCCGCTCAGGGCTCAACTCAAGCAAAAACGCAGAACGCTTCCAGCAACGAGCCGCAAATGGAATCGCAGGAAGCTCCTCCGGCGGAATCGCTCGGTGAAGCAGCGCGAAAAGCACGAGCGCAGAAGTCCGCGGCTCCGGCTGCGAAGGTTTACACCGAGGATAAGGTTGCAGGCCTCTCAGGCCACGGTGTGTCAGTGGTCGGCGATGGAAATCAATCTGGCGATTCATCCGACGCGGAGAACGCGGAAAATTCCGAGCGTGAGCCCAACGGGACTGGTCCTGCAAAGGCAAACCCGCCATCCGGAAACTCGGACGAAAAGATGTGGCGCGAAAAGGCGCGAGCGATTCACGATCAGATGGCGCAAATCGACGAGCGAATCGGTAAGATTCAGGACGAGATTCAGAAATATGGAGCCGTCAGCTTCGACCCTACGACCGGTCTGCGACAAAATGTAATTTACGTCGAGGATCGTAACGCGCAGATCAAGCAACTCGAAGAGCAGAAAGCCAAACTGCAGAGCCAACTTGATTCTCTCGAAGAAGAAGGACGCAAGGCCGGGGCGGATTCCGGCTGGTTCAGGTAAAGGCTCATCTGATATCTGCAAATTTGCTTTGAACGCTGACCGGCGCCAGTAGGCATGCCCTCGGCCTCTCCGAAATTCGAATCAGCCCCATTGATATGTTTGCGCTAGACCACAGTTCCCTTTTGAGGCAGAATCGCCGCGATTGAGTTCCTGCTACAGTCAGCCGACTGAAACCTTGGGAGAATAAAAATGAAGAAATATACGGCCGAACTTGTCGGCACATTTGTGCTCGTGTTCGGAGGAGTCGGCAGCGCTGTGCTGGCCGGAGGCAAAATCGGATATCTCGGAGTTGCTTTCGCTTTTGGGCTTTCATTGCTGGCGATGGTCTACACGATTGGACCGATTTCCGGGTGCCACATTAATCCTGCCGTCACTTTTGGAATGCTCGTATCCAAGAAGATCGGCGCGAAGGACGCTGTGGCGTACATGGTTGCTCAAATCATCGGGGCCGTGATTGCGTCGGCGCTGATTCTTTACGTTGCCAGCAATGCGGCGGGCGCGCCGAACCCTATTGCCAGCGGCTTGGGCGCAAATGGCTATGGAGAGCATTCGCCCGGGTTGTATTCGATGGGCGCGGCGATGCTCGTTGAAATCGTACTTACGATGTTCCTTGTGCTTACCGTGCTGGGCTCAACCGATTTGAAAGCGCCGGTAGGATTTGCAGGCGTCGCCATCGGCCTTGTGCTCACATTGATTCATCTGGTCGGCATTCCGATTACGAATACTTCGGTGAATCCGGCTCGGAGCATTGGGCCTGCGATCTTTGTCGGCGGATGGGCACTGCAGCAACTGTGGCTTTTCATCGTCGCGCCACTTGCGGGTGCGACGCTCGCCGCGGTTGTATATGGCGCGATGCGTATTCCCGGCGAGACGATTACTCCTCGTCAAGCAGAGAGGGCGCTGCAGAGCGAACAGGCGGAACGCGCACGAGGAGCGGCGGCGGGAAAATAGGCCGACACCCAGTTTCTCATTTGCTCAGCACATTATGAAGCCGGCGACGCAGAACGCGCCGCCGGCTTTTTTGTCCCAGGGGGTGAGCGGTCGAAAAAAGATGGCGCCTAAGCTACGCGGGCCATCGAAGGCGAGTTATTCAGCTCCAAGACGAAGCCTTTGTCCTGGGCATGGATCAAATAGTGCCCTGGCGCGACGGCCGAAAGCCGGTCGAGATGTTTTCGCGCCGATTCAAAATCCCTGTCTGCGGATACCCAAAAGAAGTTGCCATCTTCTAAGCGCTTGAAGATATCGAACGTGTGATTCATCGAATGGCTCCTGTGAGCTTCAACGCTCGCGGTGAGAAGTGCAGTTTGGATGCCAATGGCGAGCAACGAAGGTGAATGGAGTCAGCGGTTTACGAGCTAGAAGGAAGACTGTATTTGCGCCGTCTGCGAGTAATTTTTGCGAAGCAGTATCGGCTTTGGGTACTACAACTAGGTCCGACGCGTCAGCAGATTTGGATTACGAGCTCGCTTTCGGATACCAGTCCAGCAGGCGAACTTCTATGCCAGTTCCCTTCAGCGCGTTCTCGAAAACGGTGAGGTCGGAGCCGTGATAGTGGTATGGGATGGCGATTTTCGGATGGAAGGCCTTCACTGCGTCCGCGGCTTCGTCCGGCGGCATGGTGTAGGGCAGATTCATGCAAACGAAAGCGACGTCAATATTCTTGAGCGCGCGCATTTCGGGGACGCCCTCGGTATCGCCTGAAATATAAAAACGCTTGCCGCCGTAGGTGAGAACATAACCGTTGCCGCGGCCCTTGTCGTGGTAAAGCTTGCCCGGTTCAGGGCCTCGCTTCAGGTTGTACATGGGGATCGCTTCAATCATCCACCCTGCCCACGATTTGGTTTCGCCGTTGGAGATGGAAGTGGCTGTGGTGACCGTTGTGACCACGGCCGGCGGCGCGAAGATTTGCGCGCCGGATTTGCTGATTGCGGCGATCACTTCAGGATCCATATGGTCACCGTGAATGTCGGTAATCAGAATCAGATCGGCTTTCGGCAGCCCGCTGAAATTCGCGGGCTTCGCAGGATCCACGTAAATATTTTTTCCGCCGGCCTCGATCAGCATGGTGGCGTGATAAATCGGCGTAACCTTCACGGCGCCGGCAGAAGTATCGAAGGTCTGCGAAGGGCGGCTCGACTGAGCCCTCGATGCCCCTGCGAGAAGCGCGAAAATTGCGAACACGGCGATAGTTCGAGCGAGATTCATCGGAATTCCTCTGTGCTGGTTTCGCAGCTTAGTCGAGAGATTCGAATAATTCGGCGGTCTGCTCAAATTCGGCATCGGGCTGCCGAATAATCTCGCAGTCCACGGACTTAAAAGGGTCCTCGGTGGGGATGCGATCGAGCCAGCGCTGTTGAGATAGCTTCTCGTGGTCGGAGAAATCGAGCCGCACGAGGACGCGGACGCTCGAGCCGGAATTATTTTTTTCTGATTTTGCCGATGATTTCTTCTTCACGGCAGAAGCCTTCGCTGCGTCCGATTCTTCGTCGGGCTCGACGCGCTCGAATTTCAGAAGCATCTTGTTCCCGAGGCGAAATCCCTGCTTCCACGCTTCAATCTTGTGTCGCGCCTGCTGTGCGGTTTCTTCGTCTGTGCCGAAATCGAAGACCAAATACGAATGAGCCATGGTCTTTATTTAGCGGCTTGCGGGCTGGTGTGTCAAGTGGGCGGCGGGCCCGTGAGCGATATGCGAACAGGGCGAAATTGTGGGTTGCGCGCTCCTACGCATTCTGCTAGGGTGAGCGAACAAAAAGCGAAGAGGAATTTCGGGGGATTTTACGATGGCTGCGCCGAGTCGAGGGCTGGCGGTGGTAAAGACGGGAACGACGCTAGCTACCTTCCAGGACGTGCTGGGAAGCCTTGCCGGGCGCTATAAGACCGACGAGGTGCTAACGGCTATTCGGCACCTGCCGGCGCGTGAGGCGCAGTTCCGCGCCATGCCGGCATGGGTGCGGCCTGAGCTTCGTGACGCTTACCGCGCGAAAGGGATCGAGCAGCTCTTTTCGCATCAGGCGGAGGCGGCCGAGTTGGCGCACTCAGGCAAGGATTTTGTGGTCGTGACGCCGACTGCCTCGGGCAAGACGCTTTGCTACAACTTGCCGGTGCTGAATTCCGTGCTGGATGCGCCCGACACGCGAGCGCTTTACCTCTTCCCGACCAAGGCGCTGGCACAGGACCAGCTTGCCGAGTTGCACGATCTCGCGGGCAGGCTCGACGATTGCTTCGGTGTGTTTACGTATGACGGCGACACGCCTTCTGACGCACGGAAAGCGATTCGCGAGCGCGGGCACGTGGTGCTGTCAAACCCGGACATGCTGCACACGGGAATTTTGCCGCACCACACGAAGTGGACGCGCCTTTTTGAAAACCTGCGATACATCGTTCTGGACGAGCTCCACACTTATCGTGGAGTTTTTGGGAGTCATCTGGCCAATGTGCTGCGGCGGCTCGCGCGCGTTGCGGAATTTTACGGGTCGAAGCCGCAATTCATCTGCTGCTCGGCAACGATTGCGAATCCGGGTGAGCTGGCTTCGCAGCTGATCGAACGCGAAGTAGAGGTGGTGGCGGAAAACGGGGCGCCGGCCGCCGAGAAATTATTCGTTTTCTACAATCCGCCGATGGTGAATCGCAATCTCGGTATCCGGCGAAGCTACTTGAATGAAACGACGCGCGTGGCGAAGGAACTTCTCGCCCGAAAGCTGCAGACGATTGTCTTTGCCAATAGCCGCTTGCACACGGAAGTGCTGCTCACCTATTTGCAGCAGGCGAATCCGCCCCAAATCGGGCAGCCGGATCCGATTCGCGGCTATCGTGGCGGATATTTGCCGGGCGAGCGGCGTGAAATTGAGCGTGGGTTGCGTGAAGGGCGCGTGCGTGGCGTGGTCGCGACGAATGCGCTGGAGCTGGGCATCGATATCGGGTCGCTCGATGCGTGCGTGATGGCTGGCTATGCGGGATCGATTGCTTCCACTTGGCAGCGCGCCGGGCGCGCGGGGCGGCGGAATGGAACGTCGTGCGCGGTGCTGGTGGCATCATCCGCGCCGCTCGATCAATTCATCGTTCAGCATCCCGACTATTTCTTCGGGCGCTCTCCCGAACACGCCTACGTGCAACCGGATAATCTCGAAATTCTTGTGAATCATTTGAAATGTGCGGCATTTGAGCTGCCGCTCTCGCCGGACGAACGATTTGGCAGCGTGGAGTTGCCGGAATTGTGCGAGCGGCTCGGTGAGGCGGGGTTCTTACATCGCAGCGGTGGCAACTGGCACTGGGTGCAGCAGGCTTATCCCGCGGATACGGTGAGTTTGCGAGCGGTGACGTCCGACAATTTCGTGATCATTGATGTGACTAGCAACGATGTGATGAGCGACGACAGGAATAGTGATCAAGGCGTGGGCGACGGCGGCCCTGAGGTGATCGGTGAAGTGGATTTCTCTTCGGCGCTAACCACGCTGCACCCAAAGGCAATCTACATTCATCAGGGCCAGCAATATCACGTGGAGCGCCTGGATTTCGAGCAGCGTAAAGCCTACGTCAAGCGCGTCGATGTGGATCACTACACGGATGCCATTCGCTACACGCAGGTGCGCGTACTCGAGATTGCTGAAGGGGAGCCCATCGCTGGGCCGGCGGCGCGCGTGCATGGAGACGTGCTGGTGCGCTCCCAAGTGGTGGGATTCAAGAAGATCAAATTTTTTACCAATGAGAATGTGGGCGCGGGAAAACTCGAGCTGCCAGAAAACGAGATGCACACTACTGCATTCTGGATCACGCTCGAGCACGAACTTCTTGCCAGCTTGCCATTTGCGCTAAGCGACCGGCAAAGCGGGATTTTTGGGCTGCTCTATGCGCTGGAATCAATGGCGACACTGCTGTTGATGTGCGACCGGAGGGATCTGGGGACGGCGGTCGGCGAACGGCCGCCAAGCGCGGGCGTCGAAACGGAGTGGGTGCAATTTTCGGACGCGAGTGATGCCGCGGATCTGAAGGAATTCTACGAGCCGAACCTCTATCTCTACGACGCGTATCCGGGCGGGATCGGATTCAGCGAGCCGCTCTATCGCGTTCACGATTTGCTGTTCCGACGGACGCACGAATTGATCGCCGCGTGCCCGTGCGATAGCGGATGCCCTTCGTGCGTGGGTCCCGCCGGAGAAAAGAGCGAGAGGACGAAAGAAGCGGCGCTGGCGATCCTGGAGAAATTGTCCTTGGGATGTAACACGGAGAACGCCGAAGTCGGAATGAGGGTACCGAGTTGAAAGCGCCGACCGAAGAACGGTTCTCGAGATTGAATGCGCTGCGGCGGCCGGCCGTTTCAAGCGCGACTTTTGGCGACGGCAGCCGCAGTGGAATTGCGACGGGTCGAGAGCGGCGATTCGAAGCGCTACCAGGAACATCGCCGGATGTGCCCGAAGGCGCTGAGCGATTGGCGAGTATCCTGGGCGCCATCATTCGCGAGAATAAATTTGGCGCGCACCTCGGGCTGCGGCGATGGTTCGCAGACTCGATCGATTGCGCGCCGCCCGAAGTTCACCTGCATCCTGGGGCGCTCCGGCTGCTGGCACCGGACTTGGCCGAGAAAATTGCCGACCCCAGCCAGTGGCTATTTCTGGATACGGAGACTACCGGCCTCTGCGGCGGCACGGGAACGTATCCGTTCTTGATTGGGATCGCCTGGTGGGATGTAGGTGGCCTCGAAGTGGAGCAATTCTTCATGCGCGAGCACAGCGAGGAGCATTCGGTGCTGGTCGCACTCGCCGAACGAATGGCTGAGCGTCCGGTGCTCGTCACGTTCAACGGTAAATCGTTCGATTGGCCGCTACTTGAGACGCGCTACCGAATGACTCGGAAGATCGGCGTGCCAACGCCACAAGCGCATCTGGATTTCCTGCATCCGGCGCGTAATTTGTGGCGACTGCGCCTGGGGTCGGTGCGACTGGCTGAACTCGAGCGACACGTGCTGGGCTGGAATCGCGGATGTGACGTGATGTCGGAGTTGATCCCGTCGCTCTATTTCGATTTTCTGCGAGGCGGTCCGCCCGAACCGTTGTTGCCGATTTTTTATCATAACCAGATGGATTTGCGCGGGCTGGCCGGACTTTCGGCGCGAGTGCTTTCGGTGCTGGCGGACGCGGAGAATCAGTGCACGGATGCATTTGAACTGTTTGGCATCTCGCGTATCTGCGAACGGCGCGGCGAATCGGCCCGGGCTCGAGTGCTTTTTCAGCGATCAATCGAAGGTGAATTGCCTGTTGAAACAGAGCGCGCGGCGCGACGGTCGCTGGCAATGATGGCGAAGCGCGAAGGAGATTTTGTGCGAGCGCGAGAGCTCTGGGAGAGCATGTTGGGAAATTCGCGTGAAGGATTGGAGGCCTACGAGCAGCTAGCCATATATTACGAGCGCCATGCGCGTGAGCCACACCAAGCAGCTTCAATCACCAAAAAAGCGTTGGCGGAGCTTCGTCGGGCGAATCGTACCGGCATCCTCCCTGCGGGCCTCTACCGTCGGTACCGAGAACGCTTCGAACGCCGTCTATCCCGATTAGAAAGAAAGACTTCCGGTGCGTCTCTTCTTTCCAACAAGCCCGAATCGGTGGTGCTGGCAGGCGAATCCAATTGAGGGGCAAAAACGGGGGATTAGCATGCAAGAAACGGATGGTGTTGCCACCAGAATGGCGAGACGATTGGAAGATGTAGACATTGAAAGTCGCGTGGAGACGCAAGCTATGCCCGAAGTAAGCGAACCCTATATCCGCGAACAGCTCGAAAGGCGGCGCGGGGAGTTGCAAGCAACCATCTCCGCAGTTCCTTCGGCAGAGCAGACTGCCCCGTTTGTGGAGTTGCTACAGGAAGTGGATTCCGCCATCCAACATATTCACGACGGGACGTACGGCACTTGCGTGGTGTGCCAGGGAACCGTCGAGCAGGAGCGGCTCATTGCGAATCCGCTCGCGCGTGTCTGCCTGGATTGCCTTTCGACGGAGGAGAGGCGGGCGCTCGAAGGCGATCTCGAGCTTGCATCGGTGGTGCAGCGAGGCTTGTTGCCGAAAAAGCGTACGCAATTTGGCGACTGGCTTATTCACTACGAGTACAAACCGGCGGGCGCGGTCAGCGGCGATTATTGCGACTTGATCTTGCCGCTTGAGAGCGACGGCCAGCTCGTGTTTCTGCTCGGCGATGTGGCGGGCAAAGGAATGGCTGCGGCGCTGTTGATGACTCACCTGCACGCCATGTTTCGAAGCCTCGCGAATGTGGGCTCCGACTCGAAAACAAAAGGCCCCTTGGATTTGGAAAAGCTTCTAGGCACGGCGAACCGGGTGTTCTGCGAGAGTACGTTTGCCGGGCAATATGCGACGCTGATTTGCGGGCGCGCGGGCAAATCGGGCGAAGTAGAGATCGCCAGCGCGGGACATTTGCCGGCAGTGATCGTGACGCGCGAAGGCGTGAAACAGATTCACGCCACCGGGTTGCCGCTGGGAATGTTTGCAACCAGTCCATATACCGTGCAGCGAACGAAAATGGAACCAGGCGATTCGTTGCTTCTGTACACCGATGGAATCTCTGAGGCGCGTAACCCAAGCGGTGCCGAGTACGGAATGAAGCGGCTTGCGAGCGTCGCGGGCGAAAGGCACGGATGGGTGCCGCAGGAATTACTGGCGGCTTGCATGAGGGACGTCACCGGGCATTGCTCGGGAGCGCATCAGGCTGACGACCAGACGCTGATGGTGATTCACCGCAGCGATTCAGGAAGCATTTCGCTGAATGACTAGAAGGCGCTTGCGATAATCAGCGGTTTCTCGCGGCGTTGCGTGAAAGTGTTTCCGGTGTGTGCCTCGGAAGGCGCAGGAGCCGCGGGCCAGCCCACGGCACGGTCGATTTTGTCATACGTTTCGCGACTGGCGTTCTCAACGATCAGGCAAGTAGTTCCCACGCATCGCAGGAAAACACCGCCAGACTCGCTCTGAAATTGAAAATAGTTGGGGCGGCGAAAGAGCGCCGTACGGGTTTTGTGCTTGAGTTCGAGAAGTTCGCTGTACTGCCCGAAGAAACGCGCGGCATCCTCGGTGTTGTCCAGGGCCAGACGGAAGACAAGCGAAGTTTCTTTGGTCTTCGGATCCTCGAAGAGCGCGTAACGATCCCCTGCCCAGGCTGCGGCGAGCGTATCAGCGCGATCCTGGCCTAGGAATTGTTTCAGAACTTCCTGCAAGCCAAACTCACCGAGCACATTTTCTTCCAGCAGCTTCCAATCGGAGGGAACCAGGCCTTTCCATTCGGGGAGCGTCACTGCGGCCGGCTTCACGTTCGTGAGATACATTTGAGGATGAAGAATCTGTTGCGTCGAAACTGGAGGATCCTTGAACAGCAGATTTAGATCCTTCCATCCATCGTGCGCCTTCAAGAATTGTTGCGAAAAGCTTGTTCCCGCGAGATACGGAAAAAGCAATTCGTCGCGAATGTATCCGGGTGCCTTTGCGAGATTCGGGTCCTTATCCATTTCTTCCACGGCACCGGGACGGATGAAGAGCGCAACGTCGGGTAAATCGCGAACGCTTAGTTGCTGATCGCGAAAACTGTAATCCACCATCGCAGCGAGCGCGGAGCCTTCGCTCACGGCTTCGCGAGCGAGTTCGGCATCGTCATTGGGGCGCGCGGCTTTGATCCACGGATCGATGTGGAAGGACTGATCCTCGAGCGCGTGCGTCAGTTCGTGAGACATCACGGCGCGCTGCTCGTCGGCGGGAATCCAATCGGCGATGTAGAATTCTTTGGCCTTCGGATCGTAAAGACCGGCAACCTGATCGGTCAGAACGTCGAGCATAAAAGAATCGAGCGGGAAATCTTTCGGGATCAGGCCAAATGCCCCGAGCGATTTCTCATCGGCGTAACGCTGGGCGTCGTTGCGATCGTCCTTTTCTTCGCGAATCAAATATTCCCGGATCTCCTGCTTGGAGCGCAGGCTCTTCTTCAGCGGCTCCTTGATCGGCAAGTCGAGAAGCTTGCTCATTTGAGCGAGCACCTCGTCGGCTGCTTTGACAAAATCGGCGGTGGTGGCAGGTCCCCGCATGCGAGCCGGACGACCCCGCGATAGGAGGAGGCGGTGAGACCGATTGCTGCGCGCTCGCGGGCACTGCGGCAAGAGCGCAAAGGCAGATAAGTTCAATAAAACGCTTCATTCGCTGGCTTCCTCCAGCAAACTTGGATGAAGAATCAGAGTAACAGGTTTCTCGGGGATTCAGCGCCAGATGGGAGAGCGGGTTGCAATGAGTGTAAGCGGCTTCTCTACGCGGTGGCGGCTAGAGCGGCTTGTTCGCGGACCAGACGGCTGAGGATGGCGCGAGTGTTGGCCAGGAACAGATCGCGCAGATGCGGCGCGATGCCAAGGGGGACGAAGGAACGGAAGTGTTCAACTTCGAGCCAGCGAAAGGCGATATCCGAAACGGGAGCGTTCATTCGGGCGAAATGCATTCGCAAATCCCACTCCTGCATGTCGAGAGGCATGCCGATTACTTTTTCGAAGAGTTCTTCGTGGCAATATAGCAAAGCTTGATGAACGGAAGACTCGGAATAAACCTCTTCGAGAGCGGGATGGTGATAATGGCCGCTGGTCACATCGCGGAGCGTCGCCACGTTGGCAAGGCGGCCGAAGTCGCCAGGGATCGGAGCCAGCCATTGCGACACGTATTCCTCAATGACGAGCTGGTTCTGGGCGAACCGTTCGAGGGATTCCATGCGCGCTCCCGAACACTCTGATCGCCGGAGATGCTACGCCCTGTAGGCTCTGAAGTCAACAGCCTTTCGGTAAACAGCGGATGAACTCAAGCCTCTGATATGTGAGTTCATGCGAGCAAACAACGTCAGCGTTTCAATGGGGCAGGAGCTTCCGAGCGAAGTGTCTTGAGTACGGTTCCACAAAACGAATCAATTGAGAAGGGTTTTTCCAGAATCGAGCAGCCGGAATTGCGCAATGTTCCGCTGATTTCTCCATCGCGCGCATTCGACACGGTGAAGACGATACGTCCGGCGAGTTCGCTGCGATTTTCCTCAATCCAGCGATAAAGGCCCGTAGCAGAAAGTTCTCCGGGAATTTTCATATCCGCGACGATGGCGTCCACTGTCTCTCGCCGCAAGATGATCAAGGGCCTCCTGCACGGATCGAGCCGCGCGAACCGTCACTCCGCGAGCACGCAGGATTTCCTGTTCAAGCTGCAACACCGCTTCTTCGTGGTCCACGAGCAGGACCGTTCCAGCGACCGAGACCCTTGAGGGCGAAGATGACTCCTTCTGGGGCAGAGTCAGAAACGCTGAGAATAGGCAGGACGATTGCGAATGTGGCGCCACGAGGAGGCGAATTGCGCACCTGGATTTCGCCGCCATGTTCCTTCACGATTCCGTAGCAGATGCTCAATCCCAGTCCGGTTCCCTTCCCTACCGGCTTTGTAGTGTAGAACGGATCGAAGACGCGATGCGGGTCCTTTACTCCCGGCCCGTTGTCGGTGATTTCCACGCGCAAGCGATTTCCCGCCAGGGCCGTGCGAATCCAGATTTCGCCGTGTCCGCCTTTTTCGACGACTGCATCGACGGCGTTATTCACAATATTGAGAAAAACCTGCTGCAGCTGGTGAAAATCTCCTGCGGTAACGGGAAGGTCGGGTTCGAATTCCCGGTGGATACGAATGCTGTTGAGTTTCATGTCGTATTCTCGAAGGATCAGCGTGTCTTCGAGAATCTGATTCAGGTCCACTGATTTTCTTTCCGGTTTGTGCTGGCGGGCGAAGCTGAGCAGGCTTTGCACGATGTGATGCGTGCGTTGCGCCTGTTTGTACAACTTTTCGATGTAGTCCGCACCGCGCGAATTGGTAAGTTCTTCGGCTTGCAGCAGTTGGCTGTAACCGAGAATCGCCGTAAGCGGATTATTGAGTTCGTGAGCTACGCCGGAGATGAGCTGGCCAACCGCCGCCATCTTCTCGCTTTGGAGAAGCTGTTCTTGCGCGAGCGCAAGGCTTTGATAAGCGTCTTGCGTCTCTTTGAGGAGCAGCGCCTTGTCGATCGTTGTGGCGATTTGATTTCCCACGGCTGCCAGAAGATTCAGTTCCGCCGGCGAAAACTCGCGGGCCTCGCGGCATCCGATCACCAGAATTCCCATGATGCGATCTTTTGACCAGAGCACCGAAATCTGCGATTCCTGAATGCCCTCTTTACGCACAAGCTCACGCAGGAGCTCGGGAAGGATGACTGCTGAACCCGAAAGTAAAGTCGCTCGCGCTTGCTTGACCTGTTCGAGCAGTATGGGCGATATCTCGACGGGCGGCAGATTCCGCGCGAACTCAGTCTCGTATCCGAATGCCGCCATGCGCTTCAAAGTGTGCGAAGGCTCGTCGAGCAAATAAATCGAGCAAGTCTCCACTTTGAATAGCTCCGCGACTTTGGGAGGCACGCGATTCAAGATTTCGTCGATCTCTGCGGACTGGCTTAGCATGCCGCCAATCGCATTCAGCGCGAGCAGTTCCCGGTTGCGGCGGCGAATTTCCATCTCGGCGTGCTTTCGATCGGTTACGTCCAACAGAAAGCCCTGATAGGCGACCACGCTTCCGGAATCATCACGCGTGACGAAGCTCGATTCGTGCGCGATTCGGATCTCACCATCGTGGCGGCGGAAATGGAATTCGAAATCGCTCACCTGGCCGTGTTCGCGAAGCAGGCGTTTCAGGTGATCCCGTTCCTCCGCGTGCAAATAGAACGTCGGGGTGATATCGACCGCTAGAAGCTCCTCGCGCTTTTCGTAGCCAAGGATGTTCATCAGCGCTTTGTTAAAATCGAGGAAGCGGCCCTCGGGCGTCGAGATAAAGATGCCTTCCTGGACGTTCTCGAAGAGCATGCGGAACTTGTTTTCAGCCTGGCGGCGTTCGGTGAAATCCTTGAGCACGTGAATCGTGCCGAGCGGCACACCATTCGAATCGTGGAAGGCGGAATTGGTAACGAGGAAGTATCCACCGAATGTCGGATCAATCTGTTCGGGATCTCCGGCGGCGCCTTCGCAGTAGGGGCAAGTCGTCCAATGAACATCCGCTTGCTGCAGGAGACTCCGAAGTTGCTGGCCTTCGAGTTCGCCGGGTTCAACGCCCAGATGCCAGGCCAGAGTGCGATTCGCCCGTAGCACAGCGCCGCCGGGAGAGTGCACTACGATCAAGTCGCCGATCGAATCGAAAGTATCGAGCCATTGTCTTCGGGAATTCGCTGCGACCTCGAAAAGCGAAACGTTTTGCACAGTGAGGCCGAGAAGATTGGCGACGTTGACCAGGAAATTCTCTTCGTCATTGGCAAACGTGCGAGCGGTGCTGGAGCCGATTCCGAGAAATCCGAGGGGGTTCTCCTTTCCGGGAATGCGAACGAGGACCAGCGTCGATAGCTTCTCGTCGCGCATCCAGTCGCGAACGCCCGAATCCGTCGCCGCATCGAAGACCACAAAAGGAGTTTGTTGCTCAAGCACCGTCTGAGCCCAGAGAACACGTGGAGATATCCGCGTGTAACGGCTCAAGAAGTCCTCGCTAAAGCCGACGCTCGCTCGCACCAGAAGCGAACGGGTGTCCCCGGAACCTTCGAACAGGTACACCACGCCGTGACTGGCCCCGAGACTTTCTACGAGATGGCGAACCACTCCTTCCAGCGTTTCGTGAACGCGGAATGACTGAGTGGCTTCCGCAGTGATGATCGCGAGGCGGCGCAGCTTCTCATTCAAATCCTCGGTACGAGCGCGGCCTGCTTCCAAAACGAGCACCGCCATCGCAATTCCCATAGCGATTCCGAACAGTCCGTGAAACGACATGCGGAACAATCCGAATTCTTCGCCGGACCAGGCGGCTCGATCGAACCCGTGGAGGCCTCGCAGCATCAGTGCGCCGGCAAGCAGCTTCCACCCGACCCCTTGGTGTCGCGAATTTGTCCGCCAGAGGAGCCAACCGGCAATCAGATAGAACCCCGATTCTGAGATGCGCTCGGCCCAGAGCGCTTCCGAGGGCATCTTGGCAATCGAGTGGGTTGCATAAATGGCCAGCGCAGCAATTGCGGCCAGCGGCGTGAGCCAACGAAGCCTGCCTGCTCGTCCTGTACATTCCAGGATAGCTACGAAAAATAGAGCCGATGAAACCAGCGAAAGGACGGCACTGAATTGGAAGTTCGCATCGGGGCCTCCGCGCCAAATCGATAGCATGCGCAAAGCGCCCCAAAGCACGTAAGCGGTCCAGCCGGCAATCCAGAAGCGGAAGAAACGGGCGGAAAAGCTGGGAACGAGCAGCGAATACAGAACAAGGATAATAAACGCCGCCGAGCCTTCAATGAAGGCCACGGCAAGAAAGCCCGGGTTAGAAACGAAGGGCATCGAGTCCTGTATCAGCGACGCCTAGTCGCCAGGAAAGCTCGGCACAAATGAAATCGAGGATGTCGGGAAGCCACTACGAAACCTAGCATGAGGGTTAGAAGTAGGGCAACGAGGCCAACGCACCCCTGTGCCCTGCTTTATAATGGTGAGACTTCGGAGCCCACTCGTGGATAGAGAAAAGGTCCTGGTAGTAGATGACGAAGAAGCGATTCGAGAGGTCGTAACCACTCTTCTGGAGGCGCAGGGTTATTACTGCCTCGCCTGTGCGAACGGGCGCATCGCGCTCGACGCTTTCCGCAACGATACGTTCGATCTGGTGCTGAGCGACATCGTCATGCCGGAAATGGACGGGCTCAAGCTTCTCTCCGAGCTGCGCGTGGACGATCCCGACGTGCCTGTGATCATGGTCACAGCGATGCATGACATTGCTATCGCTCTCGAAGCAATCCGCGCGGGAGCCTACGACTACATTCTCAAGCCGTTTGAAAAGGACCAGCTTTATTTGAGCGTCCGCCGTGCGCTGGAACACCGGCGCCTGGTGATTGAAAACCGAACTTACCAAAGCGATCTGGAACATTTAGTTGCCGAGCGCACGCAGCAGCTTTCGATCGCACTGCAGGATCTCGAGCAATCGTATGACTACACGCTTGAAGCGTTGGGCGGAGCGCTGGACGCAAAAGATGCTGAGACCGAAGGACACTGCCAGCGCGTGACCGCGTTTACCATCACGATTGCAAAAGCGATGGGCGTGGACAAAGCCCTGCTGCGGCATATTGCGCGCGGCGCTTTTCTTCACGACATTGGCAAGATGGGAGTGCCGGATAGTATTTTGCGCAAGCCGGGTCCGCTCACCGCGGAAGAGCGCGAAGTCATGCGCCGCCATTGCGATATCGGCTATGCGGTGCTGGAACGAATTCCCTTTCTCAAAGAAGCTGCTGAGATCGTGCTGTCGCACCAGGAGTGCTACGATGGCTCCGGCTATCCTCGAGGGCTGCGGGGCGAGCAGATTCCGCTCGGTGCACGAATATTCGCAGTGGCCGATACGCTGGACGCGATGATATCCGATCGTCCGTATCGCAAAGCGCTGCCCATTTCCGCTGCGCGAGAAGAAATCAAGAGATATGCGGGCCGGCAATTCGATCCGCGCGTGGTGGAAGTATTTCTCTCTCATCCCGATAGCGTCTGGATCGCGCTGCACGAAAAGATTGGCGACCCGTTCCGCCTCGCACAACTCGAACCTGCATCGGCAGATTGACGCCGCGCATCTTCGCTTCGATCAGCGCTTCGATCAGCCCCGGATTATCGCCAACTTGCGAAACGATTGCCGCGCGGGTAGTATCTCCACTTCGGAGGATCGCTGAATGGCTTTGGTGCCCATCAAGACCGCGTCCATCACAGGCTACTGCGATTGCGTCTGCGGTTGCTATGAACTCGCGAGCCAGCGTGATGACGAGAACGGCAAAGGATATTGCCCGCGATGCGCCAAGGAACACCTCGAATTGAATCGCGGCGTTGGCATTCCTCAGCTGGCTCCGTCGAAACTGCCCGAAGGTGATGCAACCGCTCCACCTCTAGCCATGCCGGAAGCTGCTGATCCGCCGGGACGACTTAAGTAAACAGCGCACTGCCCTTTCCTCGATGGGTAGAATTCTTTCCCTCAGAAAATCGAAACCAGGCGTTTGATTCCTTCCGCAAATTCCTGCTCAGGGGAGAGCAGGCTGACGATCAGATAACCGTCCGCCGGGAAATCGTAGAAATGGCCCGGGTGAACGTAGACGCCCTTTTTCTCGATCAAATCGAGTGCGACCTCTTCGTCTGTACGCGTTGCCGGCACCCGAAGCACGGCGTACCAGCCACCTTCGATTTCAAGACGGCTGCAAGCTTTCTGCGTTGCGAGCTGCCGGTCGAGTTCGGCTAGATTCCCTCGGACTCTTGACACCAGCTGCCGTTGAAATTCGCGGCGCTGCTCTAAGAATTGCGGGATGGCGTGCTGGATGGGCGCATTCATCGAGAGGTAGGTGTCGGCGATTACTTCAAGCCGGCCGAGAGCCTGCGTTTTCAGGTCCTTCGGCCCACTCACTGTGAGCCATGCGACTTTCATCTGCGGCAGTCCGCACATTTTCGAAAGCCCACTCATTGTGAACGTGAGCGCGTCTGAGTTTGCAGCCCAACTGGGCTGACGCTTGGCAGAAAGCGCAAAATTCAGAAACACTTCGTCCGCGATCATCGCAGTTTGCCGATCAGCACAGATCTGATTGAGTCTTGACCGTTCCCCTAGTTTTGTGAAATGCCCGGTGGGATTATTGGGATGGACCACGATGATCGCACGGGTACGAGTGGTGAGAGCGGCCTCAAGCGCTTGAAAATCAATCTGCCAGCCATGGTCATAGATGAGCGGGTAACGGACGAGCTTTACGTCTTGAATATCGGCGAGGAGATCAAAGAGCGGATAACTTGGAGTAGGAATCAGAACTTCGTCGCCGGGATTGCACAAAATGCGGAAGACGAACGAATAGGCTTCGCTCGTGCTTGTAGTGAGCAGCATGTCGCTTGTGGCAACACGGTCGCCGCGGTCCGCATAGTAGCCGGCAACGGCCTCACGGGCGGCGAGTAGTCCCTTCGGTTCCGGTTCGTACGAAAGGCTCCGCGGGTCCGCTAACGCACTTAGAATCTTCTCGCGATCGTATGTGAAGCCGCATTCGGTGGGATTCGAAGCGGTCAAGTCGATCAGAGGCTTACCCGCAGCGCGATGACGCGCGAGCGCTTCGCTCAGGCGATTCGGCTCGAGGTTCCAATTCGTCCGGTCTGCAAACAATTCGTTCCATCTCCATCGCCGCAAATGCGCATCAGCGTACAACAAACGCTATCCGAAACGGCGGCCCGTTCGTCAAAACCCGTGCTGGCAAACACCGAGCGAGTCTATAATGCTCGCCTTCTGCTTTATTGCAATTCAAAGGAGAAGCGCATGAAACGGATTGTCACGGCACTAGCCGGCGTCTTCTTGCTGCTGGGCTTCGGAGGGCAAGTGGTCGCCCCGGTTACGGCCGCAGCGCAGGAAGAAGCCGTCGCCAAGACGAATTTGAAGGTAGGCGACTTTGCGCCCGATTTCTCTCTGCTCAGCGATAAGTGGGAGCAAGTGAAGCTGAGCGATTATCGCGGCAAGAAAAATGTGATTCTCGCCTTCTACGTCCTGGCATTTACCGGCGGTTGAACGAAGGAACTTCAGGCCTATCAGGCTGATTTGGCCAAACTCGAAGCAAGCGACACCGTCGTCCTCGGAATCAGCATCGACAGTCCCGCCGCCAACGCCGCATTCGCCAAGCAAATCGGAGTTACTTTTCCGCTTCTCAGCGATATGAACAAAGAAGTGCTCACGTCTTACCAGATTTTGAAGCCCTACGACGTGAAGGGCGGCAAATATCAGTGGGCGCAGCGCACAACCATCGTGGTGGACAAGCAGGGAAAAATTCAGCACGTCGAGCAGGGTGACAGCGCCGTGGATCCAAACAGCGCCGTCTCCGTCTGCACAGGGCTGCACAAGCCGCACGGGTCATAGCGACCTTGGGCCAGACTGATCACGATGAGACATGAAAGGAAAAGACCTGTGCAACTCGCCGAGATCGACGCCAGAATGAAGGCTTATTACGACGGCCTCACCGAAGCGCAACGCGAAGAAGAGGCAGCGTGGGGCGAACTCGGCGAGTCAGCGCTCGCCTGCGTTTCAGATTTCGATGATTAGTGGGGACGCATGTCCATCAGGCGGATGCTGTCTGGATAGAACATGATGAGCATCATGCAAATGCAGAAGACCATGGAGGGCACGAGAATCAAGAACAGGCCGAGGCGCTCGAAGCGCAGGTGCATGAAGTACGACATGATCAGCGCTGATTTGATGAGCGAGAGGCCGAGCAGGATCGTGATCATTAGGTGGACTTCGACACGCTCGTAGGCGAGGAACACCTCGATCGCCGTCAGCAGCAGCAGCCACACCCACACCGTGGCGAAAAGCTTCGTGCTGCCTACGGAGTGGTCATCGACAGCTTCTGTTCTCATGTACGCGGGTTCGCTCATCGAGTCGTTCGCTCCAGTGCTGCAGTGTATTGACCCTCAGCGGCTAAAGCCGCATCGCTTGTCGCACTTTTGGCACGCCTAAAGCCGTGCCCTGACGAAAATCCAACGCTACTTCGGGTTGACGCTCAGCAAATAAACCAGCGGAAAAATAAACATCCAGACGAGATCAACGAAGTGCCAGTAAAGGCCGCTCACTTCCACGTGGTCGGCAGTCCACTTCCCCTTGCTGTATCCCGCGCAGATGATCGCGAGATAGGCTACGCCGATCGTGACGTGCACCATGTGCAGGCCGGTAAGGCCGAAGAAAGTGCCGCCGAAGAGCGGCACGCCCCACGGATTTGACCATGGCGTCACTCCCTCATGAAACAACGTCACCCATTCCGTGGCGTGAATCAGCACGAAAGCGGCGCCGCAGATCATCGTGAGGATCAGGTAGCGGACGGCTTTCTTCACGTCGTGTCGGTGCGCGGCAGCAACGGCCAGCACCATCGTCAAGCTGCTCGAGAGGAGCACGAACGTCATGAACGACGATTTCGCGATGGCCGGCCAGATCTCGAATGGACGCGGCCAGTCGGGAGTGGCGAGCCGAACATATGCGTAGCTGACCAGCAGCGCCGAAAACGTCAGCGTGTCGGAGACGATGAACAGCCACATTCCCAGCTTCTTCGAATTGATGCCGAAGGGCGACGCACCGCCCGACCACGGCGTTGCGACTATGCCTTCGAATTCGGTATCACTCACGATTCACCGTCCCAGAAGGAAAAGTAGAAACAGGAAGACCCACAAGCCATCCATAAAATGCCAGTACATCGCTGCCACTTCGGTAGCAGTGCCTTGCGTCAGCCGGTGCGTGGGGCGAAACAGAATCCACGTCAGCGCCAGCACGCCGCCCAATAGGTGCAAGCCGTGCGCGGCCGTAAAGACGTAGAAAAAACTACTGCTCGCATTCGTGGCGAGAAACAAGCCCGCGGCTCTGAGCTGCTGCCAGGCGATGATTTGTCCTACGAGAAAGAACACGCCCAAAACCGTGGTGACGCTCCACCAGTGGCGAAATCCCAGCTGGTCGTTCGATTTGAAAAGTTTGCGCGCATGAGAGAGCGTGAAGCTGCTCGCTATCAACACGGCCGTATTGAGCCACAGGATTCGCGGAACTGCGAGCGGATGCCAGCCGCTGTTCGGAATATCTTTGCGAACGATGTACGCGCTGACCAGCGCCATGAAGAACATCAGGATGCCGCCGAGGCCGACGGTCATCCCCGTGATGTAAGTGCGCTGAGGAACGGAGCCGCTGCCGCCCGAGCCGTCTCCGTCGCCACGGCCGCCCGAGCCATCGCTGCCATCGGAAGACGAACCTCCACGCCCCCCGCTCGGCGTGCGAACTTTTATCTCGATATCGTCTGTGACTATGCCTGGCATCTCAGATCCGGGTGCTAACTATTCTTTCTCGCGCGCTACTTCCTGTGGCGTCAGGTTCTGCGGCACGAAGTCTTCCTTCACGCCTGGAACGCTGAAGTCGTACGGCCCGCGATAGACGCTGGGGAAATGCCCCCCGAAATTATCGTGAGGCGGCGGAGAATCGGTGATCCATTCGAGCGTCGTGGCGTTCCACGGATTCTTCGAAGCCTTGGGGCCGCTCTTGAGGCTCCAGAAGAAATTTATCAGGAACAGGATTTGGGCTGCTGCCGTAATAAAGGCCGCGATGGTCATGAATTTGTGCACGGGCTGAAGCGCTTGCAAGTATGCGACAGCGCTGGCGTCCGCATAGCGCCGGATGCCGCCTGCGATTCCCACCCAGTGCATGGGCATGAAGATGCAGTAGGCGCCAACGAACGTGAACCAGAAATGAACTTTGCCCAGGGGCTCGTTCATCATGCGGCCAAACATTTTCGGGAACCAGAAGTACGTCGCAGCAAAGATGCCGAAGATGGCAGCGACGCCCATCACGAGGTGGAAGTGGGCCACGACGTAATACGTTGCGTGCAGCAGGTTATCCACCGCCGGTTGCGCGAGGAACAATCCCGAAAGGCCGCCTGAAACGAAGAGTGACACGAAGCCGATGGCGAAAAGCATCGGCGTGGTGAATTGAATCTTTCCGCCCCACAGCGTTCCGAGCCAGTTGAACGTCTTGATCGCGGAAGGCACGCCGATGGACATGGTCAGCACCGAAAACGCGAATCCCGAATAGGGGCTCATGCCGCTGACGAACATGTGGTGGCCCCAAACCATGAAGCCGAGGAATCCGATCGCGCACATCGCCATCGCCATCGCGCGGTAACCGAATACCGGCTTGCGCGCAAATGTGGACAGCACGTGCGATGCAACTCCCATGCCCGGCAGAATCGCGATGTACACCTCAGGATGCCCGAAGAACCAGAACAGATGCTGCCAGAGCAGCGGTGAGCCACCCGAATGCGGCTGAATCTGATCGTTTACCACGAGGCCCGCAGGAAGGAAAAAGCTCGTGCCTGCCGAACGGTCGAGCAGCAGCAAAATTCCACCGGCGAGCAACACACCGAACGCAAGCAAGCCAAGAATCGCTGTCACGAACCAGCCCCAGCAGGTGAGCGGCATGCGGAACAGGCTCATGCCGGGAGCGCGCATATCAATGAGCGTCGCGATGAAATTCAGCGCGCCCAGTAGCGACGCCAGGCAGAAGAGCGAAATGCTGACGATCCACATCGTCTGCCCCCAACCTTCACCGGGGCCGGTTACTTCGCCGAGTCCGCTGAGCGGCGTGTAGCCGGTCCAGCCGCTGATCGGTGCGCCGCCGGGAACTACGAACGCAGCGAGAATCGCGATGAACGCAAGGAACGTGACCCAGAACGACAGCATGTTGAGCCGCGGAAACGCCATATCCGGCGCGCCGATTTGAATGGGCAGGAAGTAATTGCCGAAGCCGCCCTGCGGCGCCGTGGTGAGAACGAAGAAAACCATGATCGTGCCGTGCATCGTGACGAGCGATAGATACTGCTCCTGCGTCATCAATCCGCCGGACACGAACGGCAGATGCATGTTGGGCCACACCAGGTGCAGGCGCATCAGCACGGAGAGCACGATGCCGACCAGCACCGCCGTCAGCGCCAGCAGGAAATACTGGATGCCGATCACTTTGTGGTCAACGCTGAAAATATACTTCCGGATGAAGCCCGTCGGCGCTTCCATCGCATGCGCGGCGTGAGCGCCATGGGCGTGCGAACTCATTCGTGGCCTCCTGGATTCTTGCTGCGGGTGATTCGTTCGATCATTAGCTTCATCAAACTCACTGGCCGCCGGATTTCAGAAACGCTTGATAATCGGCGTCAGACACCACATTCAAATAGCTGTGCATGCGCGAATGGCCCAGCCCGCACAGCTGCGTGCAGACAATTTCGTACTGCCCGATTTTTTCCGCCGTGAAATGGATGGGAACGATCAATCCCGGCACCGCATCCTGCTGCAAACGCAGCTCGCGTACGAAGAAATTGTGAATCACGTCCTGCGAAGTGACGTGCAGCTCCACCTGCCGATTCACGGGAACGGTGAGCGTGGGAACGACGATGTCGTCCTTCCCGGCCGGATCATTTGAATCGATGCCCAAAGGATTGCCCGTGGAAGCGCTGATTTGCTTGGCATCAAGCTTGCCGAATTTTCCGTCGGGGCCGGGGTAGCGGAAGTTGAAGACGAACTGATTCTCCGTCACCTCCACTTGCACTGCATCAGCGGCAGGCGGCGTGAATCGCACTTCGGCCCAGGCGCGGCGTCCCAGAATGCCGAGGCCGAGGAAGAGAATGATCGTCGCGGTGGTCCAGACGAATTCCATTGTGTTGTTGCCACGCGAAAAGTGAACGCGCTGGCCGTGGTCGCGGAAGCGCCACACGGCATACGCGAGACCGAGCTGCGAGAGGACGAATACCACCGCCGTAACCCACAGCGTCAGGCTGTACTGCTCGTCCACCGCGCGGCCGATATCGGTGATCGGCGCAGGAGGGCTGTAAAGTTTCGCGGCGAAGATATACACCGTCACCACGACCATAGTCACTTGCAGCAGCGCCAGCAGCGCCGCTGACGTTGCCGAGCCGCTTTCGGACTTCCTTATTCGCATTCGCTTTCGCTCCCGAGTCGCGTTGAGGATAAGCGTCAATCAGATTGCACGAAACACGCCATCATATATAAGCCCAACCGAATTTCAAGGCCGATTGTGGGTAACGTGGCGGCGTCGTTCAGCAGTGCTAGTATGCGCTCATGGAAACAAGGCCGCCTGACGACGACCCTCACGCCAAGTTTCGCGAGCTTTGCATGATGTACGGCGATTTCAATCGCGCTGTTTTCCTCGAAGAGATTCTGAATTTCATCGCAGGCTTTGGCGCAAGCAAGGCTGAACTCTCCGCCATTCGTACAGCCGTGCAGAAGCGAACCAAGCAGCTTGTGAAGCGTCCGCAGCGAGGACGCCCTCGCGCAGCCGAAGATCGCGAATGGGTGCGACAGGCTGTGGCCGCAGCCTATCGCAAGCACGTTCAGGGTTGGAGCTGGTCTCGCGTAACCGAGGCTATGGGCCTGAAACCCACGAAGCCAAATATTCGCACCGTGCAGAGACGGATCGCGCAGGTCGCTGAGGTGATCGCCGATGCGCTTCCGCCAGAGTTGTTAGAGACGGTCATCGTCGCCGGGAGCTATCGCAAGAAGTTGCGCGAAGGCGCCCTTGATTCGTCGCGTGCCCGGCTTTACTTATGGAGCAAGACCGGTCTGCGTTTTGACACGCGGCCGAAGGAGTGCAAGAAGCTCGTCGAGGCGCTGCTTCGGTAGCACGTCATAAAAGCTTCACGTTTTCGTATTTTATGCGGGGATGACGCTCTTGCGCCGATGCCCTACTCTCGGCGCATTATGGCTACTAACCCTCACACAGTTTTCCCGGGCTCCAAGCCCGCCTACTCGTCCGCCCCGCCTCCCGCGCATCAGCACTTCGCGTCCAGCCTCACCTCAACCAGGCCGAGCCAGCCGTCTGCTCGCCAGCTCGACCCGGTCGATCGTCGGCTCCCCTCGAATCTCGAAGCCGAACGTGCCGTCCTCGGCTCCGTGCTTCTCGATAACGCCTGCCTCGCCTCGCTCACCACCTGCGCGCCTGAGCACTTCTTCCTGCATCAGCACCAGATCATCGCGCGCACCATGAAAGCGATGGGCGAGGAGAATATTCCCATTGACCTCGTCACGCTGATGGAAGCGCTCGAACGCGCCGCGCAACTCGAAGCCGCCGGCGGCATCGCCTATATCTCGCAGCTCGCCGATGGCCTGCCTCGCTCGTCGAACACCGAGCACTATGCCCGCATCGTGCGCGAAAAATCCGATCTGCGCACGGTAGCCTACGGCGCGCAAGCCATCGAACAGGCCGCGCTCGATCCCGAAGCGAACGCCGTCGAACTCGCCACGCGGCTGCAGAATCTCGCCGACGGCGTCACGCGCAATCCGCAGCAGCGCCTGAAGTGCGTCACAGCGCAGGAAATGCTCGAGCTGAAGCTGCCGCAGCGCGAAATGCTGCTCGCGCCCGTGCTGCCCACCCAAGGCCTCGCCATGCTTTATTCCAAGCGCGGCCTGGGCAAGACGTACATGAGCCTCAGCATCGCCTACGCCGTGGCCAGCGGCGACGAATTCCTCGGCTGGCAAGCGCCTCGCCCGCGGCCCGTGCTTTTTGTGGATGGCGAACTGCCCGCCGCCACGCTCAAGGACCGGCTCGCCGCCGTGACGCAAGGCATGTCGCGCACCGCCAAGCCTGGAATGCTGCGGCTCATCACGCCTGACCTGCAAGCCGGGGCGTTTCCCGATCTCGCCACGCGCGAAGGGCAGGCGCTCGTTGAGAACGCGCTGGGCGACGCGGAGTTCGTGATTCTCGATAACTTGAGCGCGCTGTGCGTCTCAGGTAAGGAAAACGAAGGCGAGAGCTGGCTGCCCGTGCAGCGCTGGGCGCTCAGGCTGCGTCAGCGCGGCGTCTCGGTGCTCTTCGTGCATCACGCCGGGAAAGGCGGGGCGCAACGCGGCACGTCGCGGCGCGAAGATCTGCTCGACGTGGTGATCAATCTCCGCCATCCCGCCGATTACAATCCCGCCGAAGGGCTACGCTGCGAGGTGCACTACGAGAAGTGTCGCGGCTTCTACGGCCAGGACGCCAAGCCCTTCGAAGTGAAGATGGAAACGGGGCTAGGCGGCGCCGCAATTTGGACGAAGCGCGATTTGGAAGATGTGGTGGAGGTAAACGCGGCAGGGATGTTCGAGAGCGGTGCCACGGTGCGCGAGGTGGCAGATCAGCTGGGCATTTCGAAAACGAGAGCCGGTGTGATCAAGAAGCGGCGCAACAGATACGAAGGCCCGGACGTTTGCTGCAATACCCACGGCTTTACGGCGGAGTGCGATTCAGAGGATCGCGATGAGATAGAATTCCCATTTCGGGCTGTCCCGTTGTCCCAAACCCTGCCTTTGGGACAACGGGACAAGATTATTGGACTTACGGGCCCACGGCTTCGAAATGTAGCTCAGGTCTTTAGACCTGTGGCCTTTGAATCGCTGTTGTTCTTCGTCTGTTGAGGAGCACCACGCAACCGACGATCGCGGCCGCGACGCCGATAATATAGGCTAACTATTAAACCTGTCTCAACACTCTGATCATTGCCGTGGCTTTTATGTAATCTCCCAGAGCACCGCGATTGGCGCTGAAAAAACGAATCCCGGAAAGAAGCAACCGAGTCCCAAAAGCACTGCGCTGAGTCTGCTTCTCGCTTCAGAGGCTCTTCCCAACAGAGCGAATCGCAGAAATCGCATTCCAAGTGCTAAGCCGCCAAGCGCTATCGTCCCCATAAACACAGTTCCCAGTACGTTTGGCCAGAAAGATACTGCGGGGTTTCCAAAGTCGCGAGCCACTTCATAGGTGTAACCACACGCAACTATTCCCACCACAACGGCAAACGCGCCGATAATTGCTGCGATGATGCGCTTCGGCATCGCTGCATCCTCTAGAGAAACCACCATCTATTACGATGCTATCTCTGAAGAAAGCAGTTCGAATCAATTTCTAGTAGCGGTAGTTCTAGAACAATTATGGATTGGTTAATCGCAAAACTACGTAGAACTACCGCACAAATACGCAGAGACACCCCTCTCCTCATTCCCGTTTCGGGCTGTCCCGTTGTCCCAAAGGCGGGGTTTGGGACAGCGGGACAAGATTATTGGACTTACGGGCGGGCGAACGCAGCAAACCAACCGACAGTAGGGGCACGGCATGCCGTGCCCGAAGACGCCAGGAGCTCAACGTTGCTATGCGTCTACTGCTCCGAAGGCGCCGTCTTTTGTACCGCTGGCCTCCGGCCGGCGTTTTTGAATTTTGGTTTGAAGTTGCGCCTGCAAATGGAAAGTCAAAGGCGCCGGCCGGAGGCCAGCGGTACGATAACCGAATTCTGCAAACACGTGCTCGATGGCCACGCTGTACTCACGCCGCATTCGGGCACGGCATGCCGTGCCCCTACTGAAGAAAAGCCTGAATTCGGTTGCGGGGCGCGTGAAACGGCGTATGCTGAGGGTCACCACACAATTTTTCCGCCCTTCCCTGCTGCGGGACGACGGCACCTTGTGCACAGCCCAGCGACACAAGGAGCCCACGTGTTATCTGAACCTCTCGAACGCGCCGAAAAAGCGATCGCCCGCGGTGAAGCGGCCACGATCCGCTCCGTGATACTGCGGCTCGAAGTGGGCGTGGTGTATTGCCGCCTGGCCGCCAGCGCCAGTGACGATGCGGCCGCAGAACGCATTCGCATCCGCGCGCAAGCCGCCCTTGATTCTGCACTGAGCGCCGCCGATCATATTACTCTTGTGGGCAACGACCGCGCGGAGTTCGACGCCAAGGCCGACAACCTGCGCGACGCCCTGCGCGAAACTTTGTGACTCGCTAAATAAAAGGCCGCCGCACATTAAGTGGACGCATCGCGTGGCCGCATCACGTGAACGCACTTCGTGAAAACCACGCGCGGATATTGACGCAGCACTGATATTGACGCATCGCTGATATTGACGCCGCAGAGAAACCCGCCGATAATCGGAGTCTCGCGCAAAGGCCTCACCTCGGAAGAGGTGAGCTACATCGGCACGAGCGGTCGTGGCGGAACTGGCAGACGCACCAGCTTGAGGGGCTGGCGGTAGCAATACCGTGGTGGTTCGAATCCACTCGACCGCACCAAGATTCGATTCGCAACGCGAATCGCGACGCAGAATCACGAAGCAAATAAAAAGCCCCGCTGCTCACGCATCGGGGCTTTTGCTTTTCTCTTTTCGTTTTTTGCTTTTTGGTGGGAGCCCCCGCATTCATGCGGGGGAGGAGCGCTTCAGCGCTCCGCAACGATGACGCTCAACTTTGTCTCGCGCTTTAGCGCTGGCCTTCGAAGTGCCCGTGGCTAAAGCCACGATTTTTTTCGCGGCTTCTGCCGCTGGACTGAAGTCCAGCTCCCTCTGCTGAAGCAGAGGGCTCCCACCGAACGCACGTCGTGCTCAAGATTATTTCTTGGGCGCTGGCTGTGGATTCTGCCTTGGAGCTGGCGCTGGATTCTGATTCTGGCTCGGCGCTGGCACTGGCCCAGGAGCCTGTCCTGGCGCCGGCTGTACTGGCACTTGCACCGGCGCATTCGCCGGCGGCGTCGCGGGCTTCCCGGCAGGCGCAGGCTTCTCGGTCTGCTCGAGCACGGAGCCGATTCCCGAGAGCGCGTCGGCAGGCGCGCGCTTCACGCTGAGCGTCAGCGACGTCATCATAAACACGATGGCGCACCACGTGGTGGCGCGCGAAAGGAACGACGCAGCGCCGCGTGGCCCAAAAGCCGTCTGGCTGCCGGCGCCGCCGAACGCGCCCGCCAGATCAGCCGCGTTGCCGCTTTGCAGCATGATGACGATCACCAGCACGAAGCACACCAGCACGTGCAGCGTCGTCAGGACGAACATGTACCGCCATCCAATCGAAATCAGCGCCACTGCAATCAGCAGCGCCAGTCCCCACTTAGCCCACCAAGGCATTGCTATCTCCTAATTCGCGATACGCTACGCGGCACGCGCTTTACAGTAGGGGCACGGCATGCCGTGCCCGAACGCGCCACAAGCTCGATTCGCGCCAACCAGCAAAACTCTAACTACCAAGCTCCGTCTTTCGCATCGCGCCCTGCGAACCTAAAACACATGGCTATCGGTTCGATCGCGCCAAGCTCTTTTGCCGGGCACGGCATGCCGTGCCCCTACTGAAAATCCGGCGCTAAAAATTCACGATTGACGCGAACGACTGCGCGTCGAGGCTCGCCCCGCCTACCAGCGCACCATCAATCTCCGCCTGCGCCATCAATCCCCGTATGTTGTCGGGTTTGACGCTGCCACCGTAGAGAATCCGAAGCGCGGAAGCCCGTTCCGGCGTGAAGCGGTCGTCGGCTAATTCGCGGATGAAGCGATGCGCGTCGGCCGCGATTTCAGGCGTCGCCGTGCGCCCCGTGCCGATCGCCCAGCATGGCTCGTAAGCAATCAGGATACGCGAGAACTCAGCGCCGGTCAACGCGGCCACTGCGCCCTCAAATTGGCGCTTCAGCACGCCGTGAGTGAGATTCGCTTCGCGCTCGGCGAGATGCTCGCCAACGCAAACGATGGGCGTGAGTCCCGCCTCGAGCGCGGCTTTCACTTTGCGATTCACCGATTCGTCCGTCTCGCCGTAATGCTGGCGGCGTTCGGAGTGGCCGATGATTACGCCTCGCGAGCCGGTATCAAGAATCATGCGTGTGGAAATTTCGCCGGTGTAGGCCCCTTCGGAGTGCCAGTCGCAATTCTGCGCCGCGATTGAAATGGCGCTGCCGCGCGCTGCTTCGACGGCTGCGCTGAGCGAAGTGTAAGGCGGCGCGATGATGATGTCGCAATGCGTTGCATTGGCGACGAGCGGGTTGAACGCCTCGAAGAACGCGCGGGTCTCCGCCTGCGTCTTGTACATCTTCCAATTCCCGGCGATGACGGGGCGTCGCACTAATTCGCCTTCCCTGCCGAGGCATTTGTAAGCGCTTCGACTCCCGGCAATTTGTCGCCCGCGAGAAATTCAAGCGAAGCGCCACCGCCCGTCGAAATATGCGAGATCTGCGATGCCACGCCCGCCTGCTCGACTGCCGCGACGGAATCGCCGCCGCCGATGATCGAAGTAGCGCCACTGCGGGTAGCCGCTGCCACAGCGCGAGCGATGCCCAGCGTTCCCTGCGCGAATTGTGGCTTCTCGAACATGCCGAGCGGCCCGTTCCACACGATGGTGCGCGCCTTGGCAATTTCGTCGCTGAATAGCTTCACTGTCTGCGGGCCGATGTCGAGACCCATCATGTTGTCGGGCGTGTGAGCGATGTCTGCAATCATCGTCGCAGTGGAATTCGGCGACTCCGCGAGCACATGGTCCACCGGCAGGAGCAGCGCGAATTTACGCTCCGCCGCTTCCAGCATCAATTCGCGCGCGAGATCGAGCTTGTCATTCTCCACGAGCGACTTCCCTATCGGCAGCCCCTGCGCCTTAAGAAATGTGTAAGCCATCGCACCGCCGATGAGCATTGCGTTGGCGAGCTTCATCAGGTTGCGCACCACTTCGATTTTGTCGGAGACTTTCGCGCCGCCCAGCACGGAGATAAACGGCCGGTCGGGATTGGAAATGGCTTTGCCGAGATAGGTCAGCTCTTTTTCCATCAGCAAACCCGCCGCAGCCTGTCGCACGAACTTCGTGATGCCTACCACGGACGCATGCGCCCGATGCGCCGAGCCAAACGCGTCGCACACGAACATTCCATCGCACAGGTCAGCGAGCTGCTTCGCGAATCCGGGATCGTTGGCCTCTTCCTCCGGATGGAAGCGCACATTTTCGAGCAGCAGCACTTCGCCATCGCGCAGCGACTTCGATTTCGCTTCCGCTTCCGCACCCACGCAATCGCTGACAAACGCCACAGGCTTCGCCGAGCAATTCCTGCAACCGCGCAGCGACAGACGCAAGACTGTACTTCGCGTCCACTTTGCCTTTGGGACGCCCGAGATGCGAGGCCAGAATCAGGCGAGCGCCTCGGGTCATCGCGAGTTGCAGCGTCGGCAGCGTCTCGCGGATGCGCGTATCGTCGCCCACTTTCCCGCCGTCCAGCGGCACGTTGAAATCCACGCGAATGAAAACGCGCTTGCCCTTCAGGTCGAGGTCGCGAATCGAAAGTTTGTTCATGGTGATGATTTGGCGCAGCGAAAGCGAGCGGCACGGCACAGCATGCAAGCATCCGCCGCCGGAAGCGCCTACAATTTCGCAGCGAAGAATTTAATCAAATCGCGGCAGCGGCTGGAGTAACCCCACTCGTTGTCGTACCACGCGAGCACTTTCAGGCAATTGTTTCCAACCACACGCGTGTACCCCGCGTCCACGATCGCGGAGTTGGGATTGCCCTTGAAATCGATAGACACCAATTCCTCTTCGCTGTAGGCGAGAATGCCCTTCATCGGCCCTTCGGCAGCTTTCTTCATCGCCGCGTTCACCGCTTCCACGGTCACAGGCTTCTCTGTAATCACCGTAAGATCGACCACGCTCACGTTCGGCGTCGGCACTCGCATCGCATAGCCATCGAGCTTGCCTTTCAGCTCGGGTATCACAAGGTGCAACGCCTTCGCCGCGCCAGTCGAAGTGGGAATCATCGAAATTGCCGCGGCACGCGCACGACGCAAATCCTTGTGCGGCAGATCGAGCAGCTTCTGGTCGTTCGTATAGGAGTGAATCGTGGTCATCGTGCCCACCACGATGCCAAAATTATCCTGAATTACCTTCGCCACCGGCGCCAGGCAATTCGTGGTGCACGACGCATTCGAAACAACGTGATGCTTCGACGGGTCATACGCCTTGTCGTTCACGCCCAGCACGATGGTGAAGTCGGGATCGGTGGCTGGAGCGGAGATAATCACCTTCTTCACCGGCCCGCGGATATGCTTGCGAGCATCCGCGCCCGCAGTGAAAAGGCCGGTGGACTCAACCACGATATCCGCTCCCACCGAAGCCCAGTCGAGAGCCGCAGGATCCTTCACGCGAAACACTTTGAAGCTCTTGCCGTCCACGGAGATCGTGTCGTCCGTGTGCGTCACTTTATTCGGAAGATTGCCAAGAATGGAGTCGTACTTCAGCAGGTAGGCCAGCGTTTTCGAGTCGGTGATGTCGTTCACCGCCACGATTTCGATGGCCGGGTCGCCCAGCGCCGCACGAAAGATATTGCGGCCGATGCGTCCGAAACCGTTGATTCCCACTTTCACTGGCATGGTTCCTCCGGGAGCTTGTTCGATGCGAACCGTCGGTACAACCGGCAGGCGTTTCTTCGACGGGAAATGCTAGGGCGCGAAGGGGAAAATGTCAACGCGGCTCAATCGTATTGTTTCACTTTCACGACGCGATCGCCGGAGAAGGTGACGAACAAAGTTTTTGCGGGAGGCGTCCCGTAAATCCAGTCCTCGGTCTGCTCGCCGCCAGGTTTCGTCTCGCGCACTTTGTGATCCGGCCTTCCCAGTGACGCGAGCACCATCTCATGGTCCATTCCTTCTACTGCCGTGTGATCCTTGATCGCCTGTTTGAATTGCGGCGGCAGGGATTCCACCCAGTCCACGGCCGCCGAATGCTCCTTCGAGAAATCGAGGAAGTAGTTCAGGTCGTGCATCAGGTCCTCGGCGCTCATGTCCGGCACGGAGCGTCCGTACTCGAGAATCAATTCAGCGCCCATTCCCGGCTGCAGGCCTCCGCCCGGCGGCGGATTCGCTGGGGTCTGAGTTGTAGTCGAGGTGGGAATTGCAACCCCTCCAGCTCCGATCTGCAGGTGCTCGGCAAGATTGAATTTCTTGTGGCCTCCGCCATTCACCTGGATAACGATTTCTTTGGGATGAAACTCGATGCTCGTAATCTGCACCGTATCCCCGGGACGCGCGGCAATACCCTGAAACCGCAGAGCCGTCTGCAGAGTCTTGTCATCGATCGGCTTCCCTACCGGCACCTTGTAGCCTTTCTTCCCGGCGGGCAGCGGTTTCACCACCTTGGCAAATTCTCCTGATACATAGCGGATGATTTCGATGCGTGACTGGGGCTGCAAGTCGGCGTGTTGGGATGGTCTCTGGCCTACAGACATGTAAATCTCGGTGGCGGGTTCCGAAGCAGGAAGATCCGGCGCGGGACCGAGATCGGAGACGATGGGCAGAGCGCCTCGAGCGCGAGTCCCATCCGGCGCATTGACGCAGATGGCTAGCAGTGCCGCAATAACGATAGTGGTCCGGAAATACATGGCTAGGCCTACCCGGGCCTATTTTACGGCTTTTCGGCTTCTAGGTGAATAAGGATTCGTGCGAAGGGCGGTTGGTTGCAAGGCGATGTCGGTTTACGGCTGAAGTTGCGGCTAGCCGGTACAGTACCGGCAGACACTAACTTCTAGCAGGTGACCTGACGCGTGACGAATCAAGGCAGCGAATCCTAGTGTGTAGCGGCTCGCGCACGGGATGCGTCGGTGGAATTCTGCTTGTGCTCGTCCTGCTTCGTCTCGGCCTCCTGCTGAATCCTTTCGTGCGCCAGCTGCGGCTCAAAACATCGGCGGCAGCGAGCCTCGTACATTCCGCCCGCGCCGACCACGATCAATTCCTCGGACGCAACCAGCCGCTGCGTATGCACCGCCGGATTGCCGCAGCGCATGCAAATCGCCAGCAGCTTGGTGATTTCTTCCGCAACAGCAAGCAAGCGAGGAATCGGCTCAAACGGCCGCCCCATAAAATCCGTATCGAGGCCCGCAACGATCACGCGCTTGCCGAGATCGGCGAGTTTGACGCAGGACTCGACGATCGATTCGCCCAGGAATTGCGCTTCGTCAACGCCAACCACTTCCGTGCGCGCTTGCACTTTGTCGAGAATGTCGCTGCCGGTCTGCACCAGTTCGGAGGCGATTTCGAGGCCGGAGTGCGACACGATTCCATTCTTGGCGTAGCGCTGGTCGATGAGCGGCTTGAAAATCTGCACGCGCTGCTTGCCGATTTCAGCCCGTCGCAACCGGCGAATCAGCTCTTCGCTCTTGCCGGAAAACATCGGCCCCACCACCACCTCGATCCAGCCCATGTTGCCCTTGACGATGTCCACTCGCTACCTCCTGAGGTTAGGCTAACATACCGCGGAGCGAAAATTCAGGCTCGCGCTTTGCGTTCCGCGTCCGAAAAAATCTCGCGATTGAAAAACGGTGCGAACGCGCTGATCACCGCGACACGGAAGGCATCCTGCCGAGTAATCAGATTGCGCGAGAGCACGCCCCACGCTCCTTGCGCATCGCGAATCCCGCGTCCGCCGGCGAAAGCGTCTATCGCTTCGGAAAGCTCCACGCCATCATCCACCACCACCTTGGCGAGCGTTTCGGGAACCAGCACCGCACCTGAGCGCCCGAACGAGCCTCGGCCGGTATCGTCCGCCACATACGCCCAGCTCTCCAGAAACACCCAGCGCTTCGCGTCTTCGTGAATCACGTCGAGACCGCCTTCCAGTCCGACAAAATACTTCCAGGGCGCATTCGACCCGCCAGCGATGCGAACGAGAGCCTCAGCGCGCTGCCGCGCACCCGCCATTAAGTCCTCGCGCGAAAGCGGAGTATGGCGGACGCCGCTCGGCACTTCGACCGGAACGATTTCGAAATCTGAGCCGCCGCCGAGAAATGGGCGGATCACGCCAAGCGCGTCGCGAACCGCTTCCACTTTGGGTTTGCGGGCGCTCCCGACAGCGATAAGAAGTTTTTCCATCGACAGTAATTGCGATCAGCCCTTCCAGAGCTGCGTCTGCTTTTCAGGCGCGAACCGGGTCACCAGAAACTCCTTCAGTTGTTCGACCGAAGCGAACACTTCATCGGTACAGCCAAGCATCCAGCCGCTAATCTGATCGAGGGGCAGCGGCGTGACCAGGTACACCGGAATGCCTTTTCGATGCGCGACCGTGAGTTCCGCAGCCGTGCCACCGCTTTGCGCACCGGCCGAATCCCAGTAGCAAATCAGATAGTCAGCATGGTTTTCGATCAGATCAAGATCGAACGCGATGATTTTCCTGACGGCATGCCGGAACCGGTCGAGATCGGTTTTCTTCCAGTCGCGAAAGTTCGCGGCTTCTTCGTCGGAGAGGTTCTTCTTCTCGTCTTCCGCAGGATCGTAGACGCGATGGCCAAGCTGTTCGACGAGAAACGGAGCGAGCCTGCGACGCCAAAGCTTTCCGCCGTCCTGAGCAAACTCGATTGGGCCGCACAAATACGCAAGCATATGAGTTAAATGAATTGAGCAGCGGGACTCTAGCATGCTGCGCGAAGCGCTGCAATCGAGCGAATAGTTGCGCGGATTCAACGCGGAGAATGCAAATAAATATCGTGGCGCACGATTTCCATCTGCGATTGTGGTTTCTTTAGCTCGTCGAATCCGAATTTCTCATATAGGCCGTGAGCATCGCGAGTAGCAAGGCTGAAACGTCGCAGCCCCTGCAAATCAGGATGGCTCATCACGCATTCCATGAGCCATACCCCAAGCCCCTTCCCGCGGAATTCTTCGAGCACGTACACGTCGCAAAGATACGCATAGGTGGCGCGATCGGTGACAACTCGCGCCAGCCCAATTTGGTCAGCGCCGTGCGACAGCCCGAAGCACAAGGAGTTCGCAATCGCCTTCTCCACGATGTGACGCTGAATTCCTTCCGACCAATACGCTCGCGAAAGGTAGCGGTGAATAGCAGCAACGTCGAGCTTCGACGGATCGGTGACTACCGTGAAATCATCTTTGCAGTAGGACAAAAATGGCAAGTGGCCCTCCGATTCAATTCTGACTTAAGCAGACGAAGCAGCACAAAAGCGGAAAATCGTGATGACGATGATAAGAATGGAGCGGGATGAGGGAATCGAACCCTCGCCTCGACCTTGGCAAGGTCGCGTACTACCACTATACGAATCCCGCGAAAACGAATTTACATTTATAGCATGCGGACCAAAGCCGAACAAGCTCTCGTCAGCGGCTTCGTTGCCTCAAATTTTGAAAGGAATTAGGAATTCGAGGTGGCAGAAATCATCGCGACCGAATTGGCCTGGCACGACGCCATGCGCAATTCGACGAACGATCGCCTACGCTCAGTCAACTTCCATAATGCGCGTGGACTTCACCACCGGTGAGCGCCTCTGCCGTTCCGCAAAACGGGTAGCCCTCTCGCGGTCGATGTAAACCCGCGCGAATTTCTCGCCGTCTCTGTAGTAGATCGTTACCTGCCAGTGGCGGTGCTTTCTGCGCCGATCGCGCCGCATGCGGCTGGACTTGCCGGGACTCTTCGTTTTCGCCATAGCTCCTCTGATGGGACTTCCAGGACCCTGTGACAGGGACTATCGCAATTCCCCGGCGTGAGCGCAAGTAACAACTTGGGGGTTAACTTCCGCACTATGAACTACAAAATGGGTGCGACTTTGTCCTCCCACCCGCGTCCAATCAGTTGGATGAAATTTTCGAAATAAAGTCGCAACGCTGCAACATTTTTGGGCTGCCGGGCGTAACACTAAGAGAGCAGAGGGAGCCGAGGCTGGAGGGAGTCATGGTGACGTGCCAGAAGCGGGAAGTGCAAATCGAAGACCTTCGGAATCACGGATTAGAGGCGGTGATGACTTTGAAGCGGGTGCTCTCATGCGGCGCGAAAGTCACTCCGGACCCAAAGCGAGCGGGATTTTACGAGGTGGAAAGCCGCTCGACCGTCTATTACATCTATGCGCCTCGTTTGAACGGAAAAGTGACGCTGCTTGCGACGTGGCCGCGCGTAAATGAGTTGGCGCATTCTGGCGCCGCCGCTTAAAACCTCAGCGCGAAACCGAATTCTCGATCGCAAACTCCGAAATCTTCGAATTCAGGTCGGCCAGAGCGTTCTTGTTGAGCTTGTAGACGGTTGACGAGTCGCTGGTCTTCGCGTACACAAAATCCTCGATCACGGGCGTAAAGCTCGCGGTGATTTTCTTTCCGTCCTTGGCGGTGAGCGTCACCTGCACGAGGGGCTTAGCGAGCTTGGCCTGAATCTCTGCGCTAGGATGGTCAACGATCGCCAGGGCGCGAGTGTTCGCGACCGAAGGGAAGATTTTCCATGTTGCCACCGCCTTGCCCTTCAGTTCCGGCGGCGCTTCGGCAATCCAGTCCTGTTCCGATTTTGGCGCGATGACGATTGTCCCGTTTTCGTTGCGGAGCTCGGCGTGCGTAATGTCGCTTTGCGTTAGGTGAACCAACTTCTTGTCGCGCAGGTCGCCGTAAGTTTCTGAAAGCTTCTTGTAGAGGATCTCATTCACTTTGAAAATCGTGGGACGCGAAAAATCCTTCGCAAAATAATCGTTACCTTCTTTCTTGCCCACGAGCAGGGTTGCGGATTTCCCGTTATCTTCGGTCGCGGTGAATGTGACGGCCGGAGCGGTAAGACCGTACTTGCCTAGATTTTCGGCGGACTCGGCGACCACGGCGGTCATTTTCGCGCCTGTCACAGAATTCAGAAGCGATGTAACGTCTGAGTCATCGGCAAGCTGGCCAGCATCCGGCTTCGCGAATGTCCAGCCGGCTTTCTCTTTTTTCGCCTCAATCTGCCCGGCAGGATTCTTGAGCGAAAACGAGTTCACATCGCTCTGCGCGAAATGCAGCACATCGTGATCGCGCAGAAAATTCACCGAGAGATCTGTTTGCGTGCCCAGAGCACTGGGCAGCAAAGCCGCGTCCTTGCCATCAATCAGCCCGTAGACGTACGTGTTCGTGAAATCCTTATTACCAAGTTTCAGTGTGTGCTGCGTTCCATTTTGAAGCTTGAATTCAACGGAAACAGCAGGCGGGTCGAGGCCATACGCTTTGAGCCGGTCTGGAGTTCCCGGTTGATTCGATTCGATGCGCGAATTGCCGAGTGTTTCGACTATGGAGCCGACGATATGCTGATCGGCCTCGGTTTGAAGCGGCTGCAAAATCTGCCAGATGCCGTTTTGTTTTTCCAGGTGCGTTGGCGCCTCACCGGCCACTTGCGGGCGAGCGATAACGAGCGACACAATCTCCGAGCCGGTCGGAATCGAGAATACGGGCTTTGTAGTGTCCGCGGCCGATTTCTCCGCTTCTTTCTGGCCGCGCTTCCAATCAAAGTAATAGACAGCCGCGCCCAGAACGATGGCGCCGAGCAAAATGAACAAAGTAGATTTCTTTATCATCGTTGTGCTTCGATTTTGCCGTTGGCCTGCTGAGCGGTAATACCTACCGTCGTTTCCACCAGATGTAAACTCCCGCGAGAATCACGGCACCGGGAAAGAAAACAACGTCGAGCCAGTGCAGCGCCGCTTCTTGCCCCGTAGTCATATTCACGCGCCGGTTCGCGGGCGATTTCGGCCGAATCGAGATCAGATTCTCGTCCTGCGCGAGCCAGTTGACCGTGTTATAGAAAAGATCGCCGTTGCGATAGTCGTTGATGGCGCGATTGGAAGCGAAATCCGAGTCGCCAATCACCACAAGCCGCTCGGTTTTATCGCCCGATTTGCGATTAGCGGCAACGCCGAGCGAGAGCGGCCCAAGCGTGTCGGTTTTCGGATTGTAGGCGATCTTCTTCTCTTTCAGGTTCGGCGTCGTAAAGCTGCGCGCCGAGGTCTTTAACAGCTCGACGGCTTCGGGATCCGTTTTCGAAGTGTCGGCGATCGAGACGGTACGCGCGAGCGGAAAATACGCCATACCACCGGTGAATCCCTTTGTAATCGGGCTCGCGCCAAAAGTAGTGACCAGAGGAATTCCCGGTCCCGCGCCGATCAATTGGCCCATTCCACTCGCGTCGATTACCACGTTGTCGCCAACTTTTATGTTCCAGGCCTGAAAAGTATCCTGAAGCTTGGGATCGGTTTCGGGGTCTACCTCGATCAGCGCTTTGCCACCGTCGGCCAGATACTTTGAAATCATGGCCTCTTCCGCCGGCAGGAAAGATTGCGTGGGCCCCGGGACCACCAGCACGTCGCAATCCGCCGGCACTCCGTTATCCGTGACGAGGTTCACCGTCTTATCCGAGTAGGACTCCTTCTTGAGACCTTGCTCGGCGGTGCTGTAGCCGGCGTTCGAAGTGTCGCTCACAGATTTTTCGCCATGCCCGGTGAGGAAGCAGACCATCTTCGATTTCTCGCGCGTCATTTTAATCAGCGCCGTGGTGATATCTTCTTCACCCACCTGCCCTCGAGCTCCCGGCTCGATGCGTTCGGTACGGGAGCCGGATGCCGCGATCAAATCGCCCATGTGCGTTGCGCCATACTGCTTCGCCACGTCGGGTTTCTGTTCCGGGTCCACCGATTGATACTTCACGTGCGGGCCGAGATTCACATATTCAGACATCAAGTCGTCGAGGGCCGGATCGGGCAATTTCGCGAAGTGGACGATCGTCACGTCGTTGCGCAGGCCGCCCACAATCTTTTTTGTCTGGTCGGAAAGCGTATAGAGCTTTTCCGTGGTGAGATCGAAACGCTTGTGATGGCGATAGCCGACGAAATTGAGGAAGACCAGAATCGCGAGCACGGCAACCGTGAGGATTGCGGTATTCGTGCCGAGCTTCGAAGAGCGCTTCGAAAAGTATTGAATAATGTATGGAAAGCCCACCACCAGCGCCGCAACGAAAACAACTCCGCCACCGATTAAAAGTATTTTGCTGAAACGCAGAAGTTCGCCCTGAATCGTGTAGCGCAGATAACCCGCGATCAGCAACGCCGCTGCGATCATCCAGAGAAATCGCGCCAGCTCTTTCCTGTCCAATTTCATCCTATGATTTCCTCCACTCCATCACGCAGGCCAAAAGATTGGCTCTCAAGCGCGCCGCCAGCGCATCGATTCGAGCGAGCGCACCGTCAAGAACATGCATAGAAAAATAAAACTGCAGTAGTAGATCAGGGCCGACGTGTCCACCACGCCGCGGGTAAAGTCGTCGTAGTGCCGGACAAGAGACAAATAGCCGAACAGATCTCCCTTCCAGCCCTCTGCCCGTCGACCCGCGTCGATTACCCAAATCACCAAGCTGACTGCGAAGGTCAGGACGCCCGCAATCAGTTGATTCTCCGTGAACGACGAAATGAGCGAGCCGAGCGCCAGTAGCGAACCACCCAGCAGCAAAATTCCAGCGTAGCCGATCAGCAGCATGCGCCACGGCAGATGCGGCTCGCTGCGGAAATTCATGAATCCGAGAAGGATGGCGGTGGGCAGGATCATGATCGCGTAAAGGGTGAGCGAAGCGAGGAATTTGCCAAGCACGATTTCGGCGTCAGTGATAGGCGACGTCATCAGCAACTCGATGGTTCCGCGTTTGCGCTCCTCGGCGTACACGCCCATCGCCAGCAGCGGGCTGATGAACAGCACCAGGGTCGACATCAGTCCCAGGAACGAGCGCAACACTGCTCCTGGAACATCGAAATCCGCCGGCGCTCCGAAACGCATGCTCTGCATCTCGGCGGAAAATGCCGATTGAATCGCTGAGGCGAGAATGATGTTGAAGAAGAATCCAGCCACTATCAGGAACACGCCAATCAGAATGTAGGCCACCGGAGAAACGAAATAGTGAGCCAGCTCTTTGCGATAGATGGCGTAGAGGTTTTGCATCGCGGTTATCGCTCCTTATTCATTCCGATTTCGCGGACGGCTGCGCGTGGGCGGCATCGTCCGTGGTGAGTTCGAGGAAAATATCTTCGAGGCTGAGGCTCACGCCTTTCAGCTCGAAAAGCGGCCAGCCTTTCTCGACAATTCTTGCCGCAACCGCGCTGCGAATGTCCTTGCCCTCGGCAGCCTCAATCGTGGCCAGGACGTGACCCGCCAGCGGTGCCGCTTCAATCTGCACGCGGCTTGCACCCGGAATCTGCGCGAGCACCTCGCGCAGCGGCTGCTCGGATGCCTGCACTTCCACGCGTATGCGCTGCCCACCCTTCAGTTGCGACGTGAGATTTTGCGGAGTATCTACGGCTGCGATTTTGCCCTTGTTGATGATGACCACGCGATCACACGTCATGCTCACTTCGGGCAGGATGTGCGTTGAGAGCACGATCGTGTGATTCCCGGCGAGATTCTTGATCAGGTGGCGGACTTCGATAATCTGCTTGGGATCGAGGCCCACGGTTGGCTCGTCGAGGATGATTACATCCGGATCGTGCACGAGAGCTTGCGCCAACCCGACGCGCTGCTTATAGCCGCGTGAGAGGCGCTTGATCAGCTCATCGCGTTTATCCGTAATGTTCGTCTTTTCAAGCGCATCGGTAACGCGCTGCGCCCGCTTTTCCGTTGGCACGCCTTTAATCCGCGCGACGAAATCGAGATAGCTTTCAACCGTCATATCCGGATAGACCGGCGGATTCTCCGGGAGATACCCGATGTGGCGGCGAACTTCGAGCGAATTGTCGAATACGTCGAAGCCCGCAATGCGCGCCGTGCCGGACGTGGCCGGCATGAAACTCGTGAGCATTCGCATCGTGGTCGTCTTGCCGGCGCCGTTGGGGCCAAGGAATCCAAGGATTTCGCCTTTGTTCACTGCAAACGAGATGTGGTCCACGGCGGTTCTTTCGCCGAATGTTTTCGTCAGGTCCTGAACTTCAATCAAGGCACTCCTCCGCGATTCGTTCACGCTTCCGTATCAATGGGAACCAGCAGGATTGCCGGGCTGCTACAGAGCCGACCTTTATACTAGAAATTCCCCAAGGTTGACAACAGGCGTGCTCAAAGTCAGAAGTAATATTTCCAGTTCATAAGATGCACGAACCGTGCTGCGAAGTTGCCGGGCCTCGCGAATCACGCGGTTGACACAGGGGGTCGGGCAGCATAACGTTCGCCGCCAGCGCGGTCGCTGCGATGACTTCCCGCTCGACAACTCGTGCGCTTCTATTTGCGCTGCTCGCGGTCCTTTTCGTCGCGGCTGCGATGGGAGTCGCGCGCCATTCCGGCATCGCAGGAATCTCCGCTGGGATGTTCGAAACGGTGCGGTGGATCGCGATCGTGCTGCTCGCTGCTTACGCGGTGACACAGCGCTCGCTCACCGCATGGATTCTCGTTGGCCTCGCAGCTGGAGCCGAGCTCGGCCACGACGCTCCCGTCTTGGCGATGAAATTCCAGGTGCTTGGCACGATTTTTCTCCGGCTCATCAAAGTAATCATCGCACCCCTGCTGTTCGGCACCCTCGTGGTAGGCATCGCAGGCCACGCAGATATTAAAAAAGTGGGCCGGATGGGAATCAAAGCGATCGTCTATTTCGAGATTGTCTCGACCATCGCGATATTCATTGGCCTCGCCGCGATCAACATCAGCCGCGCCGGCGTGGGCATTCAAATGCCGGCCTCAGCATCGGAGAATGTCCCGGCTGTAGTGCCGCACACTGCAACCGATTTGATTCTCAACGTGTTTCCAGAAAACATCGCGAAGTCCGTGGCAGAGGGACAGGTGCTGCAAGTCGTAGTCTTCAGCATTCTTTTCGGAATCGCGCTGGCGATGGTGCCGGAAGCAAAACGAAAGCCGCTGGTGGCTCTTGCCGAGAGCCTTTCCGAAACGATGTTCAAGTTCACCAATATCGTGATGCTGGCGGCGCCTGTGGGAGTGTTCGGCTCGATCGCCTACACCGTGGGCCAGATGGGCCTCGGCGTTCTGCTTCCGCTACTAAAGCTGCTGGCAACAATGTACGTTGCGCTCGTTGCCTTCGTCGCGTTCGTGCTGTGGCCCATCGCGTATTTCGCGAAGGTTCCGATTCTGCGTTTCGCGCAAGCGGTGGCCGAGCCGGTAACGATCGCGTTTGCGACGGCGAGCTCTGAGGCGGCGCTGCCAAGAGCGATGGAAAACATGGAAGCGCTTGGAGTGCCACGTTCGACCGTCGCCTTCGTGCTGCCCACCGGCTACAGCTTCAATCTGGACGGCTCGAGCCTGTATCAATCGCTCGCGCTGATATTCATGGCGCAAGCTGCCGGCGTGCATTTCACGCTCGGCCAGCAGATCCTGATGATGATGACGTTGCTCCTCAGCAGCAAAGGCACGGCCGGAGTGGCGCGTGCGTCACTGGTAATCGTGCTGGCCACTGCAACGCAATTCAATCTGCCGATTGAGCCATTTTTTCTACTCTTTGGCATCGATCAGCTGATGGACATGCCGCGAACCGCCGTGAATGTGCTGGGAAATTGTCTTGCAACGGTCGTGGTAGCAGGTTGGGAAGGCGAGTTCCCGCAGAAGCACGTCTAGAACGTCAAGCGAAATCCCACTTGCGCAGCAAACGGAATGCCCACCGTGGTTCCCGGACCGAAGAAATCGCCAAGCGCGCCGGCAGGAACGCGAAGCTGATTGAGGCTCGTGATAGGCACGCTGCAAGCGGGTGTAGGGCACAGAGCAGTTGCATTGGCCAGATTGTTTACCGGAACCGGAAGCGCGGAAATATCAGTGACAAAGTTTGCGCCCGGATTATTGCGGTTGAATAGATTGAAGAACTCGATGAATGGCGTCGCGGTCCAGCGATCGCCAAAGTGGAACGGGCGGCTGACGCGGAGATCGACCTGAATGTATGGCGTCCCGCGAATCTGGTCGAGCGCGGTCTGCACGCCGTTCACCACCGCGCGATCATCGGCCGAATCTCCGAAACCGTTCACGTCCACGGGAGTCGTCAAGGTAAGTGGCCGCGCGCTTTCGAATTGCGACAGCGTGGTGAGCTCAAAGCCGCCCGGAACATACAACGTACCGGCGAGCACGAAGCGGTGGCGAACGTCTTCGCCGGAAGGGCCGTAGTCGCCGCGGGCAAACGCATCGTTCGGATTGCAAACGCCGTTGACGTAATCGAATAGCTCACCGAGAACGCAGCCCCAGGTTTTCGCGCTCGAAAGGGTGTAGTTCGCGATCAGATTGAAGCGCCGTGAAACATTCCCCTGCAAGTGAATCAACAGCGCGTTGTAGCTGGAGCGATTGTCCGACCGAAACTCGGAGATATCCGGCGCATCGGCCGGAAGAGTGAAGCCGGCGGCATATTCATAGCGGCGGTAGCCGTGCACGCCCTGTTCGTGGTTGTAATCGGCACTCACCATCCATTTCGAGTTGAATGCGTGCTGAACGCCGGCCGTAACGTGAATCGCATACGGCGTCCTGTAGCGCGGGTCAATCAACGCCCCCGCTCCGCCAGCCGGAATGCATCCCGGATCGGTCGGAACAACACATGGGAGCGGCGCAGTGTTCACCGCCTGAAACGCGTTCACCCAACCATTCTGCGCAAGGTCATTAAAGAAGAGGCCGAAACCGCCCCGGATTACAGTGGTTTGCGATCCCCCCGGCGAGTAGGCAAATCCCAACCTCGGCGCGAATTGCTTGCGGTAGTCGTGCGGCACTCCCGAGACGAGCGGAATCCCTAAGGCGCGAAGCGTGAGGAGCGCGGGATTGTCCGACTGAGAGCGCCCTGAGGCATGGAATAAACCAAACGTCGTGTCCCAGCGCAATCCGTAATTCAGTGTGAGATTCGGCTTGGCGCGCCAGGAGTCCTGCACGTAAAGGCCTAGCCGCTGAACATTTTGCGAAAAAGAACCGTTGCTGGCCGGCATTGCGTTGCAAGTCACGTCTGCGGGAACCGGGGTTGCACACGTTAGGTCGGAATAGAACTGCGACGGGTTCGCCACGTAGAAGCTGGGGTCGTTGGGATACGTGATGAGTGTTTCCTGCGTACCGCTGAGCGCGCCATCGAGGACAGGTTCATGAATGAAGTTCACGCCGAAGCTCGTGGCGTGACGCCCTGACGTGTGCCACACATCGTAGCGAAACTGATACTTTTCCTGATTGCGCAGAACAGGAAAATTGGTAATCGCGGTCATGAACTGATTGTCGCCGAAGGTCTCGAAGCCAGAGACGGTCTGCGACGTCGCGCTGAACGGAAAAGCGAGCGCGTAGCCGAAATCAGAATTGCGCGCTTCCGTGTGATGAAGACCGCCGGCATCAAATGTGAACGAGCCAAGCCACGTGGGGCTGAAGGTGAACTGCTGGTTCAAAAGCAGATTCAAGTAATTCGAGTGTGAAGTAGCGCCGGTGGAAGGGAGCGTGGCCTGCTGCACGAGGTCGTTTTCCGTCGTGTAGTTATCCGCGGCAGCGCGCAGAAACCACTGGGAGCGCGCGGATTGCGACCAATCCAGGCGAATCGTGGCGAGATAATCGCGAAATGGAATGGGAACGCCGTTCGGCACAGCAATCGAGTTCACATTCGGAATCAAACCCATCTGTGCCAGTTGTGCCAGCGCACCAAATTGCGCCTGGCTCGCGGGACTGTAAGCAATGCTGGCGTCTTCGTGAACGTATTCAAACGACGAGAAAAACCAGAGCTTGCCCGGCTTGATCGGACCACCCAGAGTGCCCACATAGTTCTGGCGAGAGAAAGGCTGCTTGGGATCAGGCGCGGGATTTTCAATCGGGTAACGCGCGTTCAGCGCAGCCGCTCGTTCATAAAATGCAGCGTCGCCGTGCCACATATCCGTGCCGCGCTTGGTGCTGATCACGACGGAGCCCGCGGTCGTGCGGCCGGTGTCCGCGTCTTCCTGCGCCGTGCGGACGGCAAACTCCTGAATCGCATCCGGAGAAATATTCTGCAGAAATCCGCCGATGTAATCGTCGGAGTTATCGCCGCCATCCACGGAAAGTTCGACGTTGAGCCCCGAGCTGCCGCCGAAAGAAACCGCCGTAATGCGCGCTTTCGTGGGATCAGAGGGCTCAACCGGCTCAGTCCCCGGCGCCAGATAGGCGATGTTCGCAAAGCTGCGGTGTGCGAGCGGAACGGTTTCGAGATCCTTCGCGGTGATAACGCTTTGCAGGGTGGCGCTGGCCGCGTCGATCGGCTCTGCGGTAATCGAAGAAACTTGCCGATTCACGGTCACGGCCTGACGAACGGGGGCCGGCAGTAAGACGATTGTCAATTCGCGCACCGAGCTAATCGTTACCGCAACCTCCGAATGTGCCGGAGCAAACCCTGCGGAATTGGCGGTTATTTGATATTTGCCAGGCGGCAGCAGGTCGAACCGAAATTCCCCGCGTTGGTCAGCGGCAGCTTCGCGCACGAGCGAACGGTCGATCGCCCGAACTTCGATCGTAGCTCCGGCCACCCGTGCTCCGCTTGTGTCCTCGACGGTGCCTCGCAGGACCCCGGTAGGATCCTGAGCAAATGTGCGGGTCGGCTGACCGAGACAGAAACCAAGACAGAAGAGGATTGGAAGCAGCAAAACGCACTTACCCGCAGGCAACGAGCGAATCACTCGCCGCATCCAGATGGCTGAAACATGCCGGGCATTATCCCGACGGCAGTGGGAACTATCAAGCGGAGTGTCAGGCGGGTGGATGGTCCGGAAGCTAGCGCGTGGAGATGTGCGTTGACACTCCCGAAGCGTTTTGTTATTCAACTTGTTTCGCTTATGCTGCGGGTTCGGCGGGGAGTCCTCTCATCCCAGCGCGGGCGTACCAAAAAAGTCATCCGAAAAGGTGATATGCGAACTTCGAAGACGTATGCCCGAATAACAGGCAATTCTACAGAACTTCTATTCGGACGCTCATTCCTTGCATTCGTGTGCTTCGCAATTGCATTTGTAGCGGGGTGTGGGGGCAGCTCCAGCTCCAAGATCACCGTCCAAATCATTCCCGGCACCACGCAGATGGTCGACACGGGCCAGTCGCTCACGTTCATGGCGACGCTGGCGAACGACACTTCCAATACGGGCGTAATGTGGCAGTTCACGGGAACCGGTTGCTCCGGAGCCGGCTGCGGGACGCTCACCAATATGACTTCCAGCAGCGTCCAGTACACCGCGCCCACCGGAATTTCCGCCACGCTTTCAGTCTCCTTGCAAGCTGTGTCATTGGCAGATAAAGGTGCGACGGCGACCGTAACAATTAACGTAGTGATAGCGCCTTCGTTTGGTACCACTCTCCCGCCGAACGGCGCCAACGGCGTTCCCTATTCGTTTGCTGTTCCTGTGACTGGCGGAGTGGCGCCGTTGACACTCACGATCGGTTCAGGAAGCCTCCCTGCAGGTCTAACGATCAGCCAATCCGGAACGATCAGCGGCAAACCCACAGGCTCAAATACTACGAATACGTTCACGGTGCAGGTGGCCGACAGCGGGAATCCGCCAATTAAAGTTCTTTCTCCCCAATATACGATCAAAATCAGCGCGCCTCCGCCACTCTCGATCACCTCAAGTGGAGCGCTGCTCGGTGCTACGGTGAATACGGCCTACGCGACCTCCATCGTGACGTCTGGTGGTGTGCCTCCGTTTACGTGGTTGAAGACTTCGGGCAATTTTCCTCCCGGGCTGACGTTTAACACTACATCCGGGCAAATCAGCGGAACGCCTACGATGGCGGGCGTGTTTCAGTTCACGCTGCAAGTGGTCGATTCAGCGATTCCGCCGCAGACGGCATCGACGCCGGCGCCGCTTTCTATCACCGTGAACGGCCCGCCGCCTCTTCAAGTAACGCCCAGCGTTTTGCCAGTGGGTTCGGTTGCGACGCCCTACTCGACATCCGTCCAGGCGACCGGAGGGGTGCAGCCATATACGTGGAGCGTCGTTTCCGGGCAGCTTCCTGCCGGGCTCAGCTTGAATTCAGGCTCGGGAGAAATTACCGGAAATCCGATTCTGGTGAGCGGCACGCCCGTGAGCTTCACGCTCGGCGTTAAAGATTCTCAAACGGTCCCTGCCACCGCTTCGAGAGCCTTCAGTATTTCGATAACTGCGGGCACCGCGAATCCCAACTCCCTGCTTCGCGGAGCCTATGCATTTTTCTTTAGCGGTTTTGATACGCAAGGAGTTGTGCTCGCAACCGGACAATTCACGGTAGACGGTTCCGGCAACATCACCAGCGGCAGCGAGGATATGAATCGGGTGTCCGGCATCTCCCTTAACGCCACTCTCTCCGGGACCTATTCCCTCGGAACCGATGGACGCGGAACGCTGACTCTGACCGCTACCAATTCCGCCAACCAGAAACTCACGGCGATCTACCAACTGGTTCTGGATGCGAATGGGAATGCCCGCTTCTTCGAAAACGATACTAGCAATACGACGCCACCGCCGCTTCCCACTCGCGGCGAGGGAATCATTAAGCCGCAAGTGGGCAGCAGTTTTTCCGCTGCGAACTTCAGCGGGAACTACGCGTTTGCTTTCAGCGGACAAGATCTCACGACAGCTCCCGCAACCTTGGTTGGCGTCGTCCACGCGGACGGAACCTCGTCGTTTTCTCCCGGAACAGTGGATTACAATGACGCGGGACTTTACAGCGCCGCCGTTCCGGCGTCCGGTAATTTTTCCTCGAGCAGCACAGCTGGCCGCGTCGTCGCGAATTTGGTTTTCCAAATCCCCTCGTCGGCGCAGGTGACGCTCAATTTCATCTGCTACTTCGTATCGCCATCGGATCTTTTTGCCATCGAGATCGACACCACCGACGCAACCCATCCCAAAATCGGCGGCGAGATGGTCCTTCAGAATCCTGCTGTGGTTTTTGATAACACGGCGTTGACGGGCGGTAGTGTGATCAGCGGAACCGGATTGGATAGTCCGAACGCAAGCGCCTTCGTTGGATTGCTGGCGCTCAACGGCTCCGGCAGTGCCACCGTGAATTTCAATCAAAACGATGCCGGTTCGATTTCGCAAGGTGCGTTGGTTCCTGGCACGTATCTTGTGACGACGAACGGACGGGTGGAACTCACCGGTTTTGGCGCGTTGGGGCCGCGCATGACGGCCGCCTATCTCACTGGCGTCAATCAGGGATTCCTGGTTGGCTCAGATAAAACCGCAACCGTAGGCTTGCTGGAGAACCAAACAGGCGGACCCTTTAGCGCCACGTCGGTGCTGGGAAGCTATGCGTTAAGCGCTCCCTCGCCGGCGGACGATATGGTCAGCAACATCATCGGCCAGACAGCCGCGAACGGCACCAGCACAATGCAAGGAGTGCTGGACGAAGTGGATTCCTCGGGCCAGAACCCAGCCCAGTCCTTCGTCGGTAACTATACGGTGACCTCAAGCGGGCAAGGTACGATGACGACGAACGCGCCGGTAGGCATCCCGACGAATCTCGCGATTTACGTGGTATCACCGAGCGCGATTCGGGCGATCTCGACAGATACGATCGACAAACATCCCCAGGTGATTTTCTTCGATCACTAAAAGCGTCGCCCGGTAAACGTGCCGGGCGCAGCGACGTCCCGGTGGGAGGCGTTGCAGTCGCGCCCTATTTTTTATCCTTTTCTTTCAAGTCGAGCGCAGCAGAATTAATGCAGAAGCGAAGTCCTGTGGGCTGTGGGCCGTCTTCAAAAACGTGGCCGAGATGCGCGTCGCACCGGCTGCAAAGCACTTCCGTGCGCGCCATTCCATGAGACGAATCGCGCTCCATCTCCACATTTTCCGCCGCGATCGGCTGGTAGTAGCTTGGCCATCCCGAACCTGAATGATATTTAGCGTCGGAACTGAACAGGGGCTGGCCGCAGCACACACAAACGTACGTCCCTTCCGTTTCCGTATCCGCGAACTCGCCGCTGAAGGGAGGTTCAGTTCCCTTCTGGCGCGTGACGTAATATTGCTCGTCCGTAAGTTTGGACTTCCACTCGGAATCTGGTTTCGTGATTTTGTCGCTCATGGTTTTATTTTACACGGAGTCTCTCGCGAGTTCACCGCTCGAAACTCCAAGCGCGCCGCACTCGACGGAGGGCTAGAACCGTTCAATAATCAGAGCCGAGCGAAATGAAATCCACAGACCCACTCTATTTGGGCGTAGACATCGGCGGCACGAAAGTAGCGGCAGGACTCGTAACGTCGCGAGGAGAAATTCTCTCGAAGGTCCGGATACCAATGCCGAGCCGCGAAGACGCAGCCGCCGGATTGCGAGCCGTCGAAAAGGCCATCGATGCCGCATTCGCTGCCGAACCCGCGCGGCAAGCCTCTGTCGCTGGGATCGGAATCGTGAGTCCGGGGCCCATCGATCCACGGCTCGGCGTGATCGTGAATCCCGGGAACCTGCCCTGCTGGCGGAATTATCCGCTGGTAGCCGAAATTAAGAAATCACGTGGGCTTCCGACAATTCTAGATAACGACGCGAATGCAGCAGCGCTTGCAGAAGCGCGCTGGGGCGCCGGTGCTGGATACTCATTTGTGTTTTACGTGACTATCGGCACCGGCATCGGTGTAGGAATCATACTCAACGGCACTATCTATCACGGGCGCACCGGAGCAGCGGGAGAAGGCGGCCACGTTTCAATCGACTACAACGGGCCGGCGTGTCCCTGTGGCAAGCGGGGCTGCATCGAAGCGCTGGCGGCGGGACCTGCCGTTGCACGTCGCGCAAGGGAGCGACTCGAAGCCGGGGGCGCCGAGGCCAAGGCGTTGCTCGCTCTTGCAGGCGGCCATCCAGCAGCGGTAACAGCAGAGATGGTGGCGAAAGCCTGGCGCGCTGGTGATCCCCTTGCCACCGCAATCCTGGAACAAACCGCGGACCTGCTAGCGATCTGGCTTGGCAACATGATCGATCTGTTTGACCCCGACGTAATTGTCGTCGGTGGTGGAATGAGCAAGCTGATCTGCGCGTGGTTCGCGCGAATCGGCCAGGAAGTACCGAAATGGTCGGTTAACTCGCGGTGCGGCGAGATTCCCTTCATGCGCGCGCATTATGGGGATGATTCTGGCATAGCGGGCGGTGCGGCCTTGTGCGTTTCCATGAATGCCATATGACCGCCCCCATGCCCTTCTAGTATTTTCACCTTGAATCCCCGGTTGACCGCAGGCGCGTGCTTTTGTGAGTATAGATGAGAGAAAAAAATCGAAAGGGCGATAAGCACTCATAATGGATCAAAACCTAGATTCCTTTCCCCGCTTTCCTACTTTGCCGGAACGAATTCAAGGCCTTGAGAAGCTCGCCTATAACCTTTGGTGGAGTTGGCACCGTGCAGCCAGAGAAATGTTTCCCGCTCTGGATGTGCAGGCCTGGCGCGAGAGCGGTCACAATCCGCTTCGCATGCTGGCGATGCTACCCGAAGAGACTCTGCAAGCCGCTGCGCGCAATTCCGATTTTCTCGAGCGCTATGATGCGGTGATGGATGAATTTGCGGCGGAAGTCGGCACCCAAACCGGCTGGTTCACCAGCGAACACGGGAAAGGCAATGCGCCTCTCGCCTATTTTTCAGCTGAATATGCGTTTCACGAATCGCTTCCCCTTTACGCGGGCGGATTGGGCGTGCTCGCTGGCGACTACATCAAAGAATGCAGCGACCTTGCCGTTTCGGTAGTCGCAATCGGCATGATCTATTCAAGAGGCTATGTCACGCAAAATCTTCGTGATGACGGGTGGCAGGAGGACGAAGAGAAAAAACTCGACCGAACCTACGATCCGATCAAGCCCGTTTTGGACGCGAACAATAACCAGCTTCGCGTCCGGGTCCCTCTCTTCGATCCGCCCGTCGATGTGCTGGTGTGGCGCGCCGATATCGGCCGTGTTCCCGTGTATTTGATGGATACGGATATCGAGAGCAATCAACCGTGGGACCGGGCGATCGCGAACCGTCTCTATACGAACGATCCCGAGCAGCGCCTGCGCCAGGAAATTGTGCTGGGCATGGGCGGGATGTGCGTCCTCGAAGCGCTCGGAATCCGGCCTGCCGCGACTCATATCAATGAAGGGCATGCGGCATTGGCAATTCTTGAACGCCTGCGAGTGCTGGTGGATGCGGGAACGAACTTTCAGGAAGCGCTTGAGCAAGTGCGAACGAGCTCTGTTTTTACGACGCATACCCCGTTGCCCGCCGGGACGGACGTGTTTCCGTTTTCTCTCTTCGAAAAATACTTCGCCAATTTCTACAATCGCTTTGGGGCCGACCGCGACGCGCTACTGCAGCTCGGAGTGAACCCGTCCGACCCCGGCGCTGGTTTTAACATGACGGTGTTTGCTCTGCGCATGAGCAAGTTCTGCAATGCTGTCAGCAAGAAACACGCCGAAGTGTCGCGAAAAATGTGGGCGAACGTCGCTTCGCATAAAGGAAAATCCGCGGACGAGACGGGCATCGTCGCGATCACAAACGGCGTTCATTTGCTGACGTGGATGGATCCCATCTGGCTGCAGCCGCTGCTGGACCGGTATGTGGGGCCCAATTGGGTGAATGACCAGGACCGGCCGGGAATCTGGGAACGCGTGGAGCGAATCCCAGACGTGGAGCTCTGGAGACTGCGGCGAAAACTGAAGGGTCTCTTAGTTTCGGAGGTTAACGACCGCGCGAGGCAGCGCTGGGAGAAGAAGCGGTCCCGGGCGGAAAGCATCATTGCGTGCGGAGCTCTCCTCGATCCCGAGATTTTCACAGTGGGATTCGCGCGGCGTTTCACCGCGTATAAGCGCCCCGATCTCTTTTTGCATGATCTCGAACGGCTCAAGCACCTGCTGACGAATCGGTTGCGCCCGGCCCAGATTATTTTTGCCGGGAAGGCGCATCCTTCCGACGTGGAAGGCGAGAGGCTAATCCAGAGGATCTTTCAGTTGGCTCAGAATCCTGAATTTGGCGCGCGAATCGCATTTGTCGAGAACTACGATCAGCGGCTCGCCCAGCGCATGGTGCGCGGCGTGGACGTGTGGCTCAACAATCCCATTCCGCCGCTGGAAGCTAGCGGAACCAGCGGAATGAAGGCCGGTGCGAATGGCGTTCCCAATCTTTCGATCCTGGATGGCTGGTGGATTGAAGGCTACAACGGGAAGGACGGATGGGCTTTCGGAGCGGGCGATATCACGGGCGACCGGACGTCAACCGATGCGGATGCGGCTTATCGTCTGCTCGAGGATGAAGTAATTCCCATGTATTACCGCCGAGCCGACGACGAGATTCCGCACGACTTCGTTCAGGTGATGAAAGAATCGATCAAGCGAATTGCGCCGCAGTTCAGCACCCGGCGCATGGTGAAGGAATACGTGAACCGATTCTACGTCGAGGCCCTGGGATTGGACGTCGTAAGATCCGCTTAGCGATTTTCGAATTCGAAATCGCTTCCGCTCGAAAAGGCACCTCCCAAGCCGATGCCCACTCATGAAGGCCGGCCGGAACTAAGCAGCGCTCGACAAAAACCACCGCGCCGTTTCTATCGCGGTCTTTTTATCGCGCTTGTTGCAGCCCCGCTACTGTTCGTTGGAATCAACCGTCTATGCTACGAGCTACGAAGTTACGCTCTTTTGACGCATTTGGTCGATCCTCAGGCGAGCGGCCCACTTCTGCGATTCGAGTCAAACGCCGTATCTGTTGAGGATGTCACGATCGACACGAAAGACGGACCCGTCCCTGGCCGGTTGTACCTCCCATCTGGCGTCACAAAACCGCGCGGCATTGTGGTCTTGCCCGGGATCCATCATCTTGGAATTTACGATCCTCGATTCGTAAATTTTTCCCGCGCCCTCGCCACCAGCGGGTTCGCGGTCCTGACGCCAGTGCTCGCCTCGCTCGCCGACTATCACGTGGACGCCGTTTCGATACCCACAATCGGCGCATCGCCCGCATGGCTCGAGCGGCGTCTCGGCACCGGTCCCGTGACCGTGATCGCGCTCAGTTTCTCGGGTGGGCTGGCCCTCTTGGCGGCCTGCGATCCGCAGTACGCCCCGCACATGCGAGCGCTTGTGCTGTTCGGCGGATACGAAAATCTCGAGCGCGTCGCGCGCTTTCTCGCAACGGGGCAAGAAGAATTTCCCGACGGCCGCATAGTCCCCGCCCCCGCACATGATTACGGCGCATCCGTCTTCGTCTACGCCCATCTTCCGCAATTCTTCGCGGCCCAGGACATCCCCGCCGCACACGAGGCGTTGAAATATTGGCTGTGGGAAGAACCGGAGAACGCTCAGCCTTGGCTCGAGAAGCTAAGCCCGCCAGCCCGGCAGCTTCTTGATGCACTCATGTCCCGCAGAATCGATTTGGTACGTCCGCAACTACTCGCCGCCATCCACGCCGACGCAACCGAAGTCGCCTCCCTCTCGCCGGACGGGAAAATTGCGCAGCTTCGCATTCCAGTTTTCATACTTCATGGCGCCACAGACACCGTCATCCCGCCCGCCGAAAGCCTTTGGCTCGAAAAAGAGGTTCCGCGCCGGGATGTGCGCGCAGTATTGATCACGCCGGCTTTCACCCACGTGGACCTGCAGCACAAAGCGACTTGGGGGGATCAGCTTCGGCTCGTCGATTTCATCGCCGCCGTACTCCAAGAAGCCAGCTAGCGAGATCCGTAACGTTCGTGTAAGCGGAGGAGTTCCGTCGAGGAAGTGGTGAGCCGGGCAGGACTTGAACCTGCAACCCGCTGATTAAGAGACCGTCCAAAGACAATTCATATTGAGTGAGATGCTTCGCTACTGTGTTGATTTTCCGCGCTAGTACAGGCGATTCTCAACCCTGCCATCTATCATCAATTGCGATGGTTTCCTACCCAGGGTGGGCACAAAATAGGGCACAGTCTTCTTGCGAGGCCAGCATAATGCTTTCGGCGGTCGAGGGGCAAAATCTGCCGGGGTGGGTCTCTGTACTTGGATAAAGCTCCCACAAAATTTTCCCAGTTTTTAAAACTTAGGGGGCTGCGTGCTCCCACCTGGTGACTCATCGCAAAATTAGATAGCTACTGATAAACCTGCCAGCTCAATGGGTCGATGCAACACCATCTAATCAGTTGATCCGCCAATACTCCCTTGAAGAAACGATCTGTTTGGCTGACTCGGCCAAAACCTAGCCAGGGTAACGTTTTGGTTGATCTAACCTAGCCAGCGCTTTTAGCTTTTGTTTTCAACGCTATGTGGGTCCGAGCTGAGTGTTGCGTCGACCCATTGAGACCACCCCTGTTATCGACACCTATCTGCAAGTCCGCGTTTTCCGAACATCAAAAGCGTTACTTCCGAGTCGCCGTAATCCACGAACTTCCGCTCTGCGCCACACTCGAATGAGCCTGCCTGGGAAGAGAACCAGCGGTCTGAAGATAGCGGTCCGCTCTGCGAATAGGTAAGATGTCAGGCTTATGGCCCAACTGCTCGTTCTTTACAACACTCCGGCGGACTCCGCCACCTTCGACCGCTACTATCATCAAACACACATTCCACTTGCCAAAAAGATACCCGGTCTGCGTTCGTATGTGATCAGCAACGGTCCGGTGCAGGCTCTCGCCGGGATCGCGCCGCATCTGGTTGCGATCTTGCACTTCGACTCACTGGCTGACCTCAATGCGGCGCTCGCATCTCCCGAAGGGCAGGCTGCGGCGGCCGATTTGCCGAACTTCGCATCCGGGGGCGCGACCCTGCTGATCTATGCCAGCAAGGCGGTATGAATGCAAAAGGATCAATCGCTAGATTTCGCCGAGCGTTACACCGCTGCGTGGTGCAGCCAGGATGCGGCGAGCGTGGCTGCCTTTTATTCAGCCGATGGCTCGCTGTCCGTCAATGATGGCGCTCCCGCGGTTGGGCGCAGCGCAATCATGGAAGTAGCTCAATCGTTCATGACCTCGTTCCCGGATCTGCGGGTGGTCATGGATAAGGTGCTTGTGCAGGGCGACCGCACTGAGTACCACTGGACGTTGATCGGCACCAACACCGGTCCGGGAGGCACCGGACATCGAGTTCGCATCAGTGGCTTCGAGCTTTGGCAGATTGGAGCGGATGGCCTCCTCGCCTCCTCGCGGGGCCACTTCGACAGGTCCGAATACTATCGTCAACTAGAATGTGGTGTGCAGGAGCGATGATGGAAAGTCCCCGCCATACGCCGCTTCCCCGGATCCCGCGCGGCTAGTCGAAAGTTATCCTCGGATCACCACCAATCTCATTTCGAGATACGTGATGATAATCCCTGTTCTCGACATCTCTAACGAAGTCGGCCACGTCAAGAGTGTTTCACTCTTTTTTTATTCCTTTCGCACAGACTCCTGCATTGCGCAGTCCCGCTGTTTCCTTCGGCGGGCGATGCGCCGCAATTCTCGGATTGTTCTTCCTGTCCAACCTACGAGACTCGGTTCGTGTCACTTCATCGACTCGGTGTTGCCCACCAGACATCTCTCCGATCACGTGCGACCATGATGATTTCTTCGAACTCCCCGCAATGGGGAGGCGGGTAGCCTATTCACTTGATCCGGTCACTATGCTGCAGGACCACTGTCGAGATCAGGCATCCCCGCACGGACACTACCGCTTTCCTGCCGCGCTTTTCCTCGACGGCAGAACTCTTCGTAATCGATCTGGTCACGCATCATGATCCAGAGTCGGATCCCGAGTTTCCTGGCTGCAGCGACTCTCGCTTTCCCCAGCCCTTTCTGCACCAGTTTGCGCCGATAGAAGCGTTTCAACTCCGGATCCCGCTCCACCGCGTGCATCGCCGCTTCGCACCACAGATAACGCAGCAGCGCGTTTCCTTGTTTGCTCATCGCACCCAGCCGCTGCCGGCCTCCGCTGGAGTGTTCGCTCGGGATCATGCCGATGTAACTGGCCAGTGCTTTTCCATCGATGAACCGCAGCGGATCGCCCAGGAAAACTTCGGTAGCTAACGCGGTGATCGGTCCCACTCCCGGGTGCGTCATGAGTCGCCGCGCCGGGGGATGTTGCTGAACCTGCTGGCTGACCTGCTGATCCAGCTGGTCGATGGATTCCTGCAAACGAGGGTACAAAGACAGCAGTGCCGCTCGCCGCTCGCTGGCATGAGGAGCCAGAGGCAATGCCCGAAGTGCGTGCAGGCCCGCTTGACTCCATAGCGCGTGGCCTCTCCTGAGACCGTGGTTGAGTGCCATCGATTGCAGCGTGTGTTGGACTCGAGATCGCAGGCGCACCCACTGATGACGGTGACGTAGCAACGTGCGCAGATCGCGTTGCTCGCTCGAGGGCATCCAGATGGTTGGAAAGCGATTCTCGGCGAGCAACTTCAGAAGCAAGAGCGCATCCCGCCGATCATGCTTTTGTTTGCGCGTCTCTGCTCGGCGGATCTTCTGGGGATGGCCGACGCGGCATTCGATCCCCAGCTCTTCCATCAGCTCCAGGAACCACTGCATCGAGCCGGTCGCTTCGATCCCTACCAGAATCGGACCAGACAGTGCCGAATAAAACTCCCGCACGGTCTCGCCTTGATGTTCGAGGGTCTTTTCTTCCAGCTCTCCTGTGTCGCTATCCAACATCGCAATCGTCTGTTGTCGAGCGTGTAGATCGCATCCTATAATTTTCATCTCGGCCTCCTTCGATCCGAGCTCTGTACGTTGGATACCGCACAGTTTACTCGGCTCGTCGTGAGGCCGACTTCGTTATGCCATCACCTATCCTGTTAGGAGAACCAAATCATCTTTTCCGTCTGAACTTCCCAGGAGCCATTCTTCTTCGTTAAGAAAAAGAGCTTGCCAGAAGCAACGATGAGAGATGCAACGTTCTGAATGTAGACAACCGCCTCGTTTTTGTCTGGGTTGAAGCCCACCCGCGAAATCGTCAGGATTCCCTGAGCACCCGGATACTCTTCGTAGAACTGCTTCCAGCTGCTTCGCACCTTCTCGACCCACGCTTCGTCTTTAGGTTCGGAGGGCGTTGAATAGAACAGTTTGCTCTGCGCTTCACCGGTCATAAGAATGCATGGTAACTTCACGCTGAACTTGTTCTCCAATACGGATTGCGCCTTATTCTTGGCTTTAAGGTCCGAAAACGCCTCAGTGTCGTGTTCGGAGTTCTGCCATTGACGTGCTATCGGGTCAGGCACATACGCGGTTCGGTCTCTGATAACGAGTTTCAGATAACTTCCATCAGCATACTTCTTTGCGAGGACGGCACTCCAAACCGCATATTCGTCAGGGTCTTTGACCGCTGTTGATTCGTCGGTTGGCAACTGATTGGTCGGTACCGCCGAACCCTTAGCAGTGGGTGTAACGCGCTGTGCCCGCACAGTGCTAGAAACGAGAAAGGTCAGTGCCAGTAGAGCCATTCCGAGAGAACTCAAGCGCATGACTCGGAGCGTAACGCAAAAGAAATGCGGTGTCAGCATAGGATTACTGTCGAGAAATCCGCTTCGCACCAGCTATCTCAGACTGAGATAAGTAGTGATAAGCCCTGTTATCGACACATATCCGCTGCGGTCGCATTCTCGGGATTTGGCCTTGAGCCTCGATGCCGAGTGAGGCAGCATTGCAAGGTTGGGAGGGCGGAGGCGTGTCTGTAGACGACTTCGACGTAATTGACATCGTAAGCATAGACAAGCGAACCGGAGACGCTGTTCTGATCGTATCTGATCACTTGGATTGGTCTGATAGCATTCACCATCAGACAATCCTACAGACAAAATTCAACGCCTATCTTGCTTTCGTTGAGAACGGTGAAATTCTGAAGCGTTATCCTGATGCGGCAGGTCGTTCCATCGTGTTCAGTGTCGTATTCAAATTCCGACCAGATCGGGCAGGCAGGGAGTTCCTAGCCAGGGCTCAAAAGGTCATCGAATCAGCAGGCTTTTGCCTCCGGTATGAAGTGTTTGCGGAATCGAATGACAATTGAATCTTGCCAGCATCCCGCGCCATTGTCGCCCTCGCAGTCCGGATAGATGTCGAGAAATCCGCTTATCACTACCTATCTCAAAACGCGACATTGCGGTCAGACCAAAGCCATAACGGAAAGCATTCAGCGAATTAGGTCCTCGACGATGGCCACTTTTTCGGGGTCGAGGGGCAAAAAACGAGGGGCGGCCTGTTCTAAGTGCGATTGGTCTCTGTACTTGGATAAAGCTCCCACAAAATTTTTATGTTAGAAACGGAGTGGGACCATCGGCAGTGCCTCTTCCCCCCCCACTTAGGTAAGCCAAGCCGGGCAGAAATGCCGTACGACCTTATTGCAGGGCCAAGCCCATCTTCTCAAGTTCCTGCTGGCTTATCTCGTTAGGCCACGATCCAAGCGGAATCTCAATCACGTCGTCCTTCCACGACTTGTCGGTATACATGAGCATTGGATACTTGCCTTGTATTTTCCCGAAGTAGAGAAACCCGGACAGGGTTCCGCCTGAGGAGATTGCACCTCCGCTGTAAGCAGTCTTTACAATCCAACTCGTGATTGTAGAAACAATCTGTCCATTCCGTTCGTTTGCAAGTTGCTCTTGTTGCTTTCGAAGTGCTTCGGCGAGAGGCCAGAGAGGATCGCTGGAAACTATTTGGCCTGCGTATTTCCCGTTGGAATCATAAATTTGAGAATGTGACTCCTGCGGGTAGGGCTGAGAGTATGTCGGAGTAGCCAGCCGGGCCATTTGGGAGTTTATTTTCGCCGGATCGATCGAGAACAACCCCTTTGCTTTCGATGCGTCGAACGGATGCTTGCGATCGAGTGACATAATCAGGAAATTCTCGCGTTCAACACTTGCAATCCGATCCCTTCTGTTCAGCACAAGCACGTAAACAGTATTGGTTGCAGCCCCGAATGCGGCCGGAGCAACATCCGCCCATGACCACACCTCAATCCCTTGAATACATTGTCCCCGATACTCTTTTCCTGCCAGGTCCGCGGGAAGGCGCTTGATCTTCCCGTTGCAGGGGTACTCAACTCCGCCCAGTCCAGTCTTGCTTACGCCTTGGGTGACTTGAGTTGAGTTGGTGGCTCCTGAGTTTTGCGCCTTCGAGTCTTGCGCCGGGAGAACGCCCGAAAGAATGAGGAACCCCGCGATAAGAGTTGCAGGTGCGGTCAGTTGCCTCATCCCTTTTGCCTCCCGTTTCGGTTGGAGGTTCAAGACCCCGATTCCGCGCATAATACTATCTCATCGTTCAGCACCCTCTTGTGAATCTTACTTCGAGTGTACCCGCAGAGGCACAAAGCGACACAAGGCGACACGCGGTGTAGAATGGCGACATGCGAAACCAGGACTTAGCGCGAAAAAACTATCTTCACTGGCTAACGCTTGCGCGGCTAGAGGGACTCGGCCTGTCACTACGAGAAATGGCCCGGCAATCTGGAATGACTCTGCGTCAGGTCCGCACCGCGCTCAAAGGCCCTGTTTATCAGGAGTTCCGCGACGCCAGGCTACAGATGCGCGTTTCAACGATGGACAAACAGTTTGCGGAAGACAACGAGCATATGGCCGCACGGCTGCGTGAGCTTGTCCCAGCTGCAATCAACGTGTTGGAGCGCGGATTGGCCGATCCCGACCTCCGAATTGCCGTGAAGGCGGCTGTCGATGTGCTGGACAGGGATTCACGTTTCAACCGCACTGCCACCATCAACGTAGAGCAACGAATTCCCGAAGTTGAACTTGAACGCGCGAGGGAATTGGCTCGCGAATTAAGGAAACACACGGTCGACGTCGGAGCAGAAGAGAACACCGCAGCCGTTGTCTTATCCGATAGGGAAGCCCTCCCCGGGCCGAACTAGATTTGCGGGGTTTCCTCATTGCACTCGGCCCTTGGCTTCCCAGCGTTCCAGCCACGCTCGATAGTCTTCTCCGCACTTGGGCGGGTGAATCTTCCTACCCTCTCCCACGTCGTAGCATCCGGCGCAGTCAGGCGAGCCACAAGGGGCGATTGAGTTGTCGGCCTTATGATGTTGCGACGGTTGCTCGGCTGGGCGAACGGTCCTCGAAGCTGTCCCATGATCTGTCCTAGGCGCAATTTGGCTTGGGACAGCGCGAGCGGATCGCAAGGCAATCAAAGCAAGGGATTTGATGGTTGCCGTCGCAGCCTGTCCCACTGTCCCACCCCTATACCGTGGGACGTTGGGACACTTTCTCCCGGCCGTTTAGTTCCCACAGTTTTCGCAGCCTTCCCGCCTGACTCTTTGAAATTTGTAGTTCATCGGCCACGTCGCGGATAGGCACACCCTCTGCGAAGAGCGACGCCGCTTGTTGCGCCTTGGCGTCTTCGAGTTCTCGCCACGTCCAAATTGCACGACCGTCGGGTCCGCTTCCCATTAGCGCCTCGAAGGGCTTTGCAGCGTCCCCAAGCATGGAGCGTGTCTTCTCAAAGTGAACCTCGCAGCGAAGGCCCTCGCTCGCATTGTAATCTGCCGGGTGCTTTAGGGTGACAACAGTATCGAGTAAGTCTTCGCGTCTCGACGTGCCGCGTTGCGATTTATTCTTGCCCGCGTGGTGGACAAAAGAACCGCGATTCCGCGTTTTCGCAGTCCGAGCGCCCATTCTTGAACGGGAAGCCATCCCTCGCCCTCGTTCTCGTTCCCGTCACGGCAGAGGGCTGAAAGATTGTCGAGCACAAGAAGGTCAACACCGGCAAGGTGCGGCTCCAAGAGTTGCTGGCCCCGCGATGTGGCCAAATCCGGCATCGGACGCTCTTGTAGGTCTGGCGTGATGATCCTTACCATGTCCGGTTCAGGCTCGGCGCCTACAATTCCCGCAAGAATCATCGCCGCCCTCTCGCGCAAGGTTGAGGCCGGAAGCTCGCCATCCACGTACAGCACGCGTCGCGGACGCGGAGCAGCCCATCGGAGAAACCGCCCACCACTAGCTATCGCACACGCAATCCCCAGCGCGAGAAAAGTCTTGCCGATGCCCCGATAGGAGTACAGCATCGCTAGGCCCTGTTCGGGTACGATCGGATCGAGCAGCATTTCGCGGGGCTTGATCTCACGTGCGAGTAATTCTTCGACCGCGAGCACGATGAGCGGCCTCTCGGATACGATATTTGGCTGCCCCCTCCATTCTGGCGCGTTCCGGAATCAGTTCCACAAGCCTTTCACGCGTTTCGCCCTTCTCTATCCACTCACTCAAATCTTTTGCACTAGGCAGTTCGATCAGTTTCAGCGATTCCACCTTGCCTGCGAGCAATGCGGCTACTTGTTGTGCGTGCTTTCTGCCTGGTTCGTCGGCATCCGCGATGATGACGATCCGCCTTCCACGTAGGAATTCGGAGTATTCCTCGCGCCACTTGCCTGCCCCGCCTGCGTTACACGTCGCAACGATCCCCAATCCGCGGGCTGTTTCACAATCCTTCTCACCTTCGAGAACGAGAACTGATTTTGCTTTCAGCACCTCCGGGCAGGCGATAGAGAACGCGACG
>CAVRFZ010000017.1:0-133922 GCA_963720655.1 uncultured Acidobacteriota bacterium | reverse complement strand
TTCTATCCATTGATCGGTTTCGCTAGATTTATTGGGCTTTCTGCGAATTATGTCGGTACCCTCCGGCAATGCTCGGCAAGGCTTTCGCCCGAAGTGTCAACAAACCGGGGGCGTCTAAGAATTGAGGAAAAGATCTTAGGTATGAGCAAGCACCATCGGAACATTGTGGTAGAGGCAGAGCGGGGAAATGTTGACCAGCGTTTCCAACTCCGTTGCTGGAAGTAAGTCTGCTACAAATGTTGAGCGTCTTCGACGAGCAAAGCAAATTACGTCAGCCCCGGTCGCTCACAATCTCGGCTATCCATGTTTCTAATATTGACCGCTGATCCGATGTCACGTTGGTGAAAGCAATGCCCATGCCAAAATTCGCATGGGTGTAAACCACTTTGCCGGTGCTCTCGAAAGCGCCCTGGTCCCTGATAATCCGCAACTTGACCAGCGTTCCCTCGGGGAACGGAGTCAGCGCGTCAACATAACAACCTCCGACGCCCAGTTCAGAAATACGGGCCGAGAGCCTCGTACCAGAATGAAGATCGGTTACCACAGCAGAGGCGACAAGTTGGCAGCGACGTACCGAACGCCGATTTGTCGCTTGCGGGGGATTTTTCTTCTTGACCATCGTTCCTGTTGGCAATGCTGCCTCATCTGAGACCAAGGCTCAAGGCGTATTCCCGATTTCGTGACCGCCGAGGATGCACAAGCCAACAACGCAGCCCATTTTCCTTCGGCAATGTCAGGCCACCCAAACCGGCCAGCGCCATCAGCGCGCCCACAATTCGAAGCAGAACGTTGACTTGAAAATCAGGCAGCCAAGCAGGACGCAGTAGAATCCCAAAAATACGATGAACGCATCGAGGCTTGAGCGCTCAGTTGGAGAAACATGTACGCCAGTGCCTGCAACTGGTCGGCCTTAAATACGAAACTTTGACCGAGTTAAACCCACAGGAATTGCTTCACCGAATTCATGGGCGGAAACAGCAATTCGTACAACTTGGTTCGACTCCCTTCTTCCGCATTTTTTCACAACCGGCCGCCGAGTTTTATGGGCTTGACAGTACAGCCACGTCGGTCTACGTTTAACGCCTCTCAGCCAGTTGACTCCATGGGAGACGTGTCTTGTCTGACGACATCACGTACGACATTTTCAAGGACGACCCCGTAGGCAGTCCCCTGTGGATCGAAGCCGTTCAGGGTCTGGAACGCGCCATGAATCGAATGGAAGAACTCGCCGCTGCCGAAGACTGCGAATACTACTTGTTTTGCGCTCAGGTCGGAAAAATCGTGCGCCGCATGAAGCGAAAATCCCCGCCTCCGGACGAGAAGCCCGGCGATAAATCCCGGAAAATGGCCGGTTGATCCGCGTGATGTCTTGATCATGATTTTCGGTCGCAGTTGACGTGCGCAACAACTTTCCTTATACTAATGCTTCCGTGGCGGTCGCGTCTGGCCGAACACTCCTGCCCTTTTCTTCCCCTGACACTGAACAGGCGAAAGGCAGAATTGGAAACAGGTTCGACAGCGTTTCTCTGTTCGATACCTCAATTTAATCTCGAGATTCCCCGAAAAATTCTAAATGGCTGAAGCAAACTGCAAGCGTGAGCTCGAGCTGGAAATTCCGGCTGACAACGTTCAAAAAGCAACCGAGAAGATCGCGAAAGATCTCGCTCGTGTCGCGCGCGTGCCGGGATTCCGTCCCGGGTAAAGCGCCCGTCACGCTGATTCGCCGCCGATTCGCCGACGATATTCAAGGCGAAGTGGTCCAATCCCTCGTTCCCGAATACCTCGAGAAAGCCCTCGGCGAAAAGAATCTGATTCCGGTCACTCGTCCCGAAGTGGACAAAGTGGAATTTAAGGAAGGCGAGCCCCTCCGCTTCCGCGCCATATTCGAAGTGCTTCCCGAATTCGATTTAGGCGATTACAAAGGCGTTGAGGTCCAGGTGGACGCGGTTGAGACGGGCGACGCACAAATCGACAAGACGCTCGAAGAGTTGCGCGAGCGCGCGGCCACCTATGTGCCGATTGAAGGGCGCGCCGCGAAAGATGGTGATTACGTCCTCATCAAACTGAGCGGCATGCCCGAAGGCGGCGGCGAGCCGATTCAGGCCGACAACATTCTCTGCCATCTCGGCGCCGAAGAGACGCTCGACAGCTTCAACGAGAACCTGCGGGGCGCATCGCCGGGTGAGACCAAGCAGTTCCGGTCGAAATATCCCGACGATTATCCCGACCAGAAGCTCGCCGGCAAGACTTTCGACTACACCGTAGAAGTGCAAGGCATCAAAGAAAAGAAACTCCCCGACCTGAACGATGAATTCGCAAAGGACGCCGTGGGCGAAGGCGGCGGAGTTTCCACGCTGGCGGACCTGCGCAAGAAAATTCACGAAAATCTGGAAGCAGCGAAGGATCAACAGCAACAATCGCAGGCGCGCGAGAAGATTCTAGAGACGCTCGTGAAGCGTCACGACTTCCCCGTACCCGAAGCGCTCGTCGAAGGCCAGATGGACGTGCGCCTCGAGCGCGTGGTTCGCTCGCTAGCCGCGCAGGGCGTCGATCCTCGCGCCGTGAATGTGGATTGGGTGAGCCTGCGGCGGAATCAGCGCGATCGCGCCGTGAACGACGTGAAGGCCGAACTGCTGCTCGATCGGATTGCGACGGCGGAAAACATCGAAGCGACGGATGAAGACGTCGAGAAAGAGATTGCAACGCTGGCGGAACGCAGTGGCGAATCAGCAACTGCGATTCGGGCTCGCTTGACAAAGCAGGGAGCGCTCGATAGGATGAAATCGAAGTTGCGTAGCGACAAAACAATCGAGTGGCTCTACAGCAATTCCCGAATCGAGACGACGGCCAAGAGTGAAAAGTAAAAGTTGGTTCGGGGTCCTCAGCGCGCAAACAAATTCCTAATGAGACATACTGACGACGCAAGTCCGCGTGCCACAACGCTCGTACCGATGGTGGTTGAACAGACCAACCGCGGCGAACGAGCGTACGATATTTACTCCCGGCTGCTGAAAGATCACATCATTTTCATCGGCACGCCAATCGACGATCATGTCGCCAACCTTGTCACCGCTCAGTTGCTGTTCCTCGAATCCGAAGACCCGGAGCGCGACATCTCGGTGTACATCAATTCCCCGGGCGGCTCGATTTCCGCGGGAATGGCGATTTACGACACGATGCAGTTCGTGCGACCCGACGTCGTGACCTATTGCATCGGGCAATCCGCCTCGATTGCGGCTCTGCTTCTCGTTTCGGGCACCCCGAAGAAGCGCTATGCTCTGCCAAATTCCAGAGTTCTGATTCACCAACCCTGGATGTCCGGTCTCTCTGGCCAGGCAACGGACATCGATATCCACGCTCGCGAGATTTTGCGTACCCGCGATTCTCTCAATAAGCTTCTTTCGTTCCACACGGGTCAGCCGCTTGAACGGATCGAAAAAGACGTGGAACGCGATTTCATCATGACCGCAGAGCAAGCCAAAGCCTACGGCATTGTCGATGAAATTATCGCGAAGCATCGCTAGTCGAAACCGATGCGAAGGGCGCGCGGACAGCGTTCCAAACGGTTAGTAGTCAGAGCGATGATTGCATCCGCGACGGTTGTGTTTCCGTCTTAGAATGGATTTAAGCATTACAATGGGTGTGGTGGTTCTCCCTGGGAGGGAGCAAATTCTGTGAAACGGTTCACACCAGAAGAGCCGTTGCGCTGTTCCTTCTGCCATAAAACGCAGGAGCAGGTGGAGAAGCTCATCAGCTCTCCCTCGGAATACCCGCGCTCGTACATTTGCAATGAGTGCGTCGGCGTTTGCCAGCAGATTCTCGAGGATGAAAAGCGCGAACAGGCGAGTCCAGCAAATCGCCGATTGCCGCGCCCGCCCGAGATCAAAGCTTTTCTCGATGGGTATGTGATTGGTCAGGACAAGACCAAGAAGAAGCTCGCTGTCGCGGTTTACAACCATTACAAGCGAATCTTCCTGAATCGCCAACCCGGAGATGTCGAACTCACGAAGTCGAACATCATGCTGGTCGGCCCCACGGGCACGGGCAAGACGCTTCTGGCGCAAACCTTGTCGCGAATGCTGGAAGTTCCGTTCGCGATCGTGGATGCCACCACGTTGACGGAAGCCGGCTACGTCGGCGAAGACGTCGAAAATATCATCCTGAAGCTGCTGCAGGCTGCTGATGGCGACGTCCAAAAGGCCCAGCAAGGCATCATATATATCGACGAGATCGACAAGATTTCGAAGAAAGACGAAAACCCTTCGATCACCCGCGACGTTTCCGGGGAAGGCGTCCAGCAAGCGCTCCTGAAGATTCTGGAAGGCACCATCGCCAACGTTCCACCACAGGGTGGCCGCAAGCATCCGCACCAGGAATTTACGCCGGTGGACACGACGAACATCCTGTTCATCTGCGGCGGCGCTTTCGTAGGACTCGAGAAGACGATCGAGCGGCGCGTAGGTCAGAAGTCGCTCGGTTTTCATGCCGACACGCAGCCTTCCACAGCAACGCGGCGCAATATTGAAGTTCTCGAGCAAGTGCAGCCCACCGACCTGATTCGCTACGGCCTGATTCCTGAATTTGTCGGCCGCCTGCCGGTCGTAGGCGTGCTGAGCGACCTGGATAAGTCGGCGCTCGTGCGAATCCTTACCGAGCCGAAGAACGCGCTCGTGAAGCAGTATCAGCGCCTCTTCGAATTCGAGAATGTCAGGCTGCGCTTCACGGACGACGCGCTCGAAACGGTTGCCGACCTCGCGTTGCAAAGGAAAGTGGGCGCGCGCGGTTTGCGCATGATTCTCGAGGATTTGATGCTCGAAATGATGTACCACCTTCCGGCGCAACGGAAACTTCGCGACTTTGTCGTGACCGCCGACATGGTGAAGGGACGCGAAATTAATTGGAGCCTGCTGGAAAAAGCGGGCTAAGGATTGAAACTGAGCGATTCAATGTTTAACCGGGAAAAAGGCGACACAAAGCGCGTTCCGATGATGCCCGTGCGGGATATGGTTATTTTCCCGGAGATGATGCACCCGTTCATCGTGGGGCGCGAAGCCTCCGTGCGCGCTCTGGAAGACGCGCTGGCTGGCGACAAGAAGATTTTTCTCGTCACGCAGCATGATGCCTCGATCGACGACCCCAAGCCCGAAGAAATCTATCAGGTGGGAACGCTCGCCAATATCGTCCAAAGCGTGAAGCTTCCCGACGGCAATATCAAGGTTCTCGTCGAAGGCACCGAGCGCGCCAAGATCGTTCAGGTGGCCAGCGAAGAAGGCTTTTTCCGCGCCACGATTCGCACCGTTCCGGTGAAGGCTGAGCCTTCGCCCGAGCTGCAGCAGGCTTCGAGCCGCGTCACGAATCTTTTCGAGCAATACGTCAAGCTGTCGCAGAGCCTGAATTACGACACGATGATTGCGGCCGTCCGTGTGGAAGATGCCGGAAAGCTTTCCGACGCAATCGCCGCCAACCTTCAAATTCCCGTCGAAGAAAAGCAGGAGCTTCTCGAACTCTTCGAGCCTATGGAGCGCCTGAACCGCATCGGCGACATCCTCGAAGTCGAAATTGAAAAGCTCAACGTCGACCGTTCCATCAACACGCGCGTGAAGCGCCAGATGGAACGCGCCCAAAAAGAGTATTACCTCAACGAAAAGCTCAAAGCCATCCAGAAAGAACTGGGCCGGGGCGAAGCCAACGAAATCGAGCAGCTGAAGAAGAAAATCGAAACCTCCGGCATGCCCGAAGGCCCGCAGGAAAAGGCCATGCAGGAACTGAAGCGGCTCGAAATGATGCCGCCGATGTCCGCGGAATCGACTGTGTCGCGCAATTATCTCGACTGGCTCCTGGCCGTGCCATGGAAGAAACGCTCCAAGGAAATTCGCGACATCAACCGCGCCGAAGAAATCCTCTCGCAGGATCACTACGGCCTCGAAAAAATCAAAGACCGCATTCTTGAATACCTGGCCGTTCGCCAGCTCGTGAAGAATCCCAAGGGCTCGATTCTCTGTTTCCTCGGGCCTCCAGGAGTCGGCAAGACGTCTCTCGCCATGTCCATCGGCCGCGCTACCGGACGTAAATTCGTCCGCGTCTCGCTCGGCGGCGTCCGCGACGAAGCGGAAATTCGCGGCCATCGCCGCACCTACATCGGTGCCCTTCCCGGCCAGATTATCCAGATGATGCGCAAAGCCGGCACCGTCAATCCCGTCTTCGTTCTCGACGAAGTGGACAAAATGTCCATGGATTTCCGCGGCGATCCGTCAGCCGCACTCATGGAAGTGCTCGATCCCGAGCTCAACCACTCTTTCACCGACCATTATCTCGATGTCGAATACGATCTCTCGAAGGTCATGTTCGTCTGCACCGCCAACGTGCTGCACACGATCCCGCAGCCGTTGCAGGACCGCATGGAAGTCCTGCGTATCCCAGGCTACACCGAACAGGAAAAGCATCAGATCGCGCAGCGCTTCCTGGTTCCCAAACAGCTCGAAGCCACCGGCCTGACGAAAACCAACCTGAAAATCACGGATGAAGCGATGACTCACGTCATCCGCCACTACACGCACGAAGCCGGCGTCCGCAATCTAAATCGCGAAATCGCGAATGTGTGCCGCAAGGTAGCGCGCAAAGTCGTCGCCGATAAGAGCTTCGCGCTCGAAGTCACTCCCTCGAACGTCAACGACTACCTCGGCATCATCAAGTACCGCGATTTCTTCGCCGAGAAGAAAAACGAAATCGGCCTCACCACCGGCCTCGCCTGGACCGAAGTCGGCGGCGAAGTTCTCTCCACCGAAGCTACGCTGATGCAGGGCAAAGGCCGCCTCACGCTCACCGGAAAGCTAGGCGACGTGATGCAGGAATCCGCGCAAGCCGGCATGAGCTATGTCCGCTCGCGCAGCCATCTCTTCGGCTTGCCGAAAGATTTCTACCGCCATCTCGATATTCACGTGCACGTTCCCGAAGGCGCGATTCCCAAAGACGGCCCTTCAGCCGGCATCACGCTCTGCACCTCGATCGTGAGCGCCCTCACGCGCATCCCGGTCCGTTGCGATATCGCCATGACCGGCGAAATCACACTTCGTGGTAAAGTGTTGCCTATCGGCGGCGTAAAGGAAAAGCTGCTTGCCGCGCATCGCCTCGGCCTGCGTACCGTGATTCTTCCGAAAGACAACGAAAAAGATCTGGCGGATATTCCGCCGGAAATCCAAGCGCAAATGTCCATCCATTTTGTGGAGTCGATGGACGATGTCCTGCAGATCGCGCTGGAACACCCGCTGCCGATCCACCCGCCTATTGACGGTGTCGATTCCAAGTTCGGTACGGATGTCTCGCAGGACAATGAATTGACCAATTGAACTCCTTCGGTTCTCCCACAATCCGCTAAGCAGAGCTTGGCAAATTACCGAAGGATTTAGATTGCCTGGAAACTACCTGGACAAAGTGGCTGGTTCGAGTCTGTGCCCGCCCGCGGTCCTAATTCTATGACAGTTAAAATCGTGCCCGAAGACGGGCTGAATAAGGAAAGAAACTCGATGAGTATTAGCCTTGCAGAACTGAAAGACAAAAACATCACCGATCTCGCGAAGATCGCCAAGGAGCTTAATATCCCCGGCTCCTCCGGCATGCGCAAGCAGGAATTGATCTTCCAGATCCTCCGCGCTCAAACCGAAAAGAACGGCCTCATCTTCTCCGAGGGCGTTCTCGAATGCCTCCCCGATGGCTTCGGTTTCCTCCGCGCGCCCGAATACAACTACCTTCCCGGCCCGGACGACATCTACGTCTCGCCGTCCCAAATCCGCAAATTCGACCTCCGCACCGGCGACACCGTTTCCGGCCAGGTTCGCCCACCGAAAGATGGCGAGCGATACTTCGCGCTGATTAAAGTCGAAGCGGTAAATTTTGAAGATCCCGAAGTCGCTCGCAACAAGATTTTCTTCGACAATCTCACGCCCCTCTATCCGCAGGAGCGCATCCGTCTCGAAACCACGAAAGAAAATCTCACCGGGCGCGTGCTCGACATGCTTTGCCCCATCGGCAAAGGCCAGCGCGGCCTGATTGTCGCTCCTCCTCGCACCGGCAAAACCATGATGCTGCAATCCATCGCCAATTCCGTCACCACCAATCATCCGGAAGTCGCTCTCATCGTTCTTCTGATTGACGAGCGCCCCGAAGAAGTCACCGACATGCAGCGCACTGTGAAGGGCGAAGTCATCAGTTCCACCTTCGATGAGCCGCCCCAGCGCCACATTCAAGTGGCCGAAATGGTCCTCGAAAAAGCCAAGCGCCTCGTCGAACACAAGCGCGATGTTGTCATTCTTCTCGACTCGCTCACGCGTCTGGGCCGCGCTTACAACGCCGTCACGCCGCCTTCCGGCAAAGTCCTCTCCGGCGGTATTGACGCCAACGCTTTGCAGCGCCCGCGCCGCTTTTTTGCTGCCGCGCGAAATGTCGAAGAAGGCGGCTCGCTCACCATCATCGCTACCGCGCTCATCGATACCGGTAGCCGCATGGACGACGTGATCTTCGAAGAGTTCAAAGGCACCGGTAACATGGAAATCAATCTCGACCGCCGCCTCGTCGATAAGCGCGTTTTCCCCACGATCGATATCAATCGCTCCGGAACGCGTAAGGATGAACTCCTCCTTCCGCCCGACGAGCTCAACCGCATCTGGGTGCTTCGGAAAGTTCTCAGTCCCCTCTCCACAGTGGAAGCGATGGAATTGCTCCTCGGCCGCCTCTCCAAGACAAAGGCCAACGCGGAATTCCTCTCTTCCATGTCGAGTCCGGCGTAAGAATCGGCACAAGAACCAGCTCTGGCAGTCTCGGCCCTTTCCCCTTCCGAGAACGTGAGCAACCTCCCAATCGGGAAGGAGAAGTGTCCGTGGAAAAATTTCTCGCGCGTCAGCCTATTTTCAATTCCGAAAGAGACGTCTACGGTTACGAGCTGCTCTTTCGCTCCGGGCCCGGGAATTTCTTTGATGGCTCGCATCCCGAAGCCGCCGCCGCTTCCGCAGTAGACAGCCTGTTCCTTTTTGGTATTGATCGCCTTACGCACGGCCGCCGCGCGTTCATCAATTGCACTCGTGACTTTCTTCTCCGCGATTTCCCCGCGACGCTTCCCACTGATCGCGTCGTCCTGGAAGTCCTCGAGACGGTTGAGCCCGACGATGAAATCGTCGCCGCTTGCCGCCGACTGAAAAACATGGGCTATCTGATTGCCCTCGACGACTTTCAGGAATCCCCGGCGTGGCTGCCGCTCACGGAGCTTGCCGCATTCATAAAAGTCGATGTCCTGCTCTCCTCTGAACTCGAGCAGCAGCGGCTCTCCAGGACCTTCGCCAAAAAGCATCTGCGCCTCGTTGCCGAAAAAGTGGAATCTTACGAAGATTTTCAACGCACGCTTGGCTGGGGCTATTCCTTTTTCCAGGGATATTTTTTCAGCCGGCCGGAAATGCTCACGCGCCATGATATTCCGTCCAACAAGCTGAATTACCTGCGAGTGCTTCAGGCCGTAAACCAGAAAGAGATGAACCTTAACGACGTCAGCAACTGCATCAAATCTGAAGCCTCGCTCGGCTATCGCCTGCTGCGTTACCTGAATTCGCCGGCATTTCCACTCACCGCAGAAGTCCATTCCATTCCCCACGCTCTCTCGCTCCTCGGCGAGCGTGGCGTGCGCCGCTGGGTTTCGCTCGTAGCCATCGCCTGCATGGGCGACAACAAGCCGGAAGAACTCATCATGCTCCCGCTGATCCGAGCCCATTTCTGCGAATCGCTTGCGCCGCTCGCCGGATTGAGCGGATCCGCCAACGATCTTTTTCTGCTCGGCCTGCTGTCTGCCGTCGATGCCATCCTCGACATGAAAATGCAGGACGTGGTTCACGAAATTGCGATCGGCGAAGAAATTCGCGGGGCGCTACTCGGAGAGAAGAACAAGCTGCGCAATATTTTCGATCTTGCCGTGAAGTACGAAATGGGCTGCTGGGACGCCCTGGCCACTGATGCCAGGCGCCTGCGAATTCCAGAAAATTCTATTCCCGAGCTTTACGTCAAATCAGTTGAATGGGCCAGAAGCCTCTTATCCGTCACGTAAAATCCTAGCCATCCTTTAGAGTGGCAACCATATCTTGCTCGTTTTCGATCACGCACAGCGATGGCATTTCGCCGTTAGTGGCACAGGCACTCCTGCCTGTGCGCCGTTCTTAGAGCCCCGGATACGCCATACCGTGTTCCACGATATCGGAATTTCTTAAATAGCCGCGCCCGCCGACTTGCCCTTCGCCAGCATCACCACCAACCGCGCCACTTCCTCCGCTTCCATCGCCGTGCTGTCCACCACCACCGCATCCGGCGCACGAACCAGCGGCGAGGTAGAACGCTCCCGGTCGCGCTGGTCGCGTTCGTAAATTTCATCCAGCGTCCGCGCCCGATCGATCGCATCGCCCTTTTGCTGATGCTCGTGATAACGGCGATCCGCGCGAACCTCCGGCGATGCCGTGAGAAAAATCTTCAAATCGGCGTCAGGAAACACCACGGTGCCGATATCCCGCCCTTCCATCACCACCCCGCCCCGCTGTCCAGCTCGCCGCTGCTCAGCCACCAGCACGCGGCGCACTCCCGAAACGACCGCAATCTTCGACGCCGCTTGCGATACCTCCGGCGTGCGGATCGCCATCGTCACGTCCTCGTGGTCCAGAAAGATCAGCTGTGTCCCGTCCGTCGCACGCAAATCGATATGTGTGTCGCAGGCTAGCGTCTCGAGGTCTTCATCCCGGTCAAATGAAATTCCCTTTCGCAACGCTTTTAGAGCAAGTGCGCGGTACATAGCGCCCGTGTCGACGTACACGTACCCCATCAGTTCGGCCACGCGCCGCGCCAGCGTGCTCTTCCCCGAGCCGACCGGTCCATCAATCGCGATAATCAATTTTTTCATTTCGAGATGTGGGCCGGGCTCAAATCCGTTTGAAGGCGCGCTCAATCTCCCGCACCGAGTAGCGCAATACTACCGGCCGGCCGTGTGGGCAGCTCATCGGATACTCGGTCTTGGCCAGCTCGCTGAGCAGCCACTCCATTTTTTTTGAATCGAGCGGCGTATTTACCTTTATCGCCGCATGGCACGCTGTCGAAGCTGCAATTTTCGATTGCAACGAATCGATCGAGATGGCCTGATTCTCGCGCGCGATGCCGTCGAGAATTTCAAAAAGCAATTTCTCCGCGTCGCTGCTCGCGATTCCCGCGGGCGCCGCCTGAATCGCCACTTCACGAGCGCCCATCAGCTCAGCTTCAAAGCCATTGGCGCGCAGCTCATCGCCAATCTGCTCAAACGTCACAAGCTGGCGCGGGTTTAGCTCTACAATCGGCGGCACGAGCATCCGCTGCCCGCCCAGTTCGCCTTCGCGACGCGCGCGCAAATGCTGTTCGAAAAGCACGCGCTCGTGCGCCACGTGCTGGTCGATGATCCACAGCCCTTCGCCGTTCACCGCAACGATGAAGCTGCTGCTCACCTGCCCCAGCGGCTTCAGATCCGCAATCGTTTCAGGGGAGGGCAGCGCGCCCCCGGATTCCGAGGCCGCTTCGGCCATTTGTCCCATTTGGTCCGCAATCCCCGCCCCAGCTTGCCCGGGAAACGGGAAGTCCGTCCCTCCACCCGAGCCAAACTGCAGACGTTGCGGCAGCGGCCGATCCGGCGCTCCAGTTAATTCGAGATCCTCAGCGAATCCAGCGCCGGGAGAAAATCCAACTGGAATCTCTGCTCGCGGTGGTCCCGCGAAACTCGCGCCCGCGCTCGCGGTGGCTGCATTCAGCGGCGCATCGCTCATTCCCGCGCCATTGGCAAAACTGGCGGTGCCGCCCAGCGGAATGGGCGCGGCTGCTGCGGCGGCGCGCGCGGCGGGAAACCCTGGAATTGGCCGCGCAAGCGAAAGCGCGTGCCGCAGCGCGTCGCGCGTGAAATCGTGAACGAACTGCGGATGGCGGAAGCGGACCTCGATTTTTGCCGGATGCACGTTCACGTCCACTTCCTGATAGGGCAGATCGAGAAACAGCAGTACCACCGGAAACACGCCGGGCGGAACGATGTTGCGATACGCCTCACCAATCGCGTGCAGCAGCAGCCGGTCGCGCACCAGCCGCCGGTTCACAAAAATATAAATTCCGTTGCGATTCGTCCGCTGCACTTCCGGGCGCGACGTAAATCCCGTCACCCGCAGCGTCGCTGCTTGTTCGTCCGATTCAATCGCCGGCTCGGTGATTGCGCTGCGCATCGGCGCTTCGTTCGGTGGAATCTCTACGAGTTCCTCAAGCGCCTGGCGCCCGAAAATCTGATACACACGTTCGGAAAGCTTCTCCACGGGCGCACAGTTCAGAATTTCCTGCGTCGGAGTCTTTAGCACGAACTGCGTTTCCGGATGCGCCAGCGCGTAGTGGGTCACAAGCGAAGCGATATGCCCCAGTTCGGTGGTCTCCGATTTCAGGAATTTGCGCCGCGCCGGCACGCAGTAAAAAATATCGGCCACGCTGATCGAAGTCCCGCTCGGCACGCCCGCCGGCTTCACGCCCAGCAACTTGCCACCCGCGAATTCGACGCGAGTTCCCTCTCCGTCCTCGCCCGTGCGCGTCTCGAGAAGCAGCCGCGAAATCGCCGCAATCGTCGGCAGCGCCTCGCCGCGAAAGCCAAGTGTCGCGATCGAGAGCAGATCGTCAGCCGTCCGCAATTTCGAAGTCGCATGCCGCTCGAAAGCCAGCAGCGCATCGTCATGGTTCATGCCGCTGCCATCGTCGATCACGCGAATCATGCGCTTCCCGCCAGATTCCACTTCGATTCGGATCGAACGCGCCCCGGCGTCCAGCGAATTCTCAAGCAGCTCCTTCACCACCGATGCAGGCCGCTCCACAACCTCCCCAGCCGCGATTTTATTCGCCACATTTTCAGCTAGGATGCGAATGCGGCTCATTGCTCTCCACCCGACAGGAAGTTTCCAGGCGTTTTCTTCACTCTCAACAATTTCGTTACCTTCGCAGCCGCAAAGAAAAGAGTTGCAAAGGCGAATATCAAGACAACGATCAATCCTCCTAAAAACAAGTTTGCCGAAACTCTGAACCGCTCGCTAACGACGATAAAAAAGAAGAATAGGCTAACGGTGATAACGCCACACCGCACCATTTTGTTCCCTGGATTATCCTTCCAGGTGTAGAAAAACATCCATAGCCGCCACATGCCTTCATTCCCCTCGGTCTTTTTCTTCCTTCTCTTCTTGCGCCAGGCTTCGTAGAAAGATGCGCGTGCCAAACAAGCTATCCGCCGTCAAACAAACTACCGTTCGCTTCACGGCGCACTCGATCTTCCTCTTCCCTTTCTTCCTGCATTAAGCTTCGCAGGAAGATGCGCGTTCCAAACAGGCTTGCGATAAACACTACGGTAACCAGCGAAATTCCCAGCCACATCGGAAACGAAGCCATTTGCACCATCATCAAAAAGATGAAGCCGATCGCGACCCCGAGTCCCAAAAGAACTCCGAATTGAGCTCGCAAGGGAAGCTTGTGCATTACGCGGGTAAGCAGAAAAACGCCCGCCGTTGCGCCAAGCGCGATCAGAATCAACAAAACCGTCACGAAGCCTCGCCCGCCGCCTTCGGTTTCTTGATTGCAATACCGAGATTGTCGAGTTGATCGGCATCGACACTCGACGGCGAATCGGCCATCAGGTCCTGCGCAGCGGTGGTCTTCGGAAACGCAATCACCTCACGGATTGATTTCTCGCCTGCCAGCAGCATCACGATGCGATCGACGCCCAGCGCGATTCCACCGTGCGGAGGCGTTCCATAGGTGAGCGCGTCGAGAAAGAATCCGAAGCGTTGCCGCGCTTGCCCGTCCGAGAGACCCAGCGCCTTGAACATGCGAGCCTGCACATCCTGCCGGTGAATTCGGATGCTGCCGGAGCCCAGCTCGACTCCATTCAGCACGAGGTCGTAACCCTTCGAGCGGCACTCCCAGGGCGCGGTCTCGAGCTTATCGAGATCCTCTTCGACGATACCGGTGAACGGATGCTGCGCGCTCACCCACTGCTTTTCGCGCTCGCTCCATTCGAAAAGCGCGAAGCCCGTGATCCAGGCAAATTCCCATTTGCTGCGGTCAATCAGATTGAGCTTGTCGCCAAGATACAAGCGAATCTGCCCGGCAACATTGAGCGACGTGTCCGTGTGCGGAATCTGCTCTTTCGCCGCTGTCGCGACAATCAGGTCGCCCGCTTTCGCGCCGAGCTTTTCGGCCAGCTTCTTTAGCGCATCAGCACCGAGATTTTTCTCGAGCGGCGAGCTGATTCCTTCGGCGGTCACCTTGACCGTGTAAACGCCGCGAGCGCCCGCGGACTTCGCGAATTCGCCAAGCTCGTCCAGCTGCTTGCGAGACCATGCCGCCGCGCCCGGCGCGACCAGCGCTTGCACGTTGCCTTCGAAGTGCATCGTCGCGCGCGTGGGCTCGAAGAACTCCGTGACGTTGTGAAGTTCCATTCCGAATCGCAAATCGGGCTTGTCGGACCCGTAACGGCGCAGAGCGTCCTTGTAATCGAGATGACGGAACGGACCTTTCGCTTCGACACCTGCGACGGCGCAGGCGCGTTCCATCACTTTCTCGATCACGTGGAAAATATCTTCCTGGCGCGGGAACGACATCTCGACGTCAATCTGCGTGAACTCCGGCTGGCGATCGGCTGCGCGCTCACCCATCTATTTTTCTCGTTCACTCCATTCGAAGAGCGCAAAACCCGTGATCCACGCGAATTCCCATTTCGTGCGGTCAATCAGATTCAGCTTGTCGCCGAGATACAGGCGAATCTGCCCGGCCACATTGAGCGACGTGTCCGTGTGCGGAATCTGCTCTTTCGCCGCCGTCGCGACGATCAAATCGCCCGCCTTCGCTCCCACGCTTTTCCGCCAGCTTTTTCAGCGCATCAGCGCCGAGCGTTTTCTCGAGCGGCGAGCTGAGCCTTCGGCCGTCACCTTCACGGTGTAAACGCCCGAGCGCCAGCCGACTTCGCGAATTCGCCAAGCTCGTCGAGCTGCTTGCGCGACCATGCCGCCGCGCCCGGCGCGACCACAGCTTGCACGTTGCCTTCGATGTGCATCGTCGCCCGCGCAGGCTCGAAGAATTCCGTGACGTTCTGAAGCTCCATGCCAAAACGCAGGTCCGGCTTGTCCGAGCCGTAACGGCGCAGCGCGTCCTTGTAATCGAGATGACGGAACGGACCTTTCGCTTCGACACCTGCGACGGCGCAGGCGCGCTCCATCACTTTCTCGATCACGTCGAAAATATCTTCCTGGCGCGGGAACGACATCTCGACGTCAATCTGCGTGAACTCCGGCTGGCGGTCGGCGCGCAAGTCCTCATCGCGAAAGCATTTGACGATCTGGAAGTAGCGATCCATGCCCGAGATCATCAGGATCTGCTTGAATATCTGTGGCGATTGCGGCAGCGCGTAAAACTGGCCGTGATGAATGCGGCTGGGAACGAGATAGTCGCGCGCGCCCTCCGGCGTCGAACGTGTGAGCATCGGCGTTTCGATCTCGAAGAAGCCCAGCTCGTCCATCGTTTTGCGCATTTCGAGAATCACGCGATGGCGCAGCTCGAGATTGCGGTGCGGGCGCGGCCGCCGCAAATCGAGATAGCGATAGCGCAAGCGCGTCTCTTCGCTGGCGTTCGCGTCGTCTTCCACCTGGAATGGAGGCGTCTTCGCGTTATTTAGGATGTGCAAACGCGTAGCGACCACCTCCACTTCGCCAGTAGCAAGTTCCGGATTCGATTTCTGCCGCCGCACCACGCGTCCTTCCACCGCAACGACAAACTCCGAGCGCAACTCTTCGGCCTTCGCGTGCGCTTCAGGATGCAGCTCGTTGTTGAACACGATCTGCGCAATTCCCGCGCGGTCGCGGAGGTCGATGAAAATCAGTTGGCCGAGATCGCGGCGGCGCTGAACCCAGCCCATCAAGACGACTTCTTTATCGGCGTCCGAGGCGCGCAGCGCGCCGCAATAAATTGTGCGTTTCAGATTCCCGAGTGCTTCGAGCAATTTTGCCGTCCTTTAATTTTTTTAGCCTTCTCGCTTCGCTTTTATTTCGCCTGACGCCTTTTAATCAGCCCTTTTACCGCCTATTAGAAAATCGCAAGTTGCAGATTGCACGCCACTTACGCAGAGATTTAATCGCGCTACCGTGTATTAGATTTATATCCTAGCGCCGCCGCTCGGATTCAAGGTACTCCAGCAATTCGCCTTCCGCCAGCTTTTTCTGGTCGCCGTCGGCGAGGCGTTTCAGGGTAAAGGTGCGCGACGCGACTTCGTCTTCGCCGATTATCAGAGCATAGCGCGCGCCCAGTTTATCCGCGAGGCCGAGCGATTTCTTGAATTTCATTTCCTCGGGCGGCAGCTCGACGGAGAGTCCTGCGGCGCGCAACTTTCTTGCGATGCTGACGGCTGTGGGATAGGACGCCTGTCCCATCCACGCGATGTAGACCGCGAGGCCGCCGAGTTTCGGCGCGTTGCCGCCTTCTTCGATGGAAAGAATCGAGCGGTCGGTGCCGATGGCGAAGCCGATGCCTTTTGTTGGCGGGCCGCCGAGGAGTTCGACGAGGCCGTCGTAGCGGCCGCCGCCGCAGACGGCGTTTTGCGAGCCGAGTCCTTCGGCGGTGACTTCGAATGTGGTGCGCGTGTAGTAGTCGAGGCCGCGGACGAGGCGCCAGTTTTCTTTGTACTCGATGCCGCGCAGGTTCAGTTCTTCTTTGAGCTTGGCGAAGTGGGCGCGGCAATCGTCGCAGAGATGATCGGAGATGCGCGGCAGCGTTTCGATGATGGGCTGCTCTTCGGGAATTTTGGAATCGAGAACGCGCAGCGGGTTGGTTTCGATTCGGCGCTGGGAATCTTCTTTGAGCTTGTCTTTTACTTTGCGGAGCTCTTCGCGCAGCAGCTCGACGTATTGAGGGCGGCAGTTTTTGTCGCCGATGGAATTTACGTAGAGCGTGGTGCGCGTGAGGCCGACGCGATTGAAAAAGACGAGCAGCATTTCGAGGACTTCGGCGTCGATGGCGGGCGCGTCGGATTGGCCGAGGACTTCGGCGCCGATTTGGTAGAACTGGCGGTAGCGTCCTTTTTGCGGGCGCTCGCGGCGGAACATCGGGCCGATGTAGTAGAGCTTTTGGTTGCCGGGGAGAGCTTGCATGTTGTGTTCGATGTAGGCGCGGCAGACGGAGGCGGTGGCTTCGGGACGAAGCGTGATTCCGGTCGCCCAATGAGAGCGAGTGTAACGGCGCACTGAATCGCATTAGCAACGCGTTTGAACTCTTTCCGAGCGCAATTCGGTCCTGTAAGGCGTGACAGATGCTTGGAGTCTTGCTGAAGTAACCAAGAACCGCTGCGTTCGTTCTCTGAGTCTGCGGGATTCGCTCCTTTGCAAGGCTGCTTGCACTGCGTCATTGGAAAGAACGAGCTTACATTTTCGCAACTGGGTCGCGTGAGGAAAGCCCACATGCAGCGGTGCCAGTCGATCCGTGCGAAAGGTATACATCTCTTTTGAAACGACGTCTGTTTCGGCGCCGATTGAGCGGGCGAAGAGTTCGGTTTCCTCGAAAATCGGCAGGCGGATTTCGCCGAAATTGTAGGATTCGAAGACTTCGCGGGCGGTGTGCTCGAACCAGTTCCAGCGGGCGGAGTCCGGCGGGAGGATGTCGCGCGTGCCTTTGATGGCGCGAAACTCTTTTCGCTCGGACAATTTGCCCTCAGCGGCTGAAGCCGCTTATCTATTCGCGAGTCTTGCGGCACGACTGAAGTCGTGCCCTGACGGTGAATCTTTAAATATATCAGGAATGGATGCGGCGTGGTGGGGGAGGGTGGAAGAGGGCTGGTGGCGTGCGCGAGTTTGTGGCGCTGGCGGCGTCGTGGACTGTCCAGCGCTAAAGCGCTCCTCCCCCGCATGAATGCGGGGGCTCCCACCGAACTGCACTGCCATTTCTAACCCCAAATTGCATCGAAGCGCTCCTCCCCGCATGAATGCGGGGGGCTCACCGGACTGCACAGCCACTTCTAAAACCAAATGGCGCTGAGCGCTCCTTCCTCGCATGAATGCGAGTGGCTCCCACCCTGACGGCAGAGGCAAAGTGTGCCCGCCTGAAGGCGGCCGCTACAACGTCAAAAGAGCCGGCGGGACGCCGGCGTTACGGAAGGGCAGCTGGGGGCGGAATGAAGTGCGAGGTCTCACTGTGCGGTGCACTTCGATTGCGAGTTTTTTCCTCGCGTGAATGCGGGGCTCCCACTGAACTGCAAAGTCACTTCCGAACCAAACGCTCACATCAAGCCAAATGGCGACAAAGAGCTGAGTCGCGCGTTCGGGCACGGCATGCCGTGCCCCTACTGAAAAATCGCGGGCATCCGCCTCGTTGCGATCACGAGTTACGAGTCACGAATTGCGAGTCACGAGTCACGAGTCACGAGTCACGAGTTGCGAGTTACGGGGTTTCCTGCTTGTAGGTTTCTTTGTATTCGACGTAGCGCTGGGCGTAGGCGTCGATGGAGTCCTGGTCGGCGTCGGTTAGGGCGCGGCGGAATTTGCCGGGGTGGCCCATGAAGAGGCTGCCGGGCGGGACTTCGGTGCCTTCGGGGACGAGGGTGCCGGCGGCGACGATGGAGCCGGTGCCGATTTTTGCGCCGTTGAGGATGATCGAGCCCATGCCGATGAGGCAGCGCGATTCGATTGTGCAGCCGTGGAGGACGACGCCGTGGCCGATGGTGACGTTGTCGCCGAGGACGAGGGGGTGCGTGTCGCGCATTACGTGGAGGACGGAGCCGTCTTGGACATTGGTGCGCGAGCCGATGCGGATGAAGTGGACGTCGCCACGGATGACGACGCAGGGCCAGACGCTGGAGTCGGCGGCGATGGTTACGTCACCGATGATGACGGCTTGCGGATCGATGTAGGCGGATTCGGCGATGCGGGGGGTGCGGCCGCGGTAGGTGCGAAGCAATGTGGGCTCCTTTGCGGAGGAGACGCTAGCATAGGGGAAACGGATGTGACAAGAATTCGCGGTTAATCAGTTTGCGGGCTTGCGGATGCGGGATGGGTAAGATGCGGGGCTTCGAGAAAAGCGCACAGGCAGGAGTGCCTGTGCCACTTAAGGCGAATCGGATGTGACAATGCCGTCACTTGGGTGTGCTTGATCGCAAAGGTGACAAGGCAAGGCCCTCGCTTCGCTCTGTTCTCGGTATGCGCTCCGCGCGATTTTATTTATGTCGCGGCTGAAGCCGCGACCTACAAGGCTTGAAGAATTCGTGGTTGGTGGATTCATATGCTTGCGGATTCAAGTATGAGTGGGCGCGGGGCTTCGAAATTCACAAGGCCTGAAGAAGTCGCCGTTGATGAGTTTGTGGGCTTGTTGAATCCTGGCGCGGATGTCTGCGAGGCTTCGAGAAAGGCGCACAGGCCCTTCATTCCTCAGGGCAGGCAAGAGTGCCTGTGCCACTTGAGGCGAAAGGCCCACGACGATTACAGCGTCGTCGTGGCTACCGGGCACTTGCTTGGTGGCGAGGTGAATGGCGGAGCGTTGCCAGCGCCGACGCGGGCAGGTCTTAGACGTTCGGTGCCATGATTAAGAGCCGCCCCTACTTACGCGGATCAACGAGGAGGTGCTTGGGGGCTTTGCGGCTCCAGGCTACGCGCAGGGCGGCTTCGAGAATGTCAGCGGGAACTTTTTCGAGGGTGACGCGGGTGGCGCCTTTTTCGCCCCAGCCGCCTGGGACTGGGCTGAAGACTTCGGGGGCGTCCTGGATCATGCCGGCTTGTTGATCGGGGGTGAGCAAGAGGACTCCGTAGCCTTGATGCTCGAGAGCGAGGGTGGCGAAGATTTTGCCGGCGATGCGGAAGTCGGCGTTGCTGAAGTGGGAGCCTTCGGTGGCTTCGGGAAGCGAGAGGGCGATGCGGCGAAAGGTTTTGGGCGTCATTTTTCGTTGAGCACGAAAGTCAAAAGAGCCGGCGAGACGCCGGCGGTACGAACGGCGATGCAGCGCTACGCTACAGAATCTGGACTACTGGCGAAGTGGCGTTGGCGTTGACGGATTCTACTCGCTGCATTACGTTGCGGGTCATGGCGAAGATGCTTTTGCCGCCTGGGGCGTCTTCGCCCATTGAAGCTACGGGCTTGCCGCTGTCGCCGCCGATGCGGATTTGCGGATCGATTTCGATTTCGCCGAGGAATGGGACGCCGAAGAGTTGGGCCATGCGGCGGCCTTCGCCGTGGCCGAAGACGTCGATGCGGCCATCGCAATGCGGGCAATTGAAGTAGCTCATGTTTTCGACGACGCCGAGAATTTCGACGTGAACCTGGCGAAACATTTCGACGGCTTTGCGCACGTCGGCGAGCGAGACGATCGAGGGCGTGGTGACGACGACGGTGCCTGTGATGGCGACGCTTTGAATCAGGGTGAGCTGGACGTCACCGGTGCCCGGCGGAAGATCGACGATGAGGTAATCGAGTTCGCCCCATTGCACGCTGCGGAGAAATTGCTGGATGACGCTGTGAAGCATCGGCCCGCGCCAGATGAGCGGCTTGTCGCCGGGATTCAGCAGGCCCATCGAGATCATTTTGATTCCGTAGGCTTCGACGGGGATGATGGTGCGCTCGTCGAGGGCGCGCGGCTGTTCGACGGTGCCGAGCATGACGGGGACGTTGGGGCCGTAGACGTCGGCATCGAGGAGGCCGACTTTTGCGCCGAGGGCTTTGAGGGCGAGGGCGAGATTTACGGCGACGGTCGTCTTGCCGACGCCGCCTTTGCCGCTGGCGACGGCGACGAGATTTTTGATGCCGGGGATCGGGGCTTTCTTTTCGCTCGGCGGCTGGTTCGGGCCGATTCCTGGCATTTGTCCTGGTCCTTGTCCGGGTGCGGGAGGCATTGGATCCTTTCGTGTGTGAGAGCTGACGCGAATCTTGATATGCGAACCTTAATCATAGACTGGCGGCGTTGGGGCGGCAAGGTGTGGCGAAGGCGCGAGTCAAAGGCGTGAGTCAAAGACCCACGACGAATTGACGACGATTCGTCGTGGCTACCAGGAACCGCGCTTTGCTTGAAATCAGGCGAGCGGATAGAATAGTAGACTGAGTTTTGCTGGGATTAAGTGGTTGTGCGCATCGTCGCTTTGACGGATTGCGCTTCACGCCCTAGAGGCATCTAACTAAGGAAATATGGACGTCGAGAGAATAGTTGATAGCGTCGTCGCGCGGTTTATCGGGACGAAGCACGAGCGCGACATCAAAGTGATTCAGCCAGTGGTGAGCGAGATCAATGCGCTCGAGCCGGCGATGCAGAAGCTTACGGATGCGGAGCTCGCGGCGTACACGACGAAGCTGAAGGCCGAGGTGCAGGCGCGGTTGGAAGGCGTTGAAGATAACGACCCGGAGATCAAGCAGAAGCTGAAGGAAGCGGTGGAGCCGGCGATTGTTCCGGCGTTTGCGGCGGTGCGCGAAGCGGGGCGGCGGACGCTGGGGATGCGGCATTTCGACGTGCAGTTGATCGGCGGCATCGTGCTGCATCAGGGCAAAATCGCAGAAATGAAAACCGGCGAAGGAAAAACGCTGGTGGCGACTTTGCCGGCTTATCTGAACGCGCTGGCCGGACGCGGCGTGCACATCGTGACCGTGAACGATTACCTGGCACGGCGCGACGCGGAGTGGATGGGGCCGATCTACAAGATGCTGGGGATGACGGTGGGCGTGATCGTTCACGATCTGGAAGATACGCAGCGGCGCGCGGCGTATGGCGCGGATATCACCTACGGGACGAACAACGAATTCGGTTTCGATTATCTGCGCGACAACATGAAATACGATTTGAAGGATTGCGTGCAGCGCGGGCATCATTTCGCGATCGTTGACGAAGTGGACTCGATTTTGATTGACGAGGCGCGCACGCCGCTGATTATTTCCGGGCCTGCCGAAGAATCCACGGATAAGTACTACAAGATCGACAAGATGATTCCGAAGCTCATCCAGGACATCGATTACACGCTGGATGAGAAGCACAAGACGGCGACGTTGACGGAAGAGGGCGTGTCGAAAGCTGAAAAGCTGCTGAGCCTCGGGAACCTCTACGATCCCGCGCACATGGACATTATTCATCACGTGTATCAGGGGCTGCGGGCGCATACGCTTTTCCAGCGCGATGTGGATTACGTGGTGAAAGACGGCGAAGTGATCATCGTGGACGAATTTACCGGGCGGCAGATGCCCGGGCGGCGATGGTCGGACGGATTGCACCAGGCGGTGGAAGCGAAAGAGAACGTGAAAATCGAGCGCGAAAACCAGACGCTGGCGACGATCACGTTTCAGAATTATTTTCGCATGTACAAAAAGCTGGCGGGCATGACGGGAACGGCGGAGACCGAGGCGCCGGAATTCGACAAGATTTATAAGCTGGAAGTGGTGGCGATTCCGACGAACAAGACGCTGATTCGCGTGGAACATCCGGACGTGGTTTACCGCACGGAAGCGGAGAAATTCGAAGCGGCCGTGAACGGGATTTTGCAGGAAGACAACACGAAGGCGGGCGGCATCCGGCAGTATTACGAGAGCGGACAGCCGGTGCTGGTGGGAAGCATCTCGATCGAGAAGTCCGAGAAGATCGCAGAGCATTTGAAGAAGGCTGGGATTCCGCATCAGGTGTTGAACGCGAAGCAGCATGAGCGCGAGGCGAAAATTATTGCGCAGGCGGGGCGCAAGGGCGCTGTGACCGTGTCGACGAACATGGCCGGCCGCGGAACGGATATTTTGTTGGGCGGCAATCCTGAGGCGATGACGCGCGAGTATGCGTTGAAAAATAAACTCGCGATGCCGTATATGCCGGCGGGCGCCGTGATTGGCGCGGCGGCGGGGACCGAAACACCAGCGCAGGCGGATGCGGCGACTGCCGGAGCGCAGGCACGGCTTCGAGCGCGACCGCTGGAGCCTCGGGCAATGGCGCGAGCGGCGCGAATAGTGCGCCGATGGTTTTGTTCCAACAGGAAGGCAAGATTTATCAGGTGCCGCTGGATCAGTGGAAGCCGATTTACGACCAGTTTGCGGAACAGTGCCGCGCGGAGCACGACGAAGTGGTGGCGATGGGCGGCCTGCACATTCTGGGAACGGAGCGTCATGAAGCGCGGCGCATCGACAATCAGTTGCGAGGGCGCGCGGGACGGCAGGGCGATCCGGGGTCGTCGCGATTTTTCCTTTCGCTCGAAGACGATTTGCTGCGAATTTTCGGCGGCGAGCGCGTGAAGGCGCTGATGTACCGGCTGGGGATGACGGAAGGCATACCGATCGAATCGCGGCTGATCAGCAAGCGAATCGAGAACGCGCAGAAAGCCGTGGAAGCGCAGAACTTCGAAGCGCGAAAACATTTGCTTGAATACGACGATGTGATGAACAAGCAGCGCGAGACGATTTATTCGTCGCGGCGCGCAATTCTGGAGGGCGCGGACCAGAAAGAATTCGTGCTCGAGAAGGCGGAAGAAATCGCGTATGAGTTGGTGGATATTTATTGCCCGCGCGACCAGCATCCCGATCAGTGGAATGTGACGCAATTTTCGAATGAAGTGCTGAACCAGTTCGGATTCGAGCCAAAAGCGGTGGGCATCGATTTCGCGACGTTGAATCACGATGCGCTGGCCGACGCGTTGATTGAGAAGGTGAACGCGCGATACGAGGAAAAGGAAACGCTGTTTGGCGCGCAGGTGATGCGATGGCTCGAGCGGCGCATCCTGCTCGATATCGTGGACGCGCAGTGGAAAGATCACCTGCTGAGCCTCGACCATTTGAAGGAAGGCATCGGGCTGCGCGGGTATGGGCAGAAGGATCCGCTGGTTGAGTTCAAGAAGGAAGCGTTCACGCTTTTTGATGATTTGATGGATCGCATCGATAAGGAATCGGTGCGGTTCCTGTTTCTGGTGCAGCCCGCGAAACCGGAAGACGAAGCCAGGCAAATCGAGCGGCGGCAGCGGCAGCAGCAACAAAACTTGCAGTTTCAAACGGGCTCCGCGCAAGCCGAGCCTCCCAAGCCTGTGCGAGCGGCAGCGAAAGTCGGACGCAACGATCCGTGTCCTTGCGGATCGGGCAAGAAATACAAGAAGTGCCATGGCGCCGCGGCCTAGCCTTCTTTAATCCAGAACTTCCATCCGATTTGAACTTTCCCTCCTTCCATTGCGTATCCCTCTGCAGACTGAGGTGAGTTTCAGTCAGGAGGACGAAATGAGAACGCGTGTGCGCGTTGTCGGTGTGTGTTTTATTTGGGCGGCGATGGCGACTGCTTTGACCGCGTTGCCTGCAGCGGCAGCGCAGGAAGGACATTTTGATCGGACATTGAGCGTCACGGGCGCTGTGGACCTTTCGGTTCAAACTGGATCCGGGAATATTTCGGTGAAGCCGGGAGATTCGAGCAAAGTGGAAATCCACGCGACCATCCGAGCCGATCATTCCTGGTTGAACGGCGACGCCAGTGCGCGGATTCATGATATTGAGACGAATCCGCCAATCGAACAGAACGGCAACACGATTCGGATCGGCCATTTTGATGACCGCGGGCGCGAGCACGGCATTTCGATCAGTTATGAAGTGATTGTGCCAGAACAGACGAAACTGCATTCGGAATCGGGATCGGGAGATGGAACCATCGGCGGAATCGCTGGGCCCGTTGACGTGATGAGCGGATCAGGTGATTTGAGAGTCGCGAACATCGGCGGCGAAGTGCATGCGCGAACGGGATCGGGCAGCGTGGAACTTAATTCGATCAAGGGCCCAGCGCGCGCGACTTCGGGCAGCGGTTCGATTCGCGCACTCGGAATTGCGGGCGGTTTGAATGCGTCCAGCGGCAGCGGCGAAGTGAAGCTGGAACAGACGGCGGCAGGCGACGTTGAGATCTCGACCGGCTCGGGTGACGTGGACATCAAAGGCGCAAAAGGAGCCGTGAGCGTTACGACCGGCAGCGGCGAGATCAAGGCGCAGGGCGTTCCGTCCGGCGACTGGAAACTGCGCACCGGCTCGGGCAGCGTGACGGTGGAGTTCCCGGAGAACGCGGCTTTCGAGCTATACGCGCAGACTAGTTCCGGCAATATCGAGACAAAGCACACAATTTCGGTGCAGGGAAACATCAGCACGCACGAGCTTCATGGAAAAGTCGGCAGCGGCGGCGCTGTGCGAGTGGAATTGAGGACGAGTTCCGGCACGATTCGGATTTTGTAAATCACCTTGCGCGCGCGAACTTGCGCCACATAGAACGCAATAACTCACGCGAGCGCGCCCAATGCCCCGAATCCAGGCGCTATTGCCGTTTTCGCGCAGGCTGGCATGCCTAACTCGGAAATATGCTAGTCTCTCTCGCACATGCCTTGCGGGAAACCCGCGAGGCCACGGGGTGGGAAATGACAGCCGCTGTTGCAGGTGGAAATTGCCAACGGCCCGGGTGTGCGAATCCGATCCCCAAAAGTCTTGCTGGCGAGCAGCTGTGCCTCGATCATTTTCTGGATGAAGCGTTTGTTCGCACCGATCACGCGATGCAGAGCTGCCGAGAAGGCCAGTTTGTCAATGCGAGCAGCCTGGAATGGCTGCTTTCCGACGCTCTCGCGACGGTAAAGAATCTCGAAGAGGGCGCGGCCGAGCCGAACCCGGAACAGCGCGATCGGATGCTGGAGTTGCTCTTAATCGTGGCGAACTTGCACGAGTATGTGGCACACCATTCGGTGCGTCTGGCGCAGCGGCCTGCTTGAGCCGTAGCGCGGCGCCCGCGAGAGGTTCGATTACAGAAGTACCTTGGCTTGCTTAAGGGTTAACACCTCATCTTGCTGCTGCCTTGCGTTTTCGTCCCGCACGATTCAACCTTGATGTTTCCCTTCCGGAAACCCGGCAACCGGAGACGGAATGAACAACAACCCATTCAAACCCTCGGATCCAAAGATACCTGGCGTGTCTTCCAGGGACGAATCGGCCTACCATGCTCCTCCGCCTTCAGCGGAACGAAAACCCGTGTCCGCCAGATTCTCGATGTCACAAATGCCGCCCCGCTGGCTAATTCTTTCCGCAACTGGTGTGGTGGCGGTGTGCCTGATTGCGGTGTGGTGGATGCACGGGACATCCGCAAAGGAAGCCAACACCGAAAGCGAAACAACAACGCCCGCAATGGCAGCAGCAGACAGCAAGCCTGCGCCAATTTCCGAGCCGTTACCTGTGGGACCGGGTGAAATTGCGACAACGAGCGAACTGGCGAAAGATTGGTCGGCAAAGAAATTTATTTTTCGCGATCCGCTCACCTCACGAGAAGTGCCGGCAATGGTGGTACATCTTCCCGGTGGAGTGTACTGGGGTTTTTCTCTCGTCGAGCCGTATGGATCATGCGAGATGGAATTCGTAACGGACATGCAGAAGCTTCGCGCAGACTATGGATTTCGAGGCTCGCATCCGATGGTCGGCGACCCGTGCAATCGCGCGGTATTTGATCTAACGCGATACGGCAGCGGGCCAGCAGGGCTGGTTCGCGGAGAAATTGCGCATGGCGCCGCCGTACGTCCGCCGCTGGCGATTGAGATTGAGGTGCGCGGCAAACAGGTGCTGGCGAAGAAAATCGAGTAACTTCTTCTTAAAACTTTTTTCAACGCCGGTCCAACCAAGTCACTTCGAGGGCGCCTTTACTTCAACACCCGCCCAACTACTTGATTCTGAATTCCAGCCAAAGCTTGCTGCACAGGGCGAAAAAAAACTGCCGCCGTCCGGCTTGGGGGAGCCTGACGGCGGCAGTTTGGAAATTAAGTAACGTTGAATCGAGTGCCACTAGTCGTTCAAGGCTTCCACCCTTCGAGCAACCATCACAGGCGTATTGTTCGCCGCCGGATTGATGAGGATGAATCCGACCACGCGCAAGTGAATCGGCTGGCTGCCGGTGAGAGCCGAAAGACCGCTGAGGTTGACGTAATTCGTAAAGCTTGTGGACATCACTGTGAGCGGCTGGGGCAGCAACACGCCGGCAAGGTAGTTGTCATTCAAGCTGAATGTGCCGTTGTTGCCGTTCTGCACGTTGGTGCTTCCGACTACCCAGTTGCCACGCTGTCCTTGGCGTTCCAGAACAACGCGATGAACGGTAACTGTCGGCGGTGTATTCGTTGTATTGAGTTTGCCGCCGAAAAGAACCCGTTGTCCTGCAAGTTGGCTGGACGGCCCAAAAAGAAGCGACGTGAGTGGGATGTGGAGATCCGCAATCATGTACTTCTCATTGCCGGTCAGAGGAATCGTGTCGATCTGTCCGAGCGGATATCCTGCGAGATCGGGAAGTTCTGCGCGCGCGTAGATATTGAGGCCGCTCGCTTGGCCGTTGGATGACTGAACGAATGTATCGAGACCCTCAAGGAAGAAGTGATCTGTCGATACAACTTCCACTTCGGTCGCCGTAATATCACGGGTGACCCGATTGAGAGTACCGGAGACTTCGACGATCGTGTTCGTATCGTAGCTTGAGGGCATCTCGCTGGAATCGAAATTCGTGGAAGTGGTGGTATCCACGGTGTATTGACGGCCGCGCGGACCCTGAATCACAAACTGATTCCCTGCCGGGTTCACGCTCACCACTCCGGCGTAGAAGCAATCGATTTGAGCGTCGGCGTCGTCCACGGAAAGGCCCTTCACATCGAATGTGGGAGTGAAGTTGCCCGTCACGTTGCCGTTCGCGTCGGTCTGGATGGATTGCCTGAGGTCGAGATCCATGAAGAAACCGACCAGATCATTGTCGGCCAGGACGAGAGGCGTCTTGAGAGTCTGAGTAACCGTCATCGGCGACACCGTCGCGTTAATCGTGTTTAACGCAGGAGGTGATTGCGTCGTGTCGAGATATTGGATTACGACGGTGCCGACCCCGATATTGGCCGAGGTGTAGGTGCCGGCTTGAACGTCTTCAAGATCGAGCAGGCTGCGCAAGCCGTTCAATTTGGCGAAATCGACGGTCTGCGGACCGTTCAAAAGATTTACGGTCGTGGTGCCGTCGGTAAGCGTGATGCTCGTGATCTGGACTTGAACCGACACGACGCTTGGAAGCGTCGGGCTGTCCGTGCCGATCGTAAACATGCCGCCCATCTGCTGGCTGGGTTGCGTGCCGGAAGAACTTCCACCGCAACTGGATAGAGCTAACATTGCGAGTAATGAAGCGAACACACCCATAGCTTTCGAAACGCGCATTGCAAATCTCCTTTTTAAACCGAAAATCGCTTTGAAAAATTAGGGCCAACACCCGATTCAGCTGCTGGGAGAGTGAACACTGGGCCTCGCGGAAAGTTGCGCGAGAATGCGGACAATCTAGTAGTGCGGCGCGCGAAATTTCCGAGCCAGAATGTAACTGTTGAGACAGCACTTAGGGTACTGGGGGCATCGTAGTAGAGTCTTGCCTGCCGGAGGCGGATGACGGGCCGTTGCGCTTTTTCTTCGCTTTCAGGGATCGCTGAAGGGAGTGGTTATGGGGCGTAGGGCGGTTCTTTCCGTTGCGATACTGGTGGCGATTTTTGCCGCGGGCTGCGCCAAAAAGACGGACGATGCGACGCTTGCAACGCAAATAAAGTCGCAGATGTTCTCGGACCCGCAGTTGAACGGCGCCAGCCTGGAAGTCACGTCAAAGGACGGGCAGGTGACGTTGGCCGGCACGGTGCCGAACGATGCGGCCCGCTACAAAGCATACAAGATTGCGAATGAAACGGCGGGCGTGGCAAAAGTTAACGATCAGATGACGGTCGCGCCGACGCCTGCACTTGAGCCCAATCCCCCGACGAATCAATCCGCGCCTGCGTCTATTGCTCTAAGCGGTAGCCCGCCTGCCCGCGCTGCTGATAAGGCGCGCAAAGCGCGCACAAAAAGTTCTCCGCCTCCCGCCGACGATAATCAGATTGTTGAAAATACCGCTGCTCCACAGCAAGCACCGCCCGAGCTGCCAGCCGCGCCAGACGTGCAACAGCAACCCGTTCCACCTGCTACTCCTCAAGCGGTGCAGCCGCCCTTGCCTACACCTCCCCCGCCGCAACCGAGACAGGTTGAGGTTCCAGCTAGCTCCACGCTGACGGTGCGAATGATCGACGGGGTAGATGCGTCGGTGAACAGCGCTGGTGAAATATTTCACGCGTCGCTCGAATCGCCACTCGTCGTGGACAATGACGTAGTAGTGCCGCGCGGCGCGGACATTTATGTCCGGCTGGTGAGCGCGAGTTCAGCGGGGCGGATGAAGGGAAAAAGCGAACTGCATTTGGAATTGGTGAAGATGGAATTTCAGGGACGATCCTACCCGCTTGTCAGCAACACGTATTCGGTCACCGGAAGCTCCCGCGGCAAGAACACCGCGGCGAAGGTGGGGGGTGGGGCGGCGCTGGGCGCGATCATCGGGGCAATTGCGGGCGGCGGAAAAGGTGCAGGAATTGGCGCTGGAGTGGGAGCGGCAGGCGGGGCGATTTACCAGGGAGCGACAAAGGGCAAGCAGGTGAAAATTCCGGCGGAAACCAGATTGGACTTTCAACTCGATCAGCCAGTGACGGTAACGGTGTTGCCGCGGCCGTCCAATTCCGTCGTCGGCCAGCAATAAAACAGAGTGCGATAGCTATCTTGCGGGGAACGGAGTTGTGCCGTTCTCCGCATTTTTGCGACGGAACGATGATGCGTGACGATCGACTTTCGCGCCTTGCGCGCTCACTGTGAGTTGTTTACGATGGCACGCGGACGGATCGCTTGATCGGACAAACAATATCGCACTATCGAATCATCGAGCCGCTGGGAAGCGGGGGGATGGGGCAGGTGTATCGGGCCGAGGACACGCGGCTCGGGCGGCAAGTCGCATTGAAATTCTTGTCCGAGGAACTGACGCGAGATCCGGGTGCTCTCGAGCGCTTTCAGCGCGAAGCACGCGCCGCCTCGTCGCTGAATCATCCGGGAATTTGCACGATTTATGATGTGGGCGAATACAACGGGCGCCCTTTCCTTGTGATGGAGCTGCTCGAGGGCCAAACGCTGCGCGAACGGATCGGCGGACGTCCCGTGGCAACCGATTCCCTTCTCGAGTTCGGGGCGCAGATTGCGGATGCGCTCGACGCGGCGCACTCGCGCGGGATCATTCATCGCGATATCAAGCCCGCCAATATTTTTGTCACCGCGCGAGGCCAGGCGAAGATCCTCGATTTCGGACTCGCCAAACAGGGAGCGTCACGCCGGATCGCCGAAGCTGTGGGTGCGGGTAACACCACAACACAGCCGACAACGGACAATTTGATGCTGACGAGCCCCGGATCGGCGCTTGGCACGGTGGCCTATATGTCTCCTGAACAGGCGCGAGGTGAGGAATTGGACGCGCGCACTGATCTCTTCAGTTTGGGCGCCGTGCTTTACGAGATGGCCACGGGCCAGGCTGCGTTCAACGGAAATACTTCCGCCGTGATTTTCGACGCGATCTTGAATCGCACGCCGGCTGCGCCTTCGACTTTGAATCCCAATCTTCCACCGAAGCTGGAAGAAATTATCGGAAAGGCGATCGAGAAGGATCCTGATTTCCGCTACCAGACCGCGGCTGAACTCCGCGGAGATTTGAAGCGATTGAAGCGTGACACTGATTCCTCTCGCCCGGCAAGTGGCTCCTCGAATCGGTGGCCTGCTGCGCCTGGCGCGACATCCCCATCACTTGCGGCCGTATCGAACCTACCCTCGTCATCGCAAATCCAGTCAGGTGCGGCAACATCTTCGATCACCACTCGATTTCCATGGAGCGCATGGGTACGCCGCGCGTCGGTGCTAGCGGCGCTGGCGGCAGCGGTGTTCTTGTTCGTTCATGAACGCAACGGCCGGAAAGCACAACCTTCGTTCGCGCAGATGACGATCACGCCGATTTCGTCGTCCGGTCACACGTACGGTGCTGCGATTTCGCCCGATGGAAAATGGCTCGCCTATATTTCCGATGAAGAGGGAAAGTCCGGAATCTGGGTGCGACAGCTCGGCACAGGCAGCACGGCCCAGGTTGTGGCGCCGTCGGTCGGAAACTTCAAGGGAGTGACATTTTCACCGGATGGAAATTATTTGTATTTCGTAAAAGGCGAACCTGGAACTGGGCTTTCGAAACTCTATCAAGTTCCTTCGCTCGGGGGAACACCGCGCGAATTGATTGTCGACGTGGACAGCCCAGTGACATTCTCGCCGGACGGGAAGCAGATCGCTTTCGTGCGGCAATCGAGTACAGCGGGAACGTCGAGCTTACTGACGGCCAAGGCCGACGGTTCGGCGGAGCATGCAATTGCCATACTGCGGCAGCCACTTTCATTTTCGGCGGAGGGCCCCGCATGGTCCCCGGACGGGCAACGGATTGCGGTAGGAAAGTCCATCAGCGCAGGCTTTCAACAATATGCCATCGAAACAGTAGCGGTTGACACCGGCGCAGAAACCCGGCTCGGAACAATAGATTGGGGATATGTGAGGCGGATGAGCTGGATGCCGGATGGATCCGCCGTAGTTTTTGGATCGCCGATCAGCAAGCCTTCGCTTAACGCCCAGCTATGGATGGTAAGTTACCCCGGTGGTGAAGCGCGGCGAATCACGAATGATTTGAATTTCTATACTGGAGCGAGCGTCACTTCCGATGGCGCCACGCTTGCTACCGTGCAACTGACTCTTACAGGAAATTTGTGGTCGGCCGGTGTTGGAAGCGGCTCTTCATTTTCACCGTCTAAACAGATTACCTCGGGAATCAGCCGCGCGGATGGCGTGTTCGGTGTCTCATGGACTCCGTTGAATCAGATTCTCTACAGCTTTTATGCTTCCGGCACCACGAAATTGGCGACAACTTCTCCCGACGGAGCCAATGCCCACGACGTTTCCGTTAGCGCGGGAGCGGCGATGTTCCCGTCCGCATGCGGCGACGGGCAGCACGTGGTCTTCACAGTGAATCGGCCGGATCAGGGATTGTCGGTGTGGCGCGGCGATGCCAACGCGGGTGACGTGAAACAGCTCACAAACGGGCCAGCAGACGTGTGGCCGATCTGTTCGCCAGATGGAAAGACGGTTTTATACGTGAATCTTTCGGCCGATTTGCCCGCTCTTATGAAGATCGCGATTGACGGCGGAACACCGGCCAGATTGGGCAAAGAGCCGCTTCAGTTTCCGGCGATTTCGCCCGACAACCAGCTCATCGCCGCGTCATACCATCCCGATCAAACCAAACCCGCGAAGCTGGCTATCGTTGCAATCGACAGCGGAGAAATTCGGAACGTCTATGACGTCCCAGCGGAGACCGTTTTTGGCGGCGAAGGTGGAAGCGACCTTGAGTGGACCAAGGACGGGCGTTCGGTGCTGTTTGTGGTAAACAAAAATTCGGTAGCGAGCCTTTGGGCCCAACCGGTTGGCGCCCCGGGTGCCGCTGTTATTTCCCCAAAACCGATCATGAATTTTGGCTCGGGCTTTGTGTGGGCCTATGCGCTTTCGCCGGATGGAAAACAGATTGTTTACTCGCGCGGAGTCCCCGCTACGGATGTGGTTCTGATTTCTCACTTCTAGCTACAGCAAGCCCGCTGCTTTGCACGCGGCATTACCGGAGGAATCATGAAGATATCGCGGCGCGAGTTGTTGAAAACTGCTTCGATCGCAGGCGCCGGTGCAACCGCCGCCGTGATAAACGCACCGCTGGTGAACAGCGGACGCGCGCAGCAGAGTTCACAGTCCACACCGGGCGAATTGCCCCCCGCCTTTAACAAGTTACAGCCTTTGGGCGACCGGGTGAAGCCGATCCGCGTCGACGAACTGCAAGGGCGCATCGCGCACGCGCAAGAGCTGATGACCAATGCGAAACCGCGATTTGACGCGCTCTACGTGACGCCCGGCACGACACTCGCATATTACGTAGGAACTCCATGGGGCTTGAGCGAACGCATCGTCGCCCTGATGATTCCCCGCGAAGGCCAACCGCTGATGATCTGCCCGGCCTTCGAGGAAGGGCGCTTGCGAGAGCAGCTGCGGTGGCCCATAGAGCTGCGCGTCTGGCAAGAAGATGAGAGCCCCTACGCGTTGATCGCGAAATGGCTGGCCGAGAGAGGCATTCGCACTGGACGAGTCGGAGTGGAAGAGACCACAAAGTACGTTTTCTACGACGGTCTTCGACAAGCGGCTTCCTCGCTCGACTACGGCAGCGGCAACCCGGTTACCGTCGGATGCCGCGCGCAGAAAAGCGAGCATGAACTGGAGCTGATGCGGCTGGCATGCTCGGTCACGTTTGACGTTTACAAAGCTACGTTTGCATCACTGCGCGAAGGCATGACGCAGCGAGAGGTATCGGTCATGATATCGCGCGCCTACAAGAAGATGGGGCTAGAAGGATACGCGATTGTGCTGTTCGGACCCGCGGCCGCTTTGCCGCACGGGACGCGTGAAGAGCAGGTGCTGCGCGAGGGGATGGGCGTGCTGATTGACGGAGGAACGCGCGTCGAGGGCTATGAATCCGACGTGACACGAACGAGTGCATTGGGAAAACCGTCGCCCAAGCTGCAGCACGCCTTTGAAATCGTGCGAAGCGCGCAGGACGCGGCGCTCGCGGCTGCTGTGGCAGGGCGCGAATGCGGCTCGGTGGACGGCGCCGCCCGCAAGGTGATTACGGATGCGGGTTTCGGCCCCGGATACAAATACTTCACGCATCGCCTGGGCCACGGGATAGGGCTGGACGGACACGAGTCGCCCTATCTTGTGCAGGGCAACACCACAATCCTGAAGCCAGGAATGACCTTCTCCAACGAGCCTGGAATTTATGTGGTAGGAGACTACGGCTTACGCTGCGAAGACGTCATGGTGATCGCCGGTTCCGGCGAAGCAAAGCTTCTCACACCCGGATTCGCGCCCTCACTCGAAATCCCGATTGCATAGATGTTGCGGAGCGTCGGTCAGGAGCGGAAGCCAGGCTGACGCGTCGTGATGGTTATTTCGTCTGCTTCGCCAGAGCTGCTTCAATCTTGGGGATTACTTCGCGAACTCCCGGTGCCGTCGGACCATTCGGATCGAGCTTTAGATAGGTTTGAAACTCGTTCAGGGCGCCAGGGCCATCGCCCTTCTTGAGCAGAACGTTGCCGAGCATCACGTGGGCGCTAGCCATATCCGGCTGCGCAGCGATAACCTTCCTCAGAGCCGGCTCAGCGTTCTGCCACTGCTGCTGCGCCAGGTAAGCTTTAGCGAGCTCGTAGTTGCCGGCTGGCACGTCCGCGTTCAAATCAAGGCCCTTGGTGAGCGCAGTCACCGCGCCAGGGTAGTCCTTCAGTTGGTTAAGCGTGGCCCCCAGCTCGATATATGCTCCAGCTGCTTTTGGGTCAAGCTGAACAGCCTTCTCAAGCGCGTCTTGTGCTTCCTTGTACTTCTTTTGCTCAAGATAAGCTGCGCCCATCGTAGCGTACGCTTGAGGGAAATTTGGATATAACTCGGCGGCTTTCCTAAGGTGCGCGATCCCCGAATCGAAGTCCTTGGCATCGAGCGCCTTCTGCGCAGCTTCAAATTCCTTCTTGGCATTGTCGGGAACGGCCAGGTCGGCTGCGGAAACCGAGCCTCCCGTCGCGTCCTTGGGGGCCTCGGGCTCCTTCGCTCCCGGGATGGGCTGCAACGTGAGAGATACATATCCCTTTGACGTAGAGATAAGGTCTACGCGCGTGGACTGCTCTTTATAACCTGGTTGCTTAAGCCTAACAACGTAGGAGCCTGGCGAAGGAGGTATGAAGTGGCACCTACCATCGGGTTCTGTTTGGCACTCGTCGACAGGCCCTCCTTCAGCGAGCTCAAGCCCAATATGAGTTCCGGGAGGGGCAGGCGTCCCGGCGGCAGTTCGCACTTGAACATTGATCTCCAGGGCTACCCTAAGGGAACCACCATGCTGACCGAAGGCACACCTAGAGAAGGCGAGGGCAGTCACGAAAAGAAGGCAGCCCGCAGTAACGCCTAAATATCGCACGTGAAACCTCCTCGCTCTTGGCGGCGCTACACCAAATGCTTGAGTCTTGACTATACCACCGCTGTGAGTCAGTAGTTCCCTTCTCGGGGAACAAGATCAACGAGCAACGCCGCGCCGGGTAGGGCCCTAGAATGGGAGACAGCAGGGTCAACAATGCCACCCCAAAAAAAAGGGAGGGCGCCGAAGCGCCCTCCCGAGGTTTTAGTTGAGGTTAGAACTCCAAGCGAACGCTACCCCTTGCCTGGAAAGGTGTCTGGAAGGGTTGACATACTTGACCTGCGCAGGCAGCCGGCTTCTGGAAATCGATGTTCTTAACCTGGAAGCCCTGGTCCACGTTCTGGTCGATCAGAAGCTGACGCCTGCCGTCCGCGATGTTGAACAAATCCATCCCGAACTTCATCGTGAAACGGTCGTTGATTTTCCACGGATATTCAATGTGGGCATCAACGCTGCCGGTGACGGGCGCATTGCCGAGATCGCCGCGACCGAACACTGGCACTTCGCCTGGATTCTGGTAGGCCTGTTGGGCAGCCAAAGTAGTAAGTGGCACGCCCGACTGAATCTTCACGCCGCCACCCAGAACCATGTTCTTCAGCTTGCCACTGCCCAGAACGTAGGTCGTGTAGACGTTGACAACTTGCTTGCGATTTGTGTTGAGTGGACCGATGCCCTGCTGTTGCCCGATCAGACCGAAATCACCTTCGGTCAGGTCGAACAGTGAGCTGATACCAGGGTCAGCCTGCCCGTTATCGTTGCGGAACGCGCCTTCATAGTTTCCACGAAGCTGTGCAATGCGCCAGTTGGCTACCATCGCCCAGTTGTGGCTGAAGGCCTTGTTGACTTCGAGCTCAACCGCCTCATATTCCCGCTTCGGGTCCTTGTATGTGTCTGGCTTGCCGTCGGGATAAAACTCACCACCGAAAGCCGCACATACGCCCGGCATCTGCGATTGCGAAAAACTGGTGCAATCGGGAAGCAACTTACCAGCGGGCGTGGTCCAAGTACCGGTATTCACCGCGGGGAAGCAGGCGCTGCCGAGAATCGAGCCAAACGTGTTTGACTGATCGGGGGCAGTGTAAACCGTAGGAACATTGTGAGAGTCAATACAGGCCGAAGGATAGCCCTGCGCCTCCAAAGCAGCCGCATTAGCCGCCGAAGGCGTCGCCAGAGCCGTTGCGTAGGCCGCTGCGAAACCCGAGTCCCACGGGCGTGCAATCGGTCGTAATCCCATTGGAACTGCCGGTGCAGGCTCCGCTTCCGCCGAACACTTGCTCGTTCGGATTCACGAAAATATCCTGCTTCGCGTTGGGATTTCCGATGAAATAGTTCAGGCCGCCGCCGTTATTGGCGAGAGCGTTGAACTGCTCCACCGAAATACCGCCCTGGTCTTCGATCACGCGCTTGAGGCGGCGATCAATGTACCGGGCGCTGGCTACGATGCCGCCGCGGAACTGGTGCTCGGCTCCGACGACGAATTCGTCCGTATATTCCATACGGGTGCCAGGTGCAAACGGTTCGCCGCCGTTTTGGGCGACGTTCACGCTTCTTAGTACACCATCAGTGGCATTGTTTAGAAGGTGCGCACCATCGGGAACAAAGAAGTTCGCATAGTCCGGAGCGCCACTTCCAGTGGTAACGACGCACGGTGCCAGACCCAGCCGGGCATCCAACCGACGTCGAGGCCGGAGCAAAGAACGGATTCAGGAAGTCTGATTCCGTGCTAAGCGATCGGATCGCCGCGTCGAGCGGAAGGACGTATGCGTAACGGCCGAAGTTGGCGTAAATCTTCGATTTGCGGTCGCCCTTGGGATCCACGATGATGCCGAAACGCGGCGACCACATGTTTACGAAGGAGTGAAAGTCCGTGTTGCCCACAAGGCGCTGCTGTTCCCAGCGGATGCCTGCGTTCAACGTGACATGCGTTCCGATCGACCAGGCGTCGTTCGCATAGGCGGCGTGATACTTGCCGCTGCTCACTGTCGTCTTGTCATCGAACCGTCCACGCACTTGCTGCAAGACGACTCGCTGGGGAGTCGCAAATCCTGGGACGTCCATGTAGGGGCAGAGAGTGCAAGCCGCCTGTCCCACGGGTATGAGCCGGATCGGCTAGCACCAGAATGAGAGCCGCATCGCTCGGGCTACCAACAACTCCTGGCCTAGTGGCGTACCCTGGGTCCATTCCCGAGGCATTGACCGCGGGAATCGGATACGTCGGCCCGGAGTTTCTGGTAACGTCGTTGTACTTCGGGAATTGCCAGTTGTATCCAACGCTGAAGGTGTGCTGACCGGCAAAGTGATAAGTCTTTGACGTGTCCATCTGGATCGACTTCGTGTTTGAGTCATACGGCTCGTAGAAACCGAAGCCCTGTGCAGTAAACGTGCCGCGCTGACCTGTAAAACCATCTACCTGAGTCTGGTCGACGATCTGGACGATGTTAGCCGGAGCTTCCGTGAAATGATTCCAGCTCCAAGTGAATGCCGCATCGATCGTCCATGTCGGACTGAGCGCCCCGTCATAGCGAGTGTCCCAGTTACGGGTACCGTAATTCCATGTCGAATTCACTGACGTGCTGTCAGCATTCAACAGGTTAGGAGAGGGCGCGTCGTTACGCGAGTTCGGATCTCCGAACACGGAACTCTCGATTGTGTGCGAGTTATTGATTTTAAAAGTCAGCTTACCAGCATAATCCTCGGAAAACGTTCGATATTGAATGTGGGTTCCGTAAATGTCGAACAGCCCGGAGGGTCCACTACCGAAATTTGGATTTCCGAGAGTCGGTGACCAGCGGGCCTGGTTCCAAGTAGGATTGAAAGTACCGAACCAGAAAAGCCGGTCTTTCAACCCCAGCAGAGGAACATAACCGCCCATTTCGCCGTCGGCTTCGTAGCGTCCATCGTTGATGTGACGCCCGACCTGGTTGAGAGTGTTGTAAACCGGATCGTCAGAGTTAAGGTACGTGTCCTGCATGGCGTGAGTATTAAAGTACCCGCCAATCGCGCCGTGGAACGACGTCCCGCCTGACTTCGTAACAACCTGAACGATACCGCCGCTGGCATGACCGTACTGCGGTTCGAAGCCGCCAGTCTTTACCTGAACTTCCTTCACAAACGACAGGTTGATTCCCGATCCAAGCGCGCCATAAGCACGCGCCCAAACGCCAAGGCCACCGAAAGCCGGGTCGTTAATCGAGACGCCGTCAGCGACGTACAGGTTCTCCAATCCAGTCGACCCAGAGATAGAGGGGTTTGCAGCGCCAGTTCCGATACCGGAAACAGCGCCGGGAGCGAGGTAGAAGAGACTCGCAACGTTTCGTTGCACAGGGATATTCTGGTAGAAGGTGTCCGGCAATATCGGTGTTCACCGAGGATGCCGTGGTGTCGACAGTCAGGCTCGCCGACGCTACTTCGACCACCTGAGTGACCGCGCCAGGCTCGAGAGTAACCGAGACGCTGGTGGTCTTGTTAATCAAGACTTCGACGTTCCCGACTTCCGAAACTTTGAATCCGGGTTTCGTAACTCGCACTGAATACAAACCTGGAATCAAGGTCGAAAAGAGGAACGACCCCTGTCCGCTAGTGTTCTGTGTCTGGCTGCCGATTGGTCCGGTGATCGCGACCTCAGCGCCAGGAACCAAGCTTTGTGAAGAGTCATATACCAGACCGCTCAAATTGCCTCGCGCAGAGCTCTGGTCCTGTGCAAGCGCTGGCATGGCAGATGCAGCGAAGAGCACCAAGACGAGAGAAGCAAGGAAAACATTTTTCAAAAAGCTCATACGGCTCCTTTCACCCCTAGAATCTGAAAGAATTCCCGATACCGAGACATTCCCAAACACCACACCCCGGGCATGCAAAACAAGAAACGAAATCCCCGCGTCTACACCCAAGACGCTGATACTGTGAACGATGTATGCACCATTAGGGCCAAAAAGGAAAATTTGAGGAGCATCTCTAAGCGACTGATAAAAAGGATGTTACCTTAGGTCAACCACAAGGATGGAAAATGAGGGTGCAGTTTTTATTTTGTTTCGAGGAGAATTATACGAAAAATAATATACGCCCACTCGTAGAATACGCCTCGTAGTATGAACTTCTGGGACGGACTATTAAGGCGTAGAGGGTTGTGCCGGCCCGATGTATGAGCGACCCTTTTGCGTCATCTCAGCCGCCTTCGCGGTATCGCCGGCCTGCTCATAGGCCTCCGCAAGAGCCAAGTACAGACCTCCGTCCTCAGGACGCGAATGAATCGATTGCTCTAAGAGCGCTATCGCTCGCTTCGTGTCCCCTGTCTTCACCAAACTGGAGGCGATGTGGGAAAGGGTTTCAGAATCGGTTTCGTTGGTCGCACCAGAGTCGTTATAGAGGCTCACAACCGCGGAATAATCTTGCTGTGAATAGTAGGCGTTAACCAAGCGAGAGCGCGCAACCTCATTTCCGTGGTCGCGCTCTAACGAGCGACGAAAATAAAGCCGCGCTTCGGCCGCTTGACCCAAACTGAGGTAACAGAGTCCCCGCTGTTGATCCTGGACTCCTTGCTCCGCATCTTTGACCAATGACGGGTCGGACACATCCCAGGGCCTAGGAACCAAGTCGCCCCCCACCGCTCGGAAGTTTAGTGTCGCCGAGGCTCGCTGCGAGGCGCCATGGCTGACCGCAACTGCGAGCATATAACTGCCGATCCACTGCGGGTTGAGCGAAAATTTCTTTCCATTTACCAGCGACCCATTCGAATCGAATTGGGCCATGCTAATCGAGTCATCAACCACTGTGGCCGTTCCAATATTAGCAGGCTGCCCTAAAGCGTAATGGACCTGAAGGTTCTGTCCTGCGACCGCTTGCGGATCTTTCGGCGCAGTCCATATTTGATAGGCGACTTCCAGGTTCTGACCAGGATTTAACAGTAGGGGGGTACCCGCCAGAGGAGTGAACTTAACCCCACCCATTGCAAACGGCGTGGAATCCACGGCCGAAGGGTCTACCGTAACTGCGGCTGCAAACGGCAGGATACCCGGGATCAGAAGACTGTTGGCATCCACCACTGGGATTGTCACTTCGCGCTCAGCATGGAGGCCCAGTTTTTTTTGCCAGTCAGTCAGCAAAAAATCGAGACGATACTTTCCGGGCGGCAGAGGCAGCGAACTTTCATACCCGAAGACTCGGTCTTGAATTTTAGTCAGACCTGCTTTGTCCATGGAATCAGTGACAGATCTCTGCTGCGTAAAAATCAGCTTTCCGTCCGGCCCGAAAACCCGCGCCCGGACTTCGAGCGCGAAGGTGTAGCGGCCGTTACCACCGTCTGTTAGCGTCAGGTCGCTCGGGTTGTGCATACGAATCGCGTAATCCAGACGCGTCAGACCGTGAGAATCCCGAACTGGGAGAGTAATGATGTCGAGGTTTCGTCCCTCGACGACGATTCGCGATGAGACGTCTTCCAGCAATCTCCGGCGGCGTTCCAACATGGCTTTGTAAGCAGGCTGATTTGCAAGGCTCTTGACTTGCGAAATCAGTATGTCGGACGACAGGCTGATGCGTCCCTGCTGATCTATCGTCTCATCCGGCAACAATGTTTGCGCCACGCGAGCGACTTCCGGCCCGACCGAATCCTGAATCATCTTCAAAGCCGCTGTATTGTCGTTGATCGCCTCAACCCCTGTGACGAGTTCTGTGGGCCCGTCAAAGTACGGGCTGTAAAACCGAAAATCGCCGATATTGTCACGCTGATAAAACATGATGTAAAAAAAAGGTGGGAGGGGTGGGAGTGTATTCGAATAGAACCAAATTTCCAACGGCCTCAGATTACCGGCGCCGTAATGCGTATCTTTGTGAGCGGGAGGGCCCAGTGTGATATAGGCTTGGCCGCGCGCGGTCCGCCACCCTTCGCCTCCAGAACCTGTACCAAAATGAGCGTCCGCGTATGCAATTCTTTGGTAAATGTCGTCCTTATAGCTGTTTGACGGTGAACCGGGATCCGGGTTACGAAGCGCCCAAAAATGGTCGATGAACTTGTCCCGCGCTTCATCCGAGGTGAGCTTAAGGAAGGTATCCCGCTCCTCCTTGGTGATGATATATGCCACGTCGCGATCGAGCCACTCCCGGTACATCTTCGGAAGCTGCTTTTCGCTCAACTTCTGGGCGTGAATCGGCGCGATTGCCATGAAGCTGAACGCAAATGTGAAAAGGAGCGCGAACGACCCAAGACGCACGAACCCTAGCTGGACGGCCGCATACAGACGGCCATCGGGACGAGCCGCGATCGGATATTTATTACAATTCATTCTGATTTCCTTTACTGCCGGCGCGGTTAGCAACATCGCCGCCAAGAGCGCACTGAGATTCCAGGACGAACAATAAGAAGATGAAAGTCGGAAGGAAGTTGCCTTCTGATTTGGAACGGCGAGCTGAATTGTCGAATTACGATCACGCGCTTTAGCGAAATAATCTTAGCTGCCAAGCGAGCCAACGTCAAGAAGTTGACTAAACCCGCTTTCACAAAATCCCCAACATCTTAGCGCTGCGGATCCGAGAGCTGCACACAAAATTCTACAACGCGGTTTTCCGCCCAGAAACGCGCATCGCCTCGCTCATTTGAGATGAAGGCACAGTGACCGCCGTGCTTCGTGATGACGAGTTCGATGCAAGGATTCTCGCGGATGGCGGCGTTGCTGAATGACGAGATCGGGACAAAGGGGTCGTCCTGCGAAGTGAGAATCATGCACGGCTTGCGAATGTGCGCCATCAATTGCGACGCGCTTGCACGCTTGTAGTAATCGTCGGCCCCCGCGAAGCCGCAAAAGCGAGCCGTAATCAGCTCGTCAAATTCACGGACGCTTCGAATGTTCCGCATTCCGTCAACGGCAAAAACTCCGGGAAAGAGGCTTGTTTTCAGACGCATACGGCGCTTCAGGCCTGTCACAAAGTGACGTTGGTACACAAAGTTCCGCGGCTCGCCGAGTGCGTCGGCGCAGGCCGCCAAATCGAGCGCTGGCGCTACGGCAACGAAACCGCGGATCCGCGTGGGCGCTGAGTCAGCTAATTCGCCGCCCATTTTTAGCACCAAATTGCCGCCCATTGAGAATCCGACAGCGAAAATCTCGGGCAATTGGTCGCGCTCGATCAGTTCGAAAATCACAGAACGGATGTCGCCGCTTAGCCCGGAATGATAAAGCGTTTGCGTGAGCTGTTCGGTACCGCCGCAGTTGCGCTGATTCAACCGAACGACATTGAAGCCCGAAAGCCACGCCTTCTCCGCGATTCCCAGCATATACCCGGAGTCAGACGAGCCTTCGAGACCATGCAATAGAACGATCGTCGCATGCTCACGCGCATTCTCTTGCCAGTGACATTCAGCGCGAACCTGTGTCCCCGGTTCAACTTCAAAAAACCGGGAAGTGCTCGCAGGAAGCCGGGAGTATTTTCGCCGCCAGAAAGTGGCGGCAATCGTCATTGCATGCGGATTGCGAAGCAACCGCGACGGAATGAATTCTTTCATCGCATCTATGGTAGGGAGTCTGCGCTGATCGTGCAACTCGACTAGCTGAGCGAGCTTCTTGATTTCGTCTCGCGATGCGCCTAGAATGGCTTTTTTAATCATGAGGGTAAGTTGCGACAATTGAATCGCGGTGGAGCCCAGCGAATCCGGCTGGGCTGAGTTGTTTATAGGCGCTTTTTTTGCGCAACGCGAAACGCCGCGAGACCATAGGAGAAATTGATGATTGAGGGCGCCATCCCGGAAGGGCTGACGTTTGACGACGTTCTGCTGCTGCCAGGCAAGTCTTCAGTACTGCCAACACAAGCAGACACACGCACCTGTCTGGCGCGCAACGTCCCGCTGAACATCCCCATCGTGGCGGCTGCGATGGACACTGTGACTGACTCGCGCCTCGCGATTGCGATCGCGCGCCAGGGTGGGATCGGATTTATTCACCGCAACATGAGCATCGACCGGCAGGCGGAAGAAGTGGATCGTGTGAAGCGCTCGGAAAGCGGGATGATCGTTGATCCCGTGACGATTGCTCCCGAAATGTCGGTGCGGCAAGCGCTCGATATCATGACGAAGTACCGGGTCTCCGGCTTGCCCGTGACGCGCGGGACACGGCTGGTGGGGATCTTGACGAATCGCGATCTCCGATTCGAGCGCAATCTCGATCAGCCTGTGAGCGCCGTAATGACGAAGGATAATCTCGTCACAGTTGCCGTGGGCACCACGCTCGACGAGGCCGAGCGAATCTTGCAGAAGCATCGGATCGAGAAGCTTCTGGTTGTCGACAACGAATTCAATCTCAAAGGCCTGATCACCGTAAAAGACATTCAAAAGAAAATCGAGTTTCCGAGCGCCACGAAGGACGAACAAGGTCGCCTCCGGGTGGGCGCTGCGATCGGGGCGACTGGCGACTATCTCGAACGGGCTGAGGAACTTGCACGGGAGAAAGTGGATGTGCTGGCAATCGATACCGCCCACGGACACACAACCCGTGTAATGGAAGCAATTCGCGCTGTAAAGCGCAAGTTTCCTGAAATCCAGCTGATTGCCGGTAATGTTGCTACTGCCGAAGGCGCATGCGATCTGATCTCGCTGGGCGTCGACGGATTAAAAGTGGGCATTGGCCCCGGCTCGATCTGCACCACACGGGTAGTGACGGGTGCTGGTGTGCCGCAAATAACTGCGATCATGGAATGCTCGCGAGCAGCGAGAAATTCCGGCGTGCCAATTATCGCCGATGGCGGAATTAAATTTTCAGGCGACATCACGAAGGCCATCGCAGCGGGCGCATCCACCGTGATGATCGGTGGCCTTTTTGCGGGCACCGAAGAATCTCCGGGCGAGACGATTCTTTATCAAGGACGTACTTTCAAATCGTACCGCGGCATGGGTTCGCTAGGAGCGATGGAAGCCGGTTCCGCAGACCGCTATTCGCAAGAGCTTGCGGATCGCGGCAAATCCGTCCCCGAAGGAATCGAAGGGCAAGTCCCTTACAAAGGACCGCTCTCCGCGCTTGTCGACCAGCTCGTTGGCGGGGTGCGCAGCGGAATGGGCTACTGTGGGGCTGAGAATCTCAAAGAATTGCAAGAAAAGAGCCGCTTCATTCGTATTTCATCGGCAGGCCTGCGCGAAAGCCACGTCCACGACGTGATCATCACTCGAGAAGCTCCGAACTACCGGCTTGAATAACGCACCACATCCAGAGAATCAACCTGTGCCGGTGTGTCTGGCGGGGTGGCACTAGGGTGCGCTGGCTGCGGTATTGGTGGCCGGCAATTCTTTGGGCGATTCTTATCTCGTCGTTCTCAACTGAGACTTTCACCAGCGAAAATACCTCCCGAGTCATCATACCGGTACTCCGATGGTTCCTTCCGCATGCAATGCCCGAAACACTTTCTTTGATTCACCACGTCATAAGGAAGAGCGCTCACTTCACGGAGTATTTTATTTTGAGCCTCCTCCTGTTGCGTGGGTTGCGGGTGGGAACGCGGGACTTCGGCTTGCGTTGGGCGCTAATAGTGATTTTTATCGTCGCGGGCTACGCCGCACTGGACGAGTTCCATCAGTCATTCGTGCCGGGGCGCACAGCCGCTGTAACCGACGTGATGCTTGACACTAGCGGCGGGGCGGCGGCTCAGTTGCTCGTCGCCTTGCTCGTGGTCTGGCGCGGCGTCCGGAAACGACGGGGGGAAAGCGGCCCCCCCCAGAGTGACGCCGGTATTCGGCCCGCAGGTTGAAAATCAACTTCCAAAGGGGACGACAGGATGCTTGGACGCATCGCGAGAGTATCGGCAACCTTGTTGCTGGTTTTAGCGCTACATTTTTCGACTGCTTCGGCTGCGGAGCCGCTGCATTACGAACTCGGCTTCGAGCATCCCAGCACGCATTTGATGGACGTGACGATCCGCGCCTCAGGGCTTGAAGGAGCCTCGGCGGACTTTGCGATGCCTGATTGGGCGCCCGGTTCCTACTACATTCAGAACTATGCGGTGAATGTGCAGCGCTTTCGCGCCACGGCGCCAGGAGGAAAAGAACTCACCTGGCGAAAAACCGACAGCCAGACGTGGCACGTAGAACTCTCGGGCGCGAACACGGCGACGATTCAATATCAGGTGTTCGGCGACACGCTTCGCAATAACCAGGCTCAGTATGACGAACGGCACGCATTCATCGGCGGCCCTTCGGTGTGGATGTATCTGGTCGGGGGCAAAGAGCGTCCGATCGAACTCACGATTGCAGTGCCTTCGGGCTGGAAGGTGGCTACGGGAATGGAGCACACGTCGGACCATGCGTTCCATGCCGAGAATTACGACTGGTTTGCTGATGCGCCGCTGGAGATCTCAGATTTCGCCGAGAAAGACTTTCGCGTGATGGGCACTACTTATCACGTGATCGTCCATGATGTTGAGGGCGGGCAGGACTTTTCGAAGTTTGCGGCAGACACTCAGAAATTCGTGGAACAAATCGTCCCAATATTCGCTTCCGTCGCAGGCACGGCCTCACAGGGTGCCCCGTTCAAGGACTACTACTTCTTGTTTCACATCTGGCCCGGAACCGGTGGCGGTCTCGAGCACTTGAATTCGACGCAAATCAATTTTCAAAAGGATTGGAACGACGAGAGTCCCGCGGAAAATTATGGCACGCAATACGAATTGAAACTCTTTGTCGCATCGCACGAATTCTTCCATGCCTGGAACGTGAAACGGCTGCGGCCGCGTCCGCTCGGCCCGTTTGACTACACGCAAATGGTCCACACGCCCTCTCTATGGATATCCGAGGGGCTCACAAGCTACTATGGCGCCCTTGCGCTAGTTCGTGCCGGTTTGATCACGCCGCAACACTATCTCGATGTGATTGGCAAGCTTGTTGACGAAATTTGATTCGGAGCCTGGGCGAAGCGAACGCAGCATTGAAGATACTAGCTGGGATACCTGGTTCCCTAATGCCGGCGTGGTTCAGCAGAAGACTAACCTTGCGAACACCTGGCATTCCTATTACGACGGCGGGCAGGTGATGGGCCACATTCTCGATTTTGCGATTCGTGAGAAAACGAACAATCAGAAATCGCTTGATGATTGGATGCGGCTGCTCTACTCACGTTATGCGCTTCCGAAGCCTGGCTTCGAGCCAGAAGATCCGATTCGCGCGGCATCGGAAGTGGCCGGAGGGGATTTGAGCGATGTCTTCACCCGCTATATCAGCGGAAAGGAATCGATTCCGTACGAGAAATATTTCGCCTATGCGGGAATCGCGGTGACGTCAAAAGTGGATTCCACCAAACCCTGGATTGGGATCGAAATCAAGAAGGGCGAGGATGGGCGATACAACATTCGAAATGTGATCCCAGGGAGCCCTGCGGAGAAAGCAGGACTCGAGCTCGACGATGTAGTTATGGCGTTCGATGATCGAGCCGTAGGTCCCGGAGGGCCGGCAGAGGCTGTGAGCGCACATAAACCGGGAGATGTGGTTCACGTCTTGGTTATGCGCCTCGGACGAATACAAGAGCTATCCTTGACGATCGGATCAAACCCCTATCCAACATATACCCTCAAGCCTGTGGATCACCCGACTCCGCAACAAAAGGCGATTTACGATTCCTGGCTGGGTATTAAATCGAAGTCGTAGAGTCCGAGAAAAGAAAAAGGCCCGCGTCGAACAAACCGGCGCGGGCCTTTACATTCCCCTTCAGAAGAATTACTTCTTGCTCGAAGCGACTTCCTTTTCTTTCTCTTTTTCGTTCGCTTCAGGCGCTTCTTCCGCTCGTCCTCTGCGCGGCTTCTTGTCTTTTTTCTTCAGCTCGGAGCCGATGAATTCGAGAATCGCGAGTTCGGCGCCGTCACCGATTCGCCAGCCTGCGCGAACGATGCGTGTGTAGCCTCCCGGACGATCCGCGAAGCGCGGGGCGAGATCGGAGAAAAGCTTCTTGGTGGCATCCGGCGTCATAAGGAAAGCCGCCGCCTGCCTTCGCGCGTGGAGCGAGTCGCGTTTACCGAGCGTGATCATGCGTTCGGCGATCGGACGAGCCGTCTTGGCGCGAAGCAGAGTGGTATGGATGCGCTCCTTCTCAATCAGGTTTGTGACCAGATTGCGGAGCACTGCGCGGCGATGTGCCGGCTGCTTCCCGAGTTTTGAACCCGAAATAAGGTGTCTCATGGTGGCAACCGTGGCTTAGAGAGCCGTGGCGTCTCCTTCGGAAGGCGGAGGAGCCGTCTGGCTCGGCAGCGGCGGCCAGATAATGCGGCCGTGCTCGTCGAATTTCATTCCCAGGCTGAGGCCCATCTTCACCAGTATATCTTTGATTTCGTTCAGCGACTTGCGGCCGAAATTCTTGGTCTTCAGCATTTCGGATTCGGTCTTCTGAACGAGCTCGCGGAGGTTCTGAATGTTCGCGTTCTTCAAGCAGTTGTAGGAGCGCACCGAAAGCTCGAGCTCTTCCACCGAACGGTCGAGGAATTCCAGGCGCGGATCGTTGTAGCTCTCGACGATCTCTTCGGGAAGATCGGGCGTCTCTTCGAAATTGATGAAAATGCTCATGTGGTCCTTCATCAGCTTCGCCGCGAGGCCAATTGAATCCTGCGGAGTGATCGCCGCGTTGGTCCAGACTTCAAGGGTGAGCTTTTCGTAGTCGGTCATCTGGCCAAGACGCGCTGCTTCCACGGAATAGTTCACCTTGCGCACAGGCGAGTGCACGGAGTCAATCGGGATGTAACCGATCGGCAGGTCTTCGTCGAAGTTGCGGTCGGCAGCCACGTAACCGCGGCCGTTCTTCACGCGCAATTCGAGTTCGAGCTTGCCACCTTCGCTGACGGTTGCGATGTAGATGTTCTTGTCGAGCACGGCGATGTCGGCGTCTTCTTCGATTTTAGCCGACGTCACTGGACCGGGCACATCGACATTGAGCGTGATCGTCTTCGGCTGATCGGTATTGAGCTTGAGCGGCACCTGCTTGAGGTTCAGGATGATGTCGGTGGCATCTTCGACGACGCCGGGGATCGGCGAAAATTCGTGCAACACACCTTCGATCTTCACAGCGGTGATCGCCGCGCCTTCAATCGAGCTCAGCAAGGCGCGCCGCAGCGAGTTACCAACCGTCGTTCCCCAACCGCGCTCGAACGGCTGCGCGGAGAATTTTCCGTACTTGTCCGTCAGTGTTTCCGGTTCTGCTGCCAACCTCTTTGGTTTCTGAAAGCCCTTCCACATCTTTGCGTCCTCCTGGCCCGCCAACGGCGAGCCTACAAAGCCTTCGACTTAGCGCTTGCTGTGAATGAATCTGCTACTTGGAATAAAGTTCGACGATCAGCTGCTCGTTCATCGGCGGCGTCTGCACGTCTTCGCGGCGCGGCAAAGCAACGACGCGCGCCTTGAAATTCTCGCGGTCGATATCGAGCCATGGGGCAATACCCTGGCTCTGCGCGAGATTGCGCGCTTCGAGTATCATCGCGTTATCGCGCATCTTGTCCTTCAGAGTGATTTCGTCGCCCACCTGAACGAGGTAGCTCGGAATATTCACCTTGTGACCCTTCACGCGCACGTGGCCGTGAAGCACAAGCTGGCGCGCTTGCGCGCGCGAACCGGCGAGTCCCATGCGGTAGACAGCGTTGTCGAGACGCCGCTCGAGCATCACCATCAGGTTCGATCCGGTCGGTCCCTTCGAGCGCTCCGCCTTCTCGAAATAGTTGCGGAACTGGCGTTCGAGCAGGCCGTAGGTGCGCTTGACCTTCTGCTTCTCGCGCAACTGGACGCCGTAGCCGACCATCTTCGGGCGGCGCGACTGGCCGTGCTGGCCTGGAACGAAGTTGCGCTTTTCGATGGCGCACTTTTCTGTAAAACACCGGAGGCCTTTCAGGAAAAGTTTCATCCCTTCCCGACGGCACAACCGGCAAACTCCTTCACGATGTCTTGCCAAGTCCTTCTCTCCTTTGCTTCTGCTGCAAAACTTTAGCTACGAAAAATTCAATTTAGACGCGCCGGCGTTTCGGCGGACGGCAACCGTTGTGCGGCACCGGCGTTACGTCCTTGATCGCGTTGATGTGTAAACCGGACGTGGCCAGCGCTCGCACAGCCGATTCGCGCCCGGCACCCGGACCCTTCACGCGCACCTCGACTGATTTCATGCCGTACTGATCGCGCGCAATCCCGGCGGCCGTCATCGCAGCCTGCTGAGCGGCGTAGGGCGTACCTTTGCGCGAGCCTTTGAAGCCCACCGATCCAGCGGTGGCCCAACTAACGGTGCGGCCGTCGGGATCGGTAAGAGTGATCATCGTGTTGTTGAACGTCGCCGAGATGCAAACGACGCCGTGCGGGACGACACGCTTCTCACGCTTCTTGCGAAACTCTTTCTTGCGCTTCGATGTTTTTGCCGGCGCTCCGCCAGGAACTGCTGCTCCGGCGGCTGCGTCTTTCGGTTCTTTGGCCACTTGTTCCCTCTCGTCCTACGAAAACCATCGGGTCTAACGACCCGGCTAAATAAATCCAAACTACTTGCGAGCCGCCACTTTCTTCTTGGCAGCCACAGCGCCCTTGCGCGGACCTTTTCTCGTGCGCGCATTGGTGTGCGTTCGCTGGCCGCGCACGGGAAGATTGCGGCGATGACGCAATCCGCGATACGCCTGAATTTCAATCAGGCGGCGGATGTTCATCTGCATTTCTTTGCGCAGATCGCCTTCCACACGTCCTTCGGATTCAATCGCGGCGCGAAGGCGTGTGACTTCGTCTTCCGTCAAATCCTTGATCTTCTTCGTGTGGTCAACCTTCGCTTTTTCGGCGAGCGACTTCGCGCGCTCCTGCCCGATTCCGTAGATGGCCGTGAGGCCGATCCAAAGCCGCTTGTTTGGCGGAAGATCCACACCTGCGATGCGAGCCATGCTGTTCCTCCGAGCCTCTTAACCCTGGCGCTGGCGGTGCTTCGCGTTCGAACAGATCACGCGCACCACTCCGCGCCGATGAACCACTTTGCACTTCATGCAAATTTTCTTTACCGATGCTCGTACCTTCATTTCGACTCCGTCCTTCCCTGCCCACTTGTCCGACTACTTGTAGCGATACACAATCCGCCCGCGCGTCAGATCGTAGGGCGAAAGCTCCACGGCCACACGGTCACCGGGAAGGATGCGGATGAAATTCTTCCGCATTTTTCCTGAGATGTGGGCCAGCACTTGATGTTTGTTCTCGAGCTCCACTCGAAACATGGCGTTCGGAAGCGGCTCGATCACGGTGGCCATCACTTCGATGGCGTCTTCTTTGCCGCTCTCGCCCGGCTTCTTGTTGCTGTCCTTGATCGGCCCTCTAGCCATGTGCTCCTGTCAGTTCGATCCTGCTACCAAACGGGTCCTGCCGCATCTCGCGGCCGCGTCAAAATCCAAGGCCCATTCGCCGTCACTGCGACGGTGTGCTCGAAGTGCGCCGAATCGCTGCCGTCCGTCGTTACGGCTGTCCAATCATCGGCGAGAATCTTCACGCCCGGGCCGCCACGATTCACCATCGGCTCAATCGCGAGAACCATTCCTTCCTGCAACCGCTGGCCTTGTCCCGGCGTGCCGTAGTTCGGAATCTGCGGCTCTTCGTGCATTCTGGTTCCAATGCCGTGCCCGACAAACTCGCGAACAATCGAAAAACCGTTCTTTTCGACCCACTGCTGCACGGCCGCTGAAACATCCCCGAGCCGATTCCCCGCCTGGACATTCTCAATGGCAAGCTCCAGCGATTCGCGCGTCACTCGCAAGAGCTTCTCTCGCTCCGGCGAAATCTTGCCCACCGGAACCGTGAGCGCCGCATCGCCAAAGTAACCATCCAACTCGACGCCGAAATCCATCGAGAGAATGTCGCCTTCCTTCAGCTTCCGGCTTGCAGAAGGGATGCCATGCACCACTTCCTGGTTGATCGAAGTGCACACCGAGCCCGGGTAGCCTCGGTAACCCTTGAATGCCGGGCGCGCATGATGCTCCTCCGAGTACGCTTCGGCAAACTCATCAAGGTCCTTGGTCGAAATCCCCGGCTTGACCATCGCGCGCATCTTCTCGAGCGCGCCCCAGACGACCAATCCTGCCCGATGCATCTTTTCCAGTTCTGCCGGCGATTTACAGATGACCATCTCGCCCTTCCGCACGCTTGATAATTTCCGCCAGCGCGCGGCTTACCTCTTCCACGTTGGCTGTGCCATCCACAACTTCGAGCACGCCCTTCCTGCGGTAATAATCTTCGAGCGGTTTCGTTTGCCGCTCGTAAGCCGTCAACCGCTCCTTCACCACTTCCGGCCGGTCATCAGAGCGTTGTACAAGCTTGCCGCCATCGTTATCGCAAACGCCAGCCACTTTCGGCGGACGCTCGAAGACGTTGTACGTTTCGCCGCCCACGCTGCAGGTCCAGCGCCCTGCCACGCGATGCAGCAGCACATCCGGACTCACATGAAATTCCACTACGACCGGCTTCGAAAATCCGCGCCGCTTCAGGATTTCATCCAGCTCTTCAGCCTGCGGAATCGTCCTCGGAAAACCGTCGAAGACGAACCCGCGCTTCGCATCAGACCGTGACAGCCGTTCTTCTACCATCCCGAGCACGATGTCGTCCGGAACGAGGTCGCCTCGTTCCATGATGGGCTTAGCTAGGCGGCCCAGCTCCGTATCGCGTGTGACCGCGTCGCGCAGCATATCGCCGGTTGAGAGATGCGGCACTTCATAACGCTCGGCGACGCGTTTCGCCTGCGTGCCCTTGCCGGCTCCCGGCGGCCCAAGAAATATCAGCGCCCGATTCAGCGACATCTGCAGCACCGCCGCTCCGACCGCATTAACTGCGACGACCCCGGACTCGGCCTTTCCGCACGAAGCCGTCGTAATTTCGCATTACGAGCTGTGCTTCCAGCTGCTGCACGGTATCCATCGCAACGCCCACTACGATCAGAAGCGATGTGCCGCCGAAATAAAATTGCACGTTAAGCCCGTCGAGCACGAATCGCCACATATGCTGATCGAACCAGTTGCCGACGAGCGGCAAATGCTGCAAGTGAATGCCCGAAATCATCCATTCCGGCAACAAGCAAACAATCGCCAGATAGACGCCGCCAACAAAGGTGAGGCGCGTCAGAATCCGGTTGATGTGCTCCGACGTGTTGCGGCCGGGCCGGATGCCGGGAATAAACCCGCCATACTTCCGCATGTTGTCGGCAAGCTCCGTGGGATTAAAAATGATGCCCACGTAGAAAAACGCAAAAAAGATAATCAGCGTCACGTAAATGACGGTGTAGAGCGGTTCGCCCCATCGAATATAGGTGGCCATTTTGCCGAAAAACGGTGACTTGCTGGCGAATACGAGCGACAGCGTCTGCGGAAACGTGAGCAGCGAACTCGCGAAAATCGGTGGAATCACGCCACCGGAATTCACGCGCAACGGCAGATACGTCATCTGGCCGCCCATCACTTTCCGGCCCATCACGCGCTTGGCGTACTGCACCGGAATGCGGCGCTGGCCGCCTTCCATGAACACGATGAACGCCACTACCGCAGCCATCAGAGCGAATAGCGCTATCAGCGCGATGGGCGTGAACGAGCCCCACTGCTGCGTCCTGGCTTTGTCCCACAAATCGCCGACGGCGCGCGGCAGCCCCACTACGATACCCGCAAAAATAATGAGCGACATGCCGTTGCCGATTCCGCGGTCGCTGATCTGCTCTCCCAACCACATGATAAAAGCCGAGCCGGTGGTCAGCGTCAGCATCGTCATCAGGATGAAGCGTGGTCCCGGGTGATAGACGAGCGCTTGGCCAGACAGATTCTGCCGCGTCAAAGTCTCGGCAATCGTAAAAGACTGGAACGCGCTCAGCATGATCGTCAGATACCGCGTGTACTGAGTGATCTTGCGCCGGCCGAGTTCGCCTTCTTTTTGCAGGCGCTCAAGATACGGCCATACGACCACCATCAACTGCAGGATGATCGACGCTGTGATGTACGGCATGATGCCCAGCGCGAAAATCGTGAGCCGGCGGAAATTACCGCCGCTGAAAAGGTCCATCAGGCCGAGAACGGAACCGCGGCCCTGCTCGAAAAGCTGCTGCAGCAAGTCGGTATTGATCCCGGGCGTGGGAATAAAAGCGCCGAGGCGATACACCCCCAGCAACGCCAGCGTAAACAGAACTCGATTACGCAGGTCGGGCGTGCTGAAGATATTCCGAAATGCTTCGACCAGCTTCTTCATTTCAGGATTTCGACCTTGCCCCCGGCCTTTTCAATCTTTTCCTGCGCTGACTTGCTGAATGCGTGAGCGTGAACCGTCAGCGCGACTTTCAGTTCGCCATCGCCGAGAATCTTCACTTTGTCACGCGTGGCGCGAACGACTCCAAATCCAAAGAGCGCTTCCGGCGTCACTGTCTCACCCGCTGCGAAGGAATTCAGCGTTTCAACGTTGACGACTGCAAACGTCTTCGAAAACGGTGCGTTGAATCCGCGCTTTGGCAAACGGCGATGCAGCGGCATCTGCCCGCCTTCAAAACCCGGCCGGCGGGAATAGCCGCGGCGGGATTGCTGGCCCTTGTTGCCGGCCCCAGCCGTCTTGCCCATCTTCGAGCCCATGCCGCGTCCCACGCGCACTTTGCGGTGACGCGAGCCGCGGGGCGGCTTCAAATTCGAGAGTGTCGGTGTCTCAGCCATGCCTATTCCTCAACCTTCACAAGGTGATGGACGCGAGCGATCATGCCGCGAATCGCGGGCGTGTCCTGATGCTCGATCACCTGGTTCATGCGGCGAAAGCCCAGGCCGCGAATCGTCTGCCGCATGCCGCGCGGACAGCCGATGAAACTCACCACCCACTTGATCTTCAGTGTTCCGGACTTTTTCTTTGTCGTTGCCATTGTTTCGCGCGCGGAGCGGCTAGGAAACCGTAGCCGCTTCCTCTGCTCCCTTGCCAAGCGATTCCGCCACTTTCGCTGCGTCTTTCAAATGGAGCAGCGCGTCGAAAGTCGCTTTGATTACGTTGTGCGGGTTCGAGGTGCCCAACGATTTTGTGAGCACGTTGGTGATACCCGCAACCTCCATCACTGCTCGCACTGGACCGCCCGCGATTACGCCAGTACCTTCGGGAGCCGGCTTCAAGAGCACTTGCCCTGAACCGTAGCGGCCGAGCACTTGGTGCGGAATCGTGGTGCCTTTGAGATTCAGCTTCACCATATTCTTCTTGGCTTGCTCGATCGCTTTGCGAATCGCCATGGGCACTTCGCGAGCCTTGCCCATGCCAAAACCGGCGTGGCCGCCTTGGTCACCGACGACGACCAGCGCTGAGAATGTGAGATTCTTTCCGCCTTTCACTACTTTCGTGACGCGGTTGATCGAGACCACCTGATCCTTCAGGTTCGCCGAATTGGTATTGATCAGCCGGCGGATGGAAAGCGTGTCTTTGAGCTCTTGTTTCGACATAGGTTTTAGAACTTCAGGCCCGCCTCCCGGGCCGCTTCGGCAAGCGCCTGCACGCGGCCGTGATATTGGTAGCCGCCGCGGTCAAAAACCACTTTATCGACGCCCTTTTCTTTGGCGCGTTCGGCGATTATTTTTCCGACAACTTTCGATGCCGCGATATTGCCGCCGCCTTTGATTTGCTTGCGAACTTCTTTGTCGAGCGAACTCGCCGAGCAAATCGTCTGCGCCGTCTGATCGTTCACCACTTGCGCGCGGATATGCTTCGTCGAACGATGCACGCACAGGCGCGGGCGTTCGGACGTTCCAGACAGCGTGCGTCGCGTGCGGACGTGAATTCGCCGGCGATGCGCTTCGCGAGATAATCTTCGAACTGGTGCCGCCACTCGTGTTCTCCTTCCGAATCCTTCGGGATCTCTAAAGCCTAAGCAGTTGTCTTCGCTCCGGCCTTTCCTGCCTTCTTCTTCAATCGCTCGCCGGTGATTCGCACGCCTTTCTGCTTGTATGGATCGGGCGGACGCAGGGCGCGAAGGTTGGCCGCTACTTGCCCAACTTGATTCTTGTCCGCTCCGCTTACCGACATATGCGTCTGCTTCTCAATCGCGATCTGGATGCCCTCGGGGATCGGAAACTCAATTGGATGCGAGTAGCCCAGCGCCAGGACTACGTTCTTGCCTTTCACTTCGGCGCGATAGCCTACGCCCACGATATCGAGGTCCTTCTTGAATCCGGTCGTGACGCCTGTCACCGCGTTGGCGACGAGGGCGCGCGCGAGTCCGTGCAGCGCGCGGTGTTCTTCGGCATCGCGTTTTGCGATGAGCGTGCCGTCCTTCTGCTCGAAGCGGATTCCCGCCGGCACACGCACGTTCATCTTGCCCTTGGGTCCTTGCACTTCAACGGCGCCATCCTTCACTTGGATCTTTACGCCCGACGGCACCGGAATCACTTTGTTTCCAATTCGCGACATAGCTCTTTGCGTTCCTCTTTGCTTCGAAACTTACTCTTTACTTAAGAATGCCTACCAAACCTCGCACAGCAACTCGCCGCCGACGCCTTCTTTGCGTGCCGTGCTTCCGGTCATCAATCCGCGCGGCGTGGAAACAATTGCGATTCCCATTCCGCCAACGACCGGTCGAATGCCGAACTTGCCCACATAGCGTCGCGAGCCGGGCCGCGAAACGCGCTTCAAGTCCGTAATCACGCACCGGCGATCGGGTGTATAGCGCAGGAACACGCGCAGCGTCTTCTTGCCCTTCTCGTCCACTACTTTGTAGTTCGAAACAAAACCTTCTTCCTTCATGATTCGCGCGATTTCCACCTTCAGCTTTGAAGAAGGCAAATCGACGCGCGGGTGCTTCGCGCGCGAGGCATTGCGAATCCGGGTCAGCATGTCAGCTACGGGATCAGTCGTCATTCGTCCTTCCTTACCAGCTGGCCTTCACGACGCCGGGGATTTCACCCTTCAGCGCGAGGCCTCGAAAACAGATACGGCACATCTGAAATTTCCGCAACGTGCCGCGCGCGCGGCCGCAAATCCGGCAACGGTTGCGCTCGCGGATCTTGAACTTCAGCTTCTTGTGCGTCTTCGCAATTTGACTCGTACGCGCCATGCGGTTCGCTCTCCTTAACCCTGGGCCTGCTGTGCCCGGAAAGGAACGCCGAGCAGTTTCAACAGCTCGCGTCCTTCTTCGTCATTGCGGGCTGTCGTCGTAATCGTGATGTTCATGCCCTTGATCTTGTCCACTCGCGTGTAATCAATCTCGGGAAACACGAGCTGGTCTTTCAAACCCAGCGTGTAGTTGCCGCGGCCATCGAATGAATTCGGCGGCAAGCCCTTAAAGTCGCGGACGCGGGGCAGAACAATCGCCGACAGCCGGTCGAGAAATTCATACATCCGCTCGCCGCGCAACGTGACCATGCACCCGATGGGCATGCCTTTGCGAATTTTGAAATTCGCGATCGATTTCTTCGCCCGCGTGATGACCGCTTTTTGCCCGGTGATCTGGCCCAGTTCCGCGGCGGCCGTGTCCAGCAATTTCACGTTGGCGCTCGCTTCGCCCAGGCCGATATTCACCGTTACCTTCTTCACGTGCGGAACGGCCATCGTATTTGTAAAGCCGAAGCGCTTCGACAACGCCGGGATGGCTTCTTTTCGGTACTTTTCGTGCAAACGGCTAATCATCGTTTCAAGTCCTAGTGTTCAAGTCCTGTCGTTCAATCTACTGTTCAAATGTCGTGTTGCAGCGCCGGCAAACCCGCACCTTGGTGCCGTCCGGCAGGGTTGTGTGTCCCACACGCGCGTGCTTCCCGCATCCGGGACAAACCAGCATCACATTCGAAACGTGCAGCTGGCCTTCTTTCTCGAGAATTCCGCCCTTGATGTTTTTCGACGGGTTCGGTCGCGTGTGCTTCTTGATGATGTTCGCGTGCTCGACGGTCACCGTGTTCTTCAGCCGGTTTACCGACAGCACCTTGCCACTCTTGCCTTTCGCGCGGCCCGCCATGATCCGAACCATGTCGCCATGCCGGATCCCGATTGTTACCGGCTCGTCCATTTTCTTTTTCATCGCTACCACACTTCCGGAGCCAGCGAGATAATCTTGGTGAATTTCTTGTCTCGCAGCTCTCTCGCTACTGGACCGAACACGCGTGTTCCAATCGGCTCATTCGCGTCATTGATCAGGACAGCGGCGTTATCATCGAACCGGATATACGTGCCGTCCTTCCGCCTTTGTTCTTTGCGTGTGCGGACCACTACCGCGCGCACCACTTTTCCCTTTTTCACTTGGCTGTCCGGTGTCGCTTCCTTCACTGCAGCCGTAATCACATCGCCGAGAGAAGCCTGCAACCCCGCATCTCCGCCCAACGGAAGGATGCAAGTGATCTGGCGAGCGCCTGAATTATCGGCCACCGTCAGCCACGTCCTCATCTGAACCATGTTCGTGCTCCCCTATCGAAATCGAACGGCCAGCGCTTCGGCTTAGGCCACGCGCGTCGAACGCGATATCACTTCCTGAAGCCGCCACCGCTTAAGCTTTGAAAGCGGCCGAGTGGAAACAATTCGCACCACATCGCCCACACGCGCATCGCCTGTTTCATCGTGCGCGTAGTATTTCTTGCCGGAGCGAACCACTCGCTGATACAGCGGATGCTGCGTAGCGCGAGTGACCTTCACCACGATCGTTTTCTGCATCTTCGCGCTGGTCACCACTCCCACCAGTTCCTGCCGCGATCCTCGCGCCACCGATGCCGCTTGCTGAACCGCTGCTGCTTCGTTTGCCATTACGCCTTCCTCAATTCGTTCTCGCGCAAAACGGTCTTAACCCGCGCGAAATCGCGTTTCGCTTCGCGAAGCTTCTTCAATCCTTCCGCCTGCCCCGTTGAAAGCTGAAAACGAAGACGGAAAATCTGCTCGGAAAGCTCCTTCTGCCGAATTTCGAGCTCGTTTGTATTCATCTCGCGGTATTTATCCGCACGCCGCGCCATTAGAGTTCCTCCGCCCGGGTCACGAACTTGGTCCGAATGGGCAGCTTGTGCGCCGCCAGCTGCATCGCTTCGGTCGCCGACGCCAAATCTACACCTGCCATTTCGAACATCACGCGCCCCGGCTTTACCACTGCCACCCAGTGCTCCGGTGGACCTTTACCTTTTCCCATTCGAGTTTCTGCGGGCTTCTTCGTGAATGGCTTGTCGGGAAAAATCCGTATCCACAATTTTCCGCCGCGCTTGATAAAACGCGTGATCGCCACGCGCGCCGCTTCAATTTGCCGGTCGGTAATCCAGGCCGGCTCGAGCGCTTTCAATCCGTACTCGCCAAACGCCAGCGCTCCGCCACGCCACGCCTTACCACTGCGCCGGCCGCGCTGCTGTTTGCGGTACTTCACCTTCTTGGGCATCAACATAATCGGTCGCCTGTTTCCTTAGCCCTTTACTTAAGCTGTTGTGGTCGTTCCGGGCTTCCCGCGTTCGGGAATCTTTTCGCCCTGGTAGATCCAGCACTTCACACCAATCACTCCGTAGGTCGTCTGCGCCTCGGCCGTGCCAAAATCAATATCCGCGCGCAGGGTTTGCAACGGCAGCCGTCCCTGGAGATACCATTCCTTGCGCGCGATTTCCGCGCCGTTCAGGCGGCCCGCCACCCGCACCTTGATGCCTTTGCAGCCAAAGCGTAGCGCCGAGTCAACCGCCTTGCGCATCGCGCGCCGGAAAGCTACGCGCTTTTCAAGCTGCAACGCGATCGATTCAGCCACGAGCGTCGCGTTCAATTCGGGACGGTGCACTTCCTGAATGTCGATGTGCACTTCCCGCTTTGTCCGCTTCTGCACTTCACCTTTGAGCTTGTCGATTTCCGAGCCTTTACGCCCGATGATGATTCCAGGACGCGCCGTGTAGATTCGAACGACAAGCTTGTTGGCGGCCCGTTCGACGTCAATCGAATCGATGCCAGCCGACTTGAGCTTCTCTTTCAGCACTTTGCGCAGCTGGACGTCTTCATGCAAAAGGTCGGCGTAGTCCTTCTTCGCGAACCAACGCGACTTCCAGCCTTTGTTGTAGCCCAGCCGAAAACCGTACGGATGTGTTTTCTGCCCCAAACGACCCTCCTACTTCTTTTTCTTCTGAGGTTGCTTTGCGCGTTTCTCGAGCGCCTTGCGAGCTTTCCGCACCGCGCCTTTCACGCCCTTCGATGCTTGTGCTTCGGCTGCTGCCGCTGCAGCGCGGTCCGCTGCGGCGCGGTGGTGTTCCGCCACTTCCACGATGATGTGGCTCGTCCGCTTCTGATAACGGAAGCCGCGGCCCATCGGCGCCGGACGCAATCGCTTCCATCGCGGCCCTTCGTTGACGAAACAGCGCGTGACGAAGAGCGCGTCCACATCAAGCGACTCGCCCGAATCCTCGGCTTTGCGCTCGGCGTTGGCGATGGCGCTGCGCAAAGTCTTTTCGACTTCTTTCGCCACTCGCTTTTTCGTGAAGCGCAGCGTCTGCAGAGCTTCTTCCGCCCGCTGGCCGCGGATTAAATCAATCACCAGCCGAGCCTTTTGCGGTGACACGCGAATGAATCGCGCCTGCGCGATGCCTTCAATCTGACCGGGAGCTTGAATCGCGGTAGCCATCGCTTATGCCTTCGGCGCAGGAGCTGCGCCGCCGCCACCGCCGCCCGCCGGCGCCGCACCAGCTGCTGGTGCGCCTGCCGCTGCCGCCGCCCTTTCAAGCGCCGCTTTCACCGCGTGGCCTTTGAAGGTTCGCGTCGGCGAGAATTCACCCAGTTTGTGACCCACCATCTGCTCGGTGATGTACACGGGGATGAACTTCTTGCCGTTGTGAACCGCGATCGTGTGCCCCACCATCTCGGGCAGAATCGTCGAGCGGCGCGACCAGGTTTTCACTACTTTCTTTTCGTTCCGTTCGTTCAACGCTTCCACCTTCACGCGAAGGTGGCTGTCGATGAACGGGCCCTTTTTGAGCGAGCGCGGCATCTTTTCTTCTTACTCCTCAACCCGGCGCAATTTCACCCACTGCGCGCGCCGCATTTTCCGGAATCCCCTTACGGGACCGGCTACGCGGTGCGAAAGCGGGCAGAAGGGACACACGAAACGAGTCCCTTGCGCGTTTGGAATTTTTTCTACAATCACGGCCCATCCGGCCTTGCACAAACGAAACAGGACTTGCGGCGCAGGCGCGAGTTTCGAGCCGGTTTTCACCACTGGCTTCGCTGCACGCCGCGGAACTGCTTTCCGCACACGTGCCGCTCGCCGGGGTGTCCGTCGATGCGAACGTCGAGACGTTCTACTGGCTGTCATAGGGTTGCTCTCTAATACCCGCCGCGCCGGGTTCATTTTGCTTCTCTTCTTCTCCGAAAATTCTTACTTCTCAACTCAACTACTTACGTCGCTCCACAATCATCCGGTCGCTTTGCCGCTTCTTTCGCGTCTTCGCGCCCAGAGTAGGAAAACCCCAGGGAGTTTGCGGGTGGTTGCCCTTCACGCGGCCTTCACCGCCGCCGTGCGGGTGATCCACCGGGTTCATTGCCACGCCGCGCACCGTAGGACGCTTTCCATGCCACCGCGTGCGGCCCGCTTTCCCGTACGTCACGTTCTCGTGGTCCAGATTGCCGAGCTGGCCAATCGTCGCCATGCAATCCACGCTGAATTTTCTCACTTCACCTGACGGCAACTTCACCAGCGCAAAATCGCCTTCTTTGCTCAGAAGCTGCGCTGCGCCGCCCGCCGACCGCACGACTTGCGCGCCCTTACCTGGATAGAGTTCCAGGTTATGAACCATCGTGCCGGGCGGGATGTGCCGGATCGTCAGCGCGTTTCCCGGAAGAATGTCGGCGCCCTCGCCGTTCTGAATCGTCATCCCAACTTCGAGACCAACCGGCTGAAGGATGTAGCGCTTCTCGCCGTCGGCATAATGCAGCAACGCGATCCGAGCGGAGCGATTGGGATCGTATTCGATGGCCGCTACCTTCGCCGGGATTCCCAGTTTTTCGCGGCGGAAGTCGATTGACCGATACTTCCGCGCATGCCCGCCGCCGCGGTGCCACGACGTTACTTCGCCATGCGAATTGCGGCCGCCGGTGCGCTTCTTCGATTCCACCAGCGACTTCTCCGGCGTTTGCTTCGTGATGTCGCTCTTGTCGAGCATCGTCAGAAAGCGCCGTGAAGGCGTATACGGTTTAAATGTTTTGAGTGCCATTATCGATTGCCTCTTGCTTTACTTTCGCGAGAGCCGCTTCGCTCCCGTTTACGCCGCACTACAGATTCTCGGCGTACTCGATCATCTTTTCGCCTTCGGCCAGCCGGACGTAAGCTTTCTTCCAGTCGCGCCTATGGCCTTCCGCGCGGCCTCGGCGGCGAAACTTGCCGTGAAAATTCGCTGTGCGCACGTGGTCCACTTTCACCTTGAAAACGCGCTGCACCGCTTCCTTGATTTCAGTTTTCGTCGCGTCCGACGCAACCTCAAACACCACCGTATGTTGCGTCTCTTTCACGGCCAGACCTTTTTCCGTGATGATCGGCCGCCGGATTACTTGATAGAGCCTCGTCGCCATCGCTTAACCCTTCTTCCCTTTGGGCTTGGCCTTGGGCTTTTCCTTCTTCGCCGCCGGCTTCTTGGCGGCCTTTGACGCAGCCGCTTTTGCCGGCGCTTTCGTCTCGGCCTTCTCGCTCGACGCTTTCTTTTCTGTAGCACGCGGAGCGGGCTCGATTTGCACCGGCGTATCAGGCTTGGTTGCCGACAGCGCACGGCTCAACTTTGCTGCCGCTTCGCGCGAGAGCATCAGGTGGTCATGCCGCATCAGGTCGTACGTTTCAAGACCAGTGGCTGGAACCAGCGTCACGCCATCAATATTGCGGCTGGCGCGTTCGAGATTGAGATTCGCGCCGTTTTCTACCAGCAGAATCGTGCGCGTTTCCTTGTTCAACTTTCCGAGCGCCTCGCTGAACGGCTTGGTCTTGTGCGATTCAAGCTTCCAGCCATCCACAATCGTCAATTTTGCTTCCGCGAGCTTCGAGGAAAGCGCGGATCGCAGCGCACCCAGAATCATCTTTCTTGGGCAGCGCGTAATCGTAGCTGTGCGGAGTTGGTCCGTGCACCGTGCCGCCGTGGCGCCAGAGCGGCGACCGGATCGATCCGATTCGCGCGCGGCCCGTTCCTTTCTGCTTCCAGAGCTTTTTTCCCGAGCCGCTTACTTCGCTCTTGTCTTTCGTCTTGTGCGTTCCGCGGTGGCGTCCGGCGAGATAGTGGCGCACTGCTTCGTGCAGAAGGTCTCGATTCACCTTCACGCCAAATACATCGTCCGCCAGTTCGATCTGGCCGACTTTCTTTCCTTCCAGGCTCATCACATCCGCAACAGGCATCGTCGTCTCTTCGTCTCTCTCGAATTCTTACTTGGCCGTTTTGGCCTTGTTGATAAAAATGTAGCTGCCGGCAGGGCCCGGTACTGCGCCGCGCACGAGCAGCAGGTTTTCGTCGGTGTCGATTTTCACGACTCGCAAATTCTTCGACGTCACTCGCTCGTTGCCCATGTGCCCAGGAAAGTGCTGCCCTTTCCAGACACGCGACGGAAACGAGCTCGCGCCGATTCCGCCCGGCGCACGATGAAACATCGAACCGTGGCTGCCTTCACCGCCGCGGTAGTGCCAGCGCTTCACGCCGCCCGCGAATCCTTTGCCTTTGCTCACGCCGGTTACATCCACGAACTCGCCAATCTTGAAACCGTCGACGAGGACGCGGTCGCCCGGTTTGGTCTCGTCTTTTGAATCTGCGAGCCGCACTTCGCGCACGTAGCGCATCGGAGCCACACCGGCTTTCTTGAAATGGCCGGTAAGAGGCTTATTGACGCGCTGAGGCTTGATGAATTCGACGAGACCGAGCTGCACGGCATCGTAGCCATCCTTATCTTTTGTTCGCCGCTGTACGACGACGCACGGGCCTGCTTGCAGCACCGTGCACGGTACCGCTGTGCCGTCATCGGCGAAGACTTGCGTCATTCCCAGCTTGATTCCGAGTATGCCTGTCACTGCCATCGCGTTCGCTCTTTCCTCGAATCTTACTTATCGCAACTTGTGCGAAGCCTCAGATCTCAAAACGACCACTTCTACTTCACTGAATGTTCGCGCCCGAAAGCTTTGATTTCGACGTCCACGCCCGGCGGCAGATCGAGCTTCATCAGCGCGTCTACGGTGTCCGGAGTCGGCTCGAGAATGTCGATCAAGCGCTTGTGGGTGCGCATCTCAAACTGCTCGCGCGATTTCTTGTCCACGTGCGGCGACCGCAATACCGTCCAGCGGTTGATGACTGTCGGCAGGGGAATCGGGCCGGCTACATCCGCGCCGGTGCGCTTCGCTGTGTCGACAATCTCTTTCGTTGATTGATCGAGAATGCGGTGATCGTACGCCTTCAAACGAATCCGAATTTTTTCTCCGTTGGGCATGATTACTCGATGATCTCGGCAACCGCGCCGGCGCCTACCGTGTGGCCGCCTTCGCGAATCGCGAATCGCAATCCCTTCTCCAGCGCTACCGGCGTGATCAGCGAAATTTCTACCGAGATATTGTCACCCGGCATCACCATCTCCACGCCCTGCGGCAGCTTTACGTCTCCCGTCACGTCCGTCGTGCGGAAGTAAAACTGCGGCCGGTAGCCAGTGAAGAACGGCGTGTGCCGCCCGCCTTCTTCCTTCGTCAATACGTACGCTTCCGCTTTGAACTTCGTGTGCGGGGTGATCGAGCCCGGCTTGCACAACACCTGCCCGCGCTCCACTTCCTCTTTTTCCGTCCCGCGCAAGAGCAATCCGACGTTGTCTCCCGCAATTCCTTCATCCAGAAGCTTGCGGAACATTTCCACGCCCGTCACCGTCTTCTTCATCGTCGGTCGGAATCCCACAATCTCGATTTCTTCGCCCACTTTCACTTTGCCGCGCTCGACTCTTCCCGTCACCACCGTGCCGCGACCAGAAATCGAAAAAATATCTTCAATCGGCATCGCGAACGGCTTCTCGATATCCCGCACCGGCAGCGGCACGTTCTTGTCCACCGCTTCCATCAACTCGAGAATCGTCTTCTCCCACTTCGCGTCGCCTTCAAGGGCCTTCAAGGCCGAACCGCGAATCACCGGAACTGTGTCGCCCGGAAATTGATACATCTTCAACAGCTCGCGCACTTCGAGTTCGACGAGCTCGAGCAGTTCAGGATCTTCCACCACGTCGCACTTGTTCAGAAACACGACGATGTACGGCACGCCCACTTGCCGCGCGAGAAGAATGTGCTCGCGTGTCTGCGGCATCGGCCCGTCCGTCGCCGCGACTACCAGGATCGCGCCATCCATCTGCGCTGCGCCCGTGATCATGTTCTTGATGTAGTCGGCGTGGCCCGGGCAATCGATGTGCGCGTAGTGGCGGTTCGGCGTCTCATACTCGACGTGCGACACCGCAATCGTGATTCCGCGCTCGCGCTCTTCCGGCGCGTTGTCAATCGAATCGAACGCCCGGAACTGCACTTTGGGGTTGTTCTTGGAAAGCACTTTCGTAATTGCAGCCGTCAACGTCGTCTTGCCGTGGTCGATGTGCCCAATCGTCCCCACGTTTACGTGCGGCTTACTGCGCTCGAATTTCTCCTTCGCCATGTCTTTCTTCTGCTCCTCGTGTCGTTCAGCGTGCTCTAGCGTCTTGAACTCAGCTAGGCCTTTCGGTTTGTCCCCGTTGTTCTTGCCAATGATGTCGTCTGCGATGTTGTTCGGCGCTTGCGCGTAATGAGAAAAGTGCATCGTGAAACTGCCGCGGCCTTGCGTGCGGCTGCGAATTTCGGTGGCATATCCGAACATTTCGGCCAAAGGAACCTGCACGTTGATAATTTCAGTTCCGCCGCGCGATTCCCGCCCCTGCATCTGCCCTCGCCGCGAGTTCAGGTCTGCGATCACAGGGCCCATGTAATCTTCAGGAACCACAACTTCGACGCGCATGATCGGCTCGAGCAGCTTGGGATTCGCTTTCTTGCAGGCAGCCTTGAAAGCCATTGAACCTGCAATCTTGAACGCCATTTCCGAGCTATCCACATCGTGGTAGCTGCCGTCTTCGAGCACCACCGCGCAATCAACCATTTCATAGCCCGCGAGTACGCCTGTTTCCATCGCTTCGCGCACGCCGTTCTCGATGGGCTGAATAAATTCCTTGGGAATCGCTCCGCCCACAACTTTGTCGATGAAAAGCAGGCGATGTTCTTTGTCGAAATGCCACTTCCCGCCCTTGCCTGCAACCGATTTCGAGAGTTCGTCGATTTCATCCGTCGACATCTCGTGCATATCTTCGTGATTTGAATTCGGAAGCGGATGAACCGAAAGCACCGCGTGGCCATATTGGCCGCGGCCGCCGGTCTGGCGAATGTATTTCCCTTCGCCTTCGGCCTTTCTCAAAATCGTCTCGCGATACGCCACCTGTGGCCGGCCTACATTGGCCTGCACGCTGAATTCGCGCATCATGCGATCGACAATGATTTCTAAGTGCAGCTCGCCCATTCCTGAAATCAGAGTCTGGCCGGTATCGTGGTCGGTATGAACGCGGAAGGTCGGGTCCTCCTGTGCGAGCTTTCCGAGCGCGGCACCCATTTTTTCCTGGTCAGCCTTCGTCTTTGGCTCGATCGCCACTGAGATCACGGGCGCAGGGAAATCGATGTTCTCAAGGACGATGGGTTTTTCTTCATCGCACAAGGTGTCGCCTGTGGTGACATTCTTCAGACCTACACAAGCTGCAATGTCGCCCGCTTCAATCGATTCGATTTCTTCGCGCTTATTCGCGTGCATACGGAGCAATCGTCCGATGCGCTCGCGCGTCTTGCGCGTCGAGTTGTAAACATTTTGACCGGTCTTGAGCACGCCGGAATAGACGCGGATGTATGTGACGTGGCCGACGAATGGGTCGGTCATGATTTTGAATGCCAGCGCAGCAAACGGCTGATCGTCAGAGGCGCGGCGCAGAACGGCTTCGTCGCCATTCGGATCCTCGCCCTCGACCGGAGGCACATCAACCGGCGACGGCAGATAGTCCACTACCGCGTCGAGCAGCGGCTGAACGCCCTTGTTCTTGAAAGCCGAACCAGCCAGCACGGGAACAAGCTTCAAGCCAATCGTCGAGCGGCGAATCGAAGCGCGCAGTTCGGCCGGTTCGAGTTTGTGCTCGGCCAGATATTTCGTCAGCACGGCATCGTCGTGCTCGGCAATGTATTCCACCACTTTGTCGCGATGCTCTTTGTAGAATTCCGGAGTCAGCGCGGAAGCTTTCACGGCCGTGCCAATTTCAGGCCGCGATTCGAGGAACTTCGCGTCCCACAATTTTTCGAGTGGCAGCACTTCGTATTCGGCGCCCAGCGTTTCGTCTTTCCAGATAATGGCGCGCTCTTCGATGAAATCAATCACGCCGATGAAATTGTCTTCTCTGCCGATGGGATACTGGAGGGGAACGGGGTGGGCCGAAAGTCTCTGCCGCATCGAGCGAATCGAATGGTCGAAATCGGCGCCGATGCGGTCCATCTTATTAATGAACGCAATGCGCGGCACGCGATACTTATCGGCCTGTCGCCACACGGTTTCGGACTGCGGCTGCACACCGGCGACTGCATCGAAAATCGCGACAGCGCCATCGAGCACGCGTAGCGAACGCTCGACTTCCACCGTGAAATCCACGTGTCCCGGCGTGTCGATGATATTGATGCGGTATTTCTTGTCGAAACGCGTCCACGAAGCAGTCGTCGCCGCCGACGTGATCGTGATTCCGCGCTCGCGCTCCTGCTCCATCCAGTCCATCACGGTGGTGCCTTCGTGCACTTCGCCGATCTTGTAAGTCACACCCGTATAGAACAGGATGCGCTCGGTTGACGTCGTCTTTCCCGCGTCAATGTGCGCCATGATCCCGATATTGCGAATCTGATCGAGTTGTACGGTTCGTGCCATGTCCGAAATCTATTGCCCTCAGTATCTTTCGAATTTCTTGCCGCTAATTACCAGCGATAATGCGCGAACGCCTTGTTCGCTTCCGCCATACGGTGCACGTCTTCTTTCTTCTTCACCGCGCCGCCGCGTCCATTCGCAGCATCCATGATTTCTTCCGCCAGCCGATCCGTCATTGACTTGCCGCCCCGCGTGCGCGAGTACAGCACCAGCCAGTGAATCGCGAGCGACTGCCGCCGGAACGGATTCACTTCCACCGGTACCTGGTAGTTCGCGCCGCCTACGCGCCGCGACTTCACTTCCAGCACCGGCTTGCAATTCTCAATCGCCTTCTTGAACAGCTTGAACGCGTCGTCGTTCGTCTTCTTCGCCACCTGGTCCATCGCGTTGTAAAAAATCGTCTGCGCAGTCGACCGTTTGCCGTCGTACATCATGCTCGAAATAAACTTCTGCACCAGGTCACTGCCATAAACCGGATCGCCCGGGATTTTGCGGCGAAGAACCCATCCTTTACGTGGCATCTATCTGCTCTCCTACTTCTGTGCGGCTTTGGGCCGCTTGGCGCCGTATTTCGAGCGCCCTTGCTTGCGATTTTCCACACCCGCTGCATCGAGAGTGCCGCGAATCACGTGGTAGCGAACGCCCGGCAGATCCTTCACGCGACCTCCGCGCACGAGCACGATCGAGTGCTCCTGCAAATTGTGGCCAATTCCGGGGATGTACGTCGTCACTTCCGCGCTGTTCGTCAGCCGCGCGCGCGCCACTTTGCGCAGCGCCGAGTTCGGCTTCTTCGGCGTCTGCGTGTACACGCGCACGCACACTCCGCGCTTTTCCGGACAGCCTTCCAGCGCCGGCGACTTCGTCTTCGTCCGGATCTGCTCCCGGCCGTAACGCACTAATTGTGCAAACGTCGGCACGCTCTACCCCCTCGCATCTCGAAAACTCTGCGTCCTCTTCTGCGCTTGCGACAATACAAATTCGCCGCGCAGAGCTACGCACGTGAATGAACAGAAAAGGTCGCCCACGCACCCGAAGGTAATTCAGGTACTCCGCGCTGACGCTTCACCCCGAGGAGTGAACTGCATCTGCTTAATACGGAGAGGCTGCACGGCTTTGCGGGGCTGGCGCCCCATTCTGGCCGCTCTTCCCGGCCCCGTTCCGCCGTTCTCTGTTCCGGGGCTGGAAGACTTCCCTTTCACCACAGGGCCTTAACCGAGGCCCGAACAACCGCCGAAGTATAGGGAAAATAAAGACTATTGTCAACCCGCTCAGTTGTGGAAATTATGGTAAAAAAATCTACAAATATTTTTGCCGGTAGATTTCGCGCCGTTTCCGACGTTCCTGTCGAAAAAAAATGTGCTCGGGGGCTCTTCCACACTACCTCTAAAATAGAGTTCAGGCGAATTTGACCCGGCCGTCCGCAATCCTCGCCAGCACTGGCCACTTACAATAACTAGCTATTTATCAGTAGCTTAGTCGAGAAACTAACTTTCGATCTGTAAGTCCTAGTACCTCGCCGGTGATTAAGTGGTGTTCTTGGACATTATATTTGATTGCGAACGCGCGCGATTGGCGCACCTTTACCAGTACCAGCAAAATGCCTACACTTGAACCGCACTTTTCAACAGGGAGCTCGGATGAATCGTTGTTTCGGCCTCGGTCTTTTTCTTCTTCTCGTACCCTCCGCTGCACTGGCCTCGCCGCAGGCTGCACCGTCAGCTTCGCCAACAGCACCCGCGCCCCAAAATGGAACACCTTCCGCTGCGGCTACTCGGTCTTCGCCTGACTACGCTCAGGAACCTTTCATCATCGAGAAGTATTACTCCACGGCCCGATTTGAAAATGACGGCACCGGCGAACGAGATCTCAACGTCCGCATCCGCGTGCAAAGCGACGCTGGCTTGCAAGCGCTCGGCGAACTTGTCTTCGGGTATAGCGAAGCTAACGAAAAAATGGAAGTGCGTTCTGTCGTCGTACACAAAGCCGACGGTACCAATGTGACCGCCGGTCCTGACGCCGTAAAAGAAACGACGGCGCCGATTGCGCGCGATGCCCCGGTTTACACCGACTACAAGGAAAAGCACATCACGGTTCCTTCTTTACGTCCCGGCGACACTCTCGAGTACTCGATCGCGACACAAATCGTGAAGGCATTCGCGCCCAACCAGTTCTGGTTCGAGCACAATTTTCTCGAAGGCACGATTGTTCTTGATGAACAGCTCGAACTCAATATTCCCAAAGGCCGCACAATCAACCTGCAATCTTCGGAGTTTCGATTTGAAAAGGCCGATTCCGGCGGCCGAACGATTTACCGCTGGAAGCGCTCGGTCCCTTCGCATCCCGCAGACGATGCGAAGAAAAAAACCGACGAAGCCAACGCGAAGCCACCGAATGTCCGCGCCACAACCTTTGAAAATTGGGAAGAGGTCGCTCGCTGGTACTCCCAACTGGAAAAAGGCCGCACCGAACCTTCACCGGAAATCCGAGCAAAAACTCAGGAGTTAATTCAAGGCCGCACTACCGAACTCGACAAAATTCAGGCCCTTTACGACTACGTCTCCAAAAATATTCGCTACGTCAGCCTCTCGTTCGGTCTCTCGCGCTACCAGCCGCACGCAGCCGCGGAAGTTTTCAAGAATCAATATGGCGATTGCAAAGACAAGCACACCCTTCTCGCCGCGATGCTCGAAGCGGCAGGGATTCGCTCCGACGCGGTGCTGATACCCTCGCTGCGAAAGCTCGACGTCTCTCTTCCATCGCCATCTCAATTCGATCACGTAATCACAGCCGCGCCCGTGAACGGCCAACTGGTCTGGATGGACACGACCACAGAAGTTGCGCCGTTTCGCCTGCTAGCTGCATCGCTGCGTAATAAATCAGCGCTGCTGGTGCCATCCCAGGGAGCAGGCAAAATCGTCGAAACGCCGCAAGATCCGCCATTTCTTTCGACGCAACGCGTCGAGGTGGATGCTCAAGTGAGCGAATTAGGTAAACTCACCTCGAAGCTTCGCTATTTCGTTCGCGGTGACAATGAACTCGCGCTGCGTATCGCTTTTCGTCGCACCCCGCAAACGCAATGGAAAGAGCTCGGCCAGACCGTCGCGACTCTCGATGGCCTGCACGGTGAAGTAACCGCCGTAAAGCCCAGCGATCCCTCCGACACTTCGAAACCCTTCGAGCTCGATCTGGACTTGGCCCAGCCAAACTATCTTGATTGGTCCAGCAAGAAGACAAAAGTGGCCTTACCGCTCGCCGCCATCGGCGTTCCGGGACTTCCGGAAAACAATTCCGAACCGATTCACCTCGGTAGCCCGCTCGACGTGACCGTGCACTTGAAGCTGACATTGCCTGAGAACTATGTGGCTCAGCCTCCTGTCGGGGTTTCGGTGCCGCGAGACTACGCAGAATTCAAATCCAGCTATCGGTACGAAGACCACATCCTAACGGTCGCGCGATCGCTCACTTTTAAGATGCGCGACCTGCCGGCGTCACGGACGAGTGACTATCTTGCGTTTGCGCGTGCTGTCGAATCGGATGAGACGCAAACTCTGGCGATCGCTAACTCGTCCACGGGCACGCCCGAATTGCCGGCCACCGCCAATGCGGACGAACTGCTCGAGACGGGCCTCGCGGCGCTCAATTCCGGCAACATCCGCGCTGCCATTCCACTTTTTCAGCGCGTCGTAGCACTCGACCCCAAGCACAAGCAGGCTTGGAACGACCTTGGCCTCGCCTATCTCCGCGCCGGCAATTTCGACGGAGCCGCTGATGCATTTCGCAAGCAGATCGGCGTGAATGCGTTCGACGAACACGCCTACAACTACCTCGGCATCGCTTTGCAGCAACAGGACAAATTCGACGAAGCCGAAGCTGCCTACAAAAAACAAATTGAGCTCAACCCGCTCGACCCCATCGCGCACTCCGCGCTCGGCTCGCTATTTCTCGAGCAGCACAAGTACTCCGAAGCCGTTCCCGAACTGGATAAGGCCAGCGTTCTCTCACCCGAAAATGCCGGACTTCAGGTCGGACTCGGGCAGGCCTACCTCAACACGAATGAGAAAGATAAAGCGCTGGCCGCATTCGAGAAAGCTGCGGAAATCTCGCAAACTCCAGACGTCTGGAATAATGTCGCCTATAACCTCGCCGATCATTCACTCAAACTGGACAAAGCGCTCGAATACGCTGAATCCGCCGTCTCGACCACTGCCGCCTCTCTGCGCAACGTAGAGCTTTCAAATCTTTCGCTCGACAATTTAAATGCAGTGGCAAGCATAGGCGCTTATTGGGACACGCTCGGCTGGGTCTACTTTCAAAAAGGTGACAATGCAAAAGCGCTGGATTTCGTTCGCGCATCCTGGCTGCTGAACCAGCATGGAGAAGTAGGCGATCACCTCGCGCAGATTTATCAGAAGCAGGGTGAAAAGGATCGCGCGATTCACATGTTTGCTTTGGCAATCGCCGCGCCGCACTCAGTTCCCGAAACCCGCGCGCGTCTCGTAATACTTCTCGGAGGCAACACAGGAATTGATGCTCTCGTCAAGCAGGCCCAGCCCGAACTCGCCTCGATTCGGACTCTGCCCGTAGGAAAACTATTAAAAGAGGACGCTCATGCGGATTTTTGGGTTCTGCTCTTGCCGGGAGGCAAAGCTGCAAAAGTCGACGCGATTAAATTTATCTCTGGCAGCGAAAAACTCCGGCCATTTGCTGCAAAGCTCCGCGACCTCGAATATGGACCGATGTTTCCCGATTCCGCTCCCGTGAAACTCGTTCGCCGCGGAACACTCGCATGCTCCGCATCCACCGGCGACTGCGCCTTTACATTGGTCCGGCCTGAAGACGTCCGCGCCCTAAACTGATTCCACTCGTCCTCTAATCTGCGCGCTCATCAAACGCCCGAGCCCACCTGAGACACGCAGTTCATCCGAACGATCATGGAAATAGCGCGCATTGATCGCATTCGCGTCCATATCCTCGATCGAGCTAAAGCCCATCTTTCGCAGCGACTCTGCCAGTTCAGTGGGATCGAAGAATGTTTGAAAAGGTTCTCCTGCCGCAGCCACACGCGCCGAAAGCGCGTCCAGGGCAACTTGTGCGGCCGGATCGAGGGACGTCCGTGGAACCGCATAGTCAAAGACCACTCCGCCTCCCTGTGGCGTAGATGCAATCCAATCGAGCGTGGATATCGCCGCATACTCGGTAAGGTACATCGTCACGCCGAGCCATGAAAAGAAAGTCGCGACTGAAGAATGAAAATTAGATTCGCCCAACCCCACCGCGAGCGTCTCATCGTTCTCGAAATCCACCGGGGCAAACGTAAGGGATCTCGGTACCGCAATACCCGCGGCAGCCAGCCGGCCGCGCTTCCAGTCTTGTGTTGCGGGATGGTCGACCTCGAACACACGCAAAACCGATTCTGGGTATGGATCCCGATACGCAAACGTGTCCAACCCTGCGCCGAGAATCACGTATTGTTTCACTCCGCGCCCAATCGCGGCAGCAAGCTCATCTTCAGCATAGCGGCTTCGCGCCGCCATGAACGCGCGCAGATTTCGCGCAACCTGCTCTCCATATCGGTTTTCTGAAAAACGAAGTTGTGACGCAGCTTTCGGTCCGATGATCGCAAGCGCAAGCGGATCGTCCAGCACCTTGGGATTATCGAGAACCTGATGCGCGGCGCGATGCATCGCCACGCGAAAAGCGGTCCTGCTGGGCCGGGCTTCCTGCATTTGTAAGCTGGCTTCGAATCAATGAAGGTGGAGAAAAATGCTACAACATACAAGCGGCGAAACGATTCCTCTCAGCTCGCCGTCACTTAATTTCCATAACCTCTTTTTCTTTCGCCGCGGACAGGTCTTCGATCTTCTTCGTTTCCGAGTGAGTCAGCTTCTCGAGTTCGTCCAACGTCCGCTTCTTCTCGTCCTCGCTGATTTTCTTTTCCTTCTCGAGCTTCTCCACCGCTTCCTTGATATCGCGGCGAATATTGCGAACAGCGGTGCGATGGTTCTCGAGTACTTTGTGAATGTGCTTCACCATATCCTTGCGCCGGTCTTCTGTCAGCGCCGGAATCGGCACGCGAAGTACTTTTCCGTCGGACGCGGGATTCAGCCCCAGATCGGAGGTCCGAATCGCCTTGTCAATCAGCGGCACAGCAGTCGGGTCCCAAGGCGCAATTACAATCATCGTCGCGTCCGGCACATTCAGCGTGCCCAGCTGATTCACGGGCATCGGCGTGCCGTGATAGTCCACCCGGATATGATCCAGCAGCGATACGTTCGCGCGTCCTGTCCGCACTCCTGAAAGCTCTTTGCGGAAATCCTCCACGGCTTTTTCCATGCGGACTTTCGCCTGGCTCATGGCGTCTTTACTTGTGGCAATTGTTGTCATCTGCGAAGCTGCCTCCGTCGCTCGCGCGTTACGCGGCGCTTACGGTTGATCCCACCGGTTCACCCAGCACCACGCGCTTCAGATTCCCGGGCACATTCATGTTGAACACCACGATCGGCATCTTGTTGTCCATGCACAGCGAGATAGCCGTTGAATCCATCACCGACAAACCCTTCTTCAGCACGTCGAGATACGTGATTTTCTCAAACCGCTTCGCGCCCGGCACTTTTTCCGGATCGGCGTCGTACACGCCGTCCACGCGCGTCGCCTTCAAGATCACTTGCGCCTTGATTTCCATTGCGCGCAACGCCGCGGCCGTGTCCGTCGAAAAATAAGGATTGCCGGTGCCCGCCGCGAAGATTACCACCCGATCCTTCTCCAGGTGCCGTGTCGCGCGCCGTCGGATGAAGGGCTCCGCCACTTCATGCATCTCAATCGCGCTCATCAACCGCGTGTGGCAACCGGACTTCTCCAGAGCGTCCTGCAGCGCCAACCCGTTGATCACCGTCGCGAGCATGCCCATGTAGTCGCCGGTGGCTCGGTCGATCGAAAGCTCTTTCTGGCGGGTGCCGCGGAAGATATTTCCGCCGCCCACCATAATCGCCACCTGCACTCCCAGTTCTTGAACTTCCTTCACCTCGTGCGCGATTCCCTGAATCGTAGCCGCGTGAATGCCCGATTGTTCCGGCCCCGAAAGCGATTCGCCCGAAAGCTTCAGCACGAGCCGCTCGTAAACGGGCGCGCCTTTTGCGCTAATTCGCGTCGCTGCGTCTGCAGTTGTCATCGTCCGGTTCGGCCTATTTTCCCCGCGGGCATTCTAGTGCCGTTCCAACGATTTGGCACTAGCGAATTTCATCGCGGCTCGGCATTTCGTTGCGATCCAGCTTGACAAATTTTGGGCACAAATTGCAGCGAGGCACTTGTAAAACCGTTAAGGACCAGCCGGACCAGTTTTCAAGGATGTGTGGAATGTGAGGTAAGTCGTCTACGCCGCTTATACCGCGGGAACAAGCGCGTCAGGCTCTTCAGACGCCGGCGCAGACGCAATCGCACCATCCATCTCGCCTACTTTAAATCGCGAGAACCGGCGTACCGCGATGTTCTCGCCCACCTTCGCAATCGCCTGATCCACCAGTTCTTTGATGGTGACGCCTTCGTCCTTGATGAAATGCTGTTCGTAGAGGCAATTCTCTTCGTAGAATTTTTCCATCTTACCGTTGACGATCTTCTCGATCACCGGCTCAGGCTTTCCCGTCTGCTTCGCCTGATCCTTGTAAATCTCCCGTTCGCGGTCAAGAATTTCTTGTGTCACTTCTTCGCGGCGCAAAAATCGTGGATCCAGTGCGGCGATATGCATCGCCACGTCATGGCACAGCCGTTGAAAATCCTCCGTACGCGCCACGAAATCGCTCTCGCAGTTCACTTCCACCAGCACGCCGATCTTCCCGCCGGCATGAATATATGACCCGACAAGTCCTTCCGATGTCGCGCGCTGCGCCTTCTTCGCGGCTGCCGCCTGGCCTTTCTTGCGAAGAATGTCGATGGCCGACTCCAAGTTGCCTTGCGCTTCAATCAAGGCTTCCCGGCAGGCTGCGAAGCCAGCGCCAGTGCGCTCGCGCAGTTCCTTCACGAGTTGCGCGGGTATGTTCGGTTTTCCGTCTGTTGCCATGTCTGCGCCCAGTTCCTTTTTATATAGATTCGGGCCGGTGGCCCGAAATTTGCGAGGCCCTGTTCAATCCTGTTTTTCTGGTCTCAATGCGACAGTACGAACGGCAATTACTAGCGCGGGACCGAATCGTCGCCGTTCGCCAGCGGAGCAATCACTTCTTCCGCGGCCACGTCCCCGGGTTCGCCCTCCACGAAGTCGCCTTCCTGCTTCTCATACACCTCATAGGCGCTCGTATCGACGTAATCCACTTCCGGTTCCGCACCTTCTACGCCAGCAACTTTCTGATCCGCAATCTGCGACTGCTCGAATGTCTGCCGTCCGCTCAGCACTGCGTCGGAAATCTTGGAAGTAAACAGCCGAATCGCGCGCAGAGCATCGTCATTGCCGGGAATCACCCAGTTGACGAGATCGGGATCGCAATTTGTGTCCACGATCGCCACCACTGGAATGCCCATCCGGCGCGCCTCGCGCACTGCAATCACTTCCGCGTTCGGATCGATCACGAACATCGCGTCCGGAAGCGTAGCCATATTTTCGACGCCGGAAAAATTCTGTTGAAGGTGCTTTAGTTCGCGGTCGAGCCGCGCGCCTTCTTTTTTCGAAAACTGCGCCATCCGGCCATCTTCACTCATGGCCTTCAGCAGCTTCAGGCGTTTGATGGATTTTTGAAGGGTGACCCAGTTCGTCAGCGTTCCGCCGAGCCAGCGATGGTTCACGTAAAACATTCCGCAGCGGGTGGCTTCTTCGGCAATCGCTTCCTGCGCTTGTCGCTTCGTGCCGAGGAAGAGAACGCTCTTGCCTTGCGCCGCCATCTCCGCCACATATCTCGCGGCGTCGCGGAACATCTTCAAGGTCTTTTGCAGGTCAATAATGTGGATACCATTTCGTTCGCCGAAGATGTACTCCTTCATCTTCGGATTCCAGCGGCGCGTCTGATGGCCGAAGTGAACGCCAGCCTCCAGAAGCTCCTTCATCGTAATTTCGACTCCCAAAGTACCTCCTTAATTAGAGGGACGCTTTTCTCGCCTTGCGGCGCCAGCATCCTTTTCTGCCGGTCCTTCCCGGCCGTGGATTAATCCGGCCTCTTACGAGGCCGGACCGAAATCAAATTACCGCTTGCTGTACTGGAAGCGGCGACGCGCTCCCTTTTGCCCGTACTTCTTCCGTTCCTTCATGCGCGAATCGCGCGTCAGGAAACCATTCTTCCGCAGGGCCGGTCGCAGATCTGGATTCAACTTCGAGAGCGCGCGCGAAAGTCCCATCCGCACCGCGCCAGCCTGTCCGCCCACTCCGCCGCCCTTCACCGTGGCGCGCACATCCGCCTGATCCTGCATCTGCGTGAACTTCAGCGGCTCAGTCGCCGCCGTGTTCCACGCGATGTTGCGGAAATATTCTTCAACAGGACGGCCATTCACCGTGAACCGCGCCGGTCCCACCTTCACGTACACGCGCGCAACCGCTTCCCGGCGGCGTCCGGTGCCGTAGAACTGTTTGCCTGCCGCGTCTTCCAGCGAACTCGAAGCTGAACTCAACTTGCCTCCTCTTTATCGTGAACGCTATTCCCGATTCGATGCCCGGCAGCGATTCACAGGCACTCCTCGCAGATTTCTCCACGAAGAGCGCAGAAATTCTCAAAAACTCTGTCTCGAGGTTACAGCGCTATCGGCTGGGGCTTCTGTCCGGCGTGGCGGGCAAGCGCTTCACTTCCGGCATAGACACGCAGCTTCTTGGCGCGACGCGCACGGAGCTTGTTTTTCGGCAACATTCCAAGCACCGCCTCGCGCACCACCTCTTCTGGACGGCGTTGCAACAGCGTCCGGATCGGAATTTCCTTCAACCCGCCCGGTGCTCCGCTGTGATGGCGATAAATCTTCTGATCGATCTTGTTGCCCGTCAGCTTGATTCGCTCGGCATTGATCACGATCACGTGATCGCCCGAGTCGAGAAACGGCGTGTAATTCGGCTTGTCCTTCCCAATCAAAAGTCTCGCCACGCGCGTCGCCAGGCGCCCCAACACGATCCCGTTCGCATCCAGCACGAACCAGTTCTTTCCTACCGTCAACTCTTCGGCCTCTCGGCCCTTTGGAACATACGTCCGCATCTGCCCAGTCACACCTTTCCTTCAAAAGACAAACGACAACTATAGGCTAGCCCGCGATTCCTGTCAACGAAGAGTCGTCTTACGTCAGGGGCGGAAAAATGGGTTTGTCAGTCCTCAAAGGCTACGGAGGCGGGTGATTCCCAATCCATTCGAAGCCGGCGAACGTATTCATCAGCGTGCTCGTCCGCCCAAACATCCTTACCGGAACCGATTAACGCAAGTAGTGGGTCCAGATTGTCACTCACTTCCATGCAACCATTATAGCCCAGCGTGCAAATCCGTGACTTTCCTAATAGTGGCTTCACATCTGAGCACTGCGCTAGTTCCCTACGACAAACAAGTGTCCGTTATTTTGCGTGTACAGCTTGCCGTCCGGCCCGATCGATAGCGGCGTATACGCAGCTCCTAGCGCGATATTCAGGAACATCTTCCCTCCCGGAGTCGTGAAGATTCCCGAATGCCCTTGCGGTAACACGTAAATGTTCCCGTCCTCGCTGTTCACGTACACATTGCCGGTCGAATCGATTGCCGGCATGTTGATGCACCACTCGTAGCCATTAGGGTGGTTCGCGTCGATCATCGTGCTCTGAAACTGCCATTCGATGTTCATGTTTGGGTCAATCTGCGTTATGTAATAAGGGCCCGGCGGCAACGACTGGCATACCGGACTATTAAAGAAGCAATACTGCGGGGCATCATAATGATTGTCTTTGATCACGATTGAATAGGTCTGCCCGTGCGTCCACACCCCGGGCGTCGAATCCCATCCGAAAGAGAACGCGTTCAAGAAATTCCCCGCCGAATCGAAATGAAATAAATGTCCGCGCTCCGCATTGTAATTATCGAGCGCGCCAAAAACCACCGAGCCATCCGGCAGCGCTGTCGGCGACGACGACGCTTGATCCACGATCGATCCGGACCCCATGGCATTTGTCGTCGGGTCCACTCCCATCGTGGTTCCCAGTCGGCAAGCGTTCGGAGTTCCCGTCGTCGGCCCAATCGGAACAAGCACGCCACAGCCGTCGTTCAAAACGTTTTGCAGCGAAGCGGCCCATTTCGGCGTCAGGTTTGAATTCACCGCCACGAGATAGCTGACCATTGCGTCAAAGTGCGCCCGGCTGCCCGTGTAAATCGTTCCATCAGCCGCAATCGCCGGAGCAATATTGATTCCCGGCCGCTGCGACCCGCACGCGCCCGGAAAGAATGGCGCCGTTGAACCTGAACTCGGCGGCCACGGAAGAGTCGTTCCCGCATTAGGCAGCGATGCGAATGTCCCCGGACAAGACATCGAATTGCCAGGCGGCGCATTCGACACCAGCGTGGCGTACGTCACCTTCGTTGCGGAATCGCTCGGCGTGATCTTTACCAGCCACGCGTTTGCGACGTCATTCGAATTCCACGGATTGCCACCCGTCACGTTGAGTTGGACCACGTTGTAATAGATGTTCCCGCTCGAATCCGCCGAAAGCGGCCCAGAAACGAACGTGTTGGCCGGTGTAACTCCGTTCACACCACTAAGAGGATTGATGTGCGATGTGCTCGTTCCCGCCGTCTTATCAACTTTCCAAACGGTTCCGGCCGCGCCGGGCACGTAAATAAAATTGTTCGCCTCGATCGGATGAAACACCGGCTCCCATCCCTGAAGCCCGCCTGCCCCTACGTTGAAGTTCGCCGCGTTAGGCTCCGGAATCCAATCGCTCTGAAATGTCCAGATCGTCGCCAATTGCCCGTTGATCCACGTATACCGCCGCTCGTTCCAGATCATCGAATTCCAACTGTTCGGCCCGCACGACGCTCCGCTCTGCCAGCTCCCAACCGGATTGCACGAATTGTAAGTCCCGGTTTTCAGCACCATGTACACATCATTCCCGTCAATCACCGGAGTTTGCTCGTGAACCACAAGTTCGCCTCCGAGTTCCGCTTTCTCCTGCGCGATGAACGGATCGTAAACAATATCCGCCAGCTTATTCGCCAAACCCTGTCCGGAGACGTTCACCATGCCGGTGTGCTGCGGGTTGCTTCCCCACTGCGGCCAAAAAGGAGTGTTTGCAGCCAGCGGATCTACCATGAACGTCACGGTGATTGTCGCGGGCGATCCCTGGGCGCCTGCCGCGGTCACGGTGACGTGGCCCGTATAAGTGCTGGCCGCCAAGGTGCCTAGAAGAGCTGTGATTGTTAACGTCCCGGGTGTCGTTCCGCTTGCCGGCGTCACCGTCAGCCAGCTCGAATCGCTAGTCGCTGTGAAATTAAGCGCCCCGCCTGTGCCCGTGTTTGTCACGCTCACCATTGCCGGAACGGGATCGTTTGCGATGCCAAATAAAGCTGAGAAAGAAAGAGTCGTCTGGGAAACGGTGAGTATTTGACTACCGCTTTTGCCGCCGCCTCCGCCACATGCCGCCAGCGCCGCGCACAGTATCGTCACCCAGAGAATTCCGACTGTTCGATTCATCCGTACACCCCTCGCCCGCGCCCAGCAACTCGCGGCAACACCACCTTTGAAGTCATGCCGGCAGCATCAGTTGTATTCAGCTACTTGGCTTGTAAAGGGAATATAACGGTCGCAAGAAATAATGTCTGCAGAAAATAGCCGCGCAGAAAATCGACCAGAAGAACCAATAGGATTAAGGACCGGTTGGCGAGCCACACCTTCTGGCCCGCCCCGGGCTTAAGAGTAGTCAACCGGCTCCGTCGAGCCGGCCGCCGCCGTTAGTCTGACGAACTGCTCGAAGCCGTCCGCATCGAGCGCGTATAAGCAGGCTTGTCCACATCGTTGTCGCTGCTGGACGACGCATCGCCTGTCTTATCGATCTCGATCGAGCCTTTGAAGTACGCGCCGTCCTCGATCATGATCCGCGCAGTCGTCAAATCCCCGACTACCGAACCGTCCTTCTTGATCTCGATGCGGTCGCGCGCTCGCAGATTGCCCTTCACGTTTCCGAATACTGCCACTTCGCGCGCAATGATATCGGCAGTCACTTTCGCGCTGGCGCCGATAGTCAGCTTCCGGTCTTCCAGATGCACCAGACCTTCGACGGTGCCGTCAATGTGCAGATCTTCGTTGCCGGTGATCTCGCCCTTCACGTGCAGACTTGCTCCCAGACGAGCCGTGCCGCCGCTCGACGTCGTCGCAGGATACGGAGAATCCAGTGGTGCCATTGTTTTTACCTCCCCGGTAATTGGTGTTGCGGATGGTGTCGAAGGCTTGGACTGCTGCGGGAGCGGAGTCTTTGCCGGAGTCTCCGTTTTTTTATCTCCCCACATTTACCCTCCTTGGGCCTGGTCTCGCTGAAAGTAGAATGACTGGGAGTTCCGAATGTAGTCCCGCAGGCAAAGAATGGCAACCCAAATTGAAACAACTGTGTTCGGAGAGCCAACTCGACGTCGTTCGAGAATCAAGAGGAGAAAAATAGAGAGCGTGAACGTGAAAATCTGACTGAATTGTTATTCGGACGAAGCTAATACTTCCGCAACACGCCCACCACGCGTCCCTGAATCCTCACGTCCGTGGCTGCCACTAAAATAGGCGACATCTGCGAATTCGCCGGCTGCAAACGTATCTTCCCGCCCGGCTCGCGATAGAATCTCTTCACCGTCGCTTCGTCTTCTCCCACCAGCGCGACAACAATCTCGCCCGGATTCGCCACCTGCGTCTGTTCCACCACGATGAAATCCCCGTCGAGAATATGATCCTCGCGCATCGATTCACCCTTCACCTGCAGCACAAAGGTGTTCTGCCCGCGCGCAAAATCGGCCAGCGAAATCGTCTCCTTATCTTCTACGGCTTCCAGCGGACTCCCCGCCGCGATCCTTCCCGCCAGCGGCAACTCAATTACATGGCGATCCAGCACCTGTTCGCGAACCGGTTTCGGAAGCTGCACCACCTCAATCGACCGGCTCTGGTTGTAGCCGCGCCGTATGTAGTTCTTCTTTTCCAGCGTCGAGAGATGCTTGTGAACGGTCGCGAGTGACGTCAGCTTCAAGGCCCGCGCAATCTCTTCAAAGCTCGGCGAGTAGCCGTTCTTGTTCATGAACGCAACAAGGTAGTTGAGAACTTCCTTCTGTCTCTTCGTTAATGTCATCGCAACCCCCAAGGGCCTTTTACCAGCGTGGCGAAGATAGGCGAACTAAAAGCGAAAGTCAATAGTACTCCAAGACAGGTAGTGGGTCAGTTTGAATTTTAAGCAACTTGCCTTGCGCTAGGCATATGGCATGATAGGTGAATGAAAAAGATAAAACGAAAGAAGCGGCAAAAGCCGAAAAAGGATGAAAATCAAATGGCATTCGACGTAGTAGCTAATATGAAACGAATTGAGGCACGGCTAGCGAGCCAGCCACCGAAAGACCCTGCGGCGCAATCCTTGGGGCGTAGAGGAGGCATGGCTAGAAAGGCCAACCTGTCTCTACAGCAGCTTACGGAGATCGGCAAACAGGGCGCTAATGCTCGCTGGAGCAAGCATAAGAAGGAAACCGTTGTTCCTACGGGAGAGAATCATTAGAGTAATGATTATGTATCCCCGCCGAAGCGGGTATTTGGCTATATTAAGCGCAAAGGGTAGGGGACAAAGTTCTCCCCAGTAAACCCAATAAACAGTATCGGTTTTGGAAGCACGACTAGTTCTCCTTTCTTCTGATTTGAATTTCTAGTGTTGGCGCACTAGAGAGTCAGAAACCCGAGGGAACAAGCATAAAAAGAGACCTATTGCGCCGATTAGCGGGAATCAATAAAATGTTGCATGTGCCCCGCCGAAGCGGGGCAGAGACTATATTAAGAACAACGGGTGGGGAACAAAATTATTCCCGGTTGTAGTGCTCCCCTCTAAAACTGGACACCTCAGTTAGGTAAGATCAGGGCCTCCAAACAGGAGGCAACATGGGCAGGAAACCACGCGTAGATCGAACCCCGGAAGAGAAGTGGCAGATCGTGCAGGAAGGTATCAAGAGCGGGAACGTCTCGGAGACATGTCGGCGTCACGGGATCGCTCCGAATCTGTTCTATCGCTGGAAGGATGAGGCGGAACAGGGAGCAAAGGCAGCGCTTGGGGGGAGAAGCGCTGCCGCCGCCGAAACCGAAAAGGACCATCGTATTCGGCAGTTGGAAAGAACGCTGGGACGGAAGTCTCTGGAGATCGAAATCCTAAAAAACGTCGTGGGGGAGTGAGCTGTGGTGCGGTTCACTCCCAGGCGCGAGAGATGGTGACGCAGGGCTACACGGCCACTCTGGTAGCGGCGACTCTGGCCATCAGTCGATCGAGTCTGTACTACCGAAAGAAGCCCGCGAGGCAGCCGAGCCGATCGAAAGTACGATGAACAGATCGTGATGGCGTGCGGAGAGAAGCCGGCGTATGGCTATCGGCGAGTGGCGTGGTGGCTGCAGGAAGAAAAGAAAACCTGCCGGTGAATCGCAAACGGGTGTTACGGGTGATGCGAGAACGTGGGTTGCTGGTGCGCTCGCGCCGTTTGCGGGCACGAAGGAAGAAAGAGTGGGGCCGCGTGGAAGCAGCCGAGCCGAATCAGATCTGGCAGTCGGACATGACGAAGATCTGGGCGGGGCCGGCCGTGGGCTGGGCTTATCTGGTGTGCGTGATCGACTGCTGTACGCGGGAGATCGTGGGATGGAATCTCTCGCATCGTTGTCGGACCGCAGATGCGCTGGCTGCGGTAGAGCAAGCGGTGCTGGCGCGACTTCCCGCAGGCAGCCGTGAGGCGAACTTGACGCTGACGACCGACAACGGGACGCAGTTCACTTCTTCGCGCTTCTTGGAGACGTTGGGGAGGCTCGGCATCACCCATCGGCGGACGGCGTATCATCACCCGGAAGGCAACAGCTACATCGAACGGTTCCATCGCAGCTTGAAAGAAGAAGAAGTCTGGACGTCGGAGTATCGGACCTTGGAAGAAGCGCAAGCTTCGATCGCTCGTTGGATCGAGGAGTACAATCACGACCGGCCTCACCGCGGAGTCCAAAATCGCACTCCGCACGAGGCCTTCTTGGCTTTCGCAATCTAACCAAAAATCGGAGGCCCTGACTGTCTAAATTAGTAGGGAGCATTACACGGGCTTTCTTAAATAAAACTGTTCACCGATCTTCTTTGCCAAACCATGAAATCAGCGAACTGGGATATCTTAGGCCCAACACCAGTATCGTCCGTAGTAGCCAAGGGTGCTGGAAATTCAGAGATTACAATTCTTTGGCCATCTAGTCGCAATCCCGACGTAGCATTTAATGTATTATCCGAGACATTCCGACAGGCAGGTTGGAGTGTAAGCGGAGCCGCCAATCCGAACGTGCATTCGGGCACACTCATAGTCCTCATCGGCCCGAGATAAAGTCCTATCATGTCGAGTCGGCGCTATTCCTGCTTAAGATTCTTTGCGGCAATTCAATTGCCAAACTTCTGACTGCTATTTTCAACTTGACCCACTACCCCAAGACAGGTAGTGACTTACCTTGAAGTACAGGTCGTCCATCTGTCCTTCAAATGACTCATATCTATTGCTGCGCTCATCTGTCATCGTGCACGCGTGCTAAGGAAAAATATCCCCGAGGTTCTGGCTACCAGCCCCCTGGGCATTGCCTGTCCTTTCTACAGGACCAAACCCGGGCGGGCCTGCATGACAACTTCAGGCGGCTTTTCCGCTGTGCATGTCGCGAGAATCAAAGCGGTTGCGGTAACCGGCGCCGGCGGTAAGCGGTAGTTCCCGGCGGCGGGGCTTTATATCTTCTAGCTTCGAATTTGCATTTCGACATTGCGTCGCGTGCCCATTCGGGTTTAGATTTCTTTCCAGCGTGGCTTGCGGGTTGGCTGTAGGTTTGCCAACCCTGGGTGGATTTTCGCAGTTCCCGCACGGAAAATAACAATAGAATCCGCGGTTTGGCTGTAACGAAACCGGGCCGAAGTGCACCATTCAGTTGGATATTGCCTTAAGTAGCGGAGGTATCGATGTCCCGGCGTCTAGTTCTCATTTTCATCCCGCTGTTGGGCCTCCAACTGTCGCCATCCGCCCTCCGCGCATCCCAAAACACGCAAGCAAATCAGAATTCCGCCGGTGCGGCTCCTCAGCAAGACCGACCTGATGGCGCCCACACACAGAGCCCTCCGGCAATAAGCGGCTCTTCGCGATCAGGATCTTCGGGTAAAGCGGATACACCGTCACCCGATCGCCCCAACAAACCTGATGCGCCCACCCCTCAACCTGCAGTCCCCGATAGCGTCGCCCCAGATTCGACGGCTCGCCCCGGCCTTGCTACTCTGAAAATATGCCTGCGCATGCCAGACGACGACGCATTTAGCGGTTCGGCAAGCATCCACGTGATGCCCGGCGAAGGGTATGAGGTGAGCGGGACACCCTCTGAATCCGATGGCGAGATGATTTTCGCCAGTATGCGGCCTGGAACATACACCGTTGAAGTGAGTGCGCCCGGCTTCTTGACGGTGCGGCAAAAAATAGAAATCGAACCGGGCAATCGCCTTCGAACTCAGTTTGTGGTCATGAAGACCAAACCGCTCCCCGTGGGCGCAACAGAAGCGTTGCCCACGCCGCCTGCATCCACACCCTCTCCCGAGGCGCAACCGACACGTGCGTCCTGGATTCCACCAGGCATCGACGATCTCGTGCCGGACGTCCAGCCTGACGTCGAGTGCCCTCTTCCCCAGGTTGTCAAAGGCGCCGGCCTGCGCATGATCCAGCTCGTGATGAACCTCCAGAAATTCAGCGCCACAGAGCGCCTTGAGCACTATCCAATAGACTCCACCGGTAAGCGATTGATCGCTCAGGTCCGCACCTTCGATTACGTCGCGCAGGTGACAACCTTGCCGGGCGGCCTCTTCAGCGTCGACGAATATCGCAACGGCAGTTTCGACCGCTCGCGCTTTCCCGCCAACATTGCAACCGAAGGTGTTTCCGCGATGGCCCTGATTTTCCACCCGGTTCTGGCGTCGGATTTTGATTTCAAATGCGAAGGGCTTGAGAATTGGCACGGCCAGCCTGCATGGCTCGTTCATTTCAGGCAGCGTGAGGACAGGCGCAGCCGGATCGGAGGTTATCGCACACAAGATCACTACTATCCATTTATCCTCAAAGGACTCGCTTGGATCGACGCCGGCTCCTACCAGGTGTTGCGTCTTGAAACTGAGTTGGCCCAGCCGATCCCCGAAGTTGGACTGACAAAGGAACTCTTCATTATCAACTACGGGTCGGTTGCGTTTCACTCACGCAAAATTCAGCTCTGGCTTCCCCAAACAGCGGAGCTGTACATGGAGCGGCGTGGAAACCGCTTCTACCGCATTCACACATTTGCGGATTTTAAGATCTACACCGTCGATGCGGACCAGAGCATCCAGGCGCCAAAAGAATCCTACTGTTTCACCAATACGACGGATCGGGACATCGCTGGAATTCTGACGGTTTCGCCAATGTCGGGAATCTCGCTCAATGCCGTTTCGATTCGATTCATTGTTCCGCCCGGCAAGAGCATCTACAAAACTGTAGGTCCCGGCAAAGACGTCAACATGCCGGTTGACGACGTGGGATCGGCGACCTTCACTCACAACGGGTCTGCCGACGCAATTAAAGTGGACGCATACCTCGTTAAGGAAAGCACCCTCGACGTAATTGCCGATACGCAGGTTTCGCTAAGCCCCTAGGAAACGGAGTCAACAAACAGCAGGATCGCTATCTGCTTGTTGGCTGTCCTTTTCACTCACATCGTCAACACGGCCCGGAACTGCGCCTTCCCGCTCATCATCCGCGCATACGCTTCCGCAGCCTCTCGATTTCGCCGGCTACAAACAGCCCCGAATGACCTCCAAAATCTCAGCGTATCTTCTGAATCCGTGGGAATTCCTGACGCCCATCCCTGAAGGCTTCTCATGTTCACGATCAACTGAATCGGAGTTACTTCGATCGTATCCATGCCGGCCCCCACTACCATCAGCCTCCCATTCGCTCCCAGTCCATTAATCAAAGCGGACATGGCCTTCGAACTGCGCGCCGTAGCTACAATCACGCGCGCTCCTCCAAGCTTCTGCAATTCCGCCGCCCCTGTCGGATGCGCGAGCTACTCGCAGAGATTCAGCTCGCGCCGGAGCTATTTCATCCGCTCTCTCCGACTGGCCCACGGCCGCCACTCTATAGCCGAATTTCTGCGCGAACTGAATTCCAAGATGCCCAAGTCCACCCACTCCTTGCACCGCAACCAAATCGCTAGGCAGCGCGCCACTGTGACGCAGCGCGTTGAAGGTCGTAACTCCCGCACACATCAGCTGCCCGGCTTCCGCCGCGTCGAGCGATTCCGGCATATGCGCTAGAGCTTCCACCGGCGCGATCATGTACTCCTGATAACCGCCGTCGTAAGCGATTCCGCACACCTTCAGATTCGCGCAGTTCCCAAAATCGCCGCGCCGGCACTGCAAACAGGTTCCGTCCTGCCCACCGTGCCAGCCCACTCCCACTCGCTCGCCCTTCTTCCACGTGTGTGACGCCGCTGCCCGCCTCGTCAATCACACCCGCCACCTCGTGCCCCGGCACACGCGGGTACGTTATACCTGGCCATCCGCCTTCCTTCGTCAGACGTCGCTGGGCAAACCCCGCAAGCCTGCACCTTGATACGCACCTGTCCCGCTCCTGGCTGCGGAATCTCGCGCTCCACCAGTCAAATTCTCCACCCGCCTTCGCACCTGTACCGCTTTCATCTTCGCCATCAGTCTCCCCTCTCTTGTCGTTTTTTCTTTGAGCTTTGAAACTCTCGGATGAGCTTGTCACAACCTCACCCAGAAGATTCGCTCCTAGAATCCCAAGCCATCTCCGTCCATCTCGGATTCTCCTCTAGCACGTTCAGCCTGCCCCACTACAACCGCGGCTTTCCCTGGTTTCTCAGGCTTGCTTACTTCTAATGTGTGAACGCGAAATTAATCCCCGTCGAGAAAATCACGTCGTTCGATTTCGTCCCCACAATCGGCGGATTGCTCACGTACCGATCGCTGATCGCGAGCTGCAAGCCCAGCCACTTATTAATTTTTGTCACCGACGCCGCATCCAGCGCAAACCGGTACTGCCCCGTGTTCGTCAAGTCGGGATAAAAATAGAACTGTTCCGTAACCACAGTCGTCGAGCCGAACTTGCGCGTAAAAGTTTCACCCGTCGTCACTCCCGCCAGGTTTCGATCCGTGCCCATTCCCTCGCCTTTCGTCGCACCGCTGTACGTTTCACGCGTGTAGTTCAGCCCGCCGAGCAAATCCAGAGTTGTCCTGTCGGTGTTGATCAGGTGATAGCCGAGCCCACCCGAGTAGATCGACCTCAGGTTGAGGCCTTGCAACTCATTGTGCGTATATCCGCGGACCCGAATGCGAAAATTCGTTTCGTCAAATTTCGGTCGTAACGCGCTCCCGCCACAATTGAATTCGCCGTCGTGCCTCCGCCCGGCAGATCATTGCTTGAATAGAGAGAAGTGAAGTAGAGCGTGATCTCATCGTGCAGAGTTTTTCGATCCGCCGTAAATCCGGTCGTCAGGTTAGTCGTTTCGCTGTTCCCGCGAGCCAGCGCAAATCCCAAGCTGGCGCCTCCCTTCCATGCTTCTAAAAGCCCGGATGCAGGCTCTTCTCATACGCCGCCTGCTCTTCCTCTGACCGGATCGCCGTCACGTTCGCATACGGCACGGGAAGCGCGCCCGAGTCTCTCGTATGCACCACCAGGTTCCCACCCTCCGTCGTTACGTCTCCGCTCACTGTCTTTTTGTCCGGCGTCACCACATACAGCGGCTTCTCGGATTTCACCTCGGCAATCGTCGGCCATTTCACTTTGATCTCGCCAGCGAAATCCGTCTTGAATGTCACTTCTTTCCCATCGGAGCTGACGATCGTTCCCGTCAAGTGGTCTCCATTTTTAAGCACCAGCGTATCGGCACGCGCAACGGAAGCCGCAAACGACAACACTCCTACTGCCAGGCAAAAACTCACGAAATTCATCTCTTCTCCTTCGGGGAGTTGGATTGCGTCCAAGTGGTACGAACAGCGGCTGGTGCTGCGCGACAAGTGTCAACAACTCGCTTCCAGAAAACAACTCCTAAATCAATTGCCGATAGCTCTGACCTTCTTCCCTTTGTGTCGCCCGTCACATGCGCAAGGTATACTCGTCACAGAATTTCCGCATCTCACTCATTAGTATGCTTCCGATGCTCATGCCGATGTCATGACGTCACGCCACTATTCGGATTTTCATCACCCTCTTCGTCCCGCTGTGCTACGATTTCCAATCGGGGCGAGAAACCCGGCACCTGCCGGTTGCACTTGGGAAGAAAGGGTCTATATCCCTCTGTTGTTTGCCTCATCCATGACTGTGGATTCTGTAAATATATGCCAACGACCATAACGGAAGTACCGCGCCGAAAGCGCGAAGTAATCGATAAAGCCTGCATCCGTTTTTGCGGTGACTCCGGCGACTTATGCAAATCACCGGCAGCCAGTTCACCAATACAGCCGCGCTCTACGGTAACGACCTGGCCACGTTCCCCTACTTCCCCGCCGAGATTCGCGCCCCTGCCGGCACTCTTCCCGGCGTCAGCGGATTCCAGGTCCATTTCTCTTCAAGCGATGTCTATACGCCCGGCGATGCCGTCGACTTCCTTGTCGCCATGAATCCCGCCGCGCTCAAAATGAATTTGCCCGACCTGCGCACCAACGGTATCCTGATCGTCAATCTCGACAACTTCAAAGAGAACGACCTTCGCAAAGCACAGCTCGCCGTCAGTCCTCTTGAGGATCATTCGCTCTACTGTTACCGCCTCTTCTCTGTCGAGCTTACTAAGCTCACTCGCGCCGCTCTCAAAGAATTAGGCCTCGATGCCAAGAGCATGTACCGCTGCAAGAATTTCTTCGCCCTTGGCATGTGCTACTAGCTCTACAACCGCTCGATGTACGCAACCCTGCGCTACCTCGAGGACAAATTCAAAGGCAAGCCGCAACTCGTCGCCGCCAATCGCCTCGCCATGCAGGCCGGCTACAGCTACTGCGAAGCTACCGAAGCGTTTCAAATCAGCTACGAAATTCCGCCCGCAAAACTTTCACCCGGCACCTATCGCAACATCAGTGGTAACGCCGCTCTCGCTATATGTTTCGTCGCTGCTTCCGATAAAGCCGGCATCCGCTTTTCCTCGGCTCGTATCCCATCACGCCCGCATCCGACATTCTCCACGAGCTTTCGCAGTACAAAGATTTCGGCGTGATCACCTTTCAAGCCGAGGACGAAATCGCCGCCGTCACATCAGCCATCGGCGCAGCCTACACCGGCGCACTCGGCATCACCACTACCTCTGGCCCCGGTATGTCTCTCAAAACCGAAGCTCTCGGCCTCGCAGTGCCGTCGAGCTCCCGCTCGTTGTCTGTGACATCCAGCGCGGCGGCCCCTCAACGGGCCTTCCAACAAAAACCGAGCAAGCCTATCTCTTACAAGCGCTCTTCGGCAGAAATTCCGAAGCTCCGATTCCTGTTCTGGCGCCTTCTTCGCCTAGCGATTGTTTCTGGGTCGCGCTCGAAGCCAGCCGTATCGCCATTAAGTACATGGTCCCCGTCATCATTCTCTCTGACGGCTATCTCGCCAACGGCGCCGAGCCCTGGTAAATTCCAGACTCTCCGAGCTACCGGAAATTCCGGTACATTTCTAACGAACACGGAAGATTTCCACCCGTATCTCCGCAATCCCACCACACTCGCCCGGCCATGGGCTATTCCCTGTACGCCCTTTCTCTAACATCTTGTCTGCGTCATCTAAAATCAAGACTTCACCTTCAACATCAACTACTACTCTCTCTATCACTAGCTCTGGTTCTTCTGCTCTCAGCCAAAGTCTTAGCCTTTTTCTACTATATTCTCTACTTCTTTCCAGCAATCTATCATTCAGCGATCTCCTCATCTTCTCCTTTTATCTCACATATCCCAATTACCGCCTCGTTTTATACCTCTCTTTACTATTTCCATTTCTTATTCCACTTCCATCTTCTCCACTTTTACTCTCTTCCGAAAAATCTCTTCTATTTCCTTTATCTCTACTATCACTTCCTCTTCCCCTATATTTACATTTTCCAACTTTTTATTATCTTCGTGCCAAATTTTTGTCTACTCCCATATCTTCAACAAAATTCTATCAAACCCTTCTAGCTATCCTATCAAAATAAACTAATTTATAACGAGAAAATCACGTCGTTCGATTTCGTCCCCACAATCGGCGGATCGCTCACGTACCGATCGCTGATCGCGAGCTGCAAGCCCAGCCACTTATTAATTTTCGTCACCGATGCCGCATCCAGCGCAAACCGGTACTGCCCCGTGTTCGTCAAGTCTGGATAAAAATAGAACTGCTCCGTAACCACAGTCGTCGAGCCGAACTTGCGCGTGAAAGTTTCACCTGTCGTAACTCCCGCCAGGTTCCGCTCCGTGCCCATTCCCTCGCCTGCCGTCGTACCGCTATACGTTTCACGCGTGTAGTTCAGGCCGCCGAGCAAATCCAGAGTTGTCCTGTCGGTGTTGATCAGGTGATAGCCAAGCCCAACCGAGTAGATCGACCTCAGGTTGAGACCTTGCAACTCATTGTGGGTATAATCCGCGGACCCGAATGCGAAAATCCGTTTCGTCAAATTTCGATCGTAACGCACTCCCGCCACAATCGAATTCGCCGTAGTGCCTCCGCCAGGAAGATCGTTGCTCGAATACAGAGAAGTAAAGTAGAGCGTGATCTCATCGTGCAGAGTTTTTCGATCCGCCGTAAATCCGGTGGTCAGGTTGGTCGTCTCGCTGTTCCCGCGAGCCAGCGCAAATCCCAGGCTCGCGCCTCCCTTCCAGTCTTCCAGAATTCCGGGATGCAGGCTCTTCTCATAGGCCGCCTGCTCTTCCTCTGACCGGATCGCCGTCACGTTCGCATACGGCACGGGAAGTGCGCCAGAGTCTCTCGTATGCACCACTAGGTTCCCGCCCTCCGTCGTCACGTCTCCGCTCACGGTCTTTTTGTCCGGCGTCACCACATATAGCGGCTTATCGGATTTCACCTCGGCAATCGTCGGCCATTTCACTTTGATCTCGCCGGCGAAATCGGTCTTGAATGTTACTTCTTTCCCATCGGAGCTGACGATCGTTCCCGTCAAGTGGTCTCCATTTTTAAGCACCAGCGTATCGGCACGCGCAACGGAAGCCACAAACGACAACACTCCTACTGCCAGGCAAAAACGCACGAAATTCATCGCTTCTCCTTCGGGGAGTTGGATTGCGTCCAAGTGGGACGAACAGCGGCTGGTGCTGCGCGACAAGTGTCAACAACTCGCGGCCAGAAAACAACTCCTAAATCAATTGCCGATGGCTCTGACCTTCTTCCCTTTGTGTCGCCCGTCACATGCGCAAGGTATACGCGTCACAGAATTTCCGCATCTCACTCATTAGCATGTTTCCGATGCTCATGCCGATGTTCATAACGTCACGCCACGATTCGGATTTTCATCACCCTCTTCGTCCCGCTGTGCTACGATTTCCAATCGGGGCGAGAAACCCGGCACCTGCCGGTTGCACTTGGGAAGAAAGGGTCTATATCCCTCTGCTGTTTGCCTCATCCATGACTGGGGATTCTGAAAATATATGCCAACGACCATAACGGAAGTTCCGCGCCGAAAGCGCGAAGTAATTGATAAAGCCTGCATCCGTTTCTGTGGCGACTCCGGCGACGGAATGCAAATCACCGGCAGCCAGTTCACCAATACAGCAGCGCTCTATGGCAATGACCTGGCCACGTTCCCTGACTTCCCGGCCGAAATCCGCGCTCCTGCCGGCACTCTTCCCGGCGTCAGCGGATTCCAGGTCCATTTCTCTTCAAGCGATGTCTATACGCCCGGCGATGCGGTTGACGTCCTGGTCGCCATGAATCCCGCCGCGCTCAAAATGAATTTGCCGGATCTGCGCACCAACGGGATCCTGATCGTCAACCTCGACAACTTCAAAGAGAACGACCTTCGCAAAGCGCAAATCGCGGTCAGTCCTCTGGAAGACCATTCGCTCGACGGTTACCGCCTCTTCTCGGTCGAGCTTACAAAGCTCACTCGCGCCGCCCTCAAGGAACTCGGCCTCGACGCCAAGAGCATGGACCGCTGCAAGAATTTCTTCGCGCTCGGCATGTGCTATTGGCTCTACAACCGCTCGATGGACGCCACCCTTCGTTATCTCGAGGACAAATTCAAAGGCAAGCCGCAACTCGTCGCGGCCAATCGCCTCGCCATGCAGGCCGGCTACAGCTACTGCGAAGCCACCGAAGCGTTTCAAATCAGCTACGAAATTCCGCCCGCAAAGCTTTCGCCGGGTACCTATCGCAACATCAGCGGTAACGCCGCTCTCGCAATGGGCTTCGTCGCTGCGTCCGACAGAGCAGGCATCCCGCTTTTCCTCGGCTCGTATCCCATCACACCGGCGTCGGATATTCTCCATGAGCTCTCGCAGTACAAAGATTTCGGCGTGATCACCTTTCAAGCCGAAGACGAAATCGCCGCCGTCACTTCCGCTATCGGCGCGGCCTACACCGGCGCACTCGGCATCACTACCACGTCCGGCCCGGGTATGGCCCTCAAGACAGAAGCTCTCGGCCTCGCCGTTGCCGTCGAACTCCCGCTCGTCGTCTGCGACATCCAGCGCGGAGGCCCCTCGACGGGCCTCCCCACAAAAACCGAACAAGCCGATCTTCTGCAAGCCCTCTTCGGCAGGAATTCTGAAGCTCCAATTCCGGTAATCGCGCCTTCCTCGCCGGGCGATTGCTTCTGGGTCGCGCTCGAAGCCAGCCGCATCGCCATCAAGTACATGGTTCCCGTCATCATTCTCTCTGACGGCTACCTCGCTAACGGCGCCGAGCCATGGAAAATTCCAGACGTCTCCGAGCTTCCCGAAATTCCGGTACATTTCGAAACGAACACGGAGGATTTTCACCCGTACCGCCGCGACCCCACGACGCTCGCCAGGCCATGGGCCATTCCCGGCACTCCGGGTCTCGAACATCGCGTCGGCGGCATCGAAAAGCAGGACGTCACCGGCAACATCAACTACGACCCGCTCAATCACGAGCGCATGGTTCGTCTGCGCGCAGCAAAAGTCGAAGCCGTTGCCGACGACATTCCCGACGCCGTTCCCGCAGGTGATCAGTCAGGCGATCTCCTGATCGTCGCTTGGGGCTCAACGCACGGCCCGATCACAGCCGCGCTAAAAACCGCGCGTGACAAAGGCCAGTCCGTCGGCCACGTTCATCTACGCCACCTGAACCCGCTTCCGAGAAATCTCGGCGACGTCCTGAAACGCTACAAGCACGTCCTCGTCCCCGAGATGAACATGGGCCAGCTCGTAATGATCTTGCGCGCCAAATTTTTGGTCGACGCCCAGGGCTACAACAAGATTCAAGGCAAGCCCTTCAAGCAATCCGAGATCGAGCAAAAGATCGACGAAATCCTGGAGTGAGGTTTTGTGTCAGGGCACTTTGCTTGTGCGGAATGTGAAGTTGGTTACGTCAGGGCACGGTTTCAACCGTGCCGCTGCGACCGAAGAAGAAGCAAGCGGCTTTAGCCGCTGAGGTCCAAAGAGGAAACGTAAAATGACAACGGCCACTCTGCCCGTCTACACCAAAAAAGATTTCCAAACCGACCAAGAGGTCCGCTGGTGCCCCGGCTGCGGCGACTACGCCATCCTCGCCGCCACCCAAGCCGTCTTCGCCGAACTCGGCGTCCCGCGCGAAAAATTCGTCTTCATCTCCGGCATCGGCTGCTCCAGCCGCTTCCCCTATTACATGAACACCTACGGCTTCCATACAATCCACGGCCGCGCCCCCGCCATCGCCACCGGCGTGAAGCTCACGCGCCCCGATCTCGACGTCTGGATCGCCACCGGTGACGGCGATTCCCTCTCCATCGGCGGCAATCACACCATCCACATGCTGCGCCGCAATGTCGGCCTCAAAGTCCTCATGTTCAACAACAAAATTTACGGCCTCACCAAAGGCCAGTATTCGCCCACGTCCGAAATCGGCAAGAAAACAAAGTCCACTCCCTACGGCACCGCCGACCGCCCGTTCAATCCCATCTCGCTCGCCATCGGCTCGGAAGCCACATTCGTCGCCCGCACCGTAGATGTCTTCCAGCAACATCTCAAAGAAATTCTCAAGAAAGCAGCCGCGCATAAAGGCGCCGCCTACATCGAAATTCTGCAGAATTGCAATATCTTCAACGACGGCGCATGGGAAACGCTCACCGAAAAAGACGCTCGCAGCGAACAAATCGTTTACCTCGAGCACGGCAAGCCGCTCATTTTCGGAAAGAATCGCGACAAGGGCATCCGCATGAACGGCTTCGATCTCGAAGTGGTCCACCTCGGCAACGGCAACGGCCTCACCGAAAAAGATCTGCTCGTCCACGACGAGCACCATCCCCGCGCCGCCTACGCCTTCATGCTCAGCCACATGGAACAGCGCCCGGGCTTCCCCACTCCCATCGGCGTCCTGCGCTCCTGGAACGACGTCCCGCGCTACGAAGACGTAATCACCCAGCAAATTCGCGACGTCCAAGCCAAAAAAGGCAAAGGCAACCTGGCCAAGCTACTCCGCGCAGGCGACACCTGGGAAGTCCGCGCCTAACGCAATATTTTCTTCAGTAGGGGCACGGCATGTCGAAGATCCCGCATGGTCTCGCGGGGCCGTGCCCGAACAAGCCACCACCACGCATCCGCCACACCGGGAACCACAAACATCCAGGTCCCTCGACTATCCTGTCCGCCCCCGCTTTACATTCGCCCTCATCCATGCCGCGAACGCCTCTTCCTCGATCCGCGCGGCAGCAAGGCTCAGCACCGCCTCCGCCGCATCTTCCTCAGACGCATCAAAACGATATCCATTTAGTTCGAGAAACAATACGCCCACCACAAAACCGGTCCGTTTATTTCCATCAATAAAAGGATGATCCCGGACAATCCCAGCCGTATAAGCAGCCGCCATCTGAATCACATCCGCCCCAGCCTGATACGCGCGGGGCTGCTGCGGCCGGGCCAGCGCGGATTGCAGCAAGCCCTTATCGCGCAGACCCGCCGCCCCGCCTTCGAGCGCAAGCAGGCGATCGTGCAACGCCACTGCATCACGCTCGTCGATCCAGACCGGCTTTTTCACTTAGCCAGCACATGTAGAGTATTGCGGTACCGCCGAACGATATCCTCAGCCTTCTTCATCTTCTTTTCGAAAGCCGGATCGTACGCCGTCAGCTGATAAGCTCCTTCCGGCCCCTCAATCAGAAACAACCGGTCGCCCTCATCAGCCTTCAACCGGCTCACAGCCTCTTTTGGCAGCACCACACCAAGCGAGTTCCCGATTTTGCGAACCTTAAGCTCCAGCATCCGCCCACCTCCTCTGTTATAACAATTGTAGCAACCGAACCTGCGCATGTCTACATCCGGCAGGCACAGCCGTGGTGTACGATAATCACGTCGGTTTGCAGCAGACTCTCGGAGGGCCGCCCCGCGCCTATGATCCTGCAAGGTTTTCTCCGCATCCTCAGCTTCTTCGACGTCGCCGAAGCCATCGAAATGGAAAAACTGCGCGTCATCCTCGGCCCCGAAGCTGCCCCGCGCTCCCCAGCCTTCACCCACCGCAGCCCCGAATACGCGCAAACGCAGCAGCACGCCCCCATCGTCGAATCCGTTGGTCCCGTCACGCTCTCCACCGGCGAAAAACTCGAGGCTCGAATTAAATACTACTGGTTCGGCGTGGTCGACATCGAACTCGCCACAGAATTTAAATGCGATTTCAATTCCCTCTGCATCCAAACCTACCGCTGGATGAACGCTCCCGAAGTCGAACAAGCCGCCGAAAATCTCCTGCGCGCCCGCCTCGACCGTTTCCGCCCAGTCCTGATCAAGCCCTCGGAAAAATGGCTCGACGAAGATTACCTCGTCATCGACATCGAATCCGCCCAGCACACCGACGCCCGCCCCGCCACCGGCGTCGAAATGCTCCAATCCTACGCCGATCAAATCACCCAACTCGTCCGCGGCGAACTCATGCCTCTCGCAGCCTCAGAACGCGACGAAATCGTCCGCTCCGCCCTCTCCTACTATCCCAGCGATCTAGTCGTAGTCGGCTGGGCCGCCGCTCTCGTCTACGACAAGCCCGACGCCACCCCTGCCGTAATTGACCTCCTCGAATACGCCAACACGCAGCTGCTCGAGTTCCGCTACTACGACGAGCTCCTCACCACCCTGCTCTCCAACGTCTACAGCTCTCTCGAAGGCCACGAAAGTTTCCTCGCCAGTTGGCGACTCGCCCGCCGCGCCGGCCGCCTCAATCGCATCCGCCTCGACATCATGGATCTCACCGAGCGCACCGAATACGCCGTGAAATTCATCTCCGACACCTACTACGCCCGCGTCTACGCCCTCAGCTCCGCAAAAATCGGCGTCAACGACTACAAAACCCTCGTAAGCGAAAAACTCAAAACCGCCGGCGAACTCTACGATTTCATGGTCGCCCAATTCAACGAGCGCCGCATGTTCGCCCTCGAAGTAGTCGTCGCCGTCCTCGTCCTCCTCGACGTAATCCTCCTACTCCGCGGCAAATAACCCGCGGGCTCTTCTTGACGTCATTTCGCTTTTCGCACCTCAGCACCTCGCCAACTCTTTGCCTTCGTCTCCGCTCCCCGAACGTTGTCATCCCGAGCGCAGTCGAGGGATCTGCTTTCAGGCTTAGCAATCTTGCCTTCGCCGTTTCCCTTGTAGCTCCGGCGTCCTGCCGGCTCTTTTGTCGTTCTTTCTGTCTTTGCGGGTGCCCCTCGATAAGAGCGAAGGCGTTGTCAAGGCACAGTTGTTCGGAGCAGTGCTTCGAGCACCGCGTGGTTGCCAGAGATGGTGGAGGACCAAGACTCTGGAAATCTCACGGTGAATCATTTCCCGGTGAAACCAATCGTTTCACCAACCATCGATACGGCCCTGACCTCGGCCATGATTCTTCCATCCGAACCCCGATCCGTATCGGGGCGAGAGCGCCCAATCAACACTTCGGTCTATCCGCCCTGGCGGACGACCAGGGGCACCCGCGAGCGGCTCTCGATCGAAACGATCTCCGGATACCGCTTTTGCGTGCGCAGCATCCAGTAGAGTCGTAGGGCCAACTTGCGCGCCGCTGCCACCTTGGCCACTCCCTTCGGCTTCTGATGGCAGCGATGCAAATATTCCTGCTTCATCTGCGGATCGCAGCGCACGGCTACTTGCGCCGCTTCCACCAACAACATCCTCATAAACCGGTTCCCCTGCTTGCTGATCGATCCCAGCCGCTGATGCCCGCCCGAACTGTACTCGCGCGGAATCAACCCCAGATAACTCGCCACCTGCTTGCCCCGCGCAAAGCCAGTCACGTCTCCCATCGTCAGCACAAACGCCAGAGAAGTCACCGGCCCCACGCCCGGCTGCGTCATCAACAACCGTGCGTTCGGATCTTTCTCCGCCGCTTCCCTCACGGCCAGATCCAGCGAGGCGATCTTCTGATCGAGCAGCTCCATTACACTGAACAGATCTTCTCGCCGCCGGCTGGCCCATGGCTTCAAGGGAAGAGCACGCAGCAACTTCTGCCCCGCTTCGCTCCACAGTCGCCTTTTCTTCTGCAGTCCCTGGTTCATCGCCAGGTGCTGCAATCCGTTCTTCGCTTGCGCTCGCAGTCGCACCAGCTTGTAACGGTGAATCAGCAACTGCCGCAGGTCGCGCTGCTCGCTCGACGGCGCCCAGATCCGTGGAAACCTTCCCTCCAGCAGCAACTGCAACAGCAACGCTGCATCCCGCCGGTCATGCTTCTGCTGCCGCACGTCGCTGGCCCGTATCCGCGCCGCATCTCCGATCCACACTTCGTGCCCGGCCGCCTTCACCATCTCCACAAACCACTGGCAGTTCCCAGTCGCTTCCATCCCAATCAACGCCGGTGCCGCCAGCTTTTGATAAAACTTCTGAGCCTCTCCCGATCCATGCACCAACTTCTGCTCGGCCGTTTCTCCCGTTCCCTTATCCAACCAACAAATCTGTTGCCAGCTGGGATGAAAATCGCAGCCTATAATGATCATCGAAGGCTCCTTCTTCCTTCCCAGGGTTCTTGGTCCTCCAAACTTAAGAATACCCGGGTCCGAAAGGGAGCCTTCGCTCTTATCCAATCAATCCTTCGCCCCGCCTTTGCGAAGGGTGGGTGTTTTCGGTGTTGGTGTTGGTGTTGGTGTTGATGTTGGTTTCGCTTTCGATTTCGCCGTTTGTGTTTGGTTCTCGTTCCGCGTTTCCCTTCTAATCTTTCAACCCATCCGGCGTGCACAAATTCTCTTCGCCATACTGATAAAATCTGTAACTACTCCACGCCCACAATTTCGCGTCCGCCACCAAGCCTCGCTTCACCGGATTCATATGCATGTAATTCAACTTCTCAATCCGTTTCTTCCGGCTCCAAACATTAAAGTCATAGAACCGCCGCTGCCAAAAGCTGCGATGCACCGCGGCATCCTTCCACAAACTCAGCTGTGCCGCCGAAGATTTCCCCCGCGTCCTCCCCCTCAACCTCCGCGACACTCTCTGCTTCAACACCTGCACCACCACCGACGGATTCGCCTTCTTCGACTCCCCAATCAACAGATGCACGTGCTCCGGCATCACCACATACCCGACGATTACAAACCGATAGCGCCCGCGCACTTCATTAAGAACGATCAGAAACGCGTTCCGCGCCCGCACCGTCCTCAAAAACGGCAACCGCCGATAATAACTGAACGTAATAAAATGCAGCTTCGTAGTCCCATAGCGCCGCTTAAGATTCTTCGGCATCGGAGCAAGTCAACCCCTGCCCACCCTTCGCAAACACAGCGAAGGATGGGGTACTGCAAGATCTAAGACTGAACTTCGAAGTAAATCTACCCGAGTGGTATCATCCTCACCGAAGCGCCGTCAACTGTGGAAACCACGCATACGAAACTGAGAGGGCAGGGCAACACGGCGGGCTATAGGGAGATTCTCGGGTGCTCCTTGCGCGTTTAGGCGGCGTTTCCTCTTTCGATTTTTTTTGGGGGTCGCCCAGTCGGCCGGGGGGGGGGGGGGTGTGGTGGTGGTGGTGGTGGTGGTGGTGGTGGTGGTGGTGGTGGTGGTGTGGTGGGGGGGGGGGGGGGGGGGGGGGGAGGTGGCGAGGGGGGTCGTTGTGCGGTGTTTTTTCCTGCGAGGAGTTTCTTCTGTGTGAGACACAGAAGCTCTGTTTGGGGGTGGAGGTCTGGGGAGAGTACACCTTGAAACGGCGAAGGATGGGGACGAAGATCTAAGACTAAGTCGAAGTAATATGAGGGTAATTCAGGCGGACGCGCCATCAACGGTGGAAACGACGCATACGCCGCAGAGAAGGGTGTGCCACCCGCCTCTCGGAACCCCCAGACTAATCATACTGGGTTTCTGCCCGATAAAATCATGCTCAGGTTAAAGCCGTAATTCTGGAGACGACGGGTTCGAAACGAAGGTTGGCCAGCGCACCGATTCACCGTAATATTTCTCGGCCTCCGGCCAAGCACCTAGGGGAGGATGGGGACCCGACGGATTCGTATCTTCCGAGGTGGTTTATCTCTGGGTTATGCGGCTGAAGGATTCTGGGCTCCGAGCCAGTACCTTGACGCCCCTCAGCGGCCCCCGCCAGGTCTAAGCTGAACCTCCGTTATTGACTGGTACTTGAGGGGTTCGTCTTTCTTCACAGAAGTCCCTTTATTCTGGAGGGAGCGACTTATTACTTTAGAAAATGGGCAGCGGTCAAATATACGATATGCTGGCTGCTTATTGTTATTGATTTGACGGGGTTTGTCGTTATGGATAGATATGGGCTTCAGCCAAGGGAGGTAGGGTATGCTTGTATTCCGATGGCGTTTCTCTCAATCGTCATGGTTGGACGGAATTGAGTTTCTATCGACTTTTTGCTTTATTCTCATTTCAGACGTTTCTCGCTATTCCTCCGCAATTAATAGAATGGATACCTTTTCTTGTGTTCACTGCAATGGGTACTCCGTTTTCGCCCTCTCACCCGTTTGCTCTGTTTCCTTGCCTCCCAAAACCGACCCCACTAGGTCAAGGTCCTTGACCGTTTTAACGTCGCTTTCTGTTCACCCCGTTTTCGCTTTTCCGCGCTCCCGCAATCTTCCCTAAATCTACGAATCCACCGCCGCGCCCGCCGCCAAATTCACCCTCCACCCGCGAAAAAATCCTGTATCATCCCGCGCAAATGAGCAGTCGGCCCCCCAGCCTCTGGCGCCGGACTGGCGAAGTCCTGCGCTGGCGCGGTTTTTGGGTCCTTCTTCTGCTGGGCGCCCGCAACATCCTGCGCCCGATTGTCTACTGGCACGTCTATCGAATCTTTGCCACCGATATTGCCGCGCAAGTCCCCGAACCCTACGCGAAGGAAAAAATCGAAACGAAAATCTACACCCGCGATTGCGGCTGCCTCGACCAAGCTCTAACCCAAGTGGCCGCGCTCGGCGAAATCTCGCGCGAAGAAACGCAAAAGCGTCTCCAGCGCGGTGACGCGCTCGCCATGGCCTACGCCTCCGCCGAACCGGCCGGCTACGGCTGGATCTCCTTCGCGAGCGGCGTCGTGGAACTCGACTTCGGCGTCACCTGGATCGTGCGCCCCGGCGAGGCCGTTCGTTACGGCAATTTCGTGCACCCCAAATGGCGCGGTCGCGGCATCCAAAGCTCGGTCAACACCGCAGTGAACGAATACGCGCGCGAGCACGGCGTCTCCGTCACCCTCGGCTCCATCAGCGCGATGAACGCGCAATCCTTGAGCCTCGCCAAACATTACAACCGCCCCACGGCAATGAAAGTCACGCTGATTCACGTGCGCCCCTTCAACTGGCGAATCTGCCGCGCCTCCGGCGCACCCTTCAAGTCCCGCTTCAACGCCCCGGCTTAGCCATCCCATCAAAATCTCGCCCCGAAACATTCGTTGAAATCGGCCTCCGTGCCTCGTGCTACCGTGACGCTTGAAGTATGAGATTAGCGCGCCAAGCCGGCCGTCATCACCGGGGACGAAACGTCCCGCCGCCGTGAACTTCTAATCTACGGTTCCGCGATTAAAACTTCGAATAACCGGCCTATTTGCAACAGATACGAATTTCTAATCGGCGGTAAAAGGGGTGCTAAGATTCGCAGTCCGCATCGCACCCGGACGGCAATCTCGACGCAAGGGCGATTCGACGAGTCAGGTCATCGGGCCCTCACCACTCTCGCGCAACCTGTATTAAAATGAAAACGAGCCAAACAAATGACAGAGCGTAAACCGCCATTTGCCACCGTCGAAGAAGCTGTCGAAGAAATCCGCCAGGGACGCATGATCGTCCTGGTGGATGACGAAGACCGCGAGAATGAAGGCGACCTGACGATGGCCGCCGACTGCATCACGCCCGAAGCCATCAACTTCATGACCAAATTTGGCCGCGGCCTCATCTGCCTCTCGCTCACCGAGCAGCGCTGCGACGCCCTCGACCTGCGGCAGATTTCGCCGCGCAACACGTCGGCGTTCGGCACGCCATTCTGCGAGCCCATTGACGCGCAAGCGCGGAACGACGACGGGGACCAGCGCGGCGGATCGGGCGACTACGATTCTGGCGACGACGGATCCGAATACGCGGCCGGAAGATTTGGCGCGGCCGGGGCACGTTCACACTTTGCGGGCGCGGAATGGCGGCGTGCTGGTGCGCGCGGGGCAGACCGAAGCTTGCGTGGATTTGGCGCGGCTTGCGGGGCGCGATCATTCGGGCGTGATCTGCGAAATCATGAATGAAGACGGCACGATGGCGCGAATGCCGCAGCTGATCGAATTTTGCCGGCTGCACGATTTGAAGCTCGCTGACCGTGGCGGACTTGATTCGCTACCGGATGCAGCATGAGCGCTATGTGCGGCGAATCGCGGAGTCGGTGCTGCCGACGAAGCATGGAAATTTCCGGATGATCGCGTATTCGAGCGACATCGACCACGAAATGCACGTCGCGCTGGTGCGCGGCGATTTCGGTAGCGATGCATCGTCGCAGGCGCAGCGAGCGGATTGACGTGGAAACGAAGGCCGCCGCTCGTGCGCGTTCACTCGCATTGCCTTACTGGCGATGTGCTCGGCTCGACGGCTTGCGATTGCCACGAGATTATCGAGCGGTCGCTGGCGGCGATTGCCGCGGCGGATCGCGGCGTGTTTGTTTATCTGCATCACACTGGCCGCGGATTTCGGAATTGATACGCGCGCGCCGGAAGATGCGGCGCTGCCTGAGATTCGTTATCATCGCGCGCGAAGGAAACGAGCAAGATTCGGGACGGCAGCGGTTTGTGCAGCACGAGAGCGGAATCGGCGCGCAGATTTTGATTGATCTCGGATTGCGGCGGATTCGCGTGCTGACGAATCATCCGCGAAAAGTGGTGGCGCTCGAAGGTTACGGACTGGAAATCGCGGACCAGGTGCCGCTGGCGATTGAGCCGGCGAAGCGCGGGCACCAGGTTTTTAGAGATAGTCCGCTATGCGTTCTACGCGACTGCTCCGACGACGCTCAGCAGACAGCTTTTCGATCGGTTACCTTCCGTAAACTAAAACTACAAATGAATTTGGCAGGATTGTTGGGCGCGGATGCGGATTTTCTGGCGTCGGCGCGGGACGCGGGCCGAAGTCTGCTGTGACCAAGTAGACTTCGTGCGTTTTCGGATCGAGCGCCATTGTGCGCGCGCCTTTCTGCGTGGGGACTTCTTCGACTACCGTGAATTTGTCGGGCGAATCCTCGTGAATCACGGTGAGCGTGGCGCTCTGGCCATTCGAGGCGAACGCGAAACCTGTGCCGGGATCGAAGCCGTTTGCGTCGACGCCTTCGCCGATCGCGGGCGTGGCGATTACTTTGCCGGAATCGGCATTGACGACCGCCATCATTTTGTTGTCGCAGCCGGCGAAGAGGCGGCGATGCGCGGCGTCCATCGCGAGGCCGGACGGTTCCTGGCACGGCGCGAGCGGCCAATGCGCGGTGACGGTGAGCTTTTGCGAATCGATTTGCCAGAGTTCGCTTTTGTCTTCGATGTTGACGTAAACGTGGCCGGCGCCGTCGGAAGCCGCGAATTCAGGTTTCCCGCGAGCGCAACTGTTCCGAGCGACTTTTCCTGTGGCGGCATCAATCGCGGTCGAGTTCGAGCTGCGGCCATTCATCGCGAAGACGCGCTTCGAAGCCGGGTCGTAGTCGATGGCATCGGGATTCGTTCCGGCCTGCGCGCTGCCGATGACTGCGAGCGTTTTCAAATCGAAAATCGTCACGGTGCCGGCGCGGCCGTTGGAAGTGAAGCCGCGATTGAATTCGGGCGCGAGAGCGATGTCGTGGACCCCTTCGGTGTTGGGAATTTCGCCCACAACTTTTTCCGAGTCCACGTTGAGCACGATGACTTTCGTTTGGCGCGAGATAAAGAGACGGCGCGTGGGCGAGTCGAATGTGAGGTAGTCCCAGCCGCCTTCGCCGCCGAGAGTGATTTTTTTCAGCAAATGGTAGCCCGAAGGGCCGGGCGTTGCGGTATGCTGCCGAGGTTGCTCGTCAGAGAATTTCTGGCATTGGCGCTTACCGCGACAATCACAAAAGCCGAAGCCAGAGAACTGAGATCGCGCAAATACGAGAAACGATGCGCGCTCCATTTTGTAACTCCTTCGGTCGCTTCTGAATTTATTTATGTTTGGTGTCTGCCGGCGCGATTGTGACATACGGGCGCAGTTTTTCGAGTTTTGATTTGGAGATTCCTTTGATGGCGAGCAAGTCTTCGACGCGTTGGAAAGGGCCGCTGTGATTTCGGAAGTCGACGATGGATTTCGCGGTGTTTGGGCCGATGCCGGGCAGATTTTCGAGTTGGGCGATTGTGGCGGTGTTGAGGTTGATGGGTTGCGCGGGGGGATTTTTTTGGGCGAGGGCGACGTTGAAGCAAAGAGAAAGAACGACGACGATAATGAGCAAGGTGATCTCGATTCGCGGCCCAAAACAGTCATGACAAAGAGCGCGACGCCAGTTGGCAGCGCATGCCGGTGGTCGTTCGGGCACGGCATGCCGTGCCCCTACTGAATAAGCGAGTGCTACGGTGCTTGATGCCATTGGCGTGTATTCGGTGACTGGGCCGAATAAGCGCGCCTGGTCGACGATTTGGTCGCGGTCGCCGACCAGAACGATTTGGGCGTTGGCGGAATCGAAGTGGCGGCGGGCGGCGGCGAGAATATCGTCGGCGGTGAGGGCGCGGATTTTTTCGCGATAGGTTTCGAGGTAATCCTCGGGCAAGCGGTCGAGATAGACGGTGGAGAGCTGGCCGAGGACGCCATCCTGCGTGGCGACGCCGAGCGAAAAAACGCCGCTCAGGTAGCTTCGCGCGCTTTCGAGTTCTTCGGGAGTGACGGGCAGCGAGCGCATGCGGTCCATTTCGTAGAACATTTCGGTGAGCGTGGCGGCAGCCACTTCGTTGCGCACGGCGGCGTGAACGCGTGAAATATCCGTGTTGGCGGAGAGCGTGTGATGCCGCTGCGCGGGCTGTAGGTGTAGCCCTTTTGTTCGCGGATATTCATCACCAGGCGAGAATGGAATGCGCCGCCATAAATCGAATTGGCCAGAACGAGCCGGAACCAATCGGGATCGCGGCGCGTGATCGCGAGATTGCCGACGAGAACCTGCGTCTGCACGGTTACCGGGCAGATGCACGAGATGCACGTGGCGCCCGACGAGCTGCGGAGGAGCGGCGGAAATAAGCGGCTCAGGCCGCGGAGCCTTTCCAGCTGCCGAAATGCTTTTTCGATTTGCGCGAGCATGTCGTTCGCTGGAGAAATCTCCCACGACGATGCAGCAGCGCGTTCGCCGGCGACGTAGTGGTGCTGATAGAAATGCTGCGAGCTCGGTCGCGCCGGTAAGCGGCGACTTGTTCTTCGGTGGGCGCAATGACGGCGTAGGGATGGTCGCCGAAAAGAACGCGGCGCAAGCGTTCGCTGGCGAGAAAACCGGGAGTGGTGCGCTCGACGCGCAATCCTTCGATTTTCTGGCGGCGTTCGCGCTCGAATTGCTCTTCGGGGAATGAGGCGTTGCGCGCGAGGTCGGCCAGCAGGTCGAGAAGCCCTCGGAAAATTCAGCGAGGCCGGCGATGGAAATGGCGCTGTTGTCCGCGCCGGCGCTCGATGCCGAGCATCCGCGCCCATGCGGCGAAGATCTTCTTCGATTTGGCGGCTGGTGCGCGTGGCGGTGCCGGTGCGAATCACTGTGGCGGTGATTTCGGCGAGGCCGGGCGCGCTGTGCGCGACGACGGCGTTGCCGCTGCGGAAGAAAAGCTGGGCCGGAATTTTCGGGAAGGTGTGCGACTCGGCGAGGACGACTTCCAGGCCGTTCGCGAGCGTACCGAACGGTGCGCTTCGGCCAGGCGACGGGACGTTCAGGACCGAGAGCCGGCGCGGCGGCGGATGAGCTGGCTGCGGCTCGTGCGTGGTTATGCGTCGTCGAAGTCATCGTGCGGCTCCATTCGATTCCTCAGTTGCCCTCTTTGCATGGGGCTGCGCACGACGATGGCGCGATTGCGCGGGACGAGATATTTCTGCGCGACCGCTTGCACTTGCGCGGGCGTGACGGCGAGGAAACCGTCGAGCACCGTGTTGACGCGTTTCGGATCGCCGTCGAAGAGCGTGAAGCAGGCGAGATAGTGCATGAGGCCGAAGCGAGGCATGTAGGAGCCCATGCCGCCTTCGAGCATCGAGTAATAATCGGCGCGGAATTTCACTTTCACGGCGTCGAGCTCTTCGGCGCTGATTCCCTTCTCCTGCACGTCTTTAATGACGGAGTCGAAAGCGGCGATGGTTGCGTCGCGTCGTGATATTCCGGGCGATGAAAGATGCGCGTGACCATTTGCGTGGGGCCATTGGTATCGAGGGCGTCGTAGCTGCCGTCGGTTTCGAGCGCGATCTGCTTTTCGAGGACGAGCTCGCGATAGACGCGCCCGGAACGGCCGCCGTGCAGCACGCGTTCGAGAATTGTGGCGGCGTACCAATCGTCGGAGGTGCGAGCGAGGCGCGGTGTAGCCGATGGCGAGAGCCGGCAGCGGGCCGAACTTTTCCGGAACGTTCCCGCGGCGCTCTTCGGTTTGCGGAGGTTCGGTGACGTCGGCGCGCGGCGGCGGGGCTGCGACGGGAATGTCTTCGAAATATCGCTTCGCGAAGGTGAAGGCTTCGGCGGGATCGAGATCGCCGAGCATGAGCAGGACGGCGTTATTGGGCGCGTAGTAGGTGCGGAAGAAATGTTGCACGTCGGCGAGAGTGGCGGCGTCGAGATCAACGAAATCGCCGTAGAAATTGTGGGCGTTGGGCCAATTGCGGAATGCAACCGGAGGAAGATCGAGCCAGGGAAAACCGCCGTAGGGCTGGTTCATCACGTTGACGCGGACTTCTTCTTTCACGACATCGCGCTGATTGCGGAGATTTTCGTCGTCCACTTTCAGGGCGCGCATGCGGTCGGCTTCGAGCCAGAGGACGCGTTCGAGTGCATTGGAGGGGACGGATTCGAAATAATTGGTGATGTCGTAGTTCGTGGTGCCGTTGAGCAGGCCGCCGGAGGAATTGATGAGTCGGATGTGTTCCATTTTGCCGGCGTTGGCGGAGCCCTGAAACATCATGTGCTCGAAGAGGTGCGCGAAGCCGCTGCGGCCGCGAGGTTCGAGGCGGAAGCCGATTTGATAGTAGACGCCGACGGTGACGACAGGGGCGGAGCGGTCGGGCGATGCGACCACTCGCAAGCCATTGGCGAGCGTGGTGTATTCGACGGGGATGTGTAGCTGCTTCAAGTAGGGTCTCCTTTACTTCAGGGGCTAAAGCCCCGTTCTCTTTCGATCTGCAATTTGCCGCGGTTGAAACCGCGGCCTACAACGACGGCTCGATGTGACTACGAGCTGCGATTTCGAACATCAGCACAAAAGCCCTCAGCGGCTGAAGCCGCCGTTCTGTGCTCTTGTTTTCGGCACGGCTGAAGCCGTGCCCTGACGAACTGCGTACTTCAGGGGCTAAAGCCCCTCGTCCTTAGGCTTCTCTTTGTGTCGCCCCTAAAACGGCGACCTACAAGGCGTCCCTTTTTACTTCGCCCGAGGCTCAATGGCGGAGAGCATGCGCGACTTTGCTCTTCGTGGCCGCGGGCTTTTTTGAAAGCACGTGCGCGGACAGCAGTGCGAGCGCCCGATAGGCATCTTGAAACTCGCGCGGAAAGCGGCTCAGCGCTTTCGTGTGTTTCGAAATCGTCGCGTAATCGCCGCGCGATAAAGGACCGGTCCAGGCAGCGTGCGGGCCGAGCGACTCATAATTATCCAGCATTTGGCGGATTAATGGGAGCAGGGCTTGGCTGGCACGGCGGCGGGTGAATCCGATTTGGAGGAGCATCTGCGTGGCCGATTCGACGAGAGCCAGAGCGTGACCAGCAACGACGGTACCGGAGGCGTGGTAGGCGGGCTTGTGATGGCTCTTGATGATGACGGGCGTGGCACCGAGCGAACGGGCGATTTTTTGCGCGGCAGCACAGGCGGCTGGAGCGCCTTCGATTGAGAAAATCACGCCTTGGAGGCGAGGTGTGGCGCGGCCGCTGAAAGTTTGCATGGGGTGCATCGAGCCTGTGGATACGCCGCGGCGGGCGAGGGGCGCGAGGACGCGATGGTCGAGTGCGCCGCTGGTGTGCAGCACGATTTTGGCGCGGGATTTTTTGGCCAGGGCTGCGCGGCCGATTTTCGCGAGTTTTTGCGCCACGTTTGCGAGCACGTCATCCGGAACTGACAACAGGATTACATCGGCATCGAATGCTTCGGGCGTGAGCGAGGAATGCGGCGTTCCGGCACCGATGGCGCGGACTGCGGCGCGGGCGCTTTGGCGTGAGCGCGTGACAACTGCGCCGATTTGCCAGCCGAGTTTGTGGAGGCGTTTCGCGACGGTTTGACCGACGCGGCCTGCGCCGATGATGGAAATTGTGCGCGACATTGTGTGAGATGAAGAGCGTGACATCGAGCGTGATAGCATAACTTGTTCACTCATCATGCGGTGGAGGAAATTGGACGTTGCACTGGCTCGCGCTGGCCCTTACTTTCACCGCCGCGCTGTTCTGGATTCTCAACGCGATAGATGTGGCGCTTGGCTCACGAAAACTTCCTGCCCTTCGAGATATTGCGCCGCTCGACGATTCTGATTGCCCTCCGGTATCGATTCTTTTTGCCGCGCGTGACGAAGAGGAGAAACTTCCTGGCGCGCTGGCGACGTTTCTCGCTTTGGATTATCCGCGGTACGAAGTGATCGCGGCTGACGACCGCTCTGAAGACCGCACGGCGGAAATTCTGAGGGCTGCAGCGGAGAAAGAGGCCCGGCTGAAGTATGTGCGGATTAATTCTCTGCCGGACGGATGGCTTGGCAAACCGTATGCGATGCAACAGGCTTTCGAACGGAGCAGCGGGGAGTGGATCGTGTTTACTGACGCCGACGTGCATTTTTCGCCGGATTTATTGCGACGCGCGATGGCGATGGCGAAGCGGGAGGGCTGGGATCATCTCACGCTTCTAAGCAGCGTCGAAATGCATACGGTTGGCGAGAAGATCGCGCTGACATTTTTCGGAATGGGATTCTTGATGGGAGTCCGGCCTTGGCGCGCGAAGAATCCGCGTTCGAAGGGGTATATAGGCGTGGGAGCGTTTCAATTGATACGGCGGAGTGCGTACGAGGCGATTGGGACGCACCGGCGGCTGGCGATGGAAGTAGTGGACGACATGAAACTGGGGAAACTGGTGAAGGAGGGCGGATTCCGGTCGGGAGTGGCGAAGGGGTGGAAAGAGGTGCGGGTGCGGTGGCATGCGGGGGTGGGGAATATTATTCGCGGGACGACGAAGAATTTTTTTGCGTCTTCGGGGTACAACTTGGGAATGGTGTTTTTTCAGCTAGTGATGATGCTGGCGGCGTGTGTGGCGCCCTGGGTGGCGCTGCCATTTTTGCGCGGTTGGGCGTTGATATTTGATGCGATTGCGGTGGGGATGATGATTGCGATTCATGCTGGGGTGTGTGTGGAGGTGGGGGCGTCGCCGGTGTATGCGTTGACGGAGCCGGTGGGGGCGTTGATTTTTTGTTGGATGCTGGCGCGGTCGACGATTGTGACGCTTTGGAATGGGGGGATTGAGTGGAGGGGAACTTTTTATCGGTTGGAGGAGCTGAGGAGAGGGGTGGTTTAGGTTTGGGGGAACGGGAGCGATTGCTACTTTCGAGCTGAAATTTGGATGGGTGAGCTAAGCAAAGGCGCACAGGCAGGAGTGCCTGTGCCACTTGAAGCGAGATTTAATCGTTGGCGACGCTGGGCGGAAGTTTCGTGATGGTGGCGTTTCGCTCTGGACTACTTGAAGAAGGAATAGCCCAGGGTGAGCATGTGGAGGTCTAGGCCGGGGTTGAAATCGTGGCGGTAGCCGTTGGAGATGTGCTGGTATTTGTAGGCTAGGGTCCAGGCGCGCGAGCGGGATGAGTTGAAGAGTTGGAAGCCGGCTTGAAAATCAAAATCAAAATTAAATTGGGTGCCGCCGGGGATGTCGACAGGGACTGGGCGCTGCGAGGCGATGAAACCTGCGGTGGAGGCGCCGATGATTTGGAAGCGATGCTTGCGGCGGAAATTCAGTTTTAGGCCGAGGGGATTGATGCCTCCGCCGTAGACGTGTTCGCGGCTGACTTCACAGAAACCGGTGGGGAAATTATTCGGATTTGTGTTGCAGGAGACGTATTTCGGTTCGTTGATGAATTCGATGGGGATGATGTCGAGCGTGTATTGGAGGGAGACGTTGGTCCAATCGTAGATGGAGTGGCCGTAGCGGAGGGCGAGGACGCCGAGTTGGCGATTGCTGGTGATGCCGATGAGGTGGGGAGTGCCGACGGAGTAGCCGCCCCAGACGCCGAATTCGGTGTCGCCCTGGCAACGAGCGGAGGGGGCGAGGGTGAGCGCGGCGAGGAAGAGTGCGGCGATTGAAATTCCTCGGAGGAAGAATTTGAGTCGGATTGTTTTGGTCAATTCAGCCTCATCGGGCTCTGCGTTTCGCGGCCGGCTTAGATTTTGGTTCGATCGGAGCGCTGGCGGCGTTGGCGGCGGCATCTGCTGGCTGCGATTGCGGATTTGATGCTGGTGCTGACAGATTGGAGACTGGCGCTGGTTGATTCGGCGATGAGGGCTGCGCGGGCGGATTTGCGGCTGGCTCTACATTCGACTGAATTGTTGCGGGATCCACGTTTAAAACTGTAGCAGAAAAAATTGCGCCGAGGTCGCGCTGCTTTAGGGAGCGGATGCGATCGCGGAGGGCGGCGGCGCGTTCGAATTCGAAATTTTTGGCGGCTTCGCGCATTTGCGATTCGAGCTGGGTGATGGCCTGGAGCAGTTCGTGTTCGGTGGAGATATTGCCGATGACGGCGTCTTCGGCGGGGACGGTGAGGTAATCGGCTTCGACGATTCGGGCGAGCTGCATATCGACGGAGCGGACGATGGATTGCGGAGTGATGTTGTGTTCGCGGTTGTAGGCTTCCTGTTTGGCGCGGCGGCGATTGGTTTCGCCGATGGCCTGGCGCATGGAGTCGGTCATGCGGTCGGCGTAGAGAATGGCGCGGCCTTCGATGTGGCGGGCGCAGCGGCCCATGGATTGGATCAGCGAGGTGGCGCTGCGGAGGTAGCCTTCTTTGTCAGCGTCGAGAATCGCGACGAGAGAAACTTCCGGGAGGTCGAGACCTTCGCGGAGGAGGTTGATGCCGATGAGAACGTCGAATTCGCCGCGGCGGAGGTCGCGAAGAATTTTGACGCGCTCGAGCGTTTCAATTTCCGAGTGCAAATAGCGGCAGCGAACGCCAACTTCGGCGAAATATTCGGCGAGATCTTCGGCCATGCGCTTGGTGAGCGTGGTGACGAGAACGCGTTCGTTGCGCTCAGTGCGAATTCGGATTTGCTCGAGCAGATCGTCCACTTGACCTTTCACCGGGCGGACTTCGACTTGGGGATCGACGAGGCCCGTGGGACGAATCACCTGTTCGACAACCGTGCCACCGGCTTTCGTGAGTTCGTAGGGACCGGGCGTGGCTGAGACGTAGACGATTTGATTGGTGCGATGCTCGAATTCTTCGAAGGTGAGCGGGCGATTGTCGAGGGCCGAAGGCATGCGGAACCCGAAATTGACGAGGGTTTGTTTGCGCGAGCGATCGCCGTGATACATGGCGCGGACTTGAGGGATGGTCTGGTGCGATTCGTCGACGACGAGCAGAAAATCCGACGGGACGTAATCGAGCAACGTGGGCGGAGCTTCTCCCGGCAGGCGGCCGGACATGTGGCGCGAATAGTTTTCGATGCCGTGGCAGTAGCCAATCGTGCGCATCATTTCGATGTCGAAAAGTGTGCGCTGCGTGATGCGTTGCGATTCGACGATTTTTCCCTGGCGCGATAGTTCGGGCTTCCACCATTCGAGCTCTTCGTAGATTCCCTGGATGGCGCGCTCTTTTTGTTCGGAGGGGAGCACGTAGTGCGTCTTCGGGTAAATAGGGATGCGGGAGATTTCGCCTTCGCGGGAGCGGATTTCGCCGGTGAGCGGATCGATTTTGCGAATGGCTTCGATCTGGCTGCCCCAGAGTTCGACGCGGACGGCGAGATCGTCGTAGGGCGGATAGATTTCGATGGTGTCGCCGCGAACGCGGAAGGTGCCGCGGCGAAGATCTTCGCCGCGTTCGTATTGGATTTCGACGAGCTTGCGTAGGATTGCTTCGCGCGCGATGGAGTTCCCTTTTTCGAGCATGAGCATCATGCCGTAGTAGGCTTCGGGCGAGCCGATGCCGTAGATGCAGGAGACGGAGGCGACCACGATGACGTCGCGGCGCTCGAAAAGGGAGCGAGTGGCGCTCATGCGCAGCTTGTCGAGCTCGTCGTTGATAGTTGCTTCTTTCTCGATGTAAGTATCGCTGGCGGGAACGTAGGCTTCGGGCTGGTAGTAGTCGTAGTAGCTGACGAAATATTCGACGGCGTTCGTCGGAAAGAACGAGCGAAATTCGTGGTAGAGCTGGGCGGCGAGAGTCTTATTGTGGGCGAGGACGATTGTGGGGCGATTGATCTGCTCGATCAGCTTAGCGATGGTGAAAGTTTTGCCGGAGCCGGTGACGCCGAGAAGAACCTGATGGCGGTCGCCGTCATTCACACCTCGGACGAGTTGGGCGATGGCTTCGGGCTGGTCGCCGCGAGGCTCGTAATCACTGGCAAGCTTGAATTTCATTGTCCGGCCGCTCTCTGCTCGCAAAATGCGACGTGCTGAAAACTTCTCATTATAGCGCAATTGAGAAATAGATGCAGCGCGTGAACTTTGAGACAAAAACTTCAAGAAGCGCGGATCGTCCGCCCGTGCTACATATTGGTGCGCAAGCAAGATTCCGCGTCCCAGGATGCGCGTACCGCTGAGTTCGGAAGCCTGGCGAGCGGACGACGAGATGGAGGGTTCATGATTTTGAAAATTGCCATGGTCGTAGTTCTATTGATAGTAGCTGTTCTGGCTTTCGCGGCCACAAAACCAAAGACCTTTCATCTTGAGCGAGCGATAGTGATCCAGGCTAAGCCCGAGAAGGTTTTTGCGCTGATTGATGATCTTCACAAATGGGATGCATGGTCTGAAGACCAAGGCAAAGCCGGCATCCATAGGACATTTAGCGGTCCGGAAATGGGTGAGGGAGCGGCATCGGAATGGCAAGGCAGCGGCAGTAGTGGAAAAGGGCGGATGCTAATCACGGAATCGGTCCCCTACAGCAAGGTAGCGGTCACTGTGGACTTCGTGAAGCCATTTGTGGCGCATAACATCAATGTGTTCACACTTGAACCGACGGGAAATTCAACGAAAGTCACGTGGGATTTCACCGGCACGAACGTTTACGCGTTGAAGGTCATGACTTTATTCGTCAGTATGGATCGGATCATGGGGAAGCATTTTGAGACCGGCCTTGAGAACATCAAAAGCGTCGCGGAGCGATAGCTCCTCACCTCTTGCGTCCCCTGCTTCTTTCGATATTTCCGTTTAGCCTTGTGGCAATCCGAGATCAGTCTGGGTTCGTTGACTTGCCCTGGGAGCACAACCTAAGATGTGCGCCACGTGCAAGCAAACGATTCGCTGATCGGCCAAACCATTGCGCACTATCGCATCGTCGAGAAACTCGGCGGCGGCGGTATGGGGATTGTCTACAAAGCGGAAGATTTGAGCTTGCACCGGTTTGTCGCCCTGAAATTCTTGCCCGATGAAGTAGCCTTCGACCACCAGGCACTCGAGCGTTTTCGTCGTGAAGCCCAGGCAGCTTCCGCGCTGAATCATCCGAACATCTGCACGATCCACGAAATCGGCGAAGAAAATGGCCGGGCATTCATTGTGATGGAATATCTGGAAGGCATGACGCTGAAGCACCGGATTCAGGGCCAAGCGATAGAACTAGAAACGTTATTTGATCTGAGCGTGCAACTCGCGACCGGCCTGGACGCGGCGCATTCCGAGGGAGTGATCCATCGAGACATCAAACCGGCCAACATATTCGTCACAAAGCGCGGTCACCTTAAAATCCTCGACTTCGGATTGGCAAAGCTCGAGCGCTCGTCCGAAGGAACACCGAGCAGCATTTCCTCGATGGCGACTGCCGCGCCCGACGAGCTTCTCACCAGCCCTGGAGCGACGGTAGGGACGGTGGCATACATGTCGCCCGAACAGGTTCGCGGGAAACCGCTCGACGCACGAACGGATTTGTTCTCGTTCGGGGTGGTCTTATATGAAATGGCTACCGGCAAGCTTCCTTTTCGTGGAGATACCACGGGTGTGGTGTCGGAGGCGATCCTAAACCAGACTCCCGTCCCCGTCGTGCGGCTAAATCCTGGTGTTCCAGCGGAGCTCGAACGAATCATTAACCGGACGCTCGAGAAAGATCGCAATCTGCGCTACCAGTCTGCACTGGATCTGGGAGCCGATCTGAGGCGTGCGAAGCGCGACATCGACTCCAGTAGTAGCCAGCGCGCGGCTCCGGATGGGCAAGCCTCGGCGGTTGCCGAGCGGGTGCCACCACCATCCATGCCTGAGACCAGCGCGTCCAGAACACAATCGTCCGCGCCATCGTCGTCAGCAGTGGCGCTCCTGGCTCGCGAGCATAAGTTTGGCCTGCTGATAGTGTGCGTGATCGTGCTGCTGTTGGCGATTGCGGGCGTGTACGGTGTGATGCAGCTTCTACGAGGAAATGCCCACCACGCCTTTCTCACTTTCACCACTTCCCCACTGACCAACACGGGAAACGCGCTGCTTTCTGCGGTTTCTCCGGATGGAAAATTTGTGTTGAACGTCCAAGCGGACGCCGGAGAACAAAATCTTTGGCTGCGCAATATTCAGACCGGGAGCGACACCGAAGTGGTTCGCGGTTCGGGCCAGACATTCGGTTGTCCCGCGTTCTCACCGGATGGCAATTACATCTATTTTTGTAAGTCGGAGCCTGGCCCGCTTGGTATTGCCGACCTTTTCCGGACACCCGTGCTGGGCGGCAGATCGGAACTAATCGCAAAAGATGTCGATAATAACGTGACCTTTTCGCCCGACGGTAAGTTCATCGCCTATTCCCGCTCCAATGACCCCGAGCCGGGTAAATGGAAATTGCTCGAGGCGAAAGCCGACGGCAAGGACGAGAAGCTTTTGTTTGAGGCCGCAGCCAAGGAATCGACGGTGTTTTTGGCGTGGTCTCCAGACGGAAAGCGAATCGCGGTTTCCTACTTCGCCTTTCGCGAAGGCGCGCTCGGCCGGATCGACATGTTTGACATCGGAGCGAAGCGGATGGATGCTTTCGTCAGAAGAGACGAATTTGTTCCATTCAACATCGTCTGGAATGCCGACGGCACTTCGGTGTTCGTCATCTACGTGGGCAGGAACTCTCAGCTCGTATCTCCTCAAATCGGAGTATTTTCGTATCCCGGTGGGGCGTTTCGCACCATCACGAACGATCTGATCAACCACCAGTCCCTCAGTATTTCCGGAGACGGAAAAGAGCTGGTGACGGTGCAAACTGAGGTGACTAATGAAATTGAAATTATTCCAGGGAATGGAGCGGGCAGCGGTTCGGTAGTGCTGGGTATCTCTCGGCAGGACATCCTTGCCGGAATCGGGTGGACAGGTGATCTGCATCTGCTGGTTTCCAACGCCGCACGATTGATCAAAATGAAGACCGACGGGACCGATCAGGTAACTCTACTGAACGATTCTTCGAGTTACATCAAAGACGTATTTTCCTGCGAAAATGATGAGGCTATCGCGTTTTCGTGGTTATTCCACAGTGGAACGAACACCTTCCAAATCTGGCATGGGAACGCGGATGGCTCGAAGGTGACGAAGCTGGCTACGTTTGGGGGAAACGAAACACTCTATGGATGTTCTCCAGACGGGAAATGGCTTTATTATGCTGATCCCCCTCAAACCAACGGAATTCAGCGCCTTTCGACAAACGGGAGCGATGCGCAACCCGCGTTTCCGGGAGCAACATTCCACGGCATGGCGGCGGCAGCCATCTCGCTAGACGGCAAAATGATGGCGATTCTGCTATCGCAAGCCGGCGCAAAGACGGATACATCAGAAAGCGTGATCAAAGTAATGAGATTCGATCCGCCCGACTCGGCTCCGACGCGTTCGATAACGCTGGATTCCGACTTCAACGTGGTTGTACATCAACCCGGACCTCCTTCGGCCGTCGGCTTCGCATGGACTGCCGATGGCAAGGGATTGGGTTTTATCGCAGCGGAGAGAGGAATCGACAACGTTTGGGTTCAGCCGATCGATGGTTCAAAGGCTCACAAGGTTACCAACTACAAGTCCGACAACGTTCTGGATTTTAAGTGGGCGCCTGACGGCAAGAGTTTGGCAGTGCTGCGATATCACACGAGCGCAGACGTGATTCTTCTTCAAGACAGAGTCAATTCTCAACAATAACGAACGTGGGCCTACGTGGTCTGAAGACGGGAGACTTCCTCTGTTTCCTTTTGGGTAGCTCGTTATCAGCTGGAAAAGCGCTCTGATCTGTCGGGGAGCAGCATCGGATAGATCAATGTCCGGTAATCGGGCTGATCAAGCGCGTGAATTAGTTCCGAGCGCGTTGTGAGTCTCCAATCCATGCCACAATCGTGAGCCATTTCCGGCGAAGGGGTGCACCCCGATGCGTTTTCGAGATTTCTGCCGCACTGCGGTACTGCTCATGCTTGCGTTCGTCTTTACCAGCGGTGGTGGCGCAGTCAGTAAGGGCTCCCGACCAATCTCCGAAGCAGATGAAACACAAGTTGTCGAAACCGTGCGGACGATCTTCGCTGCAGCTGCCGCCGATGACTTCGAGCGGTTCCATTCCGTGGTCACCGCAGATTTCTACGCTTTCGACGGAGGAAAGCGGTATGAGGGTGACGCCCTGATGAACTTGGTGAAAGGTCTGCACCAGGCGGGTAACGTATACGTTTGGACGGTCAATGAACCGGAAGTCCACGTGTCGTGTAATCTTGCTTGGATTACATACGTTAATAAGGGCTCGTTAAAGAACGCCTCCGGCACACAGAACCTTACGTGGCTGGAATCAGCGGTGCTCAAGAAGGAGTCGGGCCGATGGAAGATTCGTTTCGTTCATAGCACACGGGTTCCGTAGCGCCCGCGATTTACGTAGCGGAGGATCGGCCTTCACCGTGCTGTTTTACAATCATGCAGTGGCATGAAAGTGAGGGGGCGAAGCTGTAGTAAGCGTCGACAAAAGCCCGCGACGAGAGAGGCACTCGTCGTGGCTACCGAGACTGAGATTGACGGCGGTTGCGGCGAGTGGATCGGGTTGGTGGTGTGGGCGACGCGGGGGGTCTGAGACCCGCCCCTACTGGGGGGATTGGCGATGGTTTGCGCCGACCGTGTGGCTTTCGGACTATGGCCTTGGCAGATCGAGGAGTGCGATATCGGAGAGATCCTGGACTCGTTCGAGGACGACCTCGTGGCCATCGGGGGAGATGTCGAAGTCGCGAATGTCGAAGTCGGGAGTGAGGTTGGTCAACTGGCGCTCGGCGCCGGTGTCGAGGTTAATGAGCCAGAGATTCTTGTGTTGAATTTCGCCGCGCAGGAGGACGAGCGAGCGGCCGCCGGGCAGGAAGGCAATGTGTCGCGCGCCGCGAGTGAGTGTGAGCGGCGGCAGCGAGTGAGCTGAAGCATCGGCTGCTACGGCCTTTACCGAAAATGTGGTGCCGATGTCGGGTCCCGAGTAGACGACGAATTGGCCGTCGGGCGCCCAGACGGGATCGACTGAGTACTCCTGGACAAAGAGCGACGGGGCGTGACCGTCGAGGGGCACACGGAAGAGGCGAGGGACGCCGTGATCGTTGGCAGCCGAGGTGAGCGATTGGCCATCGGGCGCCCATGCGGGATCGCCTTGCAGGTCGAGCGAGTCGGCGACGATTCGCGCATTTGTCCCGTCGGATTGCATCACGTATAGGACGGTTTTTCCGTGTTGCCGCACCGAGAATGCTACCTGGCGCCCATCGGAGGAGATTGCCGGGCCACCCGAGATTTGCGCGTCCTGACCGCTCCACAATGCCGTGCCGGCGCCGTTGGCGATCTTCCAGATACTTTCGGTGGCGCCCGTGGCGGAAGCATACAAAAGATAATCCGAGCCGAATCGAGGAGAGAAACCTGTGCTGGTGGTGAGCGAGATGCGAGCAGGCGCCGAAAGTTGGTTGGGTGAATCAGCGAGAGGCAAACGCCAGAGCGTTCTCTTCGGACTTGCGAGGGTGACCACCAGGCGGCGGCCGTCAGCGCTGGCCGCCAGCGACGTGTAGCGATCCAGCCCGGAAGTGAGCCGATGGGAAATGCGACGGTCGACATCCATGCTGTAGAGCCAAGGGCCTGAACCGTCGCTATCGCTGGCGAGGTACATCAGCGTCCGTCCATCCAAGAGGACGGGATAGGTGACGCGTGTATCGTGCGAAGTGATTCGCTGAGGGGTTCCGCCGGTGGGAGGGATGCGCCAGATATCCAACTTGTCGGGAAGAGAACCCTGCACGAAGTAGATGAATTTCGAATCAGGCGACCACAATGGAAAGTGAGAGTGGAGACCGGCGGGCGCGGTGAAGATCGGCGGACCGTCCGATAGTCTGCTGCCGTCCGACACGAACATCGGATCGCCCGGACCGGGCGTGTGGTACACAAGCCGGGAACCGTCGCGGGACCAATCGAGTTCGGCGACGTCTTCCAGGTAAGGCCTTGGCTGTCCACCCAGCGTTGGAACGGCCCAGATGCTGATGTCGCTGCCGGTTGTGCTCCCGGTTGAGCTACCGATCGGGCTACCTCTCTTTCGAACCCAAAAGGTGACCAAGGATCCGTCCGGCGAGAAACCGAGGGTGCGGACTGAAGGATTGACGAGTTCGGGGACCATCCCACGCGTCAGGTTGTGGAACTCTCCGGAGCTGATCTGCGTGACCCAAACGTCCATCTGGCCGTCCCGGTCGGATAGAAAGGCAACGAAATGGCCGTCGCGCGATACTGCGGCGGCCTGCTCAATTCCATCGAAGTCCGTGACCATCTGAAATCGCGCGTCAGAGATGGGGCTTCGCCAGAAATATTCCGTCTTGTGAAGCCTGATGCTTGCGGTGATCGCCAGCGCGACTCCCACCGCAGCGAGCGCCATCGCAAGCCATAAATAGGGATGGCGATTTTGATTCTGGCGCGAGGCCTGGCCGGGAATTTCACCCGCGGGAATGTCAGCTGGGATCGTGCCGGCGACCGGCGCAGAATTTCCGTTCGAACCGGAGGTGCTGGGAGCTGGCGAAGGGACCAAATCGCTCACCCCATTGATCACCTCTACTGGCGCGATGAACCGGTAGCCCAGCCTGGGAAGCGTTTCGATGTAGCGAGGAGTGAGCGGCGAATCGCCGAGGGTGGCGCGAATTTCTTTCACCGCCGTGTTCAGGCTGTGCTCAAAATCGACAAACGTCTCCGCCGACCAGAGCTCTTCGCGAAGCACTTCGCGGCTGACGACGTCGCCGGCGCGGTTCAGGAGCAAATTTAGGACTTGAAGTGGCTGCGGGCGGACCTTCAGCTTCAGGCCATGCTTGTAGAGTTCGCGGCTGCGAGGCCGCGATTCGTAGGGGCCGAATCGAAACACATGGGCCGGCGTGTCCATGGGTAGACAGGGACGTTCACGATATTCTCTGCCGTTCGGGTCCACATCGCAAGTTAAAAGATGTGTAATCTTATGTTTGAGCCTTCACCTTGCGCTCATCATAACATCACCCACCCTGCATTGACCGCGACGCATGAAACCTGAGACTTGTAGCGCTCAGCAAAAGCTGGGGCCTGTGGTTTCCGATTCGCCGGCGTCCTGGGCGCATGTGAGCGAAACCGCGAGGCCGAAACAAATCTCAAATCTGGAGGTTTCAAATGAAAAGCAAGAGTTTGCTGTGGGCGGCCGGAATCATCGGATTGATCGCGGTGGCAGGGGTTACCTGCGTTCTCGCTGGGACTCGCGCACCGAATCACTTCGCAGGATTGATCAACGACTATACGGCGGTTGCCGCAGGAACCGGCCCGTGGGAAGTTCGCGGCCCGTGGACGTTGGATGTGAACGAAAAAACTGGCAAGGCCGATTTCTCGGCGGCCGTAACGATGGAATTGACTGATTTCGCGCTGAGCGGCGCAAACATCGGCACGTCTGGCAGAACCCAGCACACTCATCACCTGACGGTTGTGGGCGGCACCGTTACATCGATTACGAATGGGTTTGAGGTGACGGGTCCCGTCACGATCACGAAAGACGGCGGCGCGGCACCTATGAGTATTCAAGGATCGAGCCTTGTGATCGACGTGACCGGAGGATCGCTCGTGGAGTTCTCAAACGTTGCTTTGACGTTCGAGGACGGCGCCGCGGGACATTTCGGAACAACGCCCCTGCACGGTGTCGTTCGTAAGGCAACATTCGAGCGCGACGCAGGCCGGTAACAAAGGCGGGGTTGAGTGCTCGTTGAGCTTTGCGGCCCGGTGAGAATAGTGGGTTGGAGAACCGAAATGGGCCGTCTTCCGAAGGGGCGCCGCATGAGGATATCGCGCTACGGGAGCAGGATGATTTCGGTTCGGGTTTCGATTTTGCCTTTGTAGGTCATGCGGGAGCCGGTGCTGGTGCTGGTAACGGCAAAATCCAGGTCCTGAGAACTGGATTGGGTGGAGCGAAGCATACGACCGGTGGCGAGTGAAAAGGAGTCGAGGCTTTCGCCCGAGCCGGTCCAAGTGCCGGATGTGCGCAGGCCGTTGTGACGATAGTCGTCGGGGGTGTCGTCGGCATTGGGGTTGTGGCTGCCGCGACGAGCGATCGTGAATTGCGTGAGGATCGTGGCGCAGGTCGGTGGGTTTGCGCTCGGCGGTTGAGCCGCTGCTTTGGGAGCCGGGGCAGCGCCTGTTTCGGAGCCACCCGCCAAAGTATTATCCGGGCAAATTTCATTCCGCAAGTAAGTCGCCTCGGTGCGCCAGAATAGGCGATCTAGTGGAACTCCGGTTAGAGGCTGTTCCCTGCTCCATTTTTGCCCTATCTCGATTCCCTGCGATGGAAATCCTGCGCTTGACGAAAGGCCGGCCATCCAACTGCGGACGGTTTGCGCGGCGGATGGATTTTGCAGCATGTCCTCGAGACCTTTTATATCGACGATTCTCCCATCCGGCTCCAGCGTGAATTCCATGGAGCGTCCTTCGAGACGATTGTATTGATCGGCTAGCGAGGCGGATGTGGGATCGTAGGCGTCGCTTTCGGAGACAGCGGAAGACTTTTCGTATGTCGCGCGGATGCGCATCGGGGCGAGCACAGCATTCGTTGCTGGAGCTCCGTGTGTGGTATGCGCTGCGTTCGCTCCAGTGATTGGATTCGCTCGAGTTGCATTACGCGCTGCGGGCGGGACTTCGAGAACGTCGAGGCGAAGGATGATACTGACGGACTGCTTCACTTGAGTGGCGCCTTCGGGATTGACGATGGGGGTTGTGGTGGTGCCGGCAATGGTCATCTGGGATTCGACCTGATAGCGGAGCGAATCGCCCGGCTTGAATTGGGGCGCCAGGTGAACTCGCTCATGGTCAGAGGCCGCGAGGACGGGTAACGCAAATACAACAGCGACTTGAATCATGATTCGAAAAGTGCGCTCAAGCGATCGCGTCAGATGCATCAGGGGCGGACTTGAACCGGTTTCAGGCGGGTGATCTGAGGCTCGGAGAGATTGCCGGTAAGGCGATAAGAGGGCAAGAGTGAATCGGACGCGCGGACGGCATGAGGCGCAGCGAAATCGGGGAGAGCAACAAACCTGAAATCGAGATTGCGGCCGAAATCGGCGGTACCCTGGCCAGTGAAACCTTCCGCGGGACCCGATAATCGCAGCCGTTCGAAAGCGATCTTGCCCGCGGCGCAGGTGAAGTCGGCGGAGGCGTCGCGAAATGTGGTGTGGCCGGGGCGAAATGCGCCCTCGGCAAAAGAAGCGGTCAGGTCGACGTTCATTAATTCGGCGCCGGCGATTCGCGATGTACCACGGCATTGCAGAGACGAAATCAGATCGGAGCGTGAAGCACCGGTAGCGGAGATCGAAATTTTCCCCGAAGCGATCCCGGCAAAACGATCCGCGAGCGAGGGTGCTGCGGCGGTGAGGTCATAGAGATCCACGCCCGAATAATCGAGATTCAAGCGATACGACGGGCTTGCTTCCAAATCCGCGCGGAGCGAGCCGGTGACCTCACCCTTGGCAAGTTGCGCGCGAACATTTGAGAAGGCCAGGCGGCGGCCGTCAATGGAGGCATCCATCTGAACGCGATGAAGCATGAGTGGCGCGAGTGCGAATTGATCGATGTTGATTTTGCCGGCAGCGAGAAGATTATCGGGCTGAGCCGCCGCCGGCGGGCGCGAATTCAGGAACGGCAGGACGCGGTCGAGGAAACTTTCGCGCCAGCGGGGATTGAGCCAGCGATCAATCTCAGCTGCTGATAGCTGATCACTGGATAGCGCGAATTGCCAACGAGCCTTTTGATCTGGAGCCAGCGGCTCTTGAACCAGTTGTTCTGAATCCGGATCGTGGCGTTCGAGAGAGCCGGTCCAATGCGCGCCGAACGCTTCGGCGGACGTTAGGAGAACACGACGCGTGTTGCCTTTCAGATCCACGTGCGCGCGGATTTGCTCGACCGGCAAATTCAGGAAAGGAGCGCGGAGCGAATCACCACTGGATTTTGCATTCGGCTCGGCATTCATCGCATTAACGAACGGACCTCCGAAGTCGAGACTGCCTGTAGGCGCTGACTTCCAAGGATAAGGCGAACCCTGCCATTTCAGGTCGCCGCGGACTGGGCCGGTAAGATCCCAGCCGCGCGAAATGTCCCAACCCAAGAGACGCGTAACTGAAATCAGATTGCCGACATCGGCCAGCGCACCGGAGATGTGAAGAGCGGAAGTAGCTTGCGCGGATGAGGCCGCTCGCTGCGTTAGAACAACGGTCTTTGCTACCAGACCAACCGGTCCTAGAGTCTCAACGCGCAAAGCCCCGCCACCGGCGCCGAATGAAATCGTAGCCGGCAACACGGATGCGCCCTTCGAATCATAAAGAAACGAAGCGGCACCAAGACGCACCGGCACGGCCAACGTCTTGGCGGTCAAGTCGGTTTCGCCGAACGAGAGCGTTCCTTCATCCATGCGGGGCGGCCAACCGGAGAGGGTTGCATCGAGCTTTGCGAATCCTCGAACGCTGATTTCGTCGGAGATACCGGAATGAAATGCGCGAGCCCAGGCGAGGAAGTCGCTGGCGTCGATGGCCGATGACTTGATTCGAAGCGCGGGTAGGGGTTCGCCGCCCGGAAAACCACTGGGCTGATTCCAACTTATCGTTCCCGTGGCTTGGGCATTCGAACGAGGAGTTTCAAGGGACGACTCGATGACATCGAATCGCGCGAGCTCCGGATCGAGAATTCCCCTGGCGATGAGATTGAGAGATGGATTATCGGAGCGCAGGGGAAGGTTCCAGCGATGAACCTCGCGAATTTCCGCGCGTCCCTCGAGATTCCAGTCCTGCGCTTCGGTGCTTGCTTTCAGCGTAACCGCAAAATTTCCGCGGACTCCATAATCGGTGGCGCGGACGAGTCGAAGCGCGTCAGAGAGAGAGCCGTCGGTCCAGGCGAAATCGAGCGCCGCGGGGCGGAGACGCGACGAGGTGCCTCCGACGCGTCCGGAAAGATGGAGCGTGCCGGCTTGTTGGAGAATCACGGCTGCGCGAGCAGGCGCCGCATCGAGATCGAGGCGCCACTCGCCATTGCTTTCCGGTTCGACGTATCCCGTGACGCCGACGAGGGCGAAAGGAAGTTTTTCCTGTGCGCGCTTGAAATTAATCCGGCCCGAATCCACGTTGATGCGGCTGAAACGCAGCGCGTTTGAGGCGGCCGGGAATTTCGGTATAACCACAGACCTCCCGCCGGCAGCGGCGGAAAACTGCGGGAGCCACTCGGCAACATTCCAATCGCCGTCGGGATTGCGGACCAGATTCAGGCTGGGATGCGCGAGCCAGATACCCCCGAATTCGAAACGGCCGCGAAGCAGGCTCCGCCAGCGCAGGCTCATGGTGAGCGATTCTGCGCGGAGAAAGTATTCGTGTCCGAAGCGCGGATCTTCGCTCACCGTGACGGAGCGCGCTTCCAGCGTGGGCCGTCCCCAAAGGCTGAAGCGATAGCTGCCAACTTCTACCGGGCGGCCAAATGCCGCGTCAAGACGGGCGGTGATCCTGCGATTCAGACCCGTGTGCTGAATTGCGAAGGAGAGCGCAAGGTTGGCGATCCACAGGGCAATCAGAAAGAGGACGACAATTCTGGCCCAGCGGCGCCAGGAAGCACGCTCGAAAGCAGCCGGTCCCAACGGCTCTGCGCGAATAATCGTTTCAGTGAGAATGTTTGACAAGGTGATTATTTTTCGGGTTTGAAGCTCTCAATACAATCGCATAGGTTAGTTAACAAGATGAACTTCGCAGTTCGTAAAGCTGGCACGGGCCGCCGCAGCGGATCTCGATATGCCGTGCCCCGCCAAACAGCACTAATGGACCTCATGGAGCATGCGATTCCAGCGAGTGCGGCTGGGAAGGTGGAGCAGCGAATGGGCGAAGCCGCGAAACGCGCCCCCGAGGCTACGATCAGTATAGTCTTTGGACGTGGCGTCGACCGACCAATAAATTACGAGTGGGCGGCCCATAATCGCATCGCGATTGACGAAGCCCCAGTAGCGGCTGTCCCAGCTGCGGTCCCGATTGTCTCCCATCACGAAATAACGATTCGGCGGAACAACGAGACTGCTGCGATCCACATAGTCGAAAAGCCGCGTGGCCCACTCGGGACGCAAGCCGCTTTGGAGAAAGTAGCGGTTCGTCGGCGGAAAATCGTCGCCGAAGGAATCCGCGCCGGCTGGATCGTGCACGACATAGGGTTCTTCGAGAGGCTGGCCATTGATGTACACGTGTTGGTTGATGATGCGGAGACGGTCGCCAGGCAGTCCGATGACGCGTTTTACATAGTGGGGATGGTCATCGTAGGGAAATTTGAACACGATGATGTCGCCGCGGCGAACGGGGCGGTACGGGAGAAATTTTTCATACCAATCGCCCCGCCCTTCGAAGACGAACTTATTCACAAGCAGATAATCGCCGACGAGCAGTGTAGGTTCCATGGACTGCGACGGAATCTTAAAGGCCTGGACGATAAAGGTGGTGCCGAAGAGAGCGAGCAGGACGGTGACGAGCAGCGATTCGGCATATTCGATCACGGAACTGCGGGACGATTCGCGATGCAGGGCTTTCGGAGACGGCTGCTCTGCTGTTTCCAGCGCAGATGTTTCGACAGACATCGTTTCCTTTAACTGGATGCGGCACCCGTTTCGAGGCCTGCGAGAGCGATTTTCGCTGCGGCCTGCTCTGCTTCCTTCTTGCTGCGCCCTTCCGAGTGCGCCAGTTTTTGTTGGGCGAGCCACACTTCCACTTCGAATGTTTTCTGGTGTTCGGGGCCGAATTCATTGCGCACGCGGTATTGAACGGCCCCCAGCCCACGCTGTTGCAACCATTCCTGGAGCGCGGACTTGTGATCGGAACGATCCAGGCCTCCTACCTCGCCGCCGAGAGCGCTGTCGAGCAGGGTGTGGCGAAGGAATTGGCGCGCGGCGGGAAGTCCGGCATCGAGATAAATCGCTCCGAGGACTGCTTCGTAAGCGTCGGCGAGCAACCGTTTTTTCGCGCGGCCGCCGGTTTTCTCTTCGCCGGGACCAAGGCGCAAGAAATCGCCCAGGTGAAGTTGCTCGGCGGCGGCATGTAAGGAGACTGCGTTCACCAGCCGCGCAAGCCCCTTGGAGAGTTTCCCGGCATCCCACTCAGGAAATGCGTGGCAGAGCATTTCGCTGGCGACCAGGCCGAGCACGCGATCACCGAGAAATTCGAGGCGTTCGTTGTCAGAGGCAGCGTCATTCTGGCGGCGCGAGCGATGAGTGAGGGCTTGCTCGAGTCGTTCGGGATGCGCAAAGCGATGACCGAGAATCGCTCCAAGTTCTTCGAGCTCTTCTGCGGTCATCGTTTGGCCTCGGTTCGATTATTTGGGCGGAGCAGGCTGCGCGGCGGCCAACTTTTTGGCCTCGCCTTCGCGCTGTTTGCAGCGGTCCTGCACGGCACCGGGAATGGAAGCGCACTGTTTGAATGTGTCAGCCGCTTCCGGGTAGCGTTTCAATTGACTCAGGCTAACCCCTAGAATGTACAAATCCACAGAGTCTGGAGTTGTATCGAGTTTGACCGCTTGCTGCATCTCGGTGACCGCTTTGTCGAATTGCTGCTGGCGGAAATAAACGAGTCCGAGGCCGCTATGGGCTTGCGCCAGGGAAGCCTGTTTGGCTTTGGCAAATTGCTCGTCGGTAACGCCATCGGGCTTGGGCATCGCAGCCAGGATCTCGAGTGCAAGCTTTTCATAGTCTTCCGCTTTTTTTAAGCGGCGATCCGCGTCCACGTCATTCGGGTCGTAGTTATGAGGAATTACCCAGCCGACGAGCACAAGTACCGTGACGTCGTTCGGGTTCATCGAGAGCGCTTTGTCCGACGCCGCATACATCTTGTCGAACTGCTGCTTCTGAAAGTAGGCATTCGTCAATCGGGCATACACCTGTTCGGCGTAGCGGCCCGTGGGATATTTCTGGAGATATTGTTCGCCCACCTGGATTTGCTGGTCGAACGAGTCAAGCTTCACATCCGTGAAAGCCTTGTAGGCCTTTTCTTCTTCCGGGTCGACGGGGGCCTGGGGAGCTGGTTGCTGGGCTTGCTGAGCGCCAGCCTTGGCGGGCGGGTTCTGCTGCTGTAGCGAAGGCGGCGGTGACTGCTGGCTACCGGAGCCTGCGGCTTGAGCGTGCAGAGCCGGAGCTGAGGCAAGTGCCGCCGCGAGTGAGAGCGCGGCAACCATAATTCCAGTGCGATGTGACGAGAGCTTCATCGAAATTCCCCTCCGTTGAATGGATGTCTCGGAACGCCCGCTACGAGCGATCTCAAGTGTGCTGCTTTCGCCGGTTCTGTTACTTTTCATTTCCGCTTCCGCTCGCGCGTGTGCGTCCCTTATACGGCTCGTCCACACCATGCTGCGCCGCTACGCGAGCGGACTCTGGCGCGCCTTCCACCGCCAGCGCGCCGAGATACTCGTGCACCGCCGCGTCGCGTTCCCCCTCGAGATCGTGAATGCGCCCGAGGTATACGTGCGACCAGGAAAGAATTGCCGGGTCAGCGGCATCCTCCGGTTTCGATGCCGCTGCGGGAGCCGGCGGTGGCGAAACCAACTGCGCGAACAGCTGCTCCGCTCGATCTGCGTTTCCGGACATTACCGACGCGATTGCCAGACCATACTCCGCTTTCGGCAAGCCGGGATACTTCGCCAGAATGCTCTCGAAAGTAGCCGCAGCGGCTTTGGCGTCCTGCAACGCGATCTCGCGATCGCCTTGCGCGAGCAAACGGTCGAGCTCGGATGCCGCGGTTGCGGAATCGCTTACCTCCTTCGCTGGTGGCACCGGAACTTCCGGCGAAAATGTCACGTTCTGCAAACGCTTTTGCTCCGCGGGCACGTTGAGAGCCGCAATCAAATCCGGAAAATAATACGACATTGACGGCTCGCTTTTCTCAAATTTCTGCAGTTCCGCAACGAAAGGGCGCACGAGGATGAATCCGGTCTGATCGGCCTCATTCAAGGCAGAGTCGAGCTGAGCGGGCGGGAGACGACGGAGACGCAGTTCGACGCTCTTGATAAAACATTCATCGGTGAAGGCCAGAAAATCATCGCGATATTCCTCGGGCAATCGCGGAGCACGAGCGGCTATCAGCAATAAGGCACGCTTGGATTCCAACTGTTTTCGATTCCGCAACGGCAGCGGATCGAGCACGAAATGCAGGTAGGCGTGCTGTATCTGCTCTACGGGAATCTGCGCCGGCGTGCCCACGACGATGGAATAGTGATTGCCACTATTGCGAAAATTCGTGCGAGCGCCCACGAGCGGCTCCACATCCACGGTAAACGTGCGGTCGTATATCGGCTTGATAATCTCGCGCAGGTAGCTATTCGTGGTGAACACGATTTTGCGCACGGGCGCCTGGTAAGTGGCGGCGGCTCGTTCGTATTCCGGTTGAACTTTTGCCCACTCCCGATCGAGACGCGCCTCCTGGTAAAAGGCTGCGAGAACTTCCCGAAAGCCATCGATTGTGAGCACGTCGGGCGGGAGCAGATCGCGATTCACCTGAAAATCGAAACGAGGCGGTGGCCCCACGACCAGCGAGAACGTAATGTAGCGCGATAATGTTTCGCCCGGGTCGCCGAGCAGATGATCGCGGTAGAACTGGCGCAGAGCCTCCGTGGCTGGCCCCTGCATTTTGAGCATCGCCTCGCGGAGAGCGAGACGCGATGGCATCTCCGAAAGCGTGCTTTCGTCGGCGGCAAAGCCGGCCGCGTCCAGCGCGCACATCGTCGCGAACAAAGCCTGATCGGGCTCGACGAAAATGCCGCTGTAGTTGTCGGGGGGTTTTTCCCGGCGCGTTTGCTCGCGTTGTGCTCCGATACAAATCGAGCAGGCCGCGAGTGAAGCGGCGATGACAGTTGCGAATTTCCAGTTCAACTGCGCGAACTTTTGAATCTGCGAACTCCTGGATCGAGGGAACTGCATTTGCTGGGCGGGTTTCCAATCAACCGGAACATCAATCCGCTGGTATCCCTGCGCGTCCACTTAGACTTTAATCGGCGGGTTTCGATGAGTCAAGGAAGCGGCTTGAAGAAGGTTGAGGGGAACCGAAAACGGAGCCCTTATCCGCGGACTCGAACTGTGCTGAAGTTCAGCACCACGCGGCCGCCATCGCGGGGAAGGCCGAAGTTCGTTTGCGGCCGGAAACGCGAAAACATCATGAGCTGATCGAGTTGGCGTTGTGAGGCGTCATCACTCGGGCCGGAGAGAATCTTGTACGAAACCACTTGGCCCTGCGCATTGAGCGTGGCCTCGACGAGCAAGAGGCCGGAGCCGGGACGATCGTCCGTAGCGATAATGACGGGAACCGGAAACGGTGCGAGGCTTTCCAGACGGGCGGGTTGGACCAGATTCAGAGGCAGGTCGTTGGGAACCACGCCGCCCATCGGCACGCCAACGAGAATATTCTGTACGAGGAGCGCGAACACCACGAGAGCCGTAAGCACTCCGCCGGTAGCGGGCACCGCCAGCGGCTCCAGAACATTCTCGAATACCATGACGCCGCGCGCCCATATGTGACGCACAACTTGCCAGGGAGAACGCATTTTGGCAGCGTCCACACGAATGCTGGTAGCGAGATTCGCAGGCGGCTGAACTGGTTCGACGCGAGCCAGAGCAACCACAAGACGGCGATAGCTTTCGAGCAAATTCCGGCAGCCATCGCAAGATTCAATGTGCTGGCGCACTCCCGCGTGCTCGCGCGAACCGATGGCTCCGTCCAGGTATCCGGGCAAAAAGCTCTGGGCACTTTTGCAGTTCATCATTCCCATCCGCAATTCATCTTTCCCACCCATTGATCGGCTGCGAGCCGAACGCCGCGAGAGAGGGTTCTTTTTCGGCCTGACGTACGGCTACGACGGGATCGAGAATTTCCTTCAGCATCCGCCGGCCGCGAAGAATGCGCGACTTTACGGTTCCCACCGAGACTTCGAGCACTTCCGCCACCTCTTCGTAGGAAAGCCCTTCGAGATCCCGCAAGATTACCGCGCTACGAAACAGGGCCGGCACCTGCCCGAGCGCCGAACGCACCGCCTGCTGCGTTTCCTGGCTCGCGAGCCGCTCGTACGGAGTGGCTTCACTATCCTTCAGATCGAGCGCGAGGCTTCTTCCTTCTTCCTCAGCATCAATCGAAACCTGCTGCCGGTGATGCCGCCAGCACCAGCGGCGATGATTCAGGGCCTGGCGCACCGAGATGCGGTAGAGCCACGTCTTCAGCGAACTTCCCTGCCGGAACCCGCGAATCCCGCGAAAGGCGCGTAAGAAAACTTCCTGGGTCACGTCGGCAGCATCGGCGCGATCCGACAAGATCCCGTACACCAGGTTGAACACACCAGCATGGTAGTACGTGACCAGGTAATCGAAAGCCGCATCTGACCCCGCTTGCAACTCGTGCACAAGGTCGGCTTCATCACGGCCCCACGACAGAGATTGTGCCAGGTCGGACATGCGTTCGGCCCTTGCTCCTTAGCAGCGCGTGTCCCTTGGGCTAATTGGACACCAAATCGCGCTCCTTGTTACTAGGATAGCAGAATATTGCGGTTTGGTTATCCGCCGAAGGTACTAGCATGGGATGGCCAAAGTTTGTCGTGTGGCGCTAACTCGGAGGTCTCCCGCAGAGTCACTTGGATGTTCGGTCTCGTTGGCGACCCGTCCCATAATCGGACGGGCAGTCCGCTTCTCTATATCACGCGAGCCGCTAAGCATCGCGCTATCATCCCCTTACACGATACCGTCGTCTGGGCCGGGACATGCTTTGAATCATTCTAAACTCGTGTCCGGAGGCGGTAGATGACCTCGTTCTGGCAAGACGTCCGGTACAGCGCGCGAATGATAGCCAAGGCCCCGGGCTACGCGGCAATTGCCATCCTCACGCTCGCGTTGGGCATTGGCGCCAACACCACGATTTTCTCCTGGATCAATTCTGCATTGCTGAATCCAGTCCCCGGACTTACCAACCCGAGTGAAGTGGTAGCGATGGCCGGAACCAAGCCCGGGGAAAATCCCCTCGGATTTACATATCCTGATATCGAGGCCATGCGCGACGGGCAACAGACTCTTACGGGCATCGCGGCATGCAACTTCGCTCAGCTGAGCCTCACCGGCAAAGCCAAACCGGAACGCGTGTGGGGTATGGTGGCATCTGCGAACTATTTCGATGTGCTTGGCGTGCAGCCCATCCTCGGGCGCACATTCTTGCCGGCAGAAGACGAAAAGCCGGGGGGCGCGCCTGTCGCGGTAATCAGCTATCGGCTCTGGCAAACGCATTTTGGCGCAAATCCGGACGTCATCGGCCAGTCAATCGAAATCAACAAGCACCCCTACACCATCGTGGGTGTAACGCCCGCAGTATTTCAGGGGAGCCAAACAGGAGTTCGTACCGAGATTTGGCTTCCGATCATGATGGAAGCAGATGTGTTACCACTGGGCGACATCCTTCATGACCATCATTATTTCGTGTGGCTCGCGTTCGGACGGCTGAAGCCGGGCGTCACGCTCCAGCAGGCGCAAGCGGAACTGCCGCTGCGACTCAAATCCGAAGTGAAGAATTATCCTGATGAACACAAAGGGCACGACAGCGTGACGCTTTATCCGCTGTGGCGGAATCCATTTGGCCTGAATTTTTTTCTCGCCACTCTGCTTCCAATACTCATGACCATCGCGGGCCTGGTGCTACTGCTGGCGTGTGCAAACGTCGCCAATCTGATGCTGGTTCGGTCAGTAGGACGGCGGCGCGAAATCGCCATACGCATGTCGCTCGGCGCGAGCCGATGGCGGCTTGTACAACAACTGCTGGTGGAAAGCCTGATGCTGGCGCTGGCCGGTGGCGCCGTCGCGTTGCTGATCACAGCTTGGACTTCGGGCACATTGATGAAATTCCTTCCGACGACCGATTTCCCGCTCGCGCTCGTGGTCCGGGCGGACCGCACGGTATTGATCGCCACCTTTGTGATTTCAGTGCTCACGGGAGTGATCTTCGGAATTTTGCCCGCGCTCCGCGCGTCGAGCCTGGCGCCCGTGGCAGTGTTGAAGGAAGACACGGGCAGCGCTTCGGGGAGCCTGAAAAAGGCCCGCCTCGCGAGCACGCTGGTGGTGGCCCAGATTTCGCTGTCGCTGCTGCTGCTGATTTGCGCGGGACTTTTCATCCGCAGCTTTCTGCGAGCGCAGTTAATCAATTTGGGATTCAACCCGCATAACGTGTTCACTGCTTCCTACGATCTGTTTACCGCGGGATATTCCGATGCCGCCGGGGCGGAATTCGACCGGCAGGTCCAGGCGAAACTCGAGACGCTGCCGGGCGTACAGTCGGTGGCGCTATCGAACCGGGTGCCGGGGTTTTCCGCAGGGTCAACGGCCGTGAAGCCCGAAGGCTACGTGGCGCAGGTGAATGAATTGATGGAAATACCGGACGGCATCATCACGCCGAATTATTTCCACACGATGCAGATTCCGCTGGTCGAGGGTCGCGACTTCACACCCCAGGACACGAAAAGTTTGCAACGCGTGGTCATCGTCAACGAAGCATTCGTGAATCGCTACTGGCCGAATCAGGAGGGCCTCGGCAAGCAACTCAATTCAGACTTGACGCACGAATGGTTCACGGTGATTGGTGTGGCGCACGATAGCAAGATGACCGGCCTCAGTGAAAAGTCGGCGCCATTCGTCTATCTGCCTTTGTACCAGGTGTATACGGCCAACATGATTATTCATGCGCGGGTGGCTGGAGATCCGTTCGCTTTCGCGAAGACGTTCGAAGGTGCGGTCCATCAACTAAATCCCGATGTGGTTTTGTTCCAGGTGACTTCGCTCGAAACTAGTGAGCAGTTTGCCAGCTTCCCTCAGCGCGTAGCGGGAATTTTTGTCGGCGCATTTGGTCTGCTCGCGCTGGTTCTCGCAGCGGTGGGAATTTATGGCGTCACGGCCTACACCACGCGCCAGCGTACGCATGAAATCGGGGTGCGCATGGCATTAGGCGCGAGCAAAGACGATATCTTGCGGCTGGTCCTTGGCCACGGATTGCGGTTGACGATCGCAGGGGTGGCGATCGGCTTGGCGGCGTCGCTCGCGCTGACGCGCTATTTGAGCGGCGCGTTGCTCGGTGTAACGAGCACCGATGCACTCACTTTCCTGACTGTAACGATGTTGCTTTGCGCCGTGTCGCTATTCGCCTGCTTTATTCCGACACGCCGTGCCATGCGCGTTGACCCGATTGTGGCGCTGCGCTACGAATGAGAAGCGTTAGGTTACCAAACAAACCTGCGTGAATTGCGCAGCCTTGCGGCTTTGAACACGCATCGAGTATAAAGATGCATGCTCTTCAAGCAGTTCTATCTCAATTGCCTCGCCCACGCTTCCTATCTTATTGGTGACGAAGAGACGCGCACAGCTGCCGTCGTCGATCCGCAACGAGACATTGAGCGATATCTAGAGTTCGCGGCTGAGCATAAGCTGCAGATCAAGCACGTGATATTGACCCATCTGCACGCCGATTTCATCGCGGGTCACTTGGAATTGCGCGACCGCGCGGGCGCCACAATTTACCTTGGGGCGAAAGCGCAAGCCGAATATCGCTTCACACCGCTCGCAGACGGCAGCGTCATCGAATTTGGCCGCGTCCGATTGAAGGCTCTCGAAACGCCAGGCCACACGCCCGAGTCTATTTCGATCCTCGTGTACGATCTCGATCGCAGTGGGATCGAACCGTACGCCGTGCTCACAGGCGACACATTATTCATCGGCGATGTGGGAAGGCCAGACCTTCGCGCATCGCTGGGATGGTCAGCCACCGACCTCGGGAGCTTGCTTTACGATTCCCTGCAATCCAAATTGCTTCCGCTGCCGGACGCAAGTCTCGTCTATCCGGCTCACGGAGCCGGGTCGCTGTGCGGCAAGGCCATCAGTAAAGAGACAATATCGACCATAGGAGACCAGCGAAGACTGAATTATGCGCTCCAGCCGATGAGCAAGAAAGCATTCATCGAACTAGTTACCGCCGACCAACCCGAGGCTCCTCCGTATTTCGTCTACGATGCCGTGCTGAACAGCAAAGAACGGCCCACGCTCGACGAATCGCTGGAGCGCAATTTGAAACCGCTGGCTCTCGACACGGTGCTGGCATTGCAAAAGGAAGGCGCGCAGATCCTAGACACGCGCGACGCCGATGAATTTGGCGCAGCTCACCTCGCGGGCAGCATCAACATCGGACTCGGCGGTCAGTACGCAACTTGGGCCGGCACAATGCTGGATCACGAGCATCCGATTGTGATTATCGCGGCTCCCGGCCGGGAGAATGAATCGGCCGTCCGGCTCGGACGCATCGGTTTCGATAACGTGGCTGGCTACCTGCAAAACGGATTGCAAAGCCTCGAACCGCGGCCAGACTTGGTCGCCTTCGTCGAACGGCTGAGCCCGCAATTCGCTGCGGAGCTCATTGCGTCAAGCCAGGCGCCACTGGCTGTAGACGTTCGCGCGCCCCGTGAGCGCGAACAGAAATACATCGGCGGAAGCTTAAGCATGCCGCTCAATCATCTCGTGCGAGATCTAAAAGCCCTACCGAAAGATCGCGCCTTGCTGGTCTACTGCGCCGGAGGCTACCGCTCGTCGATCGCGGCGAGCTTGCTGAAGGCCGGCGGATTTGATTCCGTCTGCG
>CAVRFZ010000016.1:0-42968 GCA_963720655.1 uncultured Acidobacteriota bacterium | reverse complement strand
AGCGCCGAGCAGTTTTCTAAGCTGCCGAACTTTACTGACTTTCCTAATCCGCGGAAACCGGCCCAGGCCGCATTTCCCCAGCCTCGCGCGCCTTCGCACGCACGCCGCGAAAATACAGCGCTAACCCAATCGCAATCGAGAGCGCCGTCCCGCCAACCAGTTTCATTTCAAAAATCCATTTGTTCGCCGCTTCGCCCGGCGGAATCAGCGACAGCACGATCCCGCCAATCACCACCACGAGTCCCATCAAACCCGCGATCCACACGCCCACGCGCCCTCCCGGAATCAACACCGCGTCCGGATTTGCAGCGCGATCTTTGCGATACGCAAGCTTGATCACCGCACCATACATGTACAAGAACGGAATGAAATACAGAATCACCGCCGCGTCCACAAGAATCTGATACGCGCTGTTCGCCGTCTCGTTCACCTGAATCAGCAGAAGAATTCCGCCGGAAATCAGCGCCTGCACCAGAATCGACACCCATGGTGTTTTCCATCGCGGATGAATCTTCCCAAACGCCGCCGGTAAATAGCGGTCGATTCCCACCACAAATGGAACCCGCGCAATCCCCGCCACCGTCGATCCCACGCCGCCCGCGTTCCCCACCGTCACCAGTGCCGCCGCAACGATTCCAAAGAATGCAATTCCCAGCATCGTCGAACCCGCCGTCAGCGCTTGAAACACGCCGCTCTTCGGGTCCACCGTCTCCGCAGGCAACATGCTCAGCAGCGCAATCGTTCCGGCGATGTAAATCATTGCGATCAGCACGCCCGATCCAAAAACCGCGCGCGGAAACGTCTTCCGCGGGTTCTTCACCTCTTCGCTCATCGCTGTGCACAGTTCCATCCCCGTGAACGCAAACGCAATCTGCGGCCAGAAATTCACCGTTCCGAAATTCCACGTCGGCAAAATATTTCGCAGGGTGAAGTGCGTTGCCGATCCGTGCGCGAACCACAAATATGCGCCCATTCCCACCAGCATCATCAATGGCAAATACGTTGCAACGCCCCCCGCGTTCTGCAGCCACTTTCCGATATTTAAGCCAATGATGTTGAGCACCACTGCCACCGTCAAAATCGAAAGCGAAGTGACCATCAGAAACGTCCGGTCCTGCGCCAAATGCGCCGAGCCGCTGCCGCCGATGTAAGCCGCCATCGCCGCGCTAGCCATCAAGAGTCCGGGAAAATAAAAAAACGTGTAAACCCAGTACGTCCACCCGGCTACGAATCCGTGGAATTCGCCGAATGCTTCTTTCGACCACACATACAGCCCGCCCTCCACTGGAAATCGCGTCGAAAGTTCCACGATTACGAAAGCCGTCGGCAGGAAAAAGAAAAGCGCGGCTGAAATCCACAAGCTCACGGAAGACGTGCCGTTGTGTCCCGCGGCCGCCACCCAACGCGGCCCCAGAATTGTCACAATATTAAAAAGCAGCACGTCCCACACGCCCATCACGCGGCGTAGCTGTTTTTTAGGGTCTGTTTGCGGAGAAGCGGTCACTCAGTCAGGTCCAGCGCGGGAATCAATTCGTCTTCTTCCAGAAAATTGCGGAGAAATGGATCCTTCGAAGCCGCCAGCTCTTTCCACGTTCCAAAGAACCCAACGCGGCCTTCCTGCAAGAAGATCACTCGGTCGGCCAGTTTTTTCGCAAGGTGCGTATCGTGCGTCACCACGATCGACGTCTTCTGCAACGTTTTTTTCAATCGCACGATCAGGTCGCTCATGTGCGCCGCCATCAACGGATCCACCATCGTCGTCGGCTCGTCGTACAAAATTGCCTGCGGATCCTCCGCGAGCGCCCGCGCAATTGCCACGGATCGCTTCGTGCCCATGCTCAAATCCGAAGGCAGCCGGTCCGCATACTCGGTGAGATTCAAAGTCTTCAGCAGCTCATTCACTTTCCTATCCACTTCCTCGTCGTCCGGTCTCGCGCCGCGCGCCTCAAAAGGAAACGCAACATTTTCCGCCACGGTCAACGAATCAAACAGCGCGCCCGACTGAAAAACCATCGTCACCACACGCCGAATTTCCGAGAACTGCTGCTCCGTAAAAAACGTCACGTCCTGCCCGGCCACAATAATCTGCCCATCGTCCGGCTGCAAAAATCCGAGCAACAGCTTCAGGCTCACCGACTTACCCACGCCGCTGCGCCCCATGATCACGGCCGTTTCGCCCTGATTCACGAAAAAGCTCACATTCTTCAGCACCGCATTGTCGTCGAACGCCTTCGACACGTTGCGGAATTCAATGTAGTGTTCGCTCATCGTTAAAGTTCGCTCATCGCTTCAGGCGCCCCTCCAGCCTCAACTTCGCTTCTTCGTAGTCCGCGGGCGAGTTCATATTCTTGAATAGCAGCCCTTCGGAATCAAAGCCTTTCCACTCCCGAGGTTCGATGAATTTGATGCGAACGTCGGCCAACCCGTCCGTCACTTTTCGCACGCCGCGATCGAGGGCCGCTCGAATCGCACTTTCAGTTCGTTTGTGATACATCGCGCACAAAGGCTCAGCTCCGCGCTCATTCATCGGCAACACCGCATCCGCATCCGATTGCATCGCGTGCCCAATCAAAAATTCAAGCCACTCGCGCGTCAAGTACGGCAAATCGCAAGCAACAATCAGGTTCCATTCCGCTTCCGACGCACGCAACGCCGTAGCAATCCCCCCCAGCGGCCCAGCTCCAGGAAATTCATCCTCAATCACAAGCAGTTCGAGCCCCTCGAGCCGCACCGTATCCCCAACAACCGCGCACTGCTCCGCCGCCAACTCAACTAACTTCGTTGTCCGCACAATCAACGCGACACCCTCCAACTCCAGCAGCGCCTTATCCCGCCCCATCCGCGAACTCTCCCCCCCAGCCAAAATAAATCCCCCAACTTGTCCACTGCGATCGCGATGTTCCCTATCTTGCATGAGTTGTCATCCCGACCGCAGTGGAGGGATCTCTCTCCGCCTTTTCGCCCACTTCCTCGACGTTACCCATCACTTCCCCGGCCTCTGAATCCCCAACTCCCTCAACTTCTCCTGCAAACTCTGCCGATGCAACCCCACCTCCGCCGCCGTCTTCGACACATTCCACCGATGCTCCTCGAGCTTCCGCTTCAAATAAGCAATCTCGAATTTTCTCTTCGCCTCGCGAAAATCCGCCTCTGCAAGATACGAATCCCCGCCCGCATTCCGCGACGCCACGACAGCTCCCACCCCGCTGCGAATCTCCTCCGGTAAATCGGAAACTCCGATCGCTTCGCCCTTACTCAAAACCACCGCCCGCTCCAGCGCATTCCGTAGCTCCCGAATATTTCCCGGCCAATCGTATCGTCGCAGCATTTCCAAGGCACCGTCATCAAAATGCACTCGCCGTCCGTGCCTCGAGCCCAGCTGCTCGAGAAACGCCCCCGCCAGCAACGCAAGATCCTCCTTGTGCTCCCGAAGCGCAGGCAATTCCAGCGTCACCACCCGCAACCGGTAAAACAGATCCTCGCGAAATCGCCCCTCGCCAATCGCCTCAGGGAGATTCCGATGCGTCGCGCTGATCACTCGCACATCCACTTCAATCGCTCGCGACCCGCCCAATCGCTCGACCGTCCGGTTGTCCAGTGCGCGCAGCACCTTCGCCTGCGTCACCGAACTCATATCCCCAATCTCATCCAGAAAAATCGTCCCGCCCGAAGCCAGCTCGAATTTTCCCTTGCGCTGCTGCGCCGCCCCTGTGAACGCCCCTTTCTCATACCCGAACAATTCCGACTCGATCAAATTCTCAGGCAGCGCCGCGCAATTCACCGCAACAAAAGGTTTCGCAGCACGCGCCGACCGCGCGTGAATCTCCTGCGCCAGCAAATCCTTCCCGGTGCCGCTCTCGCCAAGAATCAACACCGTCGCATCGCTCGGCGCCACGCGGTCGGCCATCTCAAAAACGCGCCGCATCGCCGCCGACGTTCCCAGCATCCGCCCAAACTGCCCATCCGAAACAAGCTCGCGCCGCAATCGCGCGTTTTCAACGCCCAGCTCCTCAATCTTCAGAATATTCGCCACCCGCGTCCGCAATTCCGCAATGTCGAATCCCTTCACAATGTAATCCGCCGCCCCATTCTGCAGCGCATCAACCGCCGTCTTCGCCGTATCCAGCGCCGACACGACAACTACCGGCGTCTCGTTCCCCCCTTCGCGCAGCGAACGCAAAAAAGACAGCCCGTCCTCGCCTGGCATCACCAAATCGAGCAAAATCAAATCCGGACGCTCGCTCGCAACCGCCGCCCGCGCCGCCGCAGCAGATTCCGCCTCCGCGACGCGGTAGTTCCCTTCGAGCGCCCGCCGCGTCCCATACCGCGCCGTAGCCTCATCATCCACAATCAGAATCGTTCGTTCAGCTTTCATTCCGTCACTGCCCTCGCGTTAGGGCACGGCTTCAGCCGTGCCGCAAAGATCGCAAAATCACGGTGGCTTTAGCCGCTAAGGCAACGCCGCCTATTGCATCGACTCGCACTAAACAAAAGCATGTCATCCTGAGCGCAGCGAAGGACCTCAGCGTAGCGCCCGGCAACCCGTAAACGACGTCAGGGCATTTCCCATATCGCGCACTATCCCGCACGCGACAACGGCACCGTCAACCGAAACCGCGTCCCCGCACCATTCCGCAACGGACTCTCGCACGCCAGCGTCCCGCCCATCTCTGCAATCCTCCGCGCCACAATCGAAAGCCCCAGCCCTGTCCCTGTCGGCTTCGTCGTGAAATAAGGCTGGAAAATCCTCGCGCGCACCTCCTCAGAAATTCCCGGCCCATCATCATCCACCCGAATCTCCGCCCAGTCCGCGTCCGACGACAGTCCAACCCGTACTCGCCCGCCATTCGGCTGCGCTTCCATCGCGTTCACGATCAAATTCGACAGCACTTCGCCAAGCGAATCCTCCGACGCCCGCACAAAAATCTCTTCCCGCGGCTGATCGAACTCCAACCGTATATTCCGCCGCTCCGCGTCGCGCCCAAACAATGACGCCGTCTGCCGAGCCAGCGCCACCGCCGCCACACGCTCGCCATTCACCGACGGCTTCGCATAGCGCAGCAGTTGCGTCAACTTTGCGCTCATCCGGTCAATCTCGCTCACCACCAGCGTGCAATCCCGCCGCGCGTCCAGCGGCAAATCCGGATTCTCCAGCTGCACCTGCAGCACCGTTTTCATCGAACTCAAAGGGTTCCGCAAATTGTGCGAAATGTTAGCCGCCATCTGCCCCAGCCCAGCCATCCGTTCGCGTTCCGCCAATTCGCGCTCCAATTGCAGCTTCTCCCCGATCATCCGGCACAGATCAATGCTCCCAGGTAGCTGCTCAGCAAGAAATTCAAGCGCCGCCGAAGTCTCGCCCGTCAGATATGACCCAGTCGTGGCCGCCTCGAGCAATCCAATCTCGTTTCCATTCTTCATCAACGGCAATCGCGCCACATGCCCCAAACCACCCGGAGATTCCAGCGCCGCCCGCCCCGGATCGCGCGGCACCGAAATCCGCACCACGCCCAATCCAAACTCCTCTCGAATTCTCCGCTCAGCAAACGCGATCAACTCCGCAATATTTCCATTCCGCGCCTCAGTCTGAAGCTCCGTCGAGAGCAGCTGCAAACGCCCCACGCGCTCCTGAAACCGCCGATGCAGCGCCGGCCCAATCACCCGCTCCAAAGGCTCAAACAGAAAAATCAATACGAACAACAAAATGCTAGCCGTAGCCTCAGGAGGCAGCACCGGCTCGAGCCACCCGCTCACCCGCCGAACAAATGCCAAGTACAACAGCGCCAGAAATGTCGCAGAAAGCGCATACACCAAATTCCGCTGCGCCCCGTAATCAAGAAAATTGTGCTTCAAGGCAAAATAGATCAGGAGTGCCCCGGGAAGAATCGCGCCGACAGCGATTGCAGCAGCGAATTCGTCGTTCCGCGCCAGTCGTAGGTCGAGATAAGACCAGCGCAGCGCCAAAACAATCGACAAACAAAGCGAAGCCCAAAACAATGAGTAAGCCAACCGCCTTGTGCTCACATCTTTTTCTCGGCGCCCCAGACCGAACTGAAGGATCGCCGCCGAAGCCGCGCATGCCGACCAAATTGCAAAATCGGTTAAGGGTTGCCGCGATAATGCCTCTAAGAAACTCGCGCCGGTCTTGCGAGAATCCAAAAGCGCATAGATCAAGGGGAACAATGTGGTCACATAAAGGAGGCAAACGAATCCCCAGACAGATCGAGCCACATGCCTTCGCGCGATGCTACGGCGATACTCAAGATGTGTGTGCCAAACCAGGGGCAGGAGAAATATCGTACCGGCGCTAATCAAGCCCCCATAAACAAGTCGCGTGGCACTCGAGATTGATGTGTATTGAATGCGTGCGTTGATCGCAAGTAGTTCGCCCGAGTAAATTAGGAAGATCGCGAGGGAAAGCAAAAACAGAAGCCGCTCAAAAAGTCGCGGCCGCCGATGGCCAAGTATCAGTGCTAACAAGAAGAGGTAGGTCAGCGTCCCTGCGGTAAGACCAATCAATCGGAGATAGAAGAGGTATGTCACCCGACGCTCGTCCAATCGCGAATTCTAGACTCACTGCAGAAACAACTCAATCACCAAGTGTCGGACAAACCTTACATCATATAAATAACTGATAATAAGCAGTTTAATGGAATTGTGAACAGACCATGAGCGTCGAATTATCAGCTTTTTGCTTGACTCTCGGCAGAGACTCCAATATATTAGCACTCGCGTGCGAGGAGTGCTAACACTCGGAACCTCCTCACCGAGCTACTTAGGATCAACTTCAACGGAGGAATTGCGCAAATGGCAGTCAACATTACGCCGCTACATGACCGCGTTTTGGTCAAACGGCTCGATGCAAGAGAAACTGTGAAGGGCGGGATTATCATCCCAGATATAGCCAAAGAAAAACCTCAAGAAGGCAATGTGATCGCCGTAGGAGCTGGCCGATACGACAACAAAGGTCAACGAGTTCCCATGGACGTAAAGGCGGGCGACCACGTTCTGTTCGGAAAATATGCCGGCAACGAAATTTCAGTCGATGACGAGGAGTTCTTCATTATCGAGGAGAAGGATATTTTGGCTAAGATCGGCAGTTCGGCAAAAGCGGCCGGCGGCAAGAAGTAGCTGACCCAACAAGCTAAGCACGTAACCTAACTGAGAAAGCGAAAGAGGAGAAAAGAGACATGGCAAAGCAAATCGTAACTGGCGAAAATTCCCGCCAGGCGATCCTGCGCGGCGTCAACATTCTAGCGGACGCCGTGAAAATTACGCTCGGTCCCAAGGGCCGTAACGCAGTGATCGAAAAGAAATTCGGCGCGCCGATCATCACCAAGGACGGCGTCACCGTCGCAAAAGAAATCGAGTTGCCCGATGCGCTCGAGAACATGGGCGCCCAGATGGTCCGCGAAGTTGCTTCCAAGACCTCTGACGTGGCCGGCGACGGCACCACCACCGCAACCGTGTTGGCCCAGGCCATCTTCCGCGAAGGCGTGAAGACGGTCGCAGCCGGCGCAAGCCCGATGGCCCTGAAGCGCGGCATCGAAAAGGCCGTCGAAGTAGCCGTCGAAGAAATCAAACGGTTTCACAAAGATGTAAAAGGCGACATGATTTCGCAGGTGGGCACGATCAGCGCCAACAACGACAAGCAGATCGGCTCGATCATCGCCGAGGCCATGAAGAAGGTCGGGAAGGACGGCGTCATCACCGTCGAGGAATCGAAGACGATGGAGACGACGCTGGAAGTGGTCGAAGGAATGCAGTTCGACCGCGGCTACCTCTCGCCCTACTTCGTCACTGATCCCGAGCGGATGGAGTGCGTACTCGAAGACGTCCGCATCCTCATCCATGAAAAGAAGATCAGTAATATGAAGGACCTGCTTCCAATGCTCGAGCAGACCGCCAAGATGGGCAAGCCACTCTTGATCATCGCTGAGGACGTTGAGGGCGAAGCGCTCGCAACTCTCGTGGTGAACAAGCTCCGCGGCACCTTGCAGTGCGCTGCGGTGAAGGCTCCCGGCTTCGGCGATCGTCGCAAGGCCATGCTCGAGGACATCGCCACCCTGACGGGCGGCAAGGCCCTCACGGAAGATCTCGGCATCAAGCTCGAGAACGTGAAACTGGAAGACCTCGGTCGCGCGAAGAAAGTGACCATCGACAAGGACAACACCACGATTATCGAAGGCGCCGGAAAGCCCTCCGATATTTCGGGTCGCGTCGAACAAATCAGACAACAAATGGCCGACACGACCTCTGACTACGACAAGGAGAAGCTCCAGGAACGACTGGCGAAGCTCGTTGGCGGCGTCGCAGTGATCAAGGTGGGCGCGGCAACCGAAACCGAGCTGAAGGAAAAGAAGGCTCGCGTTGAGGACGCCATGCACGCCACCCGCGCAGCTGTCGAGGAAGGCATTGTTCCCGGCGGCGGCGTCGCGCTGGTTCGTTGCATTGCGGCGCTCGAGAAGCTCAAGCTGCACGATGACGAAGCCATCGGCGTCAACATCGTGAAGCGCGCGCTCGAAGAGCCCATGCGGCAGATCGCACTCAACGGCGGCCATGAAGGCGCAGTCGTAGTGGGCCGCGTGCGCGAGTCCAAGGATGATAACTGGGGATTGAACGCCGATACCGGTGACTATGGCGACATGGTCAAGGCCGGCGTCATCGATCCGGCGAAGGTAACGCGTCTCGCTCTTCAGAATGCTGCTTCGATTGCGGGTTTGATGCTGACGACCGAAGCTCTCGTGGCGGACATCAAGGAAGACGACAAGAAGAGCGCTGGCGCCGGCGGCGGTATGCCCGGCGGCGGCGGAATGGGCGGGATGTACTAAAAACCTCGGGTCTAAAGACCCGAGCTACACTGAATACGAAGGGCGCTCCGAGAAATCGGGGCGCCCTTTTTGTTTTTTGAGGCTGAGGCCCTTCGGTTCTGGGGGTAAACAGGATTGGCTGTGCTACTTAGCAGTGGCGGCGATTTTGGTGCCGTGGATTGTGAGGACGCGCTTGAGTGGCGTGCCGGCTTCGCCGGAATCAGCGGTTTGAGTGAACGAGGTGGGCGTGATATCGCCGAACACTTCGTGCCACAGGATTATTTTGCCGTTCTCTTCGAAGGCGATGTCCACAACGAGTTGCTTTCCGTCCCAATTCAGAGCGACGCGGTCGCTTCCCTTAGGATCGCATCCGCGCGGGTTCTGGCTCGTGCACAGCATGCCCCGAAAGATCTTTGCCGTATTGTCCCACCACGTGAAGCCCGTGAGAAAACCCTCTCCACGCGCCGCTGAAGTGTCGTGTAGTTCTTCCATAAACGTGAACCCGCCGGGCCCGGAGCGCCACACCTCCTCGCCATAGCCCTCGCCGCTTTCGGGAGATTCGACACTGGGCGCAAATTTTTCGGTGATGCGCCACCGGCCGGAGAGCGCGCGCGCCAAACTCTGCATTTCGGGAGAGGGCTGCGGCGCCGCAGCCGGCTGATTCTGTGAGGCCGAGGCCGGCGCGGTTGCGGGGACGGCTGCCGGCGTCTTTGCATTCTGCGCTTGAGCGCCGGCGATGCTTGCGGAAAGCAGCACAGCGGCGAAGAAACAGATCTTCACTATCGAATCTGCAGGAACGCGAACGCGGCGAGTTCTTGTCATTATGTTCTCCAAGTTTGGCTGACGCGAATCTACAAAGTATTTTTCGCCGTGTCTACGCACCACAACAGAAAATCGCTCGGCTTCGGGACGGGCGGTGGGAGATCGGTGCTTCGTTTCCGAGCTGGCGGTACGGAGGACTAGGAACACGGCATGAGAACAGAACTCAGCGGCGGGTGCGCCGAGCATTTTGGTTTGTTGCTGCGTGCTGCTTGGGGCACAGGCAGGAATGCCTGTGCTACTGAAAGGCAACGGCGCGGAGAGATTCAAAGCTGCGGCTGGATGACAGCGCGGGGACAGCGTGAATGTATGACGATGGCGTGAGCTGTAGCAAGCATCGCGTTCGGGCACGGCATGCCGTGCCCTACTGAAGACTTGTTAGCGCGTGGGGCGCGCTGCGAGTTGCAAAAGATAGGGTGGCGACTGCATGCTGGGTGAATGCCTGAGTTGCCTGATATTGCGGCTTATATTTCTGCACTGGAACCGCGTGTGGTTGGGCGGGCGCTTGAGCGGGTGCGGTTGGGTAATGCTTTTTTGTTGCGAACTGCGGAGCCGGGGATTGGGGAGGTGGAGGGGAGAGTGGTGCAGGCGATTGGGCGGATTGGGAAGCGGATTGCGATTGGGGTGGAGGGCGACCTGTGGCTGGTGCTGCACCTGATGATTGCGGGGCGATTGCATTGGCGGGCGGCTGGGGCGCGGCTGGCGGGGAGGCAGAGTTTGGCGGCGTTTGATTTTGAGGGTGGGTCGCTGGTGCTGACGGAGGCTGGGACGAAGCGGCGGGCGTCGTTGCATGTGGTGGCGGGCGAGGAGGGGTTGCGCGCGATCGATCCGGGAGGCATCGATATTTTTGCGAGCGATCTGGTGGCGTTTCGAGCGGCGCTTACGGAGGAGAATCGCACGTTGAAGCGAGCGCTTACTGATCCGCGCGTGCTGAGCGGGATTGGTAATGCGTATTCGGATGAGATTCTGCACGCAGCGCAGCTTTCTCCTGTGACGCTGACGCACAAGCTGAAGGACGACGAGTGGGTGAGGCTGTTTGACGCCACGCGCAATACGCTTGCGCTGTGGACGGAGCGGTTGCGCGCTGAGGCGGGGGAGGGATTTCCGGAGAAGGTGACGGCGTTTCGCAAGGACATGGCGGTGCATGGGCGGTATGGGCTGGCTTGTCCGCGATGCGGGGAGAAAATTCAGCGGATACGGTATGCGGACAATGAGACGAATTATTGCGCGCGATGCCAGACGGGCGGGAGGGTGCTGGCGGACCGGAGTTTGTCGAGGTTGTTGCGGGAGGATTGGCCGAGGACGCTGGAGGAGTTGGAGGCGTTGAGGCGGAAATAAAGATAGTGGCGAGTGGCAAGTGACGAGTGGTGCTAGCGGGAGTGAAAGACAAAAGCGGCGGAGAGAAGAACGACATCGCGGTTGGTGCGGGTTTGGGCGAATTGTGATTGTGGCAACTTGGGGCGCAGGCTGAAGCCTACGCTACTTAGCGGCGAATTGATTGTTGGAGATTGGCGACGAATGCGTCGGGATTTTCTACCTCGATGACTAGCTCGTTGTAGGATTCGCCGGCGAGAGTGATCACCACTGCTCGGTCGGGATGATGGATGTCCCAGAAGATTCGTTTGCCATCCTGGTAGAAAGTTCCGGCCGTTATCACACCTGGCACCGATGTGCCTGGCCATTTGAGGTCGTGAAGCCATTCCGTCGTGATTAGAGCGTCCGTGCGGACGCTTGTGATGTGCCGCAGCGGAATGGCGAGTTCGCTTTTGAAAGCCCAGAGCTTATCGAGACCTTCGACGTGCAGGTGCAGAGTATCGCCGGTGATTTCTGGTCTTACCATTGGTTCACTCTCGTCGCGGGTTAGTCGGCGCCGCGGGAATGGCGGGGCTTTGTGTTTTTGGCAACTACTGGCGTATCGGCGTGCGGCGGAAGATCTGGCATGTGGGTCATGGCGGTGTCGCGAGCTGCGGCAAATTCGGTCCAGTCGCGCTTTGAGACTGGGTCGGCGGTGGGCAGGCCGAGGCGTTCGAAATTCAGGAATTGGCCGTGCTGCTGAATGCGGAAATCGAGATGCGGGCCGGTGGCGAGGCCGGTCATGCCGACGAGGCCGATGGTGCGGCCCTGTTCGACGTGCTGGCCGGTGCGGACGAGGACGCGGGAGAGGTGCATGTAGTAGGTGGTGTAGCCGTTGGTGTGCTGGATGGTGATCAAATTTCCGGCGCCGCCTTTTCGTCCTGCGAAGGTGACGCGGCCTTCGCCGATGGTTTGCACGGGGGTGCCGATGGGGGCGGCGTAATCAATGCCGAGGTGCGGGCGATATTCTTTGAGGATTGGATGGTAGCGGCTTGCGCTGTAATGCGAGGTGATGGCGGCGGCGAATTTCAGCGGGGAGTGGAGGAAGGCTTTTTTCATCGCTTTGCCATCGGGCGTGAAGTAGGCGGGATGGCCGGTGAGATCATGGAAGAGGACGGCGCGATAGGGGTGGCCGGCGTTGTTGTATTCGGCGGCTAGGATGCGGCCGTAGGCGGCGGTTTCGCCATTCGAGAATTTTTTCTTTTCGACGACGATGCGGAAGGTGTCGTTGGGGCGCGCGTCAGTGTAGAAATCGAGATCCCAGCCGAAAATTTCTGCGAGGCGCATGGCGAGTTCGGGGCGTTCGCCGGCTGCGATCACGGATTCGAAGAGCGAGCCGTGAATGGTGCCGGTGACGCCGGCGGTTTCAGTTTCGGAGGGGATTTTGCGGATTTCGGCGTGGAAGGAATCGAACGGCGCGGCTGGGCCGGTGAGTGATGCCGGCGCTGGGGTCGCGGTTTCCGAATTTTCCGCGGGCTGTGGGGTGATGACGAGTTCGCGGTCGGTGTCGATGCGGTAGTGAACCTCGCGCAGATCGCCGAGGACGCCGCGGCCGATTGTGATTTTGTTGCCGGCGCGGAAATGGCGGAAATCGAAACTGTGTTGCGCTACCGCTGCGACGCGGGAAGCGGTGGCTGAGTCGAGCCCGAGCTGCTCGAGCGCTTGGGTAAAGGAAACGCGCGGCGGAGCGATTTCGTCGGTGAACATCACTACATCGCGCTGAATGCGAGCCGCTTCTTCGCGTGCGAGCGAGACTTCGTCTGCAAATTGAGCTTCGGCCCTGCCGCGGACGCCGTAGGACCATCCGAGGACAGCACCGCCGGCGACCAGTAGTAAAAACCAAAGTATGATTCTGTCGCGATTCATTTCCCCTCAGTGGTGCTTGGTGCGGGCCCCAGTTCGCAGCATAGCGCAAGGGCGGAAGGGGAGAAAAGCGGAAATGCTGCGCTGTGTGCGGCAAGCAAAGGTGCGTGACTTGTGACTTGTGATTCGTGACAGCGACCCGTTTACAGAGGTAGATAACCGCGCATCTTAGAGTCACCAAGGCGCATCATAATTTTAAGGGACGTTTAGGAAAGCGGGCGGGAGGTGCTTATGAAGGACTTTTTTCTACCTCTGGCATTGCTTCTGACTTCTGGCACCGGCTCCGCGTTTGCGCAGATTTCGATTCCTCCAGGGACTGTGATTCCTGTGGCGTTGCACGGTTCGCTTTCTACAACCAAGAGCAAGGCGGGGCAAGTGGTGAAGGCGCGGGTGATGCAGGAAATTCCGCTCAGCGACGGTCGCAAGATTCATGCGGGTGCGTATGTCGAGGGCAAAGTGATTTCGGTGATGCCGGCGTCGAATGGGAGTCCGGGGCGGATTTCGTTTGAGTTTGACCGGCTGGTGACGTCGAAGGGATCGGTGCCGTTGACGACGAGTCTTCGAGCGCTGGCGTCCACGCTAGAGATCAATGAAGCCCAAATTCCGATGTATGGCGGCGACCGCGGAACTCCATCGAGCGCCTTTCAAACCACGTTGGTGGGCGGCGAAACTGTGTATCGGGGCGGCGGGCATGTGATGGATGGGAAGACCATCGTAGGCGAGCCGGTCTATGACGGCGTGCTGAGCCGTGTAAGAGCCAACCCGGAGCAAAATTGCCGGGGAACGATCGATGGGAATGATCGGGCGCAATCGCTGTGGCTGTTTTCGTCGGACGCGTGCGGAGTGTACGGGTATTCGAGCGTGAAGATCGAGCATGCTGGACGAACGCGTCCGCTGGGCGAAATTACGCTGAAGGCCGAGCGCGGCGACATCAATATCCGCGGCGGGAGCGGAATGCTGTTGCGCGTAAATAATCCGTCTGCTGCGGACGGCACTTAAGCATACAATTGCTGCAGAGTCTTCGGTGAGGTTTCAGATTTCCTGGTCGATACCAAGTTCGCGAACGCTGGGAGGTACTTTCATGAAGAAACGCAATCTTCTCGTCGCCGCTTTTGCACTTTGCTTCTGGCCCTATCACCAGCCTTATTATCTTTTCCCGACCCACTGGCAGGGGCTTTCCATTTACTTCCATTCGACCGGACCTTGCTACGGAGTTGGTTGTCCCAAGGGCACGGGACATTAACCCACTAGGGTAATCCAAATAGGCTCGCTTTGATTACACGCAGCCTGCTCGGCTTAGGCGAAAGCCTGTAAGTGTGATCCGAGACGCCAGCTACACCACATACTTCGAGCCTATACTCCGATCGCCGGATAGATGAAATGCGCTGGCCGCGCGAAACTCTCCTTGCGGAAATGGAATTCTTCTAGAGTTCAAGTCTGAAAGGAGACACTATGAAACACTTGGCGCAATTTTTCGGCGTTGCCCTGCTTTCGTCTGTGATGGGCATCGCAACCTTCGGGCAGAACGCCTCCGGTCCGGGAACGTATCAGACCCAAGACCACAGCGTGAAGCACATCAAAGGGTGCTTACAGAACGGGGAGAAGCCAGGCGAATACTCAATCGCCGACGCGAACGGTTCAGTGTGGACTGTAAAGAGCACGAAGCTCGATCTCAGTCAGTATGTGGGGCAGCAGGTTCGACTGACCGGGCGATGGGCTGGAGAACAAACTACGCAGACACCGCCGAATCCGAATGCGGTTCAAGAAAACTCCAAGGATAAATCCGATATGTCGTCGGCCACAAGCACTCCGCTGGATGTAAAAAGCGTTAAGATGATCAGTCATACTTGTCCAGCCAAGTAAACTAGGATCTGCAGGCATAATCGGAGTGAAGGGCAGGCCCCAATGCCTGCCCTTTTTTTTAACGTCCCTCAGCAAGCGCAGCGGGTTTGGATTCGAATGCGACAGATGAAGGGAGCCTGCCGATAGTGTTAGACTCCCTTGCATCTTTTTACTGGGGAGCCATTTTTTATGCGGATGCGACGGACTCTTGTCTGGGCTTTACTGCTGGCAATTGCTGCACTCTTTACGGCGACGGCGACCAAGGCACAGGACGCGCACGAAATCGATACCAGCTGGCCCCGCGAGATTGAATCCGACCTAGGCAAGATCATCATCTATCAGCCGCAACTTGATTCGCTGGACGGGAACATCCTGACCGGGCGCTCAGCGGTATCACTGCAAGGGCCTGATAAAAAGGAGCCCATCTTCGGAGCATTGTGGTTCCGATCGGAAGTGTCAGTAGATCGCGATGCGGGGCTGATGACGCTGGAGGACACGAAAGTAACGCGTGTGAAATTTCCCGACGCCACTCCCGAAGACATGCAAAAGATGCGCGAGCGGATCGAGGCGCCGGCGAATACCTGGGATATCGTTCTGACGCTCGAGCAGGCGGAGACGAGCCTCGCAGCCAGCGAAAAAGAAGTTGCGTCCACAGAAAATTTGAAGAGTGACCCGCCAGTGATTATTTTTTCGCAGAAGCCTGCCGTGCTCATCAGCTTCGACGGCGAACCGGAAACACGGCCGATCAAGGATTCGCCATACGAGCAAGTCGTGAATACCGCTGTGCTGATCGTTAAGGATAAAAGCTCCGGAAACTTTTATCTGAGCAATGGCCAGACCTGGTACATCGCGAAAAATCCAAAAGGGCCATGGTCGGTTACCACGAACACGCCTTCGGCGATCAAGGATTTCGTAAAGCCCGATCCGGACGCGGAGCCGCAAACGGGGCCACCGCCGCAGATCATCACGGCCACTGTGCCGACGGAGTTGATCGTCACATCGGGCGCGCCGAACTGGACCGCGCTGACCGGCAACCAACTCCTCTACGTGAGCAACACGGAAAGCACATTCATCAAGGAAATCGCGACCAACAAATATTATTTGCTGCTTTCGGGACGATGGTTCAGCAGCCAGTCACTCGATGGGCCGTGGACCTATGAGCGCAGCGATACCTTACCGACCAGTTTCAAGCAGATCCCTCCTGCCTCGGCGGTCGGAGACGCGCTCGCGGCTGTGGCCGGCACGAATCAGGCCGAAGATGCCGAGATGGATGCGGAGATTCCGCAGACTGCGGCAATCAAGCGCGACGAAGCTAAGACGGAAGTCAGCTACGATGGCTCACCGCAATTTCAGCAGATTCCGAGCACGCAGGTTCAGTACGCGGTGAATACAAGTTCATCAGTGCTCAAGATTGGCGATCGCTACTACGTATGCGACAACGGCGTCTGGTTCGCCGGCCTAACGCCGACCGGCCCCTGGGCGGTGGCGGATAGCGTGCCGGACGCGGTGCAAACGATTCCGCCGAGCGCCCCCGTGTACAACGTCCGGTATGTGCACATTTACGACGCGACGCCGCAAATCGTCTACGTGGGCTACACGCCGGGGTACATCGGCACATACCGATATTACGGAACCGTGGTGTACGGAACTGGCTACTATTACCGGCCGTGGATTGGGCCTGTGTATTACTACCCACGCCCTTACACGTGGGGATTCAATGTTATTTATAACCCGTGGACCGGCGGGTGGGGATTTGCGCTGGGTTACAGCACGCCGTTCATCAACGTGAGCATCGGCTGGAGGAGCAGCTACTATCGCTATCCTCCCTACTGGGGTGGCGGGGGATGGTGGGGGCCGGGAGGTTATCGTCCGATTTACCGGCCGCTGCCGGGTTATCGGCCTCCGTACCGGCCACCGAACAACGTAATCATCATCCGCCCGGGCAGACCCGGATACCGGCCAGGATATCCAGGATATCCGAATCGACCCGGCCAACCAGGTAAGCCGGGACGTCCTAGACCGACGCCGTATACGCGAGACAATATTTACGCGCGGCCGGGGGTCTCCGATCGCGTTAAAACGGACTACCGCCCGAAGGGAAAAACTCCGAAACCCGTCACGAAATTACCGAACAACGTTTACACCGATAAGAACGGGGACGTTTACCGCCGCAACAACACGGGCAAATGGGACAAGCGCGAGAACGGCAAGTGGACGAAACCTGCTCCCGCAAATCCGGGAACGCAGCCAACTCGACCGGGAACGCGTCCGGCACCGGGCACGCCGGGAACAAAACCGGCGCCGACAAATCCAAACACGCGTCCTGCGCCACAACCTAAGCCTGGGCAGCCCAGCATTCAGCCTGCGCCGAATCAGCCGCAACCAAAACCGGAGCCAACGAACCCTAACACGCGTCCTGCGCCGCAACCTAAGCCTGGGCAGCCCAGCATTCAGCCTGCTCCGAATCAGCCGCAGCCAAAGCCGACGCAACCTTCCACGCGGCCAACGAAACCGGCTCCGGAGGCGAAGCCGGCGCAACCTACGAATCCGTCGATTCAACCAGCGCCGAATAACCCGTCAACTCGGCCGACGCAACCTTCTACGCGACCAGCTCCGAAACCCAGCACGCCGACGATTCAGCCTGCGCCGGCACCCGGACTCAATCGCGACGCGGATGCACGAAACCGGGCACGGACAGCAAGGCCGGCGCCGCAGCCGCAGCGAACCACGCCGCAGAATAACTCGCGGCAATCGCAGCCGTCCAATAATTCACGGAATTCTTCGTCGAACAATCAATCGTCGAAGAGTCAGAACAATAAAAACCAGCGGCAGCGATAATAGCGTCGCGACAAGATCGAAACCGGGCGTCGCGAGACGCCCGGATCGATTCTCCTTCGAAGCACTGTTCAGTCCACTTGCAGGAGCGGCTTTTTCACGACGCTACCAATTCGTAGGATGAGGTAAGTTCAATCGCGTTGTGCAGCGTGCGGTAGAGCGGGCAGTTCATTGCGTAGATTCCGTGAACGCGCTCGACTGTGGCGCGCTTTTCTTCCGGGGCCACCAGGCGCATCGCGACGTGGATGCGTCGGATGACGAGTACTCCTTCTTCCAGTTCCACTTCCCCTCTCACGTCCGCCGTGAGCTTGTCGTTGCTTGCATCGATTTGACGCGCTTCCAGCGCGCCTCCAAAAGTGCCCATCATTCAACCAGCGGTTCCGGCGATAACGTAGTCGATGGTGGCGGCGTGCGGTTCCTTGATTTTGTCGGGGGGGACTTTGTAGTGCTCGGCGATTGCGCCGTGGACGCTGAAGATCACCGGTTGCGGCTCGCCGGGAAGGTGGGCGACACGCAGCGGGCCGACTTTGCGTTCAATCTTGACGTTTGAAACGTAGACGACATCGGACATGAATTCCTCCTGAGGAATTCGATGCATTCTACCTGCGTTCCGAACTATCTCCTGTAGAACTAAATACCAAACACGACGCCGGTACGCCCTTTCTTTCGCGAAGCCTCGATGGTAGCAACTTGTGGCGCAGGCCCTTCATTCTTCTTCTGGATAAACTGAAGCCTGCGCTACTTTGGCCTAGAATGATGGCTTGGCGGGAACAAGGAAAATAGTTCTCTTACGATGGGGGACGCTATGGCCGAGACGGCAACGGATTCAGCCAGATTCAACCAGACGGATCGCTATGCGGCATTGATGGACGTGGTTCGAAACCGGATGACGAATCGTGCGTTCGCCCCTTACAGAGTGCCGCGGCAGCACTTCGAAATGATTTTGGAAGCGGCCCGGCACGCGCCTTCCGGCGCGAACGCACAGCCGTGGCATTACATCGTTGTGAATGATGCGGGCGTCAAGGAAAAGATCGGGCAGTGCTTCGTCGACGAGCAGCAACATCGCGCGCGGCTGCACATGGGTTTTCCGACTCCGAATTACAACGGCGTAAAGACGGCGCCGGGATTGGTGGTGGTGCTCGCGGATTTTCGATTCGTGCGCGCTTTTCCGGTGTTGAACGACGGCTCGGAGCTGGACCGCCTGTATCATCAGAATGCCGAGCGAATTCTGCTGCAATCGGTGGCTGCTTCCACGATGTCCGCACATTTAGCTGCGGCCGCGCTCGGCTACGCGGTGTGGTGGATCACGGCGATCGGGCAGGAAGACATCCAGCAGCAGATCAGGCCGCTGCTCAATGTTCCCGAAGAGCTTTCGATCATTGACGTGATGTGTTTTGGGCCACCGGCGAAGCCATCGCATAAGCGCTGGAAGAAACCGCTTGAGCGAATCATGAGCTGGGAAAAGTTCAATCCCGAAAGCGCGATGACGGTGGCGCAGATCGATGAGTGGATCAAGTCGATGCGGCACAAAGTGATGTATCGCGATGAGTCGAAGATCGATTGAGGAATTCCTGTGATAGGAACGCACCTGCGCCTGCGGGTCAAACCGAGTAGTGCGGATCTTTCTGCCGTGCGGCTTGCGCACCGGCGATCCATGCAAAGATCAACGCAGCGGCAAGGAATGGGATGAGCCATACGACGCGGCTCTGGTAGCGGTCTTCGACCGTGGACAATACGCCGGTGACGAAGGCGTTCGCTAGCACCGCGGGAATAATCACGAGGGCGAGGCCTGCGAGACGAGGAGTCCAACGCCGCCATAAGAGAATTCCGAAAATAACGATCAGCGCGAGTGAGACTACGACAGTCCAATTCTGAACCATGGAGAGGAAGTCAAAAGGCAGATCGTTGGCGGCCTGGCGGCTTTGCAGGAAGCGGTCTTTTCCGCTGGGAAGTACTTCGTCGAATTGCTGCACCATCCAGTGGTTGGGATCGAATCCGATTTCGAAGGTGCTGAGCTGCTGCCAGAAATTTGAAGCGGATTTGGACAATTGCGCGCGCGGATAGGTGCGAAGCGTGGCGAGAGCGAATGGAATTTCTTCGTTCAGCATTTGTTCCTGCGCATGGCTGGAGGAAGTTTTCCAGACTCCGTCGTCGGCCCAGAGGAATTGATCTGAATCGTGGCCGAGATCACGGACGCGGCCACACCCCGCAAATTGCGTTTCGCTGCAATGCTGCTCGAGATACCAGCGGCCGGGGCCATCGGCGATCAAGCGAGCGGTGAGGAACGGCGGGCGTTCGCCATTGAGCGAGGGCTTGCCGTAGAGATAGGAATTCAGCGCCACCTGCGCGACGGCTGCGATCATGACGATCGCGGCTACTTCTCCCAGCGCTTTCAAGCGGCCGGACATGAATCCTTTTCTGAAGATCACCCAAAGAGCAGCGAGTAGCAGGCAGATTCCCACAGCAAGCATCAGGTGAGTGGCGTGAGACGCTACCGCCCAGCACGCGATTGCCGCGGCACCAATGCGTTCGGGACGCGAGAGCGTGTCTCGCGCGAAAACGAGCAAATAGATCGAGAGGTACAAAACCGGCCCGAGAATATCCGGCATGATGAGGCTTACGAACCAACTCGCGCTCGTCAGCAAGCTTAGGAACGCAAAGAGGGCGAGATACCACAGCACCGCCTGCTTCGGAAGGATCGAGCGCACGACGAGCCAGAGGACGTAAGCGGTGAGGAGAGCTTGCAGCGCGACGATGGGCCAGAGCGTGGCGTTCCAATGGAATGGCAAAATGACGAGGCTGTAGATGAATGAGCGCATGCCGTAGTAGTCGGAAAGCTGATGAAGGAAAAGAGCGCGCGCGACTGGGGAGCCGTTTGCGAGATACGTCATGGAATCGGGATAGAGCAGCGGATAACGGTTGAAGAATGCCGGCCACATCATGAGCATGGCGCCGAGCAGAATTGCGCCGGCGCGAGCGAGCGAGGTGTGGTTCGCTGCTCGCCGAGCTTCATCGCGCTGGGTGGCGAGGGCTAGGCTCACGGAAGATTGCCGGGATTGTAGGGCTGCGCGCGGCCGGATTCAAGAGTTAACGCGGAGCGACCCAACTCTTGGCCGAGTGGCCCGATTTCCTTGCCGGCGACAACGGGCACGGCGTGCCGTGCCCCTACTGATAGAATGCGGGCGTGCAGAACTAGCGGTTAATGAGAAGCGCCGGCGGAGCCTGCGGCGGCGTATTGCGAATCGCGCTCGGAAGCGGATGTTGCGAAATAATTTCGCTCGCGAAGCCCGCGGTAGATGTGGCCGGCAATCTGGGAAGCGCGCGGGCCGTTGGTGCTGCGGCCACCGCCGCGAATGAGAATCACGAGAACAATTTTCGGATGAATTTCGTCGGCGTAAGAAACGTACCAACCGAGCCGGCCACCGAGCGATTCATCGTTGCAAGTGCCCGTTTTGCCGAGCGTGGGGCCCAGGGTGTCGTTGCCGTACGGGTCGTAGCTGCGGCGCGCGGTACCGTACATTACGGCGGCGAGCATGCCCTCGCGGATATCCGGGAGCAGCGGCGCGATATCGAGTTGACGGCGGACGCGCGGCGCAAAATTAACGCGATCTTCAGTGGTGCGCGGATACTGCAGATAATATTCGGTGCCGCCATTGGCGAGAGTTGCCGCAAGCGATGCGAGTTGCAGCGGCGTGATGCGGATGCCGCCGCCGAAGCTCGACATGCGCGCCACTCCGCCATACTTCGGCGGGAAGAGCGGCAGCGAGCCGGGCTGTTCTTCGCTGATGTTGTAGCCGACGCGCTCGCCGAGGCCTAGCAGGCGGGCATATTTGATGACGGTGTCAAACCCGAGCTGCTTGCCGACGCTTTCGAAGAAGACATTGTTCGAATGCGCCATTGCTTCGGTGAGGTCCATGTAGCGGCGGCGATCCACTTTGAGCATCGTGTCGCGAGTGATGGCGCCTTCCTGCAAACCTGCGAGAGCGATGACCGGCTTGATCGTGGAGCAAGGTTCGAAGCCGGCGGAGAATGCCATCTTCTGATTCACGATGGTGAGGATGCGGCCGGTGGCTGGATCGAGTGCTACAACCGAGCCGTTCGTATGGCCCAGCGCATCGATCGCTACCTGGCGGACGATTGCGTCGTCGTAGCTGGTGGCGTCAAATTTCGCAGGATCAAGATTGAAAGCTGTGCTGCGAGTGCGATGAGTGCGTTTGGCAGCGGGTGCGCCTGCCGGAGAACCGAATGCGGCGCTCGCGGCTGCTGCGAGCAGGAGGCACAGTATTGGAACTACTTGGCTGGTGCGTGAGCTGGGTTTCATGTCTTCTTTTTATTATGCCTTCTACGTTTATGTTATCGGCCACGGGCCCCGTACAGTGAATACCTGAGCCTCAGCAAATTGTAGGGACAGTCGAAGGAAGGCGCAACTGGTAATCAGTACAGTTTTTCTGGATTCGGGGAGTACCAAAGTACCGGGGGGGCGAAAGTGGGCCGGGGTTCATATCGGGACATGAACCCCGCTCGGATTGAGTCGAGTAGCGGCCGGTTGGATTAGCGGCCTGTCTTGCCTTTGGATGCAGCCGCGGCCATGGTTGCGGGCTTCGCGGGTTCTGCAGCGGGCTTGCCGTTGTCGCTGGCTGCGACCACAGGCTGATGGACCAGGCCCAGTGCTTTGCGCAGATCGGCTTCGATTTTGTCGCGGATCTCCGTGTTTTCCTTCAGGAAAATGCGGGCGTTGTCGCGGCCCTGGCCGAGGCGTTCGCCTTTGTAGGAGATCCACGTGCCCGACTTCTCGAGGATATTTTTCGCTACGCCGACATCGAGAAGATCGCCTTCGCGCGAGACGCCTTCGCCGTAAATGATGTCGAACTCGGCTTCGCGGAATGGCGCTGCCACTTTGTTCTTCACCACTTTCGCGCGGGTGCGCGAGCCGACCACGCGGTCGCCCTCTTTAATGGATTGAATGCGGCGGATATCAATGCGGATCGAAGAATAGAACTTGAGCGCGCGGCCGCCGGTGGTGGTTTCGGGGTTGCCGAACATGACGCCGATTTTCTCGCGAATCTGGTTGATGAAAATCAGGCAGGTTTTCGATTTGGAGACGATGGCGGTGAGCTTGCGCAGCGCCTGTGACATAAGCCGCGCTTGCAGGCCCATTTGCGGATCGCCCATGTCGCCTTCGAGTTCAGCGCGGGGGACGAGGGCGGCGACGGAGTCGACAACTACCACATCAACAGCATTGGAGCGAATGAGCGCTTCGGCGATTTCGAGGGCCTGCTCGCCGTTGTCGGGCTGCGAGACGAGGAGATTATCAACGTCCACGCCAAGCTTGCGCGCATACGAGGGGTCGAGCGCGTGTTCGGCGTCGATGAAAGCGGCCTGGCCGCCGAGTTTCTGCGCTTCGGCGATTACGTGCAGCGTGAGCGTGGTCTTGCCGCCCGATTCCGGGCCATAGATTTCGATGACGCGGCCGCGCGGCAAGCCGCCGACGCCGAGAGCAGCGTCAATCGAGATGGAGCCGGTGGGAATCACGTTCACCGGGACGAGCACGTCGCGGTTCCCCAGGCGCATGATCGAGCCTTTGCCGTACTGCTTTTCAATTTGTGCGATTGCCAGGTCCAGATTCTTGGTTTTTTCGTCGGACACGCTTGCACCTCGAGGGCTTTTCGCCAGCATTTCCTGGGGACGCAGGAGGCACAGTCTACCAGAATGCATGCCCTGCCCTGAATCCGCATTTATACGGCCATACTACCACTAGGCGAACAAAAAGCAAAGACTATTTTAAGCCCGGAGTAAGGCTATTTCAGCGGTGACAATTCCGGCTTGAGGTCCGCCCGCGTTGACTTGCCTTCTCGCGGGGCCTAAGATGTGCGCCACGCATGGCAGAGACGCAGTCGCCGATTGGCCTCACCATTTCGCACTATCGAGTGATCGAGAAACTCGGTGGTGGAGGCATGGGCGTCGTGTACAAAGCCGAGGACAACGAGCTCGGCCGTTTTGTTGCGCTGAAATTCCTTCCTGAAGACGTCGCCCGCGACTCGCAAGCGCTTGAACGGTTCCGTCGCGAAGCACGAGCCGCATCCGCGCTGAATCACCCCAACATCTGCACAATTTACGAGATCTCTCAGCAGGACGGCCACCCCTTTATCGCCATGGAGTATCTCGATGGCCGCACGCTCAAGCACCTGATAACCGGCAAGCCCGTGCCGATGGATCGTCTTCTGGACATTGCGATCGAAGTGGCCGACGCGCTTGATTCCGCGCACAGTAAAGGCATCGTGCACCGCGACGTGAAGCCGGCAAATATTTTCGTCACCGAACGCGGCCACGCGAAGATTCTCGATTTTGGCCTGGCGAAGGTAACTGGCAGCGGCAAGTCGAATGCGTTCGAAGATGCTTCGATGACGCAGGGCGTGAGCGAAGCGCTGCTCACGAGCCCCGGCACTGCGCTGGGCACAGTGGCGTACATGTCGCCTGAACAAGTGCGCGGGCAGACGCTCGATCCGCGCACCGATTTATTTAGCTTCGGCGTGGTGATCTACGAGATGGCCACCGGCTCGCTTCCCTTCCGCGGCGAAACGTCTGCCGTGATTTCCGAAGCAACGTTGAATCGCGCACCGGTGCCGCCCGTTCGGCTGAATCCGGACTTGCCCGCCAAGCTCGAGGAAATCATCGGCAAGGCCCTCGAAAAGGATCGCGACCTGCGTTACCACAATGCAGCCGACATGCGCGCCGATTTGAAGCGCTTGAAACGCGACAGCGACACCGGCCGCTCGGCCACTTACCAGGCGCTACCACTGGACGAAACATCCGGCAAGTCATCGCGTTCGTCGGCGGGCGTAGCGGCATATGACTCCGCGGCGCAACCGTCTGCGATTTCAGGCTCGGCCATAGGGCAGTCCGGATCGGTTGCGACGTCAATTTCTTCGACAACTGCAACCCCAACCTGGCAACGATTTCTACCCTGGGCGCTTGCTGGAGCGTTAGCGGCCGGATTGCTGTTCGCGCTGCTTGCGCTGCGCGAAGCATCGCGTCTGGGTGTGCAGAAGCCAGTGGAACTCTCCCTCCTAATTCCGAACCAGCAACTCGCCTTGGAGAACGGTCCGGCCACCGTGATTTCTCCTGACGGGTCGCGCGTGGCTTACACCACGCGGGATCCCAAAACAGGCAAGGTTGGTCTCTACATTCGAGAAATGGACAAGAGCTCTGCCGTGTTGCTCGAAGGAGCCGGCGCGGCCTTCGCGCCTTTCTTTTCGCCGGACAGCCAGTGGATCGGATTCTTTGGCGACGGGAAAATCAAGAAGGTGTCTATCCGGGGCGGAGCCGCAGTCACTCTGGCGGATGTTGGCGGTTACCGCGGAGCAAGCTGGGGCGCAGACGGCACCATTGTTTTCCCGAGGCAATTCACCAGCCAGCTTTACCGGGTCCAAGATTCTGGCGGCGCACCGCAGGAGGCCACCCATCTGGATTCAGCACGCGCCGAAGTGACACAACGGTGGCCGCAAATTCTTCCCGGCGGAAAGGCTGTGATCTTCACCGCTTCTGGAGATAACAACTTCTTTGGCAAAGGCTGGGTGGGAGCGGCTCCACTCGATACGGGCGTACCGAAGGTGCTGGTCGAGAACGCTTACTTCGGACGCTTTCTTCCCGGCGGCTATCTGTCCTATGTGTCCCAAGGCACAGTCTTCGTTGTTCCTTTCGATCTACAGAAGCTAAAGATCACCGGCACCGCGATTCCGGTTCTGCAGGGTGTGGATGCCGATATCACGAACGGTAGCGCGCAGCTGAGCTTCGCGGACAACGGCACGGCCGTTTACTTGTCGGGCGGCGGAGTGAACCACGACCTGAACGTCGTCCTGCTCAACCGCAAGGGCGAAGCCACAGTGCTGATGAGTGACAGGCAAGACGCTGCCTCTCCCCGCTTCTCTCCGGACGGAAAACGCTTCGCTTTTCAGAGCGCGAGCAGCATCTGGGTCCATGACTTTGCGCGAGGGACCACTTCCGCGGTGATCAGCGGAACCGCGGCAGCCAACTTTCCCATCTGGACACCCGATGGTCAGCGGCTTACTTATTGGCATCCGCTCGCCGGCGCGCAGGGCTCGGGTGAAGGGATCTTCTGGAAACGCGCCGACGGAACCGGAGAGGAAGAAGCGTTGACTTCGAAATCGCTTCCGATTGCTTATCTGGCATCCTGGTCGCCGGACGGCAAGGTTCTTCTTTTTGCCCGGCTCGCAGATAAGAATGGGGGCTGCTGCGAAATCTGGACACTTACTCTTGACGCAAACGGGAAGCCACAGGAACCGCGGCAATTTTTGGGCACTGGCGGCAACGCATTCTACCCGGCATTTTCACCGGACGGACGCTGGATCGCCTACGCATCGGTTGAATCCGGGCTGCCCCAAGTTTATGTCGTGCCGTTTGAAGGCGCGGGAGGCAAGTGGCAGATTTCCACGGACGGCGGCTTAGAACCGCGCTGGTCCGGAACCGGACACGAGTTGTTCTACGTGCATGGCAACTCGCTGGTTAGCGTGCCTTATTCGGTGGAGAAGAATTCGTTCCAGGCCGGAAAGCCACAGACGGTTTTCCCGAACCACTTGGAACCGCGAGCTCCGTTCGCATCCTACGATGTGTCGCCGGATGGCCAGCGTTTTGTGATTTTCGACCTTCCCGGTGGCACACTAAGTGCCGCCACCGAGCCTACTGTAGTGTTGAATTGGCTCGATCAAGCCCGCCAACTCGTAGTCGCCGGCCAGAGCGGCGCGCCCAAGTAACAATGCAGCCTAGCGACAGGCCGATCCACTTGTGAGCCCGCACCATCCGGCACCCGGCCGCTGCTACTCGGGCTTCTGCCCTTCTGGTTTGCCCTCTGCGGCCTTCTTCTTTGCTGCGGCTTCGGCAGCTACGGTCCAGGGCGGCGTCACGCCAACCGAACGCGCATAGGCGATGGACTGTCCGAGATGCTCGTGTGCGTGGGTGACAAGCAGGTATTCAACGTCACCTTTGTTCGCATCGGGGCCGAGCTTTGGAAGCGGGGTGGCGATCTCGGATGTGGGAACCTTGGTGACGACCGCGGTGGCATTCGCGAATGATTGTTTGAGCTCAGCGACGATCGTGGCCTTGTCTGTTGTCGACTTTTCCCAATCCTTTGCTTTGTATTTCGCGGGAACTTCACCGCCGATCAGCTCAGGGATGTTGTAGTTTGCCGCAGTGATGTGCAGAAACACTTCGGCGATGGAACGAGCGCCTTCCTCCGGCCGCCAGGTATATTTTTCAGCGGGTATGGCTTCGGCTAGAGAAACGAATTTCTGGTGCAGTTGGTCGAGATCGAGCAACACCTGAGGCCTTATGTCGTAGCCGTATGTCACCGGCGGTTTCGACATGAGGCTTTGTGTCGCTGCGGCGGCGTCTTGAGCCTGCGCTCGAGCCGTGCTGACACCGAAAGCTACGATTCCGAGAACGAGCGATAGGCATAGCTTCTTCATTTCGAAATTCTCCTTTTCACTTGCGGCGCCCTTGCAGGCCGCCTGCGACTTTCGATGAATGTTGGGTGGCCGCGCCCGGCCTTCCGAATCACGGTGATGCAATGCCCTGCTTAGACGGAGGAGACGCGGAAACGCTTCGTCGAAATGTGGGTGTTGGCCGGAGGATAAGGAGCCGCCAGAGCATGCGCAACAGCGAAACTCTTGCTGAGCCCTAGGGCTTGTGCATCTTGGTGGGAGCCCCCGCATTCATGCGGGGGAGGAGCGCTTGAGCGTCTCCTCAACGATGATGCCAACTGTATCTCGCGCTTCAGCGCTGGGCTTCGAATGCCCGTGGCTAAAGCCACGATTTCTCTCCATGCTTGTTCCGCTGGACTGAAGTCCAGCTCCCTCTGCTGAAGCAGAGGGCTCCCACCGGAGAAGCTCTAAGTGGCGTAGGCAGGAGCGCTGGACCGCCGGAAACCTTTCGTTCCTCCGATTGTTCGATTGTTAGTGACGCCAGAGCAAGCGCCTTGCGCCTTGCGCCTTGCCGGGTGGCTATCCTGAGGCTAGGCCGGAGCCTGCCCTCGCGAATCGCTACGGTTTGGACGTGGTGGCGTTGGCCACCAGGAGCCATTTCCCGTCGTGTTTCTCATAGGCGGACATCCATGCCATCACGGTGTCCTCTTTCGACGTCGCGCCACCGGCGTCTGTTTTCGTGTAGGCGATCCTTACTCGAACGATCACCCAGCCCATTTTTCCGTCGGGCGATATTCGAATAACCGGGGGTTCCAGGTCGTCCCATGCCGAAAACTCGGCGCCGCGGAAATATTCTGTGAACTGCTGGCGGACATCCTCGCGCGACATTACCCGGATGTTGCCCTCGTGCACCGTGGTGAATTCCGGGCCCATCCCGGCGACAATGAAATCAACGTCACGGTTGAAGTGGGCTCGCCGCGCCGCCTGATGGATCGCTAGCAACTCCGCCTTTGCAGATGCAGATTCGCCCGCGTCGCGACTTGTGACGGGAGAATGCGCGGGCGCGCTGGAAAGGCAAAACACAGCGGCAAGCAAAGCAGCTCCGAGAGAAAGGATCTTCACGAGAAACCTCCGATCGGACGAGAGTGCACGGCCACAGGCGATTGGACGAATGATGCCCGCGCGCGTAAGCCGCGGGTTGAGCGATGCAGAGGTTAAAGTTTGCTTAAGAAAGCGGGCGGCGCCAAATCTGCTTCGATTGCACGATGCGAGTGCAGGCGATCCATTTGCCATCAGGGGAAACGCGCGGTTGCATCAAGTTTCCAGCGTCGTGCGTGAGTTGTGTCGGCGCACCGCCGGCGCGAGGAATCGAGAAAAGCTGCAGCTTGTCACCGGCAAGGCCGCTATAGATTATGGTTTTCCCGTCGGCGGTCCAGTCGAGGCCATCGTACGTCGTGCCATGGTAGTCGAGCAGCTTTTCGCCATACGTGCCATCCGCGTGAACGACCCACAAAGCGCGATTGCCGCCTTCGCGCTTGTCCTCGATCGCGATTTCCTTCCCATCCGGCGACCAGGCCGCCCACGAAGCGCTGTGAATTTCCACCGGCAGCGCAAGCTGCGTCGTGTCGAGCACTTCCCCGGTCACAGGCTGAATGCCAAGCACCCAGAGCTTGTCGATTCCGGGCGCGCCGCGGCGAACCCAGGAACTGAAGAGCAGCTTGCGGCCATCGGGCGACCAATACGCTGGACCCGTTTCCCAGCCAAAATCCGTAAGCCGCATTTCCGGTGCGTGCATATCATCGGCGAGACGCAAGTAAATATCATCCGTACTCTCGGCGCTTTCGTATTCGGGCACCGGAACCTTCGAACGATGAGAATGGAACGCGATCCATTTGCCGTCGGGCGACCAGGCCGCGGGAAAATCCTCGTGATAACCAGTGACGATGGGAAAGAGAGCAGAGGTTCGGTTCGCGCCCGCATCCACAAGCACGTAGCCCGCATCGAGATCGAGCGCCCAATCAGCCAGGCGCCAGCCGCCGTACGTGAATGAGATTTTCTTCCCGTCGGGACTCCACATCGGTACTTCGGCGCCGGCGATTACGTCTTTCGAATCGCCTCCGCCTATAGGAATTGCGGCCACCGAATCGCGAATCGCGTTGCTCGCCCAATAGAGATTTCCATCGGCGATTGCAGGGTCGTGATCATCGACGCCCGGAGTTGAGACTACCGGTGTGCGAGCGCCGGTGCTGAGATCCACCTTGTAGATTGCGAGCCAGCGATTCGCGTCGGGAACATGTCGCGCTGCATTGTCTGGCGCTGCTGCGCTCGCGAGCGCGATGAATGCGCTACGGCCGTCGGGCGATATCGCCATTGTGTTCCAGTTCGGAGCGGCATCGAGATCGCTTGCAATCGTTTTCGTCCGTAGTTCGTGAACGGAGATGCGCACAAGCGAAGTTGCGCCCGAGGGCTGAAACAGCAAAACGTAGAGCATGTTGTTATCTGGGGAAAACGCAGTTCCGGTAATTCGCCCGGTGACTCCAAATGTTTTGAACGGACCGCGCGGAGGGCCGACAAACATTTGGCGGTCTGGGTTCTGCGGCGCGTAATAAACGATCTCGCCGCCATCGGACGAACAGATGACCACTGAATCTGGAGGTATCGAAGAAAGCTGTGGCGCTTCTACTCCGGGAAGAAATATGCCATGTTCGCTGCCGCGCTGACCAAGGCGTACAAAGGCATTCGGTCCGCAGAATCCGGCGCGAAAAACGCTGGTGAGACCCCCGAGCAGAAAATCCTGATTCTGTTCGCGGGTCTCAAGCGAATAGAGCGACATGGTGCGACCGTGCGTAAGCAGCGCCCATTTCGCGTCGCTCGAGATGGAAACCCGCTCGCCCGGCCCTTCAAACCATTGGTTGCTGGGCACACTGAGGACCAGCGTGTCTGTCGTGTCGTGCGCCTGGGCTGCCGCGAATCGCAGCGCGAGCAGAACGAGAATCGCGGCGGCGCCAGCCAGCGCCACCCCACGACGCATCATGCGAGCCTCCGCACGCAAGTAGTAGGAAGGGCGAAAACAAAGGAAATTGTACTCTGAAATCCGCGGCGGCTTTACAGAAACCACGGCCGGCGTTTCGATGATGGCGTGAGGCCATGGTTGGAACGACAGCACCGAAAAACCGGCCGTGTGATGCGCCCGCGCTCGTCCCTCAGCCCAGAAAGCCGAGCGTCGGGGTGGTGAAGTTCGAGAGGTTCGGGAATATCGCCGGCAAGTCGCTATCGGCGACTCCGAACCATTTCGCTAGAGTTGCTCCGTACTGATCCACCGAGGTCGTGGGGATCCAGCGCCCGTTGCTTCCGGCATCGTCCGGGCCGCCAAGCGCGAGCTGGGGAAACTGGCCGTACACATCGGTGCCGGCCACGGCGCCGCCCACAACGAGATGGTTGCCACCCCACGCGTGGTCCGTTCCGCCGTTCGATCCCGGCTGGAAGGTGCGGCTGAAGTCGGACAGAGTGAACGTCGTAACTTGCGGCGCGATGCCCAGCTCGACCGTCGAGTTGTAAAACGCGGACAGTGCGGGATCGAGTTGCGAGTAAAGATTCACATGCGTATTCAGTTGGTCGGTGTGCGTATCAAACCCGCCGAGCGAGCAGAAGAAAATCTGGCGTTGCAGGCCGAGCGACGAGCGCGCCTGCATGATCTGCGCCACTTGTTTGAGTTGGTTGCCGATATTCGTAGTTGGGAATTGTGTTTGAAGTGGCGAAAGGCTCTGAAGCGCCGCCGAAAGAATCTTGCTTTGCTCAAGCGATTGGTTCATCACGGCGCTCGTGTCTTGCACCAGCGAAATTCCTGAGTCCATGGTGAGGAGCTGTTGGAAGGAGACGAGACGCGCGTTCGATGCTGCCGAACTGCCGTAACCGCGTAAGCCTGGCGTCGAGCCTGGACTTAAAGCATAGGGATTCGTCTGCTCGCCTGTGCAAAGAATCGCGCCGCCGGCCACGGAAGTGATGGGCGGAAACTGAGCGCCCGCATTCATGGACTGAAGTTTGTCGGCGGTGCGTCCGGCCCAGCCGGTGGTTCCGAAGCCGGTAAAATCAGCCGTCTGCCATTGGCCCTGTTGATCGGAGTGCGAATAGAGATTTACCGGAAGCGTGGCGCCGCCGTGCTGGTACTGCGCGCGCGTGGTGGGTTGCGCGAGAGTGCCCACGTTCGCAACCACGGCGAGCTGACCGCCGCCGAATAATCCTTGCAGGCCCGGCAACTGCGGATGCAGGCCGTAGGGGGCGTTGCCCGTCTTGGCGACGATCGGGAGCAGCGTGCTCTGCGGCAGCGCGAGATTCGAGCGAATGCCGGCGTAGTTCGCGTAGCCTGCGGTGTCGTTGGGGATGATCATGTTGTTGCTGTCGTTGCCGCCGAAAAGAAAGAGGCAAACGAGAGCGCGGTAACCGGTGGCGGCGGGGGCGGCGAGCGCGTGAATCAGGTTCAAGCGCCCAATCGCGGCCGTCATGCCGAATGACGCTGCCGTGCAGCAGCTGATGCGCACGAAGTCCCTGCGGGTAAATTTGTCTTTTCCTGGCATTTTCATTTCACCTTTCCCGCGCCGCTTGGCGCCTCTTTGCTGCCGATCAGTGCTGCACCTGATATTGCGACGACGTTCCAATTAAATAAATTGCCGCCTGCGCCTGCTGAAGAGCCTGATTTGTTCCCGCCGGCACGGCTTGCATGGCGGTCAAGATGCTGGTCTTCATGTCTGCCGTCATCGCGCCGTGAAGCATTAAGGTGTTGAGCGCATCGAGAAGCGCGCTAGGATTCGAAGCCTGCGATGCGTAGCTGCCGAAGTTCACGGTGGTGGTGGAACCAAGCGAGCCAAAGACGAATGTGTTTACGAAATTCGCGCGATTGAGCGTGGTGGCTGTGGTGAGAATCTGAAATTCGGGTCCGTAAAGACTCGTTCCCGGAATCACAAAGTTGGGCGAGAAGAAATTGAACACGCTGCCCGGGAAAAGTGCGTTCTGTCCCATCCCGGCGCCCTGACCTGAAAGATTCGCGCCGTCGCTGGCTGCGCCAAACGCTCGCAGCAGGCCGGTGATGTAAAGGATAGGCTCCTGCAGATGGCCATCGCCGGCATTCGCGGTAGTGGAATCGTCGCCGCGGCGCGCTTCGGGATCGAGCAGGATGGCGGTGAGCACCGCCTTCATATCGCCGCGCACGCTCGCGCCATTGTTCTTGAACACTTCGGTGACGCGCTGAATGTAAGCGGGGCTCGGATTGCTGGTCACCAGATGCTGAATGAGCTCGCGCGAAACGAAGGGCGGAAGATTCGGATGATTGAAAATGTTGTCGAGCGCGCCGTCGAGATCCTGCGCGGCCGTCTGGCCGCCGGGTAATAGACCGCCCGATGCGGCATTCGTGTACTGCAGCAGTTGCTTCGAGGTTGTGTCGTGGTTTGAATCCGTCGCAACCATCGAGCCCGTCCAATATGCCGGGTTGTGTTTCTGTTGCGTCGCACCCGGCATCGTCGGATACGTCCAGCCGGTATAGGCCAGAGCAAACTCCTGAACCTGCGCTTGGGTGTAGGTCGGAATCGGATTGTTGCTCGAGTCCATCTGCAACGAGCCGTCATCATTCAGCAACGCGGTTCCAACCGTGAAAAGCTGCATCAATTCGCGAGCGTAGTTTTCGTTGGCGTGCTGGCCGGTTCCAGGCTTGTCGTTGTTCACCATGTCGAGGTAATGGCCCATGGCCGGTGAGAGCGTCACGTCCTTCATGATCTGGCGGTAATTCGTGAATGCATCTTTTTCGAGCAGGCGAAGATAGTTGGTGAAGGCGGTCGGATCAGAGATCTTGTCGCCTGCAATCACGAAAGTCTGGCTCAGCGCAAAAGCGACGCGTTGCCGCAATTGGTCCTGAGCCGTGAGTGCCTGCACGAAGAAGCGCTGCTGCAACGGCCCAAGGCTCGTTTCGTCCGTAGCAGGATCCGCGTAAGGCGATACGGGCATCGCAAATTGATTGGTGAGAAATGGCTGCAGACCGCTCTGCTGCACTTGGGCCACTAGAGCAGGAGTGGGGCCGAAAGTCGTTTGCTCAAGGAAGCGATCTGCGACGTTCGGCGATATCGCCTGCACCACTTGCGCTGTGAGTGTTCCGGATGTAGCCGAACCGGGGTCGGGATTCGTAACGGTGAATTGCACGCTCGGTGTTTGCGACGTGACGCTACCGGTTGCAGTGAGCTTGGTGCTCGATACGAACGTGGTGCTGAGCGCTGTGGAACCCATATTAACGACCGCGCCACTCACAAAATTGCTTCCATTCAAAGTGATGGTGAAATTGCCGGCATCAATCTGCGGCGGCGTGGCTGAGGAAAGCTGGGGAACCGGATTCAGCAGGGTTGTGATGGTCGAAGCGGTGAGGCCTTTGTGATTGGGAACGAGAGCCGCGATTGTGACTGTATTCGGAGAAGGAAGCGACGCTGGCGCTGTATATGTTGCCGTCACAGCTCCGGTGCTGGTGATTGTTCCCACCGTCGCGTTTCCGTTTGCGATGTCATTCACAGTCCAGGTGACGGTTGGGTTCGTTTCTTTTGCAACTGTGGCGCTAAAAGCTTCCGTACCGTTGGCGCGCACCGAAGGGCCTGAAGGCGTAATGGCGACTCGATCGGTTCCGGTGGATGAGCTGCCGTTAAGACCGGCGCAACTCGCAGTAACTCCGACTATGACGCAAACTAAAAGTGTCAGTCCCAGACGGCGCACGGCACCCTCCCCATTCTTCTTCGAAAATTCGTGCGGAAACCCTGTCAACCCCGAGACATCTAGAAAGTTTTGGTAATTCTGAACGTGCGTATGAATTGTTGGTTCCAGGGCGGGATGGCAGGGTAGCAATGCAGAGTGGTGTATCAAACTGGCACAAAGGCCGGATTGCGTCGCCTGCTCGCGCGTACTACAAATGAGTTTTGGACGTTCGCCGAAGAATCCGCGAAGATTTTCTACTAAGGATTGCAGCGCTGAGATCCTTCGCTGCGCTCAGGATGACAACAAGCTCAATACGAACGCCGAGCGGCGGATGCTGCCAGGATCAGGAGTACTTGAAGAAACCGCGGCCGGATTTGCGTCCGAGCCAGCCAGCGGCCACATACTTACGAAGCAGCGGGCAAGCGCGATATTTCGGATCGCCGAATCCTTTATAGAGGACCTCAAGGATATCCACGCAGACATCGAGGCCGATGAAGTCCGCCAGCTCTAGCGGCCCCATCGGATGATTCATTCCCATTTTCATCACGGCATCGACGGCTTCCGGCGTCGCGACGCCTTCCATCACGCAGAACGCAGCTTCGTTGATAAGCGGCATCAGAACGCGATTGGAGACGAAACCCGGCGCGTCATTCACCGCGACGGGTTTCTTATCCAGGTTTTCGCAGAGCGCCATCGTCACATCAAACGTCTCGTCGCTCGTGGCCAAGCCGCGAATCACTTCGACAAGCTGCATCATCGGCACCGGGTTCATGAAGTGCATGCCGATGAAGCGCTCCGGGCGGCTCGTCTGCGCAGCAAGCTCGGTGATGGAAATGGAGGATGTGTTGCTGGCGAGGATCGCGCCGGGCTTGAGCGCGGCGTCGGTTTCCTTTAAAACGCGCAGCTTCAGTTCTCGCTGCTCGGGCACAGCTTCGACAACGAAGTCCGCATCCGCGAGCGCAGCCACGTCCGTGACGGGCCTGATGCGCGCGATGACCACCGGCTTTTCGTCTTCCGCGAGCTTCCCTTTTTTGACTTCGCGATCGAGATTCTTGGCAATGGTTTCAAGGCCGCGGTCAAGATAGCGTTTCTCCACATCGCGCAGAATCACGTGATAACCGTGTCGCGCAAAAACGTGCGCGATTCCATTGCCCATGGTTCCGGCGCCAAGCACCCCCACAGTTTTTATCGTTTCGATTGTCATAGAGGCGTTGATGATAATCGAAGAGAACCTGCGAAAGAAATGAAGTTCGCCCGATTATTTGGGGCGAAGCAATTCGGAGATGCGAGCGAGATGATGATCGTCGTGCTCCGCCACGAAGTAGAGCAGGTCGGTGACGCGCATCGGCGTGTTCAGGCGCGGGTGGAGCGCTGTCCGGCGGAAATATTCGGGCGGCTGCGATTCCAGTCGCGCAACGAGCGCGAGGCGCCCCCGCCGGAATTCGCGCAGGATTTCTGCTGCCGGCCTGCTGTTGTGTTGTGCCTGATGCGTTTTCTGATTCAGCAGATCCGCGGCGCGCAGCCTTTCCAGGCCGTGCTCGTAATCTTCAAAGCGCCCGGCGAAAAGCTCATCGAGATCGAGCAGGTGGCCGATATTTTCCTGAATCGACCACTTGTCTCCGTCGCGCCGCGTAAGCAGAGCAGGCGGCACATCCCGCACCCGCTCTTCGACTCGCGCAGGCGTGCCGCGCAGCCGCTCGATGATCTCCGGGTACAATTCGACGGGAAAGCTAAAATCGAATTTGCGCTCGAACCAAAGCGGCCGGGCCATCACGCGCTCCTCGTCTAACGTCGGTTCAGATGCGTCGAGGGAGTGTGTGGATTCGGCAATCACAGGCCACGTTCATTCCGGAGGAGTCTGTTCAATAATCTCGCGAATAATTTCCTTGGCCCGAGACTGGGCCGCGGGGAGGACGAGGACGCGCTGCGTGCCACCGTCCGCGGTGAGAATACAGTTGATGCCGACTTCGCGAAGGCAAACTTTGAATGTCTCTGCCATCTGCCTGTCATCGCCGGACCAGACTTCGGTCGTGGCATCCTTTGGATTGATGTCGGAGGCGGCAATGTCGTCGGGAGCGGGCGTATCTTGCGGAGCCGATCCGTCAGTCAGCTCGGCGGCGCCTTCTCCTTCGACTTCCTCTGGCTGGCATCCTTCCCTTCCAAATATCTCGGGCATTTGCCCAAGCCGCCCGCTCGCCAAAAGGCGCGAATATTTCTAGCACAGCCGGCAAGTTGCTACTCTACGCTATCGAGGATTTGGTATTGCGGCTTGGGAATGCGTCGTGATCTCGTTTCCGAAGCCACTTCGATCGTGGTTGGCGAATCGCCTCGGTGGGCATTTCGGCATCGTGCAGAGCCGCCAGAGCAGCATCTATAGCGCTCGGCTGTCGCTTCCGCGCCACGCGATCCGGCCAAGTCAGACGAATCCGGCCACCGCTGAATCGTCGGCCAATTGCTGGACGAGATTTACGCCGCAATCGGTGCACTTCGTGAAACCGTCGCGATATTCGGATTTGCAGACGGGGCAGAACATCTATCGAGCCTCTCGCCCTTGCGATGAATGCGATGTCGAAGGGCGCGCCGATGCGGCGAGCCACGCGACTAGCGATGCAAATTTTTCGTCTTGCGACCAGGGTGGGCCGAACGGGCGACCGAGATCGGAGATGCGCTGCGCGAGGTCTGCCGGTTTGCGGCGCAAGGCGCGCGAAGCGGAATCCGTCAGTTCACGCTCTCGAATCGACACGGGCTTGAGTCCGATGCGCGTGGCAGCGTGCAGTAGCGCTTCGCGAAATAGCTCGCCGTCAGCAGTGTGAATCAAGGAATGGGCGGCGAGAATTTTTGCGAAAGCTGGAAGCGGCCTTCCGGAAGAAAGAAGGAGACCGAAACTCGTCAGCGAATATCCCTGCGCGTGAAGTTCGGTTTTGAGCTTGCGAATTGCGCGAAGGGCCAGCCGCCGCGCCACCGATCGCACTCGCGCGACGAAAGCGCGGGCTTCCGGAGGCGGCAACTTTCCTGCTGTGTGGTACGGCTGCCGAAATTCGTAGGTAAAGTTCTCGACGAGATGAATGCGCTCGCGGAATAGAACGACCGGCGCGCCTTTCGTTACAGTGAGAGCTATCAGCGCGGCCCAGCCGGAGTGGACGCGAAAGCCGACCGCGGCGTGTTTCATATTTTCTCAGTGTCTCAGTTCGCTGTGTGATGTCCGAGGTTAGAAGCGCTCGACGGCGAGAGCGACGGCGTTGCCGCCACCCAGGCATAGGGCAGCGATGCCACGCTTCAGATTGCGGCGCTGCAACTCGTAGAGCAGCGTGACGAGGACGCGGGCACCTGAGGCGCCGATGGGATGGCCGAGTGCGACCGCGCCGCCATTCACGTTTACTTTTTCGGGATTGAGGCGAAGCTGGCGCGTGACGGCGATCGCTGCGACGGAAAAGGCTTCGTTGAGTTCGACAAGATCGACATCTTTGTCGCGATCCCAGCCGGTTTTGGCTAGGAGTTTTTCGACGGCTTCCACCGGCGCCATCATTACCCATTTCGGTTCGACGCCGCTTACGGCTTGCGCGACGATGCGTGCCATCGGTGCCTTACCGAGGCGCGCGGCATTTTTTTCGCTGGTGACGACCACGGCCGCTGCGCCGTCATTCGTGCCGGGCGCGTTCCCTGCCGTGACGGTGCCGTCTTTCTTAAATGCGGGCTTAAGTTTTGCGAGCGCTTCGAGGGTGGTGTCTTCGCGTGGCGATTCGTCCGTCTTGATGATGATGGGATCGCCCTTCTTCTGCGGAATTTCGACCGGCACGATCTGTTCGCCGAAGAAACACGACTTGATCGCGCGGACGGCTTTCTTGTGGCTCTCGTAGGCGAACTGATCCTGCTCCTGCCGCGAGATGTTGTACTTTTCGGCGACGAGTTCGCCGGTGACGCCCATGTGAAAGTTTTCGTACACGTCCCAGAGGCCGTCGTTGATCATGGAATCGACGAGATCCTGATTGCCGAGGCGGAATCCGGAGCGCGCGCCCTTCAGAAGATACGGGCAATTTGACATGGACTCCATGCCGCCGGCGACCACGATTTCGGACTCGCCGAGAGTGACACCTTGCGCTGCAAGCGCGACTGCTTTGAGGCCTGATCCGCAAACTTTGTTGATCGTCATCGCGGCGACACGCGAATCGAGACCGCCGCGCAGCGCTGCCTGCCGCGCGGGATTTTGCCCGAGGCCGGCTTGCACCACGTTGCCCATGATGGCTTCGTCGACTTGTTTGGGGTCGATACCGGCGCGGCGTACGGATTCAGCGACGACCTTCGCGCCAAGCTCGGTGGCAGAAAGCGGCGAGAGTCCGCCCATAAATTTTCCGATGGGTGTGCGGACGGCGCTTAATATGACGGGATTTTCCATGATGGCTTCTCCTTCGGCAGGATATAAGTATAGGCGTGAGGTGGGGTGCGGTCAATTTGCGGGCGGGAGCCGAGTTGAAGATTGCGACCCGGGGGAAGATGCAAAACCACCGTTTTGTGTCGATTAGAAATTGGGAACTCGCCGATGTGATGGGAGTTACGGGGAATTCTAATCGCGGTGTCTCGATTAAAATTGCAGTCGGGAGCGATTTGTAACGGGTGACAGGCATGCTTCGGACGTGGGGGGCGAGTACGATTCAAAATCGCAAAATATTTGCGATTAGAAATTCTTAGTGTGCTGAGTTTTCTATAACTTAGTTCAGATTCTAATTCCAGATTTGCGATTAGAAAACCGGTCGCAGGCGACAGGGCGCAAAATCCGCTATCCCCCATAGACTTCGGCCCAGCCGCCCATTGTGTCGCGTTCGTCGTCATATAAAAACGGGCTATGGTAGCGCGGACTCGGGCGGCTGTATATCCGTAGAACTACGCAGACCTGTTGAAAACGCAGTGCGGTGACACATGGCGGCGATGCAATTCCCGTCACCTCGTCATGGCCGGCGACGGGTCTAGTTAGCATCCACTTGGTGAGGTTTTTGGGGTCGGACGGTCACTTAGCGGCCCAAGTTCTTCGCTCGGGTTTCCGTGGACCACGTTACTTCTCCCGATGGATTATACAGTTCAAGCACGGGCTGACCTTCGGTGACCGTCATCCTACCCATCAAGGTGCCCGCTGCATCCTTAAGCAGAAAAGTTTGGGCTTCGACGGTCTTGGCACGCAGCGGTGCGTCCTGATCCTTTTGCGCCGCCGTCAAATTTGCGGTTAGCGACAGGCCCAACGCCAATAGGGCTAGCAGCCTCGCCATGTTCCAGATTCGATTCTGCCGTTCGACCTTCTCCACGCGAGCAAGCAAACTGTTGTAATCGGTATCGGCCATTTGCATGCGCTTTACTCCTTTGGATTGAGATTCTCGCATCAGCCCGTGACTCTCTCTTCCTGAATGATTGCTGGCTGATAGGAGTCACGTATAGACTACGGGACATGCGGATTCAATACATGCGTGGAGCAATGGTTGTGTCGGTCGCGGTTCTCGGATTGTCGGTAGTGGGACGTGCCGACGATCCGGAGAAAACGGTCAAAAACGCAGTGGAGCGTAGCGCGCTGAATCAAATCGGAACAAAGCCGTTTCATTTGAAAGCAATAATCGCGCCAAGCTTCGATAGGGATCAAGGATCAAACCGCACCGGAGAGGTGGAGATCTGGTGGGCTTCACCTACGCAGTGGAAGCGAGAAGTGCGCTCGCCGGAGTTTCACCAAATCGAGATCGTAAACGGCGGTAAGGAGTGGCAGAAGAACGAGGGAGATTACTTTCCGGAATGGCTTCGAGAAACATGCGTGGCGCTGATCGACCCCGTGCCGTCCTTGGATCAGGTTCTGGAGCAGGTGAATAAAGCCGATGTAAGGAAATCATCGGGATCGACATATTACTCGTGGACGATGATGAGTTCCGATGGCAGCGTGGAGAAAGGGATGGGTGCGGGGCTCGCTATCACCGACAACACCGGACTGCTCTTCTATGGCGGAGCTTTGGGATGGGGCGGCTTGTACAAGGATTATAAAAGCTTCCATGGCCGCATGGTGGGGCGGACAGTAAGTGTGGGATCACCTGAGGTAACCGCCAAGATCACAACCCTGGAGGATCTGCGAGACACCCCGCCTGGTCTCTTTGACGCCGAAGCAAGCGGTAGTGATAATCCGGTCTTGCGGACCATCGTAGTGGAAGAAACGACGCTGCGAAAAAATCTCCTGCCTACGAAAGCTGTAGCGTGGCCTGTCTTGCAAGATGGTCCCCTGCAGGGAGCGGTGACTACAGAGATCGTTGTTGATCGTTCGGGGAAGGTCCGAGAGGTGGGAACAATCGTCTCGGACAATCCAGGGGTGAGTGAAGCCGCCGGAAAAGCGATTGCCGCGATGCAATTCCAGCCGTACCTGCACGACAATGTTGCGGTTCAGGTGGTGTCGCGGATTACGATGCCTTTCAAAACGGTGCGGCCGGCAGGTGTTGAGACGTTCGAGAGTGCTCATGAGTATTTTGAGCGCGGAAGACGCGCCTCGTTTCCAGCGGCAGTGAACGGGCAGGGTTATGTGCTGCACGCAACATTCAGGGCAAAGAGCTCCGCGGGAAGTCTCGAAGAGGGAAAGTATGTGGATACATGGAAAGGTAATGACGATTGGCGAAGAGAGGCAACGCTTGGGAAAAGCCGCTGTGTCCGCTCCCAGCACGGCGACACGCGATACCAATGGTTGGAAGGCCCGGACGCCGCGCTCTTGCAGTTCGTTTTGAAAGCAATGGAACCGATTCCGGCCATCGATACGCTTGTGGAGTCGGATTGGCGGATCAAGAGAGATACCGTTGATGGAATCGAGACCGTTCGAGTTCTCTCCGGATATGAAAGCCCTCAGGGCACGTTTGCAGAGCACACGCGAGGCTACTGGTTTGACGCGAATGGGAAGCTAGTGAAGACGTACTTTTCTGGAATCGAGACACGAAGGTCGGACTTCGCTGATTTCGGTGGCATACAAGTCGCCCATACGATTCAAGTGTTTCAAAACGGCGTGCTCGGAATGGTCATTCACATCACAGAACTTTCGCCGGTGGGGGCTGTGCCTGAGGACACGTTCATACTGAAAGGGCATGAATGGAAGAGGACATTTACTGGCGAGGTGCGATAACACAGCTGTGGAAGGCATAGGATGTGCGCGCGTGGGAGCTTCGACGATCGTGAAGGCGTTTGGTATCAAGGGATATCTCGGAGTTGGCTTGGTTATGGCGATACCTTACGGCGTGGCTGTGATCGGTATGATTCTTCTGAGCATGCATTCAGATAAAGCGGGCGAGCGACGGCTGCACTACGTGTCCAACGTTATCGCTGGTCTTGCTTCCACCACATGGATCATCGTTGCTGTGGGCGTGATGGACTTCAGTTCGAAACCGGAAGCTTTGAGGAGAGAGCGGAATTCGGCTTCGGTGCGTTCCTGGCCGCCGGGGAAGGTGAGCATGACCATGTCCATGTCTTTCGAGGGGCACCGTGTGTTGCCGGCAGGAACCACGCAATCGGCGATGAGCAGCTTGCCATTTGCGGGAATCACTTTGCGGCAGTGGCCGAGGATCCGGGTGCACTGTTCGTCGGTCCAATCGTGAATGATGTGGCGGAAGAGGTAGGCGTCGGCGCCGGCGGGGATGGTTTCGAAGAAGCTTCCTTCAAGGACGGTGCAGCGGTCGGCCAAGCCTGCGGCCTTCAATTTCTCTTTAGCGCGGCCAACCACATGGCCCAGGTCGAACAAGATGCCTTTCATATTGGGATAGCGTGCCAGCACGGCGGAAATGAGCGAGCCATTGCCTCCGCCAATATCGGCCAGGACATTTATGCCGGTGAAATCGTAGGCGTCCAACATGGCTGTGGTTGCATGACAATTGAAGGAGGTCATGCCAGCGTCGAAGATAGGACCCATTTCCGGATGCGCCTGGATGTAGTCGAAAACGGGCGCGCCGAAAACTTTGTTGAAACCGGGCTCGCCGGTTTGAATAGAGTGATGCAGGCCATCCCAACCAGCAAAAAGATGGTGGAACATTTGCGCGCCTGCGCGGAAGGAACCCGGAGCGTCAGTGCGCAAGGCGGCCGAGAGCGGCGTATGGTCGAAATGGCGATTCTCGGTTTCTTTAAAAAGACCGTGGCTGGCCAGAAAGCGAAGAATTCGATAGAGCGACGGCTCGTGAGTTTTGCTGGCTTTGGCGAGGTGTTCTATGGGCTGCGGCTGGCCAGTCTGGATGAGGTCAGCAACGCCAAGTTCCGCGATTGTGCTGACCGCGCGGCTGAGGGCTGCGCCGTTGAGGATGCGAGTGAGCTGTTCCGTTTCTTGCTGGGCCATGGCTTCCACCTGAAATGCTGCGGGACGCTATCATGCGCCAAGGCGGAATCGCAAGAGTTAGCTTCGTGACGAAAACCAAGTCAGTGTGATGATTCTATTGTCGCGATCGAACCAGCGCTTCTTCGTGCTGCCCAAGAGCAAACCGAGTACGCCGCGCACGATCGAGATTATCGCTGCGGCGACCGCCCATGCATGCGCGTTGCTGTTGCGTAAGACGCGCTTGAAGATTCTAATGTCTACGGGCGATTGTTTCCAAGCGGCAAACGAGCTTGATACAAATCTGGCGGGAGCGAGCGACGATGAATGGGCAACGGGCAAAGTTGAGTTGGGCGATGGACCGCGAGGATTTTTTGCATCACTTCAAGCAGGTGCGCGAGCGGACGATGCGCGTGGTGAGCGCGGTCCCGGAAGACAAGGTGGAGTGGACGTGCCGGCCGGGCGAATGGACGTTTGGTGATTTGGCACGGCATATCGCGGCGACCGAGCGATATGTGTTCGCAGAGTGCGCGTTCGGGCGGCCGAGTCGGTATAAAGGCTGCGGGCGAGAGTTGGGCGAGGCACGCGACGGGGTAATCGCGTTTATGGAGCGGATGCATGCGGAGTCGATGGAAATCTTTCGCGCAATGACGGATGAGGATTGGGTGAAGAAAGGTACGTCGCCGGAAGGCAAGCCCGTGACGGCGTGGAGAATGTTACGCGCGATGCTCGAGCATGAGGCGCATCATCGCGGGCAGATGTATGTGTATCTAGGGATCCTGGGCGTGCCGGCGCATCCGCTGTACACGTTGAACGAGCCGCAGCTGCGCCAGCTTTCCGTGTGATCCATTCGATCCGTGACGTCCGGCCTTCGCCTTATATTCGCCTAAACAGGGGTCTGTTATGATGGGATCGCACCCATGAATTTATGGCGCCTCCTGACTCACTGAAAATTATGCCGACAAAAGCTTACAGCCCGGCGTTCGTACT
>CAVRFZ010000015.1:0-463352 GCA_963720655.1 uncultured Acidobacteriota bacterium | reverse complement strand
CGCCGCTTCCACCGCTGCCCCCGCCACTACCACCCGAACCTCTACTGCCGCCGGACCCGCCACTGCCGCCCGATCCGCCGCTACCGCTCTGCCCGCTCCCACCGCTTCCTGCAGTACCTCCGCCAGAAGCACCGCCCGCATCGCCGCTGCCCGAGCCACCCCCGCCGCCCGCCGACGCAGAGCCGGACGCGACGCTACCTGCAGACGAGTTCATGCTGTTCGCATTCGCTTTGCCAAAGGAATAAACCGCGGCAAGAACCACCAGGGCGATCATCGCCGCGAGCAGCGCGTACTCGGTCGTATCCTGTCCCGATTCTTGTCGCCAGATTCGTTTGAGGAATGTCTTCATCACGGCGTCTTTGTTCGAAGAAACCCGCCCAGCGGGTACCAACAAACTGCCTTCATTCTTTTATAGCCTTTTTCCAGGGAAACTGCAACGGGTGCGATGCGAGGTGCAGAAGCGCTCCAGCCGACTCAGGAGTGCTTGCGGGTTTTTTGCTTCGTCGCGCGATGGGTCGGCTTCGGATGGTGCGCAACCTTTTTTCGGTTCGGATTTTTCTTCTCGTGATGAAACCATTTCGAAGGTCCGCTCTCAGCAAGCGGCTGGGCAATCGCAGACGAGCAAAGCGCAAGACCTAGAAACAGCGTTGCGATCAATCGACTGAGCTTCATTTTTGTCCCCCTTCGCATAAATTCAATGACAAACTACAATGGCCCCGAGCCATCCGGAGCCGCTCAATCCGGCTCCCAGGAGAGAAGCGATGGAAGCAGCAAGCCTCACAGCGCCCCAGTCGATCAACGACACGGGCCTTCGCAAAGGCTTGCTCGAGGACTTGGCCGTAAAAAGCCTGTTCCTCGGCGGAGAGATGACCCTCGTCGATCTCGCCGATCGCATGTGCCTCGGTCTCGCGCCCATCGAAGAGATTTTCCAGTTCCTTCGCAAAGAGCAGTTCTGCGAAGTGAAGGGAATCACTCGCGGAACGCATCGCATCGCCATCACCGCCATCGGCAAATCGCGAGCCGCTGAGCTGCTCGCTCTAAATCAGTACGCCGGCCCTGCGCCCGTCACTCTTATGGACTACACTCTGCGCGTTCACTCGCAGAGCGTGCAGCAAACCGAAATCAAAGATGCTGACCTCGATCGCGCCTTTCACGAACTCGTTCTCCCCGACGACCTGATCGCGCGTTTGGGCATCGCCATTGTTTCCGGCAGCTCGATTTTCCTGTACGGACCTTCCGGCACCGGAAAGACGAGCATCGCCGTCAATATTCCCAAAATCTTCAGCGACTCCGTGCTCATCCCGCACGCGGTCGAAGTGGACAATCAGATCATCGCCGTTTTTGATCCCGGCGTTCATCGCCCCATCGATCGCCGCAAAGTCGAAGACGCCGACAAGCGCTGGGTGCTTTGCCAACGGCCGCGCGTCGTCGCCGGCGGCGAACTTTCCGCCGAAATGCTCGATCTGCAGTTCAATCCTCTGAGCCGCTTCTACACCGCTCCGCTGCAGATGAAGGCCAACAACGGCGTTCTCCTGCTCGATGATTTCGGCCGTCAGCGTATGCGTCCCGACGAATTGCTCAACCGCTGGATGACGCCCCTCGACCGGCGCATGGACTATCTCTCGCTCGCCGGCGGCAGGAAATTCGCGATTCCGTTTGACGTTTGTCTCGTCTTCGCCACCAACCTCGATCCGAGGCAACTCGCCGACGAAGCATTCCTTCGCCGGATTCCCAACAAGATCAAAGTCGATCACGCGACGTCCGAACAGTTCAAAGAAATCTTCGCGCAGATCTGCGCCACCCGTTTGCTTTCCTACGACGTCGGTTTGCCGGAGTATGTAGTTCAACAAATCACCCGCGAGATGAAACAGCCGCTGTGCCAGTGCTATCCGCGCGATTTAATTGACCAGGTGATCTGGGCCGCCGCATATCAGGGCGTGGAGCCTCGGCTTTCTCGAAGCGCCATCAATCAAGCCTGCCGAAACTATTTCCTCTCGCTCGACGCGCGTTAACGTCCCGCCATTTCGCGCGGCACTTCGAGGTAACCCAGAATCCCTTCTTTCGTCACTCTTGTTGCGATCACTTCGAGCGGCGGCGAATTTCTCGACACGATGAATTCCACCACTTCGAAGCGGTTGCGGTCCTTCAGTTCCAAGCACGTCGGCTCAACGTACACGCACAAGCGTGTAGCGATAGTTCTTCTGGTTGCTCGACTTCAACCCCAGGCGCACCGGCCCCACCACCTGCGGCTCGGCCCCCCGCAAAAGTTCAAAAGGAATCGAAATCTTCTCGCTGTGCGCGAGCAGTTGATTTACCTCGTCCTGATTGCGAAGGATCTGCACGCTCTGGCTGTTCACTTGTCCTGCCACGTCCGCGAGCCGGTTTGAAGTCGCCTGCAAAGCGTCGCGGTTAGCGGCCGTGTCGGTTTGTACAGCTCCCAATCCCTGTTGAAGTCCTGCAATCTTGTTCTGTGTCGCCGCGTCCACAGCGGCGGCCGCGCGGGTCTTCTGCGTCGGGATCACTTGATATCTCGGTGGAGACGCGACCAGCAGGGGCGCTAGCAGCAGCTGGGGCATCCGCCTTCGGGCTCGGCGCGGGAAACGCATAGGTGCGCCTGTGGTTCTCCTGCTCGAGCTGCTCGAGACGCTGCTCGATTCCAGAAAGCCGCTGGTCAAGCTGGCCGAGCACCCGGGAATCCGATGGCGAGCCGCCGCCCACATCACTCTGCGCGACGATCTTGTAACCCAGGAAGGCGAGCGCGATGATTGCCGCAATCGACGCTACAAGCACCAAAACTCCCCGCAGACTGGGGTTGCTATCGGACAAGCGGTCGGCCGCGGGGATAAAAGCCTCGCGATCGTATTCGATGCCGGCGTTCTTTCGATCCATTTCGACTCTCAGTCTGGAAGAATCATCCAGCAAACTCTCGGTGGGCCCTCGTCCACAGCCCGGGCGCGACCAACTCAAGTTGAGATTCATTGCAGGAGGCATACCAAAAGCAAAGCGAGAATCGCGTCTAAGCAGTGGAGAACTCCCCTAAACGGTGGGAGTTGCGGGGAGTTGTGACACTCGCATGGGCCAATCTGCGGCTTTTGTGACCAAAACCTATCAATGCCCTCCCATGCCAGTTCACAAAAGGTGACGCGCCTCGCTCAATCCCGTTCCGCATTACCGGAAGGTCGAGACGGGCGCCGATGGTATAACACGTGCTTTCCTGATATCGGACTAGCTGGCGGGATGGGTGTGCAGCTATCATCGTGATTGGCGCAAGCGCTGAAAAGCGATAGGGAAACAGATGTCAGGCTTGGCGACAAAAATGGCTGCCGAATCAAGGCCTAGGGAGAAGTCGCCCGAGTTGCTGGTTACCTGGAACAGTCACTCAGGCTGGTGGACCTCGCTGAAAGCTGTCTGCTCCCGTTCAAAGTTGCCCCTGCTTCGTACGTCCACCTATTTTCACAGCCCGGATGTTTCGAACGGGCCGGGTGCGCGCGGCTCGTTTACCGCTTCTTTTCTGATGCATTGCGCGCTGATTCTGCTTATTTTCTACCTGCCTCAAGCGCTTCCGGCCAATGTCCAGGCATTTGATTCAGCGCCCGCTCGCACGGAGAAAATTTACTACCGCGTTCCTCTTTTGGATTCGCTTCAAACTCTTCCTCGCATCGCTCCAGCCGGCCCGGGAGCGCGTCCGGGAACCGGCTCAAAACCTGAGCAAATACCGGCCCTTGGAAGCACCGCATCCCACAGCAATCTAACGATCGTTTCAAAGCCGGCTGCTCCAGATAACAACCGCCAGACCATCTATCAGCGCAGTTCGCCGCCAGACCTTCGTATTCCAGTCGAGGTAAAGCTTCCCAACATGGTTTTGGGCGACCCGTCTCCGGCTCTAAAGTCGCCGGTCAAGGTTGACCCTAATACGGCGCGCCCCACCCAATTGGATCGTCGGCTAGCGCCCGAAGCAGCCCCTAATGTGGCGCTGGAAGCCCCCAAGCCGCCGTTAGTGAGTTACCTCGACCCGTCCACATCGCAGCCCAAACTGGCAATTCCTCTTGCTGGCGCCGCTAAGCCAACCATGAAGAGCGGCAACGGCGGTGCCACGGGCGCGGCAAACGGCGGAGTGGCCGCCCCGGGTGATGGAAACGACCTCCTCGTCGTTGGAGTGGATCCAGCCCCGGCCGGATCGGTTATAGCCCTCGGTCCGGGAAATCGCTGGGGCGAGTTCTCGATCTCGCCAGCCGGCGGCCAGCCCGGTTCGCCGGGAGGTAGCCCCGGCGGTGTCGTCGGTGGGGGGGCAGGAGGTAGTGGCGCGGGAGGCGACGGCAGTACGGGGGTAGGATCGGGCGGCGGAGGTGGCGGTGGCGGAAATTCAGGAGCAGGCGGAGCCGTCAGTATCAGCGGTGGTGGCGGTAGCGAAGCGCATGGAGCGCTCCCTTCCGCTTTGATTGCCGCAATGGTTTATCCCGTCCCTTCAGCCGTTCTTTCAAAGCTGCGCAAGAATTCGTTGGTTGTATCTGCAGGCCCGATCGGAGGCGGCGGACTGGGGGTTTATCGCGCGCTGAACTGCGGCAAGATATACACCGTGTTCCTGCCGATGCCGGGGAAGAATTGGACGATGCAATACTGCCCGAAAGCAGATCCTACTCAGAAGGCAGCCTCTCAGCAACCCTCGACGGTGATCCACATGGAAGCGCCTATCGTGCCCCCGGAGCCGGATGTGGAATCGAGATACGATTTTCAAAGGGTGCCTGTCCCGATCGAGAAGGGTTCTAAGCTTATTGTCCTCCGCGGCACGCTCCTCGCGGACGGGAGTGTGTCGGGCCTTGAGATATTCCAGGGGGTGGTGCCGGCGATGGATGAGGCCGCCCGCTTGGCGTTCGGCAAGTGGAAGTTCAAGCCTCCCATGAGAAGCGGGAAACCGGTTACTGTGGACATCCTCGTCGGAATTCCACCGATCCTGCCAAGCACGACCGAGAAGTGACACGTGTAACCTTGCGGTGCCCAAGCGGGCAAAATGCAGTATGTGCCGCTGCAAGGGCTTGATCTTGCCCTGTATCCGAAACAGGACGCAGCGAAAAGTCGTCCGATGCATCGGCTGATACACGTTTTCCCAATTGAGGCAGATATTTTCCACTATGAAAGTTCGGCCAGTCTCCTTTTGGCGACCTGTCCATTTTTGAGGACAGCCATAGTCCTGACAGCAGACACATTAGGGTTTTCGTCCTAGTTCTCTGTAGTACTGCCATTTTTTGGCCTTCATTTTGCGTTATGCTTTGCCTCGCTCGTTTCCCTGCAGCGCCGGGGCTTCACGTAGCAGCTCTGGGGGTATCTCCGGCCGCGGGCAATGAGCAGGCCCACAAAGATCTAACCGCGCGCTGAGGGGCTCGGGGGGAGCGTGACGCTGATGGATCAGTCCATACACCTCTGTTTTTTCAGTCAGGATTCTGCTTTAGCGGAAATCATCGGACGCGCCTTGGGCAGCGGCTTTACCTCGCGCGCCTGTGACGAATTCGAATTGAGCCGCCTCAACGAGCATCGCGATTGGTGCGATGTGGTGCTGCTCGATCTTCGGCATTCCGGGACACAAGGCGACTACGAAGCCGGCCTGCGTCTGATGGATGAAATCAGCAAAATTGCCATCCATCCTCCCGTAATCGCGCTTTGCGACGCTGAGAATCGTTCGTTGCTCGTCGGGGTGATGGAGCACGGCGCCTACGATAGCGTGATGAACCCGCCCAACATGATTGAGCTCCGGCTAATTCTGAAGCGCGCCTATAAATTCCACACCGCAGAGAAAGAGCTGGAGCGCCTGCGCTCGACTTCCCGCAATGGAGGGAAACTCCATGAGCTGATCGGAACGTCATCTTCGATGCAGGAACTCTTCGCGCTCGCGCAGAAGATTGCCCCGTGCGACGTGAACGTTCTCATCACCGGCGAGACTGGCACTGGAAAAGAACTTCTGGCCCGCGCGATTCACCAGATGAGCGGGCGCGCCACTCGTTCACTGGTCGCATTTTCATGCGCGAATTTGCCGGAAACGCTGATTGAAGACGAACTCTTCGGGCACGAAAAAGGCGCTTTTACCGGAGCCATGGCGTGCCGGCGCGGGCGCGTGGAGTCCGCCGACCAGGGCACTCTGTTTCTCGACGAAATAGGTGACCTCGGCCTCGGCCTGCAACCGAAGCTGCTGCGCGTGCTGCAGGAACGAAGTTTCGAGCGGCTAGGCAGCAACTCGACGATCAACGTAAATATCCGCTTGATCTGCGCGACGAACCGGAATCTTTCCGAGATGGTGCAGCAGGGGAAATTCCGCGAAGACCTTTTCTACCGCTTGAACGTGGTGCAGATGCATCTGCCGCCGCTTCGCGAACGCCGCGACGACATTTCACTGCTGGCGCAACATTTTCTGCAAGCGTCGTCGGAACAGTTCAACAAAAAGGTACGCAGATTTTCGCAGCCGGCCCTGCATGCGCTCGAAGAATATGCGTGGCCAGGTAACGTGCGCGAGCTTGAAAACGCCGTGCAGCGCGCCGTGGTTTTGTCCGAGGGCCAGACGGTGGACATCTGGCATCTCCCTGGCGGAATCCGCTCGAATCCCACGGAACCGGTGATGATCCGGTCCTACGAGGAAGAAGTGCGGCAATTCAAGCGGCGCCTTCTGCTGAGGACGCTTCAGGAATGCGGCTGGCGCAAGGCGGAGAGCGCGCGCACGTTAGGGGTCGCCCGCGGTTATCTGCACAGGCTGATCAATCAGCTTGATCTAAGGCAGACCGACGACGATGGAATTGCAGCCAGCAGCCGCGAAAAATTGCCGCCGTCGAAGCTTGTCATGTAGCGAGCGGTCAGCTTCGTCAGGATACCGCAGAGTTTTTCAACCCATGATTTCTATTAGCCAGAACGATCCTTCTCTAGCGCGCCCGGTGACGTGCGAATGAGCGAGTCACCAATGCCGATCCACTCGGCGAGCGCCGCGGCGCACGTCGGCCCTGACGAAATTGTCCTGCCAGCCCAGGAGCGAATCCGCGCGGCGTTCGTCTCCGCTCTGCAGAAGGTATTTTCATTCCCCATGATGCTGGCAACTGCTTTGGTGGGCCGAGTTTTCTACGAGACTCGCACCTTTTCGGTGGATCCCGACCTTTGGTGGCACCTCAAAACAGGCGAAGCAATTCTCCAGACGCATCACTGGCCGACCACCGATCCATATTCGTTCACGGTTTTTGGACACCCGTGGATGGCAGCGGAATGGCTGGGAGATGTGGTATTTGCGATGGTTGCGCGGATGGGCGGAGTCCGAGCGCTGGACTTATTCTTAATCGGACTCGGGTCGGCCATTCTAATTGCGCTGTACATCCTGGCGACGCTCCGTTCCGGCAACTCGAAGGCTGCCCTCGTAGCGGTTGTTCTGATCAGCCTTCTTGCGACGGCAAGTTTTAATCTGCGTCCTCAAATGTTCGGCTATTTGTTTCTGGTTCTTACGCTCATTGTGTTGGAGCGCTTTCGAGAAGGGCACAAGAAAGCGCTCTGGCTTCTCCCGCCCTTGTTTCTAATTTGGATTAACACTCACGGATCCTGGATTATCGGGTTAGGAGTCATCTTTGTTTTTTGGGCGGCGGGAATCTTCAGGATTCGTATGGGACAGCTCGAATCCGAACGTTGGACGCCCGCGGATCGCCGCCGAATCAGTTTCGTTTTCTTGCTTTGTCTGCTCATGTTACCTCTGACTCCTTACGGAACGAAGATGGCGATGTATCCGTACGAGGTCGCATCAAAACTTCCGCTCAGCATAGCAAACATCTCGGAATGGCTACCGATGCCGTTCTACTTGCTGGGAGGGAAATTCTTCTTAAGCATCGTTATTGCGCTATTTTTTGTCCAGGCGGCGCTGCGACCGAGGTGGCGGATTGACGAGTTCGTGCTTTTCTTGTTCGGCGCGGCCATGGCGTGCATCCATGCCCGTTTTCTTCTTCTGTTCGTTCCGTTCACGGCGCCTCTGCTTGCAACCATACTTGCCCGATGGGTCCCGCGATACGATCGCGGAAAAGACATATACGCACTCAATGCGGTTCTGATGGCAGCGATGGTTGGAGCGATGGTCTATTACCTGCCATCCACAACCTACGTCGAACGAAAAGTGAAGGAGCAGTTTCCGGTTGACGCTGTGGAATACATGGCACAGCACCCAATTCCCGGGCCGATGTTCGATGCCTATGGATTTGGCGGCTACTTGGTATGGAAAGGGCAGAGGGTTTTCATCGATGGTCGAAGCGAGCTCTACGAGCGAGGCGGGATTCTTGGGGACTATCTGCGTATTGCGAACGTCAAGCCCGGAGCGATCGCTGTCCTCCGCTCATACGGCATCAAGTCTGTTCTCGTTGAAAATAACGCCCATTTGGCGACGCTTCTCTCGGCGTCGCCGGAATGGAAAAGGGTCTACACCGACAATCTTAGCGTGATCTATGTCCGATTGCAGCCTCTGAGTCGACAAGGCTCTGATTAGCGGCTGAGGCAGGAGAGAATAACCATGACAGAAAAAGTGCAGATCGGTCGCGGTATTCCTCAGCGGACGGTATTTCCCTCCGGCTCGAACATCGGCGGACGGAAACCCATGCTGTCTATTGTGCTTCCGTGCTTCAACGAGGAACTCATCATCGGCGAGATGCACCGTCGGCTCCTTGCGGCTCTCGGCGAATTGCCGATTGAATTCGAGATCCTCTATGTGGACGACGGAAGCACCGATTCCACCGCCGAGATGCTTCGCGAGATTCAAGCGCGAGACAACCGGATCCGGGTAATCCGATTCTCCAGGAACTTCGGCCACCAGATGGCGATTACGGCGGGACTTGAATATGCGTCCGGAGACGCGGTTGCGGTAATTGACGCCGACCTTCAAGATCCGCCCGAGGTCATTAGCGAGTTTTTCCAGAAGTGGGCCGACGGAAATGATGTCGTCTACGGCGTGCGTAGCGAGCGCGAAGGCGAAACCGCGTTCAAGCGTTGGACGGCGAAAATGTTTTACCGCGTTATGGGGCATCTGTCTGATACGACGATTCCGGTGGACACGGGCGATTTTCGTCTGATGGACCGCGCGGTGGTGGACGCCTTGCTAGAGATGCCGGAGCGCGACCGGTTTGTGCGGGGAATGGTGAGCTGGCTCGGTTTTTCCCAGGCAGCGGTACCATATCGCCGAAGCCCGCGATCTGCCGGAGCGACCAAGTTCTCGCTGTTTAAGATGGTGCGCTTCGCTACGGACGGAATCGTGTCGTTCTCGATCCTCCCTCTCCGATTGGCAACGTGGATGGGCTTTGCTGCGTCTGGGCTTGCGATTCTTGGAATTCTGGTCGCCGTAATAGAAAAACTGCTGGGTGTCGAAGGCCTAGTAAAAGGCTGGACCAGCATGGTGATTGCGATTCTGTTCATCGGGGGCGTTCAGCTGATCTGTCTAGGAATCATTGGTGAGTACGTCGGGCGCATTTACGGCGAATCAAAGAAACGGCCGCTTTACGTGATTCGGGAACGAACGGGCTTTTCGCCGCAAATGCATCCAGTTGAATTGAACATGAAATCCAAAGCAGCCTCCGGAAGCGCTAACATTCGATGACGACTTATCTCAAGCAGAAGTAGGCACAAATGACGTCTCAAGCCATCGCCCATCAACGCGAAACTGCATTTCACGATAAATGGGCTGCGAGCACTCCGCTCGAAGAAATCCAGGTGCGGGAATGTTTTGAGGCGCCTACAGCGCTTGAGAACCAGTTTATTTTGAGTCGCGTCGGCTCGCTCAGAGGGAAAAAGCTGCTGGATATAGGAGCCGGCTTGGGCGAGTCATCCGTTTATTTTGCGCTTCAGGGCGCGCAGGTCACCATGACGGATATCTCTCCAGCAATGGTCGAGACAGCGACGGCGCTCGGTGGGAAGTTTGGTGTGAAGCTCGAAGGAATCGTAAGCAGCGCCGAGGATTTGAACGTTCCGAGCGGCGAATATGACATCGTCTATGCCGCCAATCTGATTCATCATGTCTCGGACCGAGCAAGACTGTTTGAGCAGATCAAGAGGGCGCTGAAACCCGGAGGAACCTTCTTTTCGTGGGACCCACTCGCCTATAATCCGGCGATTTATCTCTATCGAAAGATGGCGACTGAGGTCCGAACTGAGGACGAGCGCCCATTGACGATCAGGGACGTGGAACTAGCCCGCAGGTATTTTCCTGCATTGAGGCATCGGGAGTTCTGGGTTGCGTCGCTGCTCTTGTTTGTCAAATACTACCTCAAAGATCGAGTCCACCCGAACGACCAGCGCTATTGGAAACGAATCTTGCGGGAAACCAGCGAAAATTTAGGCTGGTGGATGCCTCTGCGCTCTCTCGACCGAACGTTGACGCGAATTCCGGGGGTTCGTTGGCTAGCCTGGAATGTCGTCATGTGGGGCCAAAAGGAGTCTTAGTCGGGCTCTTACGCCCCGCGGAGCGTCAACAAACCGTGCGCTGCCTCCCGCACTGGTGTACACAAGGGGTGACGCCTCGGGACGGCGAGTGCTGTGAGGACGGTTGTAGCTCAGATCGTGTCAACAACGTGCTGTTTTTTGAGCCGGTTAGAGCCGCGTCCGGATATAAATCCGTACGGATTGGCGGCTCAGATGCATGACAAATAGAAGGACGATTCCCTTACCGGACGTTCACTTACAAAACCAAGAGGAACACTGAGATGAAGAGTCTGATGAAGCGGCTTTGGATAGAGCAAGAAGGGCAGGATTTGACGGAATACGCGCTCCTGTTGGCCTTGATTGCCCTCGGCGCCATCGGAGCGATGAAAACGATCGCCAGCACGATCAATGGCGTATTTCAGAATGCGGCAAGCAATCTGTCCAATTCGACGAGCAGCTAGTCTGGCTCGTGCGAACTCGCTACTGCCGCAGAAGTAGAAATACGTAAGAAGGGCCCATGCTGACGACCGTTCCGCAAGCAATTTGGGCGCTCACGCTGGCACTCACTCTATACGCCGGCTGGATGGACCTGCGAACACGCCGAATCCCGAACTGGCTTACGGTGCCGGGGCTAGTCGTCGGAATCGCAGCCAACACCGCGCTCAACGGATGGCACGGAGCAGTTCTCGCTCTCGAAGGTGCCGGCCTGGCGCTCGTGATTTTGCTCCCGTTCGTTTTGCTGCGAGCTCTCGGAGCAGGCGACTGGAAGCTGATGGGAGCGGTCGGCGGGCTGCTCGGACCAAAGGCTCTCCTTTACGTATTGGTGGTCAGCATTCTTGCGGCGGGCGCAATCGGCATGGTTCAGGTGATTCGCGCCCACCGCTTGGTGCACACGTTCAAGAACATGTGGGTGCTCGTGCAGGGATTTCTGATCTTCGGGCTGCGGGCCAATCCGGAAATTTCGCTCGATAATCCGGGACTGATGAAAGTTCCGTTCGGGATGGCGGTCGCGATCGCTGCCGTGATTTCCTTCGCGGCCGCTCGTCTCGGTTACTGAGTTCGAGAACTTAAGAGTTTCCAACCATGGAGATTTGCTGATGAATTCGAACCGACTGCTGGGGTTGGCCGTCGCGATCATTCTCGGAATTGTCGCGAGCGTCTTCGTCTACCGCCAATTCCAGGCGGCTTCAGCACCAAAGCCGGTCGTGAGAATGCAGCAAATCGTGGTAGCGGCTGAACCCCTCAAGCTCGGAACGCGCGTGAACGCCTCGAATCTGAAAACAATTCCGTGGCCGCAGGGCCAACCTGTAGCAGGAATGTTCACGAAGGTTGACGACGTTGCGAATCGCGCTCTCATCACATCCGTCGCAGAAAACGAGCCAATCCTGGAGAGCAAACTCGCTTCGCTTCAATCCGGCGCAGGTCTCGCCGCCACAATCCCCGAAGGCATGCGCGCAATGTCAGTCGCGGTAAACGACGTAGTGGGCGTAGCGGGATTCGTCACGCCCGGAACGATGGTGGACGTGCTCGTCACCGGTGCGGCCACCGGCGGAGGCAATATCACGCGTACGATTCTGGAAAACGTCCGCGTACTTGCCGCGGGTCAAAAGGTCGAGCAGGATAAGGAAGGCAAGCCGCAAACGGTTCCTGTCATCACGCTTCTGGTCACCCCCGACGACGCTGCGAAGCTCGCAATGGCCAGCACCGAAGGCAAAATTCAGCTCGCCCTCCGCAACACGATTGACACGAAAAACATGAGCCCGCCTGCCGTGATGCAAACTTCGCTCTTCGCTTCAGGCGCGCCGCCGGCTCCGAAGCATGTTGCCGCGAAAACGCCTCCCGCAATCCCCGCTCCGTTCACTGTGGAAGTCATCGTCGGAACCAAACGCGAAACAAAGAGCTTTCAAAATCCGTGAGCAACCGTCGGGGGTTTCGAATGCCAGAGCCATCGTCTCTACAGCTTTCAACGCGAAATCCGCTGTCAGTGTTGCTGCGCGCCGGCGCGTCGGCAATCGTTGTTGCCCTTCTTATTTGCGAAGCGCCCGGCTTGGCGGGCCAACCCCGAGTGCCGGGGGCAGCGCGGTCGGGCCAGCAATCAGGCCAGCAATCAGGCCAGCAATCAGGCCAGCAATCGGGCGAAGTCCCGCAGGCGCTGCACCTCCTTGTGGGACGCTCATTGGTCATCACCTCCCCGTCGCGCATCAAGCGCGTTTCGCTCGCCGATCCCGCCATTGCCGAAGCAATCGTCGTAAGCCCCACGCAGGTTCTCGTCAACGGAAAAGCTCCGGGCGGAGTTTCGCTCATCATCTGGGATGAAAACGAGCAGAGCCAGGCTTTCGAAGTATCCGTGGATATTGATGTTCTGAGCTTGACCGAAAAAATTCACGAAGTTTTTCCGAATGAGCCCGTCGTAGTTGAAACGTCCAAAGATGTCGTCATGCTGTCCGGCAAAATTTCCTCGCAAGCCGTGGCGGACAAAATCCTCGAAGTCGTGAAAGGCACCACGCCGAAAGTCACCAGCCTGATGGAAGTGCCGGCATCGCCTCCGGGCGAAATTCTCCTGGAAGTGAAATTCGCGGAAGTGGACAAGACGGCCTTGCAGGAGCTCGGCATCAACATCCTCAGCCTTCCGGGCGCAAAAAACGTGGGCGTGATTTCCACACAGCAATTCTCGCCGCCTCAACTTGTCGCACCTTCACAAGGCGTGAATTCGGGAATTGGTGTCAGCAATTTGCTGAACATTTTCCTCTTCCGGCCGGACATCAATTTAGCGGCGACGATTCAAGCACTGCAGCAGAACAACGTCCTCGAAATCCTAGCCGAGCCTAACTTGCTCACCGCATCCGGAAAAGACGCCAGCTTTCTCGCCGGCGGCGAATTCCCGTTTCCCATCGTGCAAGGCACCACGGGCGGCGGTTTCGCAGGAATCACGATTCAGTTCAAGGAATTCGGCGTGCGCCTGAATTTCACGCCCACGTTGCTCCCCAGCGGCCTGATTCACCTGCACGTCAAGCCGGAGGTAAGCGCGCTCGATTTCACCAATGCTCTCAACGTTTCCGGCTTTTTGATTCCGGCCCTGTCCACCCGCCGCGTAGAATCGGAGATGGATCTAAGGGATGGACAGAGTTTCGCGATTGCCGGCCTCGTAGATAACCGCGACACGGAGCAGCTCTCGAAGATTCCGTTCATCGGCGATGTACCCGTTCTTGGCAAGCTGTTCACAAGTCGCAGCATCAACAAGACAAGAGACGAACTGCTCGTTATGGTGACGCCGCGAGTGGTGCAGCCCATACAGCCGCAGCAAAAAAAGCCTGAGCTGTTTTTCCCAAAGCCATTCCTGACGCCAACGCCCAGCGCGACAGAGCAACCGAAAACGCCAGGCCAGAAGTAAAGGGGACCTATAGCAAGATGAAGAGCGACCTGAGGCCAATTAGAAGGGCAGCAGAATCATGGTGACCACCGCAATCGCGAGCGCCGATCGAGACGGCTCTGCGCAGCTTCTCGCTTGCCTGCAGCAGACGGGCCTGGTCAGCTCCGTCAAGCAGTGGACGATTCCGATGGAAAAGTTGCCGGATGCGAGCGAAGGAATTCCCGACGTCGTATTTCTCGATCTGAGCCGGGATTCGGAGCCGTTCTTTGTTTTCGGTGCCCACATTCGACGATTGCGTCCCGCTGTTCGCTTGATCGCCTGCTCCACCACAGCTCCCAACCAACAAACTCTTCTCGAAGCCATGCGCTGCGGCGTGCAGGATTTCATCAATAAGCCAGTAACGCCGGAAGCCCTGAAAGATGTCCTCACGCGCTTTCGCGCCGAAGGCCAAGCCACTGAACGCAAGGCGGCCGAGAAGACGATTATCGTGATGGGCTCGAAAGGCGGCGTCGGCACCACCACCGTCGCTGTGAATTTGGGCGTGCAGCTGTCCACGTACGCGCGAAAGCACGTAGTGCTGCTTGATTTTGCGCGGCCTTTGGGCAATGTGCATCTCCTTCTCGATCTGCATCCGCGCTTCGTAGTCCGCGACGCGGTGGAAAATTTGGATCGACTGGATAGCCACTTCTTCAGCGGGCTCCTGACGGCGCATAAAACAAAGCTCGAAATCCTCGGCGGCGCAACCCAACTCGAAGAATGGCAAAACATCAAGCTCGGACCGCTCGAGCGGGTAATGAACGTGGCCCAGGCGAGCAGCGACGTCGTCCTCGTCGACGTCGGCTCACAGTTTTCATCGGAATGGAACCCGATGTTTCAAAGCGCGCGCATGATTTTGGTGGTCGCCGAAGCGAACGTTCCCGCGCTCTGGACTCTCGAACGCCGGCTGCTGGCCATGGCGGGAATCGGGATTGAGCCTGAACGCGTTCGCGTGGTGATCAACCGCTGGCATAAGGGTGACGAGGAAGCGCTGAAGAGCATCGAGAAAAGCATCAAGCGGCCGATCTTTGCCTGTCTTCCCAATGACTATCGAAAGGCCAGCATGGCCGTGAATTTGGGAATGCCGCTTATGGAAAATCACAACAATGTTTTGACGAACCGCTACCGGCAGCTCGCGGCGCAGTTGGCTGGGATGGAACAGGCTACGGCGAAGAAAGCTGGCCTGGGCGGATTTCTGTTTCCGACAAAGAGGTAAGAACGAATGTCGTCCGGCACGCTTCCAACGAGAAAGACCGATTACTCCGCGGTCAAAGCCGCGATTCACCGCAAGCTGATCCAGAAATTGAATCTGGACCGCCTCGGTGAAATCAAACGCGAAGACGTCCGCCGGGAAGTGGCGCAGATTTTGGAGGGGCTAGTCGTCGGCGAATCCACGCCGATGAACCTCCAGGAGCGCGAGCGGCTCTCGCTGGAAATTCTTGACGAAGTATTCGGGCTCGGTCCCTTGGAGCCGCTTCTCGCCGACCCGACCGTTTCCGACATTCTCGTGAACACCTACAAACGAGTCTATGTCGAGCGCAAAGGTATTTTGGAACTAACCAGCGTCCAGTTCCGGGACGACGCCCACTTGATGGGCATTATCGACCGAATTGTTTCTGCAATCGGCCGCCGCGTGGATGAATCATCGCCGATGGTGGATGCGCGCCTGGCAGATGGCTCGCGCGTAAACGCCATCATTCCTCCGCTCGCCGTGGACGGCCCCTGCATGTCCATCCGGCGATTTGGCCGCGAACGACTGAACTCACAAGATTTGCTGGCTAACAAAACACTCACACCCGCGATGCTGGAATTGCTTCAGGGCTGCGTGAAGGCACGGTTGAACATCGTGATTTCCGGCGGCACCGGCGCCGGTAAGACCACGTTCCTCAATGTCTTGTCGTCTTACATCTCCAATCGCGAACGGATTGTAACCATCGAAGACGCGGCCGAATTGCAGCTCCATCAAGAACACGTCGTTCGGTTGGAAACCAGGCCTCCCAATATCGAAGGCAAAGGCTCGGTGCAGCAGCGCCAACTGGTTATCAACTCGCTGCGCATGCGCCCGGACCGCATCATCGTTGGTGAGGTGCGCGGCGAAGAAGCGCTCGACATGTTGCAGGCCATGAACACCGGTCATGATGGCTCGCTCGCTACGATTCACGCCAATTCTCCTCGTGACGCGCTGAGCCGCCTTGAAACCATGGTCGCCATGGGCAGCTTGAATATTCCCGACAACGCAATCCGCCGGCAGATTGCGTCCGCTGTTGATGTCGTCGTGCAAGTGAGCCGCCTGAGCGATGGCACTCGAAAAGTTGTGAGCCTCGCCGAAATCACCGGCATGGAAGGCGAAGTCGTCACCATGCAGGACATCTTCGTATACCGCAAGCGCGGTATACGCGACTCCGGCGAAGTGTTGGGCGAATTTATTCCCACCGGCATACGCCCGAAGTTTGCGGAGCGCCTGGCTGTCACAGGCATCCAGCTCCCGGTATCCATGTTTGAAGTTCCCAGGAGCTATTGAGGACTCGCGATGGCCCCTTTACTCGCACTCCTGACATTTGCCGTTGTATGCGGGATCGTCCTTTCGCTCTGGATGCTGGCCAGCGGCGAAGATCGGCCCAGCCTCATTCGCCGCCGCATGAGTGCCGTGCGTAAGGCAGATAGCCGCACCGCCGAAGTTTCGCCAGATTTGTTTCTCATTCGCGACGAGATGCTCAGCAGCGTTCCCCTGCTGCATCGCATCATGACGCAGTTTTCATGGCCCGCCCGTCTTCAGCAGACGATCGAGCAGGCTGGCATGACGATCAAGCCTGCCAAAGTGCTCCTGCTCAGCGGCGTTCTTGGTTTTGCAACTTTTTTGATCGTCGCCCATTTTTTTCACAGTCTTGCGCTCTCGGCGATTCTGGGAGTGCTCCTCGCCATCGTCCCCTATTCGGTGATTGCTTTTAAACGCGCCCGGCGCATGCGCCAATTCGAAGAAAAATTCCCCGAAGCATTGGACCTTTTGGGACGCGCGGTTCGCGCCGGCCACGCATTCACCACCGGCCTCGAAATGATCTCGATGGAATCCTCCGAGCCGGTCGCTTCCGAATTTCGCAAGACATTCGAAGAGCAAAATTTCGGATTGCCCCTGCGCGACGTCCTCGTAAACCTCACCGAGCGCGTCCCCCTGATGGACGTGCGCTTCTTCGTCACCGCGTTGCTCGTGCAAAAAGAAACGGGCGGCAACCTGGCGGAAATTCTCGACGAGCTTTCCCGCGTGATTCGCGAGCGCTTCCGAATTTATCGCGAAGTGCGCGTGCGAACCGCTCAGGGCCGGCTCACCGCAATGGTTCTCATCGCCATGCCGCCTTCGATGATGGCTCTGCTCGCGCTGATGAATCCGAGCTACATGAAGATCTTATTCACCGATCCAGTCGGCCCCACTTTGCTGACGGCCGCCGCGGCAATGCAGGTTCTCGGCTCAATAATTATCTGGAGAATTATTCATATCGATGTCTGATTCAAATTCTGGAGACTTTGATGGTTTGGGTCATCACTAGCGCAACGTTCCTGGCCACGGTAGGAATTCTCGTGGCGCTCGTTTTCGCTTTCTCGCCTTCCGACCAGAAAGTGGCGGGAAGGCTCGAGCGCCTCCTCGATGCCTCGGCAATCGCCGAACGCACTAAGCCGCCGGCCAAGAAATCGGAATGGATGAAGGACGGCCTCGCTTCCATCGGCAAACTCGTGCCGTCCGGCTCGAGCCAGGTCTCGCGAACTCAGCTTTTGATGATTCGCGCAGGCTACCGTAGCGCCGACGCGATGCTCGCCATGCGCGGCATGAAAATACTTCTTCCCGTTGCGCTGCTGGCCGCCGTGCTCCTCACCGGCGTCTATCGCTACAATCCGACTTTCATCATCGGCGCCGCCGCCGTTCTCGGTTTTCTGCTTCCGGACATGTGGCTCACCTCGCGAGTGCGCGCGCGTCAGCATCGCCTGCGCATGGGTCTGCCGGATGCACTCGATCTTCTGGTGATCTGCGTGGAAGTGGGACTCGGTCTCGATCAAGCCCTGCTTCGCGTCGCGCAGGAAATGCAAGTGGCACATCCCGAATTGAGCGAGGAGTTGCAGCTCGTAAACCTGGAAATGCGAGTAGGCAAAAGCCGCATCGAAGCTCTGCGCTCGCTTTCCAAGCGCACGGGCCTCGACGATGTGAAGGCGCTCGTCGCCATGCTCGTGCAGACTGAACGCTTCGGCACCAGTGTTGCTCAATCGCTCCGCGTGCATTCCGACGATTTGCGCACGCGGCGCCGGCAGCGTGCCGAAGAAATGAGCGCTAAAACGACAGTGAAAATGGTGCCAGCGCTGGTGCTGTTTATTTTTCCGGCGCTGCTCGTAGTGGTCCTGGGCCCCGCGGTTCTTACTTTCATGCGCCAGTTCGCGCACTAAAGCAAGAATCGCAACGCGGCGTGCTAGGCGCGCGCCGTGAAAATCAAACCTGACTGGGAGGGGTACGGAGATGGATAACGTAACACTAATACGAATCGTGGCAGGAGCGCTGGCAGTCGTAGTCCTCTTTATCATCATCTGGCGGCGCCGTAGAAATATCGAGGAGTAGCAGCACGTCAGTTCAAGAGCTCAAATTCGGGAAGATGGGATCCGCGATGGCCAATCATAAAAACGGCCGTGCCGTAGCCGTGTATAACAAAACGCGCGAAACATTTGTCGCCACCGAAGCCTCCGTGGCCGATAGCTATTTCCGCCGCTTGATCGGATTGCTCGGCAAAACGCAACGCTGGGCGCGGCTCGGTTGCGGCCTGTGGATCGTTCCGTCTCGCGGTGTGCACACGATCGGCATGATGTTCCCCATCGACCTGATTTTCCTGAGCAAAGAAAAAGAAGTCGTGCACATCGAGGAGTACGTGCGCCCCTTCCGCATTTCGCGCGTATCCCTCAAAGCCAGCAGTGTGCTCGAGCTTCCGCCGCACACGATCTATCGCACCGGCACCAAAGTGGGCGACCGTTTCGAGATTTCAACCCTGCGCGCCGCAAGTTGATTTCCGCGCGAGACAGCAGCAAATTGCAGAACGGGTGGGTATAATTCAGGTGATGACAGTGGAGAACCGAAAGACGCAACGCGGCTCGGTGATGGTCGAGATGGCTCTCGTGTTGCCCATGCTTCTATTAATTGTTCTCGGCGGCATCGATCTCAATTTGATGGCTAGCGCCAAGTCCGCTCTCAACTATATTGCCGGCGAAGCGGCCCGTTGCGGCGCTCAGGTTAACACCCCGTGCTCTCCCAGCACCTATGTTTCGCAGGCTGCTCCAGGTCTTGGCTTGAAGGCTTCAAGCGTAGGTCCGCCAGTCACAACCATATGCGGGCCGGGGGTGCTGGGTACCTCATGCCAAGTCACAATCACCTATACTTGGACGCCGATATCGCCCTTTTTCAAGGCAGCCACGCTAACCTCCACGGCGAGTGCGCCGGCTTTTCCCTGAAACTAGCCGAAACTCCATTGGTCCTTGCAAATCACCTCGCATGCTCGCGTATAATGTCGCCCCGGCGCGTCATTTTGCGCTCGATTGATAAGGAGCGCGCGAAGAGTGCCCCAAGATCTTCTAAGCGGGTTCCTGAAAGCGCTGGCCTCCGGCGCGATCCGGGTGATTGACCTAACCCAGCCCCTCGACGCCGCCACCGCCACAATCCAGCTCCCCCCGGAATTCGGCAAGACCTGGCCCTTCCGCCTCGAAGAAATTTCCAAGTACGACAGCCGCGGCCCCGCCTGGTACTGGAATAATTTCTCCTGCGGCGAACACACCGGCACGCATTTCGACGCCCCGATCCACTGGGTCACAGGAAAAGACTACCCCAACAACGCCACCGACAATATTCCCGTCGCGAAATTTTTCGCCCCCGCCAACGTCATCGACGTTTCGCGCGAAGTCGCCAAAGATCCCGATTTCCTGCTCACGCCGCAGCACGTTGAAATGTGGGAAACCACACACGGCCGCATAGAAGCCGGCTCCTGGGTCCTGATGCGCACCGATTGGTCGAAGCGCAAAGACGCCGCATCATTCCTCAATATCAAAGAAGATGGCGCGCACGTCCCTGGCCCCCACCCCGATCTCGTTCCCTTCCTCGCAAAAGAGCGCGACGTAATCGGCTGGGGCTCAGAAGGCGTCGGCACCGACGCAGGCCAGGCCTTCAAATTCAACCCGCCATTTCCATGCCACACCATCATGCACGGCAGCAATAAATTCGGCCTCGCAAGCCTCATGAACCTCGATCAACTCCCCCCAAGAGGCGCCATCCTAATCACGCCCCCACTAAAAATCGTCCGAGGCTCAGGCAGCCCCTGCCGCGTCCTCGCCTTAGTCGCCAGTTAGCTTAGTCCTTAAGGCTTTCAGCAGCGCGGCAAGCGATTACGACCAAGATTTCGCACTGTATTGATGGCGAAGCTGCCATTCCGTAACGCCGGCGTCTCGCCGGCTCTTTTTCGGTCCGCGAACACCAATCATATTGACATGTGCTGCACATGCAAGTATGCTGATCGCATGCCTGTAATGGTTCAGATTCGAAATGTACCTTCCGACTTGCATCGTGAGCTCAAGGCCCGTGCGGCGCTCGAGGGTATGTCCTTGTCTGACTACCTGCTCCGCGAACTGCGCCATGCCCTCGACCGCCCCACCCTTGACGAAATGCGGAAGCGGCTTTCGAGCCGACAGCCCGTGCGGCCGCATCCCGGACCGGCGGCAGCGGTACGCGCCGAGAGGAAGAATCGCTGATCGTCGTCGATGCTTCCGCGATTCTTGAAGTTCTCCTCCAAACGCCTGTCGCTCCGCGTGTGAGCCGTCTTATCTTCTCAGGCAATGAGACCCTGCATGCTCCTCATCTCATCGACTTGGAAATCGCGCAGGTCTTGCGCCGCTACGTGCGCACCGCAATCATCTCCGCTGACCGCGGTGCCGAAGCTCTTAACGATCTCATTGACTTTCCACTGACTCGCTATCCGCATTTCGTCCTGCTTACGCGCATTTGGCAAATGCGCCACGGTCTCACCGCTTATGATGCCGCTTATCTGGCCCTTGCTGAAGCGCTGAATGCTCCGCTCGTCACACGAGACCGCGCGCTGGCAAAAGTGCGGAGCCAGGTGCGGGTCGAGGTGATATGAAGTAGTGGTTTCACTGTGCTGGAGGATTTCGCACTTAGTTCATGGCGACGCGGCCCTTCCGTAGCGCCGGCTCGTCCTGAGTTTCAAAGGGCGTCCCGCCGGCTCTTTTTGCTTTCGTTTGCCAGCACTGGCCTAAGGTTCAGCTGCCTTATGCGGTAACAAGCAGTCATCCAATTTAAAATCCGAGCCCGTGTACTGTCATCATCCGAGAATCGCAATGAAAGGAGAGGTGTTACCCGTGAGTTCCGCAGTAGCCATCCTGGGCTGGACATTCCTGGTATTAGGCTGGGTCTTGGCATTTGTCGGAAGTGTATGGATTATCGTCCTTGCATGGCAACGGAACATTCTCTGGGGATTGGTTTGCTTCCTCGTCCCGATTGTTCAACTCGTGTATGTTGCCGGACATTGGAAGGAATCGAAGGACGGCTTCTTTCTACAAATAGCGGGGCTCGTGCTGATGATTCTTGCAGCTCTCACAGGCGTGCCAGGTTCCTGATCTTACATCAAGGAACTCGCGCTCTCGCGCCGGAATGCTTTTGACAGAACTCCACCAACTCCCTAGACTGACAACATGGAAATACGCCTCAAGCCCGAGACGGAATCGCGCCTAAACGAACTGGCTTCGAAAAGCGGTCGCCGCACCGACGATCTCGTGGAAGACGCTATGGCTGCTTATCTGATCGAAGTCGCCGAACTTCGTGATCTGCTCGATAATCGCTACGATGATATTAAGAACGGCCGCGTCAAACCCGTTGACGGTGAAGCTTTCTTCGAAGGCTTGCGTCAGCGCGAAAGTGAACTTTCCAAGCGGCGTTCTTCGAAATAACGAATGAGCTAGGCTTTTGAGCTTCATCCTGGCGCCGCGAACGACATCACCGAGATCTGGGAGTTTATCGCAAAGGACAATCCCGCTGCTGCGACACGCTTCCGTGAGCACCTCTTAGAAGCGATTCGCAAGCTTGCGGCTTTTCCAAATCAGGGTCACAGGCGATTGGATCTCACTTCGGAAACCCTCCGGTTTCAAGCAATCCGCGATTATCTGATCGCTTACGCACCCGACGAGAAGCCGCTCGTTGTTGTCGCGGTAATTCACGGTCGCCGCAGTCCTCGTGTCATAGCAGCCACGCTGCGCGGAAGAGAATGAAACACAAACAGAGAGGCGCCAATTGTTCCGGGAAGCCAGGCGTAACTTGGCCCTTTACCTCGCTCCACGGGACAAAGCCAATTTAGGTGTAAAATTCCTAGAGTGCCTTATCATCGCCCTCTTTAGACGGCGGCAAACAGGACCCGACAAATGGCGGAGCGGTTCTTCAAAAAAGAAGTCCAAAAACTTTACCTGGGCCAAGGCCAGGAATTTCGCGGCGAGGGCATCCTCGCCGTCACAAAAGCCCTCCTGCAATCCGGCGTCTCCTACGTAGCCGGCTACCAGGGCGCCCCGATCTCGCACCTGATGGATGTGCTCACCGACGCCAACGACATCCTCGAAGAACTCGGCGTCCATTTCGAGCACAGCGCCTCCGAAGCCACCGCCGCCGCCACCCTCGCCGCTTCCGTCAACTATCCTCTGCGCGGCGCCGTCACCTTCAAATCCACGGTCGGCACTAATGTCGCATCCGACGCTCTCGCGAATCTGGCCTCCGGCGGTGTCACCGGAGGCGCGCTGATTATCGTCGGCGAAGATTATGGCGACGGCTCCAGCATCATGCAGGAGCGTTCTCACGCATTCGCCATGAAGTCGCAGATGTGGCTGCTCGATCCGCGGCCGAATCTGCCGTCAATTGTTCGCGCAGTGGAACAGGGATTCGAGCTATCCGAAGCAACGCACACCCCCGTCATGCTCGAATTGCGAATCCGCGCATGCCACGTCCACGGACGCTTCATCGCCAAGGACAATGTCCGCCCGAAATTCACCCTGAAAGACGCCATGGAAAATCCAGTTCGCGACGTCAGCCGCATCGTCCTCCCTCCGGCAAGCTTCCAGCACGAGCAGGAGAAAATTCACCAGCGCTGGCCAGCCGCACAGAAATACATCCACGAAAAGGGACTGAACGAAATTTTTGCCGAGGGCGCGCAGGATTTCGGAATCATCCTGCAGGGCGGCATGTACAACACCACAATCCGCTGCCTCGAATTACTGGGCCTTTCGAATGCATTCGGCGACAGCAAGATTCCGCACTACGTCCTCAATGTCACCTACCCGCTGATCGAAGAAGAAATCAAAAACTTCTGCCTCGGCAAGCGCGCGGTGCTCGTCATCGAAGAAGGCCAGCCCGATTTCATCGAGCAAAATATCAATTCGATTCTGCGCAAGGCCGACATCCAGACGAAAGTTCACGGCAAAGACGTTCTGCCCATGGCGGGCGAATACACCGCCGCAGCCGTTACCAAGGGCGTGCTGAAATTTGTCGAAATGTACGCGCCGAACTTAATCGACCGCCAAAATCTTCCTACCGTTGCGCGCCCGGCCACCGAAAAGCCCCAAGCGATAAAAATCGTCGACAACGAAATTCACCCGCGCCCGCCCTCATTCTGCACGGGCTGCCCCGAGCGCCCGATTTTTTCCGCCCTGAAATTGGCGGAGCGCAAGCTCGGCCCCCATCACGTCAGCGCCGACATCGGTTGCCATCTCTTTTCGATCCTGCCGCCCTTCAATATCGGCGCCACCACGATGGGTTACGGACTCGGCTGGGCAGGCGCGGCCGCGTTCAACACCAAAGAAACCAACAAGCGCACGATAAGCTTTATGGGCGACGGCGGGTTCTGGCACAACGGCCTCACCAGCGGCGTCGGCAACGCAGTCTTCAACCAAAGCGATAGCCTTCTCGTCGTCGTCGACAATAGCTACACAGCCGCAACCGGCGGCCAGGATATTTTGTCGTCCGCCGCGAGCAATCCGATTCGAAAGACGAAACTCTCGATTGCGGACGCTGTCCGTGGCGTAGGTGTGAAATGGGTGCGCACGATTACGCGTACCTACGACGTCGCGAAAATGCGCGATACCTTCATCGAAGCGCTCACCACCAAAGAGCGCGGGCCAAAAGTGATCGTCGCGCAAAGCGAATGCACTCTCAACAAACAGCGTCGCGTAAAGCCTCTGATGGCAAAAATGGCCAAGGAAGGGAAGCGCGTGGTCCGCGAAAGGTTCGGCGTCGATGCCGACACCTGCACCGGCGACCACTCCTGCATTCGCTTGTCTGGCTGCCCCTCGCTCACCATCAAGCCCAATCAGGATCCTTTGCGAAAAGATCCGGTGGCCACGGTTCTCGATAGCTGCTCGGGCTGCGGATTGTGCGGCGAGGTGGCGCACGCAGCGGTTCTGTGCCCGTCATTTTTCCGCGCGGAAGTGATCACCAATCCGAACGCGTGGGATCGCACGAAATCAAAAGTTCGTCGTGCCGTGATCGGATTTTTGCAGAATCGCATCGAACGCCGTCTCGCGGGTATCCATGCCTGACGTGGACGCGAGGCTTTGATGGCGAAAGGCGCGGCCGCTCCGCCTGCATCGCTCCATAAACGAACTCCCAAAGCGATTACAATCGCAATCCTCGCGATGGGGGGAGAAGGCGGCGGTGTCCTCGCCGATTGGATCGTAGATCTCGCCGAACATTCCGGCTATCGCGCGCAAACCACGTCGGTTCCCGGAGTCGCGCAGCGAACCGGCTCGACGATCTACTATCTGGAAATTTTCCCGGAGGAAGAAGTCCAGGCGGCCTGCAAAGAACCCATCCTGGCGCTGATGCCCGTTCCCGGAGAAGTTGATATCGTGCTCGCATCCGAATTGATGGAAGCCGGCCGCGCGATTCAGCGTGGCCTCGTGACGCCCGATCGAACCACTCTGATCGCCTCGACGAATCGCGTCTATTCCATGACCGAAAAGACCGCGATCACCGATAGCCGCGTGGATTCTGCGAAAGTGATCGAAGCAAGTAGCGCAGCCGCGAAAACATTCGTCCACGGCGATTTCGCCCGGATCGCGGAAGACGCGCGCAGCGTAATCAGCGCTTCGCTTTTCGGCGCCCTTGCAGCAACCGGCGCATTGCCGTTTCGCCGCGAACAATTCGAGGACGCAATTCGCAAGGGCGGAGTTGGGGTCGAAAGCAGCTTGGCGGCTTTTGACGCCGGATTTCGCGCAGCAGCAGAACCGAAAGTCGCTGAAGCGAGACTGGTAGCACGACCAGCGGTGGGGCCGCGCCTTCAGACCCTTGCAGCGCGAATCACAAAAGATTCTCCGCAGAGCCGCCTGGTCTTATATGCCGGCATCGAAAGGCTCGCGGACTATCAAGACGTCGCGTACGCGACGGAATACTTGGATCGGCTTGAACCCATCCGCGACCTGGACTCGAAGTACGGAAAAGGCGATTTTGCGCTGCTTAGCGAAACCGCACGATACTTAGCCCTCTGGATGTCCTATGAAGACGCGCCGCGAGTGGCGGATTTGAAAATCCGGCGCACCCGTTTCGATCGCGTCCACCAGGACGCCCGCGTCGATCCGGCCCAGATGCTCCAAATCAAAGAATTCTTGCATCCGCGCGTGCAGGAAATCGCGGACATGGTTCCCGCGCCCTTGGGTCGGCTGCTCCTCCGCTCGAACTCTGATGCGCCGGCTAACCGAAGCGATAACGGGCAACGGAAAAATCGTCGAGACCACCTCGCTCGGCGGATACTTGCAACTCTATATGGTCGCAGGCATGCGCCGGTGGCGACGAATGTCGCTGCGCTTCAAGAAAGAAGAGAAAGCCATCGCCGACTGGCTCGCGCTGATCGCGCGCGTCGCCCCAGAAGATTACGCGCTCGCTCTGGAAATTGCCGAATGCCCGCGCATGGTAAAGGGTTATGGCGACACCCACGCGCAAGGCGAAAAAAATTACGAAGCCATCATGGCCGCGTTGCCGAAGTTGCGTGGCAAAGCCGATGCCGCGCCGAGGCTGAAACAGCTTCGCGAAGCCGCGCTGGCCGACGACACGGGCGAAAAGTTAGCCAGCGCCCTCGCCGATGAGGGAGTGAATCGACCGGCCGATACACCCGTCAATGGCCGGATATGACAGGCCAATTGTCCCGATTAGAATTTCAAGTTCTAATCGGAACAATCGGAATATTAGAATTCGGCTTATGTGCTTTAAAAGCAGCGAGATGCAAATTTCTAATAGGAACAAATACGGCTTTTGGGCGCGCAGCATGCTTCTTGAGAGAAGAAGAATTGGCACCGTAAGCATTCGTGATTTGTCCGCGTTTGAGAGACAAGTAATCGCATCGGGAGACAAGTAATGAGGATCGTTTGCCTCGGAGGCGGCCCTGCCGGCCTCTACTTTTCAATTCTCGCCAAGAAGGCCAATCCTTCCTGGGACATCACGGTCGTTGAGCGCAATCGCCCCGACGATACTTTCGGCTGGGGCGTCGTCTTCTCCGACAAGACGATGGACGGATTCAAAGACGTCGACCCGGAAACGCACTCCGAAATCACTCGCGCGTTCCGCCACTGGGACGACATCGACGTTTTCTTCAAAGGACAGAAAGTAACTTCCGGCGGCCACGGCTTCTGCGGAATCGGCCGAATCAAACTGCTGCAAATTCTGCAGAAGCGCGCAGCAGGCCTCGGCGCGAAATTAATTTTCCAGACCGAGATCACCGACCCCGATTCGTATGCCGCCGATTACGATCTGGTGATTGCGTCCGACGGCGGGTCGTCTGTGACGCGTCGCAAGTACGAAAGTATTTTCAAGCCCAACATTCAGCCGCGGCAGAATCGCTTCATCTGGCTCGGGCAGCAAAAAGAAACTCGACGCGTTTACTTTCGATTTCGCGAATACGGAATGGGGCTGGTTCAATTTGCATGCGTACCGATTCGATGCGGATTGGTCCACGTTCATCGTCGAGACGCCGGAGAAAAATTGGCTGAAAGCCGGCATCGACAAAATGGAACAGGAAGAATCGATTGCGCTGTGCGAAAAGCTATTTGCCGACCGGCTCGACGGCAACGCGTTGATCTCGAACGCGAAGCACTTGAAGGGCTCGGCCGTGTGGCTGAAGTTCAATCGCGTGCTGTGCGAGAAATGGTTCCACAAGAATATCGTGCTGATTGGCGACGCGGCGCACACCGCGCATTTCAGCATCGGCTCCGGAACAAAACTCGCGATGGAAGATGCCATCGCGCTCACGCGAGTGCTCTCGCATCACGATGGCGACGTGACGAGTGCGCTGCAGAAATATCAGGAAGAGCGCGAGATCGAAGCGCTGAAATTGCAAAGCGCCGCGCGCAACCGGATGGAGTGGTTCGAGCAGGTGGAACGCTACGTTCATCTCGACCCGGAGCAGTTCACTTACAGCTTGCTGACGGGCAGCCAGCGCATCGGTCACGAAAATCTGAAGCTCCGCGATTCTGGCTACGTCGAGAAAGTCGAGAACTGGTTCGCGGCGCGGAGCGGCGTCGATCACGCCGTGCCTCCGATGTTCACTCCATACAAAGTCCGCGGATTGTCTCTGAAGAATCGCGTAATCGTTTCGCCGATGGCGGTGTACATGGCTGAGGACGGCGTGCCGAACGATTTTCACCTTGTTCACATGGGCTCGCGTGCGATGGGCGGCGCAGCGATGGTATTCACGGAGATGACGTGCGTTTCGCCCGACGCGCGAATCACGCCGGCGTGCCTCGGAATGTGGAACGACGCGCAGCGCGACGCGTGGAAGCGCATCGTGGATTACGTGCATACATATTCGGATGCGAAGATCGCTTTGCAGCTTGGCCACTCCGGGCGCAAGGGTTCGACGCGGCGCGGCTGGGAGGGAATCGACCAGCCGCTTCCGTCGGATAATTGGCCGCTCGTATCCGCGTCGTCGCTGCAATACATTGCCGGTGTTTCGCAATTCCCGCGCGAAGCCACTCGCGCGGATATGGATCGCATCAAGGCCGATTTCGTCTCAGCCACGGAGCGCGGCGTTGCAGCGGGATTTGATTGGCTCGAGTTTCACTGCGCGCATGGCTATTTGATGTCGAGCTTTATTTCGCCGCTCACGAATCAGCGCAAAGACGAATACGGGGGCTCGCTCGAGAGTCGCTGCCGCTACCCGCTTGAAGTTTTCAAGGCGATGCGCGCCGTGTGGCCGCAGGAGAAGCCCATGAGCGTGCGCATCTCGGCGCACGATTGGGTTCCTGGCGGAATTACGCCGGAGGATTCGGCGATCGTGGCGCGGCTTTTCAAGTGCGCTGGCGCGGATATGATTGACTGTTCGTCGGGGCAAGTGAGCAAGGAAGAGCGGCCTGTGTACGGCCGGATGTTCCAGGTTCCGTTTTCGGATCGCATTCGCAACGAAGTGGGCATCCCGACGATTGCAGTGGGAAATATTTTCGAAGGCGATCACGTCAACACGATTATCGCCGCCGGCCGGGCCGATCTCTGCGCGGTGGCGCGTCCGCATCTGGCCGATCCCGCATGGACTTTGCATGAGGCGGCCAAGCAGGGCTACACAGATATGTGGTGGCCGGATCCCTACTTGAACGGCAAAGAACAGCTCGAAAGAAATCTTGCTCGGGCGGCGCTTTTGAGGCTACAGGTGTGACCGACGCTTCGCGCGGCCTGGGTGCGCAACTCCTCTCCGGAAAACATGCGCTCGTCACGGGCGGATCGCGAGGTATCGGCGCGGCCGTCGTGGAAATATTGCTCACGCACGGCGCACGCGTCACGAGCGTGAGCCGCACAGGCGCGCCGCCGAAAGAATCCGCCGCTTCGGGATCGCGCGATTCACTTCAGCATGTGAGTGCCGACGTGACCGATCCGGAATCCGTGGCGAAAGCGTTTGATTCGGCGCGCGGTCGTTTTGGCGAAATCGCAATTCTGGTGAACAATGCCGGGCAAGCTGCGTCAGCTCCGTTTTTGAAAACGGATGCCGCGCTCTGGCGCAGAATGATGGCCGTCAATCTGGACGGAACATTTCATTGCACACAGGCCGCCCTCGCAGGCATGCTTGCCGCTGGCTGGGGGCGGATCATCAACATCGCGAGCACCGCCGGCTTGACCGGCTACGGATATGTGACGGCATACTGCGCGGCGAAGCATGGCGTGGTCGGCTTGACGCGCGCGCTGGCGGTTGAGGTGGCGACAAAAGGCGTAACGGTGAATGCGGTGTGTCCTGGGTTCACGGATACTGACATCGTGAAAGAGGCCGTTGCAAATATTGTTGCAAAGACCGGGCGCACGGCGGAGCAGGCGCAAGCTGAGCTGGCGTCGCGAAACCCGCAGAAAAGATTGGTGCGGCCTGACGAAGTTGCAAATACAGTGGCATGGCTTTGCCTGCCGGGAAGCGAAGCCATCACCGGGCAGGCGATTGCTGTGGCCGGCGGCGAGTTGATGTAGTGGTGGTAGCAAACGAGAGTCGGAGAGGGTGATGCGACATTTGCCGGGCGAGCCACATAAGCTGCCGGGAAGCCGAACGAGCCTTGCGAAATATGCGGCGCGGAATTTTCAATTTGAAGTTTCGCGCGCCGTAGCCACGATCACGCTGAACCGTCCCGAGCGAAAAAATCCACTGACATTCGAGTCGTACGCGGAGCTGCGCGATCTTTTTCGCACGATGGCGCATGCGGACGACGTGAAAGTGGTAGTGCTGAACGGCGCGGGAGAAAACTTCTGCTCGGGCGGCGACGTGCATGAAATTATCGGGCCGCTCACCAAGCTGGATATGCCGGGGCTTCTGGCGTTCACGCAGATGACGGGCGATCTGGTGAAGGCGATGCGGGCATGTCCGCAGCCGATCGTTGCGGCAATCGACGGGATCTGCGTGGGCGCAGGAGCGATCCTGGCGCTCGCGTCGGACATTCGCTTCGGCACGACGCGCAGCAAGACGGCTTTTCTTTTTACGCGTGTTGGATTGGCGGGATGTGATATGGGAGCGTGCGCGATGCTTCCGCGAGTGGTCGGGCAGGGGCGCGCGTCTGAACTTCTTTATACGGGGCGCAACCTGCCCGGCGATGAAGCTGAGCGCTGGGGATTTTTCAACCGTTTGTGCGCGCCGGAAGCGCTGTTGAAGGATGCGCAGACGCTGGCGGCCGAGTTGGCTGCTGGTCCCACGTTTGCGCACGGCATGACGAAGAAAATGCTGCATCAGGAATGGAATATGGGCGTGGATGAGGCGATCGATGCAGAGGCGCAGGCACAAGCGATCTGCATGGCGACGAACGATTTTCATCGCGCCTATCATGCATTTGTCGCGAAGCAGAAGCCCGAGTTCAAGGGAGATTGAGAATGGCGGACACTAGCTTTCTCGATTGGCCCTTTTTCGAGGAGCGCCACCGAAAGCTGGCGAGGGATTTGGAAGCGTGGGCTTCCGCGCACCTGGCTGAGAGCCATGACGCCAATATCGACGAGGCTTGCCGGAAACTGGTGCGTGAGCTGGGCAGTGCGGGCTGGTTAAAGTATGCGATTGGCGGCACCGCGTTTGGCGCGGCAGCGGACAACATCGATACGCGCGCGCTGTGCATCATTCGCGAGACGCTCGCGCGCCATTCCGGACTCGCGGACTTTGCATTCGCGATGCAGGGTTTAGGCTCGGGCGCGATCACACTCTTTGGCACCGAAACTCAAAAGCAAAAATATCTACCTCGTGTAGGCAGCGGAGCTTCTATTGCGGCGTTTGCTCTGTCGGAACCCGAAGCTGGGTCGGATGCGGCAGCGATGCAGTGCGAAGCAACGCAGCGCGGCGATTCCTACGAGCTGAATGGCGAGAAGACTTTCATCTCCAATGGCGGAATCGCCGCTTTTTATGTCCTTTTTGCGCGCACTACAGAATCGGGTGGATCGCGTGGAATTACTGCATTTATTGTCGACGCGAAAACGCCCGGATTGGAAATTGCGGAAAGAATTCAGGTGATGGCGCCGCATCCGCTGGCGCGTTTGAAATTCACGAATTGCCGGGTTGCTGTTTCGCAGAGGCTGGGCGAAGCGGATCAAGGATTCAAAGTGGCGATGGCTACGTTGGACGTGTTTCGCACTTCGGTGGCTGCCGCGGCAATTGGATTCGCGCGCCGAGCGCTCAACGAAGCTCTGCGGCGCGCCACTTCGCGCAAGATGTTCGGGCAAATGCTGGCGGATTTTCAGTTGACGCAAGCGAAGCTTGCGGAAATGGCAACGGGAATTGACGCCGCTGCGCTGCTTACTTATCGCGCGGCGTGGCTGCGCGACCAAGGGCAGAACGTGACAGTGGCGGCGGCGATGGCGAAAATGACCGCGACAGAGACTGCGCAGAAGGTGATCGACGCTGCAGTGCAGATATTTGGTGGCCAGGGAGTAGTGAGCGAAGAACCGGTGGAGCGCCTCTATCGCGAAATTCGGCCACTGAGAATTTATGAGGGTGCGACGGAAGTGCAGCAGTTGATCATTGCGCGCGGGATCATCAAGCGGTTTCAGGAGAGCGAACTTTCGCAGGGACCAGTGAAAGGCAGCGAAGTGAGCCAACTTACGGGAGGCCGCAAAGCATGAAAATCCTGCAGCCGCCGTCGTGGGCTCGGCCGCGCGGTTTCTCGAACGGAGTTATGGCGAAAGGGCAAATGATTTTTGTGAGCGGGATGGTTGGATGGGATGCGGAAGGGAAGTTCGTTTCGAACGAGTTCGCAGGGCAGGCGCGGCAGGCGTTGAAGAACATTGTGGAAGTTCTAGCTGAAGCGAAGGCGAAACCTGAACACATCGCGCGCATGACCTGGTACGTGGTGGACAAGAAGGAATATCTCGCGGCCTCGAAAGAATTGGGCGCCGTGTATCGCGAAATCATCGGCTCACACTATCCTGCGATGACGGCTGTGCAAGTGACGGCGTTGATTGAGGATCAAGCGAGAGTCGAGATCGAAGTGACTGCTGTGGTTCCGGATTGAACCTTGCGGCTCACGGCCTGGCACGCTGGGCTTTGTCCTCTCAATTTTGTCCTCTAGACCCCGTCCTCTAAACTCCGCCCTCTAAACTCCGCCCTCTAAACTCCGCCCTCTAGACTCTGTCCTACTGAAATCAAGTTCAAAGGCGCCGGCCGGAGGCCAGCGGTACAAAATGCAACTGCCAAAAGTGCATAATGCCGCGAATCCCCGGTTACAATTCGTGTAAGTCCCTCTCGCAAGGCAGTTTGCGCTCACGCTCTGAATGTCGTATGGTAGCGCCACGATTTAGGGGCAACCTGCTACTGGGTGCGGCGGGTCAATTTCGGGGGGTGGGTATGAATTCGTTGCGATTGTCTGTCTGCTTCGCGGTGCTGGTGTGTGTATTTTCGAGCGCGTCGCCTGCGCATGGGCAAACTGTGACTGCGTCCCTGCAAGGGCAAGTGCTTGATGCGAGCGGCGGCGGCGTTCCGAAGGCGAAAGTCTCGGCAGTAAACACGGAGACCGCGTTTTCGCGCTCGACGGAAAGCGATTCAAGCGGCGGGTACAGCCTTCCAGCCATGCCTGCCGGCCGCTACACAGTTTCCGCGCAGCTGGCCGGATTCAAGACGGACACTGGAGAGATTACCCTTCAAGTGGGACAGGTGGCCACGCTTGATTTCAAGCTCGCAGTGGGCGAAGTAAGCGAGAAGGTGGAGGTGCAGGCGCAGTCAGAAGTGACGGAGCCCACGCGGACGCAGATCAGCGACGTGATCACCCAAACGCCAGATTCGCGATTTGCCGGTGAACGGGCGAGAATTTATCGATTTCGCGCTGCTATCGCCCGGCGTGCAAATCGGCGACACGACTTCCGGAAGCACGGACGTGATCGTGGAACCGGTGACCAAGATCTCCTTCGCCGGACAGAACATCCATTTCAATTTTATCGCAGTAGATGGCGCGGATGATATTTCGACCGCGTCGGGAATTCAGCGCGGAACGCCGCCGCAGGATTCCGTGCAGGAATTTCGAGTAATCAACACGGACTACAGCACCGAATACGGCCGCGCTACAGCGGGCATCGTGAACATCATCACGAAGAGCGGAACGAACGACTGGCACGGCACCGTGTATGAGTATTTCCGCAACAACAACCTGGACGCGAAGAGCATTCTTTCGGTCCCGAATTTCAACGTGCTGCGGCAAAACCAGTTTGGAGCGGCGATCGGCGGGCCGGTTCAGAAGGACAAGACTTTTATCTACGCGAACTACGAAGGACAGCGGCGAGCCGAATCACCGACATACAATTCGGTGGTGCTTGCAAATATCGATGCGATCAATCAGGTGAAAACGCAGGTGTTTGGGCTTCCTGCTGAAAACCTGATCGTGCTGCGCGACGGCAACACGGACAACGGTTTCGCCCGCATCGATCACAATTTCAACAGCAAGAACTACCTGTTTGCGCGGTATTTCATCAACGACGACCGGTTGACGAACCAATCGCCGCTGAACAATGGCTTCGATCTGCCCTCGGCATTCAAGAATAATTACATTCGCGATCAATCGATTGCGGGCGGCTTGACGTCGACGCTGACTCCTTCATGGATCAACGAATTGCGGATGCAGTACGCGCACCGGAATTTTGATTTTCCGGTGGTCTCGACGCAGCCACACCTGGAAGTGTCGAACACTTTCGCGGTGGGCGTAAATCGCGGCAACCCGGATATTTATACGGAGAGCCGCTTTGAAATCGTCGACAATGTGACGCACAACTTCGGCAACCACACGATCACCTTTGGTGGAAATTACGATCATGTGAACACTTACGAATCGTTTCCGCTTTTCTACCCCTTTGAAGCGGATTTTGCGAACCTGCCCGCGTTTCTTGGGACAGATGGCGCTGCGCTCGGCTCTCCTGGTTGCGTGGGGACACAATGCCCGGATCCGTTCGTCGTGTTTTTCGAGCGCTTTGATGCTACGACTACGCCGCCTTTCAACGATACGACTGTGACGGGAGGAACGGCTGTGTATCAAGGGCGGCGCCATTTCGCAAGCGGTGCGAAAACAAGCTTCAGCCACCCTGAACCACACATATGAAGGACTTTTTATTCAGGATAAGTGGCGGGCGACGTCGCGCTTAACATTGAATGGGGGATTGCGGTGGGAGTTTGAGACCTGGCCTTCGGGCGTGCTGAACACGCAATACCATAATTTCGATCCGCGAGTTGGGCTGGCGTACAACCTTGGAACGAAGCGCAATGTGGTGTTTCGGGCGGGGTTTGGTTTGTTTCACGGAATCCAGCCTTCGCCGCTGCTGATGTGCCAGGCGCCGTCGTGCGGCGGGCTTTCGACATTTCCTGGGCGCCCATTCGAGAACAGCCTGAACGCGAATACGGGCTTGTTCAGTTTCGCGAGTTCGCCATTCATTAACAACGCGGCGCTGGGTGCGCTGTTGACGAGGGGGGAATTTCCGAACGGGGACACGACGGATGGCGCGAATCTTGGTTGTCCGGGCGGAACGCTGGCCGGGTGCGGTTTCCTGCAGGACGCCACGATCGTGCGTTTCAATCAGGATAGCAAAAACCCCTATGGAATACAGGCGAGCGCGTCGCTGGAGTTTCAGCCGTTTAGGGATTCGGTGCTGAGCATTTCGGGGATTCATTTGCGCGGCGTGCATTTGGGGAGCTTTTACAACGTGAACCAGCCTGATCCGAGCGGGACGGTGCAGGTGTTTAATTCGAATGGGACACCTGGCTGCAAGAATGTTTATTTCAATTTTATGGCATCGGGATTAACTCCCCCGTTTCCCAACTGTCCTGATCGGTATCCTCCGGGATTCGTGATTCCTGGCACGCCGCACATCAATGCGATTCCCGGGTTCCGCGATCCGCAGTACAGCGTGTTCTTTGAAGCGACATCGAAATGGGATTCGGTGTACGACGGGCTGCTGGTGAATTTCAATAAGCGGCTGTCGCACAATTTCTCGGTGGAAGCGAGCTACACGTATGCGCACTCGATTGACGACGGGCCGAATCCGAGCTTCGTGCTGATTCCGCAGGACAGCAATGGCGGAAACTTCCGCGCGGAGCGAGCTAATTCTGCGGACGACATCCGTCACCGGTTTGTTGCGAATGCAATTTTCACCAGCCCGGCGGAGAGCATTTATTTTCGCGATTTCACGTTCAGCACGATTATGACTTTTCAATCGCCGCCGTGGTTCACGAAGTATGCGGGGTTTGACGCGAATGGCGATGTGTTCGGGAACAACGATCGGGTGGGTTCGGAGCCGCGCGACACGTTCCGAGGCGACAGCCTGCAGACGGTTGATATCCGGCTCGAGCGCACGTTTCCGATTCGGGAGCGGTTCAAGCTGCAGCTGATGTTTGAGGCGTTCAATCTGCTGAATACGGTGAACGTGAAGCTACTACAACACGAATTACGGGGCCGCGGATTTTTGCCCGTTTGATGCGGGAGCGCCGGGATGCGCGGGCGTGACGCAATTTTTCAAGGAAGGGTCGCCGAATCCGTCGTACGGGACGCCTAGCGCGGTGTTTAATCCGCGGCAGCTGCAGTTCGCGGCGCGGATTAATTTCTAGCGGCGCAGGTCTTCAGTTATCGGCTCGACCAGGAAGTCTGACCAAGAAGCTTAAATTAGAAGCTTTACAAAAAATTTCAATCGGAGTTCGAGCATGCGATTCGGCATCTATGCGGAAATGCAGACGCCGCCGGGGAAGTCGCATTCGGCAATGACCTGGGAGATTCTTCGGCAGATCGAGCATGCGGATCAGGTGGGATTTGATGTGTATTCGGTGATTGACCATCACTTTTTTCAGAAGTTTTCGATTTCCGCGAATCCTTTGGCGCTTTTTGCCGCGGCGGCGCAACACACGGAGCGGATTCGATTTCGCGTGGCGTTGTTTACGTTGCCGCTTGAAAATCCGATGCGGCTTGCGGGACAAATCGCGGAGGCCGATATTTTAACGCGGGGGCGGCTGGAGTGCGGGCTGGGGCGCGGGCATGCATGGCTCTTTGCCCCTTCGGCGATGCCGCTGGAGGAGAGCCGTCCGCGGTATGAAGAGGCGATTGAGATTCTGGAGCGGGCGTGGACGACGGATCGGTTTTCGTACGACGGAAAGTTTTACAACGTGAAGGATGTAAGCGTGGTGCCGAAGCCGGTGCAGAAGCCTTATCCGCCGCTTTACACCGGCGGAACGAGCGACATCACCTACCAGATGGCCGGGGAACGCGGGTGGGGAATTTTGGTGCCGCCGCTTTTGCCGTGGGGAGTGCTGGAGAAGCCGCTGGGGATTTATAAGAAGGCGTGCGCGGAACACGGGCACAAGCCGAATATCGTTTACATCCGGCCGGTTTATTTGGATGACGATGAGAAGCAGATTCGGAAAGAAGTGGAGGGCGCGCTGCATAATTTTCTGGCGTTCAATGCCTCGCCGGTGGAATCTTTGCAGGAGGAATCGAAGAAAGCCGAGCTGCGCGCGAAGGGCTATGGATTTTATGCAAGCGGTGCGTTGGAATCGCTGACCAAGTTGACGTACGAGGAGATTGTCGAGAAGGAAATCGGATTCATCGGCACGCCGGAGAAAGTGATTCGCCACGTGCAGAACCTTGAAGAGAAGGGCGGCATTGGCGAGCTGGCGATCGTGTCGAACTTTGGCGGGATCGAGCACTGGAAGTCAATCAAGACGCAGCAGCTTTTCGCCGAGCGCGTGATTCCGGCGTTTCGGCCGAGTTCCGTTGGCGCTCACGCTTCCGCGTGAGGCCTGTCATGCCGGCTGCCGTAAGCGCTAATCCGAAACCGCGATGAGTACAGGTGAGGGAGCAATCGGCTCGGGGGCCTCTGTAGCGCAAACTTCAGAACGATTCGCACCGTTCAGCGCCCGGCGAATCTTTGTCATCGGCGGGATCGCTCTCATCCTCTGTGGAATGATCCTGGGCGATATTTTTGCGGCGTTTATCCTTCATCCCAATGCGAATCGAATCGGAGAGAACCTGCTTGCGGCCACGCGTGCTGTTGCGTCGCACGATCCTCAGGCGGCAGGCGCTGCTTTTCAGAATATCGGCGGCTTGCTCGAGAATCGCGGAACCAAGGTGGACGCGCATTCGCACATGATTGGTTTTGGTTACATTGCGCTGTTGATCGCGCTTCTTCAGCCCTATGTGGCGTTTTCCGAATCCGCGAAGAGATTTTTGGCGAAGCTTTTCCTTCTGGGCGGGATCTTGCTGCCTGTGGGAGTTTTTCTAATTCACTACGTTGGAATGGCAGGGAGCCCGTTTGCGGCGATTGGATTGGCCAGCGCATTTGGTGATTTCGGGGGCTTTTTGGTCTGGGTGGTGTGCCTCTGCGAGTTAGCCGGCCTTGCGAAATACTTTGGTGCGCGATCGGCGGTCCGGGCTTCCGATGAACTTCTTAGCGATCGCAGTTGGGCGGCTCGCGCGTTGCTGAGCGGCGGCACCCTGCTAGTCCTTATCGGTTTTCTTCACGGAAGCTATTACGCAGGCGCGCATCTTTTCCGTTACGAAGCAAGAGATAGCGAATTGCTTTCGGAGATGACATCGCAAGCTGCGGCTGGCGATTCAGCGGCGGCTTTTCAGGCGGTTGCTGACTATGGGCAATTGCAGGGCGCGAAGGCGGTGAACGTTGCAGCGCACGCGCATGTGATCGAATTCGGCGTTTTGGCAATTCTGCTCGCGTTTTTTCAGCCGTATGTTTTTCTTAGCGAGAAGTGGCGGCGTATTTGGGTGGTGGTGTTGCTGATTGGTTCGCTGGCGCTGCCTGTATTCGTTTTGCTGGAGCTGCAGTGGGGGTTGCTGGCCGGGGGATTGGCGGACCTCGGCGGTTTGCTTGTGATCATCGCCCTTTTCGCTATGCTTGTGGGGATTTGGCGCTACACCGGGAAACTCGATTCGTCGGCGGGTGTGGCATGACGTTTTCGCGTAAGCTCCTGGTTTTTGGCGGACTCGCGCTAGCAGTGTGGGGAATGGGTTACGGCATCTGGTATGCCGTGTTCATCGAGCACCAGACTCTCGATGGCCTGGGCTCGGCGCTTGCAACAGGTTTTATGCGCGCGGCAGAAAATCGAATGGCGGAATCGCAGGCAGCTTTAGCGGACGCGGGATCGCGAAGCTTTGTTTACGTCCGGCAAGTGGACGCGCATGGGCACTGGATCGGATTGGGACTACTACTTGTGATTCTGGGAATCGCGTTCGATCGAGTTGGATTTGGCGAGCGCATGCGCACGTATCTCGCGATGGCGCTTCTGACCGGCTCGGTGGTTTTTCCGCTGGGAGTGTTGCTTGAAACCTGGAATCGAGGGGTGGGGCCGCAGGCTGTTGCAATCATCGGATCAGCGCTGGTGATACTGGGCCTCTCTGGAGCCGCGCTGGGATTCGCTCGCAGCGATTTTTAGCTCGCCGCTCAGTGCCCGCCGATGGAATCGCGGACTTTGCCGTATTGCGCGCCCCACGAATCCGTCATCTGGTGGCGGATGTCCCAAAGTTCGGGGAAGAATCGGACGCGCAGCCCTTCGTTCAGCATTTCTACTGAGCGTCCTTTGAGCGATTTTGAGCCCATACCGATAGTTCGCTGAATCAATTGCAGGTGAACGAATCGGAAGCGCTGGAAGAGTTCGTCAAATTCCGCGAGCGCCTCGGCGACCACGTACGCATCGGAGTGAGTGTAATTTGAGTTGTAGATCTGTTCGACGGTGAGACTGTGCTTATCGAGATAGTGCTCTTTGAACGACTGCCAGATGTGCGGATGCATCTTCAGCAGCGTGCGAAAGCCGGGCGATTCCTGGCCGCTGCCATTGCCGAGTTGCAGGCGGATTTCCTGGTACTCCTTCGGCGACATGGTTTCGAGCAGGGCGAGCTGTTCGATCAGTAGCCGCATGGCGATGTGAACGCGCTTGAAAAGCGTGATTACTCGATTCGTGTTTTCCTGCTGGAGATAGTCGTCAATATCGAGAAGCGTGTAGCCGATCAGCTTCATCCAGAGTTCTTCTACCTGATGGACGAGCTGGAACTGCAATTCATCCGCATTGCAAAAAGCTTTGAAATCTTTCTGACAGGAAAGGAGCGCCTTGGTGTTCAAGTAAATTTCGTAATCGAGCGTCCCTTCACCATTCATGATGGAATAAAAATGCTCGCGATCCATCGCACTCCTCTCTTTTAGTAAAGCTCCACAACGCGGCGGCTTGAAATCGCCGCTTCTACTGGGTCGAAATTTCCTGGCGGCGGGAGCGATGATACTCATAAAGCTTCGCGTTGGCGGAGACGATTGTCTCGAGCTCATCCGCGACGCGCTCCAAATCTTTTCCCGGCACCATTGCGTACAGTTCGCCATCAGCCAGGTCCGTATAGACTCGATTGCCGATACATCCAGAACTGGTGATGGCACCTTTCGCCATCGCCGCTGGAATGGCCATGCAAGTGGGACGTCCCAACATCGGAAATTGCGCCGTGCGCCCGGCGCGGTGTGCCGCTTCCTGCAGCAACATGATTTGCGCGGCGGGTCCCGCGAAGATCACAACGTCGGGATCGACCGGGGCGTCGCCGAGCGGCGAGTAAACCACTGCGCCCGGCATCGTGGCGAGTTGCGGGATGCCGGGAACTTCTTCCATCTTGATGTAGCCGATGTCCGTCATGAAAGAAAGGGTTTGCTCGAGTTCTTTCGCACGCTCCGGGGGCAGAGGGATGTTGTGCGTGTGGCTTCCGACTGCGCAGTTGTAGTGGTCTGAAGGCACTGTGTAGAAAGTTTTTCCGGAGGCCGCAATTCTCCAAAAACTGCAGCCAGAGGGCTGCGCTCCTTCCAATTTCGCAACGCCTTTCGGCGGAGTTTCCACAAATTTAACCGCGACCGGGCGTTTCTTCAAGCCCAGTGCTTTCGAAAATTTCGACTCGACGCTACCATGCTGATTCATCGCTGCTCCTCGTCGTGAGCGTTCCGGCATTTATCCTAACCTGAATTCCAAAAAGGAGAGACCGAATACGGGGAAAATCTTTCGCGCGCGATTTAGCGCGGCAGGTGAAATTCGACACTGATGTCTGCATCTGTTTCGACTGGTTCTCCATTGCGGAGCGCGGGTATATACCGCCAGTACTGAGCCGCGTCGATTGCGGCGGAGGTGAGCAAAGCCGGGCCACTGACCACCTTCAAATTTTTCACCGACCCATCCCGTCCAACCGTGGCGTGGATTTTCACCGTGCCTTCGACCCCTGCCTGTAGTGCGGGCCTCGGATAGATTGGCTCGACGCGGTAGATCAAATAAGCGGCCACCATCCGATCCGACGGAGGTTGCGAGCGCGGCGCGGCGACGGATGCTGCCGGCGGTTTGGGAGACAGCGCGGTTGATGCGCCCGTGGGACTCGCTGCTGCTACTGCAGACGATGGAGTGATACTGCTCTTTGTCGATTCCTCACCAACCGTTGCGTTCTCAGCTGGGGCGTTGTTCTCGCCCGCTAGTGAAGCGGAAGAGGTGTCATCCGGTTGGGAGACTGAAGCTCTTCGATGCGTGGTTTCATGCGATCGCGGGTTTGAAGTCCGACTCGGGGGTTGATTGTGCCCTTGCGACAAAGCCGGAAGAGCATTCCCTCGATTTGAGATTGAGCTGTCTTGTCCTTGGGCAGCAGGCGACTGCGAGGATCGTGCCGGCATGTCGTCGCGGTAGGCCGTCGCATTCTGTGAACGTGTAGCCACGCCTCTGCCGACGACGATACCAAACGCGAGGCAAACTACCGACAACAAGACGCACAGGGCCAAGATGCTCAGAAAACTGCGAAGATCCATTCCACGCGAGGGCGGCAAAGATGCGGATCGGTGCTTCGCTTCTGTTCCGCGCGATGCGCTCGGATCAAGCGGAATGGACACGACTGGCCGGAGGGCACTCGGGGTGAACGGTTCGCTCGCCGGGATGGAAGTAGCAATCAAATCCGACATCGGAGCGGGCGCGTGCTCCGCGGCGGCAGCTTCGGCAGGCACTGCAGCGGGCGCGGGTTCGACTGATTCGAGGGCTGAAGCCGAATCGTCTGTCTCTGGGATCTCTTGCTGAGGCGCATCCAAGTGCTTGGGACCGAACAGTGCGCGAGCCTTTCTGAGGAAGGCATCGCTATCGTCGGCGCCGGAGGGGCGCAGGTTTCGAGAGGGTTTCGCATTGTCGAACTTATTGCCACGACTTGGAACAATCGCGATGGGATGAAGCGTGGTATTCAGCAGCTTGTCGCTGGGCAAGCTCAATTCCAGATCACCCTTGCGGTATTGCTGATCCGCAATCGGATCGGGATTTGAAGAAAGGCGATCCGCTAGTTCTGGCGCGGCAATCGAATTGGATTCCGAGTCGGACTCCGCATTCTGCCGATCAGCAATAAGCGATTCGGGCATAAGCGACTCGGCCGTGAGTGACTCGGCGAGCCCCAAATCGCGCATTGGCGTGGCGGCAATGGGTTCCGGGTTCGCCGTGATGGCATTCAGATCGGGAGACGCGGGTGCGGCGATCTTTTCAGTCGAGAACGATTCCGCAACTGTTGCAGGGCGCGCAAAAGCCGTTCGATCGTCCGTAACGCGATCGATTCCCGCCGGAATTGAACTCAACTCCGAGACCAGATTGGTCCATTTATCGCGACGAGCAGGCGGCCGCACCGAGGACTCGACATTCGGCGCGTTCTCGATGTACACGGGCTCCAGGTTTTCCGATGCGAGCCAATCCCGGATTTCCAGGCGAACTTCTTCGGGCAAATCGACGAACTCGACGCCAGCTTCTTTCTTCGTGCCGCTTGTCCAGGCAACTTTCCCTTTGGTTTCGAGCCTCTTCGAGGATCTGGGAAGCTGAAGGCGAAGATCTACGAGGGGCTCGGCTGGCAGGACGCTTACAGCGTGAACAGCGACGCCGGTTTCGCTGATGTTGAGAACAATTCCACCGTTGTCGGCGCCGATATCCAGGTAGGCGAGGGACTTGACTTGCTGACGAGCACAGATGCGCCTATCCCGCCCGTCGAGCGAGCTGCCAGTCTGTGTCGACATTGGTGCCATGGTCAAAATGCCTTGCGGCTGGGGCTTCCGCAATCTTCTCGGTGATGCCTGATTCTACGTCTTTACTGTGATTACGTCACGAACCGCTTTCCCCGCTCACGCCGTGCCGGATTCCATAATGGTGCTGAACAGAAACCACAGGCTTGCCACGGGCGCAGCGTGCCGGGGCGCGAAGCTCGTATGTTTATCATTTATTGGAGGTTACTGCAACTCATGCGATTCGCGGAGATTTCTCCGCGTGGCCCCCGCGTCTCAATATGCAAATTGGCTTCCATGCTGGACGATTCTTGTTGTCAATCGTAACGGATTGCAGAAAGGGAAGTTAAAAGCGCGGCAGGGCTCGAAGCTCACGCGATCCTGAGCTTCGCAGTCTCTAAACGGAGACATAAGCAAAGTGAGGTCGCGCCCCGCGAGATACACTTCTGTGGTGAAGCACTTGATTCCGATCGGCAACGAAGAGGATGGCGCGCCCGGCCCGATTCGAACGGGCGACCCTCTGCTTAGAAGGCAGATGCTCTATCCAACTGAGCTACGGGCGCACTGGTCGGAGCTAATTCAGTGTACGGCGCTCGGCGCGTTCTTCGCAACGAGCAACTTCGGTCCACATTCGAAATTTCCTCTACAACAAGGCGAGAGAAAATTTGCTTAAGCGGGTTCTCGGGATCCTTTTCGCTTATCGACAATTTCATTCACTCAGAGCGGCCTCCGGTGTATAAGTGCGCAAATCGCGACACTGATCGCGACACGATGTCCACGCGAGACATTCATGACTAACTTCGGGAAGAACTTTGGCGCATATCAGGACGAAATCTATTTTGCGGGATTAACCGGCACGCTTCCCAAGCTTCCCGTGGATTTTGCGACTCTCGAGAAGCGGGCTCACGCGGCAATGCCACCATCGCTTGTGTCTTACGTGGCTGGCGGCTGCGGAGATGAACAGACGCAAAGAGCTAACGTTGCGGCTTTCGAGCATTGGGGGCTGATTCCGCGGATGATGGCTGCGCGGCCGGTTCGCGATCTCTCGATAAAACTATTTGGAATGGAGCTCGCCACGCCGATCTTCATGGCTCCCATTGGAGTGCTTGGACTTTGCGCGCAAGACGGGCACGGTGATTTGGCCGCTGCTCGAGCCGCAGCGCGCAGCGGCGTGCCGATGATTGCTTCGACGCTCACCGTTGATCCGCTCGAAGCTGTGGCGAAGGAATTCGGAGGAACTCCCGGGTTTTTTCAGCTCTACACGCCGAACGATCGTGGGCTCGCCGAAAGCTTCGTGCAGAGGGCCGAAGCGGCTGGCTTCAAGGGCATTGTCGTCACAGTGGATACATGGATTACCGGCTGGCGTCCACGGGATCTCAACCAATCGAATTTCCCGCAACTGCGCGGTCATTGTTTGGCGAACTACTTCTCCGACCCTCGATTTCGCGCCAAGCTGGAAAAATCTCCTCAGGACGATCCTCGCGCAGCGATCCTTCAGTGGACGAAGGTGTTTGCGAATCCCATGACGTGGGAGGATCTGCCCTGGCTGCGTTCCCTCACCAAGTTGCCGCTGCTGCTGAAAGGTATTTGCCATCCTGATGACGTCCGCAAAGCGATCGACGGCGGAGTTGACGGGATTTACTGCTCGAACCACGGAGGACGGCAGGCAAATGGTGGCATCGCAACGATCGATATGCTTCCCGCTGTGGTGAAAGCGGCGGGCAGCACTCCGGTGCTGTTCGATTCGGGCGTTCGCTCCGGTTCAGATGTCGTGAAGGCGCTTGCGGTGGGAGCAACTGCTGTGGGGATCGGGCGCCCCTGCTGCTACGGGCTGGCGCTGGATGGAGTGGACGGAATTATTCACGTGCTTCGCTCCATACTCGCCGAGGCCGATTTGCTCATGGCTATCGACGGCTATCCCACGATCGCGGATTTGCGCAATGTGGCTGTTCGCCTGCCGCTGTAGGAGCGCGAACGACCCGCTGGCCCAACCTCTAACTGGCCCCTAGCTGGCTTCCGCAGCATTTCGAGCCGCTGCAGGAATGATCGTAATTACTGCTCCATCTATCTTGTTTTCCAGCGTACGGCAAGGGAGGATTCGCACCAGGTAACGATTCTTGTCGCGGTCCATCAGTTCTTTATTGATGGGTTTCATGGTGGACAACACTTCTTTCACAATCGCCTCAAAATCGGGAATTTCCACCGAGGGATGGGGAAGCGGGCGTCCGACGTCCGTGGAGATCAGTCCCAGGAATTTCTGGGCTTCCGGCGTAAAGCGGCGGATCATCAAGTCGCTGCCGATCATCACCACGGCAATCTCGATGCTGCCAAATAAATTGGTGAGGTCGGTATTGACCTGGGTAATCTCCAGATTCCGGCCGCGCAATTCGTCATTCACGGTTGTCAACTCTTCATTCGCCGACTGCAATTCCTCCTTCGCCGTCTCCAGTTCTTCGTTGGTGCTCTGAAGTTCCTCGTTACTCGAGAGAATTTCTTCGTTTGCGGACTGTAATTCCTCGTTCGTGGCTTCCTGCGTTTCGATCACCGACTGCAAATATTCCTTTGCGGCCGCAAGCTCCTGCTGGAGTTTCGCGATTTGGGCGGCAGACACTTTGGAGTCGGCTGCACGCCGGCCCTTGGTCGCCGGCGACGTTTGTCTCTCGCTCGTCTTGTCGTGAAAAACAATCATGTAGTACCGTTCTTTGAGGTTGGGTATGCCGACGGGCGTAACTTCGAAAGCTGCCGATCGAAGGGTTGACCGTTGGGACGACGAAGGGCCGTTTTCGCCGCTATCTTCCTCCTTTATTTGAACATTCTCTTTCCGCACCACGACGTTGTTTTTCTTCGCCCGAGTGATGGCGTTGCGCAGTTCGAGCAAGAGTCCCTCTTGCGCCATTTTTAATATGCTTAGGCTCGCTCGACCGGGCATCAGCTTCAGGAATCTATTCAAATCGCCGCGCGTATAAATGATTTCGAGATCTTCATTGACGAATACCGCGGCGGGAGAATATTGGCTTAGTATCCGGCGATCGAACTCCTTCTGCGCTTCGAGAAAGTTCCAAGCCGAGTCCGTCGGTTTCAAGGAGGTGCGGATGGCCGCAGGTCCGGTGCGTCCGGACGGATGTTCCAGGGAGAAGCTCACCACCTGGCGTACCGCTGTTGTCTTCCTGGAAAAAATCTTTTGCACCCGATCCATCACAGTGAAAAGATTGCTAGCCGAGCCGATCCCCTCGGAAGCGCCAAGCGCCAAAAATCCCTCGGGCCGAATGGCATAGTGAAACAGCGAGATCACCTTGGCCTGTAAAATCGGTTCCAGATAAATCAATAAGTTGCGGCAGCAAATCAAATCCATTTGAGAAAACGGCGGGTCGCTCAAAATATTGTGCTGCGCGAAGATACACATGTCCCGGATAACTTTGCTGATGCGGTAACCGCCATCAATCTTCGTGAAGAACCGGCGCAGGCGATCGGGAGATACATCCGCTTGAATATTGTCGGGATATACGCCTCCTCGCGCACGCGCCACATTGTTTTCGCTCACATCTGTGCCGAAGAATTGAATCGAATTTACCGCGGCGCTGTCTCCCAAGTATTCCAGCAAGGTGATTGCGATCGAGTAGGTTTCCTCACCCGACGAACATGCTGGAGTCCAAATTCGAATTGTGCGGTCGGCAGCGGATCCTTTTAGAATCTCGGGAAAAACCTCGGCTCGGATAGCATCAAACAATCCAGGGTTCCGGAAGAAGCTGGTGACATTGATCAGCATGTCCTGATAAAGCGACTTGATTTCTGCCGGGTTCACCTGCAGGAACCGCACGTACTGATCCACGTTATCGATCTTGTGGACGACCATTCGCCTTTGGACCCGGCGCAAAATCGTGGACTGCCGGTAATGAGTGAAATCGAGGCCGGTGGAGCGGCGCAACAGCTGAAATATCGTGCCGAGGCCATTGCCTTCAACCGGAACGTCTCCGGCCTCATGTTTCGGGTGGGGGTGCGCCGTGTATGGATGAGCAGCGATCCGCACCAGTTCGCGCGCAATATTTTTGGGAGCAAGGACGTAATCGGCGCACCCCGCTTCAATAACGCTCCGCGGCATGCTGTCGTATTTCGCCGAACCTTCATCCTGAGCGAACGTCACTCCGCCGTGTGCCTGAATTTCCGACATGCCCAAGGTACCGTCGCTGCCCAATCCCGAGAGAATGATGCCAACCGCGCGATTCCCTTGCTGCTCGGCGAGCGATCGCATGAAGAGATCTACAGGCATGGGCGTTCCGCCCGTCTCAATTCGTTTCTCGAGTTGCAACGAATGGTCTGAGACGGTCATGGTCGCGTTGGGAGGGATTACATACACGTGGTTCGGTTGGAGGCGCATGCCCTTGGTTACTTCCAGAACAGGCATCGCGGACTTCTTAGCGAGCAAGGCGCTCAGAAGGCTTTCATGCTTCGGATCCAAATGCTGAATGAGCACGAAAGCCATTCCTGTATTGGCGGGAAGATTCGTCAGTAGTTCGGTGAACGCTTCGACGCCGCCAGCAGAGGCGCCAACGCCAGCAATCAAAAAGTCTGTTGATCGGGACGGCGGGATGGAATCCTTTTTGCGATTGTTAGACGACTTCGACTTGGGCCGCTTGGTTGCCATTTGTCAACCCCCTCTCGCGCAATCTCTTGGGCGGGGGCGAACGCGCGATTCTAGTCCTTACGGTACGGGATAACAACTACAACGCCCTTTTAGAGGTTGAGTCTGAGCGCCGAGCTAAAGGGAATTGCGTATTGCCATTGGCTGGCCTAGCTGTAGGATACTCTCATTCCCGAGCCTCCTGTGCGAAAGAACTCCACGCGCGGATCCGGTTTAAACCGAGCCCGCGCAAAGAAAATCGGCGGCGGCGAAAGACTCCCCGGAGATTGGGTCGGGGGTTTGGGGAGCCCTTTCTCTTCGCTCATGGACTCCCTCGCGTTCGGAGTGGCCATAGCAACCTGTAACGGCAGCATACTATACACGAATAGTTATTTCATGGAATTATTAGGTCAACCCTCCCGCAAAGTTTCCTCCGGCTCGAACCTCAAGTCTTTCGTAGCGGCAGCTTCTTGGCCTCCTCTTCAGGAGGCGATGTTTCGAGGTGCGCTCGAAACGACGGATGGTGAGATTAAAGTTCCAAGCTCTGACAACAGCCTTCGGACGATACGCATTTCCTTTTCGCCCCTTCAGAACGCACCTGAGACGATAAAAATCACGGCCACCGACGTTACCGATCTCACCAATGCGCAGACCGCCTTAAAGCTGTCGAAAGATTCCATGAATTCTTTGAGTACCCGAGTTCTCGAATTGCAGGACGAAGAACGGCGCCGGTTGGCGCGCGACCTGCATGACACAGTGGGTCAGGAGATTGTTGTCGTCCTGATGACTCTGGATACGATTGCTCGCATGTGGGACAAGCCGGACCCAAGTGCTCGGAAGAATCTGCTGGAAGCGGTCGCATGGCTGCGCAAAGTCGAGTCTGAGATTCGCACATTTTCCTATCTCCTCCATCCGCCGCTGTTGGACGATATGGGCCTCGCGTCCGCGCTGAGTTGGTATATGGAAGGCTTTTCGAAGCGCTCGGGAATTTCGGTGCAATTGTCGGTTCCGGATAATCTGCCTCGCCTTTCGCTCCAAGCGGAGACCGCGCTGTTTCGTGTTACGCAGGAGAGCCTTTCAAATGTCATCCGGCATTCTCAGAGCAAGCAGGCGTGGGTACGAATAGCGCTCGACTCGCACAGCTTGAGACTATCCATTCGGGATGAGGGGCGGGGTTTCGAGCAGGCGGCTCACACTGGAGCAACGCCATCGGGGGTGGGCATCGAGGGGATGAGGGGACGCCTCAGATCCCTGGGCGGGACCTTGGATCTCCAATCCGGGCCTCATGGCACCGAGGTTCTCGCGAGTGTTCCATTGCACCGTGGCGACGCCGCCCAATCGGGTAGCGTTCGCACGCGTCGTCAACACGAGGGCGAAACCTCTCAGGCTGCCACCAGCCGAGCGAAACGTATTCTCATAGTAGATGACCACGAAGTGGCTCGGAAAGGCATACGCTTCCTTCTGAATGAAGAAGACGACCTGGAGATCTGCGGCGAAGCGCAGGATGGGTTGGAAGCTTTTGAGAAGGTTCAGCGGCTCAGCCCGGATTTAGTGATTCTGGATCTCAATATGCCGGGTGGCGGTGGTTTTTCGGCTGCGAACCGAATTCGCAATGCAGGCCTAACGCCTAAAATTCTGATCTATACCACCCACACTTTTCCAGGATTGGAGCGTATCGCTCGAGCAGCGGATTGCGATGGATTCGTGGTGAAGGCGAACGCCACACAGGATTTGATTCGCGGCATTCGCGCGGTGCTGCGGGGAGAAGAGTTCTACAGCTCGCTCAGTTCCAAGGTTCAAACTGCATGAAGTTCTCGACATGGGCCAGCGCCTATTCAGCTTGAGAGCTCTGACGATCGGAGCGGACCAGGGGCTCTAATTTTTGCAACCGTTCGACGAGTTCTTGCCGCTGGCTCGCCGTCAGGTTTGTTTCTCCTAGGTATTTCTTCGCCGTTTCAACGGCTTTCCTGGCATGACTCAGATTGCGCTCAGAGCGTTCGTGGTCATCAGCCGATCGAGAGATGCCCACAAAAGTAAGAGCCAGATCGAGCTCCGTCGAAATAAACTGATAGCGCAAGGCTTCCTGCTCCCTTCGTAGTTCTTCGAACTGTGAAAGATTTTCCATAACGCTCACTTCCTAATTACGTCATCCTGGTGCGCGCCTACGTTCTAGCTTGGACCACGATGGAAGAGTGATGATTTGAATTTATCCTGTATCCTGGGGCGAGAAAATCTTGCACCCGGCCAAGCCGGCTTTCGCCCGCCGCTAGCCAGAAAAGAAACAATTCCGGTGGACACACCGGGCTGTTCTCATGTCAAATTATGGATGTAGGACGAGGCAGTGTTATCTGGGGGTTTGGGCGATGCGACATGTTCTATTTCTCTTGGGATTCGTGTTGTTTGTCACTGGCTCTTCGTACGCGCAAAGCAGCCCCGCGAATCCTCTGCTGCTAGCTGCTCCGTTTACAATATCTTCCACGGGAGACGTTTCTGCAGTTTCCGCGTCGCCCTCCTCAACAGCGCTCTCACTTTCACCGGCACCGAACCCCTCCGGCTCCGGCGAATCCTTCGCAGCCAATCCTTTTTCGAGTTCTCCCGCGCCTGCTCCCGTGCCTGACCCACAATATGTGCAGGGTGTATTCGTGAACTACAACTGGCAGGCATATATCGGCTACACGTTCACTCACTTCAGCGCCCAAGGCGGCATCAGCCGCAATCAAAACGGCTTCAATTGGGGGATCGTACGCTACTTCAACTCTTGGTTTGGAATTGAGGGTGAGATGTTTGCGACGCACGATTCGCCCAACAACCAGAGCTCGTGGTTCCTGTTTGGCGGAGGCGGCCCTCGATTTCGATGGGAAGCTCGAAAGGGAATCGAAGTTTTCGCTCACGCACTGGTGGGTTATTCTCACTTGACCCCACAGACCGCGTTCGGAGATCAGGAAGCGTTCGGATACGAGCTAGGTGGTGGAGCAGACTTTCCCACTCCTCTGCGCAGGATAGACCTTCGCGCCGGAGCGGACATGATTGGAACGCGATATTTCGGTAACAACCAATTCAACCCGAAAGTTTACGGCGGAGTCGTCTTCAAGTTCTAAGTTCTGCGAACAGCGGGAAAGAACCCATGGCTCCTCGAACGCGTCGTTCCCAAAAATCTGTGCGCAAGCAGCCCCGTGCGCCGGAACTAGTGCCGGCTGCGGAGCCGCCGAGCCTCGATGAAGAAGTCGACGAGGCGTCTCGCGAGTCCTTTCCTGCAAGCGATCCGCCGTCATGGACCGCGGGTCACGATGAGCCGGCGCCAGGCAAAAAGAAGCGCAAATAATTTTGCGCCACTTTTCCGCTTTCTTTCACATCGAATAGCTGCGAGCGATTCAGCACAGCAGCCGCTCAATCTAGCGAGGAGACTCCCGCATGGCTTCCAATTCCAACGAGACCAAGATTTCGCTGCAAGTCGGCTCCGAACTTCGAATCAAAAATAACGGCGATATCGTGATTGATAATCCCGAGCTCGAACTTGCTGCCGATGACCGTGCTGCGGACGCAGTGCTGGTTTACCGCTTCGACGCGAAGGCCGGCGAGCATGTGCTTCGTTTGCTCGAACCGGTGGCCGATCATCGCCACATGAAAGTTCACCGCCGCGATGACTGATTTCGCCCTCGCGAGCGTGATGAGAGTTCTGCATATTGCTGAGCTTCACGCTCGCACTACTCCTTGCTATTCTTGTTTCGCCGCAAAGACCCAGAGCGTCTGCTCCAGGGAGCTGCCCAGTGCTCTTCGATAGCCTGCAGATTCGCGATGTCCTGCTTCGCAACCGGATTATCGTCTCGCCGATGTGCCAGTATTCGAGCGCCGACGGTTTCGCCACGGATTGGCATCTGGTGCATCTCGGCAGTCGCGCGGTAGGCGGTGCTTCGCTGGTCTTCACTGAAGCAACGGCAGTATTGCCGGAAGCACGCATCAGCCCTCAGGATCTGGGAATTTGGAAAGACGAGCACATCGAGATGCTCGCGCGCATTACGCGATTCATCCACAGCCAGGGCGCGGTAGCTGGCATGCAACTGGCGCACGCAGGGAGAAAAGGCAGCACCGCACGGCCGTGGGAGGGCGGCAAGGAAGTTCCCGTGTCACGAGGAGGATGGATTCCCGTGGCGCCCAGCGATGTGCGATTCGCGGACGATTATCCGAATCCCGTCGCTCTCGATGATCGGCAGATTCGTATCACCGTGGAGGCATTTGCCGAGGCGGCTCGGCGCGCTTGCGATGCGGGGTTCGACGTGATCGAAATCCACGCGGCCCATGGCTATCTGCTGCACGAATTTCTTTCCCCGCTTTCGAATTTTCGTTTCGATTCCTACGGAGGCTCGCTCGAAAATCGCACGCGGATTGTTCGCGAGGTGGTATCTGCGATTCGCGGTGTGATTCCAAAAGGCATGCCTCTTTTCATTCGCATTTCTGCGACGGACTGGATCGAAGGCGGCTGGGACGTCGAGCAGTCGATCGCCCTCGCCGCTCAAGTCGGCCCGCTAGGAGTCGATCTGGTAGATTGCTCATCGGGCGGAATTTCGCCTGCTGCCAATGCCAAGATTCCGGCTGCGCCCAACTACCAGGTCCCGTTTGCTGGAGCGATTCGGCGCGAGACTGGAATTCTGACCGGCGCGATCGGAATGATCACGTCATTGAATCAGGCGGATACAATTCTGCGCGAAGGCCGCGCGGATGTGATCCTGATGGCACGCGAGTTCTTGCGCGAACCGTACTGGCCGCTACATGCGGCGCATGTCGAGGGTTTCCCGGCATCATGGCCGGCTCAATATCTTCGGGCGGCACCGCAGGGAACGCCCGCTCGCGAGGCCGTGCCGGAAGCTACGCACAGCGCTTCAGCGCGAACTACCGCTGCCGAATAATTGCTGATTTAGATCTATTTCGACGGAAACTCCCGCGGCCAAGCCTCTAGTTCCGCAGCGACAAACCATCTACCATGTCGGTCGTGACGACCGGCACCATTCACCGCCGCATCTTTGCGGCCACCGGAATCGTAATGGCGAGCGTTCTGCTTAGCCGCATTCTCGGATTCTTTCGGGACTGGACAGTTGCGCATCAGATGGGCTCGAATGCGGTTACTGATGCCTACTACGCCGCTTTTACGCTGCCGGATTTTCTGAATTACCTGATCGCGGGCGGTTCGCTGAGTGTCACGTTCATCCCGGTATTCGCCAAGTATGTCGCTGAGAAGTCTGAAGAGGAGGGCTGGCACGTATTTTCGACGGTGATTAGCGTGATGGGCTTCGCTCTAATCGCGCTCATAGTCATTGGCGAAATCTTTGCGCACAAACTCGTGGTGCTCATCGCGCCCGGGTTCAGCCCTGCCGAGCGCGAGCGCGTGGTTTTTCTCACCCGGCTGATGCTCCCAGCGCAGTTCTGTTTTTATCAGGGTAGTATCCTGAGCGCCGTGCAGTACGCCAAAGGTCAGTTCGTGATTCCGTCGCTCGCTCCGCTGATTTACAACATCGGAATCATCATCGGTGGCGTCACGCTCTCTTCACGAATCGGCATGACGGGGTTTGCCGTTGGTGTTCTCGGAGGCGCCATCGCCGGCAATTTTCTGCTGCAAATCTATGGAGCGTATCGCGCCGATGCGAAGTTCACTCCCAATTTCAACGTGCGTCATCCCGGCTTCTGGCTCTTTCTGAAACTTTCGGTGCCGATCATGCTGGCGGTTTCGCTTTCCTTCACCGACGACTGGATCATCCGCTGGTTCGGCTCGTACCTTCAGCCCGCCTCCATCACTTGGCTCAGCTACGGCAAGACTTTGATGCGGGTGCCGCTCGGTATCGTGGGGCAGGGAGTTGGGGTCGCATCGTTCCCGATTCTGGCGCAGCTCTATTCGGAGAAAAAGTTCGACGAGCTGAATCGCATTCTTAATTCCATTTTCAAGGGCATCGTCTTCCTGCTCGTTCCGATTTCCGCGCTGACCATCGCTCAGAGTCTGCCACTCGTGCATCTTGTCTTTTCTCACACACGGCTGCGCGGGCCGGATATGCAGGCCACCGCCGTCACCCTCGCCTTTTTCTCGATTGGAATGTTTGCCTGGGGCGCTCAATACAATTTGGCGCGGGGCTTCTATGCGACTCGCGACACAATCACACCGGCTGTCGTGGGCACGGTGATGACCGCGCTGAATCTGCCGCTCTATTGGTGGCTCGTGCGACGGTCGCAGCATCTCGGCTTAGCGCTGGCAAGCTCGCTTGGCATAATCGCCTACACGGTGGTGCTGTTTGTGCTGCTCAACCGCCGCACCAAGAACCACGAGCAGGCCCGTCTTGCCCTCTTTTTCTGCAAGGTGACGGCTGCGTCCGTCGCAGCAGGTTTCGTTTGCTACAAATTGGTAGGCTGGCTTGAAATGCGGATGTCCTGGCAACGACCCTTCGGTGCGTTATTGCTTCTTTCGATCGCAACCACGATTGGAATCGTAGTGCTGGGAGTGTCACTGAAAATTCTACGAGTGCCGGAGCTTGAGGCTTATCTCGAAAAGGCCCTCACACTCGCCGGTCGAGGAAGGGTGCGCACGCAGGTTGATATTACAAGTCCCGATTAGGCGATCAGGGCTGAGCGGAGGGCTGAAGCTCAAGCACAGGACGCAGCGCCACCTGGCTATCCTTCAACACCTCGAGGTCGCGCTGCCAGTCTTTTCTTCCACTCGCTTTAATCAGCACTTGATGCACGCCGGTCGCGAGTGAAAATACTGATGGCGACTGTCCCACAAACTTGCCATCCACAAATATTTCTAGTGTGACGGCATCAGAAGAAATCGTGACCGTTCCTGTTCCGCTTGACTGCACCGCACGCAAGGGCGAATCCGACGATGTCGCCGGGTAAAAGCGACGAAGTATTTCAAGCAGATCCTCGGAACTGAGCGCGAAGGCGACACCTTGTAAGACAGCGCCGTCAGATCCGATTGCTTTGGACGTAGTGATTCCAAGCACCCTCGCGTGAGTATCTAGGAGCGGACCCCCGCTGTTCCCCGGGTTGACAGCCGCGTCGGTTTGTATCCAGGTACCATCTCCGGCAATCCGACTAGGCCCCACAGCGCTCACAATACCCTTTGTGACAGTGTTTGTTGCTCCCCTTCCGGGATTGCCGATCGTAATCACCGTTTGGCCGGCTCGCGTTTCTGCGGTGTTCCCCAGCTGCAAATATGGAAATCCTTCGCCATCAACTTTTACCAATGCGAGATCCTTTTTCGGATCGGAGTACACGACCTTTCCGAGCATTTCCGTTCCTACAGGAAAAATAACCGTTAACGTAGGAAACCCTTTTGTGACGTGATGATTGGTGGCAATGACCCCCGTGTCGGTTATCAGAAAGCCCGTTCCCCAACCTTCCAGGGTGCGGAGCTTCACCACCGCAGGGCTTGCGATTTCCACCACTCTCTCAATCGGAATCTCGGGAGTCATGGTCACGGCAATGCCCGACGCTGACGTAGCTTTTACCTTGCCGTTGAAAACGGCCGAAGCGGGCTTCAAAGTGACTTCCGCCACGTCAGCTTTGATTAGCCAATAGTGACCGTGATTTTTTCCATTGAGCGCAACCCAATCGTGCGGGCCTTCAGTGAGCGTGAACTCCTGCGAGGTGTAGCCGTCTTTATAGATTCGGGCGACGAGAGGATGATCGAGCCGGGCGCCAAATACGGTGTGTGGCTTGTGGAAGTAGCCGCTCGGAAAATTCGCTTCATAGGGAGTCGTTCCAACGACGACGCCGTCAATCTCCACCGTTGCGCCAGAGGGCGTGCTGGTAATTTTCAGACTTCCAGCCTGCGTTTGCGGCGCAAAAATCGTCTGCGCAGCCAGCGCGATCCATATGTGGAGACAGAGTCTCCAGGGCGCCTGCATCGTCGGCCTCCCGGGGCAATTAGAAACGGGTTGCCAATCTCACAGCATGCAGGCGCAATGTCAATTACGGGAACTACGCAGAAATGCAGTCAGAGAGCGATTTCCACGCATACTGGCGGCATTTTGCCCTATTACCCGGCCCGTTATCCTAACTACTGCAGGTACTTGCCGAGCCAGCCGAGGAAAGTCTTGTACCACAACTCGCTATTTTGCGGCTTCAGCACCCAATGACCCTCGTCGGGGAAGAGCAGCAGCTTTGAAGGCACGCCTTGGCGTTGCAGCGCGGTGAAAAATTCAAGATCCTGCGTGTAGGGAATGCGGAAATCCAGTTCGCCGCCGACCACGAGCGTCGGTGTCTTGTATTTTCCCAGTGAGGCCGCATATTCGCTCGGTGAATACTTTTTGTACAGCTCCGGATGCGACCATGGTGGCCCGCCGAACTCCCAGTCCATAAACCAAAGCTCTTCGGTCGCTCCGTACATGCTCACCATGTCGTACGAACCCGCGTGGCTGATCAGGCATTTGAACCGGTCCGAATGCGTGGCAATCCAGTCCACCATGTAGCCGCCAAACGAGCCTCCGGCTGCCGCAAGCCGAGTGCCGTCAATAAACGGATACTTTGCGATCGCGGCATCCGTGCCTTTCATGACGTCCTCGTAAACCTTTCCACCCCAGTCGCGGCTGACATCGGCTTCGAATTTTTCGCCGTATCCAGGCGAACCGCGCGGGTTCACCATCACCACCACATATCCCGGTGAAGCCATCATTTGCTGATTCCAGCGGTAGCCCCAGGCATCCATCCAAGCCTGCTGCGGGCCGCCGTGAATCAGCAGCAGCATCGGATATTTCTTTGACGGGTCGAAATTCGGCGGCTTCACCATCAGGCCTTCCACCTGCGTCTTCCCGGCGCCTGCAAACCAGAATAACTCCATCGGCGAAAGATCAAGTTGCGCGAGAATTGCTTCGTTCTGATGTGTAATCTGCCTAACGTTCTTTCCATCGGTGCCAGCAGTGAAAATTTCCATGGGCATCGTCAGGCTCGTGCGGGTAAATACCAATGCGCGACCATCCTTGCTGACTTCAATTTCATTGTTGAAACTGTCGCCTAGAACCAGTTTCGGCGCGCTGCCAGCGGCCGCAGCAATCGAAAAAACCGGCATTTCGGATTTTTCTTCTGTCGCGAAATAGATCGACTTGCTGTCGGGATTCCACGCAAACGAATCGATGCTGCGATCGATATTCTCGGTCAAATTGCTTGCTTCGGCCTTCGCGCGGTCGTACAGCATCAATCGCCAGCGATCGCTTTCCCAACCGGGATGCGTCTGCGCGCGATACGCGATCCATTTTCCGTCAGGTGAGTATGCGGGGCCCCAGTCGTTCGCTGGATTTGTTGTGATCCGCTTCGGCGCGGCCCCTCCAGCCACCGGCACGGTGAAGAGATCGCCGTTTGTGCTGAGCGCCGCATCCGCATCGGTATTTGCGGTGAAGCACAGCTCGCTGCTGTCAGGAGAAAACGCAATCGCGTCTGGATCACCCAGATTGAATGGCGGCACGTCATAATCAGCGCCAAGCGTAAGATCGCGCGCTGCGCCTCCGCCGGCCGGCATCACGAATAGATGGCTTCGGGTGCCATCCCACCAGCCATTCCAATGGCGATAGAGCAAATGCTCGTAAATTCTCGCCTTCACTTTGCTTTTGTCATGTTGCGCCGTGCGTTCCGCGTTGCAGGCCTCGTCCTTGCAATCGGGATAAACGCTCGAAACAAAGGCAATCCATTTTCCGTCGGGCGACCACAACTCCGTGTCCGCGCCACCGGAAAGCGACGTCAGCGGATTCGCATCGCCGCCATCCAGCGTAATCCAGTACACCTGCTGCTCGCCGTCGCGCGATGAGAGGAATGCGATTCGTTTGCCGTCGGGTGACCAGCGAGGGCGCGTGTCGCTGCCGCCACGAGTAATTTGCCGAGCTTCGCCGCCTTCCGCGGAAACCAACCAGATGTCACGCATCACACGATTCGCTTCGAGATTCGGCGTGCCTACTTCGTACGCGATCCATTTGCCGTCGGGAGAAATCTGCGGGCCGCTAAGGCGGTGCATCGCAGCGAGATCCTGGAAAGATATTGGACGCTTCTGCTGCGCCATCACCGAAACCGCTGCCGCGCAAATTAATACAAACGTACCAAGCCGGACCGCGCCCGTTCGCCAACTCATCCGTCCTCCTAAAGTTTTTGTCTGTGACGCCGATTACAAATCTGCGTGATCATTGCACTTCCATCTTCGCTTTCCAAGCACTAGTCTCTTGGGTTTCGAGTACGTGTAATTGGCTCGCGTCAGTTCGCGATTAAATATAAGATTGCGGCCGTCACCCGCACTTTCCCAAGGAAGGTCATGGAAGACGCGTTAACGATTCACCGCCTGCACTTCGCTTTCACCGTCACATTCCACTACATTTTTCCTCAGCTGACGATGGGCCTCGCCCTTCTGATCTTTATCCTCAAGACGGCCGCACTTCGCACTGGCAACGAAACTTGGAATCATGCTGCCCGCTTTTGGGCCAAGATTTTTGGAATCAGCTTCGCTCTTGGCGTTGTCACCGGCATTCCCATGGAATTTCAGTTCGGCACCAATTGGGCGCAATTCTCCAAATCCGCAGGCGGCGTGATTGGCCAGACGCTTGCCATGGAAGGTGTTTTCTCGTTCTTCCTCGAATCCTCATTCCTCGGACTCTTTCTCTTCGGCGAAAAGCGTCTGGGTCAGCGCGCACACTGGTTCAGCTCTCTCATGATGTTCATCGGTTCGTGGCTTTCCGGATATCTCATTGTTGCCACCGACGCGTGGATGCAGCACCCCGTCGGATATTCGCTCGGCAAAAACGGATCATACGACCTGCAAAGTTTTTGGGCGCTCCTCCTGAACCCCTGGGCGCTCTGGCAATATGCCCACACCATGATCGGCGCGGTACAAACGGGATGCTTCGTGATGGCAGCAGTGGGCGCGTATTACATTCTGCAAAATCTTCACATCGAATTTGGCAAGATGTTTCTGCGCGTCGGCGTAACAGTCGGCGTGATCGCGGCGCTCCTGCAGCTATATCCCACCGGCGACGGCCAGGGCGTGATGATCGCCAAGCACCAGAAGATAACTCTCGCCGCCATGGAAGGCCTGTTTCACTCACAGCAAAATGCACCGCTGGCGATTCTGGGTCAGCCTGATGTGCAGAACCAGCGGCTCGATAACCCCCTCGTCATACCCAGCATGTTAAGTTTTCTGACTTACAAAACGTGGTCCGCTCAAGTAGATGGGCTCGACCACTTCCCGCGATCCGAATGGCCCGACAATATTCCACTGCTCTATTTCAGCTATCACATCATGGTAGGACTAGGGACGCTCTTTATCGCCATCCTGGTAATCTCGGCTTGGCTTTTGATGCGCGGGAAGCTTTATGGCTCCAGAATCATGCTCTGGACCATCATGCTCGCTCTTCCGTTTCCATTTATCGCCAATACGGCCGGATGGATCACCGCCGAAGTGGGGCGCCAACCCTGGATCATCTACGGCCTGATGCGAACCAGCGCCGGAGTGTCATCGAACGTTTCGGCGGGAAACGCATGGTTCACTCTTATTGGATTTCTCGGCATGTACACGATTCTCGGAATTCTTTTTCTTTTCCTCGTGTATCGCGAAATCGAAGCCGGCCCAGAACCGCGGAACCATTCGCGCGAAGACGAAGGGCTACTGTCGCCTGCAGGTTAAAAGAGGAGTTCGATGGGTACGATCTGGTTCTGTCTTGTTGCAGTCATGCTCGCCGGTTACGTGGTGCTCGACGGCTTCGATATCGGCGTAGGCATACTGCATCTCTGGATCGCACGCACCGAAGCCGAACGCCGTGCCCTACTCCGCTCTATCGGCTCGGTATGGGACGGAAATGAAGTGTGGCTTCTCGCCGGTGGTGGCACTCTTTACTTCGCCTTTCCCGCTTTATACGCCGCGAGCTTCAGCGGATTTTATCTGCCATTGATGATGGTGCTGTGGCTGCTGATTCTGCGCGGGATTTCACTCGAGTTTCGCAGCCACGTAGGCGGACGAATCTGGTCCGTCTTATGGGACGCTACATTTGCACTCGCTAGTATTTTGCTCGCAGTGTTCTTCGGCGCCGCGCTTGGCAATGTGGTTCGCGGTGTCCCCTTCGATGCGAGTGGCAATTTCTTCGAGCCGCTCTGGACAAACTTCATCCCAAGCGGCAACACGGGGATTCTCGACTGGTACACAATTCTAATTGGCGTGGCTGCTTTGGCAGTACTCGCTCTCCACGGTGCCACATGGATCGCCTACAAGACCGAAGATGCGCTGAACGAACGCGCTGTGCGATGGGCATCGCTGCTATGGTGGTTAGTGGCAGCGCTGACTGTGGTTGTCACGCTCACTAGCTTCAGTCTCTTGCCTCAGCACATGCGGAGCTTTCGTATCTATCCTTGGGGCCTTGTGTTTCCGGTTTTAGCCATTGCCGGGCTCCTCGGAATCAAATGGTTTACGCGCATCAGGCAAGAGGGAAGCGCATTCCTGGCTTCCTGCGCCTATATCGTGGGAATGCTTACGAGCGTTGCATTCAGCCTCTACCCCAATGTGCTCCCCGCGAGCACGAATCCAATATTCGGCCTTACGATTGCCAATTCGAAAGCGGCTGACTACGGTCTGAAGATCGGCCTGATCTGGTGGGTGATCGGTATGGCGTTGGTAACGGCCTACATGGTCTACGTCTATCGCAACGTTGCCGGCAAAGTCAGCGCTTCGGTGGGTGAAGGGAATCAACACTACTAGACCGACTATAGCGAAGCTCTGTCGCAGTTACCTGCGGCGCAGATTCGGATTCACTTGGCTCAGAAATAAAATAGCACCGCCCGCGACCACCAGAAGCGCTCCAAGAATTTTCGGGATTTCCACCACCCTCCGCGTTTCCATGATCACCTTGTTGCCGGCAATCTCGAGTTCCTGTTTTTTCGCAGGCATCACCACATTCGGATGCACCAGGCCAGCAATTCCGAGCGCGATGAACAGGACGCCGAGAATCACCAGCGAGTTAAATTTCAACTCAGCACTCCTTCAGCTTCCATCCAGCCTGCGCTTCAAGTGAATGACCGAATCTGCCTGCTATCTTCGAGCTTCCTTTGCCTGAGCAAGAGGCTGAATAATTTCGTTCAAATAGTCCGGACGCGATTTGTCCCGCTCGATATGCGGATACTGAACACCGCCGTGATAATCGATGGACACAGTCTGATACTGCGCGCCGTTCGCAACCAGCAACCGAATCGGCTCGGACGAGCCTTTCGCTGATTCGATCGCCTCTCGGATTCCCTCCGGCGAGAACTGCCGTCCATTCACCGCGGCAATTTTCATCCCTGGCCCGATTCCCGCTGCGTACGCGGGCCCGCCGTGAATCACGTCGCCCACCGAACCATCCTCGCCCACGCTGAGACCAATCGAAAACGCAAGATCGAGCCGTCCGGAAACCAGATCGGTGTTCGACTCCATCTCGTTCGGCTCTTCGTTATAGATCAGCTTCCAGCCATTATTTTCAATAGCCTCGATCGGAGTTTTCGTCGCAACTCCATCGAGACGCGCGCGCAAAAAGCCCGTCCAGTCATAAGGCGCGAGCCCATTCAACGTGGCGACCACATCCTCAAACGTGTACGGCTTCAATTCCGGCTGTCCGCTCGAGCCGCCGTGAAAAACGCGGCAGAAATCGTTGATCGACTTCTCATCTTTTGTCAGCCGGCGCAGAGTTCCGTCCACAGCCATCCACAGCAACTCGCCTTCCTCATAAAAATCCGTACCCCGGCGCCAGTTTGCCCAGTCCGGCGTCGCGTCGTAAAGAAACGGCGCAGCATCGGCGGTGTCCTGCAACGGCCGCCAATCGCGTCCCGGGCGATGCTCATAGATCGCCACCTGGTAAGCCAGGCCTTCGCGCCATTGTTCTGGAGTCAGCAGCCCGCTTCGCGCCGTGAGCACGTCGCCCAGATATTCCGTCAAACCTTCGTACACCCAGAGCAGATCGTCCTTCATCGGCTCCTGGTAATCGGGCGTTGCAAGACCCGCCGGCCGTCGAAATTTTCCGTTCCACGAATGAACGAACTCATGTGGAAGCAGCCCAGCGAAAGCAATCCGCAGCGGTTCATCAATCAAGCTCCGCTCGTTCACGCGATCGTCGCTCGACTCATGATGCTCAAGCCCGAAATGCGCCACATCGTCGCTTAAAGTGACCAGAAAATGATAATCGCGATAGTGCCTCGCTCCGAATAGCGCCCCGGTTTCCAGAACCAGCTGATGAAAATGCATCTCTTGATCGGGAGGCATCGCCAGTGCCGCCGGACTGTCTGCCGCAAGATCCATTTCGTGCGGCGGCTGCTGGCCGGGCGTCAGCTGAATTTTCCGAAAATACTTGCCCGAAATTACCGGTGAATCCACGAGCGTATTTAGCGGAACAGGGTCGAACTCGATCGTGTCGCCATTTTCTTTGGCGCCTGGCAGCGCTGTGCCGTATTTCCAGCCGGCTGGCAGCCTCAAACTCGGCGCAAACGTAATGTCCTTCGCGGCATAGCCCTTTGGATACAGCAGCACTTGATTCCAGCTCAGAAGATCGAGCGATGCCGTGGCAGAAGCCCCCGCCGAAAAGCCCGTCGCGGGCGCAGTGAGCAGGCAATCAAGATCCGCATCCAGCGAGGTCACCCCCTGCGGAATATCAAGATGAATCGAATACATCTCCACCAGATCACGCCGCCACGGAACCGCTTTCCCGCCGGCGCTGAATTTCATTCCCGCCACTTGAATAATCGGCCCGTCCGGCATGTGCTCGCCGGGAATCCACTTCGGGTAGTACAAAGTAAGCGGACCAGCCTGAACCGGAATCTGCATATGAGCGTGCAGAATTTTCTGCGGTGCCTGGCGCGCGTCCACGGCCAGCCGGATCGTCCCCGGCATGGTTTCCGCCCCCACGCCAGCCGGAGCCACTAAAGCTGCCAGCGCCAACACAATCACTGCTGCAATTCCTCTGTACGCACAGTCGTGCATCCCATTCCTCTCAGTCGTCTTGAGTATGATTTTGCTTGATTCTCCGCGGCCCACGCCCGGGACCGCGCACATCGGCATGCAAAGCAAAAAGCCTACGTAACCGGCGTCGCGGTTTTTCGTGCCGGATTGAAAAAAGGCAGTTCGCGCGTTGTCGCCCGTACCTTGTGACGCACCGCCTCCACAGTCAGTTCCATCTGCAGCTCGATTCCCGCTTCCGCATGCTCGCGTTTGATGCTCGCCAGCGCGATCATTTTCTTCAACGTGGGTGACCATGTTGTCGACGTAGCTTTCCCCACTTGCAATCCGCCGCGATATACCGGCACCGGCACCCGCGAAGTTGTTCCCGGCACTTGCGGCGCAAGCCCGATCGCATCGTAGAGCCGCTCCACGTCGTCCCAATTAATATCGAGTCCCACAAGCAGCCGCTTCGGCTTTAGACGGTTCTCCTCTTCTAACGCCGCCCGCCCGATGAAATATTCCTTCTTCAAATCCACCAGCCGCCCCAATCCGATTTCATAGGGCGAATATTTTTGCGACTCGATCAGCGCCTTCTTGCTGCTGAAATAATCCACTTCGATCAATATCAACCCGGCTTCCACGCGCGCCACGTCAAGCGCCAACATCCCCGCCGCATGCAAATCGAACTCGCGTCCTGCATCCACCAGCGCGTCCCACACCTTCGGCGCATCGTTCCAAGGAATCCAGATTTCATATCCCAGATCGCCCGTGTAGCCGGTTCGCGAGATATCCACTTCCACGCCCGCGATTTTTCCGTGCGCCACGCGAAAATATTTCAGATTCGCGATGTCGGCGTCCGTGATCTGCTTCAGAAGTCGCCCGGACGTGGGCCCTTGCAGCGCCAGCGCGGCCACCTGGTCCGAAATGTCTTCGATCTGCACATCGAGCCCCAGCGCGTTCTGATGAAACCAGCGCATGCTCGGATCGGCCGCCGTCCAGCGATACACATTCTCTTCCAGGCGCGAGATCGTTCCGTCGTCGATCACTTTGCCTTGCTCGTCGCACCAGCAGCAGTAAATCACGTGACCCACGGCCACTTTGTTGATATCGCGCGTGATCACGCGGTTCACGAATTTCGTCGCGTCCTTGCCGGTAATTCGGTACTTGAAGAGAGGAGTCACATCGATCAGCGCGGCGGCATTGCGAATCGCGTTGTACTCGTGCTCGTGATGCATTTCGTACACGCTGGCCGCGTAATATCCCGACCACTCGCGAAAGTTCAGGCTTTCGCAAAGCTTGATCACTCTTTCGTGTACCGCCGTTCCGATTGGCAACGCCTCTCCTTCACAAGCAAAATGCTCAAAAACATCGGCTCGCGATTATAGTGTGCGCCGCGCTTCACCCGCAAGGCGAACTCCGCCACGCGGTTTCTTTCGGTCGCGATTTTTGCCCCCTTTTGCCGAGCTTCCTGACTTCAGGTCACCGCGCAGCTTCGCTTCTTCCTTGTGACACTTCACCTGCGACTGTAAAATGCTTCGACTCTTTCCGCATTGGTTCTTCCCGCGGGGGACTCGCACAAATCCTCATGACGAAGCGTTACGATGTAATTGTCATCGGCGGAGGCCACAACGGCCTCGTGAACGCGGCCTATCTTGCGAAGGCGGGGAAGAAAGTCCTGGTTCTCGAACGCCGCTACGTTCTGGGCGGTGCCGCAGTCACCGAAGAAATCGTCCCTGGCTTCAAATTTTCCGTTTTTTCATACGTCGTCTCGCTTCTTCGCCCGGAAATCATCCGCGACCTCGATCTTCCGCGCCACGGCCTCGAAATTCTTCCGCTCGACGGCACTCTTACGCCCATGCCCGACGGCAATCACCTCTGGCGCGTCAACGATCACTCCAAATCCCGCCGCGAAATCGAGCGTCACTCAAAGCTCGACGCCGAAGCCTACGAAGAATTCGGCAAATCGATGGTCGCGATGTGCCGCTTCGTGAAACCAATTCTCGGCATGATTCCGCCGGATCCCACGTCGCTCGATCCGCGGGATCTGAAAAAGCTCGCATTCCTCGGAAAGCGCTTCCAAGATCTCCCCGCCGAGGACAAATACAACCTCGTTCAGCTCATGACCATGAGCGCCGCCGATTTTCTCGATCAGTGGTTTGAAACCGACGTCCTCAAAGCGACGATGTCCGCCTCCGGAATCATCGGCACATTTCTCGGTATCCGCTCTCCAGGCACTGCCTACGTTCTTCTGCACCACTACATGGGCGAAATTGACGGCGCATTCCGCTCCTGGGGTTTCAGTCGAGGTGGCACCGGCGGTATTTCCAATGCCATCGGTAGCGCCGCCCGCGAAGCCGGCGTTGAAATCCGCACGGAAGCGCCAGTCTCGAAAATCCTGCTGAAAAACGGAACCGCCCACGGTGTGGTTCTCGAAAGCGGCGAAGAAATTCACGCAAGTATCGTTTCCTCCAGCCTCGATCCGAATCTCACCTTCCTCAAATTCATCGATTCCCGCGAACTTCCCGGCGATTTCGTCGAAGAAGTCCGCCGCTACAAATATCGTGGCTCATCCGGCAAAGTGAATCTCGCCCTCGACGCGCTTCCCGATTTCACCTGCATGCCGGGCCCCGGACGCCACTTGCGCGGCGCAATTTCCATCTCGCCCTCTATGAACTACATGGAACGCGCCTACGACCAGGCCAAGTACGGCGAATATTCGCGCCGCCCATACATTGACATGGTGATCCCCACGCTCACCGATCCCTCCGTCGCGCCGCCCGGCAAACACATCCTTTCCTGCTTCGTTCAATACGCGCCGTACAAATTGAGCCATGGCACATGGGACGAGCAGCGCGAGGCCTTCGGCAACACCGTGATCGACACGATCGCCGAATACGCGCCAAACATAAAAAACATCATCATCGGGAAACAGTTCATCACCCCGCTCGATATCGAACGCCAGACCGGTCTCACCGAAGGCAACATTTTCCAGGGCGAACTTTCTCTCGAGCAGCTTTTCTTCTTGCGACCCGTCGCCGGCTGGGCCCGTTACCGCACGCCCATTCGCAAGCTCTACATGTGCGGCTCCGCCACGCATCCCGGCGGCGGAATCATGGGCGCTCCGGGGCGTCTCGCGGCGCTTGAAATCTTGAAAGACGCAGGACACAAATAGTGGCCGTCCAGCGCGACATCGTGATTCTCGGTGCCGGGCATAATGCCCTCGTCACGGCCTTTTATCTCGCGAAGAAGGGTTTCAGGCCCCTCGTACTCGAACGCCGCTCGATTGTTGGCGGCGCAGCCATCACCGAAGAATTTCATCCCGGCTTCCGCTGTTCTACGCTCGCGCATGCCGGCGGCCCGCCGCTCGCCTCGATCGTGGAAGACATGCAGCTCGCGAAATTCGGCCTCGAGCGCTTGGAATCTCCAGTGCGACTCTTTGCGCCTTCGCCCGATGGCCGCGCCCTCACCCTTTTCACCGACCCCGCCGCGTCAGCAAAAGAAATCGACAGGTTTTCGCAGAAGGACGCTGCCAGTTACGTCGAGCTGCACAATTCGTTGGCGCGCCTCGGTGAAATCCTCAAACAGCTGCTTTCGCTCACTCCACCGGTAATCGAAGATCCGTCCAACGAGGATCTTTGGAAGCTTCTAAAGCTGGGGAAGAAAGTCCGCAGCCTGGGTAAGAAAGAAATGATGCGACTGATCCGCTGGGGCCCCATGGCCGTCGCCGATTTCGTCGCTGAATTTTTCGAGACGGACCTGCTCCGCGCTGCCGTCGCCGCCCGTGGAGTTTTCGGAGCCGCGCTCGGTCCCTGGTCAGCCGGCTCAACCACGCTCCTGCTGCTTCGCGCCGCCGCCGATCCTTACCCGGTGGGTAATTCCGCGATGCCTCGTGGAGGAATGGGCGCGCTCACAGCCGCGATGGCTGCCGCGGCGAAGCAAGCCGGCGCTGAAATTCGCACCAACGCCGACGTACAGAAAATCCTGGTAAAAAACGGCGCTGTAATCGGTATCGCGCTCGCAAGTGGCGAAGAAATCGCAGCCAAATGCGTCGTCTCCGGCGCCGATCCGCGACGCACTTTACTAGGCCTTCTCGACCCGATTCACCTGCCGCCAAGCTTCGTCGTGAAGATGCAGCATTTCCGCGTGCAGGGAACCGCCGCCAAACTGAATCTCGCGCTCGACGGCCTACCCACCTTCACCGCGCTCAAGCAATCATCCGCCGATCGCTCTGCGCTAAGCGGCCGCATCCACATCGGCCCCGGCATTGACTACCTCGAGCGCGCCTTCGATGCCTCCAAATACGGCGAATTTTCGCCCGCGCCCTATCTCGATATTTCGATTCCCACAATTCTCGACCCCGCACTCGCCCCGGCAGGCAAGCACGTAATGTCAATTTATATGCAGTTCGCTCCCTTCCACCTGAAAGCAGGCGATTGGGCACAGCACAGTGACGCGCTGGCCGACACAATCGTAAAGACCGTCGCCGAATATGCCCCCGATCTCCAGTCAAGAATTCTAGGCGGCCACATCATCACGCCCAAAGACATGGAAGAAACGTACGGCCTAACCGGCGGCCACCCCTTCCACGGCGAGCTCTCGCTCGACCAAATTTTTACCATGCGCCCCATCCTCGGCTGGGCCCGCTACGCCACTCCAGTAAGGGGCCTCTACCTTTGCAGCAACGGCACCCACCCAGGCAACGGCGTCACAGGAGCCTCCGGCGCCAACGCCGCCCGCGAAATCCTCCGCGACCTCAAAAAGTAAGCCCCGACAAAGAAGTAAGCAACAACGCGCGCCGCCGAATTAACAGCAATTCCGAGCCAGATTGAGCATTTCCTCAACGCGAAGCCGCCATTCCGTAACGCTGGCGTCCCACCGGCTCTCTTGACTGCGCCTTACGGGGTTGGAATCGGTCTAGGGTAGTGCTAGACTATCCCTAGGAGAACCCTATGCCCACCCTGTACGTCGAAAACGTCCCTGACGAACTCTACGACGCCCTTCGCAGTCAGGCCAAAGAGAATCGCCGCTCCATCGCCGCTGAAGTGCTATCCCTACTCGAAGACAATGTACCCACGAAAAGCGAACTCAAGTCGCGCAAGGAGTTTCTGAATTACGTAAAGCGGGTTCAGAGCCGCAAACCTTCTCGTCGATCGTTTCCCTCCACCGAAGAAATGCTGCGCGAGGATCGAGCGCGTTGAAGCGGCTCGTAGCGGATGCGAGCGTTGCGGCCAAGTGGCTCCTGCCGCCTTCCGACGAACCTCACATCGATCAAGCCGTTCGATTAATCGAGGACTATGTCGATCGCAAAATTCAAATTTTCGTCCCCGATCTGTTTTGGGTTGAAGTCGGCAACTTACTATGGAACGCCGCACGTAGAGGCCGTTGCACGCTGGAGCACGCAACGCATGCGCTCAATAGGATAACTGCGCAGAAATTTCCTACAATCGCGTCGCTTTTTATACTGCGTTCAGCGTTCGCGATCGCCAGCGCGCATAGTCGCACGGTGTACGACAGTCTTTACATCGCGCTCGCAGAAGCTCTCGAGGTCGATTTTGTTACAGCCGATGAAAAGTTGGTGAACGCGTTGGCTTCTAAATATTCCATCATTTCAATTGGCGAGATGTAACGCACTGTCTTCGTAACGCAATGATCGAGAGCTCCTACCCCGATACAACGAAAGACCGGAAAACCCCGCTACGCCTCCTTCCCTGCCACCACCTGCGCGTGCCCCAAAAACGCCACCAGCGAAACCCCGCCAATAATGTTCCCCACTAGGGTCGGCACCAGAAACCGGCCCAGATAGAATCCCCAGCTCTCCGCTCCCGTCGCCACAAGAAAAAGCACTTTGGTCGATCCTGCAATCACGTGGTTGAAGCCCCCGAGCCCAATCAAATAAGTCAGAATGATAATGATGCTCACGCGCGCTGACTCCGCTCCCGGCAGCAGCCACACCATCAACGCAATCAGCCACCCCGCAAAAATCGCCCGCATCACCACCACCCAGAATCCCGCGCCAAGGCCGTCCTGGCTCACCGCTGTCAACGTTTGCTGAATCTCCGGCGAAAAAATATGCACCCGCGCCACGCACAGCGCAAACAAGTAAGTTCCCACCAGATTCGCTACGAGCACCACTCCCCACAGCCGGATCATCCGCATCGCCATCTGCCAACTCCGCCCCGTCAGCACCGGCAGCACCGCCGTTAGAGTCGTCTCCGTAAACAGCTGCTGCCGCCCCAGCACCACGATCAGAAATCCCACGCTGTAACCAAGCTTCGTCAGCAGGCGCGTCCAATCGCCCCTCGGCAGATAGCCTGCGATCAGCGCCTCAGCCACAAGCGAAAATCCCATCGAAAGCCCGGCTGCCAGCCCCGACCACGCCAGCGCCGAAGCCGTTCGCTTCAGTTCCTCTTCGCCCTCTCGACGGATCGTCTCGTGCACCACGTGCGCGCCAATCGCCACGCGCTCTTGCACTTGCTTCTCTTCGATCTTCTTCGTTATCGCGGGCGAAATCTCCGGCACCGTGGCCACTTCCTGCTTCTTTGCTTTTGGCATTAATTATCCCGGTAGGAAAACAATCTTCGACCAGTCTCTCATCAAACCAAGCCGCAATCCCATTGGGGAGAAGCTGTATGCCGCATGCCTTCCGCGAAAATGAAAATGGCCCGGAGGTTTCAAAGCCTCCGGGCCACCTGCAGCGCCATCCTAGCCGAATAGCGCAAGCTCAACCTTTGCTGCTACGCTCCAACTTGTTTCACCGCTGGCAGCGTCTTCACTTCGATCTTTCGTGGAAGCGCTGTCAGCGCCAACGGTGCTGTGATTTCCAGCACGCCGTTCTTGTACTCCGCCGTGAGCTTTTCCGCCACTACGCCCTCGGGCAATTCGATCATCCGCTCGAACTTACCGTACACGATTTCCTCATTCATCCACTCGACCCCGTTCGTAGTCCGAACCGTCTTCCTCTCCCCCTTGATCGTCAGCAGGTGCTCCACCAGCTGGATCTCCACATCCTTCGCTTCGATTCCGGGAAGCGAAACGCGGCAGATGTAAGTTTTTCCGTCTTTGTCGATGTACGCCTCGACGGCCGGCAGAAATACCGCCTTCTTCGCCGGAATGAACTCTGGTGACAGCGGATTGCCCGCCAGAATATGGTTGAACAGCTGATCAAAATCCCGCCTGAATTCAAATAGATTCGTGAATAGATTCTCGCGTGGAACTAGATTTGTCATCGCCTTTCTCCTTCGTATCACCGCTATGAGTCCCATTGCCCCTTGGTTCGTCACAATTACATCCAGCAGCCGGGCGCGGCCTGTATCCGGTCCAAAAGGACCGACGCGTCGCATTGCTGGGCGCTTTCGTTAGGCGTCGCTCCCGGCTGCTGGCACACTCTGAAGTTTTGGATTTTCCGCACTGGTCAGACCCCTGATCGCTGGGTGTAGCGCAAGGCCTCACCTCTTCGTCTCGGGTTTTTTGGTCTTTGCGTCTCTCTTCCATCTGCGGTCTCCGTTCCTTCTAACGCCACTTATATCTCCGCATTCCTCAAGATTCAGTGACCCGCATCGCCTGTCACAGTGACCGCTGTCACGCACTCAAAGACCGCTCAATCGTGCCAGGGAAGGAAGTGCTGCATATTTTCACGCCTGTTTGTTACACTGGCGCCGCCCGCAAAACTGAGGAGAACGAATGAAACTGACTAGAATTTTTCCGGCCCTTATGCTGACCGCCGCGTTCGCCGTCTCCGCCCACGCGCAATCGAAAGAACAACGATCGCCTCGAAAACGCCGGCAGAGTCACGAAAGAAATTATGGACATCCCGGACAACATCCCGCAGAGCGTCATCGACAAAGCCGACTGCGTCGTCGTCCTACCATCCGTCCTCAAGGCTGCCTTCGTTATCGGTGCCAGCTACGGTCGCGGCGTCATGACTTGCCGCACCGGCGACAACATGCGTGGCCCCTGGGGCGCTCCCACCATGATGGCTCTTGAGGGCGGCAGCTTCGGTATTCAGGCTGGCGGTCAGGCCACTGACTTCGTGCTCCTCCTCATGAGCGAGCGTTCCGCCAGCAGCATCCTCACCAGCAAAGTGAAAATCGGTGGCGACGCTTCCGCCGCTGCCGGCCCAGTCGGTCGGAACGCCTCCGCTGAGACCGACGTCACTTTCCGCGCTGAAATCCTCACCTATTCCCGCGCGCGCGGATTATTTGCGGGCATTTCTCTCGCCGGCTCCACGCTCCGCCCGGACAATGGCGGCAATCAGGCGCTCTACGGAAAGAAGATCTCCTCAAAGGACATCGTGCTCAAAGGCACCGTCCCGCCGCCTCCCTCAGCGCAGCTCTTGTTGCAAACTCTCAACGCCCACTCGCCGAAGCACTCCTAGAATCAGCGAAGGCCAGCGAATCGCCTAGAATCGGCGAGCAACCACTCACCCTAAAAACAAAAAGCCCCACCCTCCGTTCCCGGAGAATGGGGCTTACTTTTGTGACCCGATGAGATAGCGAGCTAACTCACGCTGCCGCGAGATACTCCCACTTCCCATCCTTGGACTTCAATTGATGCACGCGGCCTTCATCCGCATGGAGGAAATACGTCCCATCAGGAATCTGCCTTGCGTGCTGCGATTTTACTTGGCACCGTGCCCAGCGCGACTTTGCCACTGCGGGCGGCACCCCGTGTTGCCGAACTTCCGGAACCAGTTCGATTCCATACACCACGCGGTACTCCACTCCCGTAGGCCGGGTCGGTACCAACCGCCCTTCACCTTTTAGTTTCTCGGCCATTCTTTCCTCCTCTCAATTAGCGCTATGATCGCCCTCTGTGTCGGCACCGGCGAAGGCGCCCAACGGGCACTTAGCCTAACGATCTGTATTTTGAAGCACTTTCCCGGAAGGTCTGGCACTCGGCCAAGAATCCCCCGGTATAATTTCCCCAACCGCCCCTGCTACACGTCTTAGATGCTCATAGGGTATCAAATCGTTTCTCTTATTTACGATCTGACGCCCGAATCTGTTACCGAACGAGCCGCTCCTCAGCACCCTAGCTGGATGGCCCTCGTATACAACCCTAAGTCCCTTGCTTGCTTAAGTTACGGATGAAGACGTTGGAGAGAACAGCTGGAGATGTTCTCAAATCCCTACTTCATCTGCCACAACGCAACCACAGCACCATCAACGTGATAGACATCATATCACATTTCGAACCTGAAATCGCGTACATACAGCATCTTCACCGAACATTTACATACTTAACTGGACGCGCTCAACCAGGGACACTGGGCGGCTAGGACCCCCGAAGGGCTAAGACTCGGGAGTCATCGCCGTCACCTGCAACGGCTCTTTACCCACAAACTCGAGCCCCGTCACAAACTGCCCCTGCCCCATCGGATCGCAATACGTCACCCGCGCCGCAGAAGTAAAATGCCCCGCAGGCAGCGACACCAGAATCGTGTCGTCCGTATACCATTCACTCGCCGAAATCACGCGCACCCCGCGCGAACTCACGTTTTCCGTGATCGCGCGCTCCACTCCCAGCCTCCCATGCCGCCCAATCAAAAGCGCCGTCGTCTTCATCGCCAACCGATTCTCCACCCGCTGGGCCACGAAACTCTGCATTTGAGCGCTCCTCGCACCTTGAGTTAAAGCCATCATGTAGAGCGACAACCGAATTCGACCACTGCAGCGCACGCAGCTCAGCCCGCTTCTAGGACACACCCCGAGCAAGCCAAAGTACACCGCGAACTACGTACATCGTAATCGTTCCTCCGGAGCCCACAACTCAAATCCGCACCTCCGCTGTCGTAAAAGTCACACCCCACTCAGTATCTTCGCCTTTCTTTCAGCCCGTTGTTGTCCAGCAGTTTGTACTGCTGGCCTCCGGCCGGCGTTTTTGCTGCTAGGTTTCCCCTCCGTAACGCCGGATCGCACAGAAGCATTTCGCACCAGTTGACTATCGCAATTATGCGATAATTAACGAAAGCGGGAATGAACGGCGACTTCAGGATCGAATACGTCGACCTACCTATCAGGGAGTTGGGACTATGAAACGAACCGTCAAGCGCGACAAACACACCGAATTGGTCGAGCAGCGCACGCGTAAGAGCGCGAATTACCGGAAAGCCTTTTCGCAGACCTTGCAGCAGATTGATTTGGCACTTCTTGTTCGAGAGATGCGTGAAGATGCCGGCTTCACCCAGTCCGATTTGGCGCGAAAAATTGGCACAACTCAATCCGTGATTGCTCGGCTGGAGGACGCAGAATACGCCGGTCATTCACTCACGATGTTGGAGCGCATCGCGGTAGCCTGCGGCGTCGCCCTGAAACTCCACGCAGAAAAGAAGCCGCACTTCGACCGCGAGGTCGCGCTCGTCTAGCCGAACTGTTACCCTACTAATTGCAATGGCCAACCGTAACATGCGCGCTGCAGAGCACAGCAAAGCTTCCCAGCAAGTATGGCGCAAAGGAGCCTTGCTCATGGGGTTCGTCGGCCTCTGGATTTTCATCCTGGGCTTTGTGACTCTAATGCTTGGGCGACTGCACTATAGAAATTACTGGGGCGGCGCGGTGTTTGCGCCTTTTGCCCTGCTCGTTGGTGTTATCGCGGTTCTATTCGCGCTGCGAATACGTCGCCGGGGCCACTAAGCGTGGCGTCTTGCTGCCGCTCGCCTCACACGCTACAATTCGGGTTCACACATCGAGGTGAACCAAACCATGACAGCTTCTGCCACTACCAACACGGCCACCAAATCGGCCGAGGAACTGATTCGCTCGCGCGGCGAATTCGTGAACGAGCCGTTCACCGACTTTTCGAAGCCTGAGAATCGCAAAGCGATGGAAGAGGCGCTGCGCCACGTGAAATCCATGTTCGGGCGCGAGTATCCGCTGGTGATCGCGGGGCAGAATCTCGTCACCACCGACAAGATCAAATCCACGAATCCTTCGAACCCGAAGGAAGTAATCGGCGTTTTCCAGAAGGCCACCGTCGAGATGGCGAACCAGGCCGTCGAGGGCGCTGCGAAAGCGTTCGAGCACTGGAAAAAAGTGCCGGCTGAGGAACGCGTTGCATGCGCGTATCGCTCGGCGGACATTTTGCGCAAGCGGCGCTTCGAGCTTGACGCGTGGCTCTGCTACGAAATCGGCAAGACGTGGCCGGAAGCCGACGCGGACATCGCCGAGCTGATCGATTTCTGCGAATACTACGGACGCGAGGAGCTGCGTCTGGCCGCGCCGCAGAAATTGACGCCACAGCGCGGTGAGAAAAACTACATGAAGTACATTCCGCTTGGCGTGGGCGTGATTATTCCGCCATGGAATTTCGCGGCGGCCATCATGGGCGGCATGACGCTCGCGGCCATCGTCACCGGAAACACAGCGGTGGTGAAGCCGTCGAGCGATTCGCCGACTATCGCGGCGATCTTCATCGAGATTTTGTACGAGGCTGGCGTGCCGCGCGACGTCGTTAGCTTTTTCACCGGGCCAGGCGGAACGGCGGGCGAGGCGCTCGTCAATCATCCGAAGACGCGCTTCATCGCCTTCACTGGCTCGAAAGAAGCGGGCCTGCGCATCAGCGAGCAAGCGGCGCGCAAGCAACCGGGGCAGGTGTGGATCAAGCGCACGGTGCTCGAGATGGGCGGCAAGGACGCGATCGTCGTTGACGAGGAAGCCGATCTCGACGCGGCGGTAGAAGGCGTCGCGGTCTCGGCGTTTGGATACCAGGGGCAGAAATGCTCGGCATGCTCGCGCGCGATCGTCTCGGAAAAAATCTACGACAAGTTCCTCGAGAAGCTGGTCGAACGCGTGCGAAAGATTAAAGTGGGCCCGATCGAGGATCCGCAGAATTACATGGGACCGGTGATCAACGAAGCCTCGATGAAATCGATTCTCGGCTACATCGACGCCGGAAAGAAAGAAGGCCGCCTCGTCGCGGGAGGGAAGCGCGCGGAAGGTGACGGCTATTTCATCGAGCCAACGGTGATCGCGGATGTCGATCGCAAAGCGCGAATTTTCCAGGAGGAGATTTTTGGGCCGGTGCTGGCTGTGTCGAAGGCAAAAGATTTTGACGATGCGCTAGCCATGGCCAACGACACAGAATTTGGCCTCACGGGCGCGGTCTACTCGCAGAATCCCGCAAAGATCGAACGCGCCGCCGAAGAATTCCACGTCGGCAATCTCTACATGAACCGCAAATGCACGGGCGCAATGGTGGGCGCGCATCCATTCGGCGGCTTCAACATGTCTGGCACCGACTCAAAATCCGGCGGCCAGGATTACCTGCTGCTATTCCTGCAAGCAAAAACCATCGCGGAAAAAGAAGGCGCCACAAAATAGCATGGCGTCAGATTCGCAAAAACCTCACCTCTAAAGAGGTGAGCTACATTGGCGTCAGGGCGATGTTGCCGAATAATTTGATTCCGCGACGGGCTTCATCTTGAAGACGCCGCGCAAAATCAAATACGCCGCGGGCCCGGATGCGAGCAGCCACGGCGCGTACTTCCAGACGTAGTCTTCACTCTGCGCGATTTTCAGCGCGCACAAAATCACGGGGAAAATCAGAACGTAGGCAAGGCCGAGCGAGCCGCCGGGAATGCGGAAGCTGCGCGGCGCGTCGGGCAATTTCGCGCGCATCCGCCACGCCGCGAAGAGCGTGAGAATCGTGGTCGCGATGCGCGTCCAGATGTAGATATTCACCAGATCCTCTACCTGATATTTTGCGAGGATGCAGTAGACCAGCGCGGAGACGGCGATGGCGCGCGCGGGCGTGCGATAGCGCGGATGGATTTTGCCGAGCCACGCGGGAAGGTAGCCGTCTTCCGCCATCGTGGCGGGGATGCGCGTGGTGTAAAGGATGGTGCTGTTGGAGAGCGACGCGGTGCCGATCATCGCCGCGATCAGCATGGCGGCGCCAAGCCACGGGCCGCCGATGAGGCGCGACGCGGTGACGATGTAGTCCGTCTTCCATTCCTGCCAATTGCCGAGCGCGGCGAGAGCGAGCGTGGTAGGAAGAATGTAAGTGAGGACGTTGAGCGGCGTCATCCAGGCGAGGAGGCGGGCGAAGGTACGCTGCGAATCTTTCATCTCGCCGGTCATGCTGGAGAGCTGTTCGTAGCCAGCGTAATTCCACATGGCGAGCGCGAGGCCTTTTCCGAAGACGCTGCCGAAGGGCTGGCCCGGCGGCGTGAAGGGAAGCACGGGATTGTAGTGGAGCTTAAAGAGCGCGACGATGCAGAGCCACGCAACAGGAATCAAAACCGCGACGAGTAATGCAACGGAGAGCCAGCCGGCCACTTGAATGCCGCGCGCGTTGAGGTATGAGAGAACGCAGAGCGCGAGACAGGCGCCGAGCCACTTCACATTTCCTGCGATCCACGGAAAGTACGAACTGAGGTAGTCCATTAGCAGCACGCCGTAGAGGCTGTTGAGCAGAAACGTGCCGGTCCAATTCCACCAGCCGCATTGAAATCCCCAGAAATCGCCGAACGCAGCGCGACTCCAGCGATAGAAGCCGCCTTGAACCGGGAGAAGGCTGTTGAGTTCGGCGGCGGCGAGCGAAATCGGAATGCTCCAGAAGAGTGGCACGAAGGTGAGGAAGACGAGCGCCATGCCGGGGCCGGAGCTGTGAAAAATTTCTTCGTAACCGAAGGGGCCGCCGGCGGTGTAGCCGTAAAAAAGGGCGAGGAGCGGAAGAAAACCGATCTGGCGGAGGCGAGCGGTGGATTCAGCGGGGAGCGCGGGAGTGTTTTCGGGCGCAGATTTTGGCATCGAGCCGCAGTGGAACGGGCGGCATGATATGGGACTGCTCGGGGCTTTTCAATTTAAAGTTTTGCTTGACGCGCAGAGGCGGGGCGCAAGAGAATGCAGGCCGCTCCCGCAGCAGTTAACGCCAGTTAAACAGGGGTTCCGACCATGCGCATGGTGCGCGTTTCTATATTCATTATTTTCGCAGTGGTTTTTGCCCTCATCGGAATTTCGCCACGAAAGATGCTTGCGCAACAAGGTGCGTCGCAAAACGCGCACCAGGCTCGGGCGCACCGACACACCGCCGAGAAGGCACATATCGGGGTGAAGTCGATCAAGCCTGCGGTTACGCCGGGAGCAATGGGACTAGTCGCCATTCCTATATTTACCGATGACAAGCAGACTCCGGCGACAGGCGGACCCAGCCTAACGATTCCTCTGTTCAACGCATCGACCACGAATACGATCACCATTTCGAGCGTCACAATTGGTACTGGAACAGTTGGGCAGTACTCGGTGACGACAAACTGCACTACCCTTGCGCCAGGGGCCACCTGCAATGTCGTCGTGACTTTCATATCGCCGAGCGTTTGCGGATCGGTCGACGGTTTTATTGAAGTAGCGAATAATGACCCTGTCCTCGATGCAAACTTGGAAATTGAGGTTGAAGGGTGGGGATCTGACGGTAATTTCCAGTTCAAGAATCTGACGGATCCTACGCTAACTGCCCAGCAACTGGCGAACCAGCTTGTGGGCGAGGGCGTGCAGATAAGCAACGTGAAGTACACCGGGGCTGCGGTCGCTGCAGGAACATTTCACAGCACGAGCAATATTATCGGTTTCACCGACGGAGTCATATTAAGCACAGGATCGATTCGAAGCGTCGCCGGATCGAATTGCACTTCCGGGATTGCCGGGTTCAATTTCACAGCCGGAGATCCTGATCTGACTGCCATTCTCGGCGCGGGTCATACCACGAATGATGCTGCGGTGCTGGAATTCGATTTCATACCAAAGACGTCCACACTTACATTCAGCTACGTGTTCGCATCGGACGAATACAATGAATTTGTCGGTTCGTTTAACGACGTATTTGCGTTTTTTGTAAATCAAATCAATATTGCCTTACTCCCCGGTGTTACGCCTCCGACCCCCGTTTCCATCAATAACGTAAATATGACTACGAATTCTCAGTTTTTTAGAAACAACGACGTCCTATTTCCAAACACTTCGATAGACACCGAGATGGATGGACTCACGACGGTATTGACCGCGACGGCGCAAGTAAATGCGAACCAGCCGAACCACATGAAGCTGGCGATCGCTGATGCGGACGACAACGACGTTGACTCGAATGTGTTCATCGAAGCGGGAAGCCTTTCGAGTTCTACGCTTACATTCAACCCAACGAGCGTGGACTTCGGGAATCAACCGGTGAATATGACGAGCGGCAAGCAGCCGATCACGGTAATGAATACGGGGACGGCAGCAGTAAACATCACCAGCATCGTGGCGAGCGCTGGTTTTGGCGAGACTGACAATTGCGTCGGGGCGCTGCCTGCGAGCGGAACCTGCACAATTCAGGCGACTTTCACGCCTACGACTGCAACGATGTTCACCGGCACAATCATGGTGAATGATGACGCGACCGATAGCCCGCAGTCGGTAGCTTTGTCGGGTACGGGCACGAGTTCAGGACCGGCATTGGTTTCGATTAAGGTGATGCCGGCGACAGCAACCATTGGTGTGAACGGCACGCAGCAGTTCACGGCAACAGGGACATTTTCGGATAATTCGACGAAGAATGTGACCACGCAATCTGCGTGGAAATCATCGAACACGGAAGTTGCGACGGTGGGCGCGGGGACGGGGCTGGCGACAGGCGTGGGAGTGGGCGGTCCTGTGACGATTACGGCCACGGATGCGGGAATTTCCGGGACCGCGCAGCTGACGGTCTCGAATGTTCCATTTACGCTGACGATTAATCCGCCTCCCGGCGGAGTTTTCGGTCCGGTCGCACCGGGCGGGACTCTTCCGGTAGGAGTGATACTGACCGCGCTTCCGGGCACGACGGGAACAGTGACGTTTGGCTGCACCACGTCGTCGCCGACGATCACGTGTTCGCCTCAGCCTTCATCTGTGGCGCTTTCGCCGAACGGGCCGCTGCAGGTGGCGATCGTGGTGAATACCTTCTGCAAAGGACCGGTAAACACCGGACAAGTGGCGCCGCCGGGCGGATTTGGCGGCGGAGTCGGGCTGCTACTGCTGTCGACAATGCTGGCGGGAACCGCGTGGATGTACCGGCGGAACCCGCGCTGGGCAGTGTCGTTTGCGTTGTTCGTGCTGATCGCGGTCGGAGGCGTAGCCTGCAACTCGCTGCCGCGAAACCCGAACGGCGTGACGCTGCCGGGAAATTATCAGCTATTTATTACGGCGACGTTCAACGGACAGACGGTATCCGCGCCGGCGGTCAACTTCGTCGTTAACTAGCGGTGATTAGCAGGCGTTTCCGCCGGGAGGGGGCAACGAATGACCGGCGCGGTGGGTTCCGGCTTGCAAGAGTAAGCCTGAGCCCATAGCTCAAAACCTTACGGCAATCGATCGTAAACGGCCCAAGTCTCATAGGATCAGTGTGATAGGGGTTGGATAGCGGTCATTCTGCGTTGTCGCGGAATGAAACAATGTACTAATCATGTGCAAAGCTTTTCTTAACTACAGCAGCATTCGCACCGCTTACGCAGGTAGTAATCCGACGGTTCCCGCCATGCGCTCTGTCGGTTTTCCCAAGTGACAGCCGGCGAATTCAAATCATGAGAGGTCTCAAAATGCGAAGGGCCGCCCTCGTATTGCTTGGATTTTTGATGTCGTTCGGAGGGGCAGCGACGAAGGCGCAGACGCCGGGAACGGCAAGCAAGCCGGCAACAGGCGCGCCGAACTCAAGCGTGGCTCCGAAGCCCATTCACCTCCCACTCTTCTTTGAGGCGAATCGGGGGCAGGCAGACTCGCGAGTTCGATTCATGGCACGAGGCAAGGGCTACACGCTGCTGTTGACGCCCACGGAAACAATTCTTGCGGAATCGAAGACGCAGGTTTCCACCCGCTCCAATGCGTTTGTGCGTTTCCAAAGTCCGCTCGTCACAACGAAGGCTTCTGGCGGAACTGTGATTCGCATGCAACTGGTAGGAGCGAATTCCGCGCCTGCGATGGCGGGACTAGAAGAGCTTCCCGGCAAAGTGAATTACCTGATCGGAAACGATCCCTCGAAGTGGCAGAGGCAAGTTCCGCTCTATTCGCAGGCGCGCACGGAGCAGGTGTACCCGGGCGTGGATCTTCTCTTCCACGGCGACGAGAAACAGTTGGAATACGATTTTGTGGTTGCGCCAGGAGCAGATCCATCGAAGCTCGCCTTCCGAATCAGCGGCGCCGCGCGGATGAAAATTGATGCACACGGCGATCTTGTGTTGCACGGGATGGATTCCGATTTCGTGATGCACAAGCCGGTTGTCTACCAGACGATCGCCGCCGAGCGCCGACCGATTGAAGGCAGCTTCGTGAAGAGAGGAAAGGACGAAGTTACGTTCCGGCTTGGCGCGTACGACCACAGCCAGGAATTGGTGATCGATCCGGCGATTGGTTTCTCGTCGTTCCTGGGCGGAAATTTTCTCGACATATCCAGTGGTTTTGCGGTGGACGACAGCACCCCGGGCAGCCCCAAGCTTTACCTGAGTGGGATCACAGGCGATTCGACGACGTTCCCAGAGCCGTTCAAGATAATCGGCTCGGGCACGAGCATGACACCCCCCGACCTCATAGAAGTGGGATTTATCGCGAAGGTTGACCCGACGATGACTGGAGCTGCGTCGCTCGACTATCTGACCTTCATTGGCGGCAGCACGCCAAATTTGTCTACGCAGCAAGGCTGTATAAGCGGATTTACCTGGCTGGCGCTGGACAAGTCGCAGGGGGCTGCGAACATTGAGCCCGTAGTGGGAGGCACCACGAACTGCAGCAATTTTCCGGGCCCAACGGGAATCGCGACCGTTCTCCATGCTGTCACCGGCACCGGCAGCGGCAATGGCGACCCCAACCCTCCTATTGGCGCTGCCTCCCTGGTGGCGCGGATAAAGCCAGGTGGCGCAGCCATCGATCAGGCCGCAATTCTGGGCGGGAACAGCGATTTAGGAGGAGGCTTCGTTGCGGTAGGCAACAGCGGAGACGTAATCCTAACCGGCGAAACGGAAGCCAACGATCTGCCGACGAAGAATGCTTACGTCAACACCTTCGATAACGACGCATCCCCTACGCCATTCGATGACTGTTTTGTGACCATCCTGAATCGCGCTGATTTGAGCATCAACTACCTGACGTATTTGAACGTCGGGGAGGGCACGAATTCCACAAATGGCGGGGTAGGATGCGGGGCTTTCGAGGATGCGTCAGGAAATATCCTGGCAGGTGGAAACACATTTTCCACGACCGCGTTCAATTTGGGGCCGGGCGGAACGAGCCTGGCCAATGGTTTCCAGACGACTTTCCAAGGGACTAGAGATACGTTCGCGATGAAGCTGAACACCAGCTTGGTAGGAACCAACCAATTGTTGTATGCGACCTATTTCGGTGGCGGGGGAGACACAAGGGCTGGGAACGGTTCCCTTGATCTTGGCAACGGTGTGGTGGCGATTGTCGGTTCGACAACGTCGAATTCAGCCAATGGGGACATTCCGCTCAAGAACGCGTTTCAAGCGAAAAACAGCGCCACGGGTAACGGCATGATTGGCTTTCTGGTCCTCATCAATACGACGCAAACAGGAGCGGCGAGCCTGCAGTGCGGGACGTATTTCGGCGGGAGCGGTGGAGGCGAGATCGTCAGCGCGGTGACGTATGACGCGGGTGATCCCACAAACTACCGGATTATCCTGGGCGGCCGAACGAACTCTGCTACCGATTTTCCAATGCTGAATCCCATTCAGCCGTATGTAGGAGGAGTGGTGAATGGGGTGCAGAGCCCGGACGCGTTTCTCTCCATATTGAGAGTGCCGACCCCCAATCAGACAGCATTCAACGCCGCGCTGGTGTTTTCGACCTACATCGGCGGAAACAATCCGCCCGCCCAGATCCCCGCGACGCAGGGGGTTCCGGCAAGACTGGTGGAAGACGACAGGATCAGCGCCGTCGGCGTGGATGCAAACCACACGATCTATGCGGTGGGCGTGACAAATGCGCCGGGTGGGTTCTTCGCGAATACGAATCCGACCACGACGGTGAACGGTTTCCAGACTACCTGCAGCAGTTGCAACCTCCAGAGCCCTCTATTTCCCGTGGACGATGCGGTTGTGTTCTCGATTGGAACGGGCTCGAACGCGACACTGCAATCGATTGCGGTGGCGCCGACCAGCGCGTCGATCGCTGTGGGACAAACGCAGCAGTTTAGTGCCGTGGGAAATTTCAATGACGGAACGGAGAAGGACATCACGAGCCTGGTGACCTGGACGACGGTGCCCACGGGCTTTGCGACGATGAGCACGACGAGTCCGGGGCTTGCCACGGGAACGGCTGCGGGTTCGACCGCGATTACTCCGGCTTTGGGCACCGCGACCGTGTTGAATACGGGGGCGTTGACGGTGACCGCTGGGGCAGGCGCGGACCTAGCGATCACGATCACGGCGCCGAGCAGCATAGCGCTGGGGGCCGACCTTCCGTATGTCATCACGGTAACGAACAATGGCCCGCAGGATGCGACGGGCGTGGTGATGACCGACCCGGTGCCTGGTAACTTACCACCGCTCATGGTTGTGGCATCGGAGACGTGCACCCGACTGGTTAACATCGAAACTGGCGCAACAACGCTCTCTTGCGCGATCGGGGCGCTGGCAAACGGAGCCAGCACGCAGATCAGTTATCACATTACGCCCATTGTAGCGGGGAGTTTGACGAACACCGCGACTGTCGCCGGAAGTCCGACCGATCCGAATATGGGGAATAATTCGGCGAGCGTGACCACGACTATCGGAGCGGGGACAGCGACACATTTTTCGGTGACGACGCCTGGGACTGCAACGGCGGGAACTGCGTTTAGCCTCACGGTGACGGCCCTGGATGCGTCGAACGCGGTGGTGACGGGATATACGGGGACTGTTCATTTCACGAGCAGCGACGGTGCGGCGGTATTGCCGGCGAATTCGACGCTGACGAACGGCGTCGGAACATTTTCGGTGACGCTGAAGACGGCGGGCGGGCAGACGATCACGGCGACGGATACGGTGACTGCAACGATCACCGGGACGTCGGGGGTGATTACGGTGACAGCCACTGGGCCGACTCTTACCTCGATTGCGGTAACGCCGCTTTCAGCGACGATCGCGACAGGTCAAACGCAACAATTCACCGCGACGGGAACGTTCAGTGATAACTCGATGCAGAACTTGACCACGAGCGCGACCTGGGCCTCGTCGTTGCCGAATGTTGGAACGATCAGCAACGCGAGCGGCACTCAAGGATTGGCGACTGCGGTGGCTGACGGTTCGACGCTGATTACGGCAACCATGTCCGGCGTCTCGGGTACAGCAGCTCTCACGGTGGCCCCGCCCATTGGGTTCGTTTTGACCGGAAGCCTCAACACGAAGCGAACGCTGCCGACAGCGACGCTTCTGAACGACGGAACAGTGCTTGTAGCAGGGGGCGCAGGTGCGACCGGATTTACGACTCTAGCTTCCGCCGAGACCTACAACCCCACGAGTGGCACGTTTACGGCCACGGGGAACATGAACAGCGCTAGGTTCCGCGCCACTGCCACGCTGCTGCCGGATGGAATGGTGCTCGTTGCGGGAGGTACAAATGCAGCGGGCGCTTATCTAGCTTCTGCGGAACTATACAATCCCGCGACAGGAACGTTCACCCTTACAGGCAGCATGACCACATCTCGGGCTGGTCACACGGCGGTACTGCTGCCCAATGGAACTGTGCTGATTGTTGGCGGGGCCACGGTGATTCCGCCAGCAACTACTCCGACTTTCTTAACCAGCGCAGAAATATATAACCCTGCGACCGGGACTTTCGCGGCCACGGGCAGCATAACCTTCCCATTCGGGGGCACGATAACTCTTCTGAACACGGGGAAGGTGCTGGTGGTAGGGGGCACTGGCGCGACGCTGAGCGCTGATCTTTACGATCCGGCTACGGGGACATTCACGCCGACCTTGGGAGCGAGCAACATCCCGGGCGGAGCCACTGCAACGCTGCTCAACAACGGTATGGTCCTTTTCACAGGTGGACTCTCCGGCGGGAATGCTACTGGGAGTGCGGAGCTATATAACCCCGCCACCGATGGGTTTACGAGCACCGGCAGCATGATCACCGGACGGTTCAATCACACGGCTACGCTTCTGAGTAATGGGATGGTTTTGGTTTCTGCGGGGTACGTGGGCAACAATGTCAATATTCTTATCGCGATCCCGAGTGCAGAGCTTTACGATCCCGCAACTGGTACCTTCACTCAAACCGGAAGCTTGAACGTCGCACGCGACGATCATACGGCGACGCTTCTAAACAACGGGAAGCTCCTCGTTGTGGGCGGAGATAACGCCAACCAGAGCAACAATGTGTCGAGCGGCGATGCTCTAGCTAGCGCAGAACTATACACGCCGAGCACGATGACGCCACCGGGGCTCACTTCGATTTCCGTTACGCCGGCGAACCCCACGGTTTCGGTGGGGACATTCCAACGGTTTATCGCTACCGGCACGTTCAGCAGCGGCCCGGCACAGACGTTGGCCTCGGTCACGTGGAGTTCGTCGAACACCGGCGTCGCAACCATCACGAACGACGTCGGAAGTAAGGGCTTCGCGGACGACTCACCGGGCACAACGACGATCACGGCGACGGCAGGTTCGATTAGCGGATCAACGCTACTGACGGTGGTAGGGCCAGTCACGCATTTTTCGGTGACGGCGCCCGGGACTGCGGCGGCGGGGACTGCCTTCAGCGTTACGGTGACGGCGCTGGATGCATTGAATGCGGTGGTGACGGGATATACGGGAACTGTTCATTTCACGAGCAGCGACGGTGCCGCGGTATTGCCGGCGAATTCGACGCTGACTAACGGCGTCGGAACATTTTCAGCGACGCTGAAGACGACTGGCGCGCAGACGATCACAGCAACCGATACGGTGACGGCAACGATTACCGGATCTTCGGGAACGATTACGGTGGGGACGGCGACGCCGATTACGTTGCAAGTGAAGACGGCGGGAACGGCGTTTGGGACCGTGACCGACAATCTGGGACAAATCAATTGCACGCAGCAGGGAGGCGCGAATCCGTCGGGAAATTGTACGACGCAATATCCGAGCGGGACGCAGGTGACGCTGACGGCGACGACGCCGGGAACTGGGGCCTTCGTTGGCGCGCCCACTGCGTGCACGGGGACGGGTAACACCTGCCAGTTTACGATTACCGCTACGGAGACTGTGACGGCGACGTTCACGCCGGGACCGGGGATGTTCCCGCTGACGGTGGTGGCCGGAACTCCGCATACGGGCGGAGGAACGATCACGAGTGCGCCTGCCGGGATCAATTGCACGTTGCTAGGAACGACGACGAGCGGCACATGCATGCAGAACTTCCCGGCCGGGGCACTGGTGACGTTGACGTCTTCGCCCGGGCCCGGGTCGGGTTTCTTCGGTTGGTCGGGGACGATGCCGACTTGCTTGGCAAGTAGCAGCGTAAGTTGCCTGCTGAATTTGTCGGCGGCGACAACGGCAATGGTGGAGTTCACGTCGGGTGGGGGGACGGTGAACGTCACGGTGACGGGCGCTGGAAATGTGACGGACACGGCGAACGCTGGGGAGATCAACTGCACGAATACCGCAGGGGGGACGCAGACGGGAACCTGCAGCGGGGGCTATACGCTCGGAGCGGGAGTCACTTTGACCGAGGCGCCGGCTGCCGGCGCGACCTTCTCCGGTTGGACGGGAGCGTCGTGCACGAATCCTACGGCGGCGACGTGCAGCTTTCAGGTGATGAATACGACGCCGATCGCAGTGGGGGCGACGTTTACAGCCAATGGCGGCGCGGCGACACATTTCTCGGTTACGGCACCAGCGACAGCAACGGCGGGAACGGCGTTCAACGTTACGGTGACGGCGCTGACCCCGGCGAATACGACGGCGACGGGATATACGGGGACGGTGCATTTTACGAGCACCGACGGGAAGGCCGTGTTGCCGGGGAATTCCGCGCTGTTGAATGGAGTGATCACGCTTCCGGCGGTGTTGGATACGGCTGGAATGCAAACGATTGCGGCGACGGATACGGTGACGGCGTCAATCACCGGTGTGTCGGGGACTATCACGGTGGCGGGTGTCGGTCCGAGCCCGATGCTGACCATCTCCAAAACTCACACGGGAAACTTCACGCAAGGCCAACAGGGCGCGCAATACAGCCTGACGGTAACGAATGCGGGTGCCGGACCCACGAGCGGCAACGCAGTTTCGACCACCGTCCAATCGACAGGATCGATCTACGCTACCGGCAGCGGCAGCACCCCTCCGACGATAATCACTTTGCCTTCAGGCGCGACTTCCATTGTGTTCAACAGCGTTACAGGTTCCATCACGACGGGATGCGCGTCGACCGAGGGTTGCATCGTCCTGAACAATGGCACCGGAAACAACAGCAACGATCCGGATGGCGTCGGGGCCGCACCTGCCACTTCCTCGAACACCGGGACGAGCAGCATTTCGGGCATGGTAGCGCCCGGCGCTGGTTATCTGGTTGGCCTTTTTGTTCCTGCAGATGGGCCAACAGGTACTGCGCCGACCGCACTAGATTTCACAAGTTCCGGACTCGGTACCTCCTTTACCTCACTTTCTCCGCAGCTTGACCAGGTGTTCTTCATTGGAGACGGCCTGACTGGAAATGGCACGGGAACCCAGCAGACCTTCAACGTTCCAACGGGAGCTGGGCAGCTTTGGCTTGGTATCAGCGATGCAGGGTTTTACAACGGGCCGCCCGGTGCGTATGGCGACAACTTGGGGACTTACACCGTGGGCCTTACTTTGAACGCTCCCGGTTCGAGCGCAGTTACGGTTACTGAGACAGCTCCGAGTGGTCTTACTCTCGTGTCGATGGCGGGCACGGGCTGGGCTTGCGGTGGCGCGAATCCGGCCAATGTTTGCACGCGGTCCGACATTCTCGCCGGCGGTGCAAGCTACCCGGCGATAACAGTGAACGTGAATGTCGCGGCGGATGCGACATCGCCTCAAGTGAACATGGCTGGTGTGACCGGCGGAGGCTCAGCGCCGGCGAACGCCTCGGACTCTACCGTCATCGAGAGCGGTGGCGTCACGCAACCATTGATGGTCGTCACAGCCGGAACGGGAACGGGAACTGTGACGGGCGATGGTATCGACTGCGTGAGCGGCTCCGCGAACGCATGCATGACGAGTCTGCCGGCAGGTACGCAAGTGGTGTTGACGCAGGCGGGGACGAACGGTTCGACATTCGCCGGATGGAATGGCGCGCCGACGTCGTGCACGGTTGCCGGTGCTACCTGTACGTTTACGATGCCGGCTTCGGCGGAGACCGTTACTGCGACGTTTACGGCCGCGGCGGCGACGTTGAAGTCGATTGCTGTGACGCCGGCGAATCCGACTGAGCCGATCAATTCGTCGGTACAATTCACGGCAACGGGCACTTACTCGGACAACAGCACGAAGGACATCACCGCGACCGTTAGCTGGGTGTCGTCGAACACCGAAGCGGCGACGATCAACGCCGCGGGACTGGTGACGGTGGGAGGCACAGCTGGCTTAACAACAACAATCTCAGCGACGCTGAACGAGGTGACGGGTTCAACTTTGTTGACAGTTTCGAGTTCGCCGATTTCGATTGCTGTGACGCCGCCTGCGGGTGGAACTTTCCCGCCGGTGCCGCCGGGAGGGACATTGGCGATCGGGATTGTGCTGACGTCTACGCCAGGCTTCAGCGGAACGGTGACCTTCGGCTGCACGACGTCTTCTCCGACGATCACATGCGCGCCGGACCCAGCCACGGTGACTTTGACACCGGCTGGACCTACGGATGTAGCGATCGTGCTGAACACGTTCTGTAAAGGAACGACAACGACGCTAGTCGCGCCGCCGCCTGGCGGATTCGGGGGGGGCATCACGCTGCTGTTGCTGAGCCTGACGCTGGGAGGCGTGTTGTGGATGTGGAGGCGGAGCCCGCGTTGGGCGGTGTCGTTTGCGGTTCTCGTGTTGATGGCAATTGGCGGAGCGTCTTGCGCGAGTCCGCCAAAGGGACCGAACGGGGCTACGCAGCCGGGTAATTACACGGTGACGTTCAGCGCTACGGTGAACGGCGTGACGACAAGCACAGCTCCGATTCTGTTTACTGTGGAATAAAACGAGAGGCGCACGCGGCAGAATTGCTGCGGGCTCAAACGGGCGTGATGTCGAACAAGTGCACGTCAAACGCCTCGCGGCGAACGAAGAGGCCGATGGCGCGTAGCTCCTCGCCGGCTCTCGAGTAATGCACGTCGTGCAGTTCGTCGTAAAAGTCGTACTGAATTGACGGCGAGATGCTTTCGTCCATTCGAACACGGCCTTGCGAGGCCGCGCCGAGGATATTTACCGCGATGATTTTCCACGCTGTCGCAGATCTCCACTCATAAACCGCCAGATTTCGGGCAGTATCGTCGCCCTCGCCGGCGACCGGAAGAAGCGACCAGCGGCCCGTGTGAAATACTTGCTCATTCGTGATCTTCAAGATTTTTTCGAAGAATTCGCGGATCCCGGGATTGAACGGCTCTTGCGGCGCACGTTGCAGCGTGATGGGCAGATGAATTTTTCGGCCATCGAGTTCGCCCTGATGGTAGAAGCGCATGCCGGGAAGAGTCCCCATCAAAGTTCCGGCTGCGATTAGTCGTTCATTGGGAAAGACAACGTTGGAGCGCTGCTCATCGTGATTCTCGAGGAAGCGCGCGAGGTGATTTTGATAGTCCACGGGAGCCGCGAGAATGCCGTGGACCGCTGATGGATTTGCATCGCGCATCGCATCGTACAAAGCTTTGTCGTAGACGAACGAAAATCCCAATTCAAGCAAGCGCGCTTCCGTGCCCCAGTATGCTTCGGCTAGAAGAACGAGATCGGGGACCACTGCATGTGCCTCTGTCCAGAATTCTCTTTCCGGCTGTGCAAGGTCGCCGATGGAGGGTCCCCATACTTTTGCGAAGATATCGTTGAGAAGGAGCATCGCCATATCGCAGCGAATTCCGTCGCAGTGCGCGGCGATGGTGCGCAGGACATCAAGTTGTGCGGCGCGGAGAGCGGGCTGAAAATGATTTAACTGAGCGACGTCGTCCCAGGGCGGGAAGTAAGGATCTTTTCCCAGGGCCAGATACTTGACGCCAGCGGAAGTTTCGGCGCGATAGAAAGCTGACAGATTCTGATCGTATTGCTCCTTTGTGCCCTGGATGTAGAATTCCGGGTGGTCGCGCGTCCAGGGACAATCGAGCGCTGTGTGATTGCCGACGAAATCGAGAAACAGCCCCATCCCGCGCGCGTGAAGTTTCTGGCGGACAGCGTCGAGAGAATCCCAGGTGCCGATGCGCGGGTCGGGAACATATTGCACGATCGAATAGGGAGACCCGATCGCGTCACTCGGCGTCCAGCCGGGAAGGGCAGCCTCGAATTCAGGATGGTTTTGCGGATTTTCGACCTTGATCCGCCGCGATTCAGTGCTCCGTTGCCAGACGCCCATCAGCCACACGATATTGAATCCCAGTTGCGCGAGCGAGTCCCACTCCTCATCCGGCACTTCGGCAAGAGTGATTCGGCGGCCGAGGCGCAGGGAGAGTTCCTCGAGCCACGCCCAGGTATTAATTTCGTAGAGGTGGGGATGAGGGCGGATTACGAAGGGGGAGCGAGTGACGAAGCGGGCGGCCATGGGCGAGAAGCAGCGTAGATTGCGAGCATTGCTATGTCAACAAAGCGGCGTGTCAGCGGCGTGACTTCACCGGCGGAGTTTGGAGGGATTGGTCTGATATACTGCGCGGCCGAAGGTTGGAGAGGATGCGGGAATACGAATTGAAGATCAGGCGCCACAAGAAAATTCGATTCTTATTATTCGGGTTTCTGATTTTATTTGCGGTGATGGCAAATACTTCATTCGCGCAAGAGGCTTCGCAGGCGGAGAAGTCTTCAGTGGCGCGCGCGCACGCGCGAAATCTCACGGTTGACGATTATTTTCGAATCAAGGATGTGGAGGATGCGCAGATCAGTCCGGATGGGAAGTGGGTCGCATACGTAGTCACGACTCACGATGTGAAGGGAGACAAGGACAAGAAGCGAATTTGGATGAACAGCGTGTCGAGCGGCGATGCGATTGCCCTAACAAACGAGGATGCGAATTCGACCCGCCCGCGCTGGAGTCCCGACGGAAAGTATCTCGGGTTCTTGAGCGAACGCGGCAACGCTAAAAAGCAGGTGTGGCTCTTGCCACGTGGGGGCGGGGAAGCGGAGCAACTGACGAACACAGTTCAGGATGTGAATGTGTTCGAGTGGTCTCCGGCTGGCAACCGGGTGATATTGGTTCTGCAGGACGCTTCGCCTGAGGATCTGGAGGCGGCGAAGAAGAAAGAGGAGGGCAAAGCGGACGAGGAGCAGAAGGAAAAGACGCGAACGCGGCCGTGGGTGATCGACCGCTTGCACTTCAAGGAGGACGAGATCGGTTATCTCGATCGCCTGCGCACGCACCTGTATGTGTTCAATTTGGCGGACGGCAAGATGAAGCAGATCACTTTCGGCGATTACGACGATTCCGATCCGGCGTGGTCGCCCGACGGGAAATCGATAGCCTTTACGAGCAATCGGAGCGCTGAGCCGGACAGCAACTTCAATTCGGACATCTGGGTGGTGGGTGTCGACAGTGACGACCCCGCGAAATCGCTAGCGCAAGTAACGACGAGTCCTGCTGAGGATTTGGCGCCGGCGTGGTCTCCTGACGGAAAAACAATTGCGTTCGTCACTCAGATAGATCCGAAACTATTCTGGTATGCGACTTATCACCTTGCAGTGGTGCCTGCGGGCGGCGGCGAGCCTCGGATCCTGACGAAAAGCTTGGATCGGGAGGTGTCTGCACCGCGTTTCTCCCCTGACGGCCGGTGGATTTACTTTATTGCGGAAGATGAAGGGACACAGAATCTCTTGCGGGTAGCGCCGCGCGGGGGAGAAATAACGCGGCCAATTGCCGGGCGCCGAAAGGTGGAATTTTATTCCATCAGCCAAGATGGAACGGTGGCAGCCACGCTCTCGAGCTCGAATATGCCCGACGAAGCGTATCTGCTGCCGGCGAATGGCGATCTGCGTCGGCTGAGCAAAGTGAACGACGATGCGATTGTGGGCGTCGACCTCGCCGCGGTGGATTACGTTCACTTCAAGAGTAAGGATGGCACGGCGGTGACGGCATTCGTGGTCAAGCCGCCCGGTTACGCGGCGGACGTAAAGTATCCGACGATTTTGTGGCTGCATGGCGGCCCGACGCTGAGTCATCAGGCCGAATTTGATTTTCGCGCGCAGATTTTGGCGGCTAACGGCTATGTGGTGGTTCAGCCGAACCCGCGCGGATCCTCCGGCTATGGCGAGGACTTTAGCAAAGCGATTTTTGCGGATTGGGGTCACAAGGATTATGAGGACGACATGGCGGCGGTGGATTATGCGTTGGCGCAGGGAATCGCCGATCCGGAACGGCTGGCGGTGGGCGGGCACTCTTATGGAGCGATTTCGACGAATTTCATCATCACGCAGACTCATCGGTTCAAGGCAGCCATTTCGAATGCGGGCGAATTTCTGTACATCGTAAATTACGGCACCGATCTCTACTCGCGTCACTGGGAGTATGAACTCGGACTGCCCTGGGAAAATCGCGCGCTATGGGAGAGGCTGTCGCCGTTCAATCGCGTGAAAGAGATTACGACGCCGACGCTGTTAATGGGTGGCGACGCGGATTCCAACGTTCCCATTATTAATAGCGAGCAGATGTATCAGAGCCTGAAACGGCTGGGCGTGCCGACGATGCTGGTAGTGTATCCGGGTGAGTATCATGATTTCGTGCGGCCTTCGTTCATCAAGGACCTATATGAGCGATATCTTTTTTGGTACGCGCACTATGTGAAGGGGGAAGGGCCCGCGAGTCCTCCCGAAGCGAAAAGGCCTGACTAAGAATTCACTGGGTGCTGGAACTCTGAGTGGGAGGCTGGGATGGAGCCGCCGGACATTCTGGAGCCGCGAGCATCAGCGTGATTTCCTTCGTGTCGGCGTCGGAACCATCGACTGCGGCAGCAGCGGAATCCATGCGAGAAGGATCTTCGCAGGCGTCATCTTTTCCGTGATGGATGTTGCGACGCGACGGGTCGAGATCTTCCCATGCCGAAATCGAATACTTCGCTGATTCGAGAAGAGTGAATTCGTAGATGTCTTCGCCAACCTTCCGCGCCGCCGGATTTTCGCCGTCAGCCGCTTTCGCCGTAACGTACACCTCGCCAGGCGGACGGCCATTCTTCCACTTCAGCTTCACGCGAATCTCGCGCGTCGGGTAGCCGTCTTCTTCTTTCAACCGAATGTCGGCCTTGAGGAGTTGCTGGCCATCCTTGAGAGCGATGGGCGTGGCGGCGGAAAGATCAGGAGCGCCGGGATAGAAGGCGCGAGGAAACGGCGAATTCGGATCTTTACGATTTCCTCTATTGAAAACGAGAATGTACTCACCCGGTCCGACGTGATCGAACTCGAAATCGCCCTTGGGTCCTTGGAAACCCCAGAGACCGGGACGCGAATCGTCATACGCGCCGGCACGATAGAGTTCCACCGATGCGTTCGCCAGCGGCTTCCCGTCGGGACCGCGAACGCTGCCGTGAATCCGGCCGGTAGGCAGCGCATCGACGTTGTATTCGTAACAGGCGCCGTTGGGGATTTTGAACGTGGGCAGTGGGCCATTGAGCGTCTTCTGCGTGAGTTCCATGCGCACGGGAAGATTGGCCGTGAATTGGTACTGTCCGGCGTGAACATCGTAAAAGGTGTAGATACCGTAGCCGTCGGTGCTGGTGGCGAAGCGATCGTCCTTCGAGCGCAGCTTTAATTTGATATTGGGGAGTGGGTCTTCAGGGTCATCGGGCGGCGCGAGCATCGGGGGATCCGAGCGACGCAAGACGCCGAACACAGAAGCTACTTGGTTGCCGTTGCGCATGGCGCGCAGTTGCGGAATTATCGCGCGTCCTTCGGAAGCGGGGCGTGTGCCGCTGCAAATTGTGGCGAAAAGGCGACCGTCCTCCGATCGATTGGGGAACACGAGATATTGCTCGCCTTGCTTGAAGTAGAAGGCGCAGTCGCCATCGTCGCCGCCGGCAAAGATATCGATCTCGGGCGTGTTTTCTCCCGCAAAGCGTTCGTTGATTCGAAAACGGAAGCGAACAACTGCTGGCGTGGCAGGCGAATTTGGATCGGGCGGAACATTTTCGGCGGCGATGACCGTACCGACGAAGGCGACGTCGTCCTTCTGAAGCCCCGGACACATTCCGGGCGGCGCTTTCGAGCAGACGCAAGCTCGCGCCAGAGTGGGGGCGGCGAGAAAAAGCATCAACAACGCAACAAATCGGCCTCGAATCATCCGAGGTATCCTACATCGTGGTGCTCGCTGAAATCGAGAGGCGATTGGAAGTTTTCGCCAGGGCGTGCCACATTTTTAACTCGCACAACTGTGATAATTGGCGCCGCTCCAAAGACCCCAAGCTCCCGCCCGGCCCGCACCCAGGGGTTGCCTACACTTGCGAGCAGTCTTATACTCCTCGCCATGTTAAAAACTTGGCATGTTCGATCCGCGCGAATCTCCGCCGCAATTATGTGCTTGGGATTCTATCTGATCGTTCTCCCGGTCAGGGCGGCGCAACATGGATCGGGGAACCCCGATCAACGCGAAATACTCGAGCAGATTTTGACACAAACCTATCAACCATCGCAGGTCGGCAAAGGATTGATGGGCATTGGATCCGCGACGGCGGTTCGCCGTGCCGGGACAATCGTGGTGGTGCAGCGCCCGGGTCTATATGGGTCGTTCGATCGGAATGAGATTGCGTCCAGTGAGATTCATGGGCTGGATTCAACCGTATACCGCGGAAACAAAGACTACGTAGTTCCTCCCGGCGAACGATTTTATGTATTTAATGTTTCTGTTGTTCAAGACAACGTCACGGTCGCGCTTCTTTCGGCGCGTTTGGTCAACAACGCGAAGGGCTCGGGCCGAGTGTGGACGGCATTGACTTTCTATTTTCCGGCGCAGATGCTCGCGAATGCGGATAAGGACGATGTGTTGCGCGGGATTGTGCCCTGGCTCGTTCCTGAAGGGCTCGCGACGATTGGCGCACAATCTAATTCAGCCGGGATCCTGGCGCCTGCGACGGCTGCGCCACAAGCGATGACGGCACAACAGGCTCTCACGTCCGCGGCGGTAGTGCAATCTGAGCCGGCGCCTGCTCCGCCCGGACGCCTCGCCATGGGAATGACCCGCGACGAAATCATCGCCGCGATGGGAACACCGCAGCGCGAAACGAGTTTTGAAGGGCGCGCGTGGCTCACTTACCCGAACATGGTCATCGTCTTGGAAGACGGGAAACTGAAGTCGATCGATCAAGCGGTGGCCGCGCCCGCCAAAGTCGCCATTCATTCGACTCCCGACGGCGCCGAAATCTATCTGGATGGACAGCTGATTGGATCAACCCCTTCGACTCTTGAGTTGCCTTCGGGCACCCACGAGCTGAGCGTTCGACTTTCTGGCTATCAGGACTGGACTCGGAGCATGCGAGTTCTTTCGGGCAGCGAAATTAATTTGGATGCGAAACTGGAAAAGAAGTAAGCCGCCGATTCCGGGCAAGTTCGTCTTACCTGCTGCGGCTCGCGACGTCGCTAAAGCAAGTCCAGGGCTGATTTGTTTTCGCGCACCACCTGCTTCATTGTGCAGGACTTGGGCGCTTTATCCGGCCGCCACCGCAGCAACTTGGTGCCATGTCTGAATCTCCCGCCGGTGAAATGGTCGAATTGAACTTCGACGACGAGACGCGGATCGAGCGGCTCCCATTCGAGCGAATGTTTCGTGCTCCAGCGGCTCAATCCGCCGGGAGCTTTGCCTGTAAATCCGGGCGGCTTGATCATTCCTTTTAGCTTTTTTGTGAGCGGGGCTCGATCTTCGTTTGCGATTGAAGACGTGAAACCTACGTGATTTAGCTTTCCGGTCTTGTCGTAGAGTCCCAAGAGCAGCGACCCGACGAGTGGTTTCTTCTCCAGGTAGCGGAAGCCGCCTACCACGCAATCCGCAGTGCGTTGCTTCTTGATTTTCTGCATTCCGGTGCGCTCGCCGGTTTGATAGGGCATGTCGTCACGCTTTGCAACGATGCCGTCGAGTCCGACGCCCATGTGGAACCATTTGCCGGCGAGGGCGCTGTCCTTCGTCATCGGCGAAAGCTGGACGGTTTTATTCTTTGCGGCGAATTTCTTCATAAGCGATTCCAGTGCTCGCCGCCGGTCGCGCAGCGGCAAATCGACGAGCTTCTTTCCTGAGGCATCCACCAGCAAATCGAAAACGATGAATTGGCAGGGGCTTTCCTTGCTCAATTTTGCGATACGGCTGGCCGCTGGATGAATGCGCATCAGCAGGTCGTCGAAAGACAGATCGCCATCTACAGGGATCACGATCTCTCCGTCCAGGACAAACTGTTTGGCGCGGAAAGATCGGAGCGAGTCGACGAGCTCCGGGAAATAGCGCGTCAATGGCTTGCCGGATTTCGATTCCAGGTCAACCCGGTCGCCGTCGCGAAAAGCCAGACAGCGAAAGCCGTCCCATTTCGGCTCGTAATGCCATTGCGATCCCTTTGGCAGATCTTCGGCGGGCTGCGCCTCCATTGGTGCATAGGTTTTGGAGAGCGGAAGAGTCATACGAATCTCGCGAGATTTGTGCGGCCCCTCTGTTCGAGAAGCGGTTTCCACAAGTCGGCAATTTTAGCCAGGCGCGGGGGTACAGTTTTCATGGTGAAATCGTTCATTTCCACGCCTCGTTCCACTTCTTCCCAGGTAATTGCGGTGGACACCGTAGCCTCGGGTTTTGGCCGGACGGAGTAAACGGACGCCAGAGTCCGATTCCATGCGTTCTGGTTGTAATCAACGAGCACGTGACTGCGCGGGCGCTTTGCAACGCGATACTCCGCCGTGATCAGTTTCGGATTGCGCCGAGCAAGTTCGACAGACAGCGCCTTGGCAAAGGTCCAGACCTCTTTTTGAGTGGGGCCTCGGACGATTGGAACGTAGACGTGAATTCCGCGAGAGCCGGTTGTCTTGGCGTAGCTCGTGATGTCAATTTCGGCTAACGCATCTCGGACGACCAGGGACGTCTCGCGCACTTGAGCGAAAGAAGCGCCGGGTGTGGGATCGAGATCGAAATGCAAATAGTCGGGCCTCTCGACGTCATCGCAGCGCGCGTACCAGGGATTCAGGTCGATGCATCCGAGATTCACGATCCACAGCAGCGTCGCAAGATTCTGCACCACGGGGAAATCGATCACGTTTCCCGAGTGATGCTCGATCGAACAGATGGGAATCGAGCGGGGCCGCGACTCCGGCGCTCGCTTCATGAAGAAAAATTCACCTGAAATTCCGTTTGGATAGCGTTTCATCACCATCGCCCGGTCCTGCACATGAGGCAGCAGCCACGGTGACACGTCCGCGTAGTATTGCAGCAAGTCCCGCTTGGTTAATTTAAGTTTGGGCCAGAATATTTTTTGAAGATTGGTGAGCTTTACTTCGGTGCCATCGATTTCAATCGTCGCATCATTTACTTGCGCCGGAATTACTACTCCCGAGCCCTTCGTGGGCGTTCTGCGGCCGCGCGGAGAACCTTGTTCTTTGATCTTACGCTTTTGGGTTATGGAGGACGCCGAGCGGGCCACAAAACCTCACGAAGGAGTGAATCAGATAAACATGATTTACTAACGGCAGTCCCAGCAAAATACAGCAATACATCTATAATCCGAACTATTCGGATATCTCCGTCCTAAAGCAGAAAGCCGTCCTACTTCTTTTTCGACTTGCCTTCATCGCTGCCGACGAGCACAAATTTTTGGACGCGTTTCGCGTTGTCAACCTCACCCGTATACAGATTCCCGTCCGAATCGGAGGCGATTTGGTGCACCCAGTGAAATTGGCCGGCATTGCGGCCGCTATGGCCCGTCTCGCCCAGGACGTTTCCGTTGTCGCGTTCGAGCATCCACAAAACGTTGTCCTCGCCATCAGCCAAAATCATGAACTTTTGCGCGGCATCGGTTGAAAATGCGAAGTCCCAGGCATCCCCCTGGCCCAACGTTTCTTTGCGCACAAAAAATTCCTTCAGGAACTTACCTTGCTTCGTGAAGACTTGAATTCGATCGTTGGTGCGATCGCACACATAGACCAGCCCATCGTTCGAGATGTGAACGCAGTGAACAGGATTCCGAAATTGCTGATCGGGCGCAGCCGCCGGGCTGTACGGACCGGGATCCGCGTCATTGGGCGGGTTCCCGTAGGCTCCCCACAGGCGTTTGAACGCGCCCGTTTCAGAGTCAAAAACAATTACGCGCTTATTCATATACCCGTCGGAGATGTACACCTCGTGCGCCTCATCGTCCACGGCAATCCCTGAAGGCCGCCCCAACAAATCATGGCTCGAGCTATCGGCCGGCTGTGTGGCGGGAGCCGGATGGCCAATTTGCATCAGGAATTTTCCGTCCGGGCTGAATTTGATTACCTGACGATCCACCGGCGCGTTCCCGGCGATCCAGATATTGCCTTTCTTGTCGATGTGAATGCCATGCTCGCTGGCAGGCCAGTCGTAGCCTTGCCCCGGACCGCCGAGCGAGCGCAGCAGATTCCCCTGCGCGTCAAATTCGAGGATAGGCGGTGCGGCAACGCAACACTCCGAGCGAGGTGGATTTTGTTCCGCGCCTAACTCGTCCGGCATATCTGACTTGGGTCGCTGCAAAACCCAAATGTGATTTTCACGATCCACTGTTAGGCCGCCCACTTGCCCCATGATCCAGTTGTTCGGCAACTGCTTCGGCCACGAAGGATCCACTTTGTATTGCGGAGCGGTCGTTTGTGCACGCACTGATGGGCAGGCGCCAACCGAGAGAAAGCAGAGAATCGAAAGGAGCACAGTTACCCTAATCTGATTATTCAGAACGCGCATGGAAACTTCGTCTCCCGTCAGTTCGTCGCCCTAACGAATACTGCGGAGCCCACAGCGAGAGCGGTTGGTTGAGAATGGGGTGAGCGACGGGGTTTGAACCCGCGACCCTCGGTGCCACAGACCGATGCTCTACCAGCTGAGCTACGCTCACCGCAGTATGCGCTAGATTATCACGGGTTGCACAATCACTGCACAGCCCGCGTGACGTTGCGGCCGCACCGCAGGGAATGGCGGCCCTTCGCTTGTGGTGCTCGGCACTGAAAATCTCAGAAGCGGAATCCAAGAAGCACTACAAACTGCGCATAGACGGAAGCCAGAGAAGGATGGACTAGGGGAAGGCCCGTTCCCGATTCCTCGCTCACCGCGACTTGAAGTGAGCGCGGTGGATAGCGCTGTGGCAATCAGCGCAGAGCGTGATCAAATTTTCGTCCACGTCGTGACCCAGTCGGCTTCGCGAGCACAGGTGGTGAACCTCGAGGTGCTCGGAACTGCCGCAGTACTGGCATCGCCAGCCGTCACGCACCAATACTTCCGTGCGGAGCTTGCGATAAGAATCAGGGTTGAGCCGAAGCCTCGGTCGTCGTGGTTGAAAATCATTCATCGGACTTTCCCCATCTGCTGCACGAATTCCATCTTCTGCGGATCCGGAAGCAATGAATAAAGTCGACTGAGTGCGAAGAGTAGTGACTCGGGGTTACCACCCTCGAGGTGAGCTCCGGCAAGGAAATCGGCACAAATCATCTCTAAGCAATAGCCGCGGATTTGCTCGCGCCGAGCATCAGCGCTGCCGTTTCAAGCGCTCGCTCAATCACAGGCAATTGGCTCTTATAGAGTTTGAAATAAATGATTTCCCACGGCTCCGTTTCCTGGCCGGTCAAATGCTTCTCAACTTCTCGTTTGAATCCTTCCTTTGGAAGTTCGATCGCTTTGTGCAACCAGGTTGCACAGTCAAACCGTTCGCCGTCTCGCCGCGCCACTTTCGCAAGTTCGGCTGCTTTGGCCCACCCCACTTGCTGCAAGTCGTGGTGAATGCGGCGAGGAAGTTGCTCGTGGATCGCCATCAGGTAATACGCTTTGCGCCTGGACTCCGGAAAGCGTTTCGTCAAAAAATCATCGAAGGAGCCGAGGTTCTCGAGCCTCCAGTACTGGCCAGCTCGCACTTCGCACAGGTATTGACCCAGTTCGACGAACCGCGTGTCCTTCTCTTGCTCGGCATGGCGCTCCCAGGACAAGATCTCATCGACCTTGTCGAGAACGAATAGAGCACGGCGCCGATTTAGTTTGGGTTCCACGAACACACGCCCGTTAGTCGTCAAATTGGTCAAGCCAATCAAGATCCGCTCGCTCCTGCTCGGCGAATGAGTTTGGAATCCATCAGCTGCTGATCCCCCAGGCAGAGGCCCAGATGGGAACAGCCGACGCATCCGTTTTGTGGAAAACGAATTCCGCTGTGCGGGAGAAAATGGCCGGCTTCAATCTGCTCGACGGCGGTTTCCACCAGTTCGCCAAATTCCCGACGCTGTTCTTCATCGATGGATGTCTTCAGATATTGAATTTCGGGCGTGCTCTTTGCGAACGAACACCACCAGGGAGACATCCGTGATTCCAGTCATCCAGGAGTAGCAGATGAGCTGCGGATCGAGCGACAAGAGACCATCAGGCTGTTCCGGATAGCGCGATCCAGTCGTTTTCCAATCGAGGATGCAATTCGTCCCGTCCAGCTCGCCAATCGCATCCACGTAAGATACAAATTCGCTTCCGCACGGAAGTCGAGCGCGTGAACTTGACCTGGAGATTCTTCTTCGGGCATCGGATCCGCACACGATCATCCTGGGCGAATCGTTCGAGCAGGCGAACGCCCTGGTGATACAGCCGGTCCCAGGAGTCGTTCTTCGCATACTGGAGCGCTGCGTCCTGATGTTCTTGCCACGCCTTAAAGAACGCGGCGGTTGAATCTTCTTCGCGGAAATAGGCTGCCAGGGCGTTCTCGAAGCAGCGACCGAAGATCATCGAGGCTCGATCTTCCTTTTCGCGCCAGCCGTCGAGGTATCGATAGCGATACTTCCGCGGGCAGCGAAGATACTGGCTAATCTGCGTGAAGCTGTAGGTCATTCGACCCTCCTGCCACGACGCCTTCGCGAGCATCCTTCGAGATGAATTCCCATTCGGTGGATGGTGCAAATCCTTCGAGGTTGACAAAAGTGCGACCCGCAAAAGTTTTTCTCGTAGTGCGCAGCACACCGGTGAGGCCTAGCAAAGCCTTTTCATCCACCTCGTCACGGCCTAGAAGGTCCGTGTCGTAGCCGAAGTCCCGAAGAAACCAGTTCAGTTTCCAGAGCGACTTCTGGGTGCAGTAGATTCGTCCCGAAACTTTGCGTGAGGCGAGATCGCTGGGCTCGAGGATCGCGAAGCTGAGAATGAAGAAAGGTTTTTGCGGGTGCCAGCGATAGTAAGCTCGATCCACCCGAACCAGGAACACGCCTTCCAGAATTCCATCGCCGCGTGATGCTTCAGCATGCAGACCAGGAAAAATTCGTTTCATGACTTCACCTCCTCAACCTGGTTGTAGCTGTTCAACTTGCAAATCAGCGCAGCGCGATCCTTGGCGGCTTCTTCCGCCAGAGTGGAAATGAAGGCTTCGACCAGGTCTCGGCTGGCATCGCGGAGCGCTTCGGTTCCGCAGAAGTCAGCCGCATAGCGTTTCACCAAGGTAGGATCGAGTTCGTATTTGCGGATCAGTAGGCAGAGTTTGTCGCGCAGCCGCGGCTGACCATTGCTTGAACCATTCGAATCGCACGGTTTATTCGGTCGCGCGTGATTATCGGACGGACTCGGTGCGCTGGAAGAGCCATCCCAGTTCTTCAACCGAACAGAGCCCGATTCCATAGGCCTTGCGCAGAGCGCGATTAACGGCCCGTGTCTCTGCGACGCGCATCTCGGCACCGCGAACCAAAGGAGATACGTTTGAGGGATCGGCGTCACCGTAACCTACGAAGCCCTTGTGAGCTAGACGATTTGTAAACTGTTGCCTTGAAGACCCATCGGTGTAGCTCCAGCGTTGCAGTATCTCAAGAATGGGCTGAACCCGAATACCTGACGAGCCGTTTCCGATATGCCAAGTCTGCAGTAAGCCCGAATGCGTCACATACCAGCTGCCGTTCCAAGCAGCTGGATCTCGCCACCGCGCAACCGAGAAGCTAAACCTCTCGAGTCAGAGTCTCTTAAGCTGCCCGTGAAGTGTCGATTTTCCTGATCTCTTCCCCACAACTTCCTTTGCGAGGCGTCGATTTGAGCGAAATCAAGTGTCGTCTTAAGTCGCTTAGGTTTTTCGTGCATGCACTCATTGTATTACATATGAACACATTGTGTCAAGGATTTTCGGCTGGCAAAGCGCATACATTCCAATATAATGTGAGCGACATGAGTAAAGGACAATGCTCTGCTCTTTCCGCGTATCACGGCGGCTGAAGACTGACCTTGATAAGGGTCTAAGAAAGCCGCAAGGACAGCGGCCTGTCGTAGGCGAGAATCGGCTGGAGATCCATACCGAGGACACTTCGGATATTTTCTAGCGCCGGCTCTCTCAGAGCAGCGGCACGTGTTTGGCCCTCTCGCTCTTCGGCACCTTTGACCACCTATGGCGAACTAATTCTGCCGCGTGGACGTTTTTTCTCTGCCGTGGCATTTGACTCACCGATTGTAATGCATGTCTTGGGAGCTTCAGAAACTTGTGTTCTTCGACCGTGTTTCGATCGTTGCGGCCATGTGTCGCGCGAGGGTTGAATCGTGGATTACTTGTTCATAGCCATGGGTGGCTGGTACCGTTCTGAGGAAGCCCAGAAGCCCTAAAAAAGTGTTTGACAAACCCCGCCACCGATTTGCTAGTCTGAGATCGCGATAATTCGGGTCGACAGGCCGGCACGGCACCACCGATCATCGCGAAGTTCTTCGCAGTATCCGCGTAAGGCACCCCGCCTCAAGCACGAGGTCGACCGCACCCGCGGGCAGCACTGAAGCAGCCTGACCGGCTAGCTTTGTCTGCTGGAAACCGTACGCCAGCGAGCAACAGTCCCTGAGGCGTCCTAACATTGTCTCTCGAACGCGCGAGCATCCGCAGGGGCGGCAGCACTAGCCGTTCTCTTTTTTCGGCGAACAGGACGATGCGATGGAGTTCACTCAGAATTTAAGGTAGAAGAGATGTACATTAAAATCGAAGCCGCGCCGTGGAGCGGGCGGCCCACGCACAGCTCACGGAAAATCGAAGTCCTCCCAGAATTCTCGCAAGCATCTGATTTTCATCGACCGAGTTCTTCCTGAGGAAGAAAATGCCGCGTCTTCGCTATATGACGAGATCCAGGCAGAGTTTCGGCTTGGAAGGCGCCATGGAACTTGCGGATTGGTCGTGATCTGGTGCAAAACGAACTCCAAGCTCGCCGCATCGAGAAATTTGCTGTGCAGGAGTTGATAAAGGCTCGGATGCTGGCGCTTCTGATTTATGATCAGATAGATCCGAAATCATACATTTCGGTTTCCAATTCCCAAAGAGCATCGAATCCGAAGCAGGATATTTCACGCGCTTGCGTCCCGGATTTTGCACTGATGTTTCTGACGCACCTTAAACGACACGATTGAACTACGCGGCCTTCGGCCCGACGAAGACCTGGATTTCCTCCGATTGATTTACGGCAACCAGCTGACTGACCTCGCGGAAACAATTGTAATGCGCTACCTACATTCTGAAAGATCGATGCGGACGTCGATAAAGCCGACGAGAGCACCAAAAAGCGGGAAATCGACAGATGACCAGGCTCGTATCCTCGAGGCAATCCAGAGGGAAATCAAAGCGCAGGAAATACTGCAGAAGCTCGCACAGGTCCGCGAGTTATTCGAGCCTGCGTCGGATTCGGTGGATCTGCCACCGCCTGACGTTGACGATCGGATTGAACGCTACCGCACCGCAAATACGCGCAAAATGGACCGTTCGCTGGCCATTTTGGAAACCATTCGCCGTCTCAAGAAGGAGGCGTAAATTTCGAAAAGACGCTACTTCCCGAGACAGAACAACAAGCCGGTTCCGAAAGTAGGCCATTAGAAACGGCCACGCCGAGACGGCGCGGAGCCCGCGATGTGCGGCTGATCTGCCATCGTCCGCAAAAATTGATCTGGCTCGTGGCGATCACATCGGCGAATGTCCTCAGCGACGAGTCTGGAGCGTATATTTACTTTCTTATTACTTAACGTAGGCAGTACGGGGCGCACGCCGAAAGCGCTGGATCGAATCCAGAAGGATTCTGCCGGAGGAACAAGGGGCAGAACGCCAAGAGCGGTCGCCATCTAATACTACATACGTAGTGTCGCCAGCTGGTCCCGCGGAAACACGTTTTTTGCGAAACGGACTTCTTTTGTGTCTTGTATTGACTTGGTCGCATTTGCCTTGCGCGATTCTGATATTTCAGGGTCAGGTTTTTGCATTTTTTGAGCGCGTTTTGCCGCACGCCGCTGTTTGGCAGTTAGACGAGCTTCGCTTGGCGCATCCTGCGTGGTTGGGGAAGCGGGCACTTCGGACTGTTCGCTGATTTGATCGCAAGCCTCGCTCACTTTTCCATCAGAGATCGGAGATTCCAGAACTGCCTCACGCACCTCCGGCGCCGATTCTATCCGTTCACTTAGGCGATCGAACGCCTTATCAATCGCGCCTCGCAGTTCCGCATCGATAAACTCCCGAATTCGAGCGATTTCTCCGGCCACCGCCTCTGCCGTGAACATTCTCACCATTTCCATGATCGAAGCCGATCGGTCCGCCTGGCTGGCCATGGAATCTTCCCCAGCAGCGACGACCGGCCGCTCTTCCGGCATCAACAGTGTTCCGGTTGATCGCGATGAGAGTATTGGCGCATCCGCCGACGCCTCCGAGGCGCGCCCTGAGTGCTCAACATCAGGCACCGATGCGCTCAGCACAAACTGATTCGGGTGCGCGATATTTTCTTCGCCCGCAACCGGAATCACCAGCTCTTCATCCTCCGCACAGGGAAACCAATCCGCGGGCGGCAGATCGATGTCCCACACATTCCCAGCGACTTCGAACTCGATCCCCACATGATAGAGCGCGCGATAAGCCTGAGGGCGCCGCACCCAAATAACGCGCGCCGGAACCACTCGCGGCGGCCGCCGGGGATTCCGATGGCGTACCTCGAGCATGATGGAAGAACTCGGCGCAGGATAGCGAATGCCCTGATACTGGCAGCCGTTGCAATTCACCATCACGGTCTTGGTGGATTCACGGAATGGCCGGCCAAGCGTGTCGGTTCCTTTGACGGTGATCGAGGCGGAATGCATCACCCGCGTGCTGCGACGCTTATCGGCGCCGCCACCCCCGTTCGAGTCGAGATTCTCCGTCACGTCCGCCTTCCGCCTCCGGCCGGAACCTGTTTCGACGGTACCCGGCCCGACAGACGAGGTCAATGGAACGGAGATACAAGTAGTAAGCAGGTACTTAGGGCCCATCCTCCTGTAGTCTCTGAGGAACTAGCGCGGGCGGCGGAACGGAATGGGAGGGGAGTGCTTGGGGCGAGCACCGTACTGCTTGAGTCGAGCGCGCGCCTGGTCCGCCCAGGGGCCGGAAGGAGCATAGCGAAGATAAAGCAGCCACTGTTCACGAGCGAATCGGCGCTCGCCGCGCTTTTCATACGCCAGCGCCAGGTTGAAATGCACGTCGGCGTGCGCCGGCATCGCTCGCGCTGCGCGGCGAAGATGTTCGACGGCTTCATCGACCTCGCCTAGTTCTTCGAGTGTGCAGCCGAGATTGTAGCGAGCGATTCCGTTCAGCGGATCGAGCTCCACTGCGACGCGAAATGAGGCACAAGCGTCGGAGATTTGCCCGGTCTGGTAGTAAGCGACGCCAAGGTTGATGTGAGCTTCGATCCAATCGGGCGCCAGGTTCACCACGCGCTCATACACCTCAATCGCTTCCGGGATTGTTTCTGGATCGGCCTCGCAATCCAGCGCCATTTCGAAAAGTTGCTCGGGAGTTCGCCCCACCATGGAGCGCAATTTCGCCGGCACTTCAGACGATTCGAAGGGAAATGCCCACTGGCGCCGAATCGGGTTGAAGGGCATTGGAGTGCCCGGGGGGACAACGAGGATTTCCCGGCCATGTTGCTGGATGCAATGCTCCTGCAGGGGACGGGGCGCAGAGCCGAACTGTTGCTCGGTGAGTGAAACTGCGAGACGAACGCGGCGAGCAGGAATTTTACATTCGGTGAGTCTCTTGACCGTGCGGAGCGCGACAAGATCGCCGAAGCTGTAGAACCTTTCGCCCCAGCGAGCGCGAGGGCGAACGAGCTGCAACCGTTCCCAGTAGCGAAGACGGCTCGGCTCAACTCCCAAAATGCGCCCTGCTTCTCTGCGCGTGTAGCGTTGAGTCAAGCCCGGCGTTCCCCTGCGTCCGAAGAATTGTGTCGAGTGATTATGCACCCTCTGTCAATCGGATGCGATGCGCTTTGCTGTGGAAATGTGTGGAAAGCAACCGGACCCGTGTGGACCGATGTCCCGGACAATAACCAGATGACGACATCGAGTTGCGCGCACCCGGTGGCTTGCTAGACTTTTAGAGGTACTTGCCCGCCACGATGCCTCTCGACAGTGCAGAACGCCTATATATCGAACGCCAGGTCACCCTGGCGCGGGCCATTCTGGTCGCGCTGGCTCTGGTGGCTTTGCTCGAAACCTCACCTGCCCCGGTAAGGCGTTCGGCGGTTATCTTTCTTTCATTTTATTTGGTCGTCTCGCTAGGAATGGCGCTGGCGGAGCAGTTTTTCAGCGATTGGCATCTGCGGATCCCTCTCACGGCCGATGCTGTAGCACTGGCGGTATTTCTGTTTCTGACGCCTTCGGTATCCGCCTTTTGGTTTCTGCTGCTGTTTTCAGTTTTCGCTCTCAGCTCGCGCGGGAATTCGCGGACAATGCTCGTCCTTGTTGCCGCCGCCACGGTCGGAGTAATCGTGCGCGTTGCGAATTCGGTCGCTGAACCGCTCGAGTGGCACAGCCTCCTTCATTGGCTGATGCTTGGGACGGGCACCCTCATCTCCGGCCTGGGAATGGGGTATCTTGGCGCACGAGAACGCGAGCACCTCGCGCGACAGCAGTTTCTGGAGAAAGTTACCCGCTTGCTCCAATTTGACCGCGGCCTCGCGGAATCGATCCGCCAGGCCCTCGGAGAAATCGCCGTGGCGTTCCGGTGTGAGCAGGCCTGCCTCGCCATCCGCGAAGAAGACCTCGAGCGATTGTTCGTGTGGAAAGTCCGCCCCAGTGAGCGCGAACCCAACTCTCCAGAAATGCTGCCGCTTTCAAGGTCCGACACTTTTTTAGCGGACAGCCTGGAAGTCAGCATGTGCTGGGAATTCCGCAATGGCAACGGCGAAGGCTTTGGCTGGGACCGTCGTACCGCCCAGCTGTTTCGGGAGGTGCCCATGCCGCCGAACGCCACGCGTGACGAGTTTGGTGCCAAGTCGTTGTTGGCGGTTACCATTGAAGCGGGAGGACGCCCGGCCGGGCGAGTTCTGTTGATTAATCCGACCGCGCCAAACGGGGTCCCCAGGCGTTTCTCAAAGGCTGATCTTCGATGGCTCGAGCAGATCGTGCGACACTTGGGGCCGCCACTCGAGAACGTTTTTCTCCTCCGTCACCTCAGAGCGCGGGCTGTGGAAGCCGAGCGAAGCCGCATCTCGCGCGATCTGCACGACGGTACCTTGCAGACGCTCTTGAGCCTGAATATTCAGCTCGGAGTCCTGCGCCAGAAGACGACGCAGACCCCTGAACAAGCCTGCGCTGAGCTTGGGAGCCTGCAGAAGACGGTCCAGCAGGAAAGTGAGGAGTTGCGCCGGTTTGTCACCGATTTGCGGCCCTTGCGCGTCGAAAGCGCCGATATGAGAGAACTGATGCTGGGATTTGCCGAGCGCTTCCGCAACGAACAGGGGATGGGAGTGGACCTTTTCATCGAAGATCGCAATTTGACGCTGCCTGACCGCATTTGCCGGGAGTTGTTCCAGATTTACAGAGAGTCACTACACAACGTAAAAAAGCATGCGAACGCGAGTCACGTCGTGGTAAAACTAGGTCAAGACGAGGCGAAGGTCTTTCTCGTCATAGACGATAACGGCCGAGGGTTTAGCTTTTCAGGGCGATACACAAGCGAAGAGCTTGATCGGCTGCGTCTGGGCCCGATTTCGATCAAAGAACGAACAAGAGGCGTCGGGGGAACGCTTACGGTGGAGTCGAATCCCGGGCACGGAGCACGCCTAACCGTTGAAATCCCATTGAGTTGAGATGACGAAAGCAAAACAGGTGATTCGTATCCTGGTGGCGGACGACCATGCCATCTTCCGCGAAGGTCTACGCAAGCTGCTCGATGCGGCCGAGGAAATTCAGATTGTCGGCGAAGCGTCGAACGGCGTTGAGTGCATCAAGATGCTGGCGAAGTATAAGCCCGACATTTTGCTGCTCGATCTGCGCATGCCCGAGAAGGACGGTCTTGGTGTGCTCGAAGAGATCAATTTCGACTCGATGCCCACGCGCGTGATCGTTCTGACCGCTGCCGAAGATGATCGCGACGTGGTGCGGGCGATGCGGCTGGGCGCGCGCGGCGTGGTGCTGAAGCAATCGGCGAGCGATCTGCTCGTGAAAAGTATCCGCAAAGTGTCCGACGGCGAAATCTGGCTCGATAACCGCATGACTGCGGAAGTGATTGACGCCTTCAAGAAATCGGCTGAGTCCGGCCAGCGGCGCGAAAAGCCGTTATTGAGCGATCGCGAGAAGGAAATCGTGCAACTCGTGGCGCAGGGATTTCGCAACCGCGAAATCGGCGAGAAATTGTTCATCAGCGAGCAGACCGTAAAAAATCACCTGCATAACATTTTTGACAAGCTCGGCGTTTCTGACCGGCTCGAGCTGGCGCTGTATGCGATTCATCACCGTTTGATCGATCAATCCTGACGGTCACGCCATTCTGGAAATTTTCACCAACTTACCCTTCGCTCGTTTCGATGCGGTATTCTATTCCACGGAACAAAAAACGTAATGGCCTCCCCGACGAGCAGCGCGACCGGCCCCAAAAACTATTCGCGAGAAATTGTTCTCCTGACGACTCTGCTCTTGCTGCTTCTTTCCGTTGTGTTCACTGCCTTTGCCGCGCGGATGTATCACAAGAAATACCATATGCTTGGAGATGAGTGGTTCGCGCGGGGCGATCAGGATTTTCATTCTGGAAATGCCGCGGCGGCGCTGAGTGACTATCGCAACGCCCTCCTTTACTCGCCGGGCAACACGAGTTTTCAATTTCATCTCGCCAAGGCGCTGGCGGCTACAGGACGGAACGACGAGGCTCGGGCCTACCTGGTCACCCTGCTTTCGGATTCTCCTGGAAGCGGCGAGATTAATCTCGAATTGGCACGAATTGCCGCGCATGGCGGGCCGAAGATGATGCCGGACGCACTCCGCTATTACCATGCCGCGATTTACGGAGTATGGGATAAGGACCCGATCGCCGTGCGCTGGCAGGTTCGCAAAGAGTTTTGCGAGTATCTGCTCGACAACAATGCGATGAATCAGGCCGAAGCCGAAATCATTGCCCTCGCTGACAACACGAGCCCGGAGGATTTCCCAGGACAGAAGACCGCCGGGAATCTGTTACTTCGCGCTCGAATGTGGAGCCGCGCCTTGCAAGAGTTTCAGACTTTGTTGTCGCACGACCCGCACGATGAAGATGCTCTGGCGGGTGCAGCGACTGCCGCATTTCAGCTCGACCAGTATGCCCAGGCAGAGGAGTACTTCGAACGCTTGCCCCGCGAAAAGCTTGCTGCGCCTGATTTGGCGAGCATGCATCAGATCTCCAAGGATGTCGTGACCCTGAATCCCTTCGCCCCCAGACTTTCCACAGAAGAAAAAGTGAAACGAACCGCAGAGGCACTTGCGCTGGCCCAGGCGCGGGCTACCGCGTGCAAGAGCCAACAAGGGAAACCGCCATCCGTCAGCTCCTCCACCTCGGCCCTCGATGCCGCGTTAGCGACAAGCAGCCAAAACGCGGCCGATTGGACGGCTCGAAACCTTCGAAAATATCCCGAGCGAATCGAGCCCGCCATGTCTTCGGTCTTTGAGATAGAGGACGCGGCCGCAGGTCAATGCGGGGAGCCGCAAGGCGCTGATTATGCGCTGTGGTTGATCGGCCGCAGCCGAGGCGGCAGTTCGCGATGAGTTTGACCACCTCTCCTCCCGTCTCACCGGATTCGGCACCAGAGCCAGTTCCCCAGAGTTCCAGTTCGTCGATTCCAAGGCTGTGGTCCACATGGCGGTCGTGGACTAACCGCATTTTCTCGTTGCGCGAGGACCAGCTGTTTTTGTTCCTCGCTGTTTTGATTGGAATTTTTTCCGGGGTGGCCGTGGTCTGCTTTCGAATGGCCATTGAATGGGTGCACCTGCTTTCTTTCGGTTCATCGATGTTTCCGCCATTGCTCCGCGTTCTGATTGTTCCAACCGCTGGCGGCCTCGTCATTGCGCTCCTTGTGATTTACGCGTTTCCCGGCGCACGCGGCAGCGGCGTGAATCAGACGAAGGCGGCAGTTTATGTCTCGAATGGATACATTCCATTCAACACTGTCGTCGGCAAATTCGTGATGTGCGCCCTCGCCATCGGGACTGGCCAATCGCTTGGTCCCGAAGACCCCTCGCTGCAAATGGGCGCCGGAATCGCTTCACTGCTCGGCCGGCGGCTTAATTTGTCGCAGGAAAAAGTGCGATTAATCGCTCCCATTGGCGCTGCGGCTGGCCTTGCGGCCGCTTTCAATGCGCCGATCTCCTCGGTGATTTTCGTAATCGAGGAAGTAATCGGCACGTGGAGCGCCGGCGTTCTTGGGGCGATCGTGCTTGCCGCAGTGTCCGCCGTCGTCACGATGCGCTCGTTCATGGGATCGGAGTCGCTCTTTCGGGTCCCGCCGTTTCGTGTAGCGAGTGCCGGCGAACTTCTCGCGTATGTTGTCCTCGGTATTATCGGTGGCTGTGCATCGCTGGCCTTCCTGAAGTGGCTCGCCTATGCCCGCCCGCGAATCCAACAATGGCCCAGCTGGACGCGCTATTTTCAGCCAGCCGCTGCCGGACTCATCATCGGTTTCATCGCCATCCGCCTGCCCCAGGTGATGGGCGCCGGATACACCGTGATCGATCAGGCGCTGCATGGGCAGTTCAGCTGGAAGCTTTTGCTGGTACTTGCAGCTCTCAAGATCTTCGCCACTGGGTTGTCTTTTCTCAGCGGCACTCCCGGTGGGATGTTCGCTCCTTCACTCTTTATCGGGGCGATGCTCGGCGGAGCTGTGGGTAGTATCGAACACCATTTCTTCCCCAGCTTGACGGGAACCGTCGGCACCTATGCTCTCGTTGGTATGGGTGTCTTTTTTGCAGGTTTTCTTCGCACGCCGATTACCTCAGTTTTCATGGTGATCGAAGTCTCGGGCAGCTATACCGCTATCCTGCCGATCATGATTGCGAACATGGTCGCTTACCTCATTTCGCGCACCTACCAGAAAGTGCCTCTATTCGATTTGCTCGCGCGCCAGGACGGCTTGTATCTCCCCTCGATCGAAGAGCAGCGGGAGCAGGTGGCGCTCACCGTCGAAGTGGCGATGAAAAGAGAGGGTGCCGTCGTCGCACTTCCGGATGAGTCGGCCCGCGATCTTGCTAGCCGGGCTGAGGCTCAAAAGGAAGCTCCAATCCTCGTGCGCATAAATCCAGGTCAATGGCTGCTACTCGATCGCGAGGAGATCAACCGGCTCGCGGCGGATGGCTCAATGAACACTAAAGCCGTCGAAGCAAAGCCAAAGGGTCCTTTGCCGATCCTCTTTCGCGATCAATCCCTTGAGGACGCGCTGCACGCTGTGGGCGACTGGCCCGCTGTGCCGGTAGTGAGCCGCGCAGACCTTAGCAAACTCGAAGGGGTCGTGACCCTCGCCGATATTCTCCGCGCGTTCCGAAACGCTTCACTCGAATAAGCCCGTTTCTCGATTCCCTTTAAAAGCCGGGGCAGTTTTTCTGCTTGTGAATCCTCGCTCATAGTACTTACGTACCGAAATCGACCTATCGAATTGAGGCCTTAGAACTATTGGCCCGGATGTTCCCAACCCGCATTCTGGACAGGAACTTAAGAGGCAGGTGTCCTGTGTCATCGAAAGAACGACGTGCAACGCGCCGTTTCCTGATGCGTTTGCCCCTGGTGGTCCGCTGGACCGACGAAAGCGTGGTCGGCGAGGCCTCTACGGAATCTCGTGAAGTGAGCTCCAGGGGGCTCTATTTCCACTTACCCAAGGGTTTGAAGAGCGGCGCACCGGTCGAAATCGTCATGACCCTGCCGCACGAGTTGACTCAGGCGGGCCCGGTGAGGGTGCGATGCCTGGGGCGCGTGCTGCGCAGCAGCCCGGAGCATTCAGGCGAGGTGGGAGTGGCTGCCGCGATCGAACGCTACGAATTCATGCGGAACGGCGAATCGGCCGCTTAGCCGCATAACAAGTTCTTACCCAGACCCTGCGGAGATGGGTGAGAAAATGCCGGGCGGTTCGGGTCCCTCAGCCGGTGCCGCCCGGCTATTATTTCGGATATCGGCGTCCTGCCGGTGAACCTGGCTATACCAAGGCGAAGCTGCTTTTTGGTGCAACCTGCTTGCTGCAGTTGCAGCGACAATTTTTGTCACTTACGATAGTGCCGCCGCCCGTCGAACTTAAAACTCCCGCTTCGGCGGCGTCTGCTCCGCGCCCACGCGTCCCATGGTGATTTCAGCCTTGAAATAATTCTCCGCGCGAATAGATGCGCCTACAATTCCGCGAAGCATCGCGATCTGGCCCACGTGGGTCAGCGCGTCGGCCACAGGACCTTGAAATAGTTTGTCCGCGGAAGCATCGAGCGGTGCACCCGACGCGAGGTAATCGTCAAACAACTGCAGCGCCGCAAAGAAGCGCTTGGCGTCATCGTCCCACGATCTCGGCGGCGAATCATGCCATTCCTGCTTTCCCTTCGCCATTGACAGCGCCCAATCGATCAGATCGCTCAAGTGAGCGAGAATCTGTCCCGGCGTCCGCGTTTTCTCTGATGCCTTGAAATCTGAGAATCCGTCGGGAGCGCCGCGAATTGCTTTCCCGCCTCGATAAGCCAGCGTAGCAATCGAATGACGCAGAAGATCCCGGTCGGTGCTTTCTTTCTTCTCTTCAGGCTTTGGGTTCATGGATGCCTCCACGGAAAAATGCGGTTCGGAAGTTAGGAAAACGCGACACTCGGTTGATGCAACGGGATTATAACAAGGGCTCGTGAAAAAGGAGCGGTGCGGTATTTCGGAACACGGTCTAAGCCGCCCCTGCGCAGTTATCTGGATACTCGGCGGCAAATCTCCGTAGAAATACCGTCATCCACACAAATAAAATCTCCGTTGTGTCCCGCGTAAGCATAGACCCGCGCGCGTTCTAAAACTATACTTCGCACATGGTTTCGCAAACTGAACTGCGTGGCGCGCTCCGGCGCTTCTGGGGCTACGACTCCTTCCGCCCCCTGCAGGAGAAAGTGGTACGCAGCCTAATCGGCGGCCACGACACCTGCGCGGTGATGCCCACCGGTTTCGGGAAATCACTTTGCTATCAGCTCCCTGCGGCATTGCTCTCAAACGAAACGGTGGTCGTAGTCTCGCCGCTGATCGCGTTGATGCAGGATCAAGTTGCGCAGCTCACGCAAATGGGAATCCCTTCCGCGCTCCTCAACAGCTCGCTCACGAAGCCCAGGCAGACTCAAGTGATCGCCGAAGCCACGGAGGGAAAGTTTCGCCTGCTGTATCTTTCTCCCGAACGGCTCGCTGCCACGGACACATCTCAATGGCTGCGGCGCGTGCCCGTCTCGTTTTTCGCCATTGACGAAGCACATTGCATTTCGGAATGGGGCCACGAATTCCGGCCCGAATACCGTCAACTGAGCCGCCTGCGCGTCGATTTCCCCGATCAGCGTATCGCGGCCTTTACGGCCAGCGCCACCCGCCACGTCCGCCACGACATCATCGAGCAGCTCGGCCTGCGCGATCCGCATAAATACATCGCCAGCTTCTACCGTCCCAATCTGCGGTACTTCACCGTCGAATGCGACGAAGAGACGCAGCAGAAAATGCTGCTATCTGCCCTTAGCTACTATTCCGGCGAGAACGTAATTGTTTACGCTCCGACCATCTCCAAGGTGGGAGCCACGGTTGAATTTCTCGAAAGGAACAACATCCCGGCTCTCCCGTATCACGGCAAGATGGAATCTGACGCCCGGCGCCAGAATCAGGAGCGATGGATGTCGGACGAAGTGCGCGTTCTCGTTGGCACGATTGCCTTCGGTCTCGGAATCAACAAAGCTGCCGTGCGCGCCGTGATCCACCTCGCATTGCCGAAATCGATTGAGCAGTATTACCAGGAAGCCGGCCGTGCCGGTCGCGACGGACTTCCCGCCGATTGCATTTTACTCTGGCGCAGGCGTGATGCAGGTCTTCTCGCGTATTTCATCGGCTTGCTGACCGACCAGGCGGAAAAAGAACGAGGCTGGCAGCGTTATCACGAGATTCTGGGCTATGCCGAATCAAAAACCTGCAAGCATCTTCAGATTTGCAGGCACTTCGGCGAAATTCCGAAGTGGAAATCGTGCGACGCGTGTGACGCTTGCGGCTCTGAACTTGCGTGGTCACCATCGAGCCCGATGGTCGCTGAGAAGCAGAGCCCTGAACCCGCACCGCTTTCCATGGTGGCGCCTTCTCGATCTGACCCGCCAGTGAGGCAGCCCGCGGCGGAAGTTGATCCTGCTTTGCGCGAATATATGCGCCAGTGGCGGCAAGAAACAGCCAAGCAGAGCGGCATGGCTGCCTTCATCATCATGCACGACACGTCGCTCGACGAGCTTTGCCGCCTCCGGCCACGCACGCTCGTAGAACTGCGCAAAGTCTCGGGATTTGGCGAACGCAAAACCGAGCTCTACGGACAGCAAATCCTCGACGCCTTGCAGCGCTTCCAAGACGGAGCTCGGGCGTCCACGCTTCCGACCAAAATTAGAATTCGAAAAAAGAGACAGTGGGGTGAGGTCCGGCGAGCCGCTACTTAATCGCGCCCACAGTAAATCCGGCGATGAAGCGATCAAGGAATAAATTATAAAGCAGCGCGATTGGAAGGCTCGTAATCAGGCAGGCGGCCATGAGCGAGCCCCAGAAATAGACGTCACCACGAACCAGGAATATTGGAATCCCAACGCCCACCATCTGCTGCGACTCCGGAGAGATAAACGTCAACGCGTAAACGAATTCCTGCGTCACCAGCGTGAACGTAAAAATCACGACGGTCAGTATTCCTGAAATCGAAATCGGCACCACGAGACGGAAGAATGCCCCGAAGCGCGTCAGACCATCCACCATCGCCGCGTCTTCCAGTTCTTTCGGGATTGACTTGAAGAATCCCATCAGCAGCCAAACGGAAAAGGGGATCGTGAAGCTTGGATAGACCAGCACCAGCGACCAAATCGTGTCCTGCAATCCCAGTATCGCCACAATCCGCGAAAGTGGAATGAACAACAGCGTGGGCGGAATCAGGTACGTGAGAAAAATCGCGATGCCGATCCTCTGTCCCCAGCGGCCGGTGAGCCGCGCCAGCGCATATGCCGCCGGCAACGATAAAACCAGCGTGATGAACACCACAATCACCCCGACCAGCGCGGTGTTGCCGAGCCATCTCACATAGCGCGTCTCGTTGAAGAGCAGCTTCAGGTGATCCAATGTGGGCGGCAGGTTAAATTTGAATGGATTGTTTTCAACATTGTAGAGGTCGATGTTCTGTTTGAAAGTCGCAACGAACATCCAGTAGAAGGGAAATGCCAGCAACACGACAAACACCGCCAGCACTGCATATCGCAGCGCTTCGGTCCAGAATTTCCGCCCATCTCCCCCCGCCATCACGCCACCTCCGCGCGGTGCGCGGCCCGAAGCATGAAGTAAGCAATCAGAATCAGAACGGGAACGAGAAACAGCGAAATCGCTGCGCCTGCAGCCAGATCGCTGCCCTGAATTCCGGTGGCGAACGCAAGCGAGGGCAGCACTTGGGTGGAATCAAACGGCCCGCCAGCCGTCAAAATATAAACCACGGTCATATCCGTAAACGTGAAGATCGTTCCAAACAGAACCGCGACGCTGATGATCGGCATCATCATCGGAATATTGATCAGAAACTCGGTACGCCAGAAGCCCGCGCCGTCAATCGCCGCCGCTTCAGGAATTTCCTTGGGAATCGACGTCCGTCCGGCCAGCATGATCACCGTCGAAAAGGGAATCAGCCGCCAGGAATGAACCAGCACCACGGAAGCCATCGCAAGCGTCGGTTCGCCGAGCCACATAGGCGCCCCATAAGGCTTGAAAATGTGCGCCCAAACCAGCACCCACGTGATGACGCTGTAGATCGAATCGAGAATCCACTTCCATCCGATCGCACCAAGCGAAATCGGCGCCACCCACGGCAGCAAAATCAGGAAACGAACAAACCAGCGGCCGCGAAACGGCGCTTCGAGTGCAATGGAAAGAATGCTGGAGGCCACAATCACGATGATCTGCGCCGATACAGTGAACACCACCGAATTGCGCAGCGCGGCGCGGAAGCTCGGGCTTTGCAGAATGCTCCTGAAATTCTCGAGCCCGACGAAATGGAACCCCATCGTTCCGATTCGCGCGTCGCTGAATGCGTACAGAACCGCGAGAAGCAGCGGTACGCCGATTAACAGACCAATGTAAGCGACTGCCGGCAGAAACATGAACACGCCGACTTTGCGATCGTCTACCGCCACGGAAAAGGCCTCGGAGGGATCCGCTTACCAGTTTTCGCATCGAAGAATTTCAGTTCGTGCTCAGGCACCGCAAAATCGTAGGTGGTGTTCGGCGTGTAGGTCTCAAGAACGCTGGAAGACACGCGTGCACACACAGGCTTATCGCGGAATCGTGTTTCCGGAAGCTTTCCATACAGCACGCGCTCGGAACCGAGATATTCAGAATGCTCCACAAGCAGCCGCAACGGAATTCGGTTTCCAGAACCCAGCAAATCGACAGGAAGCAGGTTCTCGGGCTTAAGAGTCTTCGTTACCTCGTCAATCGGTGCCCAGGGCGCGATGAGCCCGGCGGGAAGAAACCGCTCGGGGCGGAATCCCACGATCACGTCATCGGTTTCGAGCAGGTTCATGGGAGGCGAACCTAGAAACGTGGCGACAAACGTATCGGCGGGATCGTCATAAACTTCCTGCGGCGTTCCGATCTGGCGGACCTGGCCCTGATGCAGCACGACAATGCGATCGCCCAGCGCCATGGCTTCCACTTGATCGTGCGTAACGTAGATCGTAGTCGTCTTGATGCGTTGATGAAATTCGTCAAGCTCCTCACGCGCGGAAGTTCGCAGCTTGGCGTCGAGATTCGACAGCGGCTCGTCGAGCAGGAACACTCGCGGCTCGCGGACGATGGCGCGCGCCAGCGCCACCCGCTGCCGTTCGCCCCCGGAAAGCTGCCGCGGCTTGCGGTCGAGAAGTTTTTCAATTCCCAGCAAGCCTGCCGCCCATTCCACTTTCTGCTTGTGCTGTTCCTTCGGTACTTTCTGCGCTTTGAGGGGGAAGGCAATGTTTTCGCGAACACTCAGGTGGGGATAGAGCGCATAACTTTGAAACACCATCGCGATTCCGCGTTCGCGTGGCGTCAGATTATTAACGACAGTGCCGCCGATAAGAATCTCGCCAGAGGTGGGTGCTTCGAGGCCCGCAATCATTCGCAACAGCGTGGTTTTGCCGGAGCCGGACGGGCCGAGGAGGACGAGGAACTCGCCCTCCCTTGTTTCCAGATTGATGTTGTTTACCGCTCCTAATGTTCCAGCTTTAAATACCTTGGTCAGATTCCTGATCTGAACGACGGCCATCGAGCCCCCAAACAGCTGTCATAGTGGCCTGCCTTATTTATTCCATCGCGCAAAGATGCGTTTGTATTCCGCTTCGGCTGCCTTCGCCGCATCCTCGGGCGATTCATCGCCGCGCGCGACCTTGGCAAACATTGTGGGTATTACCCACGTCTTGAAAGCCTCGTCAATCGCAGCAGTAGCATAACCCGGATACCCCACATTGGTGGCCCAGTCGAGCACGTTTCCGAGCACTTTGTATTTGTCGGCGGGATTGGCCCGCGGATCGTTTGAAATTTCCTTCTTCAAATCAGGCACCAGGCTCGGGAAGCACGGGAAGTTGTAGAATTGACCGGCCTCGAAGCCCTCGTGGAAATGATCCATATAATCAATCAAGAATTGTTGCGCACCTTCCTTATTCTCTGCGAAATCCCAAATGACGTAGCAGTCCATTACGTGCTCCGCGGCGATGCGGCGCACAGGACCCTTGAGAGCCGGGCTGATCATGATCTTCGAGTCGATCGGAAGGTGTTCGCGCTCAGCTTGGCGCGTGATGGAGATGGCATTCATCACGAACGAAACGCGGCCCGCGAGCATCGCCTGGTTATTTGAGGGCGGAGTCCAAGTGAACACCTCGGGGGTTTCCGTCTCCTGGTACAGGGCCTTCATATACTTGAGAGCTTCGATGGTTTCCTTGGAATTGATCGTAACGTTGCCAGCCTCATCCTGCTCGGCGCCGCCGAAGGACCAGAGGATGGCCCGCATGGCCATGCTCGTGTCGAGTTCCTGAGCCAGCCCAACGCCGCAAGGATGGCCACTCTTGTCGCGAATCTTCTTCCCACCTACGCGCAGGTCCTCATACGTGTCGGGACCATTGGGATAACCCGCTTCGGTCCACCAATCCTTGTGCCAGTTTCCGGGATCGGGGGTATATGCATCGGAAAAGGCAAAATATCTCTTGGTCTTGGGGTTGTAAGTGGACCTGTGCGCGAGTTCAATTTTCTTTCCGTGCTTCTTCTCCACTTCCTGGTATACGTGCGACATATCGATCGTCACGTTCTCGTAGGCCGCGGGAGGCGAAAGAAACATGAAAAGGTCGTGACCCCTCTTCGCCGATACTTCTGACGCAGCGCGGGTCCCCAGGTCCACGAGGTTGATGTTGTCCACCACGACGTTTGTATTGTTCTTCTGTCCCCATTCCTTCGTGAACGTGCCGTTGAACCAGGTGTCGTACGCCGGCACGAAATGGCTCCATTGCAGAATCTTCAGCGTCTTCTGCTGCGCTTGTGCGCGCTCCGGAAAAAGAAATGCGGGTCCCGCGCCTGCTGCCAGCGCACCAGTGCCCGCTAGCTTGACGAATTCTCGCCGGGAAATTCCACGACCTCGCTTCTTTGACATCTCAGTCCTCCTATTAAGTGCGGAATGCGGTCGCACCCCGAATTACATAGCTAAAAAAATAGCGACATTCCGTACCCGCCAGTCAACCTTTCCCCCGAATTAAATTCCCTGACGGCAACGAATCGTCGGTTTATGGAGAAAAGCTTCAATCCGCGGGCGATCGTGCCGGTTGCCCACCGACCTCGTCCCAAATCTTCACGCCGTATGTCTCCTTCAGCAGCAGGCTCCCCACGATAAACGTGATCCCCGCCACAATCATCGGGTAGTACAGTCCGGCGTAAATATTCCCCGTCGCCGCGCATAACGAAAGTCCAATGAGCGGCAGCAATCCTCCGAACACTCCGTTGCCGATGTGATACGGCAACGAAAGAGACGTGTAGCGCACCTTCGCAGGGAACGACTCCACGAGAAACGCCGCGATCGGACCGTACACCATGCACACAAAGATCACCTGAATGAACACCAGAAACACCAACAATGGCTCATTTGGACTCGGCGCCTCTTTTGCAGGCACTTGCGCGCCGGTGGCGGAATCCACGGTCATCGGCGTCAGGCTAATCGCACCCGTCACTTTATTGCGCGCCGATTTCAGAGCCACCACGTTGTTTCCCGCCGCGCTCTGCATCGCATGGTAAATGGGGATGTACGTCAGAACGCCAAGCAGGCAGCCCGCCATCATGATTTTCTTTCGCCCGATTTTGTCTGAGAGCGCTCCGAAAACGGTGAAGAACGGCATGCTCAGCAGCAACGCAATCGAGATAATGATGTTCACGGTTCGCGTGTTCATTTTCAAGATCGACTGCATGTAGAACAAGGCATAGAACTGTCCCGTGTACCACACCACGCCTTGCCCCGCGGTCGCTCCGAACAAAGTGATGAGCACCTGCTTCAAGTTCGGCCATTTTGTGAAGGCATCCTTCAACGGCTGCATCGAGGCTTTCCCAGCGGTCTTAATGGAAGAAAAGATTGGCGATTCTTTCAGCTTCAGCCGGATGTAGAGAGATATCGCCACCAACACGATCGAGATCAGGAACGGAACACGCCAGCCCCAATCGGAAAATGCTTCGGGGCTCATTGCGCTCCGTGTCGCCATGATCACCAGAATCGACACAAACAACCCCAACGTGGCTGTAATCTGGATGAAACTGGTATAGAAACCGCGCTTTCCATCCGGGGAGTGCTCGCCCACATACACTGCTGCCCCGCCATACTCGCCGCCCAGCGCCAACCCTTGCAGCACGCGAATTCCGATCAACGCAATCGGCGCAAACCATCCAGCGGTCTTGTACGTTGGCAATAGACCGATCACCGCAGTGGACAAACCCATCACCGACAGTGTTACGAGGAATGCATACTTCCGCCCAATCAGATCGCCGATCCGCCCGAAGAAAATCGCGCCGAAAGGCCGCACCAGAAATCCAACCGCAAACGTCGCCAGGTAGGCGAAGTAGGCGAACGTGTCGTTTCCCGGCGGATAGAACTTCGGAGACAGAATGGCCGCCAAGCTTCCAAAGATGTAAAAGTCGTACCATTCGATCATCGTTCCGACGGACGACGCCGTTATGACGAGCGGCAAGCTGTATTCCGCCTGCCGTTCCATTCTCAACTCGTCCCCTCGCGTGGCCATGATGTGCCTCCTTTTTGAACCGTACAGCGCGCCTCTTGCCAGATTAATCCGAGAGATTCAGGGCCGACGGACACCGCTACAAGGAAACCGCGGAGCCGCAGGATGGCGGCTCCGCAGTCCGCAGGTTTGAATCAGGTTCAGAACGTTACGATCGTTCCGAACTCGTTGCGCCAATCGTGTGCCGTCCGCGCATCTATTCCGCGATACAGTTTTTGGACTTCGTTCACTGTATGCGTGTCGTACCACGTGGTTTCGTTCACGATTGATGCCCACTTGTTGATCTTGTACCGGATCGTCGAAGCAACGTAATCGGTCCGTTGGATGCCGTTGGCGCCTGTTCGCGCTACGTCCTCTGCCTTGGTCCGATCCAAGCCGCCGGTAAGCGAATAGGTCCAGCCCGCATTGTGGCCTTCCGGATCCGCATGGAAGATTCGCGAAAGCGGGAAGCTTAGCTGTACGAAGCCGCCCTGATCGCGAACTGGCCGCAATTGAGCGAAGACCGCCGATCCGTCGATATTTACGAACGGAATGGTGTCGCCCGAATCGGCGATCCCGTTGGCGATAACCGGGTGACCCATAGTGTCCGCAAATGTGGAGTTGAGGTTTCCGAACATGAAGCGCGTGTCCCCGCCGTGGAAGTACTTACCCACGACGGTGACAAACGGTGTCGGCAACTGGAATTCCGCCGTCCAGATATTCTGCGGAATATCGAACCGGAACCCCTGTGGGAAGAACTGCGCCACTGTACAGAATCCCGTCACTGGATCCGGAACTGCGCATCCTGTTAGACCCGGTATCAGCACGTCGGTTTGAGATCCTGCAGTTGCCAATGTTCCGTGCAATGCGATTTCCGAGCCCGTTGCGTGGTGTCCGCTGAAAATCAGCTGCGCGGGTGCCACGCCTGCGGAATGGAAGATCGGGTATTGAAACACCACCCGTCCCTCGACGGCGGGCTGCCCACTGTCCGAGCCAATCCGCTCGCCGAATCGGCTGTTCAGTTGCTCTGCGACGCTACTTGCCGGTACGGGTATGCCAGGCGGCGTGGCTGCCAGGTTCGCGTCTCCGAGAGCCGACAGCAAAACGGCCGCTTCCGCTTGAACCTTAAAGTCTCCCTTATGGAACTGAACGCCTCCCTTGATTTGCGGAAGCCGTTCATAGATGTTCCCGAAGAACGCCATCAGTTGTGTTGTTTCGATGATGTCGGGCATTGTGGACGATCCTAGCAACGTCCAGTCCTGCCCGAACTCTGCGAAAACCGGAAGTCCGCCGATGTGCGTATCCATTCGAACCCACGCCTGCCGAAGGCTCACTTGAGACGAACGAACCGAACTGACATTCCGGTTGTTGACGGTGGTATAGTCCCCTTCAAAGTCCATCTCGATTCTGCCCGTCATCACCAAGTCTCGGTTGGGGGACGGCCAGTAGAAGTTTGTACCGAACCGAGTGCTGCGAGCCTTGATGTGAAATTGGGAACCGCTGTCCGGACCCGTATCGCCCAGCAACAAGGGAAGAGGAAAATCATTGTTGCCAAACGTCGTACCGCCGCTGTTTGTGGAATCGTAGACTGCGGTTGCTTTGATGAACCCGTAAGGGGTCAACGTCGCGCCGCTTCCGAGCTTCAGGTCGCCGATCCCGGTCGGTTTTGGAGTATCAATCGGCAGAAGGCGAACGGGTGCCACAGCCGGAATGATTCCTCCCTCCGCCGGCGCCCCGAATGTGAAGGGATCTGACGTGGCTGGCGGTGGCGTGGAATCCTTCGCAACATGAAGCAACGCGTTCATATAGTGGCCCCCTGACGCCTGATCGCTTACCGGCTCAGTGGATCCCACTGTGTGATCGTAATCGTCTCGACTGATCAGACCCTTTGCTACCAGCAAATTCGCCAGCCGCGCGTTCGCTTCGTCGGCGCTTCCAGCTTGACTCAGCTGAGCCGCTTCATCCGGAGAGAGAATCCCCTTGGACTGAAGCAGCTGAACGAGCGGCGGTGTCGCTTGTTTATCCTGCGCTTGAGCCGCGGCAGGTAAGGCCATCCCCATAGTTAAGACAGCCATGAGGAGATACACCCGTAATAGGTTCATGGATCCACCCTCCAACGAGATTTGCGATGCGGAGCCCCGACCTGTCACTTCTGGACCTCCGGACAACCCCCGAGAAACGAACGAAATTGCAGCAGAGATACGCGCTTAGTCGTTGAATGTCAAGCAATTCCACATACCGGCATCTAAGATTTAAGGCTGCCGATAATCGCCAGCTCCATCCCTCCGGGTGCTTGGCCATTTTCACGGGTTCCGGTGGGCGTGAGCCGAAGAGCCGGTAACGATAAGGGGGTTGGATGATCAGGCGAAAAAGTACTATTTACCAAGTTGAGGCGCGACGCGGCCTGTTCGATTGACTCCGTTTTACCCTCTGCCAAACTGGCTCAAAGGACCTCACTCAACCGAAACAAGGAGTTCTCGCATGAGTTTGTACAAGCGCTCGATGGCGATGGTGCTCTGCTCTCTGCTGACCGGTCTGCCTGCAATGGCACAACCGGCTGGCAACAATCAGGTCGCGGGTCAGATTAACGCTTTGATCCCGGCGGCGACCCGCAATTCCCAGACGGCCAAGTTGAAAGAAGAGCTGAACTGGAACGATTTGCTGAAAACCGAAAAGACAGGCCGCGTCCGCGCCGGCCTCAAAGACGGCTCGATCCTGAGCGTCGGCTCCGAGAGCGAACTCCGAATCGTGCAGCACGATACCGTCTCCCAGCAAACCGAACTGGAGATGGATTTCGGCAAAGTTCGCAGCCAGGTGACGAAAGTCACCAAGGCCGGCGGAAAATTCGAGATGAAAACGCCGAACGCCGTCATTGGCGTGATTGGCACCGATTTCTACACATCCTTTGAAGCAAACAAGACAACCGTCATCTGCTACAAGGGCCAGGTCACAGTCACGCCCGTCGGCAACGCAGTGGCCGCCGGCGTTTCCGGCTCCGCCTCGAGCGCCATCACGGTCTCGGCCGGGCAGATGGTGGTTGTCACATCCGATGCGCCTCCTGCGAGTCCTTCGCAAACCCCCTCGGATGTTTTGGAGGCAAGCCTGGCGGCAACCGCCGTGGTAGTCGAAGCTGCGCCGCATCATCACGGCCACCTCGTGCGCAATGTGCTGATCGGCTCAGGACTCGCCGTCGGATTAGGGCTCGGCTTGTACTACGGCACTCGCGGCGGCGGCAATGGCACCTGCAAGCCCGGCAGTCCCAACTGCGGCTGAGTTGACTTGCAGACGAAGCAAAAGCCACGCTGGGCGCAATGGGCTGCAAAATTCGCGCTTCGTCACATTGACCTCGGGCTCGCCATCGCCATCACGCTGGCGGGCCTCACTCTTTTTGCGTTCTCCGGATTGCAGGGCAATTCCCACGCCGCCCTCGCCTTCCTTCAAAACGTCGAGCGCCGCTCTCTCGATTTGCGTTTTGAAATGCGCGGCCAGCGTCCTCACGACGACCGCATCGTCATCGTAGCCATCGACGAAAACACGCTCCAGCAGATCGGCTCGTTCCCGCTTCCCAGAAGCAACTACGCGAAGCTAGTGGATCAATTGAGCTCCGGCGGTGCCCGCGTGATCGCCTTTGACGCCACCTTTCCCGACCCCGAAAGCAATTCCGCGCAGCAAGCGCTTGAGAAATTGAAAAAAGATATCGGGCCCAATGCCACCTCCTCGATGCTGCAGCAGATAAACGCCCTCGAGGCTGCCACCGACCAGGATGCAAGCTTTGCTTCGGCTCTGAAAAATGCCGGTAATGTTCTGCTGGCCCACATCTTTCTCGATTCGCAATCCAATCCAAAGCTGGCCGAAGAATATTTCAACATCGTGTGGGCTCATGCCTTTCCACAAGTGCTCAAAGTGAACAAGCGCGGCGGGCCCGATTTCGACATGGGCCGCGCCTGGATTGAAAACGGCGGAACGGTGATGGCTGGCGCGGAAGCCAACATCACAAAGCTCGCCGAATCGGCTGCCTCTTTCGGATTCATCAATATCAAGCCCGATCCCGACGGCACTCTGCGCCACGCTCTTCTCATGATGCGTTACCAGGACCAGGATTTTTTCCCCTCGCTCGACCTCGAGGTGGTGCGCGCGTACGAAAAGATTCCCGACCAGGACATCGCCGCCTATATAGCCCCAGACGGCCTCGAACGCATTCATTTTGGCCGCCACATGCTACTTCACGCGCGCGACGGCAGCGCCCTGATCAATTACACCGGCCCTTACCGCACCTATCCGCAATATTCCATGGCCGACGTAATTTCCGGCACCGTGCCTCCCGAAACATTTCGCGACAAAATCGTGCTCATCGGCCCCACCGCACTCGGTCTCGGCGATATGCGCAACACGCCTTTTGCGAATCAGGACCCGGTCTACATGGGAGTGGAAGTTCATGCGAACATCATCGACAACCTGCTTCACAGCGAGGAAAAAGGACGAGGCTTTCTGCAGCGCACCGGCTATCAGGAAATGGCCGACGTGGCGTTCATTCTCCTGTTCGGCCTCGGCTTCGGCTTCTTGTTCAGCCGCGTCACTCCGCTCTATTCCACGATCCTCGTAATCCTGGCGCTGGCTGCTTACGCATGGTTCGTATATTTCGGCTTCGCCCAGAAAGGCCTCTGGTTCAGTTTCGTGATACCCGCCGGCACTCTCGCGGCTGATTACGTGGCGATCACAAGCGTGCGCATGATTCGCGAGGAACGCGAAAAGCGAAAGATCCGCAAGACCTTCTCGCAATACCTCTCGCCCGGTGTGATCGAACTCATCGAAAAAGATCCCGAGAAATACATCCGCCCCGGCGGTGAAGAAAAAGAACTCACCGTGCTCTTCAGCGACATTCGCGGATTCACCACCATTTCCGAAAGCCTCACCCCCGACGAACTCGTCCTGCTGCTCAATGAATACTTCGGCAAAATGACGGACATTGTGTTTGCCACCGACGGAACCCTCGACAAATATATCGGCGACGCCATCATGGCTTTCTGGGGCTCGCCCTATCCGCAGGCCGACCACGCATTCCGCAGTTGCTCGTGCGCCTTGCAAATGGTGCGCGGCCTCGCGGAATTGAATGCGAAGTGGAAGGCTTCCGGGCACCCGCCGATTTCGATTGGCATCGGCCTGAATACCGGCCTGGTGAATGTCGGAAACATGGGTTCGGCCCGCAGGCTCTCCTGGACCGTGATGGGCGACAACGTGAATCTTGCCTCGCGCCTCGAGGGGATCACCAAGGAATATCACGTGCAGCTCGTAATCAGCGAAGCCACGTATCGTCACGTAGCTGCCCAGTTCGTCTGCCGCGAGCTCGACAAGATACGAGTGAAGGGCAAAAATCTGCCTGTGACCATTTACGAATTGATGGACGTCGCCGCGGAAAAATCGAATTACGAGCCGCTTCTCGAGCGCTTCGATCAAGCAATGGCGGCCTATCGCTCTCAGACTTGGAGCGAAGCGGCCGAAAAGTTTGCCGATATCCTCGCCGATTTTCCGGACGACGGCCCGTCGCAGGTGTTCCTCTCGCGAGCAATGGAATTTTCAGAGAACGCGCCCAAGGGCGCCTGGGACGGCGTTTACGTCATGAAGACAAAATAGCAGCGCAGGGTCATGCGGGTTCGAGGTTAGTAACACTTACCGGTAGTCACGCGCGGCTTATGCTCGCTTAGCCTTCGCGTCCGTCACTCGAATGATTACGCGCTTGCCAAGCGCCCTGGCTGCCCGGGTGATCGTATCGAGTGTCACAGAAACGTTCTGAGGATCCAGCAGGCGATCCAACTGTGACCTGCTGGTGTGAAGCTGTTTCGCCATTGCTTGTTTGGTTTTCTGTTGTTCTTGCATGGCTTGTTCGAGTTGCCAGGCCAGCACGCGTTTGATAGCGACGGCTTCCACTTCTTCGCGGATTCCTTCCTGTTCTAGAAAACTATCAAAGGTTGAGCCGCTGTGAATTCTTACTTTGCGATTCTTTCTTACTTTCACTTGAGTCCCCTTTGATGCTTGCTCTTGTTACTCCGTGCGAGTTCTAAATCTTCGGCTGCTATCTTCTGCGTCTTCTTGATGAATCCATGCAGCAAAACCATCCGGCCCTTTTTGTCGATGTAGAAAAGTGTCCTGGCGATGCGGTTCTGCGCCAAGCTCGTTCGGACCTCGTAGATTCCGTCGCCCAATGGCCTGCAAACGGGCATCCCAATCGGCCAGCCGAACTCCACCGTCTTAATGTCCTCACCGATCCGCTTCCTGTCATGGGATGAGGGCAGAAGCTTCAACCACTCACGCACGGGTTCTCCGCCTGCCTCGGTGCGAAAGAAAATCGCTGGAACCCGTTTCCCTTGTCTTTTGAGCTCTTCAGGCTCGCTACCCCTGTCCGTCTGGAATTCAGGCTTCTGACTCACTGAGTGAGTGTACCATATCTGGTACATAGAAAGGAAGTGCCTTTCGCAGGCGTCATTTGCGAGCAGATACTGCCGTGAAGTAAATGGTCGGGGCGTGGAGATTTGAACTCCAGACCTCCTGCGCCCAAGGCAGGCGCGCTACCAGGCTGCGCTACGCCCCGACATGATGAGCCCCTCGATTATACACTTTGCAACTCCTGGTCAGGGTCCGCGCTGCGTTCAAGCGTAAAGTGAGACGGGCACTCTTGTTTACCCTGAGCCCGCGAAGGGCCTGTCCTCTGCCGCTCATTCTCGCTCCAACATGCAAATATGAAATCGTCAGAACCACACAGAGTCCAATTCCGCGAAGCACGCCCGCGTCTCTCTCCCGTCAAGCCCTGCCGTCGCTTCCCATTCGAAATTTCCAATTTCCAATTTCGAATCCTCAATCCACAAAAAGTCCTGTTGCCTCTTCCGGCTCTACAGTCTTCCCTGTATGTCACATCGCCGCATTTCAGGCCATTATCGCGTACTGCATGAAGGCCCTCGATTCACTCCAGAAACACCGCGCCACCCTTCGGAGGCTTCTGTAGGTGAGAATTCTCATCGCCGACGATCATGAACTGGTGCGCAGGGGCGTTCGCTCAGTCCTGCGCACTCGACCTGACATCGAAATCTGCGGCGAAGCGATGGATGGCCAGGATGCCGTCGAACAAGCCCGGCTTTTAAGTCCCGACCTGATTATCATGGACATCAGCATGCCGAGGCTCAATGGCCTCGAAGCCACCCGCGAAATCCGTCGCATTCTTCCCACCACGAATGTCTTGATTCTCAGTCAGCACAATTCCCCGGAAATGATGCGGCAAGCTTTGAATGCCGGTGCGCGCGGCTACGTCATCAAGACCGCCATCTCCGCGGATTTGTTCACCGCCATCGATAAGTTGCGAGAGGGCCAATTATTTTTTCCCGATTCCGTCGCGGGCACCGCCAACGCCAATGTCGACGTGCAGGAGATTCTCCAGCGCAGCCAGGCTTTTGAAAGGGCGTTGCGTGACAGCGAAGAGCGTTACCGCTTGACGTTCGAGCAAGCCGCCGTTGGCATCGCCCATGTCTCAAACGAGGGACATCATCTTCGCGTGAACCAGAAGCTTTGCGAAATCGTAGGCTACACGCAGGCAGATTTACGGAAGCTCACCATAAACGAGATTTCTCACCCGGCAGATCTGAAAGCCGATGTCGCCCAGGCCCACCGCGTCGCCGCAGGCGAACTCGATCAGTACTCCACCGAAAAACGCCTGATCCGCAAAGATGGCTCGGCAGTCTGGGTCAATCAAACCATGAGCGCGGTCCGCCATTCCGATGGGCGTCTCGATTACCTTGTCTCTGTGATTGAAGACGTCACGGAGCGCAAGCAAGCGGAATTCGCTCTCGCCGATGCTGCGCGGCATCAGAAAGCCCTGTTTCATCTCGCCGATCACCTCCACCGCGCCATTTCGGCCGACGAGACCTTTAACACCGCTAGGGAAGCAATCTTGGAGGCGTTGCAATGCGATCGCGCCTCGATCTTGCTGTTCGACGAGCAAGACAAGCTTCGGTTTGTCAGTTGGTGTGGTTTATCCGACGCCTACCGTGCGGCCACCGAGGGCCATTCGCCGTGGCGCCCAGATGAGCAGAATCCTCAGCCAATTATTGTGGAAGACCTCGAGACCTCCAATTTCGAACCGGCTCTCAAAGCGATTGTTAAGGCGGAAGGTATCGGCGCGCTCGCATTTGTCCCGCTCGTTTCCAATAGAAAGCTGATCGGGAAATTCATGGCTTATTTCAATGCGCCGCATATTTTTTCAGAGAGCGATATTGAACTCGGCCTCACAATTTCCCGCCAACTCGCTTTTGCTCTCGAGCGCCAGCGCTCCGCGGAAGCTTTACGCCAAAGTGAAGAACGTTTTCGCGCTATCGTTGAGGCATCCCCCGAATGTGTGAAGTTGGTCGCTCCCGACGGAACTCTGCTCCACATGAACGCCGCCGGTCTGGCAATGGTAGGAGCGCCTTCGACGGAAGCGCTGGCAGGACAGAACGTCTATGACCTCGTCGTGCCGGAAGATCGAGAGCGTTTCCGTGCGTTCAACGAAAAAGTCTGCCGCGGAGAAAAGGGCTCGCTCGAATTTGAAATTTCGAGTTTACTAGGCGCTCGTCGGCAGATGGACACCCGTGCCGTCCCCCTACGCCAGCCCGATGGGCAAATCGTTCATCTCGGTATCACCCGCGACGTTACCGTTCGCAAGCGAGCTGAACGCGCCGCTGGCCTGCTCGCTGCCATTGTGGATTCTTCCGATGACGCGATTATCAGCAAGAATCTGAATGGCGTCATCACCAGCTGGAACAAGGGGGCGGAACGGCTATTTGGCTATACACCAGACGAAGCCATCGGCCAGCACATCACTCTTATCATCCCAACCGACCGTCGCGGCGAAGAGACGGAAATTATTGCCCGCATCAAGCGCGGGGAGCGCGTGGACCACTTTGAGACCGTCCGGATTCGGAAGGACCGCACCCTTCTCGATATTTCCCTCACCATTTCGCCGGTAAAGGATCTCAACGGCAACGTAACCGGTGCATCTAAGGTAGCCAGGGACATTACTGACCGCAAACGCGCCGACCAGGAGTTGCGAGAAAGCGAGAGTCGTTTCCGGGCTCTCTCCGAGAAACTCGATTCAGAAGTTCGCGCGCGCACCAGAGAATTGGAGTTGAGCAACGCCGATGTGCTGAGGCAATCCCATCACCTGCGCGAGCTCTCATGGCAAATGTTGCGCATGCAAGACGACGAGCGCCGTCATATCGCGCGAGAGTTGCATGATAGCGCTGGCCAATTGCTCACCGTCCTGGCCATGAATTTGGCCACTCTAAGCCGCAAAGCACGGGAAAAGGCGCCAGAACTCGCGGAATCCGCGGAAGACGCGCGGGAGTTAGTCCATCAGTTGACCGGCGAAATTCGCACCAACTCCTATCTGCTGCACCCGCCTCTCTTGGACGAAGAGGGATTACAGTCCGCCGTCTCTTGGTATGTCCGCGGATTGGCCGAACGCAGCGGACTCGATATTTCGTTTAAAATTTCCGAAGGGTTTGGGCGGCTTCCGCGTGAAATGGAACTCGCTGTCTTCAGATTGGTTCAGGAAAGCCTCACAAACATCCATCGCCACTCGGGCAGCAAACGCGCCATGATCGAGATCCTTCGGACGCCGGAACAGGTTCTTCTCGAAATTCGGGATGAAGGCAAGGGAATTTCCCTCGAAAAGCTCGCGGAAATTCAATCGCGAGGCGCAGGCTTTGGAATCCGCGGCATGCGCGAACGCGCCCGCCAATTCGATGGCGAAATGACCATCGACTCGAATGGCCAGGGAACCCTTTTCCGAGTTACCATTCCGATGTCCAAGAACGAACCGGCGATAATCGAAGAGCCCACGGCTCAAGAGCCTAGGACCCAGATCGCGTGAAACAAATTAGCCTTGGGAACACTCCGGTGATCGATGCGAATCCTAATTGCGGATGATCATCACTTGGTTCGACGCGGAGTCGGGGATCTCCTTTCAAAGGAGGCTGGTTGGGAGATTTGTGGCGAGGCCAGCGACGCTGCGCAGGCTTTCCAGAAAGCCAGCGAACTGAATCCCGATCTAATTCTTCTGGATATCAGCATGCCCGACGGAAGCGGCCTTAACGCCGCGCGCCGAATCCGCCAGGAAATTCCTCAAATCAAAATTTTGATGATGAGCCACCACGACGCCACGCAATTCGAAAGAAGTGCCATCGAATCCGGCGCCGACGGCTGTATCGACAAAGCGCGCCTGGCCCTCGACCTGGTAGCGATGATAAAAAGCCTTCAGCCCAACGGCACGACTCAGGCGGGCCCGAAATTCCGGTAGCCACGACGACGCCTTCCTCGTCGTGGGCCTTTCACGCCTTAGTTCATCGCAGCCTTGCCCGCAGTGGGCCTTACGTTTTCTCCTGAGCTTCAAAACTAAGATCTTGCGAGAATAAGATCCAATTTCGCGGTCTCCACAAACGCGCGAAAGTCTCGATCGCGCGTCAACAACACCACGCGTGCGTCAATACAAGTCTGTGCGATCAATGCGTCACCAAGGCGTGCCCTGCGCCGCGTGGCCAGCACCTCCGCCCGCAAGATCCCGGCGCGCTGCCAGAATCCCGGCCGAATCTCCATCTGAGGTATTTGCAGGAGCATCTCGGAAACTTCCGGCGGGAGCTCAGGATCGCTTAATAACTCGGTCAGAACCACGGGCACCATAACGACCTGGCGTTCTTCCAGCGCTCGATCCAGTTGCTCGGTATCGTCACCGGCGCCACCTTCGAGGAACGCAATCCAGGTGCTCGTATCAGCCGCAATCACCGGTCAGCTTTCAGCTCGTCCGTAGTCTGCGAAAACCGAACTTTTCCCCTGAGCTCGCGCAGGCGAGCATACGCGTGCGAAGCCGCCACGAGCTGCAACCCGGTGCGCACAGTTTGGGTAATCCCGGCCCCACTGGCCTGTTGCGCCTTCTCAAGCAAATCCTCAGGCACTTCCACGGTAATTTTGCGCGCGCTCTCCATAATCAGGTCACCCGTCCGGCCATGATACCATAGTCAACACCAGCATAAAGTATGGTGTCACCGCTGTCACCGATTTTAATCTACGGTTCCGCGATTAAAAGTAATCGCAAGGCATTTATTTTGTGATATTTGCGAATTTCTAATAGGCGGTAAAGCGAGGGTTAGGAATTTCGCCACAAGCCTGTTTTTGATTCAAGTCGCAAGCCGGTTCGAGGCATTTGCTGCCTTTTTCGAGCGCTAAATCGTTTTGTCCTTCGAATAGCAGATCTTCTCCAGATTGCACTCGATGCACAGCGGTTTCCGCGCCTTGCAAATTCGCCTTCCATGCCAAATCAGTTGATGCGAAAAAAGAATCCAGCGATCTTCCGGAATCACTTTCATCAAATCAGTCTCGATTTTCTTGGGGTCGGTGTTCTTCGTCAAATCCAGCCGCCCCGAAAGCCTCTGCACGTGCGTATCAACAACGATTCCCGACGCAATTCCGAACCCCGTTCCCAGCACCACGTTCGCCGTCTTTCGCGCGACGCCCGGTAGCGTCAGAATCTGCTCCATCGTGCGCGGCACTTCGCCGTTAAATTCCTCGACGATCTTCTTGCTGGCGCCCAGGATCGATTTCGTCTTGTTGCGATAGAAACCGGTCGAGCGGATTTCCTGCTCGATGTCGTTCGGATTCGCATACGCGAGCGCGGCTGGAGTTGGATACTTCTTGAAAAGCCCCGGCGTAACCATATTCACGCGCACGTCGGTGCTCTGCGCCGAAAGAATCGTGGAGATCAGGAGCTGGAAAGGGTTGTCGTGCTTCAAGGCGCAGGTGGCTGCTGGATAGGCTTCGTCCAATCCATGCAGAATCGCTTTCACACGTTCGGGATTTGGACCGCGGCCCAATGGGCTGTTGCGCGATGAATGCTTTGCCGGGCGCGCCGAAGGCTTTGCCGCACGATTCGGCGCCTTCTTAGCGCGCGTGCCTTTCTTTGCTGCTTTGTTTTTGGAATTTGCCATCGAGCGCAAAACTATAGCATAGCGAAGCTATGGCTTGGCCGCGCGGATCGCGATGCCTCAAGAGGCGAAGAAAAGATTCTGGGCGAAGCGCCATTCGGAATCGATCCATTGGCCGGCGCAGCGATATCCGGTTCGCTCGCCCATCTCGACCACTTCTTTCAAGTCGTATTTGTGCGAGCTTTCGGTCCAGATCGTTTCTCCTTCGCGCATGTAGAAGCCGAAACCGGCTTTGCGAATCGTGATGCGCTGCCATTCCGTGGAACGCAGGTGCATCTCGATGCGGCGTTCTGATTCGTCGTAGCGCACAACGTGTTCGAAGCGCGAAAGATCGAAATCCGCAGCAAGCTCGCGATTGATGCGGGCCAGGAGATTCTTGTTGAACGCAGCCGTCACGCCCGCGGGATCGTCATAAGCCAGCTTCAGCATGTCCACCGGCTTCTCGAGGTCCGTCGAAAGCAGGAGAGCATCGCCTTCGTGCAGGATTGCCCGGACTTCGCGCAGAAACTGATCTCCAGCCGGACGATCGAAATTGCCGATCGTGCTGCCAAGAAACAGCAAGAAGATCTTTTCGCCTTCGCGGCGGCGCGCAGCCACCTCCTGCAGGCCATCCAGGTATGCGCGCTCGAAGCCGACGATGCTGACCCGGTCAATCTGTCCGAGCTCCTGTTGGCAACGGCTCAAAGCGCTACCCGAAATATCAATCGGGTAGTAGTTCACGCGCTGCTTGCGGGCGAGCGCTTCCAGAAGCAGTCTCGTTTTTTGACCGCTGCCGCTTCCCAGTTCCGCGACGATCACCGGACTCGGCAAACGATCAACGACGTCTCCCGCGTGGCGGCTCAATATCCGCTTTCCGGCGCGGCTGAGCCCATATTCTGGGAGGACGCAGATCACGTCGAAAAGCGCCGAGCCCACTTCGTCATACAAGTATTTTGAGGGCAGCTCTTTTTGTCCGGGCTGGCTGAGACCGATGACTACGTCCGATGCGAACTCGGACAGAACCTGTGCAGAGACGGTTGTAGGAACTAATCGCGGGGCACTGGACATGAGTTACTCCTCGTTATTCCTCTGCGCACCGGAAGGTGGCGTAGACGTAGGGATAGTGGGGTTGAAACCAGTTGCGGAACGATCGCCGCAGCATCGAGGCATCGGTGCGGGCCGATCCACCCTTTATCACGAAATGTTTGCCGTCAAAAAAGTCAGCCGAATAACCTTTGTAGAAGGGAAAGGGTGTAAAGCCGGGAAGTGGGCCAAACTGTGTGGAAGTCCATTCCCAACCATTGCCAAGCAGATCGTGAACGCCGAATGCGCTCGCGCCCGCGGGATGTGCGTCGACAGGTGCCGCGTGCCAACTCTTGAAGTGAAAATTTCCGCGTGAGTGATCAGGAGGCGCGTCGCCCCAAGGATATTCTCGCTCGCTTCCTTGCGGAGTTCCGTATGCGGCCCGGTGCCACTGCGCTTCGGTGGGCAGTTTCTTGCCGGCCCATCGCGCGAAGGCAGCCGCTTCTGCATAGCTCACGTAGACCGGCCACGATTGCGGCAGCGGAATGATTCCGAACATCGAGCGGTATTCCCATTGTGTGTCGGGGTCAGTTGCTGCCGAATTCGAACGCGGCAGCCAGAACTGCGGATGTTCGAGGCGCTGCTGGCGTTTCCATTCCCGGTCTTCGGGGCGCCAGTAACGGGAATCTTCGTAGCCGCATGCCTGGACGAATTCCATGTATTCGCCATTCGTCACGGGAAACGCGCCAATCGAAAATTCGGGAACTGAAATTTTCTGAGTCTCGAATTCGTTGTCCCAACCGAAGGTGCCCTCGCTTCGCAATTTTCCGAGGGTCGCGGTGCCGGCCGGAATCGTGACCCAGCGCCGGGCTGGCGCGGGACGCGGATCGCTCATCGGCGCCGGGTGCGGAACCTTTCTTTCGAGGGGCAAATTGTGAAGGAGATAGGAAAGCGTCTCGGCATGCATCAGGCGATGTTCGATCGCTACCTGCAGCAAAGAGCCGTCGGCCAGCAGTGGTTCGCGGCTGATATGGGATTTGCGCAACGCCTCATCCAAGCGGATGCGGATATTCGTTTTGTATTTCTCGGTTTTCGCGATGTTCGGCCAATCTCCTGGCTTATCTGTGGGCAAGCCGCCGCCAATCGGATCGATTCCAAACGCGAAAAGCTTGTCAAATGCGGGATCGTGCGCGCCGAGTTCGAGCGGGCCGCTGAGCAGATTCCAGTCGAAGGCTTCCAGGTGGCCGAGATAAAAAATCAGGCGATGGCGTTCGGCAATCGGGCGCTCGTAAAAGGAATTGGGAGGCAATAGATCGAAAAGCGCATCGGTTTGCGCGCGAGCATCCGCCATTCGCGAAAGCAGGTTTGAGTGAAGATCCGGCGCGACTTTGGAAGTAGCCACGAAGTCACCTCGGCGGGCAGACCAGTTATTCTCCCGCAGCCCAGAGTTTCAGAGCAAGCTATTTGATTCCCCAGGGAAGAGAAACGACTCTACAGGACGCGGCCCTCAAGGTACGCAATTGCCTTGCGAAAGGCCCTACCGCGATGACTGTATTGATTTTTTTCTTCGCGCGTGATTTCGGCGTAAGTGCGCCCTAGCTGGGGAAAGAAAAACACGGGATCGTAGCCGAAACCGCCGGAGCCCTGGGGCGCCTTGGCGATAACGCCTTCGACCGAATCCGACAATACAGCGACGGCGCGCCCATCTTGCGCGAGAGTAGTGACGCAAACAAACCGTGCTTTGCGATCGTCGCCGCTCAGTGCGCTCATTTCCCGCAATAGTTTCTGCACTCGATCGGCATCGCTTGCTCCGGGGCCGGCATAACGCGCGGAGAAAATGCCGGGGGCGCCGCCCAGCGCCGGAACGACCAGGCCGGAATCGTCAGCCAACACAGTGCCCGGTGCAAACCGGCTGTAATAGAGAGCCTTTCCTGCGGAGTTCTCGGCGAAGGTTGGCGCGGTTTCATCGAAAGGCGGAATCTCGTGGAAATTCGGCAGAAGCGCCAGTTCGATCGGAGAGTCGCCGGCGAGAACGCGGTACTCGCGCAATTTTCCAGGGTTTGACGAGGCGAGAAAAACCTGCATAGGTTGCGGCGAGCTCAAAGGACCCTATCGCGCTCGCGCGCTGAAATTCATGTGCAGCAGTTCCTGCTGCGCTTCCTGGAGCTGGCGAATTCCACCCGCAGCGAGGGCCAGCAGTTGCTGAAGCTCGCGATCCGTATAGGTGCGGCCCTCCGCGCTCGCTTGCACTTCGACAAAACGGCCCCCGCCGGTCATCACGACGTTCATGTCCACCTGCGCGCGCGAGTCTTCTTCGTAAGCAAGATCAAGAAGAAGCTCGTCACCGACAATTCCGACGCTGACGGCCGCGAGCGAATCCAAAAGCGGCACGGAACGAAGCATTCCCGCCGCAACCATGCGCTCGAACGCGAGAGCCAGGGCCACGAATGCTCCCGTAACGGAAGCGGTTCGAGTGCCGCCGTCGGCTTGAATCACGTCGCAATCGAGCCAGGCAGTGCGTTCGCCGAGCGCTTTCAGATCAGTGACAGCGCGCAGGGCTCTGCCGATCATGCGTTGAATCTCGAGCGTGCGCCCTGATTGGCGGCCTCGCGCGGATTCGCGGGGGGTGCGCTCTTCCGTGGAACGCGGCAGCATCCCATATTCACCGGTGACCCAGCCTTTGCCGGAACCTTTTCGAAACGAAGGCACTCCGTCTTCGATCGTGGCGGTGATAATCACGCGCGTGTTGCCTTCTTCGATCAGCACGCTGCCTTCTGCGTTGGAAATGAAGTCAGGAATGATTTTTACCGGGCGCAAATCATCGGCTGCGCGTCCATCTGCTCGCAATGCTGGCTCCTCTCGGGGTCCGCGTATTTCACGGAGAGAACTACTCGCAGACAGTGTGCCGACTGCTGCGGCGGGTGTCAACAATCCTTCATAAACCGGTAGTAAAGTATTTCATGGAGAGCCCGGGCCAGGTACATCAAGTAGAGTAGTGGTGAAAAAGAAAGGAGCATATGAATATGAAACCGAAGAACACGATCTGCCTCTGGTACGACAAAGACGCGCAGGAGGCGGCGCGCTTCTACGCAGCCACCTTTCCGGATAGCAAAGTAACCTCGGTGCACGAGGCTCCCAGTGACTATCCAGGGGGCAAGAAGGGCGATGTGCTGACGGTGCAGTTCACCGTGGCGGGCATTCCCTGTCTCGGCATCAACGGCGGCCCGATGTTTAAGCACACCGAGGCCTTTTCGTTTCAGATCGCGACGGACAATCAGGAAGAGACGGACCGCTACTGGAATGCGATCGTTGGGAATGGCGGAACGGAAAGCCAGTGCGGTTGGTGCAAGGACCGCTGGGGCATCTCCTGGCAGATCACCCCGCGCGCGTTAATGGATGCGCTTGGGGCTGGCGGCGCTGAGGGAAAGCGTGTTTTCGAGGCGATGATGAAGATGAAGAACATCAACATCGCCGCCATCGAGGCAGCGCGGCGAGGCTGAAAGCCAGGGTCACAGCGAATTATTTAGGTCGAGGTTTCGCAATGCTGCCGAGGCGCTGGGGTTTTGGTAGTGCGGAAGCATTCGGAGGGTTCGTTGCCGGGGTTGCGTTCGATTGCGCGGGCGCCAGCGGAGTTGCATTTGGCGGATTCAAGTCGAAGAAGCCAGTGAGATCCAGGTGTCCTGCCAGAGTTTCAACTTCTTGCCCGTGGATCAGGATTTTCAGGCGACGGACGGTCGCGACATTGTTCTCTAATGTCAGCGATATTGAATCCACCACCAATTGCTCGCTTTCGATTCCGGAAGGAGTTTCCGAGGAAAGCGCGTCGGAAAAGTCCGCGACTGCAGTTCCGTCGGGCAGTATGTAGAACGCAAGCAGTTCGGCATCTGCTGGAATTGTGCGCTGTTCCGGCGAAGGTGTATCGGCAATCAGCGCCTGCAACACCTGCTTGCCGCGCTCTACCGGTTCAGCGGAGAGAGCAAGTTCCACGGTGGTGCTGGTAACGCGGTCTTCTCCCGCGGCCCAGTAGATGCTGGCGCCCTGCGGCGCGTCGGTTGGCGTTTTGATTTCGGGGGCGAGTACTTCACGGCGCGCTTTTTCTTCGGATGATTGCGATCCGGCGAGGCCCTGCATACGCCGGTGCAGCCCGCGCAAGCTGATGAGGCCTACCAGCACTGCCACGGTGAGGATTCCCAGAGCGATTTTGAGATCGCGTGGCATTACGGTTGACTCGTGACGGGCGGAGTGGGCGGCGTGGCCGGAGTGGGCGGAGTGTTCGGGCGGAATGCTGCAATGCCTCTCGCAATCGAAGCTGCGAGCGGTCCCGATAATGACGTCAACGCGATCGGATCAGAAACGGAGACACTGGAAATTTCGACCGCCACGGCGGGAGCTGCCACCGAGCGCAAGTTGCGCACTGCTGCCGGAGTGGGAGCATTCGGCGATTGCGGAAACCGATGCGCGAGCTCGATCTGCACAAGATTTGCCAGGCGCCGGCTTTGATCGGCGAAGGGGCGCTGCGCTTCCTCCCATGGAATTGCGGTTCGAAAACCCTGCTTTACCGGCTCCGATGAGAGCGAAGCATCTGAGGCCTGGAAGGGAACTGGAAATTCGTAGAAGTATGCCCGCGTGTTGCCAGTGTCGCCGGTGGATGAAACGTGCAGGCTGACGAAGATCGCGTCGCGATACGCGTTCGCCACGGCCGCCCGATCCTCATAGGAAGGATTCGAATCGTCATTGCGAGTCATCACCGCGCGATAGCCTATTCGTTCGAGCTCCGCGCGCAGAATTTTCGCGATTTGCAGCACCACGTCTTTTTCCGCCAAGGTCGTTCCGCGCGCGCCGGTGTCTGTTCCGCCGTGGCCGGGGTCAATGACTACCATGGGGCCGAGGTGGACGGGAGGCGGAGGAGTTTGTTCGGGGGAAGTCTGCTGAGGCGTGCCGGGAGCGGGTGGGGCGCTCTGTTGTGAGGGAGGCTGAGGAGAAGGGGCGGATTGTTGTGGAGAGGGCTGTTGCGGTGGATTTTGCTGGTCTTGCTGCTGGGCGCGAGGATGCGATGCGGTGCGCGAAGAAATTCCGCGAGCCAGCACCGCGGATGTCAAACCCATGCAAACTATGAATGCATAAAAGAAAGAACGACGCACGGCGAAGAGGATAACAGAATTGTTCGCGGCCAAAAGTGCGAAGCGGCGGCGACTTGCCGAGCGACTAAACGGCGGCTCGAATCATCTCGGCGGCCTTTTCGGCGATCATGATGGTGGGCGCATTTGTGTTGCCGGCGATGATTCGCGGCATTATTGACGCATCCACGACGCGCAATCGTTCGATGCCGTGGACTTGGAGCTGCGAATCGACGACGGCCAGGGCGTCGTGGCCCATCTTGCAGGTTCCTACCGGGTGGTAGAGCGTTTGAGCTTCGGCGCGAATGAAGTCGGCGATTTCTACGTCAGATTGGGTGGCGGCGCCAGGATGCAATTCTTCGCCGCGAAACTTTGCGAGGGGCTGCTCGTGTGCAAGGCGCCGCGAAAGCTTCACGCCTTCGATAATGACGCGCATGTCGGAGTCGGTGGAAAGGTAGTTGGCGCGGATCGCGGGCGGATCGAGAGGATTGGAGGATCTCAGCAAAATCGAGCCGCGGCTTTCGGGAGTGATGAGCGTGGGGCCGAAGCCGAAGCAGTGGTCTTTGCGGGGAGTAAGGCCATGATTCACGTAGTAGGCGGGGCCGAAGAGCAACTGCAAATCCGGTCGTAGCGATTCTTCGCGCGTGCGCAGGAAAATTCCGGCTTCGGCCACATTGGAGACGAGCGGGCCGCGTTTCAGGACGAAATAGCGGATGAGATTGGGGAGCGACTCGGCGGTGGCCATGGTTACGGGTTCTGTGCAGAGGTAGCCTACGGAAACCATGACGTGGTCCTGCAGATTTTTGCCGACGCCGGGGAGGTCGTGAATCGGGCGGATTCCTACGCGGCTGACTTCATTTGCTGGGCCGATTCCGGAGAGCAGGAGCAGCTGCGGAGAATTGACTGAGCCGGCGGAGAGAATCACTTCTCGATCTGCGCGGGCTGCTGTTGCGCCTGCGCTGCAGAAATATTCTACGCCGACGGCGCGTTGTTTCTCGAGCGTGATTCGCGCGACGTGCGCATTGGTGACGACGGTGAGATTTTTGCGCGCGAGGGCGGGCTTGAGGTATGCATCGGCGGCGCTGTGGCGGCTGCCGTTTTTCTGCGTGACTTGATAGAGGCCAGCGCCTTCCTGATGGTCAGCGTTGAAATCAGAATTGCTTGGGATGCCGAGGGCGGCGGCCGCTTCGAGGAAGGCGCGTGTTAGGGGATTCACGCAGCGTAGGTCTGAGATATGCAGCGGTCCACTCGTGCCGTGGAATTCCGATTCGCCTCGCGCTTGCATCTCCGATTTCTTGAAGTAGGGGAGGACGTCCTTGAAACTCCAGCCCTGATTTCCCAGGGTGGCCCAGTGATCGTAATCGAGGTGATTTCCGCGGATGTAGATCATAGCGTTCATCGAACTCGAGCCGCCCAGCATTTTTCCGCGAGGCCAGTAGAGGCGGCGATTGTGAAGACAGGGCTCGGGCTCGGTGGAGTAGTTCCAGTCGAGGGCGGTTTTGTAGAGTTTGGAGAATGCTGCGGGGATGTGGATTTCTTTTGCTTTATCGGGGCCGCCTGCTTCGAGTAGCAGAACGCGCGAGTGAGGATCTTCGGTTAAGCGCGCTGCTAGTACGCAGCCTGCGGAGCCGGCGCCGACGATGATGTAGTCGTATGCGTTTTGTTTGGCGGGCATTTGGGGGCCGGAAGGGAATTAGAAGACAGCGGTGGGGCGATCGGCAATCGAATTATTGGTTAGGCGACTGGGAATTATGGTGTGCGGCCGGCGGAGCGAGGGCGGCGGTCGTCGTTAGGCGGCTTTGCGTTGATTTTGTGACGCGCCAGTGAGGCGCCGCAGTGGTGCCGTGGCCCAGTAGGCGAGGAAGCCGCCGGCGATCAGAAGCGCTCCGAAAGCCAAGCCATTCATGCCGAGGATTCGTTCGCTTTCGCTGTGAACCATGGCGAAGCCGAGCAGCAGAATCGGGAAAACGCCGACGAGAATCGCGCCGACTGTGCCGCCCGGGACGCGAAATGGGCGGCGGAGATTTGGTTCCTTGATGCGCAATGCGACGAGGGCGAGGAATTCGAGCGAGAGGCTCATGCCGTAGAGCATGATGTCGAGCGTGACGAGGCGTTCGAAGCCGAGGCCGAGGCACATCGCCCAGGCGGTGGCGAGGACGATGATTGAAACCCAGGGAGCGCGGGTTTTTGGCTGCAGCTTGCCGAAGACTGCCGGGAGCATTCCGTCTTGCGCCATGGCGAGAGGCAGGCGCGAGTAGCTCATCACCAGCGCGTTGAACATTCCGAAGGCGCTCATCATGCCGCCGAGAACGAGCGCGGCTCGAAAAACGCGGCCGGCAACGGGACCGGCGACGAGCGCGCCCATCATGCCGGCCAGGTCGGCCCAGGAGCCGGTTTCGAAAGCCGATGAAGAGATGCCTGTGAGCCACATGGCGGCGAATGGCAGGATGTAGGTGGCGGCTACCACCAGCACCGCGATGAGCATCGCCCTGGGATAAGTTTTTTGCGGGCGGCGGACTTCTGTGGCGATTGTGGAGGCGTTGTCCCAGCCCATGTAGTTCCACATGCAGATCAGGAGGCCGCCGATCAGGCCTACGCTTGAGGTGGTGGGAGCGGTTACGGCGCCTTTCAGCGCGCCCATTTCCATCGGCGCAATCAGCACGATCAGCGCGAAGGGTAGCGAAAGCAAAAAGAAAAGCCAGAGCGAGGAGATCGCTACAACTCGGATGCCTGCGATATTCATCAGCGCGCAAACTGTGACTACTGCGAGGCCGACCATTACTCCGCGGTGGCCTACGGCGAACCATGGGAAGAGTCGAGTGAGATACGCGACGAAGAGCGTTGGATAGATCGCCATGTCGAAGATGCTGGCGACGAGCGACAGCCATGCTTCCTGAAATCCCCAGAAATTTCCGAGGGCGCGGCGCACCCAGGCGTAGTAACCGCCTTCTGACGGTAGCGCGCTCGAAAGCTCGCCGATCATGTACGTGGTGGGAAGGCTCCAGACGAGCGGCGTGAGCAAGAGAAGCAAAATGCCGAGACCGTAACCGGCGCCGTGGATGATGTCTTCGGTGCCGTATGTGCCGCCCGACACCATAAAAAATGTGGCCGCTACCAAGGGCCAGACGGTGAGCTTCGCTACTTTCTTCTTAGTGGAAGAAATTGCCCGGGAGGGAAATTGGGCTGGCAGGGTGATCGTGCTCAATTTTTTGTCGCGTCCTCCGTCAGCGATCCTCGCTCTCTCACTGCCGCGCAGGTGGAGCGAGTTCGCCTACTGCAATTGAAGAATACGGAAATTCAGGCGCGATGCAAGAGAAAACGTGAACGCGAGCAAAATTTTTTCGCGGAGGAGTGCCGCCTGGTCTTCGCTAAGAAAGTTCTTAGAAGATTTGCGGAGGATTAGTTGGAGCTGCTCTTCGCCGCTTTCTTTTCCATACGGCGCTCGCGCTGCTCGGCGCTCCATGCTTTCTGCTGTTCCGGCGTGAGCACGGCGAACACCTGAGCGCGGGTTTGCTTGGTGATGTCTTTGATTTGTTTTGTTTGCTGGTCTGGCGTGAGGGTCTTGTCCTTCTCGATGTCCTGCTTTTGTTTTTTGGCATCTTCGCGGATCGACTTGATCTTATCTTTTTGGTCGGGCGTGAGGTTCAGCGAGTCGTCGTTTTCGATGGCGTCAGGATTCGATGAGGGTTTTGCGGAGCTTTGCGTGGTGGCTTGAGCTGCCTCAGCCCGACGGATTGGAAGGGCCAAGCCGATCCCTAAAACGAACAATGAACCGAAAACGAATGCCAGCAGTCGCGATCTATTCATGCCTGTCTCCTAAATAAGAAGTGGATTAAATATCGGACCCAAACTGTTTCAGGTCTTCAGGGCCTTCTTTCGCGGCAATTTTTTGTTCCCCTTGAACTTGCACGCGAATCTGTTCGACGATATCTGGATTCGCAAGCGTCGTGATGTCGCCGACGTCCAAGGTATTCGAAATCGCAGCCAGAATTCGGCGCATCAGCTTGCCGGAGCGCGTCTTGGGCATGTCTGGAACGATATGGACGGATTTCGGGCGGGCGATCTTGCCAATCATCGTCTCGATCGTCTTTATCACCTTATCGCTCACTTCTTTTGGCGACGCCGTAACCCCTGGCTTGAGCGAAATGTAAATTTCCGGTACGCGGCCCTTGATTTCATCGACGACGGGCACCACCGCCGCTTCGGCTACTTCGTCAATAGTGAGGCAGGCGGATTCCAGCTCTTTCGTTCCGAGGCGATGGCCTGCCACGTTGATCACGTCATCCACGCGACCGAGGATGCGGAAATATCCGTCCTTCGCGAGAAGCGCGCCGTCTCCCGCGAAGTACGGCCAATCGCGCCAGTCTTTGCTCTTCGGATCTTTGCAATATTTTTGGTAGTACTGGCGGACGAAGCGATCCTGGTCCTTCCAAATGGTCTGCTCGATTCCCGGCCATGGATTGCGAATGCAGATGTTGCCGGCGCGGCCAGCGCCCGCCGGAAGCACTTCGCCATTTTCATCGTAGATGATCGGATAGATTCCCAGCACGCCCGGCCCGGCGCTTCCTGGCTTCATGGGATCGAGAGCCGGGTTGGTGCTGCAGAGGCAACCGCCCGTCTCGGTCTGCCACCACGTATCCACGATCACGGCTTCTCGTTTTCCGACGACGTCGTAATACCAGCGCCAGACTTCCGGCTCGATCGGCTCGCCGACAGTGGTCATGTGCTTGAAGTGGTATTTATATTTTCCGGGTTCGTGCGGGCCTGCTTTGCGCAGCATGCGGATAGCGGTGGGCGAGGTGTGGAAGATATTCACTTTGAGCCGTTCTGCAATTCGCCAAGGCCGCCCTGCGTCGGGATAATTCGGCACGCCTTCGTAGATCACGCTCGTGGCTGCGAGCGCCAGCGGTCCGTAGACGATATAGGAGTGGCCGGTGATCCAGCCGATATCGGCCATGCACCAGTAAACGTCTTCGGGATGAATGTCCTGATAATATTTTGCAGTTCCGGTGACGTAAGCCAGGTAGCCGCCGGTGCGATGCTGGCAGCCTTTGGGTTTGCCGGTGCTTCCGCTGGTGTACATCAGGAAGAGGGGATCCTCGGCGTCCATCGTCTCTGGCTCGACCGTTTTCCCGCGATAGTCCTTCAAAACTTCGTCGACGAAATAGTCGCGGCCTTTTAGCATCGGCGTTGCCGAACCGTATTTTCCGGGATAGCGGCGCCAGACAAGCACCTTGTCGATTTCCTGGCCGTCGCGCTTCGCGGTTTCGACGGCGATTTCGACTGCGGCTTTGTGATCAATCAGCTTTCCGCCGCGGTAGTAGCTGTCCGCATAAATCAGTACACGGCTTCCCGAATCTGCTGCGCGCATTCCGCATGCTTCACCGCTGAAACCTCCGAACACCACGGAATGGATCAGCCCGAGGCGAGCGCACGCCAGCATCGTGATGGGCAGCTCGGGAATCATCGGCATGTGAATCGTGACGCGATCGCCTTTTTTCAATCCGGCGAAATCGCGAAGCATCGCAGCGGTTTCGTTCACGCGCTTGTACAGCTCCTGATAGGTGATGACGGTGGGCTCTTCATTTTCCGGCTCCGGAACGGAAATGATCGCGGCCTTTTCCTTGTATTTCTCGAGATGCCGGTCCACGCAGTTGTAGCTGGCATTCAGCTTTCCGCCGACGAACCATTTCCAGAACGGCGGGTTGTTGGTATCGAGGACGGTGGTCCATCTTTGCGACCAGGTGAGCATGTCGGCGTACTCTTCGAAACATTTCGGGAAATTCTTTTCGTTGAAACGCTCCACTGCTTTCGGGTCTTTCAGGTAGGCTTGATCGAGGAATTTCTTCGGCGGATAGAAATACTCTTCTTCCTTCCAATGGACTGCAATATGGGCTTCGTCGGCTGGAGCTGCACTCGATCCTGAAGTTGGATTCTTGATTTCGGCCACGGCGAAGGCTCCTTGGGTTGGTTCTGTAGAGTGTATTTTTCCGCGCTAATCATCTCTCTGCTGTGGAGCGCCGTCAATGCTGGGGCGAAATTAGGCCAGCGCGAGCTAACGCATCTTTCCCCAGGGCTCTACGCAGTTCTCTGTATACGCGCCCCAAGATGCGAGACCTATCCTATTTACTGGGACCCGGGCATCGTCGTCGAACGATCGGAGGTTGAAGAAACCATGCCTTTGATTCAAATCGTTATTGTGCTGGTCGTGATCGGTGTGCTGCTTTGGCTGGTGAACCTCATCCCGATGCAGGGGACTATAAAATCCATCCTGAATGCTGTGGTGGTGATCTGCGTGGTGTTGTGGCTTCTGAATGTGTTCGGGGTACTTAGCTATCTGCCCCACATCCGCGTCGGTTCTTGAAGATCCCGGGTTGGTCCCTGAATTGATTGCGGACAGCCGTGGCTGAAGGCCGGTCGGAGCCAGCTTCAGCGGTTTGGTTGCGATAATTTCCTCGCCAGTTGTTCGAGCAATCCCAATTGTCCCTTGATGATTTTCGTTTTCGCGGTGTCGAGATCGAACCAATCGGCTTTGTCGATTTCCGGAAATGATTTGGTTTTGGCCGATCCTTTGGGCCACTCCATTAAAAAGGTGTTGCTGCGTATGGCGCCAGCGTCAATGTCACCTTCCACCGCCCAGGCGTAAACGATCTTGCCGCCCGGCTGCTTCACTGGATTCAGGGGTATGAACGTCCCTTCAATAGTGAAGCTTGTTTCTTCCTGAAATTCGCGCTTCGCAGCTTCGAGGGGCTCTTCGCCGCTTACAAATTCACCCTTCGGAATGGACCATGCTCCGTCATCCTTCTTCGCCCAAAACGGCCCACCCGGATGAACCAGGAAAACTTCGACGCGCCCACTGGCGACTCGGTGGAGGAGTATTCCTGCACTTTGTTTCGGCATTGTGGATTTGCGTCTCGGAGTTTACCGCGAGCGTTCAGAGTAACAGGAACTATGGCGAGACCAGAATGCCGAATCGGGCAAGAAACTCGCGCGCGCCTCGGTGCGTGATGCGTAGCGCGCGTGTTTTCGGGCGGCGCGCAACCCATCCGAGCGTCAGAAATCGCGATAGCATTGCTGCACCCAGCGCGCCCGCCAGGTGCGGGGTGCGCTCGGTCCAATCAAGACACTCGCGCGCAAACGAGCGCCGGGCAAGACGCAATTCCTCGACATTCACGCCCAGCTTCGCAAGCCACGCTTCGCCCCGCGACGCCACTTCGTACTGCCGATCGCTGGATACTCGGATAACCTTCAACGATTCCATCTTTCGCGCTATCTCCACGGCGACGCGCCCTGCCAGATGGTCGTAACACGATCGCGCTGTACGCAGGGCTTCGATGCGCGGATCGCGGACGATATTTCGCACCGGCGATGCGGTTGCGATCGTTCCCAGGGCCTCTAAAGCATAGGCCACTTCTGGCTTAGCGATTCTGTAAAGGCGCTGCCGTCCCGAAATCTCGGCTCGAAGCAATCCGCCATCCACGAGTTTAGAAAGGTGGCCGCTGGCTGATTGCGCCGAAATTCCCGCCAGTCGCGCCAATTCACCTGCCGGCAAGGCTTTCTCGTCCAGGAGCGCGATCAAGATCGCCGCCCGGGCATTCTCGCCGATCAGTTCTCCGACTGCTGCGATTGGATAAGTGGCGTTCATAGGAGAATGATAACGCAAAGCCCTCCGCCACGTTTCATCTGTGCGTGAAACATCGTCGCGGCGGCGAGCTTAGGATCGGGGCTGGAGGAGACAACAGAAATGATTACGCTCTGCATCCGCTACACAATCGACCAAAATCAATATCGGAATTTCGAGGAATACGTTCGTGCGCTGCCGGAGCCGATCCGCCGTAGTGGAGGCGAACTTGTGGGCTACTTTCTGCCGACGAAACTCGCCGGGCCGACCAATGCGGCGCTCGCGCTGATCAATTTTGCGAATCTTGATGCCTACGAGAAATATCGCGAGGCGTTCGGCGCGGATGCGGCTGCGGCAGCTAGCGTCGCGGCAGTTGAAAAGTCCGGCTGCATCCTGTGTGAGGACCGATCGTTCCTGCGGCGCATTGTGTGAGGACAAGAGTGGCAGATTGTTCGAATCGGTAAGCCCGACCGAATTCTAAACGCTAAATGGAGGCAAGTAGCGCTTGCCCGGTTGCGGGTCAGTCGCCACCGCAACTCGCTTCGATCTCTTTCTCGGTCGGTCCTCGCTCCAAGTGCCTCGGGCGCTGTGACTCGGGTGCCCGCCAAAAAATTCTCCCCTGAGGATCGATGTATCCCCATTCGTTCTTGGAAATCGAGACTTGGTCAAAATCTCCTGGTGGGCCGAGGATCTCAGCGAATTGCGGCCGAACAACGAAAGTGCCGGACTGGTCGATAATGCCCCACTTATCGCCAAGCTTTACGTTTGCAAGACCGTGCGAGAATGGCTGAGCGTTGTCGAATTTGGGCTCGATGAGGAATTTTCCTGTATTGTCGATGAATCCCCAATGACCTCCGCTCTGCACTGCGGCCGAACCCTCTGCAAAAGGGAGAGCTGTCTCGAACGGGCCAGCTATTTTCACTCGCCCACTCGCATCGATGTAGCGATACGGATCCTCTTCCTTCAGTTGTGCTGGCGCAAGCCCCTCACTAAATCCCCAGGGGGCATTGACGTTTCGGAGAATCACGTCTCCCGATGCGTCGATCAATTCTTGCTCGCCGGCATCAGTCGTAACGATCGCTCGACCATTCGAAAACGAGCCGGCACTCTTGTACTGAAAGGGAATGACGGTTCCACCCTTTACATTAATGAACCCCCAATGACTCCCCAATCTGGCCGCGGAGAGCCCTTCGGACAATCCTAGAAGTTCGTCGAAGCGAGGCTCAACTACCCATTCTCCCATCTTGCCGATGATGCCTTTGCGACCCCGCACGACGGCGCCGGCATGACCCTCCGAAAAATCGAAAACGGAATCGAATTTGGCAGGAATCACTACTCGCCCGGTTTTGTCGATGGAGCCAAACTGTTGCCCGATCTTAACGGGAGCACGATCCTCGGAGAATTTGCCCGCAGCATCGTACTGAGGAGCGATTACGATCGTCCCCTCTTCGTCGATGTAGCCGTATTTCCGACATACCAATATCGCAGATCGCCCATCACTGAATTCTGAAGCCCAGAAAAAACGGGCGGGGATTACGATCTTCCCAGAGGAATCAATGAATCCGAACCGGCCCTGTTGGATAATCGGAAATAAGGCTGGTGGCTTTTCTCGAGCAGGAAGTATTACAAAGAGGCACTTACTACTGATCGTGACCAAGCACGCCGCCCGAATGAAGGCTCGGATCGCAAATCGACCATTCATAGCCATTGCGTTCCTTACTGACGTCTTTCGGATGTTTTGAAAGCCGACTAAATGCACGACAATTATGAGGATATGTGGAGGCGGGGGGAGTCGAACCCCCGTCCGAAAAGCCTTGCAACTCGAAGACTACATGCTTGTCCCGTTCCGATTGTTTCACCGGGAGAGCTCAGAGCGGGCAAGACGCGCTCCCGGCTAGTCCGATGATCTTACCGCCGCATTACGGACCGAAACGCGACGGCCAGCCTACTGTGTGACGCCTCATCTCAACCGCGTAGGCGACGGTTAAGGAGACGCGCTAGCTAGTTTTATCTAGGCAGCGAGAGCCAACTGTGAGTTGCCAGTTGTGTTGTTCCACCCGATAGCGGGCAGGTGGGGCCCGGCATGCCTTCGAGCCGCGACAGCTTCCGTCGAAACCGTGTCGCCCCCGTTGGAGGCTCCATTTTAACATTTTCGGGCAATCTGTGCTGGTGGTGACGGTCGAGACGCTAATGGCCTGAAAACAAATGGCTTCGTTTGGTGGGTTTTTAGACTGCCTATTCACGGAGCAATGCTATACGCCCAGGAACGCCTCGCCCGAATGTCAGTTGACACTCCCGCCGACCGTTTTCATAATCGCAAATAGGCAACTTCAATATGAAAGAGCGCCAAAAATCGCTCGATAGAGCGCTGGAGGAGGCGGTATCGCGCGCACTGCGCGATAATCTCGCTCCGCTTCAGCGCACTGCCGACGAACTGCATCAGGCTTACGCCGACTTGGTGGCGGCTTGTTCGTCTACCCGGCCGAGCAACGCTCTTCCGGCGATGCTTCGCGCGCAGACGGCGGCGTCCTCCCTTGCGGCGGGGCTTTCCGTGCTTTCGAATTTCGTTGCTGTTGCCCTGAAGCCTCGCGACTCGTCGCCCACAGCTGAGGCGGAGGATTTGGCGGAGGCGGCTTCGTCAGTCGCCCAGGCGCAGGTGCACGCGCCATCGTCTCCGGCGGCGGTGGCAGAACCCGAAGAAGAGGTAGCCTCCGAGCCGGTACAGGAAGCGCCCGCCCAGCCTACGCATATGGCGGGGGTGGAAGCTCCGGTCGCTGAACAATCTGCTCAGGCGTCTCAGGCTGCCCAAGCTGAAGTGATGGCCGATCAGGCAGCCGTCGTTGAATCGCAGGCCTTCAATGTGGCCAGCCTGCCACCCGAGATTCAAGATCTGCATCGCCGCGCGAATCGAGTAGCCAAAGTCGCCATGCAAGACATCAAACTATTGCGGCCGAAAGACGTGAAAGCGGCTCGCGAGCACAAGGACATCTGTATTCGGTTGCGCAGTGACCTCGATAAAGCCCGAAAAGAATACGACCGCCGTTTCCGCGCGATACTGGAGCAGCCAGTGGATTATTTTCATCACTGGATGGTGGAAATTCTCGCTGAGGGAGATATGGAAGCCCTCGGAGAATATCCGTATCCCTCGCCCGTTCTGCGGCACTAAAACGACCACGGTGAAATCCTCGGCCCGCTGGCTGAGCGTAGCCGCGGCTTGTCTTATTTTTGTCTTCGGTGCATCCGCGCAAAGCCAGCGAAAACCGCACTCTTCGCGACACGCCTCACCGGATACTGCTGCGTCAAAAACCGCGGCTTCTTCGGCGGCTGTGCAGCTGCAGGATTTATCCCGGGCGCTGAAGAAGAAAAATCCGGCGCCGGCTTATGAGAAGCTGAGCGCTTTCGCAAATCACAATTCCAAGAATGCCTACGGCGCGCGGGCCGCTCTTGCACTCGGTTACTACGACTATTCGAAAACCAATTTCGGCCTCGCCGCCAAATGGCTTGCTCGCGCGCAATCCGATCCGCTGCTTCGCGATTACGCTTTGTATTGGAATGCGGAAACGAATATCGCCCTCAGCAAACAAGGTGATGCAATTGCGCAACTGCAAACGCTGCGCGCTGATTTTCCTGATTCCGTGATGACCGATCAGGCCTTGGAGTCTCTGGCCGGAGCCGCCATCGCGCTCAATCAGCCCAATGTAGCTCTCGAGGCTCTGGACGCTTACCCAGCGACGAAGAGCAAGCCGGCGCTCCTTTTTCTACGCGGCGAGGCGCGCGAACAGGCTGGCCGGCCGCTCGAGGCCGTCGAGGACTATCAGCTGCTCTATCTCCGCTATCCGACCGCCGAGCAGGCCCGGCAGGCGAATGCGAAACTGGATTTTCTCCGCACGACTTTGAAGTCGGGTTACCAGGAAATTCCGCTTGAAGAACGCTTTGCTCATGCCGCTGCCTTGTTCAACGGCAGGCTCTGGAGCGAAGCGCGAACCGAATACGCGCAGCTGCTGCCGCAGCTTTCAGGCGCCGATAGGGAACGCGCTGAATTGCGGATTCTCGAGTGCGGCGTTGCGCTCGGCGGCGGAGTTTCTGCCGTCGCTGCACTTCAAATTGGCGACCCTGATGTTGACGCCGAAAGATTTTTCACTCTCGCTCAGTATTACCGCAATGTCTCGCCGGATTCGCAGATGCCGCAGGCCGTGGAATCGGCTGCGACGCGTGCGCCGCAAAGCCGTTGGGCTGAGCAAGCCCTCTTTCTAGCGGGGAATTATTACTGGGTGCAACTCGATCGCGATCGCGCCTCTGGCTACTACAAGCGAGTCGCAGATAATTTTCCCACATCGCCCGATGCCGTTCCATCGCAGTGGCGCGTTGCTTGGACCGCTGTTCTGAAGCGCACGCCCGATGCTGCAAGCCTGCTCACATACTACTTGCGGCGCTTCCCCGGCTCGCAATTCACGCCAGACTCGTTGTACTGGCTCGGCCGTCTCGCCGAAGAAGCGAACAACCCGGCACTCGCTCGCGCTTACTACGGAAAGCTGCAGACTCGCTACCCGCAGAATTATTTCCAGAGCCTCGCCGTTACGCGCAACGCCGCGCTAGGCAATGGTGTTTTCGAAGATCCCGATGTGCTCGACACAATTCCCGCCGTTCCGCCAGCAGCGCCTTTGGGCGATGCGATTCCGGCCGCCGCGGCTGATCGCCAGGCGCGGGCCGACGCCTTGCGCACGATTGCGTTCGATTCCTCTGCCGAACTCGAACTGCGAGCCGCCTATGCTGCCACGGGCGAGCCGCGCCTGCTCCTCGAAGTGGCTCAGGAGGCGATCGCTGCCGGTCACTGCGGTGTCGCAATCGTCGCGGTACGGCAGATTTTCACTCAGCTTGAATCTCGCCCTTTCGATACGGTCCCGCGCGAAGTTTGGCTCGCCGCTTACCCCATGCCGTTCAGCGGCCCAATTCATGAATGGTCCGCGCACGTGGGCCTTGCCCCGTCGCTGACGGCCGGTTTGATTCGCCAGGAGTCGGCCTTCGATCCCGACGCACGTTCTGGGGCGAACGCGTACGGCCTGATGCAATTGCTGCCCAAAACCGCGAAGCGGCTGGCCCGCAGCGCAAAGATCGGATACTCGCGCGGACGCCTTGTGGATCCGGATTACAACGTGCGACTCGGAACGCTCTATCTCTCGGGTCTGCAAAAAGATTTCGGAAGTGTGGAATCGGCGCTGGCCGCGTACAATGCGGGAGAAGATCGCGTCGCACAATGGAATGAAGGGCAGCACTACCGAGAGATCGCGGAGTTTGTAGATTCGATTCCCTTCACCGAGACTCGCGAGTACGTCGAAATCGTCACGCGCAACGCAGGCATTTACCGGAAACTCTACGGAGCGCAGCCACAAAATGAACCCCGTCAAAGCCGAACGCGCCATCGCCACTAGCGAGCGCCTCTCCGCCAAGGCCGCGCAGTTCACCGAATCCGTGATTCGCGAGATGACGCGCCTCGCCTTGCAACACAACGCCGTGAACTTATCGCAAGGATTTCCCGATTTCCCCGCACCAGCCGAGATCAAGCGCGCCGCTCAGGAAGCGATTGCCGCGGATATCAATCAGTACGCCATCACATGGGGAGCAAAATCGCTGCGCAATGCTATCGCCGAGAAATTTGAGCGCACCGGCGGCTTTGCCATCGATCCCGAGCGCGAAATCACGGTTTGCTGCGGTTCCACCGAGGCGATGATGTCCTCGATGATGGCCATCATCAATCCGGGCGATGAAGTTGTCGTCTTCGAGCCGTTCTATGAGAACTACGGTCCGGATGCGATTCTTTCTGGCGCGAAGCCGCGATTCGTAAAGCTTCGCGCGCCCGATTGGACATTCGATCCTAAAGAATTGGCAGCGGCTTTTACGCCTGCTACGAAGGCGATCATCCTCAACACACCAAACAATCCCACGGGAAAAGTTTTCACTCGCCCTGAGCTCGAGGAGATTCGCGATCTGTGCGTGCGTCGGAACGCGTTCGCCATCACTGATGAAATCTACGAACACATGCTCTATGACGGCGCCAAGCACATCTCCATGGCCACTCTAGACGGCATGCGCGAACGCACCATCACAATCAACGCGCTCTCTAAAACGTATAGCGTCACCGGCTGGAGGGTTGGCTGGACCATAGCCCCGCCAGAGGTGACCTCGGCGATTCGCAAAGTGCACGATTTTCTCACCGTAGGCGCGGCCGCACCGCTGCAGGCAGCGGGAGCCGTGGCGCTCCAGTCGCCCCCGAGCTACTACGAGAATCTCGCCAAGGAATATCTCGCCCGCCGCGATCGACTGCTCGGCATCCTCACCGGCGCCGGATTCCAATGCTTCAAGCCGCATGGCGCTTACTACATCATGACGGACATCAGCGCCTTCGGCTTCCCTGACGACGTCGCCTTCGCAAAATATCTGGTTAAAGATATCGGCGTTGCTGCCGTTCCCGGCTCGAGCTTCTATCGCAATCCCGCCGATGGCCGCACGCACCTGCGTTTCACGTTTTGCAAGACGGAAAAAACATTCCAGGCTGCCGCCGAGCGCCTCGCCAAACTCAAAGCCAGCTAACTCGCCTTGCTTTCTACGGCCGCCAGACACCTATGCTAAAATCCGCGAGGTTTCATCGAGGAGATGACGGCATGGCGATGGAGTTCGATCTGATTCGACCCGGCACCAAGCTCACCGCCAATGGCGAAGGCGAAGCGCACGAAATCAGCTCGAGCGCCACTCGTACCTTCATGTGCTGGATTGAGATTACTGACCAGATCGAACAGGAGTCCATCGACGTCTCGATTTACGGCTCTGAAGATGGACAGGCATGGGGAAAAATGCCGCTACTGAAAATGCCGCAGCGATTCTATCGTGGCGATACACGCCAGATTCTCGATCTCTCTATGAAACCCGAGGTTCGCTTCCTGCGCGCCAAGTGGGAACTGGCCCGCTGGGGACGCGTAGCCCCGCATCCTATGTTCATCCTGGGCTTTCGTCTTACGGAAGTGCCTGCATTCGTTCAGCAAGCCGCCACTCGCTAGCAGTACCCGTCACCAGGTCATTTCGGCGCGCCATTTTCCGATACCATTTTCTCATCGCGAATCTTCTGAATCACCTCTGCGCGCATTTCTTTCGCGTGCGCGCCTGCCGGGCTATTGGGATCGATCTTCAAGTACGCATCAATATCTTCGAGCAGTGCTGGATAATCCTTCTCTCGCATGTGAACGTTCGCGAGCAACCGGTAGATGATCGGGGCATTGGGCATCAATGACTTTGCTTGCTCGGCGGCTTTCTTCGCTTCTGCAAGCTGATTTTCAGCCAGACAAGCGCGGCCCAGCTCGTAATAACCAAGCCAGAAATTCGGACTCAGCTCCAGTCCGCGCCGGATCATCTTTTCGCCGCCTGCATTATCGGCTTTGTCGAGCAGTATCGTTCCCATTCCAATTATTGGCTCGCCGTACGTGTTCTTGCTTAACTCGATCGATCTGCGAAAATTGTTCTCGGCGTCATCGCGCTTGGCGAGTTCAAGATAGGTCATTCCAATCTGGTAGTACGCTTCGTAGTAGTCTGGCGCAATCGCGACGGCATCTTGAAAATCCTTCAGCCCGCCGTCCAGATTCTTTCCGTAATAGATTTTCTGTTTGCCCGAATACATCAGGTCCCGCGCCTTCCTGGGCATCGAAAGTTCGTGCGCGGACACTGTCGCGCCGTTGGGCGCTTCCTGGTTTGCCGTGGATCGTTTCAGGTAGATCGTCATGCCACGCGTTTCGCCGCCACCCACGCTGATCGCGCTGCTGTACGGCTCGTAGCCGTTCATCCTGGCTTCGAGTTGATAATTGCCGCGCGCGAGGCCGCTGAAGTCGAATCGTCCTGATTCATTCGTCACTACCTGCGCCTGCATCACGCCGCTGGCACCGCGCAGCGTGACTTCCACGCGGCTCAAAATCTGTTGGGTCTGCTCGTCATAGGCTCTGCCGCTGACGCCGAACATCTCTTTCCCGAATTGGAACCCACTGGCGCAACGTGGGACGGTAAACGTCAGCAAGCAGACACACCAACAGAAAGGAACGAAAAAGCGGTTGCTGAGCCACTGCATGGCCCACCTCCGCGCAAATGGATTTGCGCGGAATAGTACACCCGCTGTCAAGTAGATTTGGATTAATTCTAATTTCAGGAACCGCGTCTTAACTTGGATTCAAGTCGAACGTTTGTAGATAAGCAGGAATCGTTACCGGCCATTTGAATTGCGCCGTCACCGCGTCGCGCAGGGAATTGAGCGCCACCGGCTCGCCGTGCACCAGAAAAGTTTGCCGAGGCGGCGCAGTAAAGTCCCGAAAGCCATCGCAGCAACTCGCTTTTTCCGGCGTGCGCTGAGAGCTGCCCCATCGAGACCACCTGCGCCCGCACCGGCACCTGCTGGTTAAACAAACGAATGAACTCTGCCCCATCCTGAAGCGCCCTACCTTTGGTTCCTTCTGCCTGATAACCAACGAGCAGCACAGTATTTTGGGGATCGGGCAGTCGCTGCGCCAGATGATGCAGCACTCGACCGCCAGTGGCCATGCCGCTGGCGGACACGATGATGCATGGCGTCGTCACGTTGTTGATTCTCTTCGAGTCATCCACTGTACGCGTCAGATGGACCAGCTTCACATTCAGTGGGTCGCCGAGCCCATGTTGCTCCTCGTTGATGTAGTCGGAATCGTGATCCTCGGGATGATGGAGATAAATGTCGGTCACATTGATCGCCATGGGACTGTCCACGTACACCGGCAGCACCGGAATTCGCTTCTGATTTACGAGTTCGCGCAAGTAATACAGGAGCATTTGTGTGCGATCCACCGCGAACGCGGGAATCACGATCACGCCGCCTCGTTTCACCGTCTCGTTGATCACGCTCGCTAGTTCATCTGCCACCGAGCCCGCCGGATGATCGCGATCGCCATAGGTCGATTCGCAGAGCAGGTAATCCGCGCGAGTGGGTGGCTCCGGGTCTTTCAGGATGGGCTGGTTGTATCGTCCGATGTCACCCGAAAAGACTACGAGGATTTGCTTCCCGTTCTCCGTGATTGTCAGCTCGAGCCAGGACGAGCCGAGAATATGCCCTGCATCGTGTGGCTTCACGGAAAATTGCGGGCTGATCGTGAACGGCTGAGCGCGCGGAATTTCGCTGAACTGTTTCAGTGCCGCTTGCGACTCCACCACCGTATAAAGCGGCAGTGGCGGCTTATGCGGGCTGTAGCCTTTCTTCGCGATGTACTTCGCGTCCTCTTCCTGCAGGTGGGCAGAGTCGGGAAGCAGGAGTTGGCACAGTTCGTTTGTCGCTGCGTTCGCGTAAAACGGGCCGCGGTAGCCCAGGCGCACGAGTCTCGGAATGTAACCGGTGTGATCGATGTGCGCGTGCGTCAGCACCACCCAGTCGATGGTCGCCGGATCAACGGGCGGCTGGTTCCAGTTGCGCTGCTCGAGCTCGTTCGAGCCCTGAAACAAGCCGCAGTCGACCAGCAGTCGCTTGCCTTCCGCTTCCACCAGATATTTCGAGCCTGTGACGGTGCCGGCTGCGCCGAGAAAAGTGATTTTCGCCATGGGGCAGGTATTCTAAGCCGACACAGGCACAAATCCTCTTGCGATTCTTGTAGGGCACAGCACTTAGTGCACGCTTGACTACCGGGCAGGCTCCGCCGTTGTACTTGCCTGATGCCTGGCGCCACTCTTGACCGGTTCAAGCGAGTGCCTTACGCTCTCTGACTCGTCAGCAAGCGAGCGCACAGCCAGTGAGGTCACATGAAGATTTCGATCGTCGCAATGTTCACGCTCCTCATCGCATCAGCTGCGGCTGGGCAGGGGCTGCCCTCATCCTCTCTCACGCGCGGCACCTGGGAACTGGGGGTCTTCGCGGGCGGAGGCGATGGCCTCGGTAAATCCGACAATACGCAATTTCTGGTTGCCGGTGGCCGCGGTGGCTGGGTGCTTACCGGCGAGCATCTTCCCGGAATTTTGCGCGGCAATTTCGAGTGGGCTATGGACGTGATGCCTGCTTACATCGTGTTTCCGCCTAACAGCGGAATCTATGGGGCAAGTTTCAAGCCCGCGATCTGGCAATGGAATTTCACGCATTGGCAAAAGGTGTCGCCCTATTTCGCGGCAGCCGGTGGGGTTCTTTTCACGCTGCACAACGTCCCGCCCGGTGACACATCTTCGGTGAATTTCACGCCGCAAGCCGATTTCGGCTTGCACATTTTTACCCGCGAAAGCCGCGCCCTCACTCTGGAGATGGAAATCGTCCACCATTCCAACGCGAGCCTCGGGAACCAGAATCCCGGCTATAACGGCTCGATTTTCTTCACCATCGGCTACACCTGGTACAAGACTCGCAAGTAGCGCGATTGTTTCGTGCTTTCAGAACCGGGATGCTATAAAATTACTTAACCAAGCTGAAATGTGGGGCCGTAGCGCAGTTGGGAGCGCGCCTCGATGGCATCGAGGAGGTCACGGGTTCGAACCCCGTCGGCTCCACCAAACGAAGTTCAGTTTTTCCACTACTGCCTCGACAGGCGCTCCCCCGTCCCTTCAAAGAGCCTTAAACGGTGGCGCCGAGGTAGGCGCGGCGAACCTGGTCGTTTGATCGAAGTTCCTCGCTGGGGCCTTCTAGCGTGATACGGCCCCATTCCATCACATAGGTGCGTTGAGAAATTTCCAGCGCGTAGTCGGCGTTTTGCGCGGCAACTAGAATCGTCACGCCCTCCTTCGCAATTCGTTGAACCAATTGAAAAACTTGATCTACCATGATCGGCGCCAGACCCAGCGACGGCTCGTCCAACAACAGGAGCAGCGGTTCGGCCATCAGTCCGCGCCCGATCGCGCACATTTGCTGCTCGCCGCCTGAAAGGGTTCCAGCGAGCTGTTTGCGGCGCTCTTTCAGCCTCGGAAAAAGTTCGTAGATCCGTTCCAGATTCGCGTGAGCCTTCGAACGCAGGTGCGGCGAAAATCCTCCCATCAGGAGATTTTCCTCCACCGTCATGCGCGCCCACAATTGACGGCCCTCCGGAACAAGCGAGAGGTGGTGTTGCACGCGTTCATGCGCGGGCTCGGACGAGATGTCCTTTCCGTCGAAGATGATTTTTCCTTTTCGTACTGGCAGCAATCCCGCGAGCGCTTTGAGTAGTGTCGTCTTGCCGGCACCGTTTGGCCCGATGAGGCTGACGACCTGCCGGCGGTCGACTTCAAGACTGACGTCCCAGACAACGCGAGTCGCTCCGTAACCCACGTCGAGGTTCTCAACTTTGAGCAATCGCTCCGGATTTTGAGGCTCTGCCATCTAGTTATGCGCCGCCTTGCCGATGTAAGCTTCGATCACCGACGGGTTGTTCTGCACGGCCTCGGGAGTTCCCTCGGCGAGCTTCTGCCCGGAATTCATCACGATCACGCGATCGCAGATTGACATGATGGCCTTGAGGTTGTGTTCGACATAAAGAATCGAGGTGCCGGCGCGACGGATCTCGCACAAAAGTTCCAGGATCGACGCTGCTTCCGTCTGCGTCAGTCCGCTGCACACCTCGTCGCACAGTAAAAGGCTCGGGCGCGCCGCAAGAGTTCGCGCCAATTCCAGCCGTTTCATATCGCCCACTGACAACGCCGAGGCAGGCATGAGAGAAAGGTGAGCAAGCGCCACCCGCTCCAGAAATTCCATCGCGGTTTTCTTTTCGTCCGCTGCTCGCTTGCTGCGGCCGAAGCGGAGCCCTACCTCCACGTTTTCGAGCACCGAAAGCCCTCGAAACGGTTTCGGAATTTGATGCGTGCGCACAATTCCGGCGCGAACGGCGTGATAAGGCTTCGCACCGGACATTTCGTGCCCCTGAAACACGATCGATCCGGACGTGGGTTGGATCGAGCCCGCGATCATGCTGAGTAGAGTCGTCTTGCCCGCTCCGTTCGGTCCGATGAGCCCAAAGAGCCCTCCCTCTTCCACCTCGAAAGTCACATCCTTCACCGCGGCGAGTCCGGCGAAGTTTTTTGAAAGGCGATCGAGTTTAAGTATGGGCGCCAACGCCGGTCCTCGCTTTCACAAAGCGGAATAATCGATTGATCAATCCAAGCACTCCCCCGGGCTCAAACAAAATAATCAGAATCAGCAGGCCGCCGTAAAGGAGAAGGTGAAACTGGGGAAACGACGCAATCAACTCCTCCTGCACGAGACCATATACGACTGCGCCGATCACGGGCCCCCAGACAGTTCCTACGCCCCCAATGATGGGCATCAGCAGTATCGCAACGCTGATATCAAATCCAAAAACGCCGTTGGGATGAACGAACGCCGAGTATCCGGCATAAACGCCGCCCGCTGCGGCTGCCAGAGCGGCGGCAAGCGCATGAGCCAGCAGCTTCGTTCCATAGGGATTCACTCCCAGATCGGAAGCGGCATCTTCATCTTCGCGAATCGAAATCAGCGCCAGGCCGAGCTTGGAGTGTCTGATCCGCATCGAAATGGCAACCGCTCCCGCAGCGAGCCCGAGCGCCATATAGAAATGCAGATGCTGATTGAAGGCGCCTTTTTCGGTAATGCGATAACCGCTCGCTCCGCCGGTCACAGCAAGATTTGTCATCACCACACGCACAGCTTCGCTCACGCCAATGGTCGCAATTGCGAAGTAAGGCCCTTTCAGCCGAAAGGTGGGCAGCCCTACCAGCAGCGAAGCGATCGCGCCCACCAGTCCTCCCAATGCCAGGGACGATATGCGGTCCAATCCCGCATTGAGCGAGATCGCCGTGGCGTAAGCACCGAGACCGTAAAACACCGCAAAGCCGAACGAGACTTGACCCGCGAAGCCGCCCAGAATATTCCAGGCGACGCTGGCTGTGATCCATACCAGCGAGATAAACATCAGCCGAATGGTGTTAGGCCCAGGGCCAACGAGCGGAATCAGTGCTAGAACGACAAGAAGAACGAGCGGTGAGGCGATTGTTACGAACCTTGAAACGGAAGGCTTATCTCCACCCGCATTCTGCTTCATGCCAGGCGGTGCCGCTTCTTCCAGAGTCCAGCCACTCCATCAGGAAGTATCACCAGCGCGAGCACAAGCAGAGAAAACGAAATGGCCGGTTGATAGCCGGACGGAATTACCAAAATACTGAAAGTTTCCACAAGCGCCAGAATCAATGCCCCAACGGCCACACCCGCGAAGGATTCCAGTCCTCCTAGAACGATAATCACAAACGCTCGAAGTAGAAATGATCCTCCAAAATCCGGCGTGAAGGAATACATCATCGCCAGCAGCCCTCCGGCAGCCCCAGCGAAGGCAATGCCGATGCCGAAGGCTACCTGCGCCGTGCGGTCCACGTTTACGCCAGCGATGCGTCCCGCGTCACTATTCTGCATCAGCGCGCGAATCGCCCGGCCGAACCACGTTCGATGCAAAGCGAACTCCAGGCCCGCCAATGAGGCGACGGCTGCCCCGAAAACGACGAGCCGAACCGTCGGAAAAATGATTGGCCCGATTTGAAACGTGGAGAAAGTTCTCGGCGTCAGAATCGCATGATCGCCATTGCCCCAGATCAAGTACCCCAAATTTTGAAGCACTAGCCAGAGCCCAAAGAGAAGAAGAAGAGAGGACAAGGTGGGCTGATCCGACCGCGGGATGCGGCGCACCAAAAGCCAGTAGACCGCAACTCCAATCAAGAAAAATACTGGGAACGCAAGGATCACGCCGAGCAGAGGATCGACGTTAAATCGGGTATACAGCTCATAGACGAAATACGCGCCCAGCATCAGGAATCCCGCGTGAGCGAGATTCACGATCTTCAGCACGCCGTAGATGATGGTCATCCCCACCGACATTGCGGCGTATACGCCGGCCAGCAGCACTGCTGCCACCAGCAGATTCAGAAAATCGACAATATTCATCGTGGGGCTGAACTACTTCCGTGGCTTCGGAGCGACTGCTTCGCCCGTGGCCGCGTCTTTCGGGTAGACGATGTCCGTCTTGTCTTCCGGCTTGTTTTGCACGATCACGAACGGCAAATTTACTTGCCCCGTCTTCCCGAAGCGAAGCACTTGGCCCGGCATCAGGGAATCTTTCAACTCAACGTTTTTCAGCGCATCGCGGATGGCCGTCTTATTCAGGCTGCCTGCTTGCTCGATGGCCATCGCGAGCGCTCGCATCGCGTCATACGCAGGCGCCGGATAGTACGAATCCGGCTCGTGTCCCGCGAAAGCCTGATAGTCGGCGTCGAATTTTTTCACCTGCGGGTAGGGCAGTTTCTTCGACCACCACAAACCCGCGAAAATATAATTCGTTGCGTCGCCCAAAGCCTTTCGAGCGTCCTGATCGGGTCCGCGCGCGCCATAGCTGATCATCTGGTGGTACATGCCGCTCTGGATGTACTGCCGCTCCATGGTGATGTAATCCTGCAAGTGTGCGTCAGCTAGAAAGATGTCTGCTTTGGAGGCTTTTACCTTTTGCAGAAGGCCCGAAAAATCGGTCCCGCCCAGGTCAAATTTCTCGCTGAAGACAACTTTGAAATATCCCGGGTGCTCCTGACTCCAGCGCTGGATGCCCTCCCCGTATTCCACACCGTGGTCGGTATTCTCAAGCGCCAGAGCGACGGCAAGATCCTTCTTGAGCTTGCCTGCGTCCATGAGGCTGCCCAGAAATTCCCCAGTCGTATAGCCAAGGAGCTCAGTAGAGCTCAACGTGCCGAATGTATAAGTATAGCCTCGGCTGAAGATGTGAGCCGCAGCAGCTCCCGGCGTAATCCAGGGCGTCTGATAACGGTCCGGCATTACCGATTCGGCTTCGCCAAGAGCGGTCGAGTAACCGCCAATCACCGCCGTGACCTCATCGGTGGTCATCGCGCGCTCCACGAGCCCGGCGGACTTCGCCTGGTCCGAGGCGTCGTCATAGAAAACTTCCTTCACCGGAAGCTTTTTCCCTTTTTCTTTCACCATGATCCCGCCGCTGTCGTTGATTTGTTTGATAGCCAGTTCGATGCCCTCGCGCTGATATTGTCCGGGCTTCGCTTCCCGGCCCGTGATAGGCATCACGACGCCGACGCGGATCTCGTTGGAGGATTTTCCGCCTTTACCGCATCCAGCGATGGTGAAGGCGCATATCGCGGCGAGCAGCAAATTCAGGGAACGCGTGCAACGCAGAATTGACCGGTTGATGGAGAAGTGTGTCACGGCTGGTGACCTCCGGATTTGGGTTTGCCTAAATTGGATTCTGGCCGAAAGGGTGTCACGTGTAGCAATCGCCCGCTGGTAGCGAATCCTGTAGCAAATGGCGGCAAAGGTCAACGGTCTTTCGCACCCCGCTAGCGGGTGGCAGAAATCGTGCTGCAGGCGAGCATCCTGCGTCTACATCCGGTACAGCAAAGCGCGAGAGTGGCGGGCAATTTGGAGATCTTCTTGGCTTGGGACGATGCGGACGTGGACCTTGCTTCCTTTAGTCGAAAGCGTGCTCGAGTTTGATTGGTTGGCGGTGCCGTCGAGCGAAACGCCGAGGAAGCCGAGCCCATTACAAACGCTGCCGCGAACAGGGGCGCTATGTTCGCCGATACCGCCGGAGAAGACGAGCATCTCCAGACCGCCCAGCACCGCTGCGTAGGCTGCAATCGCTTTGCGAATTCCGGTGCAGAAGATTTCAATCGCGATTTGCGCCTTCTGATCTCCGCTGGCCGCGGCGGATTCCAGGTCGCGCATGTCACTTTTTCCGGCCGAGATTCCAGTAAGCCCCGATTCGCGGTTCAGCATGTGTTCGAGTGAATCGGCATTCATTTTCTTCACGCGCAGCAAGTGGAGAAGCACGCCAGGATCGAGATCGCCGCTGCGCGTCGCCATCGGAATTCCTCCGGTCGGGGTTAGGCCCATGCTGGTGTCCACCGAGCGCCCGTCCTTTACGGCCGCAAGGCTCGCGCCGTTACCGAGATGCGCGATTACGGTTCGGCTTGGCAGCTCGGCTCTCAGTTGATGCACGATGGATTCATAAGAGAGCCCGTGGAAGCCGTAGCGGTGAATGCCTTCGTCGAATAGCGGCCGCGGAAGCGCGAAGCGCGACCCCACTTCAGGAATCGTCGTGTGAAAAGCCGTATCAAAACATGCGAATTGAGGAAGCTGGGGATAGGCCTTTTCAGCCGCGGAGATAAGTCGCAGCGCCGTAGGAATATGAACCGGCGCGAAATGGACGCAGTTCTGTAGTTCCCCCCGCACCGCCGGCGTGATCAGCTGGTGAGCCAGTAAATGAGGGCCCCCGTGCACTATACGATGCCCGACCGCGACAGGCTTGAGTTGTGAGAGCTCCGCCAGCCAGCGCGCGGCCTGGCTCAGTGCCTCATCCTCGGAAGCAAAGCGTACACTCTCGGAGCGCAGCATCTGCCCGTGCGCGTCCTTCAATTCCAGCTTCCCGCTGTCGCGTCCGATGCCGTCAGCCAATCCGTCGAGCACCGCCTGCTCCTCACCATCGCGCTGGACGTAGAGCCCGAATTTCAGAGACGACGACCCGCTATTGATAACGAGAATCGATTCATCAGCCATGATGGAAGCCGCTTTCACTTCGAATGTGTTTTACCCATTTCCGACCGCCACCTACGAGAAGAATCGCTCGCCGATTCATACCTGCCACTTTTACATACCAGACATAAAAGACGTGCGAAAATTGCGTGTCTGCATTCGGCGGGGAAGTTGAGCCAGTTTTGCAGAATCGAGATCGCGCCCAACGATCTTGCCAGAGGAGCATCCCCATGACGCCCCCTCAGAGGAGCAAAATGAAAACCGTCCCCCGACAGCAGATCCTTTCCGCCGACGAGCTTCGCAAAATGGACGCCTACTGGCGCGCTTGCAACTACCTCTGCGCCGGCATGATCTACCTTCGCGATAATCCGCTGCTCCGGAAGCCCCTGCTTCCCGAACATTTCAAGAATCGGCTGCTGGGACACTGGGGCTCCGATCCGGGACAGACGTTCACTTGGGTCCATCTGAATCGCGTGATACGCAAGTACGACCTCGACATGATCTACATCTCGGGTCCAGGTCACGGCGCGCCGGCGATGATTTCGAATTGCTACCTCGAAGGCAGGTATTCGGAAGTTTACCCGGAGAAAAGCCAGGACGAAACCGGCTTGCTCAAACTCTTCCGCGCTTTTTCGTTTCCCGGCCAACTCGGCAGCCACTGCACGCCCGAAGTTCCGGGGTCAATCCATGAAGGCGGCGAGCTTGGCTACAGCATTTCTCATGCGTTTGGAGCCGCATTCGACAATCCGGATCTGATTGTCAGCGTCGTTGTAGGAGATGGCGAAGCGGAAACCGGCCCGCTGGCCACCGCATGGCACTCGAATAAATTTCTGAATCCGATTCGCGACGGGGCGGTGCTCCCAATTCTCCACCTGAACGGCTACAAGATCGCCAATCCCACGATCCTGGCCCGCATCACGCCCGAAGAACTCAAAAATCTTTTCCTCGGATACGGTTGGACGCCACATGTGGTTGAGGCCGAGGACGACGACCCCGAAGTGATGCATCAGACGATGGCGGCGGCTCTCGAAACCTGCGTCCAGGAAATTCGCGCCATTCAAAAAAAGGCGCGCAGCACCGGCAAGCCGGACCGTCCCCGCTGGCCAATGATCATCCTCCGCTCGCCCAAGGGCTGGACCGGCCCGAAAGAAGTGGACGGCCATCGCGTGGAAGGCTTCTGGCGAGCCCACCAGGTGCCGGTGTCCGAAGTGAAAAAGAATCCGGAGCACCTGCGAATCGTCGAGCGGTGGATGCGCAGCTACAAGCCTGAAGAACTATTCGATGAGCACGGTACGCTGATTCCGGAACTGCGCGAGCTTCCGCCAAAAGGCGACCGCCGCATGACAGCCAACCCGCACACTGACGGAGGGAAGCTGCGCAAGTCTCTTACTCTTCCCGATTTTCGCGACTATGCGATAAGAATTGAAGGTCCCGGCACCAAGGAAGTCTCACCGACCGAAACGCTGGGCAAATTCCTGCGCGACGTGATGCGCAAGAATATGAATTGCTTCCGGGTGTTCAGTCCCGACGAAAACGCGTCGAATCGCCTGCAAGACATCTACGAAGCCACCCTGAAAACGTGGCTTGCCGAGATCAAGCCAGAGGATGCCGACGGCACGGACATCGCCCCCGACGGCCGCGTGATGGAAATGCTCAGCGAACACACCCTCGAAGGCTGGCTCGAGGGCTACATCCTCACCGGCCGGCACGGCCTGCTGAACACGTACGAAGCATTCGTCCACATCATCGATTCCATGTACAACCAACATGCCAAATGGCTCGAAAAGGCCAAGCTCGAAATCGACTGGCGCGCCCCAATTTCATCGCTGAATCTCCTGATCACGTCGCTCGTCTGGCGCCAGGATCACAATGGCTTCACCCACGAAGATCCCGGGTTTCTCGACGTGGTGAGCAATAAGAGCGCAAACGTCACGCGTATTTATTTGCCGCCGGACGCGAACACGCTGCTCAGCGTTGCGGATCACTGTCTGAGGAGCCAGGACTACGTCAACGTAATCGTTTCCGACAAGCAGCCGCACTTGGTCTATCTCGATATGGATGCGGCCGTGGTGCATTGCACGAAGGGAATCGGAATCTGGGATTGGGCCAGCACCGACGACGGCGCGGAACCCGACGTCGTGATGGTCTGCGCAGGCGATATTCCAACCCAGGAGGCCCTAGCGGCCACAGCGATTCTTCGAAAACATTTCGCCGATCTGAAGCTCCGCTTCGTCAACGTGGTGGATCTATACCGGCTTCAGCCTGACACCGAGCATCCCCACGGGCTTTCAGATCGCGATTTCGATTCGCTCTTTACCACCGATAAGCCGGTGATTTTCAATTTTCACGGCTACCCGTGGCTCGTGCATAAATTCACGTACCGCAGAACGAATCATTCAAATATTCATGTCCGCGGATACAAGGAAAAGGGCAACATCAATACGCCGCTCGAGCTCGCGATTCGCAACCAGATCGATCGCTTCACGCTCGCCATCGATGTAATCGACCGCGTTCCTCGCCTCCAAGGCACGGGTGCTCATCTCAAGGAGTGGCTCAAAGCGCAGATCATCGAAAGCATCGCCTACGCGTACACCGAAGGCATAGACAAACCCGAAATCCAGCACTGGAACTGGCCCCAGGCATAATCTCCCATATGTAACATCGCCGGTCGCGCGCCAAGATCAAAGCGAACTGTGCTCGTGGCCTGCTTCCGGCTCCCCTGATTGCCCGCCCGCCGCCCGCACAACCTCACTCCGGCATTTTCGGCTTGCCCGCTGTTGTGATACCTTGTCGTTTCCGAATACAGACCTCAGGCTCGTAGCCTTCGCAATCCCGGCAGGAGGCGCTCGATGGACTATCGTCAGCTTTTGAAAACGTTGCGTTTCGCGCTCTCCGTAGCGGTTGTCGCTCTACTGTGCGGCGGCGCCATCGGATTCGCCAGCCGCCGCCAACAATCGCAGTCCAATTCCCCTTCCACCGCCACTCCACCGCAACAGATCAGCCCCGAGACCCGAGCCACACTAGAAGCCATCATTCAAACGGGGAATCTCCCCGACCTCCGCTGGCCCAATTTCAGCGATTACAGCAAACACCTGCAGAAATTCTACGATTCCTACGGCTATGCACTCCCGTGGGTGCGCGGCATGGAGCCCTCGCCGCAAGCCCTGCAGATCATCGCCCTCATCCAGCAAGCCGAAGAAAAAGGACTCACCCCGGACGACTACGACGCTCCACGATGGAGCGCGCGGCTCGCGTTGCTGAAGCCCTCAGCTGCAAACCCCACCGAAGCCGACGCGATGAAGTTTGACGTCGCACTCACCGTCTGCCTGATGCGCTATATCTCCGATCTTCACATCGGCAAGGTGAACCCCAAGCACTTCGATTTCGATTTGAACGTGGAAACAAAAAAATATCAGCTCCCCGAATTCATAAAAACGAACGTTGTAGACGCGTCGAACGTGTCAGCCATCCTCGCTCAGGTGGAACCCCCATATCCTGGCTATCAACGCACAATTTTGGCGCTGCACCGATATCTCGTGCTCGCGAAACAAGACGACGGCGTGCAACTCCCGCCTGTGAAAAAAACCTTCGGCCCGGGCGAATCCTATCCCGGTCTGCCGCGGATCACCGTCTTGCTACGCGAACTCGGCGACCTTCCCGACAACGCAAACGTCCCGCCCGATTCAACGGTCTACCAAGGCCCGCTCGTGGACGCCGTCAAAAGTTTTCAAACCCGCCACGGCCGCACCGTCGACGGCCGCGTAGGCGCCCAAACCATCGCCGATTTGAACATCCCACTCAGCACTCGAGTCCGCCAGATGCAACTAACCCTCGAACGCTGGCGTTGGCTCCCCATCGGCTACAACAGCGCCCCCATCGTCGCTAACATCCCCGAATTCCGCCTCCGCGCTTACGACGAACACTTCCATCTCGCCCTGATGATGAGCGTAGTCGTTGGAAAAGCGTATAACCACGACACGCCCGTCTTCAGCGACTCCATGGAGTACGTGATCTTTCGCCCGTACTGGAATGTCCCGTATTCGATTGCGAAAACCGAGTTCCTTCCAAAAATCGCGCGCGATCCGAACTATCTCGCCAGCAAAGGCTTCGCTGTCGTCGACAGCAAGCAGAACGTCGTCGCCTCGGGCGCCGTCACTCCCGAAGTGCTCGCACAACTGCGCTCCGGCAAGCTTTTCATCCGCCAAAATCCCGGCCCCAAGAATTCGCTCGGCCTCGTCAAATTCATTTTCCCCAATAGCTACAACATCTACATGCACGACAGTCCCGAACAGGAACTTTTCTCCCGCACCCGCCGCGATTTCAGCCACGGCTGCATTCGCCTGGAAAAGCCTGCCGATTTAGCGGTGTTTGTCCTGCGTGGAATTCCGGGATGGGACATGGCCAAAGTCCGAGCAGCCATGGCCCAGAGTTCGAATCAACAAGTGAATCTCCCGCGACCGATTCCGGTGCTGATCGTATACGGTACCGTGATCGTACCGGAGGACGGCCTCGTACACTTCTACGACGATATCTATGGCCACGATAAGGAATTAGATCAGGTGTTGCAGAAGGGCTACCCCTATCCGGGTTAATGGGCCAAATCGCAGCAGAACAGGCCAACTTCCGGCACCCGTATCTGGATTAGCCACGCTCGACGCTTTGGGCAATAATCGACTCGATGGAACTTTGGACTGGTCTCGTTTGCGTTGTGGCTGACCCTGCTTGCAAGCACTTTAAACGATTCGGGAATGGAAAAGGCGCTTACGTGAATGTCGTCGCATGGGCCGAATCTGCCAAGCACTTTGAACAACGGGTGACCGCAATCGCGAAGGAACAGCTCGACTGCATTGTCCGTGAGTTGGAACAGGTCGAATTGCTGGAAGTGGCTCTATTGTGCGAAGGCTGTCCAGAGGAATTCTTCACGATGCGAGCCACAGCCCGGCGGCAACCCGATGACGTAACATTCGGAACTTTTCACGTTTGGGTTCAAGACGATGTCAATTGACATCTGACATCGCTTTTGACCCTCAATTCTCAATCCCCGTTAATCAAACTGGCAGGACAATCAAAGCACCACTGCCTCACGCGCCCCACGTCCACGTGAATGAAATCCGAGTGCGGATAATAACCAACGCCCCCGCGCGCCAAAGCCAGCGCCGCCTTGCGTAGCTTCAGCGTATTGACGCCCGGCACCCGCAAGTCAATCGCCTCCGCCTGAATGTGCAGGCTGTTTTTGGCAACGCCATTGGTATGTGCTCGAAGCGCCGCATTCGTCGAAGACGTCCGGTAGCCGCAAACAATATCAATCTCGGCCCCAGGATGGCCCACAGACGCCGTCAAGTCCGACAAAATATCGTAAAGACGCGGATCAAAATGCCGCACCTCATTCGTGTTATGGTCGCGCAGAAAATAATCCAGCTTCGCCAGCGCGCCCTGTATGTATTGATCCCCGTGGCGATAAACAATATCGATCTTCTCGTTGGTGTGAGTGTTATAAAGCCGCAGAGAGTGCTCTGCGCCCGTCGCAGACGAAGCGTCTGGCTCCCCAGGGCGCGCTCCGCGCGCCGCAATCAAGAAAAGCATCGCCCCAGCTACCCACAAGCACAGATAGTTCCTTCTCAACGTAGGCATCTATTCCTCTCCACGTCAATTTTAACATGGACTCCCTCCTGGATTCGAGTGCCTCTGCGCGAAACAAGCACCGCCAACACCGCCTCTCAAATCCCCAGCGCCTGCGCCAGCTCCCGCACAAATAATTCCGCATCCGTCACCAGCCCCAGCGCCTGAAACGTCCCGCGATCCGCCAGCTTCGTCACCACCGCAGGATTGATGTCCACCGCCACCACTTTCACCGACGCCGGCAGCAGATTCCCCGTCGCAATCGAGTGCAGCATCGTCGCAATCATCAGCGCCATCGTCACGCCCTTCACCGCCTCCCGCATCCGGCGTTGCGCCTCCCCCATATCCATGATCACGTCGGGAAGCGGCCCATCGTCGCGCACCGAACCCGCCAGCACCAGCTCCACATTGTTCTTGATACACTCGTACATAATCCCTTCACGCAAAGTTCCGCCATCGACCGCCTTCCGCAGTGAGCCCGCCCTCCGAATCGCGTTGATCGCCTGCATATGATGACGATGCCCGCCCTCCACAGGCTGCCCGTTGCGCAACGCCATCCCCAAGGACGTCCCCAATAGCACGCTTTCCACGTCATGCGTCGCAATCGCGTTTCCGCCGAATAGCACCTGAACGAACCCCGCGCGAATCATCGCCGCCAGACGAGGCCCCGCACCGCTGTGAACGATCGCCGGCCCCGCCACCACCAGAATTTTCCCGCCTCGCGCCCGCGTCTCGTGCATCTGCCGTGCGATCTCCTCAATCACCAGCAGCTTCGGCCGCTCAGACGAAACATCATTCGCCATGAACGAAAAAATCTCGCGCTCCCGCGGCCGTTCGAGCGGCATCACCCGGATGCCTTCATGTCCTACCACTATCGCGTCGCCCTTTCGCACATCGGCCATCGGAACCATTCGCGCGCTCGCCTTCGTCCGGTCCACCAGGATCACCAGATCCATTTCCGTTCCTGCCACCGGCACCCATTTCCCGTTCAAGCGCACTTCGGTCGGCATATGCGTCGTCGAATAAAAACCATCTGGCAACGCCCCATCGCAAGGCGCCGGTTCCGTCCGCACGTCGTTACGCGAAACCAACACCGCGCCGAACTGCTGCAGCGCCGTCAAAATGCTGTCGAGTTGCGTTTCGCTCGCAGCCATCACCTTCAATCGAGCGAACGAAGTCTCATCCTTCTTCCGCCCCACTCGAATTTCTTCCAGGTCAAACGAACCGCCCAAATCCATCACCGCATCGAAAACTTTCGGCAGCGTCCACGAGTCGATGATGTGACCCTCGAGCGTCACCTCTTCGCTGATTTCCTTCATCTCCTGCTCTCTCCCTGAGCTAAAATCCCCAAACTTCGTCCAAGCCCACCGGCCCGCGCTCTACAGCCATCCGCCCGCTCTGAGGAACGAAGGCACCGCAGTGGAGGCCTGCCTGCCGCGGGCAGGGATCTCTCTTCGTCCTCTCGACGGGCGCCGGGTCACCCTCGCGCTAAAACACGTGCCCCAACTCAAAAAACCATTTCGCATGCCCCGTATCGCCCACGCTCCCACCAATAAACAGCGGTCCAATTGAGGTTTCGGCCAGAAAGCCAAGCGCCGCGTCATTCGGAAACTTGCTGGCGTTCGGAGCGTTGTACATCTTTCCGAACTCGTAAGCTCCAATCACATACACATCTTTTCCCACGAATGGCGGCAGCGTCAGAACGTCGTGCAAATAGCCGGCGCGGAAATAATAGTACTGATTGCCGAAGAGCTCATTCGACCCGTACGCGCTCAGGCGCGTCGGCCCTCCTAGGAAAAACTGCGGTACGCCAATGTTATTCGAACCGAAAGTGGTGCCTCCTTGGGCGACAACGAAGATCGATCCCGGCTTCGTGATGGGCACAAAATATTCGGCCTGCGCTTCCATCACCGGAAACGCATCGCGAGCACCAGGGCTCGTGTCGTACCACCGGAATGTCGCCTGCACGCTATAGCCGCGCCGTGGCGCGATGAAATCGTCGCGATGGTCGGTGAGAAAGCGAAGGCGCGTATCTCCAAAGCGGCCATTGTTGCTTGGAAAAAGTTGCGTGCCAATCCGCAAATCGGGATTGAAATACCCCACCTCGTACCCTGCGCGGATTTCCGTAAACCGGCTGAAGCCGTAGCCGACGTCGATTCCCGCATCGTCGCGGAAAAGGCGATAAATCGCTTGTGGCGTACTCCGATGAAACACCTTGAACGAAGTGTCCGTAGCCTCTCCGCGCGGGGCGAAAAACCATTTGCTGGTTGCCGTAAACGGGCGATACAGCTCGGTCTCGATTCCGTACTCGTTTCCAAACTGCAGGCTTGTGCGCCATTCCGAGCGATAGCCCCACACATCCATCACGGTAAGGCGCGCCAGCTGCGTGTACGTCACATCGTCGCTCTCTGAGCCGTCGATCGCGAAGCCGAGCTGGAGGATGGGCGGAGCATAGTTGTATTCGTGAACTGTTACCACCAGGCCGCTCTGGCCGTCCCGGGTCACAAAGCGGAAATCCGCTGACGCATACTTCCCGATTCCCGTAAGCCGGGTCAAAAGCTGGTTCAGTTCGCCATTGTCGATGGGATGCCCCACCAGCCGATTCAGGAATCGCTCGATCTGCTGCGCGGCGCGAGGATTGGTTCCTTGAACCTCCACAAACTGAGGCGTGGGCACTTCGGTACGGATTCGCGCATCCTTCGCCGCCACGTAAGCATTCCATTCGGCGTCGCTCACCGAAAATCGTGACAGAACCGCCTTTTTTTGCTCTGCCGCCTGCACGCCCTCTTGAATGATCGCGGGCGCCTTGTCGTATTGGAAGCCGTTGTATTTCTGCAGCGGAACGGTGACGACGATGTCCGCGTTCTTCAGCCCGCGAAGCTCGCTCTCGAGCACCACCACGTCCACAGAACGTCCCAGCACGCTGAAGAGTGACTGAATCTCTTTCGGATCGGCCGGCGCCACTTCCAGGTGCACCGCGATCACGACGTCCGCGCCCATTTTTTTCACTACTTCCGAGGGCAGGTTTCCGACCAGGCCGCCATCCACGTAGATCTTGTCGCCATCTCGAACCGGAGAAAAAACTCCCGGAATCGACATGGTGGCGCGCAAAGCCTGTTGCAACGATCCGCTCGAAAACACCACTTCTTTGCCGGACACGAGATCGGTCGCCACGCAACGGAAGGGAATCGGAAGATGGTCGAATGATTCGAGGTTGGGATAAGAGACGGTCTCGCGATCGATCAGCAGTGAAATTTCGGTTCCAGAATTCAGGCCCGAAGGTGTCGAGAGCCCATGCTTCAGTCCCAGCTTCAACGAATTCTGGATATAGCGCAGATCTTCTTTCCGCCGGTACGACAAGTCTTCATAGGGAATGTCACCACCGATGATGATGTCCCAATGTTGCGCAGCGACGATTTCCTTGAGTTCCTCAGGACTCTTGCCCGTGGCGTACAAGCCGCCCACCAATCCCCCCATGCTCGTCCCCGCGAGATAGTCGATCGGAATGTGATGATCCTCAAACCACTGCAGCACTCCAATATGCGCCAGGCCCAGCGCCCCTCCGCCCTCCAGTGCAACGCCGATCTTCGGTCGCGACGTTTCAGGCTGAATCTGCCGCCCCGGCGCCGGGTTTTGACTCCCAGACTGCGCCGCGGCGGAGGGCGGCGCTTTCTCGCCTTGCTGCGCCTGCGCCCGCACCGGCGCCGCTGCTGCGAGCCCGAAAAGAATTGCTAGGCCCGACACGAATGCAGGTATGAGTACAACGCGGAAGGGGCAGCGCATGAAAGGTCTCCTCAGGCAAGGAATCGAGACGAAAAGTCGCACCTAAGATAACGCGGGTAAGGTCGAGTGTCACCCCGCCTGCGCTCGGCCCGGCGAATTCCGAGAGCGACAAAGAGGCCTTGTAGGTCGCCCCCTTAGGGGCGACACAAGATAAATCCAAAAAAAAGGGGCGGTGCCCTAGCGCAAGGCATCGTTGTGTTAACGCGATTTATCGTCAACTACCCAATAGGCAGCCCAGTTTCTGGATTGCCGACAATCCGCTCTGTACTAACTTCGGCTCCAACGCCTGACCAAGTCCACGCCTGCCAGATGATCACCGAGGTGCATACAGTTTCGATCGTCGCGAAGAACACGTACGCTGGAAAAACGGGGTCCCGAAAATCACCGTTAGTCAGAGGCAGAACGAAGGTCAGGAAACCGTTTACAAGGGTCAGAATGGCACCCGCGATGATATTCGCCAGCCGGTTCGCTCTAAGCGGGAGCAGTCGACACGCCACAATCATGGCGATGGGTATCTCCATCAAGACCGCTGAACCCAGCAGAGCCCATGGTGGGAGATGTGGGGCTGTATTCGGCGAGCCAACGAAAGCGAACAGAGCAAGCACATCCGCATACAGGTAGTTTAATAACGCGAAGATCCAGAATAGAGACAAGCGCTCCTTTGTGTCATGCATGTCAACCTCCTCGGAAAGTTTCACAAGTGCTGCGCAGTGCTCGTACTACGAATGAGCCCTGAAAAAAGACTCATCCCTTCCGCAGCGAGGAGATTTGCAAGTTAGGTGTCTGGGCCTTGTAGGTCGCCCCTTTAGAGGCGACATAAGATAAATCCGAAAATGAGGGGCTTTAGCCCCTGAAATCCCCCAATGCTTATAACCATCTCAACGATGCCTTGCGCCAGGGCACCTATCTCGCTCTGAGAGAGGTGGTGATAAGCGTTTATCACGCAATATAAAAGGCGCCCACTTTGCGGTAGGTTTTGATTGCTCGTATCACCACCTACCGAAAGGAGCGCCGTTGTGAACCAAGCAAAGTATATTGGCATGGACGTTCATCAGGCAACGATCTCAGTTGCGGTCATGGATTCCGCCGGCAAGCTGATCTTGGAGTCCATCCTGGAAACGAAAGGGACCACGATTCTGCAGTTCATCGCCGGGCTGCGCGGCAGTTTGCTGGTGACTTTCGAAGAAGGAACTTCCGCCGCCTGGTTGTATGACCTGTTGAAACCTCACGTTGCGAATGTTTTGGTCTGCGATCCTCGGAAAACTGCTCTATTAAAGGATGGCAGCAAGAGCGATCGGATCGATGCTCGGAAGCTGGCCGAGCTCTTGCGTGGCAACCATCTCTCCCCGATCTACCACGGAGAGAACGGGCTGCGCACTTTGAAGGAGCTGGCCCGCAGCTATCTGACGATCACGAAAGATCTGACGCGGGTGATGAGTCGGATCAAGGCGGTGTACCGAAGCTGGGCCATTCCTTGTGCTGGGCCAGCCGTGTATCGACCGCGCCATCGTGCGGAATGGTTGGCCAAGATCGTAGAACCCGGAGTTCGCTTGCGAGCCGAGCGACTCTACCAGCAACTGGATGCGTTGGAGCCTTTGCGGCAGGGAGCACGACGCGATCTGCTGGCGGAGAGCCGGAAACACAGCCCAGTGAAATTGCTCCGTCAGATTCCTTATCTGGGTCCGATTCGCTCGGCATTGCTGGTGGCGCTGCTCGAGACGCCGCATCGTTTTCGCACCAAGCGACAGCTGTGGGCCTACAGCGGATTCGGACTCGAGACTCACGACAGCGGCGAATACCGCTTTGTGAAAGGGCAACTGCGACGAAACCGGGAGCGAGTCACCGTGCTGGGCCTGAATCAGAACCACAATCACGATCTGAAAAATATCTTCAAGAGTGCCGCGATATCCGCCAGCACTCGACCGGGACCGTTCCAGGAATTTTACGCTGGGCTTCTGGCCAAGGGGAGAAGGCCGGCGATGGCACGCCTCACCCTGGCACGGAAGATTGCAGCGATCACTTTGACGATTTGGAAGAAAGGAGCGACGGCCACCGCGTTGGGGTGGTTGTAGGAGTCAGAAACTCTCTCTCAGAGTGACCGTCGAGCGCTTGGCGCGATTAGAATCCAAGACACAACATGGCTCGGCAGCTAAGGCCGTATGCACTCTGGAGCGTTCTGCCCGATAAAGGAGCATGGCTCCGGTATTGGCGATTGGATCGATGGTGGCGGCGTTGTCCTGAAAAGGATGAGGGTCCGACCCCGCTGGAGAGATTGTATAAGTTTCGCCCACCGGGCCGGGCCAGGTTGAATTCAAACATGGACGGGTTAGTATGAAAAACAAGCAACCGGAGAAAAGCAAGAAGGCACCCGGCCGCGCAACGCAGGGGCGTTGGCACGAGATGAACCGCAAGCAACGGCGGGAAATGATGCGGAAAATTCAGAGCGATGACCTCCGCTTGGAGGTGGTGCATCCCGATGCCGCCGGCATTGATATCGGCAACGAATCGCACTACGTGGCCGTGCCGCCCACCCGGGACAGCGAATCGGTACGTCGGTTCGGGTGCACCACGGCCGAGTTGAAGGAGATGGGCGATTGGCTGAAGCAATGCGGGATTCGGACGGTCGCGATGCAATCGACTGGGGTGTACTGGATCGCCGTCTACGACATTTTGGAAGAAGTCGGATTGGAAGTGTATCTGGCGAATGCCCGGGAGACGAAGAATCTGCCGGGGCGCAAAAGCGACGTGCAGGAGAGTCAATGGCTGATGAAGCTGCACACGTACGGGCTGCTTCGAAATTCCTTCCGGCCGTCCCAGGAGATTCGCACGCTGCGGACGTACTGGCGGCAGCGCAATGATTTAGTGCGGGCAGCAGGGCGGCACATCCAGCGGATCCAGAAGGCGATGACGCAGATGAACATCCAGCTGGCCAATGTGTTAAGTGATGTGAGCGGGATGACTGGACAAGCGATCGTTAAGGCCATTCTAGGAGGCGAACGCGATCCGCAAAAGCTGGCCGACTTTCGGGATGCCCGAGTGAAGGCCAGCAAGGAGGAGATCGCGCGGAGTCTGGAAGGCCACTGGCAAGAAGATCTGCTGTTTGTGCTGAGGCAGGAACAGAATGCCTATGAGTTTTGCCAGAAGCAGATGGCCGAGTGCGATCAGCGGATCGAGCAGTATCTCCAGCAAAGAGAGGACCGGAGCGCAGGAGCCAGTCTACCGGAAGAGAAGCGGAAGGAGCGGCTCCGCAAGAAAAAAAAGGGAAATACGCCACAGTTCGATCTACGCACGGAGTTGTTTCGCATGGCCGGTGCGGACCTGACCCAGATCGACGGGGTTGACGTCATGACCGCGATGACCATTCTCAGCGAAGTGGGATGGGATATGAGCAAATGGAAAACGGAGCACCATTTTGTTTCCTGGCTGCGGCTGTGTCCGGACAATAAAATCAGCGGCGACAAGATCATTGGCAAAGGGCGGCTGCCGACCACCAATCGGGCCACGAGTGCGTTGCGGATGGCGGCCAGCACCTTACGAGTCAGCAACACATATCTAGGAGCACAATTTCGCCGACTCCGCACCAAACTCGGGGCTCCGATTCGATTAACGATGGTTGCGAGCTGTCCCATTTTCTGCCGGCTCTGCGCTACGGCATGCCATTCGTGGACAAAGGAGCGGAGTTCTCCCATTTTGGAGCCAACTAACAGTTTTATTGTAGCTTCGCGTATTCCGCTTTGGCCTCCTTCAGGATGGGAATGTCGGGGTCGGGGTCGGCGTCTTTCCACGCATCGTGGTGAGGATAGGCTCCCTGTCCGGACTGCCTACGGGATTTCAACTTGAACGATCAAGGATTCACCTGATAACCGCGTCTGTTCAAATATCTACAGTAGACCATGTACGACAGGCAGATCTTGAAATGCCGCAGTCGAAAGAGAGGCGGAAATCATGAAAATCGTAGTGATCGGCGGCAGTGGACTCATCGGATCAAAGCTCGTTCCCAAGTTGCGTGAGCACGGACACGAGGCGGTAGCGGCATCACCGAATACCGGTGTAAACACCGTCACCGGTGAGGGACTGGCCGAAGCCCTGAAAGGCGCGTCGGTGGTGGTCGATGTGTCGAATGCTCCCTCATGGGAAGACGCGGCTGTGATGAAGTTCTTCGAGACTTCAACCCGTAACCTCCTCACCAATGAAACGGCCGCAGGAGTGGGACATCACGTCGCATTGTCAGTGGTAGGAACTGACCGTATGCTTTCGAGCGGCTACTTCCGAGCAAAACTCGCTCAGGAGAATTTGATCAAGGGTTCGTCAATCCCCTACACAATTGTGCACGCGACACAGTTCTTCGAATTCATCAAGGGCATCGCGGACATTTCCACCGTTGCCAACAAGGTGCGTTTGCCGCATGTGCTTTTCCAACCGATGGCGGCCGACGACGTGGCCACCACAGTTGCAAAGGTAGCGATGGGCGCGCCTGTGAATGGCACGGTGGAGGTAGGCGGGCCCGAAAAGTTTCGGCTCGACGATCTCGTCCGGCAAGCCTTGGCCGCATGGAACGATCCGCGCGAGGTGGTTGCTGATCCGCACGCGACCTACTACGGCGTGGAGGTGAGCGAGCGCACACTGATTCCCGACGATGGCGCGCAACTCGGCTCAACGCGATTCGCGGACTGGCTCAAACAGCCGGGAGCGAAAGCGGTAGCGGCTACGCACTAGCAGAACGAATTTTAGAGAGGATTCCTATGACGATTGCAAAAGTAATTTTAGCGCTGGTGTGCCTGATGCCCGTCACATTAGGACCTAAAGAGGCGCTCAAAGAGGCCAAGGTGACGCCGCTCTTTTCGAAGGACCTGCCGGACTTTCCCGGCAAGGAAGGTCTGATCGTAGAGTATCCGCCGGGCGCCTCGGACCTATCTCGTTTTGAGATATAAGCGCTCAAAAAGTGTGTCAAGGTCTAATCGGGGCTGGTACCGAGGCCCGTTAAGAAAGTCTTGACTCGGGCAAATCGCGGATTTAGGTTTTTGTTGTCTGTGTTTAGTTCGGAGTGAACTCGGCCCCCTCCCGCAGAGCGTTGACGCCTCCGTCTGCCCGAAGGCGCGGTCGGCGAGCGCATCACTTTTTATCGGCGGTCACCATGACTCTGCAGCAAACCTCGATTCTCTATCAGTTCACCCCTGCCGAGTTGTTTCTCGCCACATTGGCGGAGTTGGATCGGGAACGAAATGCGGTCGCGGAGATCCAGCGTTCACTCTTGCCAGGATCGTTGCCGAGGATTCCCGGTTTTGAAATGTCTCCCTACTACCGGCCGAGCGCACGGGCTAGCGGTGACTATTACGATGTGGTGCCGCTGATCAACGACCAGTGGGGGTTTGTCATGGCGGATGTGGCGGGGCATGGAACCCCGGCGGCGGTTGTCATGACCGTGATGCGGACCCTGATACACGCCGAGTTGCCCGTCAATCGACAGAAGTCGGCGGGCGAGTTTCTCGAACGCATCAACGAGGTTATGTGTGAGACATACCTGCGAAACGGCCGATTTGTGACCGTTTGGGCCGCGGTGCTGGATCCGGTATCTCGACGACTGACTTACGCGTCCGCCGGCCACAATCCGCCGCGTCTTCTGCGCGGCGATAGCGTGTTAGCACTCGATATGGTGGGCGGACTTCCATTGGGAATCAACCCCGCGGCAACCTACGAGGATGAGGGCATCACGCTCGAGCCGGAGGATCTGTTGGTGATCTACACCGACGGAATCACGGAAGCGATGCGGCCGGGCATCGATGGTGTGGAGTTGTTCGGCACTGAGGGGCTCGATCAGGTTTTAAGCGAGTGTGGCTCAGACCGACCAAGTGATTGCGCGGAGCGTGTGACAAAGGCGATAGCCGCGTTCACAAACGACGCGGCTCCGACGGACGATCAGACGATGCTAATTGTCCGAGCAAGATCCGGGATCCCGGGGTCGGAGAACGTTACACATTACCGCCGGGAGAAACTCCTCGACACGCCCCTGAAGCTTGATACCTGAGGTCAGACCTTCCTCGCCGTCGTTTCCCACCGTCTCATGAACTCGACGAATGTTTAGATGTGGATCGTGGGAACTTCACTCTATTGTTCGGATTGGCTAACTGTTGTTAAACAGGCATGATCACCAGCGAATCGGCATTCGACCTGGGTGTTGCGTCGACCCATTGAGACCACCGCGTTGCGCTAATCGGAACCAGCGTATTTCCAGATAGATGTTGCGAACAGGATTATCACTAGCTATCTCACTCTGAGATAGGTGGTCTGCTTCTGGTAGCCTCGTACAGCTGGAATTGCTATCCTTCCAACGAGCCACCCATGGCGCAAACCGTACCCTTCGGAATTTCGGCGCCCAGCGCCGAACGCACGCGCGCAGCCGCGCAAGCCACCACCATTCCCTGGTTCGTCTGGTCAGGCATCATCTCGGTTTCCTCCATCTGCTTCGGCTTGTACTGGGACATCTCCTGGCACATGACCATCGGGCGCGACACGTTCTGGACGCCCGCGCACCTGCTGATTCAATTCGGCGGCATCCTCGCCGCGATCACCTGCACGTATCTGATTTTCTCCACCACGTTCTCTCATGACCCGGCGGTGCAATCCTTCTCGGTAAAGGTCTGGGGATTCCGTGGGCCGCTCGGGGCGTTTCTCACCGCCTGGGGCGGCGTGACGATGGTTACCTCGGCCCCGTTCGACAACTGGTGGCACAACTCATTCGGTCTGGACGTCGAAATCTTGAGTCCGCCGCATGTGGTGCTCGGGTGGGGAATTCTCGGTGTAGGAATTGGCTATCTGGTGCTCGTCGTCTCCGCAAAGAATCGCGCCACCGGAGCCGTGCGCGCGAAACTCACCTGGCTGTTCCTGTATCTCGCGGGCTTGGGCTTGATGCTGCACATGATTCTCATCTCCGAATACAGCGACGCGAGATTCATGCACAGCGCAGTTTTTTATCGCGTCCTGATGCTTGCCACGCCGCTCTTGATCATGGGCTATGGAACTGCGTCGGAACACAAATGGGGCTCCACGATTGTCGCCTCGATTTATATGGCGGTAAACCTGGCGGGATTGTGGATTCTTCCCCTATTCGCGGCACAGCCGAAGTTAGGGCCGGTCTACACCAACGTGACGCACATGGTACCGATGGAATTTCCAGTCTTGCTCGTTTTTCCCGCATTCGCGTTCGATCTCGTGCGCGCGCGGCTGGCAGGACGCAACAAGTGGCTGCTCGCGCTGATTGCCGGCACCGCTTATCTCGCGACGCTGCTCCTGATTCACTGGCCCTTTGGCAGCTTCATGATTTCGCCGCTGGCCCGCAACTGGTTCTTTGGCATGATTTATTTTCCGTATCAAGAGCCGGTTTCGATGCACCAGCTGGCCTACCAATTCGACAAATATGAGCCCACTCGAGCCGCTTTCTTCCGCGGACTTGGCCTCGCCTGGATCTTCGCCTTCCTCTCCACACGCATCGGAATTGCCTTTGGCGGCTGGCTCCTCAAAGTCAGGCGCTAACCCAAGTGAAGACCACTCACATTGCTTGGCTAGTCCTCGCGATTTTGATCGCCGGGCCGCTTGCTGCGCACATCGGTAGCCCCGATGTTTTCTTTCAAGGGGATGCCGGCCCGTATCATCTCGTCGTTTCCATCCGTACACCGCAGATGATTCCCGGAATCGCCGAGATTCAGATTCGCACTTCCACGCCCGGCGTGAAGCAGATCAAAATCGTTCCGCTCTACATCGTCGGCGAGGGTTCGAAATATCCGCCTCCACCGGACGTGCTCCTTCCGTCCAAAGACGATCCGCAATTTTTCTCCGGCAAACTCTGGCTGATGGCGTCCGGCTCCTGGCAGGTGCGCGTTGAAGCCGATGGTGATGCAGGCTCCGGCACGATTGCAGTTCCGGTCCCTGCGGCTGCGCGCAGCACAATGCCAATGCAGAAGGGCCTTGGAGCGCTGCTCGCTGCATTGATGGTGCTGCTAGTCGCTGGAATCGTCTCGATCATCGGCGCCGCACGCCGCGAAGGCCAGCTGGAGCCAGGCCAGCAAGTAGGCCCCGCGCAAAAACGCGCCGCCCGGCTCGTGATGGCCGGCGCGTTTGTGATTGTCGCAACCGTGCTCGTAGGCGGCGCATTCTGGTGGAAAACCGCGGCGGCCAATCTTTCCAACCGAATGATTTACACAGCGCCAGACCTTTTCGTCTCGCTTGTTCCAGGCGATCAGATGCTCCTTCGCATCGGCGATTCCAAGTGGCACACACGCCGCCCCGAAACTGTCGCGACGTCGCTAATGCCCGACCACGGCCACCTGATGCACCTGTTCTTAATTCGCACGCCGCAGATGGACCGCTTCTACCACCTGCATCCGGTGCCCGATAAAGGCGGCGTGTTCCTTGATAACCTTCCGCCGATTGCAGCAGGGCACTATCAGGTTTTCGCAGACATCGTCCGCGTCTCAGGATTTCCCGACACGCTCTCCGCTCAGATTGACATCCCCGAGACAGCAGGGAAGCCACTCTCCGGGGATGATTCCACCGCGTCGGCGGCGCCCATCTCCGCAGATTCCCAAAACGCGAAAGACATCAAAGGCGCGGAGGCCACAAACGACGCGCAAGCAAGCCTGATTTCCTCGCTACCCGACGGCACACAAATGATTTGGGAACGCGCCCCGGGTCCGCTCCCCGCCAATCAATTGCTCTGGTTCAAATTTCGGCTCGAGGACGCAAACGGCAAGCCGGTCGCTAACCTCGAGCCCTACATGGGAATGGCTGGCCACGCAGAATTCGTCCGCTCAGACCTGAGCGTGTTCGCTCACGTCCACCCAGACGGTTCAGTTCCAATGGCAGCAGTCCAGCTGGCAGACGCAACACTCGCTAAGAATTCTGCGACCGCAGCGTCATCAAATCCGTCCGAGACGACAGAAATGAACATGCCCGGCATGGCCACTATGCCCGGAATGGCGGACGGGTCGCTCCCCCCAGAAGTAAGCTTCCCCTACGGCTTCCCGAAGCCCGGCATCTATCGCATTTTCGTCCAAGTGAAGTATAATGGTCAGGTTGAGACGGGAGTGTTCGACGCGCAAGTAAGGTAAGGCAACGTGATGGCACTAATAGGTGCTAAGCCCGAACACGATCGGCGAGCTGGAATCGCCAGTCTTGCCTGCCCTCAGGGAGCGAGTTTTAATACACGGTTCCGCGATTAAATCTCACCGCAAGTAACGCAAAATCATTAACATACGAATTTCTAATCGGCGGTAAAAGCGCTCCTTAAGCTTCCGCTTATTGCGCGCCTGTCGCGGTTCCATTCGGCTGCTGCTGCAACCACGTTTGAAGGTTGTGTTCCTGATGCTCGCGAAGATCGATGCAGCCGTTGATTTCCTCGACGGTCAGCTTCAAAGTGCGATCGGTGGCCGGAACTTTGTGCGAGGTGAAAAATGCCTCTACTTCATCGCGCTTCGACGCGTCGCAGAAAACGCCCGCTGCTCCCACGACGGTCGTATCTGAGTAGTTGCTGAGCTTCGCACTGACGTCCGCCCAATTGTCGCGGATGAATTTCCACGCCACTTCGCGCCCCGCCGGATTCGATAGAATCGCCTCAAACACTTGCGGCGCATCTTGCGCGCGCATCATCGGCGAGATGGCGAACTTCATCGTCCGCGTAAGCAGCGCCGGTTCGCTGAAGAGGCACAGCGCCTGCCCATACAGCAGCCCTTCTTCCGGCGTCTTGATCTGGCTGAAGTGCGCAATGATAGCGTTGTAGAGGGCTTCGTCGCCGTTGCGCGCGGCAATTGGAATCGCGGAGATGAGCATCGTGCGATCCACGGGCTCGCCCTTGAGAGACTTGTCCATCAGGTCGCGCGCCAGAGCGATCGCTTTGGGGTCGCGTCCCACCTGTCCCATCACAGTAAGAAGAGCCGCGCGGCGCGCGCGCGTTTCATCGGAATCTTGCGGGCCCGATTGCCAACCCATTTTTTCGGCGACCGGGCCGAACGTGGCGCGGACCCAGCTTTCAAATTGTGGCCGGTCGGAATCGTTCACCAGGTACTGGCTCGCATATTGCAGGTAGTTCGTGAGTTGGTCCATGACGTCAGTAGAAGGGTCGTCTCTTAGCTCCGAGGCGAGCTTCATGAAGTCGCTAGCCTGCAAGGTGTTCATGTGAAGGCCGGCGAAGGTATCGTCGAGAAGCATGTAGCGCTCGGGAGCGGAGAGCTTGCTCTCGGCAGATGACGCGATTTGATTAAAGTTCTCCGGAGTGTAGCCCGAGCGATAGTAGCCGCGGCCTCCCGCATTCCCAATCGCGCCCTCAGCGCATCCCGCGAGAGTGATCTGCTGGTCTTTGGTTGCGAGCAGTTCGCATTTCTCATCTTTACCGGCTTTGAGGCAAACCGGAATGTCCCATTTTTCCTTTGAGCCTGCTTCGAGGAGGGCGCGATCGCGGAAATATCGAGTCTGAGTGACGGTTACATTTGAATTCTTACCGGAGCACGACGTCTTCAGCGAAACGAGCGGTACGCCGGGCTGCTTGACGAAGCCGGACATGATGCGATCGACGGGCTTGTGTGAAGTTTCCGCAATCGTGTTCCAGAAATCCTCGGCAGTGGCATTGCTGTAGGCGTACTTGGAAAGGTAGGCGTTCACGCCTTTGCGGAACGTTTCCGGGCCTACATAGCCTTCGACCATGCGCAACACGGCTGCGGCCTTGTTGTAGGCGATGTCGTCGAAGAGCTCCTGGATTTCCGCGGGCGTCTCGGCGTGAGCTTCGATCGCGCGTGTGGAACTGAGCGAATCGGTCCCCATCGCGTTGGTGCTCGAACGCACCGCGTCTGTCTCAAGATTCCATTCCGGCTTCCATGCTTCCATGGGCTTGAACGACATCCAGGTGGCAAAGCCCTCGTTGAGCCAGACATCGTCCCACCACTTCATCGTTACGAGATCGCCAAACCATTGATGAGCGATCTCGTGAGCGACCAGCTCCTGGGCCACCGCTTTGCGGAGCAAGTAAGAGGATTGCTTGGGATCGACGAAGATAAGGTCGCGGGCGATCACCAGACCGGTGTTTTCCATTGCACCGGCGGCGAAATCGGAGACGCCCAGGATGTCGAGCTTGCCGTAGGGATATTTGATGCCGAAATACTGGTCGTAATACTTCAGCGTGACGACGGCAGCCTGAAGGGCGAAGTCCGCATAAGGTTTTTTATCCGGGATGCCGCATACGCGAACGGGGATTCCGTCGGCGGTGTCTTCGGCGCACTGCCAATCGCCAACCGCGAGAGCGACGAGATAGGAAGACATCTTGGGCGTGGTCGCGAATTTTACGGTGTGTTTGCCATCGCCCGGGCCGGGCGTGTCTGAGACTATTTTTGTGTTCGAAAGCGCGGTGTCGCCTTTGTCGATGATGGCGGTGAGGTCGAAGGTTGCTTTATAGATCGGCTCGTCGAAGGAAGGATACATGCGGCGCGCGTCGGTATTTTCGAGCTGCGTCACGGCGTACTTGCGATTGCCGGCTTTGCTTAAGTAGAGACCGCGTAGCTGGCCGTTCAATATTCCGGTGTAGCGAATGTGGAGCGTTGCAGAGCCGGCGGCAAGCGGCTGCTCGAACGCGAGTGTGGCCATCTGCTTGTCTTCGTCGGGAGTGACTTTGGCGGTTTGCATTTTACCGCCGGCACTGATTGTCGTTTCGGCAAAGGTAATTTCGGCGGCGTTCAAAACAATCGTCGAGGTCGGCTTCAGGACGTGGATTGCGATCGTCTCGTCGCCCGTGAAATTTTCCTTGTCGAGGTTTACGTCGATCGTCAGCTTGTAGTTTTCGGGCGTGGCAAGCTCTGGAAGCCTTTGGGCGCGAGCAACCGGCACGAGCGCCAGAATGAATGCAACGAACGATAAAGTCTTCCGCATCGTTTCTCCTGTCGGCCTAACCGGCCACCTCGATCTCCTGTTGGCCAAACCGGCCACTCAGGTACCCTGTCGGCCAAACCGGCCAGATCAGATCCCGTCGGCCGCTGGCTATCTCGGATGGCAGCCGATAGTCGGCTGCCGCGCCACTTCACAACTATACGACATGCACACGAAGTTTGTTTCGACGGTGGGCAATGGGATCCGTTAAGTGTTTTTTTCGAGTCCGTTGGACATGCAACTTTTGTGTCAAGGATCGCCCTGTCATCGGCTTATTATTATTCCTCGGTGGTACCGACATACCCTTAGTACCACGAAGAGTCACTCAAAGCGATTCGGTCATCAGAAGTTCTTCATGATGCGAGCTTTCCCCACAATAAACTGCGACTCGGGTCCAACGAAACCGCTGCTTCCTAATCGGCTGGTTGCGGCATGCCGGTTTGCTATACAATCCTCTCCCATGTGTAGTCTCATAAGGTACGTACTAATCGAAAGACTTACCATTATTATAATATTCACAGTAAATCCACAGATATCAGAACGCATGGACTTGACACTCTAATTAACGTCGTAGTAGAGAACGGATTCAGCTGGGCTGCGGCGCAGTGGAGGGCCATATCTCAGCAATTGGTTAGGAGGTCTCACATGAGGAACTTGCGGAGATGGGAACCGGCACTCGCAGTATTCGTAACTGTTCTAATGACATTCACTGTAATTGCCAGCTCTACGACACAATCATCGGCAACCACAACGCAAAAGACAACGTCAGCAACGCCATATGACGGCGAAACCGTTTTTCGTGGCGTTTTGTTAAATGATGGAGCTGTCGCCAAATTGTTCCCAGAATTTTGGGAAAGCCCTCAGGTAGCAACCTCCCTGGAACTGGCTGCAAAACGCGGCTCGCAGGCAGATGCGGCTATTGCTAAACAGAAGATAGTCGACATTCTTCGAACTCAGGACCCCACATTTTTTTCTCGTTTCGGGGTGGAAATGCAATCCGGCGATCCTGTAAGGGTTCAGCAAGCCCTAACGGAAGCTGGCAGTCGTATTCGAAAGGACGTGCAGTCTAAGCTCGCTCCGAGCGTTGCCCCCCCACTCCCTCCGTACACCTACATCGAAACTTATTACTATTATTATTACTATTATTATGCAGCGGCGGCCGCGGCGGTCGTCGTGTTAGCTGTCGCTGCCCTAAGTGTCGCCGTAGGGGATCAGGAGGCCAGCGGGCCCAGCTCAAATTTGCAAAAAGACGTGTACGTGAATCTTATTGCTCAAAGACTGGGGACAGCGTCCTCTAAGTAAAACAATGAATTCAAACGACAATTGGGCACTAAGACGCTTAGGGTTATTTGCGCTAGTACTGGTGGGCGGTTGGCTAACCGTTTTTGCATACGCCCTGCACGCCGCCCTTCCATTTAACCCAATTCGGCTCCCATTTGAAGTTCGAGCTAAAGTGAGGCTGTTGATACCAGAGGGATGGGCTTTTTTTACTCGCGACCCTCGTAAGGAAAACATGCTACTTTTCACGAGGCATAGCGACGGCACGTGGGTTTCTGCCTTGTTGGGTCCAAACGCTACACCATCAAACGATTTTGGGCTTAACCGCGCGTCGCGGGCTCAAGGTGTTGAAACGGCTTTACTCATGCACGAATTCCCTGATTCTTCTTTTCGCGATTGCCGAATCCTTCCGACAGACTGTCTCGAAACTACGCAATTAACAAATTCCATAAATGACGCATCCCCGAATCCGAGTATATGCGGTGACATAGGCTTCGTGATGCAAAAGCCTGTTCCTTGGGCTTGGTGGGCCTCCGGTCAAGCCATAGTGATGCCATCCCGGGTTGCGAGGATCAAAGTGGACTGCCAATGAGAGCTGATCCGCTGCTGTTGCTGGGAAAGGCTTGCAGAAACTGGGTGGCACACTCTAGACCCTGGACGAATGTGTATGGTTTGGGGAGAAGCCTGCTGGCAGCTGGCACCGCCAGCACGCTCATCTTCAGCAGTTCCAATGCACTTTTTCGTCCAGCGTGGGGTGTTTCTGAGGTTCCCATTTGTACTGGACTCTCTCGCATCGGAGTGTTCTGCGCGAGTTTCCACCATCTGGAGCTGGCTAGATGGATTGCCGTGATTATCCTGGTCATCGTGGCATCCGGATGGCGTCCCCGCTATATGGGGCTTTTGCACTGGTGGGTTTCATTTAGTCTCGCGACTTCCGCAGTGATGGTCGATGGAGGCGACCAAGTTACAGCGGTCTTAACGCTACTCTTGCTACCAGTGACCCTGACCGATCGGCGTGCATGGCATTGGCAGAATAGCGAACACCATGTTGCGGACTGGAAATACCTGCTCGCAATCTCATCTCTGGTTGCAGTGCGGATTCAGGTCGCAGGCATATACTTCCATGCGGCGGTGGGAAAACTCGGAGTTCAAGAGTGGACAGACGGCACCGCCCTTTACTATTGGATTACGCATCCTGACTTCGGAGCGTCACCTTGGTTTGGCACTTGGTCGAACCGCTGGTTCGGCACGGCACAACGCTAGCCTTGATGACGTGGGGCGCGATAATACTGGAGTTGTTTCTGTTCGCAGCGCTGGTAATGCCGAAGAAGGCCTGGAGCTATTTTCTACTGGCCGGACTCACTTTTCACGCGGGCATCGCAATCATTCACGGGCTTGTGAGCTTCAGCCTTGCTATGGCTGGAGCGTTGGTGCTCTATTTGAGACCTAGCGAAAAACCTTTCATCGCGCCCGCTTTCGTCCACTTAAAAAAACGGTCCGCACCATTTCAAGTTACACGAGCCGAACCTTTCGTAGTTCGTGATCAACATACTTAATATTTATATTAGAATCTGTCCCGGAAAGTTCACATTTGAAAGTCTTCTCATCGAAGGTTCTCGCAAGTATAGCCTGTATCTCCGTCCTGGTCATGCCCGGTTTCGTAGTGCAGGATTATCAAGACACTGCAAAGCGTTTTATTACTGCACTCTCCCAGCGTCGCTTCGACGAAGCCAGCAAGCAATTCGATGAGAAGATGGCGAAGGCTCTCCCTCCGGGAAAACTCCAAAACACCTGGAATGGATTGCTCCAGCAGGTGGGAGACTTCGAACAAATCCTCGATGTTCACACTCAGGAGAAAGAAGGATATCAGGTTGTTTTTGTGACATGCTCGTTCGCTAAAGGCAACTTGGACGTAAAGGTTGTATACGATAGTACAGGGCACATCGCCGGATTATCTTTCGTGCCGCCGCAGAGTTCGTACGCATCCTGGTCTCTACCCGCATACGTCCGGCCTGCACAGATTCGAGAGCAGTCCGTAACCGTTGGGAAAAGTCCCTGGGAACTGCCCGGCGTCTTGACACTTCCTAGTGGAACTGGGCCGTTTCCCGGTGTCGTCCTGGTGCATGGTTCCGGGCCGCTTGACATGGATGAAACTATCGGGCCGAACAAACCATTCAAGGACTTGGCTTGGGGCTTGGCCTCACAAGGGATCGCCATATTACGTTACACGAAAAGGACTTCGGCTTACGGTGCAAAGTTTCAAAAGGAGATACCGCTGTTCACTGTACGTGATGAAGTCATGGATGATGCACGTGCAGCCATCGAATTGGTGGCCAGAACACCAGGAGTAAGTTCTAAACAAATATTCCTTATTGGTCATAGTCTGGGAGGCATGCTCGCACCGAGGATTGCGTCTACTGATCCTGAAATCTCAGGGATAATTATCCTCGCAGGGCCCTCCCGCTCAATCCAGCAGTCTTTGGTTGACCAAACGAAGTATTTTGCGAAACTTATGCCAGACAGCAAAGAGGCTGCGGAAGCGGTCAAGAGGGCCGAAGAGACCGCTCATGAGATTGAAAGCTCAGATTTGAGATCGACTTCAATTATTGATTTTTGGGGTGCCCACATCCCGGGATCGTACTGGCTGGACCTTCGAAATTATAATGCGGTCGAAAGCGCGGAACGATTGAAGATTCCTATACTCGTGATACAAGGGGGTCGAGACTACGAAGTAAGCGCAGCAGATTTCCAAGGCTGGAAGGTCGGGATGGTTGGGCACTCTAACTCTTCGTTTAGGTTCTACGAGAATCTGAATCATTTGCTCGTTGCGGGTTCAGGTGTATCAACTCCCGCCGAATACGACCAACCTGGCCACGTCGCTCAAGAGGTAATCGACGCTATCGGTGAATGGATCATTAAACAGCAGGTGACATCTTCGAACTAGGTCAAGATATAATAACAACGAGGACCTTTGAGCCAGAGGCGGGATTGGCTACCCGCGCCGCGATGATGGATAAGTTACCATTGTAGTGCTCCCTACTAATTTAGACAGTCAGGGCCTCATTTTTAGTTAGACCTGCGAAAGCCAAGAAGGCCTCGTGCGGAGTGCGATTTTGGACTCCGCGGTGAGGCCGGTCGTGATTGTACTCCTCGATCCAACGAGCGATCGATGCTTGCGCTTCTTCCAAGCTCCGATACTCCGACGTCCAGACTTCTTCTTCCTTCAAGCTGCGGTGGAACCGTTCGATGTAGCTGTTGCCTTCCGGGTGATGATACGCCGTCCGCCGATGGGTGATGCCGAGCCGCCCCAACGTCTCCAAGAAGCGCGAAGAAGTGAACTGCGTCCCGTTGTCGGTCGTCAGCGTCAAGTTCGCCTCACGGCTTCCTGCGGGAAGTCGATTCAGCACCGCCTGCTCGACCGCTGCCAGCGCGTCTGCGGTCCGACAGCGATGCGAGAGATTCCATCCCACGATCTCCCGCGTACAGCAGTCGATTACGCACACCAGATAAGCCCAGCCCACGGCAGGCCCCGCCCAGATCTTGGTCATGTCCGACTGCCAGATCTGATTCGGCTCGGCTGCTTCCACGCGGCCCCACTCTTTCTTCCTTCGTGCGCGCAGACGACGCGAGCGCACCAGCAACCCACGTTCTCGCATCACCCGTAACACCCGCTTGCGATTCACGGGCAGTCCTTTCTTCCGCTGCAGCCACCACGCCACTCGCCGATAGCCGTACGCCAGCTTCTCTCCGCACGCCATCACGATCTGTTCATCGTAGGTTCGATCCGCTCGGCTGCCTCGCGGGCGCTTCTGGTAGTACAGGCTCGACCGGCTGATGGCCAACGTCGCCGCTACCAGCGTGGCCGTGTAGCCCTGCGTCACCATCTCTCGCGCCTGGGAGTGAACCGCACCACAGCTCACTCCCCCACGACGTTTTTTAGGATTTCGATCTCTAGAGACTTCCGTCCCAGCGTTCGTTCCAACTGCCGAATACGATGGTCCTTCTCGGTTTCCGCGGCGGCAGCGCTTCTCCCCCCAAGCGCTGCCTTCGCTCCCTGTTCCGCCTCATCCTTCCAGCGATAGAACAGATTCGGAGCGATCCCGTGACGCCGACATGTCTCCGAGACGTTGCCGCTCTTGATACCTTCCTGCACGATCTGCCACTTTTCTTCCGGGGTTCGATCTACGCGTGGTTTCCTGCCCATGTTGCCTCCTGTTTGGAGGCCCTGATCTTACCTAACTGAGGTGTCCAGTTTTAGAGGGGAGCACTACACCATCATGAATTCCGAACTTCTGTTCGTTCTTCTACCAATCCTGTTAGTTGCTATCGTTCTCTATTTCACTCCGCAGTTAACGCGGAAAGGGCTTTTCTTCAGCGCGACCGTTAATCCCGATTTTCCGAGAAGCAAAGACGGCCGTCGGCTGCTGCGATCATATCGTTGGCAGGTAGCCCTTTGGACTGGTGTGACGATCGCACTCATGCTTTATGTACGATGGACGCAGCCCGATTGGCCTGGGATTGTGCCAATGGTGCTACTCATTGTTGGTGTCGGGTTCAGCTATAGGCGCAATTTTCGCGAAGTGCAGGCCCGATTTGGACGGCCACCGAGTGAAACGCGGCATGCGAGGGTTCATTCCCCACTTCCAGATACGAGGGTGAGGTTGTGGTTCATATTGCTGCCGTTCGCTGCACTCGCAACTGTTGCAGTGTATCTGCACCTGCATTGGGACAATCTACCCCAGCGTTTTCCGGTGCATTTCGGAATCGAAGGTCGACCGAACCAATGGGCGAACCGTGATTGGCGCGGAGTCTATGGTCCAGTATTAATCGGCTCGATGATTGACTGCTTTTTATTGGGGCTAGCCTGGAGCATATCGCACGTCACCCGCAAAACGGTGATGCAGTACATCACTATCCGGGGATTAGAGTTTTTACTTTATCCGATAACTGTTTCGTTCATTTTGATGTCCTTGTTGCCACTCGTGAGGATTTCCCCTTGGGTGAATCCGATTTTGCTTCTGGCGAGTATCGCCGCTCTGGTGGGGTGGTCTTACGTCAAAATCACCGCCTCGTCAAAGGTAGATGAAATTTCAAAACCCCAAAATGATTCGCACTGGAAAGCGGGAATCTTCTATTGGAATCCGAGCGACCCGGCGATCCTTGTCCCAAAGCGTGTCGGAATCGGCTACACAATGAACTTCGCCAACAAGTGGTCGTGGGTAGCTTTGCTTGGCATATTACTCGCAATTTTGCTCCCAGCCTTTCTCCACGCTCGGCACTAATTGGTTTGCTTCCATTCGACTGTTGCTGTTTTCCACGCACCCAAAATTTGGACGGTCAGTTCGAGGGAAAATTAGCGGTGAAATTCGAGGGTCGCATTGCGCGTAGTAACATGGAAGGCTGACAGCGAGGCTGAGATTGAGGGCGAATGTCGATTGCGAGTAACGGAGCCGCGATTCGAGTTGAACACGTTTCGCGGCACTATCAGATGGGCTCCGCGCTGATTCGAGCGGTGGACGATGTGACACTCGAAGTGGGCGCGGGCGAATTTCTCGCGCTGCTCGGCACATCCGGTTCAGGAAAATCCACATTGCTAAATTTGATGGCTGGTCTTGACCGGCCATCAGCGGGGTCGATTGTGGCGCATGGAAGAAATTTGTCGGAGCTGAACTCGGTTGAGCTCGCGCACTATCGCAGCCGCACCGTCGGGATGGTTTTTCAGTCGTTCAATCTGCTTCCAAAAATGACGCTGGAAGAAAATGTGGAGCTACCGTTGCGTTTGGCCGAAGTGGATCGTAGCGAACGCGGCGCGCGCGTGCGCGAAGCGCTGGAGCGAGTGGGACTTGCGAAGCGCGCAACCCATCGTCCCAGCGAATTATCGGGTGGAGAGCAGCAGCGCACGGCGATCGCTCGCGCTCTGGTGAACCGGCCTACGATACTTTTCGCCGATGAGCCCACCGGGAATCTCGACAGCGCGACGGGCGAATCGGTGATGCAGCTGTTGAAGGGAATTCAATTGTCTATGGGGATGACGATCATTATGGTGACGCATGAACGGCCGCTGGCCAGCCGCTTCGCGGATCGAATCGCGGCTCTGGCCGACGGCAAGCTGGTGAGCGATGGAGTGGCGGCATGAAGGCGCGCGATCTGGGAGAACTGGCGTTGCGGAATTTGCGTGAGGCGATGCTGCGAAATTCCCTAACGACGCTGGGAATCGCAGTGGGCGTGGCATCGCTCGTTGCCATGCTTTCGCTCGGCGTAGGATTGCAGGAACTGGCTACGAAGCGGCTTTCGAACTCGGGACTGTTTGACACAATCATCGTGATGTCGAAATCCGGTCTGCGTGGATTTGGCAGGCCATCGGAGCCACCGAGGCGGGCGGCAGCCGGATCGGATCAGAGCAGCGAGCAAGATCATGCGCCGCGGATATCTCCGCCGCTGGATGATTCAGCGCGTGAGCTACTTCAGAAGCTGCCCAATGTGGTCGAGGTGTATCCGCAGATTCGATTTCCGACCGAGGTGCGTTTTGCCGGGAAGCCATATGCCACGATGGTCGCGGGGATCCCGGAGTCGGCAAGGGGAAACGGCGCGTTCGACGGCATCAACGGAAATTTCTTTTCGGGTGAAAATGTTGACGAAGCGATTTTGCAATCTGAATTTGCGAAGGATCTCTCGGACAAGCCTTCGAGCTTGATCGGCAAAGATCTGGTGCTGCGTTATGCAGAACGACAGGCGCTGAGGACGCAGGCTGCCGGCGGCGGCGGTTCGTCAGAGGCAGGAAATAGTGACAATGGAAGCGGTGGATTTTCGGTGGTGCCGCGCGAGAAAAATCTTTGCATCGTGGGAATCGTTGACACCGAACCTGCGGCGGGGTTTGGCGGCATCGGCAGCGGGCGGGTGTTGATTCCGCTGGCGGTGGCGGAAACGCTGCGGGCGGCACAGTTGAATGACTTGCGCGACGTGGTGAGGGGAGCGAACGGGAAGACCACGTATGCGAGCTTGACGGTGCGAGCCAAGAGCCCTTCGCAAGTGGAAAAAATTGAAACGGCGATCAAGGACATGGGGTTCTCGACGTTTTCGCTGCTGGATGCCACGCGCAATCTGCGGATTTTCTTTACGATTTTCGATTCGTTGCTCGGAATTTTCGGAAGCCTGGCGCTGGCGGTTTCGACTCTGGGAATTGTCAACACGCTGGTGATGGCGATTTTAGAGCGCAGGCGGGAGATTGGCGTGCTGAAGGCGCTGGGGGCGGCTGACCGCGACGTGAAGCAGTTATTTTTTGCGGAAGCGGGAGTGATGGGATTGATGGGCGGGATTTTCGGGGTGGGGATGGGCTGGCTGATTGGACGCGCGGTGACATTCGGAACAAACGTTTACTTGTGGAGGCAGGATTTGCCGCCCGCGCATGTGTTTTCCGTGCCTTTGTGGCTGATTCTTGGTGGGATTGTATTTTCGGTGGTGGTGAGTCTGGTGGCAGGGCTCTATCCGGCGTCGCGCGCGGCGCGACTGAATCCGGTGGAGGCCCTGCGGTATGAGTAAGGCAAAGCTCGCGCTGGCTGCGCTAGCTTTTTTGATTTGCGCATTTGCCGGCCAGCCTGCGCAGGCTGCTGCCGGGCGCGCGGAATGCCAGAGCGTGAGAAGCAAGATTCTCGCGCGTTCTGTCGCTTACTGCGCTTTGCTGCCGCCCAGTTACGACGTGGAGAAAACGCGACGCTATCCGGTGCTTTATCTTCTTCATGGGCTTGGCGACAACGAGCAGATGTTTCTGCATTCGGGCGGCTGGAATCTCGTCGAGGATTTGTGGGAGCAGCATCAGTTGGGCGAGTTCGTGATCGTGACGCCCGCGGCGGGTGCGAGCTTTTACATCAATTCGCACGACGGCAAAGAGCGATACGAAGATTTTTTTCTACGCGAGTTCATGCCTGCCATTGAAGCCCGTTACCGGATTACCGCCGCGCGCGCTACACGAGGCATTGCGGGCTTTTCGATGGGCGGATACGGGGCGTTGCGGCTTGCGTTCTTGCACCCTGACCTATTCGGTTCCCTGAGTGTGCATAGCGCGGCGCTGATGGAGAAATTGCCGAGCATCAGCGTGGCGGAAGGGGCTCAGAATCCGCGAATGAGGCTGCTGGGCGATGTGTTTGGTTCGCCGCCTGATCGTGCGTTCTGGGATCGCAACAACCCGCTCACTCTGGCGCGGACGGCTCACATCTCGGGACTGAAGATTTACTTTGATTGCGGATCAGAAGACGGGTACGGATTCAATGCCGGCGCCGAAATACTCGACAAAATTCTGTCGTCGCGACATATCGCGCATGAATTTCACATTTACCCAGGCGGTCACGACTGGCAGTATTTTGCCGAGCACCTGCCGGCTTCGCTCGAATTTGAGGCGCGGGTCTTTGGCCTGAAGTGAGTCGGCCGGTTGGCCCGCGCTGAAGTTTGATCTCGTTCACACGACAGTCGCCATCAGGATTTCTTTCGCGAATACTCCAAGCGAAAAACGGGCGACCATGTAGCGCCCTTATCGGTGGATTTGTCCCAGGTTTGTTCCACCTTGTCCGCGCTCAGGCGAACCACGCGGATTCGATTGAGCACCTCTTCCCCGTTGGGGCCGCGGTTTGGCCCGAGAAATTCAGCAGTGCCCGCGGAGATTTTTCCGTTGACGAAGGCATGCGCGCGGCCTTCGTTGTCCACGAACAATCCACGCCAGCCCTGGTCGCCGTAGCTGTAGGCGAAAATATTTTCGCCGCGCTGCCCTTTTCCGCCGTCCCAGTTTTCGGTGATCACGCAGCTATCGAGCGAGAGCGCGACCGTGCTCGTCGCACTCCACGAGGCGCCCGGAGATGAGATCGTCCAATCGCCCAGCCAGAAATCCAGTTGCCGGCTCTCGGGGCTTGTCGTACATGTCCCAGGGCCATTGGCAGCGAATGCGCTGGGCGCGACGACGACGCAGAGAAACAGCGAAAAAATAAAAAGGATCTTTCTCAAAGCCTTGCGTACCTTGAACAACAACCTGCTTTAGCATGCGTGTTGCCTCCTCGAGTGATTTTTTCACGTCAGAAAACTTCGGTTCACGCGCTAGGGCGGCGCCGGCCGTCGCGCATGAAACCGAAACGCCTCGGAATTTTTTTCAATTTCCATCACTTGGAATCCTGCGGCTTGAAGACGATCACCAAGGGTGCCGGGAGCCACCGGCACGAGAGTGTCGCGAATATGAATCAGGCGCATGAATAGGCTCTGGAGGCTATCGGCACCGACAAAAGCGCCACCTGGTCGCAAGACGCGCCAAACTTCGCGAAAAAGTTGGTTCTGAAGGCCGGGAGTGTGCACGTGGTGGAGCATCGTGAAGCAAACCGTGCTGGAGAATTGTGTGTTTGCGAATGGCATCTTAGTGGCATCGCCTTTGACGACCTGGACGTTGCTGCCGTTCAGACGAGAGGCGAGCGATTCGGCTAACCGGCGATCGATTTCGATAGCCGTGAGTTGCGGGACTCTTTTTCGCAGGAGATCGGTGGTGAGGCCGGGGCCAGGCCCGAGCTCCAGCACGCTTGTTCCTAAGTCCACGCGTGCGAGAGCCCATGGCAGGCGGCGCTCGACGGTTCGTCGCCATCGTTCGGAGCGACACAAGCGGTTGTGAATCCAGTTCACTCTTTGATCCTCGAATCCCGCCGAGCTTCCCGGCTTGCAAAGGCAGTTTATGGATTGCGCGGTTTGCATACTTTCGATATTGTGACAATGAATGTCGCAAAAGCGCCAAATCAATAAAGCAGTATTCGACCGGATCGGGCATAGGCGCGCCGAGATTACGACTCTTATGCACGATTACGCTGCGGGGCACGTGATTGCGCTGCATTTTCACGAAGCCGACCAACTGGTGTATGCGTCGCGCGGGGTGATGACGGTGCGAACGAAGGACGGCATCTGGGTGGTGCCCACGGATCGAGCGGTTTGGATTCCGGCGCGGATTCCCCACACGATCACGATGTCGGGGGCGGTCGCGATGCGGACTCTTTATTTAAAGAAGCGACTGGCGAAGGCGCTGCCTCGGAATTGCTGCGTGGTGAATATTTCCGCACTTCTGCGGGAACTTATTCTGCGGGCGTGCGCATTTCGCGAGCTGAGGAGGAAAGTTTTGCGGCAGCGACACTTGGTCGAAATAATTCTGGATCAGCTCGACGCGATACAGACGGTACCGCTGCAGCTTCCGAATGTGACTGATGCGAGGGCGGGCCGGATCATGCAAGCGCTTCATAACGATCCTAGCGATGCGCGGCCGCTTTCCGAACTTTGCCGCGTGGGTGGCGCGAGCAAGCGGACCGTTGAGCGCCTGTTTCAGCAGGATGCTGGGATGACGTTTGGAAAATGGCGGCAGCAATTGCGGTTGATGCGGGCGATGCAGCTTCTAGCAGAAGGAGCGAAGGTGACGCACGCGGCTTTGGAAGCGGGGTACAGCACGCCGAGCGCGTTCATTTCGATGTTTCGAAAAATATTGGGAACTACGCCCGCTTCTTACTTTAGGGCAACGAAGGAACGGCGCTCCAGGGGAGAAGGCGAGAAAGGGAGATTGCAAATTTGAAATTTCAAATTTCAGATTGAAAACAAAGCAGATCTCTCGAGCGTCGAACACGATACGGAAAATGATTAATCGCAGTAATTCGAGGGACGCAGGAATCGGTGTGGCTACTTGCTGGTTGAGGTCGTTGTGATCGTCGCAGTGGATTTTGTGTTGTCGAGGACGAGAACGAGGATACGGCCGTCGGAACGGAAGGTGCCGCCGGTGGCGGTGCGGGCTTCGGTGAGTGGGTCGGGCGGGGCGATGTGTTCGCGGGCGGCGATGAGGCCGGTGCCGGAGAGCGTGTCGTTCACATATTCGCGCTCTTTATCTATTTCGGGATCGATTTTGTGGGTGACTCCGTTGTTGCGTTCGTCGCGTTCGAAGCCGATATCGTGGGTAGCGGCGATGCACCAGAGCGGGCGGCCGCCGATCATGTGGGACGATTGCCACGCGCGCAGATGATTGCGGGACATGGCGACGCGGACGGGTTCGGCGTGGGCGAAACCGTAATCTTGGGGACGATTGAAGAGGTAGAGCGTGCTCATCGGCATGGTGAGGTAATCTTTTTTTTGGATGGTGTCGATGAGGCCGGCAATCACGGTGGACTGCACGTCGCTATCGACTCTGACCCAGCCGGCGGTGGAGAACGCGCGAAGGAGCTGCTCTTTTGTGCCGACGATGAGGATATTCACCATGTCGCCAGGATTTCCTTGCTTGTCGGAGATGCGGCGCGGAATGGAAGCGAGGAGATCGGGCGTGACGCCCGCGATTTTTGTTTCTGCTGGGCCGCCGACGGCCATCGCTGCGGCCGTGCTTGAGCCTGGATCGAGGACTTCGATCGTGACGTGAAAATTTCCTTTGGCGGCGCCGGCGTCTTTGTAGCTTTGATTGATTCCGATGAAGAGGCGGCCGGCTACGGGGACGGTGAAATCTTTGGTGAGGCCGAGCGAGAAGGGCTGAGCGGCGTCGCCTGAGCCGACACGGGCGATCAGTTCACCGTGATTGCCGTCGGGGACTGCGTAGTCGTGGATTATGTCGGCCCAGCCGCGCGGGAGGCCATCGGGGCCGAAGATGCGTTCGTCGGGATTTTTGCCGGCGGGCGGGTAGGTGAGTTTGCCGCTGCCGGTGGCGCGGAGTTTTTCGCCGCCGCGGACGTCGATGCCGGTGTCGAGCCATTGTTTTGTTGCGTTGATATCGAGGCGGTAGATTTTGTGGCCGGCGGCGTTTGTTTGCGTGGATTGCGTCTGCAGATTCAACTGCGAAGAAGGTGCCTGGGTGGCCTGTGGCCGAGCGAATGCGGCCGGAGCGAATGTTGAGGTGAAGAGATAAACAGCCGGTGCGGAGAGGCGGATTTGTTTCGCGAATTTCATCGGCAATCAGGATATCGCCGGGTGCGGGATTTTTGCAACGGAGTCCGGCGGTGGCGCTGGCTGGCTGGATCAGGCGGGGTGTGACGGCAAAGGCGAGGCGGGCGAGGCAGAGGGCGAGTGCGACGGTGGTTCCTTTTTGAATCCGGACTGAATGCGGCGAACGAGGACGTAGAGCACGGGAATGAAGATCAGATTCAGGAACGTTGCCGCGATCATGCCGCCGAAGACTGTGGTGCCTACTGAACGGCGGCTGATGCGGCCGGCGCCCTGCGCGAGTACGAGGGGAAGGACGCCGAGAATGAAAGCGAGCGAAGTCATCAGGATGGGACGCAGACGGATCAGGGCGGAATCCACGGCGGCGTCGAGGATGCTGAAGCCTTTTTCGCGAAGCTGCTCGGCGAACTCGACGATGAGGATCGCGTTTTTGCTGGAGAGGCCGATCAGCATGACGAGACCGATCTGGCAGTAGACGTCGTTCTCCTGGCCGCGCAGAGCCTGTGCGCCGACGGCGCCGAGCAAAGCCATGGGAACTGCGAGCAAGACGATGAAGGGAAGCGTGAAACTTTCATATTGTGCGGCGAGCGTGAGGTAGACAACCAGGAGTCCGAGGCCGAACAGCATCGTTGCCTGACTGCCGGATTGAATTTCTTCGAGAGACAGGCCGGTCCATTCATAGGAAAAGCCTGGGGGAAGGACTTTGTTGGCGAGCGCGTCCATCGTGGCGATTGCGTCGCCAGAACTTTTACCTGGGGCGGCTGAGCCGTCAATTTCCGCGTAGCGGAAAAGATTGTAATGGCTGATTACCTGCGGCGACGCTTGCGACTCGAGCTTCACAAGATTTTCGAGCGGCACCATCATGCCTTTGTCGGAGCGGACGTAATATTCCTTGATGTCGCGGGGTTCGGCGCGGAATTGCTTGTCGGCCTGGACGTAGACGCGATAGGCGCGATTGTTGAAATCGAAATCGTTCACGTAGACGGAGCCCATGTAGACCTGCAGGGCGTCCGTAATCTGATTCAGCGAGACGCCGAGGGCTTTGGCGCGTTCGCGGTCGAAATTCAGGACGAACTGTGGATCGTTGGCGCTGAAACTTGTGAATAGTCCCGTGAGGTTCGGATTCTTGTTTCCTTCTTCGATTACTTTTTGGGTGACATTCGAAAGCTGCTGCATCGAAGCGCCACTTTGATCCTGAAGGACGAATTGGAAGCCGCCGAATTGTCCGAGTCCTTGCACGGCTGGAGGCGCGAAGGGGACCACTTGCGCACCAGAAATGGTGGAGAGCGGGCCGCGAAGCCGTTCCAGGACGGCGTTGCCTGAGTGTTCTTCGCCTTTGCGCTGGTCGAAATCTTTCAGGCCCGCAAAAATCAGAGCGCGATTTGAAGCGCTACCGCCGAAACTGAATCCAGCGACAGAAAACGCGCTGTCCATCTCCGGTACTTTGGCGAGAATTGCTTCCACTTGCGAGCAGATCGTTGTGGTGTATTCGAGCGAGGCACCCTGGGGCGATTGTACGGCGATGATGAGGTAGCCGCCGTCTTCGGCTGGGATGAAACCCTTCGGAACGTGTTGATAGACCCAGTAGGTGAGCCCGAGTCCGAAGAAAAATAAAAGAACCGCGGCATACTCGAAGCGCAACACAAATCGCAGGAAATTCTGGTAAGCGCGGCCGAAAGCCGTCATGCCTCTATTGAAGCCGGCAAAAATGCGACTTTTCACAACGTGTCCGTGGCCCAGAAAAATTGCAGAGAGTGCCGGCGTGAGGGTGAGCGCGTTGAACGCGGAAATGGAAACGGAAAACGCGATCGTGAGAGCGAACTGGCGGAACAGGATGCCTGTGGTGCCAGGGAAGAATGCCACCGGAACGAATACCGCTACGAGAACGAGCGAGGTGGCGACGACGGCGCCGGCTACTTCCTTCATGGCGATGGAAGCGGCATTGTGCGGCTCAGAAATTCCTTCGGTGATGTGGCGCTGCACGTTCTCGATGACGACGATGGCATCGTCCACTACTAGACCGGTGGCAAGCGTCAACCCGAAGAGGGTGAGAGTGTTGATCGAGAAGCCCAGAATCTTTACGAAAGCAAAAGTTCCAATGAGAGAGACGGGAATCGTGATGGCGGGGATAAAAGTGCTGCGCCAGTCTTGCAGGAAGATAAAAATCACCAGCACGACGAGGATGATTGCCTCGATCAGCGTGTACAGAACGTCTTTGATTGACTCGCCAACGACGGTTGTGGTGTCGAATGCGACGGCGTACTTGATGCCGGGAGGGAAGCGTTTCGAGAGGCGCTCGAGCTCAGCCTTCGCTGCTTTGTCGACCGCGAGAGCATTGGCGCTGGGCAATTGAGTGACGCCGAAGCCCACGGCGTCGTGACCATCGAAGCGAAGAACGCTACTGTAATCTTCGGCGCCCAACTCGGCGCGTCCCACATCACGCACGCGAACCAGATTTCCGTCCGCGCCGGTCTTCAAAATTATATTTTCGAACTCAGATGGCTCGACCAGCCGCCCGACCGCACGCACGCTGATCTGATAACTTTGGTCCGGCCGAGAAGGAGGCTGGCCAACCTGGCCGGAAGCTACCTGGACGTTCTGCTCGGTGAGCGCGCTCAGAATATCCGTGGCGGTGAGGCCGCGCGCCGCCATACGGAGAGGGTCGAGCCACAGGCGCATGGAGTATTTTCGCTCGCCAAAATTCTGTACGTCAGCGACGCCGGGAACACGCTTCAGCGCGTCGCGCACGTAGAGGTCAATATAGTTGCTGAGAAAAAGGCTGCTGTACTCACCATGCTCGGAATAGACACCCGCGCCGAACACGAAATTGCTCGACGACTTTGTGATGCTGATGCCGGTAGTTTTCACCTCGTTGGGAAGCCGGCCCAGGGCCTGGTTCACGCGGTTCTGAACGTCTACGGCGGCGAGATCGATATTGCGCGTAATGTCAAAAGTGACGTTGATGTTGCTCGAGCCGTCATTTCCACTCGAGGAGGTCATGTACTTCATGCCCTCGACGCCGTTGATCTGCTGCTCGAGCGGCGTTGTGACAGACGTTTCTACGGTTTGCGCGTTGGCGCCGTTGTAGAAGGAGCCTACGTTGACCTGCGGAGGCGCGAGATCAGGAAATTGGGCGACTGGAAGAGTGGGAATCGTCACCGCGCCCGCCAAAATAATCAGGAGCGCGCAGACAGTGGCGAAGATGGGCCGCCGGATAAAGAAATCAACGAACATTTTCTACGAGAGCCTTTTTGCCGCACGAACACGAAGCGGACGGAAAGAAATCAAGATGAAGACTTTCCTGCCGGAGCGGGTGCTTGCTCGGTGACCGGCGCGCCGTCCACGAGATTCTGGGCGCCCTCGATCACCACACGATCGCCTGATTTCAGGCCGTCGAGCACGGCGTAATCGTTCCCGACCATCTCGCCGAGAGTAAGGACTTTCTGATGCGCCACCTGCGATTTTCCCGAGCCTTCGACCACAAAGGCGAAGGATTGCCCGTTGATGCGCTGCACGGCCAGCACCGGAATCACGGGCCCGTCATGCGTGCTCCAGACGATACGGGTTCGCGCGAATTGAGAGGTGCGAAGCGTGTCGGCGGAGTTTTTGACGGTCGCTTTCACGAGCACGGACTGCGTATTGGTGTCGACTTGAGCGGAAATGAAATCAATCTGGGTGTCGGCGACAACCTTGCTCTGGCTATCGAGCAGCTGCACTTTCTGCCCCATCTTCAAATCCTTCGAACGCTCGACGGGGACGCTGATGTAAATCTCGAGGGGGCCGGGCTGGTCGACGGTGGTGAGGGTGGTCGTGTTCGTCACGCGATCGCCCACGCGCACGGGAATGTCGCCAACAAATCCGTCGGTGGGAGCATTCACGCGATAGTAATGCAGCTCCGCTTGCTGCTGCTGCACTTGCGCGTCGAGCGATTTGAGTTGGTGCTGAGCTGTTTCGAGATTGGTGCGCGCCTGATCGAAGTCCTGCTTGCTGATTACACCGGCATCGAAAAGTTTCTGCGCGCGTTCCCATTGAATTTGCGCGAAATGAACGTTTGCTTCCTGTGCGGCGCGCGCCGCTTCCTGGCTTCCCAAGGTGGCCTGCTGCTTGATGGGGTCAATCTGCATGAGTGCTGTTCCGGCTTTCACGCGGTCGCCCGATCTTACGAAAATATTTGTGATCTGGCCTTCGACCTGGGGATTTAGGACAACCGAATGCCGGGACTTGAGGGTTCCCAGGTATTCCGAGGATTCGGAGATGGGAACAGGCTCGATGACCGCCGTTTTGACTGCGATGGCGGGAGGCTCCTCATTACCAGCGGCCTGCTTTTGACCGCAGCCTGCGAGGAGCGCCGAAAAGCATACGGAGACGAGCAACCCGCAAAACAGGGTTCCGGCGGCAGATACCTGCGGCAGCAGCGCGTTTAATTTGAGACGAGAGCACACGTACATTAGTGTCGTTAGCTCCAGACTTTGGATATTCGTATTGTACGGGATGCGCACGATTGCTCCAAGCGTGGGGGTTCCAGGAGCATTACACGGACCGCCACGCCAGCGTGCTTCGCTGGTATTTGACGTTGGATTCCGGCGGAGGAAAGCGCCCGCTGACAGCTACTTACGATTGCGGAAGGCTACGCCTGCGGCGGGCAAACGCGACGAAACCAACGAGCAGAACTGCCGAGAAGCCAGAAATCGCCGCACCGGTTGTGCGATCCCATGTCCGGCGAAAGTTCACCTCGATCCGGTGCCGCCCGGCCGGAACGGGTACAAGCATTCGAGCAATTTTGGGCTGTGACCCTGGGTTGACCGCCGCGCCGTCGATTCGCACCTCCCACGCCGGATAGTTCAAAAGCCGGAGTGCAAGCGTAACGGGTTCGGCTGTCGCGACGCGGAGGCTTTTGTGCTCTGCCTGCCATTTATCGATCGAGATTTGGGCGGGCGACAAAGAGGCGCTCCTTCGCGAAGCAGCAGTGAACGGCTGGACCAGCGGCGTTGGCGGCGTTCTTTCAAAGACTTTGGGCGATTCAGGATCAACGATCGCTCCAGGCAGATCGTAGATATCGCAGGCGAGTGGCGCATATTCCTCGACCCCCTCGTAACCGTGGCCGGTGCGAAGTGCGGCCGCGAGAAGGGGGATATCAACGCTGTCCCACCAGGCGTCGCGGATAATTGCGGTGGCGGCAAGGGCGATCACCAACGCGAGGGCCGCGCTCCCGATCCATCGCCATCGGGATTGGCCGATCGCCGATGCCAGAAAGAAGGCATACGGAATGCCCAGTGGGATAAGCCAGCGCCACGAGAACTGGAGAAATTGCAATTTGGGAAGATGGCGCCAGAACCCCAGGCTGGCGGGAAACATCATGAAAGTAGAAGCGACAGCCAGCATAGCCAGCATCCACCACAGCGTCTGATACTCTCGGCGCTTACGCGCACTAAATGTTCCGGCCACGCCGGTTAACAACATCACGCCAAAAGCGACGGTGGAAACCTTCCAATTGAAAAGCGCAAACTGCGGGTCTATCGAGCGCGTGTACAGGAAATTTTGATCCAGCTGATAGTTTCCCGCTGTTACTTGCGAGATTTGTACCCAGCGCTGTTCGAAAGCTGCGGGAAGAATGTAAAACGCCGCAAGCCCGAACCCGATGGCCATTGCTGCTGCTCCTGGAATCAGCAGCCGAAAAATTTTCCGCTCGAAGCAGCCGACAACAAGTAGTAACACCACGGAGTATGTCGCGATTACCGCGGCTGGCGCGTTTGAAAGCCATATGGCGGCAAAGACCAACGCAAGGAGGGGCACGGTTGCCCAATTCTGGCGCGAATCGTTTCGCTGAGGGCCATTCTGCCGTGAGCTGCTGCGAACCACTCTCAGCGCGCCGAAGATCAGCAAGGGAAAAAGCGCACTGGCGAGAAGCTCGGCATAGTCGCTGCGGTAATACACCACGACGAGCTGATAGGGATTCAAAACGTAAATGACGGCTGCTGCGATCGCCTGCGAATCGGGAAGCGACTCACGCGCGAGGCGCCACATCGCGAAGCCGGACAACAGAAGGACGAGCCAGGTATACGTTCCCGGGACCATTTTCCATGGCAGCACCGAGCCTAGCGCCGCGCCAAGCGTCCATGAAGCGGGCGGGTAGAAAATGAAACGAGGCTCGCCAAATCCCCAATTGGCCCATTGAGCCCAGCGCGGAAAGAAGACACCCTCACGCCATTGCCCGGCAACGTCCAACCAGGATGCAAGATGAAAAGAAAAATCGTGACCTGAAGCATTGCCAAGAAAAAACATAGGCGCGACCACCGCCGTGGCTGCAATCGCGATCAGGAGTAAGGCGAACTGGCTGGAGCGCCGCGGAGAAGCGGGCTTTGAAACAGTCGCGAATTTTTGAAGCCTCGCGCCGCTGCGGCCGGAACCAGAAGACATTCGGTGCAAACTCTCCCCATCCTGAGGATTTGAGGCGACGAGAATACAAGGTAGGCGGCTTTCGAGCAAAGCATTGGCAGATTGTTGGTCCCCGGGTGTGAGCAGCTTGCCAAGCCGACCGCGCACCGGATACAGTTCTGCACGCCTTCACGGCAATTGAAAATGACAACCGAACAGCAGCGGCTGCAGGCCAGCGCCGATCGCGAAGTTCACTGGAAACGGTGGGGGCCGTATCTTTCCGAGCGGCAGTGGGGAACTGTGCGCGAGGATTACAGCGCAAACGGCGACGCGTGGGACTATTTCCCGCACGATCACGCGCGCTCGCGGGCTTACCGCTGGGGGGAAGACGGCATCGCAGGATTCTGCGACCGTCATCAGCATATTTGCTTCGCGCTGGCTTTATGGAACGAGAAAGACCGCATTTTGAAGGAGCGGCTTTTCGGCCTGACAAATTTCGAAGGCAATCATGGCGAAGACGTGAAGGAGTATTACTACTATCTCGACGCTATTCCCACGAATTGCTATCTGAAATATCTCTACAAGTATCCGCAAGCGGCGTTTCCATACGATCAGCTGCGCATTGAAAACAAGAAGCGAACGCGAATCGATCCCGAGTATGAGCTGATCGATACGGGCGTTTTCAACGAGAACCGCTACTTCGACGTTTTTGTCGAGTACGCGAAAGCCACTTTTGAAGATATCTTGGTTCGAATTACCGCGTGGAATCGCGGCCCCGACGCGGCGCGCCTGCATCTGCTACCAACCTTGTGGTTTCGCAATCGATGGGACTGGGGCGATCCCTATGACATGCCGGAAGTGCAGCGTATCGCCGGACCCGCAGGCGCCGAGGTAGTTGCGCTCGACGAATTTCATTATGGGAAGCGCTGGCTGCTTATTGAAGGCGCGCCGGAGATGCTTTTTACCAATAACGAAACGAACACGGAGCGGCTGTATCAGGCGCAGAATCGGACTCCATTCGTTAAGGACGCATTTCATCGTTATTTGATTGAGGGCGAGCGCGGCGCCGTGAACCCGGACATGAAGGGGACAAAGGCCGCAGGCCACTTTGCATCGGAAATTCAGCCCGGGAAAAGTTGGACGATTCGCTTGCGGTTTACAGATAGCAATCCGAGCGATCCGCTTTCGCCGCCGAAAGATTATTTCGGTGCGCCTTTTGAGGCATGGTTCGACAAGCGCAAACAAGAAGCCGATGAATTCTACGACCAGCGGGCACCCAAAGGAATCAGTGACGACGGGCGCCTGGTGCAGCGCCAGGCCTTCGCCGGGCTGATATGGGGGAAACAGAGCTATCACTATGATGTGGACCGCTGGCTCAAGGGCGATTCGACCCAGCCGGCTCCCGATCCTCGTCGGCAGTTCGGGCGCAATCACGAATGGACGCACCTGCATAACTCAGACGTGATTTCGATGCCGGACAAGTGGGAGTACCCCTGGTATGCGGCGTGGGATCTCGCGTTTCATTGCGTGGCGATGGCGCTGATCGATCCGGATTTCGCCAAAGATCAACTCATTTTGTTTATGCGCGAATGGTATATGCACCCCAACGGGCAACTCCCCGCTTATGAGTGGAACTTTTCGGATGTAAATCCGCCCGTACAAGCGTGGGCGGTGTGGCGCGTCTACAAAATTGCGGGTCGTATCAGCGGGAAGCCGGACCGGATGTTTCTTGTGCGCGCCTTTCACAAGCTGCTTATAAATTTCACATGGTGGGTGAACCGCAAAGATCCTTCGGGGCGCAACGTGTTCGAAGGGGGCTTCCTGGGCTTGGATAACATCGGCGTCTTTGACCGTTCGAGGCCGCTCGGCCCTGGGAACTACATCGATCAATCGGACGGCACGAGCTGGATGGCGATGTTTTGCCTGGACATGCTGTCGATGGCGATTGAACTCGCAGTGCAGGACCCTGCCTACGAGGACGTGGCCAGCAAATTCTTCGAGCACTTCGTATACATCGCGTCGGCGATGAACGATATGGGAGGAACCGGTATCGGATTATGGGACGAGAAGGACGGGTTCTACTACGACGTGCTGCATCTCGGTGAAGAGAAAGTGATGCCGATGAAAGTGCGTTCGATAGTTGGCCTGATCCCTCTGTTCGCAGTCGAAACCTACGAGCCGCAAGACCTGGAACGCATGAAAGGATTTCGACGGCGGATGCAGTGGTTTCTCGATCACCATCCGGACGTGAAAGACCACGTGGACATGAGCCAGCAGACCAAGCATGGCCCGCGGTTGCTGCTTTCGATTGCGAATCGCGCGAAGCTCGAGCGGATTTACCGTTACGTGTTCGATGAAAGCGAATTCTTGTCGCAGCATGGAGTGCGCGCGCTTTCGAAATATCACCTGCAACATCCGTTTGAGGTGCGTGACCAAGACGGCGTAACCCACGGCGTGGATTACGAGCCTGCGGAATCAACGACCGACCTTTTCGGCGGCAATTCCAATTGGCGCGGGCCGGTTTGGTTTCCCATGAATTTTCTGCTGATCGAAGCGTTGCAGCGGGTGCACTTTTACTACGGGGAAGGCTTCAAGGTGGAGTATCCCACTGGCTCCGGGCAGCAGAAAACGCTGTGGCAGGCGAGCGCAGAGCTATCCAAGCGACTGTCGCATATTTTCTTGCGGCGCAATGGCAAGCGGCCGGTATACGCAAACACGGCGCTTTTTCAAAACGATCCGTACTGGAAGGATTTAATCCTGTTTTTCGAGTATTTCAACGGCGATACCGGCGCCGGCCTCGGCGCGAACCACCAAACTGGCTGGACGGCATTGGTTGCGAAGCTGATCGAACAAAGCGGCGAGTGAGGCCACGCTGGCGCAGGTTAGAAATCCTCTACCAACCCTAGACCGAGCGAAACGCGATTCACATAGTTGAAATACGCCACCGTTAGAACGGTTTCACGCACAGCCGCGTCATCCCATCCCGCCGCTTTCACAGCGCTGATGTCTTCCTCTTCGATTTCCATCGGCTTGCGGGTCAGCTTGGCCGCGAATCGGAAGAGAGCTTTCATCTTGTCCGGCACCGCTGCATTCTCGTAATCGTTCACGAGTTTCCGGGCGAGCGCCTTTTCCACTCCCAGCCGTCGCAGCAGCTCCATATGGATCACCAGGCAATACGAAGACGCATTGATGCCGCTTACCACGACCCCGATCTGCTCCTTTTCGGTCTTCGTCAGTGCGCCATCATTCATCACTGCGGCGCCTAATTTCAATTGCCCTTCAATGGCGTCTGGCATCGTGCCCAGGGCCTTGAAATAGTGAGGGAGGAAACCCATGTTCTGTTCGATGCTTCCGTAGATTCCTCGAAGTTGCGGATTCGCCTGTGTTTCTTCGATTTCATTTACATACGTCACGGGGTTGCTCCTGAGAGGGGATGCGGGGCTTAGGACCGCACTACTTTACTCGCATCGCAATGTTCTGACAACTCGGGGCAGTGCCCCAAACCTCATGCGAGTCCGAGCTCTGCAGTTATTTGTTCGGGGCAGGGGGTTCGACCAACTCAATAAGGATCTTGCCTTGTTCCGGCGTCTTGTCCGGCAATAAGACGAGGAAGAAATTCACGCGAGTGGCGTCTGCACCGGCGCGCGTCGCTGGGTATATCGGCTGCACTCTGAAGTGCGAGCGCAGGATTTCGGTTGCGGCGTCGACATTTCGGACGAGCAACTCAACCTGCTGAATTCCTTCGCCGAATTTTTGGAGGTAACGAGCGATCGCGCCCGCACCGCCTGGCTCGCGAGTTGTCAGTATGTCCAGCCGGACGTGTTGCGCAAAGTGCAACTCAAATTCCTTGGCGTCCTGGTCGGGCGGAACGTCGGCGAGGCGGGGAGAGCCATTTGCGGCGCGGCTTCGCTCGAAGGTCTCAGGCGTAACTGCGATGCCTACGGTGGTTACGGGAAATTGTGAGGCGTCGAGGACCAGCTTAGCTGTGAATTCAGGATCGCGGAGCCATTGGATGGTCGCCGCTCGCGCCAAGCCGTGACCCCGGGCAAAAAGCTCTTTAGCGGCGGTCTCGCGACTCGCGCGATCCGGCGAGCTCAGACCACTAATCAGCGCAGCCAGTTCAGCAGATCCCGGCGCAGCACACATCGCGGATTATTCGCTTACTTCGACGTAGTAGAAGTTTTCGAGGGTTGAACGGCGTTGACGTTCGAAAGCGTGATGTACGTCGGCTGGCCTGGGCGCACCGACACCGGCGTGTCCCAGCGCAGATGCGCATCCCCCACAGCCGCGGCAACTTCCAACGAGCTGAGCCAATAGTGCCCAGGCGGCACGCGCTGCAGAACGCCCTGCCCCTCCACGTCGGTCTGCGCTCGGGCGACAAGATATTTCGACTGCGCGAGCTCTTCCATCCGCCGCTGAATATCCGGCTCGCTCTTGGCCTGGAGCTGAGTCCATCTCGTAAAAGGATCGATGTCCTCGAGGTTCAAATCCATCCCCTCGGTGCTCTTCGGATTCTTTATCAAGAACTGTTTCACCTCCTCGCGATACTCTGCTTTGAGCCGGTTGTATTTGTCGGGATCTTTTTTCAGTTGCGCGGGCTTGAATTTCGGGCTGGGGAAGCTCGTCGTCTGGTCGCCTGACATCCTTTCCACATAGGCGTCGAAAAATTCCGGCACGCCCATGATGTCGTCCACATCGAGCTTCTTGACGAAGTCTTCGCCCGAGAGCTGCACCCAGTGATTCTTCTTCATCCAGGCCCGGAGTTGTTTCGACGCGCCCGTCATCGTGTCAATGAACGCGTCCATATCCGGCTTCGGATAGTTAATGGCCACCTCTTTTTGAATCTCTTCGAAGCTCTTGGTCAGAAGGTAGAAAGGAAAGCCGCGCACCGGTTCTTCCACACCGCTCGATGGCGTGGCGCGAGCGACGAATTCGATGGAGCCGTCCTGGGCTCCCGCCCGAGGCGCTCCTGAAATCATTCCTACGAGAAGCGAGAGGATCGTAATGCGAGCTGCGTTTTTCATGATGCTGGAGATGCTAGCAGAATAGCCGAGCACCCACAGGCGGCGGTGGAAGAGGATTCATCGTGTTGGTAAACGGGCCGCAGGGTTGCCGGGAAGCCGATAAATTTCGGGTACGGCTAGTAGAGGCGGAAAACGACTTCGATCGGAGTCGAGACAGATGCGGACTTGCCATCCGGGCCCACAGCAGGGCGGAAGCGCCAGGTGCGCACCGCTTCGATTGCCTTTTCATCGAGGCCCATGCCAAGGCCTTTGGCCACGCGGATGTTGGTTGCGCGCCCATCCGCGGTAATCACGGCCATCAGCAGCACGGTGCCCTGATATTTTGCTTTTACGGCGTCATCGGAGAATTGTGGGTTCGGACAGTAGAGGCATGCCGGAATGCCATAGCCGCCCGTGCCAGCGCTCGGATACCCGCCGCCGGTGCCCCATTCATTCCCAGGGCCGACACCAGCGCCGTTGCCGCTTCCAACGCCCGTACCGCTGCCTGAGCCAATTCCATTGCCGCTACCGGTGCCGCTCGAATCGTTGAACACTTTTCCGAGCGGGTCGCCCCAATTACCTGTTTGCGGGCTGGGCAGCTTCATCTCCGGAGGACCGAGAACCGTCGGCGTCATCTGCATGCGCGCGTTTTCGTTGATCTTTACTTTGGGCGGCGTGAACTGGGTCCACGAGAACTTCGGCAGCTGTCCTTTGCTCGCGGGAAGCACGTTGTGCTCGCCCCCACCACCTCCGCCGCCGGCCTTCTTCGGACCCGGAGGCAGCTTTGGCAGAAACGGCGACTCGAGCTGCGTGACGCTGTAAGTCTTTGCCTGCGTCGTCGGGGGTGACATCAGTTCCGGCAGCAAGGGAACGATGATCAGCACCAGAATCACAACGTGGAAAGCAATCGAAAGCATCTGCACGCGCGTGAACTGCGTGTTCTTCGACCAGATGTCTTTTACCGCCACCGGCTGGCTCGATACCTGCAATGGCGGCAGCTTCGGTGGCGAAATCGTGTCGCGCAGGTTCTGCCAGAAGCCGCCAAAACCCGCGTTCCAATTGACGAGCAGATCCGAATTCACGCGGCCGCGCGGATTGGGCTTGAAGAACTCCTTGACGTTGTCGCTGAAGCCGGCGCCGAATTCGGGCTCGGTGAAAGCGGCGGGCCCGCCGCCGCGCACCTTCACAGGGCGCTCGGTGAGGAAATCTTTTAAGTTGGCGATGAAATTTTTGAGGAGGGATTCGCGAACCGGCGAAGCGAACCGGCCGATATGGTGCTCCATCTCGCCCACTGGCTCAGCGGGCCTCTTTGGAGTGCGGTCGAGTTTGAGACTCACATCAGACATAGCTGCTGCCCAAGCCCCCGGCGCCGGATATTCTATCTCTACAACTTAGACGCCCTACAGGGAAAAAGGATGTCTGAGCCGTAAACGGAACGAACCCCTGCCCCAAGTCCGGCTGACATGCTTTGAAAATCATTGTAACATACGATGTCCGTAACGCGCCGCTGGTTTCCTCTGCATGCAGTGCAGCACGGCTCAAGAAAGGGCTTACAAGTCCCACGAGATGGCCAAATTCCCCGACCTGAAGAGCACCCTCAACCTGCCCAAAACTGATTTCCCGATGAAAGCGAAATTGCCAGAGCGTGAGCCTGAGCAGCTGGCCGCCTGGGAGCAGATCGGGCTCTATTACCGCATCCTCGAGTCGCGCAAGGACGCGCCCCTGTATGTGCTTCATGACGGGCCGCCGTACCCGACTGGCGAGATCCACCTCGGGACGGGCCTGAATAAGATTCTGAAAGATATGGTGGTGAAGTCGAAGACCATGGCCGGTTTTCGTTCGCCTTATATTCCCGGATGGGACTGCCACGGTTTGCCCATCGAGACGCAGGTGGAAAAAAAGCTTGGCGGCAAAGGGAAAGTGAGTGCGGGCGAATTCCGAAGAATGTGCCGGGAGTTTGCGTCGGGCTTTATCGAAGCGCACAAGCGCGATTTCAAGCGGCTCGGCGTTTTCGGTCAGTGGGACCGTCCCTATCTGACGATGAATCCGGAGAACGAAGCGGCCATCGCCGGAGCGTTCCTCACATTTCTCGAGAAGGGAAATGTCTATCGCGGGCTGAAGCCGGTTTATTGGTGCATTTACGACCGCACGGCGCTGGCCGAGGCGGAAGTGGAATACGAAGATCACACGAGCCCTTCTGTTTGGGTGAAGTTTCCGGTTGTAAGCGACGCGAAGTCGCAAAAGCTTGGCGCCGATGTAAGCGCGCTGGCCTGGACGACGACTCCCTGGACGCTTCCCGCGAATCGCGCGCTCGCGTTTCATCCCGATTACGAATATGTGGTTGTCGACACGGCTGCGGATAAGCTTCTGCTCGCCAAAGCGCGAGTGAGTGCTGCCCTTGCCGAACTCGGCCTCGAGGCTAAGAGCGAGACCACCGGATGGAAGGGAAGCGAGCTCGAAGGCATCCAATTCCGGCATCCGTTTCTCGATCGCACGGGCCCAGCGGTTCTCGCCGATTACGTCACGCTCGATCAAGGCAGCGGAATCGTTCATACGGCACCGGGACACGGCGCCGAAGACTTCTACACCGGCCAGAAATACAACCTTGAAGCCTACGCGCCGCAGGATGACGAAGGCCGCTTCACCGAAGGCTTGCCCGAGTACAAAGGCAAGACGGTATTCGAGGCCAATGGGCCGATCGTCGAGCTGCTGAAGAAGCGCGGCATGCTCGTCGGTGAAAAGAAATTCACACACAGCTATCCGCACTGCTGGCGCTGCCACAATCCGGTGATTTTTCGCGCCACCGAGCAATGGTTTATCGGACTCGATCGCGACAAGCTTCGCGAGAAGTCACTGGCCGAAATCAAGAAAGTGAAATGGAAGCCGCAATGGGGCGAAAACCGTTTGCACGAAATGGTGGCTGAGCGCCCTGACTGGTGCATTTCGCGGCAGCGCTTCTGGGGCGTGCCGCTGATCGTTTTTTACTGCGATGCTTGCGGCAAGCGGCTCGAGGATTTCAAGGCGCTGCGCCACGTGCTTCCGTTTTTTGAACGCGAGGGCGCCGACGCGTGGTTCACGCATTCGGCCGAGGAGCTGCTTCCGCCCGGCACGAAGTGCCCTGGCTGCGGGGAAGCGAAATGGCGCAAGGAATCGGACATCCTCGACGTCTGGTTCGATTCTGGCTGCACGAATCTCTCAGTCCTGAGCGAAAAAGATGGCAGCTGGCCCGCCGATATCTACCTTGAAGGCCCGGATCAATTTCGAGGCTGGTTTCAAAGCTCGCTGCTGATTGCGGTCGGCATTCGCGAGCGCGCGCCTTACCGAGAAGTGATGACGTACGGCTGGGCGCTCGATGAAAAAGGCAGGCCGATGTCGAAGTCGCTCGGCAACGCCATTTATCCCACCGAAATTTCCGAGAAGTGGGGCGCGGATTTGCTGCGCATCTGGGTGGTCTCGCAAGATTCCGCCGCGGATATGCGTATGTCCGTCGCGATGATGACGCAGCTTTCCGAGGCTTATCGCAAAATTCGCAACACGTTTCGCTTCGCCCTCTCGAATTTGTTCGATTTCGATCCATCGAAGGACTTGGTAGCGGACGCGCGATTTGTGGGAGATGGACGCCTGGATGCTTCGGCGCACCGGTGAGCTCGTTCGCGAATGCCGTGAGTGGTATGACGCGTTCGAGTTTCACCGCGTCTATCACCGCCTGCACGATTTTTGCACCGTGGATTTGAGCGCGCTCTATTTCGATATTCTCAAAGACCGCCTCTACACCTTCGCGCCGAATAATCGCGGCCGCCGCTCCGCGCAAACCGCCATATATCGCATCGCCAGCGCCCTGCTGCATTTGATTGCGCCCACTCTTGTTTTCACCTCCGAAGAAGTCTGGAAGCATCTGCCCAAGGGTGCGAATGCACCCGAAAGCGTGCACATGAGCCTGTTTCCCGCCGCGCAGGAGATGACCGGCGCGCTCGACGAGAAACGCAGCGCCGATTGGGACCTCATTCTCGCCGTGCGCGAAGAAGTGCTGAAGGCGCTCGAGCCGGCGCGGGCGGGAAAGCTGATTTCGAGCGGTCTCGAGGCACGCGTCACCCTGATCGCCAAGAGCGACCTTGCAGCGCTGCTCAGAAAGCATGCGCCGAGCCTTCCGGGATTCTTCATTGTGTCGCAAGTCGAAGTTGCGGATGAGGGAAGCGTCAATGGCGGTGCCACGGCTTCTGGCCTCGAAGGCCTGATGATTCGTGTGGAGCGGGCGCTTGGGTCGAAGTGCGAACGCTGCTGGAACTATTCAACGTACGTTGGCGAATACGCTGACGATCCGAGAATCTGCGAACGCTGCGTCGCGGCGCTCGGTGAAATTGAAGGACAAAGCGCGGCAGGGAGCGCGGGATCGTAATGTCCAACGGCTCGTCGCGCTCGGGCTGGTACGGGCTCGCGTTTCTCGCGCTTATCGTGCTGGTTGCGGACCAGGCATCGAAGTTCGCGGTGCAGAAATTCACGCAGGCCGGCTCGTTGCGCGTCGTGATCCCGGGGCTCATCAATCTCGTGCACACCAGCAACCCCGGTGTCGCATTCGGACTGCTCGCTGATTCCACTTCACCGTGGCTTGCGACTGTCCTTATCGTTTTTTCCACGGCTGTAATCGCGTTGCTGCTCTGGCTTCTCGCCACAGGACGCGCCGGCGGGCGGCTTGGTCAGACTGGCCTAGCGCTGATTCTCGGCGGAGCTGCAGGCAACGTGCTCGATCGCGCATTGCGCCACAGCGTCACAGATTTTATCGACTTCCACATCGGCAACTACCACTGGTACACCTTCAACGTGGCTGACTCGGCGATCGTCATCGGCGCAGGTCTTGTGGTGCTCGAACTTTTTCGTGACTGGCGGCATCCTACTCAAGAGCGAGCTTCCTGATGCTGCCAGTCCTTTTCCACGTCGGTTCGATGCCGGTTTATTCCTACGGCGTGCTTGTTGCGGGCGGCGTGTTGCTTGGTCTTTGGTACGCGCGACTTCAGGCCCCGAAGCACGGGCTCCATCCCGATGATGTGTGGAATCTCGGCATTTACATGGTGCTGGTCGCGCTCATCATGGCGAAAATCTGGCTCGTGCTCTCCGCTTGGGATTATTACCGAGCCAATCCGCGCGAAATTTTCAGCATGACGGTGATTCAATCAGGCGGCACGTTCTACGGCGGAGTAGTCGGCGCGATGGCCACGATCATCATTTACACCTACGCGAAAAAGATTCCAATCCTGCCCCTGCTCGACACGTTCGCGTTCGCCGTGCCGCTGGGCCATTCGATTGGTCGGCTGGGCTGCTTGCTCGCGGGATGTTGCTACGGAAAGCCTACGTCGGTGCCTTGGGCGATCACATTTAGGAACGAATTGGCCGAACAGATCGCCGGCACTCCGCTTCACACGCCTCTCCATCCCACGCAGCTCTACGAGTCCGGCGCGGAATTTCTGAATTTTCTGATCATCGTGTGGATGGCGCGCCGCCAGCGCTTTACTGGACAACTCGTCGGCACCTATTTTCTTCTCTATGGCTTCGAACGGGGAACTATCGAATTTTTCCGCGGTGACCCGGGTCGCACGCTCATGTTTTACGATAGCGTCTCGCTGATGCAGTTTGTAAGCGTCGCACTGATCCTCACTGGCGCATTCCTCTGGTGGCGCGGATTGCGAGGCTCCGCTCCGATGGCGCCGATGTCCACAGTTGCTCCCACTACGGCCGGGCAGTAGAGTGCGTGCTGCAATGTTGGAGCTGTTCGCGCCTGCGGTGCGGCCCGCTACCTCGCATGACTGATCAAAAACCATCCGAGAGCTCGATGTCCGAGCGAATCGAGCTTGTCGTCCCGGCCGGGCAGGCCGGTGCCCGCCTCGATCGTTTTCTCGCTTTGGAGCTTCCCGAGATCAGCCGCACCCGCATCCAAGAACTTATGGACGAAGGACGCGTGCTCGTTGACGGCGCCACAATGAAGCCCTCGCACAAGGTTGAGGAGGGTGCGACGGTTGTCATTGATATTCCGCCCACTCTTCCCGCTGGCGTCGAGGCTGAAAATATTCCGCTGGATGTTCTCTACGAAGATGAGGACATCGCCGTCATCAATAAGCCAGCAGGAATCATCGTTCACCCAGGCGCGGGCGCTGATACCGGTACTCTGGTAGCGGCGTTGCTACATCGGTTTGGCGGCGTCAGCGGACTTTCGACGATCGGCGGGCCGCTGCGTTCCGGAATCGTTCATCGTCTCGATAAGGAAACGTCGGGCGCCATCGTGATCGCGCGAAATGATGCAGCCCATCGCAAGCTCGTAAAAGATTTTCAGTCGCGCCTCGTCGAGAAAACTTATGTGGCGCTGCTGCACGGAAAATTGAAGGGCGAAAAAGGCACCGTGGACTTGCCGGTCGCGCGCGATCTTCACCGCCGGGCGCGTATGACGGCGCGAAGACGCGAAGGCCGAGAGGCGCGCACCGATTGGAAAGCTCGCTTGCACCTGGATGGCTTTACGCTGATCGAAGCGGACCTCCATACCGGCCGCACCCATCAGATTCGAGTTCACTTTTCGGCTCTCGGAGCGCCGGTTGTCGGTGACACTCTTTACGGCGCGCCGCGCCAGGAGCGAATTGGCGCCACTCAACTTCCGCCGCTCGGTAGAAATTTTCTGCACGCGGCCAGGATCGCTTTTGCCCACCCGCGTACAGGCCAGCGAATGCAATTCCGCGCTCCCATTGCGTCGGAGCTTGTGGCGTACCTGAAATCTCTTGGACAAGCAATAAAACTGGATCCGGCTTCGATTGACGCTGCGCTGAAGGAGTTCCTATAATTCCCAACGTGAAGACGCTGACGACAACTCGCTTGCTGGTTTTTCTGGCTGTGGTTGCTTTTGCGGTGATCGCAACCAGCGCCACTGCGCAGCAGCAACCTCCTCCGCCCGCTGCGCCGCCACCAGCCAATGCTCCCGCCCCTGCCCAGAACGATCCCTCTCAGCAGGGCACACTTCAAAATCAGAAGCCGGTGCCTCCAATCCAAGTAACTACCGGCCTCGTCCATCTCGTCGCCACGGTCACCGATCGCCGGCATAATTTCGTCACCACGCTCGACCAATCCGATTTCAAGGTTTTCGAAAATGGCGCGCCGCAGGAGATCCGATTCTTCGGGCGCGAAACCGATCTTCCGCTTCGCATCGGATTGCTTCTCGATACTTCAAATAGCATCCGGCCGCGCCTGGAATTCGAGCAGGACGCAGCGATTGATTTTCTGAACAGCGTGATTCGGCGCAATAAAGATATGGCGTTCCTGATGATCTTTGACAACGAGCCTGAAGTGATTCAGGACTACACCGGCGATTTGGCCCTTCTGACGAAAGCGATTCGCAGGCAGCGCGCCGGTGGTGGAACAGCCCTGAATGACGCGATATATAAAGCCACAGAGAAATTGTCGAATCCGCCCCTGCCGCAAACGGGCAATCCGGAGGTCCGGCGTGTGCTCGTGGTGATCAGCGACGGCGACGATAACCTAAGCGACCGCGCTTTGAGCGAAGCCATCGAAGCGGCGATTCGCGCCGAAGCGTCCATCTATGCCATCAGTACGAATACAGACTGGATTTCGATTTCCGAAAGAGACGGTTCGAAGAAAGCGCAGTCTGATGGAAACGATGAGGCACTCCAGCGGAAACTGCATCTGGATCCTGGCGACAAAGTCCTTCAGCAGTTCGCCGTGCAAAGCGGAGGCCGCGTTTTCTTCCCGTACCGCGTGGATGATCTCGAGCAATCGTTCGTGGACATCGGCGCCGAGTTGCGGAGCCAATACTTCATTGCGTACTCGCCCACCAATCCACTCGCAAATGGGCAGTACCGGAAAATTAACGTGGAGACGGATCGAAAGAATCTCACCGTTCGCACGCGCAAAGGCTACTACGCCAACCCGCAATCGCCTTCTACGCCCGCATCCAAATAGTCCCTGAGCGGATCATCTTTGCTACTGATCGCGTGAATGTCCTGGCGCGTAGTATCCCTTTCGGGCAAGCACCTTGGTATCCGGCTCATCGACTTCCACTTGAATCTTGCGGAAAGTGCCGTCACGCTTCGTGTTGGTGGGGTAATAGCCTAGTACGTACTGCGAGCGAAGCTCTTCCGAGATTTCGTCGAACGCTTTTTCGAGTGACTTCGAATTGTGTACGTCGATTACGCGGCCGCCCGTATCGTCCGCCATCTTCTTGGCGACGCTCGGCCCCGGATTGCCAAATCCACCGAAGCCGTAGACGCCGGGATCTGAAATAAGCAGCACGTGAATCACGGCATCGGCGCGTTGCGCGGCCTCAATCGCGTCTTGCACGCGGAGCCGGCTGCCTTCATCCACTGCGTCCGTCAGAACAATTACGGCTTTGCGCCCCGCTTCTGTCGATAGCTCGTCGTGGCAAGCCAGGTAAATCGCATCGTAGAGAACCGTTCCGCCTCCGCTATTCGGGATCGTGCCGGCAGTTCCACCGATTCCAGCAGCGGGAGCATTCATCACCGTGCTGCGAATCGCGCGCTCGAGCACCGACACATCTTGCGTGAAATCGGCGATTAAATTGGCGTCCAGGTCGAAGTTGATCACCATCGTCAAATCTTTGGGCCGCATCACTTGGCGCAAGAATCGCGACGCTGCGTCCTGCTCGGCCGGCAACACGCGATCCATGCTTCCGCTCGTATCGATCAGCAGTCCCAGCGTGATCGGCAGGTCCACATCCTTCGAGAAATAGGCAACTTTCTGTTCGACCCCATCCTCGCGGATTTTGAAATCGGACTCTTTCAGATTCGAGATGATCCCTCTGTGCTTGTCGCGCACCGTGGCGAACACGTTGACGAGGTTTACCTGCACGCGCAGCGGCTGCTGCGATTGTGGATTTTGTTTCTGCTGATCTTGCGGTTGCCCTTGTTGACCTTGCTGTGCCGGTTGATTGCTCGGGCTCTGGGCATTCCCGATAGCTTGCGCGGCGGCGCTCGCGGCCGGAAATCCCGTGCCGCCGAGCGTGAGGCCGAAGGCGAGCCCGGCAGTGACAATACTCGCCGCGAAGGTGGTCAGACGCATTGTATACTCTCCCTGAGAGCTAATTCAGTTGGCCGATTCAGACTGATACGATGCACAGTACGCGCCGTCGGATGTTTGGCCCGAATTGCGTAGCAGCAGATGAAACCAAAGATTGCCGGGCGTCGTCCATAGGCGATAAGAGAGAAAATCAGATGACGCGAAATTTTCAGCTGATTCGAATCGCATCGTTCCTCGGCATTCTGTTCGCCTTGGCCATTCCCGCTCGTGCACAATCTCAACAGCAAGGAGGCCAGCAGCAAGCGCCACCGCCGCCATCTCTGCAGCCGCCTGCTGCATCTCCCACTACTCCGCCGAGTGAGACTCCGCAGAACCAGCAGCCCGGGCAGCGCGCTCAGAATCCAGCGGCTACCGCTTCGCAGCATGGAAAATCGGGCGATAGCGACACGCGCGTCTACTTCCGGACCCATACCGAAATCGTCATTGTGCCCGTCACCGTAAAAAATCGCGATGGCCAGCTTATTGGCGACCTGCGCAGCGATGAATTCCGGGTCCTGCAGGACGGCATCGAGCAGAAGATTATACGATTTACTTCCGATCCGTATCCGCTTTCTTCCGTCGTGGTGATTGACAACAATCTGTCGCAGAAACAATCGGCGCAGGTCCAGAAGAGCTTGATCGCGATCGCTGCCGGGTTTGGGCCTGCCGATGAAGTTGCCGTTGTAACCTACGATCAGTTTCCGAAAACCGTCTCCGATTTCTCGTTCAACAACGACCAGCTCTTTAGCACGCTGAAACGCCTCGATCTAGGGTCGCATTTTCCCGGTGCTGGATTTGACGGAGGCCCGATGACCGCGGGACCCACCGCCAACGGTCATTCGCTCGAAAATGGCGCGCCTACGCCGCTTGGCGCTAAGCTTCCGCCGCAATCTAAATGCCTCGATGATGCTGTTTATGCCGCCGCTGAAATGCTCAAAGGCCGTGGACGCGACCGCCGCAAAACGGTTTTCCTGATTTCTGACGGAAATAATTCCCGCCGCAACGAGCATAGCTTCAATCAGACGATTCAGCTTTTGCTCACCGCCGATGTTTCCGTGTACTCGATTTCCGTTGGCCATGCGCTACTGCAGCATGAGACCGCACGCCTTGAAAAATACGCGCAAGACACAGGCGGAGACGCATTCTTTGCCGGCAGTGCCCCTGATCTGGAGCGGCTGTACTCGAAAGTCACCGAACAGGCTCGCAATCAATACATCCTCGCCTTCACTCCCGAAGAAGCCGATCGCACCAAGGACTATCACACCATCGAGGTGCGCGTCCGGCGGCCTGATCTCGATGTCTCCGCACGCGAGGGCTACTACTCGAGCGCGGTCAACAAACCCAGTCAGTAACCTTTCACCGGCGCGTCGGGTTACGCGGGAGAGGTCCGTCGCTTGGCCGCGGCAGAATGTTCCACGATTGCTATCGCCTGAAAAGTTTTTCTGCTTGACTTCATTCCGTCACGCCCGTATAGATGAACGAGGCGGGAACGGCGCGATTCGGAAACGAAGACGCGAAGAACTCGCGGGGAGAAAGTTCCAGCAGTTATGCGCGGAACCAATCCGAAACCGGGGCGCTCACAAGGCGCCCCGTTTTTATTTGGTGCGCTCGAGAATCGCCGCCATTCAGTGCTCCGCGGGTCGAATTGAGATCAACTGCTCGTGAGCTGGGCACAGCGGTTCGAAGTCGCAATACCTGCAATGATATCCGGGTCTCGCGGCAAAATCCTGCGCGCGAATCCTGTCCGCCACTTCAGCTATGATCAGCTTCGTCTTCGCAAGCGCTTTCGCATCTCTCGTCGTCACCACAGCTTCGTTCGTCGTTAAATTATAAAAAACCAACCGCGCCGGGTTCAGCTCCAGCACTTCCTCGGCGGCAATCGCGTAAACGCTCAGTTGCAGGCTGCTATCGGCTTTCTTCGAATCTCTCGGTTTTCCGGTTTTGTAGTCAACGATCTCGACGTCCCTTTGCTCGGGCCCCACGTAATTTACCTGGTCGATGCGCCCCTTCACGATCACGTCGTGTGCGCACGCCAGTTCGAATGCCTTTTCCTGAAACACAACCTCCGGCGGATTCGCCGAATACGTGTGCCAGAAATTCTCCAGTTCCTTCCTGCCTTCTTTGCGGTATTCCTCTTCGTGATAATCATCGGAATATCCGGCGGACGACCATTCGCGTTCATACACCGCGACGAGATCATCGAGTGAAACCTTTCGTTTCTTCCGTAAGTCGGAAACAAATTCCTTAATCGTCGTGTGCATGGCGTTGCCAAACGTCATCGCCGCGCTTGGCCCGCCGCGAATCCGCCATATCCGCTCGAGTAAATATTGCATCGGGCATTTCTGGTAGCTCTCGATCGCCGACGCGCTCAATTGCAGTGGTTCGCCCAGCGGCGGATGATACGACTTCGCCCACAGAGCCACGCGCGAGTAAGCACGTGGCTCGATAATGCTGAGCCCGGCAAACAAGGGGAGAGAAGCGCTCAAATCCGGAGCAGGCGCCGCCACTTCTTCTTCCGGCGGTAGCAGCACCTTCGGCGAAGACTGCACGGCGTCGAATTTCTGAATCTGCGGATTCATCAGAAAGTCGTCGAGGAATAGCGAAGGCTTCTTCTGTTTATTGATGATCGTCGAAAGCGTGAGCCGCTGCCGCGCCCGCGTGAGTGCGACGTAAAAGAGCCGTCGCTCCTCCTGAATCTGGAAATCGCCCTCTGGCTTTTCTTCCTTCATCAGCTCGGCCGGAAATTCAAACATTACAGGGCGAGTGCCGGAGGGGAAGTCGCGCTTGTTCAAGTGCAGGATGAAAACATGTGGAAATTCGAGTCCCTTGGCCGCATGCACTGTCATCAGCTGCACTGCGTCATTTGACGGCTCGTCCTCGAGGCAAATATCGCCGTTCGCCTCCTCGAAAAAATCGAGGTACTCGATGAAGTCGCGCAGCTTCGTCCCTTCGCTCCGTTGTTCCCACGCCTTCACGAATTGCGCAAGACGCTCGATATAAAAATGGTCCGCGTCCGATGGCAGCGGCGCCACTTCGAGACTCTGAATCAAGTCGTCAAGCAGTTCGCTCGTGGTCACGCGGCGTGCCGTCTGCCGTAGGCGCTTCAACAGGCTGACCAGTTCCGGCAAACGCGTACCCACCCGCGCGAACGGCAGCTCACCCTGCACAGCGTCCAGTTCCTCGGAAAGCGGTCGCCGGTGATTTTTCTCCGCGCGCTCCGCAAGCCGCACTAGATCGCGCGGCTCGAGTCCCCAGTAGGGCGCTGCCAGCACACGCGCACACGCCACATTGTCCGAGGGGACCGCAATCAGCCGCAAATACGCCAGCAGATCGCGCACAATCGTGCTCGAAAGTATCGAGAATCTCTTTATGACGAACGGAATTCCGCGCCGCTGCAGAGCTTCAAGCAATTTGTCGCGATGCGTGTGCTTGCGATAGAGCACTGCAAAATTGCGCCAAGGATTCCCCGGCCCATGCAGACGCTCGATTTCTGATGCAACCCAGTGGGCTTCTTCCTCCGGTTTGCCAAATTCGGCTACGCGGATTTTTTCGCCATCGGGGTTATCTGTTTTCAGCCTTTTTGGTGGCAGCAGCGGAGATTTCTCATTGGCGGAAATCACTTCGCCCGCTACTCGAAGGATTCGTTGCGTTGACCGGTAGTTCTGCGTCAGCGACACAAGGTGCTTGTTCTTGCCCGCCGCCAACTTGCTCTCGCTCACGTCGCAGAATCGTTTCAGAAAAATCGTGAAGCTGCCGAACGACGCGCCGCGAAACCGGTAAATCGCCTGGTCGTCATCTCCCACCGCGACAATATTTCTGCGATCGCCCGCGAGCAAATATAGAAGCTCCAGCTGTGCGATGTTCGTGTCCTGAAATTCGTCCACCAGAATGTAGCGATATTGCTCGCGCAGTTGATCGAGCAGCACGGCATCCGAACGCAACAGCTCCACCGCCTGCATCAATTGCGCGCCAAAGGTGATGAGATTGTTCTCACGCAATAGCCGTTCACTCACGCGATACGCGCGCGCCAACTCTTCCTGCCGCGCCAGTTCGTCTTCCTCAAGCCGCTGCGCATCCGGCTCGAGCTGTTTCTTCCGCCCTTCATAGCTCCGGCGCAGGCCGTCCACGTAACGCTGATAATCCTCGCAGCTGACCAGTTCATCCTGGCAGCGCGAGAAAAAAGCCACGAAGTCGCTCAGGAATTCGCCCGGCTCGGCCAGCCTCCTGAATTGATCGAGCTGCAGCTCGCCGATATTCCGGCGCAGCACGATCCAATGGTCCACGGGATCAATCGCCCGTACCTTCGAATCTGCTGCGCACAGAATCTTCTCCAGGCAGAATCCGTGAAACGTGCCCAGCCACACTCCCTCCGCCCGCTCGCCCACGGACTTCGTCACGCGGTGCTTCATCTCCCCCGCGGCCTTGTCCGTAAACGTCAGCCCGAGAATATTCTCCCCGGCAAGCTCCGCGTCGGATTCGAGCAGGTTGCGAATCCGCTCCGTAATCACGCGTGTCTTGCCGGTCCCCGCACCCGCAATCACGAGCAGCGGTCCCTCGCCATGCTGCACGGCCGCGCGTTGTTCTTCATTCAGTACGTATTCGCGCGGGCTTCTGCAAGCTCTTCTCCGCCCTGCCGTTTGCATAAGTTTCAGCGCAACCTCCCTCATCGCCTACCGATTTCGATTTTGCCCGTCGCGCACAAACAGCACCCACGCGCCAGACCGCGCGTCCCGCTCGCGCCAACGCTGCACTTCATTAACGCCGGCGTCCCGCCGGCTCTTTTTTGCTCCAGCCGCCATAACTAGCGTCGCTCGATCGTCAACCTGTCTGAATCTTCCCGCGCATCATCTTAACAGATTTCCCTGTGGCGAATATAAGGCGAAACATACAGGAGGCGGCGGACAGATCGCCGAAGCCTCTCGCTGCTAGTGACGCGCTCGTAACTTTCCGTTCACGGATCGAATGGTATCACGCCCCTGCCGTGGGCTATTCTGCATTATCCCCGGGAGGAAACCGATGAAACGCTCAGCCTTGTTGCTTATTGCCTGCCTTCTTCTAGGCTCCGTCAGCTTCGCCCAACAAAACCCCGCCGATGCTCCTGCATCGAAAGGAAGACATCGAAAAATACCTCGACATCATGCATTCGCGCGACATGATGAAAAACATGATGGACGCCATGTCGAAGCAGCTCCACCAGATGGTGAGCCGAGCAGCTCAAGAAAGAACCGGGCATGACTCCCGAAAAAGAGGAGCGCGCTTTCAAGTTGACGGACGACATGCTCAAGAATTTTCCCGTCGATGAAATAATCGACGCGATGATCCCCGTTTACCAAAAGCACTTCACGAAAGGCAACATCGACGACCTTCTCGCCTTCTACTCGACTCCAACGGGCCAGAAGGTCATTAAGGAACTTCCCGCCATCATCGGCCGAAGCGATGCAAGCGGCAATGCCCATTGCGCAGAAGATGATGGCTACTACTCTTCAGCGTGTTCAGGACCAAATTGCCCAGATGCAGAAGGAAAACGATCCGAGCCCAAAGAAGCAAACGCAGCAGAACTAATTCTAACGTCCGTCACTTAAGCTAGACCGAAAGCCGCCGCAGCTGCGGCTCGTTCAACGTGTACAGCGGATGCGCCGGCACGCCCAGAATCCCTAGATACACATACATCTGCCCGCGATGATGCGCCTCATGCTCGAGCATCGCGCGCAACATTCTCCACGCCGTCACGGGCTTGCCTTCCGGCGACGTGCCTTTCTTCACCCAATCCTCATCCGTCATCGCGCGAAAGATTTCCATCGACTCCGCATGCATCCGCTCCATAAACGCAATTACCCCGTCGCGTCCCTCGCCCAACTCTCGCCCGCAGCCTTTATACCGGCTCGGCCGCCCGAAAGCACACTCAGCAAACACATATCGCTCCGTCGCCGCGATATGCCGTGCCAAATCACCAAACGTCCACTCGCCTGGCCGGCACGTCCACTCCACCTTGTCTTCCGGGACCGCGCTCACCACGCGCATCGTCCGCTCGCGCACCTGCTCGAAGTGATGCAAAAAATCCTCGCGGTCCATCGTCCAACTCAACTTCGCTCGTTGTTCCTTCGTCTGCTGCTCCTTCGCCCGTTGCCCATTCATCGTCGCTCGCTCCCGCTAGATTTGTATCAAGCTCGTATGCCGCTTGGAAACAATCGCCCGTAGACATTAGAATCTTCCAGCGCATCTTACGCAACAGCAACGCGCATGCATGGGCGGTCGCCGCAGCGATAATCTCGATCGTGCGCGGCGTACTCGGTTTGCTCTTGGGCAGCACGAAGAAGCGCTAGTCCGATCGCAACACTAGAATCATCACACTGACTCGGTTTTTGTCACGAAGCTAACTCTTGCGATTCCGCCTTTCCGCGTGATAGCGTCCCGCAGCATTCCAGGTGGAAATCATGGCCCAGCAAGAAACGGAACAGCTCACTCGCATCCTCAACGGCGCCGCCCTCAGCCGCGCGGTCAGCACAATCGCCGAACTCGGCGTTGCCGACCTCGTCCAAACTGGCCAGCCGCAGCCCATAGAACACCTCGCCAAAGCCAGCAAAACTCACGAGCCGTCGCTCTATCGAATTCTTCGCTTTCTGGCCAGCCACGGCCTTTTTAAAGAAACCGAGAATCGCCATTTCGACCATACGCCGCTCTCGGCCGCCTTGCGCACTGACGCTCCGGGTTCCTTCCGCGCAGGCGCGCAAATGTTCCACCATCTTTTTGCTGGTTGGGATGGCCTGCATCACTCTATTCAAACCGGCGAGCCCGGTTTCAACAAAGTTTTCGGCGCGCCCGTTTTCGACTACATCCAGGCGCATCCGGAAATGGGTCCTATCTTCGACGCTGGCATGACCTCCTTCAATTGTCATGAAACCACAGCCATGTTGGACGCCTACGATTTCACCGGCATAAATGTCCTGGCCGATATTGGCGGAGGCAATGGCTCGCTACTTTCCGCCGTGCTCGCACGCTATCCCAATATGAAAGGGCATCTTGTTCGACCTGGGCCATGTGGTTGGCCGCGCTAAAGAGAAGTTGAAAGCCGCAGGCTTGGCCGACCGCTGCACCGTCATTGAAGGCAGCTTCTTCGAAACCATCCCCGCCGGCGCCGACGCCTACCTCTTCCGCCACATCATTCACGATTGGACCGACGAACAGTGCACCCGGATCCTCGGCCACTGCCGCAAAGTGATTCCCGCAAATGGCAAGCTGCTCATCGCCGATTGCGTGGTTCCCGCCGGCAACACACGGTGCCCCTCGAAAGACATGGACATGGTCATGCTCACCTTCCCCGGCGGCCAGGAACGCACCGAAGCCCAATTCCGCTCTCTCCTCAAAGCTTCCGGTTTCGAACTGAAGTCCATCACGCCCACAACAACGATGATCCATGTGGTGGAAGCAAGACCAGCCTAGTTAGGGGGGGTTGAACTAAATGGTCCATTCTTGAAAGAACGAGCTAGGTCGGAGAGCCCACACTCACGCGAAGATTCTTAGGTACGAAGAAAAAGGCCAAGAAAGCGCCGATCATCAAAATTCCCGCAATGATGTACAAGGCAGCAGATCGGTCGGAGGAAATAAGTTTCGCCCATATCGGGATATTGGGACCAAAATAGCCGCCCAAATTCCCCACCGAGTTCACGATTCCAATCCCGGCCGCCGCAGCCGTCCCCGCCAAAAACGCAGACGGCAACGGCCAGAATAATGGCATCGACCCAATCACGCCCAGCGTTCCGATGGACAGGAAGACGATTGCCAAAACAGGATTCGAGGCGAAAATCCCGCTCAAAACCAGACCGATTGCTCCGGCGGTAACGTTGAACACATAGTGCAGCCGTCGCTCGCCCGTTTTATCTGAATGCATGCTCAGAAGAATCATCCCGATCACAGCCACGCCGTAAGGTATCGCCGTAACCAGGCCAACTCCGAGATATCCCTTGATACCAAACGCCTTCACGATCGTCGGCAACCAGAAAGCAATTCCGTACAAGCCGATCATCAATGTGAAATAGATCGCGCACAGCACCCACACTTTTCCGCTCTTGAATGCGTCCGCTCAGTTTGTGTTCCGTCTTGTGCTTATCTTCGGCTATCAGGTTGTTCGTGAGCAGCGCTTTGTCTTCAGCGGTGAGCCAATTCGCCTCTTCAATGCTGCTGTTTAAATAAAAGATCACCCAGATTCCGACGATCACTGAAGGAATCCCCTCTGAAAGGAACAGCCACTGCCAGCCCGCCAGGTTCATCGCGCCGCTCAGCTTATCCATGATCCAACCGGAAATGGGATTGCCGACGACGCCGGAAACCGCAATCGCCGCGACAAACCACGCCGTTCGCGATGCGCGGAGTTTTGAGGGATACCACAAGGTCAAATAAAAAATCACTCCCGGGAAAAAGCCGGCTTCCGCCAGGCCGAGAAGAAAACGCATGCCGTAGAAGGACCACTCGCCTTTCACAAAAATCATGCACGCGGATATCACGCCCCACGAGATCATGATTCTCGCAATCCACATGCGCGCCCCGAACTTTTTCAGCAGCACGTTGCTGGGAACTTCGAAGAAAAAATAACCGATGAAAAAAATGCCCGCACCAGTCGCGAACGCCGCATCGCTCATGGAAAGTTCCTTGAGCATCTGCAGCTTCGCAAAACCAACATTGACCCGATCGAGATAAGCCAGAATGTAGCAGAGGAAGAGGAAGGGAAGCAGCCGAACGTCAACCTTGCGGTATGCCGTCGATTCTAAGCTTCCATCGGACGTCATCATGTCACCCCTCATTTTCCTGAATTCTCAATCGGACGATGAGGCTCCCACGCGCGCACATCCTATGCCTCCCACAGGTGTGTTATCGCACCTCGCCAGTAAATGTCCTCTTCCATTCATGCCCTTTCAGTATGAACGTGTCCTCAGGCACAGTCCCCACCGGCGAAACTTCCGTGACGTGAATGACGATTCCGAGCACGCCGTTTTGAAACACTTGAATCGTATGGGCGACTTGTATGCCACCGAAATCAGCGAAGTCCGACCTTCGTGTCTCGATTCCAGAAAAGTACGTCTTCACTAGCTTCCCATTCGCGTCAAACCAGTAGCCTCGCGTGTGCTCTGCAAACGTGCCCTGAGGGCTTTCATATCCGGAGAGAACTCGAACGGTCTCGATTCCATCAACGGTATCTCTCTTGATCCGCCAATCGGACTCCACAAACGTATCGATGGCCGGAATCGGTTCCATTGCTTTCAAAACGAACTGCAAGAGCGCGGCGTCCGGCCCTTCCAACCATTGGTATCGCGTGTCACCGTGCTGGGAGCGGACACAGCGGCTTTTCCCAAGCGTTGCCTCTCTTCGCCAATCGTCATTACCTTTCCATGTATCCACATACTGTCCCTCTTCGAGACTCCCCGCGGAGATCTTTGCCCTGAATGTTGCGTGCAGCACATAACCCTGCCCGTTCACTGCCGCTGGAAACGAGGCGCGTCTTCCGCGCTCAAAATAATCATGAGCACTCTCGAACGTCTCAACACCTGCCGGCCGCACCGTCTTGAAAGGCATCGTAATCCGCGACACCACCTGAACCGCAACGTTGTCCTGCAGGTACGGCTGGAATTGCATCGCGGCAATCGCTTTTCCGGCGGCTTCACTTACCCCTGGATTGTCCGAGACGATTGTTCCCACCTCTCGGACCTTCCCCGAACGATCAACAACGATCTCTGTAGTCACCGCTCCCTGCAGGGGACCATCTTGCAAGACAGGCCACGCTACAGCTTTCGTCGGCAGGAGATTTTTTCGCAGCGTCGTTTCTTCCACTACGATGGTCCGCAAGACCGGATTATCACTACCGCTCGCTTCGGCGTCAAAGAGACCAGGCGGGATGTCTCGCAGATCCTCCAGGGTTGTGATCTTGGCGGTTACCTCAGGTGATCCCACACTTACTGTCCGCCCCACCATGCGGCCATGGAAGCTTTTATAATCCTTGTACAAGCCGCCCCATCCCAAAGCTCCGCCATAGAAGAGCAGTCCGGTGTTGTCGGTGATAGCGAGCCCCGCACCCATCCCTTTCTCCACGCTCCCATCGGAACTCATCATCGTCCACGAGTAATAGGTCGATCCCGCTGATTTCCTTACATCGGCTTTATTCACCTGCTCCAGAACCTGATCCAAGGACGGCACGGGGTCGATCAGCGCCACGCATGTTTCTCGAAGCCATTCCGGAAAGTAATCTCCCTCGTTCTTCTGCCACTCCTTACCGCCGTTTACGATCTCGATTTGGTGAAACTCCGGCGAGCGCACTTCTCGCTTCCACTGCGTAGGTGAAGCCCACCAAATCTCCACCTCTCCGGTGCGGTTTGATCCTCGATCCCTATCGAAGCTTGGCGCGATTATTGCTTTCAAATGAAACGGCTTCGTTCCCATTTGATTCAGCGCGCTACGCTCCACTGCGTTCTTGACCGCTTTCTCCGGATCATCGGCACGGCCGAGTACCGACAATCCGAGAACCGCGACCAACACAACCATTGCTCTACGTATGTATTGAATCCGCATGTCCCGTAGTCTATACGTGACTCCTATCAGTCAGCAATCATTCAGGAAGAGAGAGTTACGGGCTGTATGAGAGAATCTCAGTTCAAAGGAGTAAAGCGCATGCAAATGGCCGACACCGATTACAACAGTTTGCTTGCTCGCCTGAAGAAGGTCGAACGGCAGAATCAAATCTGGAAAATGGCAGGGCTGCTAGCTCTGCTGATGTTGGGCCTTTCGCTGACGGCAAATTTGACAGCGGCGCAAAAGGATCAGGACGCACCGCTGCGTGCTAAGACCGTCGAAGCCCAAACTTTTCTGCTCAAGGATGCGGAGGGTACCTTGATGGGTAGAATGACGGTCACCGAAGGTCAGCCGGTGCTTGAACTGTATGATCCATCGGGAGAAGTAACGTGGTCCACGGAAACCCGAGCGAAGAACTTGGCCGCTAAGTGACTGTCGGTACCTCGTCGCCCGCCATGACGAGGCGACGGAATCGCATCGTCGCCATGCGTCACCCCACTGCGTTTTCAACAGGTCTGCGTAGTTCTACGGATATACAGCCGACCGAGTCTGCGCTACCATGGCCCGTTTTTATATGACGACGAAGACGACACAATGGGCGGCCACGCCGAAGTCTATGGGGGATAGGGGATGTTGCGCCCCGTCACCTGCGACCGGTTTTCTAATCGCAAATCTGGAATTAGAATCTGAACTAAGTTATAGAAAACTTAGCCTACTGGGAATTTCTAATCGCAAATATTTTGCGATTTTGAATCGCACTTTGCTGCCACGTCCGCAGGATGCTTGTCACTCGTTACAAATCGCTCCTCACTGCATTCCTAATCGAGACACCGCGATTAGAATTTCCACTAACCCCTATCACCTCAGCGAGTTCCGAATTTCTAATCGAGACAAAGTGGTGGTTTTGTATCTGCCACGCCGGGTCGCAATTTTCAACTTGGCTCCCGCCCGCAAATTGACCGCACCGAACCTCACGCCTATACTTATATCCTGCCGAAGGAGAAGCCATCATGGAAAATCCCGTCATATTGAGCGCCGTCCGCACGCCCATCGGAAAATTCATGGGCGGACTCTCGCCGCTCTCCGCCACCGAGCTTGGCGCGAAAGTCGTCGCTGAATCCGTACGCCGCGCCGGTATCGAGCCGAAGCAAGTCGACGAAGCCATCATGGGCAACGTGGTGCAAGCCGGCCTCGGACAAAATCCCGCGCGGCAGGCTGCGCTTCGCGGCGGTCTCGATTCGCGCGTCGCCGCGCATGACGATCAATAAAGTCTGCGGCTCAGGCCTCAAAGCCGTCGCGCTCGCGGCGCAAGGCGTCACTCTCGGCGAATCCGAAATCGTCGTCGCCGGCGGCATGGAGTCCATGTCGAATTGCCCGTATCTTCTGAAAGGCGCGCGCACCGGATTCCGCCTCGGCAATCAGGATCTCGTCGATTCCATGATTCAACGACGGCCTCTGGGACGTTTACGAAAACTTTCACATGGGCGTCACCGGCGAACTCGTCGCCGAAAAGTACAACATCTCGCGCCAGGAACAGGATCAGTTCGCCTTCGAGAGCCACAAGAAAGCCGTCCGCGCCATCAAGTCCTGCTTCTTCGAGCGAGCAGATCGTGCCGGTTGAAATTCCGCAGAAAAAAGGCGATCCCGTCATCATCAAGACGGACGAATCGCCGCGCGAAGACACCACGCTCGAAGCGCTCGCAAAACTAAGCCCGCATTCAAAAAAGACGGCACCGTCACGGCAGGGAACGCGCCCGGCACGAATGACGGCGCCGCCGCCGTCGTCGTCACCAGCGAAAAAAATGCCGCGCGCCTCGGCAAGGCTCCGATGGCGCGCATCGTCGCGCAAGCCGTAAGCGGCGTCGAACCGAAATGGGTAATGATGGCGCCGGTGGAAGCCGTCGAAAAACTCCTCGCCAAAACCGGCTGGGACCGCGACAAAGATGTCGACCTTGTCGAACTCAACGAAGCCTTCTCCGTCGCAGCCATCGCCGTCACGCGCCAGCTTCGCCTCAATCCCGAAAAAGTAAACGTGAATGGCGGCGCAGTCGCACTCGGCCATCCCATCGGCGCCTCAGGCGCCCGCGTCCTCGTCACGCTGCTCTACGAATTGCAGCGCCGCAACCTGAAACGCGGCATCGCCGCCCTCTGCCTCGGCGGCGGCAACGCCGTAGCCCTCGCCGTCGAGCGCTTCTAACCTTATTTTTGACGTAACCGGTTACATACTATTACGTCATACCAAAGACAACGCATTTTAAACGGAGGCTGCAAATGACACCCGGCCTGGTCATTCTCCTCTTAGCATCAGTTTTCGCTCCACCCAAGCAAGCCAATTCTCTCGGCGCTCCGGGCTGCGGGCCGTCCGACGTTCAATTCGATGTGAAAACGGCAGCCGGTCAACATGCTTTGCCTGCTCCCGATTCGGGCAAGGCCCTGGTAGTGTTTTTGCAAGACGATGCAAGATTTGACTCGAGACCGCGGCCGACCACGCGCTTCGGAATTGACGGAACATGGGTGGGCGCCACGCACTCCAATTCTTACTTTTACATTTCGGTTGATCCTGGCGACCACCATCTCTGCGCCAACTGGCAAGCGAAAGTAGTGCTGATTGGGGCGAGTCGCTCCACCGCGGCAATGCAATTCGTTGCTGAGGCGGGAAAGACTTACAGTTTTCGCGCACGAGACTATCAGAACAAGGACCGCCCGCCGGCTGAAGTCAAGCTCGAGGCGATAGACAACGATGAAGCGCAAATTCTCATGAACTCCTTCGAATTGAGCTCGTCGCGCCCGAAGAAATGAGGTGATACACTGCCTGCCAGTTCGACTTGCGAGAAACTCACATGAAACACGCCGCGGTCGGCTTTCGCGTCCACTCCGGCTGGGCCGCGCTGATAGCTCTCACTGTAACGAAAGGCGCGCCGGTCGTTCTGTTCCGCGAGCGCATTCATCTCGTCGAGAACTTTACCTACGAATTTCGCCAGCCGTACCACACAGCAGAAAAGTTGCCGCTTGAGGAAGCCCGCGCCTTCGTCGCGCGAGTGCGATCGGAGGCGCGGCGGCTGGCTCATCGCGCAATGAGCGAGCTGAAAACCGACCTTCACGACCAGGGATATTCGCTCACAGGTTTCGGTCTCCTTCTTTCTTCCGGAAGGCCGCTTCCAGCTCTCAAAAAAATTCTCGCCGCGCATTCCTTGATTCACTCTGCTGACGGCGAGCTATTTCGCGAAGCGCTACTGCACGCCGCCGCGCGCACCGGACTCAAGCCAGTAGCGATCCGAGAGCGTGAACTGGCCGATTCTGCCTCGCGCATCCTCTGCCGCAAACCTGCAGACCTCGCGCAGCGCATCTCCGATCTCGGCCGCCCGCTAGGCACACCCTGGTCGCAAGACGAAAAATTTGCATCGCTGGTCGCGTGGCTCGCCGCATCGTCGCATCCATTGACATCGCGCTCATCGCAAGCGCGAGAGGCTCGATAGATGTTCTGCCCCGTCTGCGAATCCGAATATCGCGACGGTTTCACGAAGTGCTCCGATTGCGGCATGGATCTCGTCAAGCAATTGGCCGACGCTTCCGAAGCGAACGAACCTCTTTGGGCTGGCCAGGATGCAAGTGTTCGAAGCGCAATCTGCGACAAGCTCGACGCAGCCAAGATTTCCCACGAGGACGACTCTGTAGAATCGCGATTTATGCCTGCATTTCGTCAGTCTATCTACCGGATCCAGATTCGCAAGAAGGATCATGAAGCAGCGCTCGAAGCAATCCGCGATGTATACGTGGACCGACCGAATGTCCGCCAATCACCGGGTTTGGTTCTCGATCGCAATTCCGATTGGCTCCGCACCGCTGTGGCGCATCGAGACATACGGGGCCGCGTGATCGGCTATGATCCAGGGTCATCCGAACCGGGTTCAGAGTCTGAGATTACGGCGGATACGTTCGCTTCTAGCGATACAGACGAGTCATCGGAAGAAATTTCCGACGATCAGCTCGAGAATTTCAACCCGGACGATGCCACATCGCAAGTTTGGTCCGGAGCAGATGGCAGCATGGCGCAGAGCATTAATGTCTGCTTGCGTGAAGTGGGCATCGGATGCGTCGTAAAGGAGACACAAGGGAGCTTCAACGTTTCCGTCGAGCGTGCCGCCGAAATACGGGCCAAGGAAATCATTCGCGAGATTATCGAGCAGACGCCGCTGGAATGAATATGAACGCGATTGCCGAATCCACGTACTTCCTTGACGCATCTGAACCGACGGCAGACGGGGAGCGCGTCATGGCCCGGCCGCTTTGGTTCGAGCGCAAATTCGATTTTAGCTTTCCCGTCGAGTTGTACCCGGAAATCATCGAGCGGCTGCGCGGCACGCCCGCGCGGATCGAAGAGCGAGTGAGGGATGTGCCGCCTGCTCAGCTTACGCGGCGCGACGGCGACAAGTGGTCAATTCAGGAAAATATCGGCCACCTGCTCGATCTCGATGAGCTTTTCGCAGGGCGCTTCGAAGATTACGAGCGCGGCCTTGAAAAACTGCGCGCCGCGGACCTGCTGAATCAGAAAACGCATCAGGCACAACACAACAGCCGGCCAGTGGAAGAAATCCTGCACGAATTCCGGCGCGGGCGCCTCGCGCTTGTCGCGCGATTAGAATCGCAGCCGCCCGAATATTTCCGCCGGACGGCGCTCCACCCGCGCCTGAACACGCCGATGCGCGTCACCGACCTGCTCTACTTCGTAGCGGAACACGACGATCATCATCTCGCTCGCATCTCCGAATTGCTTCGCGCCAAATAATCGGGCGAACTTCATTTCTTTCGTAGGTTCTCTTCGATTATCATCGACGCCTCTATGAGTATCGAAACGATCAAAACAGTAGGGGTGCTCGGCGCCGGAACCATGGGCAATGGTATTGCTCACGTCTTTGCGCGCCGCGGCTATCACGTGATTTTGCGCGATGTGGAGAAACGGTTTCTCGATCGCGGCCTCGAGACCATTGCCAAGAATCTCGATCGCGAACTGAAAAAAGGGAAGCTCACGGAAGACGAAAAGCCGCTGGTCATCGCGCGCATCAAGCCCGTCACGGACGTGGCTGCGCTCGCGGATGCGGACTTCGTTGTCGAAGCTGTTCCCGAGCAGCGAGAACTGAAGCTGCGCGTTTTAAAGGAAACCGACGCCGCGCTCAAGCCCGGCGCGATTCTTGCCAGCAACACATCTTCCATTTCCATCACCGAGCTTGCCGCGCAGACGAGCCGCCCGGAACGCTTCATCGGTATGCACTTCATGAATCCTGTGCCAGTGATGCAGCTTGTCGAGGTGATTCGCGGCCTCGCGACCAGCAACGAGACGTTCGATATGACGATGGCGCTCTGCGAAGACCTGGAAAAGAAACCGGTCGCGGTGAATGACGCGCCGGGCTTCGTCTCCAATCGCGTGCTGATGCCGCTTATCAATGAAGCCGCGTTCTGCGTGATGGAAGGTGTGGCAACGCCGGAAGCCGTCGATGCCGTGATGAAAATGGGAATGAATCATCCGATGGGCCCGCTTGAGTTGGCGGATTTCATCGGCCTCGATGTTTGCGTGGACATCCTCGAAGTCCTTTATAAAGGATTCGGCGACCCGAAATATCGCGCCTGCCCGTTGCTTCGCAAATACGTGGCCGCAGGCTGGCTCGGACGCAAATCCGGCCGCGGTTTCTTCAAGTACTCCTGATCCTGGCAGCATCCACCTCTCGGCTTTTGTATTGACCTCGTTGTCATCCTGAGCGCAGCGAAGCCTGCCTGCTGCAGGCGGGATCTCAGCGCTGCTAATCCTTAGCAGAAGATCTTCGCGGATTCTTCGGCGAACGTCCAAAACTCATCTTTAGTACGCGCGGGCAGGCGACGCAATCCGGCCTTTGTGCCAGTTTGATACATATCTTTGCGCTGCTACCCTGCCATCCCGCCCTGGAATCAACGCATTCGATACGCGCTCTCCAGAATTGCCGAAACTTTTCAAAGGGCTCGGGGTTGACTGGGTTTCCGCAAGAAATTTCGAAGAAAACTGGGGAGGGTGCCGTGCGCCGTCTGGGACTGACACTTTTAGTTTGCATCGTTGCGGGATTTACCGCGAGTTGCGCCGGTCTTAACGGCAGCTCATCCACGGGAACCGATCGCGTGGCTGTCTCGCCTTCAGTACCCTCAGTCCGCGCCAACGCTACTCAAACTTTTACCGCGACAGTTGCAAAGGAAACGAACCCAACGGTCACCTGGACTGTGAATGACATCGCAAACGGAAACGCGATGGTGGGAACGATCACCAGCACCGGAGCGTTGACGGCAACCTACACCGCGCCGGCCTCGCTGCCATCTCCCAACACGGTCACGATCGCAGCCGCAGTTCCGAACCACAAAGGTCTTACTGCTTCCACCGTCACGACCTTATTAAATCCAGTTCCACAGCTTTCCTCCGCCACGCCGCCGCAGATCGATTCCGGGAATTTCACCATCACCTTGAACGGAAGTGACTTTGTGAGCGGCGCGGTCGTGAATATGGGATCCACGGCCCTCAGCACCACGTTCGTATCGAGCACCAAGCTCACTGCCACTGGCTCTGTTACCTCGCAGACTCCGAGCGTGCAGTTCACGGTTACGAATCCCGATCCGGGTTCGGCAACATCCGGAACACTCACGGCGCAAGTGGTGCAAGCGATATCGCCGATGTCGCCGATCGCTTCCTCGAGCAAACGACTTTTGGCCCGACTCCTGCTCTGGTCGCCCAAGTGCAGCAAAGCGGTCTGCAGCCATTTCTGACGAATCAATTTGCGATGCCCGCATCGCCCTATGCAGATCCCGGCATCGACCGAAACGAGCCTGGGCCCGTTGCAACAGCGCTTTTTCGTGCAGACGCTCACGGCGCAGGACCAATTGCGGCAGCGCGTAGCTTTTGCGCTGAGCCAGATTTTCGTGATCGCGGGTGACAAGATCTCCGATCCCACAGCTTTCACCAATTATCTTCGCACTTCTCGAAAACGACGCGTTCACGAACTACCGGCAGATCATGAAGGACGTGACGCTCTCACCGGCCATGGGCCATTACCTCGACATGGTGAACAACGACAAGCCCGGCACCGGCGCAGCACGCCAATGAAAATTACGCGCGCGAACTGATGCAGCTTTTCACAATTGGCACCGCGCTGCTGAATGAAGACGGATCGCTGCAGCTCGACTCCAGCAACAATCCAATTCCTACGTACACCCAGGCTCAAGTGCAGGAGTTCGCTCTCGCCTATACCGGGTGGACGTATCCGACGATGCCGGGCGCGACGCAACAGAAGCACAACCCGGCGTACTGGACCGGCCCGATGGTCGCGACAGATTCCAATCACGACACAACTTCGAAGCAACTGCTGCAGTACACGAACGCCGCATCGGGTGGCTTATTGCCCGGCGGCCAATCAGCTGCGCAGGATCTGACGGCGCCATCGACAACATCTTCAATCATCCAAATCTTCCGCCGTTCGTTTCGCGCGAGCTGATCCAGCATCTTGTGACCAGCAATCCAAGTCCCGCTTACATTCAGCGCATCACCGAGGTTTTCAAGAACAATGGCGCGAGCGTGCGCGGCGATATGAAGGCGGTGATCACCGCCATCCTGCTCGATCCCGAAGCGCGCCGCGGCGACGATTCCACCACTGCGAATGCCGGCGACGGCCATCTGCAGGAACCTATCCTTTACATCACCGGTCTGCTGCGAGCGTTTGGCGCAGCCAGCGACGGCGCGAATCTTTCAGGTCAGGGCGGCCGGCATGGGCCAGAACGCGCTCTTCCCGGGCAGCGTGTTCAATTTTTTCTCGCCGAACTTCGTGATTCCGGGAACGAGTCTTTACGGGCCCGAATTTCAGATTCTGACCACGGCCACCACGCTCAATCGCGCGAATTTCGTAAATACATTCGTTTTCGGCTCGCTTGGTTCCACCACCACCGTGAACTTCGGCAGCCTACGCATCGCAGGCTTCGAATCCCGGCGCGCTGCTCGATTCGCTCAATACCTTGATGCTGCACGGCACGATGACCGCGGACATGAAGAGCAGCATTCTGACCGCGATGCAAGCGGTGCCGGCAGGAACGAACCAGGCTCTGCAGCAGGCGCAGACCGCAATCTATTTGATTGGCACTTCATCGCAATATCAGGTGCAGCACTGATTGGCAGCAGAGAGGCGCCAAGCGGCGCGGGAAAGGTGAATGAAAATGCGAGGAAAAGACAAATTCAGCCGCAGAGATTTCGTGCGCATCAGCTGCTGCACGGCAGCGTCATTCGGCATGACAGCCGCCATTGGGCGCTTGAATCTGATCCATGCGCTCGCCGCGCCTGCCGCCACCGGTTATCGCGCACTGGTTTGCGTTTTTCTTTTCGGCGGCAACGACAGCAACAACATGATCATCCCCAACGACAACGCAGGCTACGCGAACTACGCCAGCATTCGCTCGAATCTCGGCGCTGCCGCAGAACACGCTGCTCCCGATCGTCGCGAAAACGGGCAACGTCCCCTACGGCCTGCATCCGCAGTTCCCAGGCCTGCAAGGTCTATTCGGCGGCGGCCAGCTCGCCGTCGTGGCAAACGTCGGCACGCTCGCGCAACCCACCACGCGCGCGCAATACCAGCACGGCGGCGCCACGCTACCAGTAAATCTCTTTTCGCATTCCGATCAGCAAGGCCAATGGCAGACGGCGGATTTTACGGGTTTCGGAACCACCGGCTGGGCCGGACGCACCGCGGACAAACTTCAGTCCATGAATGCCGGCGCTCAGTTTCCGCCCATCACTGTCCGTCGCCGGCGGCGCGATTCTTTGCACCGGCGAGCAGACAAATCCCTATGCTTTGAGCCCGGGCTCGACGCCCGGGCTTGCGCGGCTACAGCAGTTCAGCGGCTTCGAATGCCCGCCTCCTTGCCTTCCAGCAGCTTCTCACCATGGATTCGGGCATTTCGCTGGTGCAAGACACGAGCGCCGTGATGAACCAATCGCTTGAGCAGAGCAAGATTCTTTCCGCGGCGCTTCAATCGCTTTCGCCGCTGCAAACACAATTCCCAACTACGAATATCGGCAACCAGCTGAAGCAAGTGGCGCAGATCATGCAAGCGCGCTCGTCGCTCGGCCTGCAACGCCAGATTTTCTTCTGCTCGCTCGGAGGATTTGATACGCACAGCGACCAATTGAACAGCCAGGTGAATCTTTATTCGCAACTCGATCCCGCGATGTCCGCGTTTTACAATTCGACAGTCGAGCTGGGCATCGCTCCGCAAGTAACGGCGTTCACTTTGTCCGACTTCAGCCGCACCTTCCAGCCGGGATCGAACGGCGGAACGGATCACGCGTGGGGCGGCAACCATCTCGTGATGGGCGGCGCTGTGGCCGGCACCGATGTGTACGGCCAGTTTCCGCAGCTTGCCCTCGGCGGCCCGGACGATGCCGGAAGCAATGGGCGCTGGATTCCTACGACCTCGGTGGATCAGTACGGAGCAACACTAGCGAAATGGTTCGGGGTTGCCGACAGCGATTTGCCGTCGATATTTCCGAACCTCTCGAACTTCACCACCCCGACGCTCGGTTTTCTGGGCTGAGGAACGAGCGCGGGCGCATGACACGGCCGGTTTTTCGGTGCTGTCGTTCCATACCATGGCCTCACGCCATCATCGAAACGCCGGCCGTGGTTTGTATAAAGCCGCTGCGAATTTCAGAGTACAATTTTCCCTGGTTTCGCCCCTTCCAACTACTTGAGTGCGGAGGCTCGCATGATGCGTCGGATGGCGCTGTCTGGCGCCGCGGCGATTCTGGTTCTGCTCGCGCTGCGATTCGCGGCAGCGCAGGCCAACGACGGGTCGAACACGCTGGTCCTCAGCGTGCCCAGCAACCAATGGTTTGAAGGGCCCGGCGTGCAGGTCTCTATCTCGAGCGACGGAAATGGGCCCTCCTTACGCACGGACCCACCATGTCACTCTTTTCACTCGAGACACCCGGCAGGAGCCGGACGTTTTGCTCGGCGGCCTTACGAGCCTTTCTCGCGCCAGGTTCTGCGGGCCTAATGCCTTCGTCCGCCTTGGCCAGCGCGGCAGCGAACTCGGAATATTCCTGCCGGGATAGTGGCCCCCCAGCTTTCTTCGATTCCGCCGGGTTCGGTGGTCAACTGCTCGGCGGACGGCGGCGAAATCGTCTATTACATTCCGGAGAATCCAGACCGGCAAATGTTCGTCGGTCCTGTGCACGGTCCGTTCAAGACTTTCGAGGTCACAGGGCAAATCACGGGAACCGCGTTTTCGCCCGACGGCACCATGCTGTACGTCCTGCTCTTCGAGGCCTCGGGCGAAACGTCGTTTGTCCGTATCTCCGTCCAAGAGCTACGCGCGAAAACGATTGCGCACGATTTGGATGCGGCTCCCGAATGGGAACACGATTGCGATTTCGGCCGACGGACGCAGCGCATTCATCGCGCTTGCGGGTGCAGGAGCTCCAGACAATGCGGCGCGACACGAGCCCGATGCGAATCGCTGGCTCGCGATCTACAAGGTGGATCTCAGCACCGGCGCACGTACGCAAGTGGTCTCAACTGCGGGCGTCGACGATCACGATCCTGCAATCGCCGAGGGAAATCTTTATTGGGCGAGCAATGCGATTCGCGATTCAGTGGCCGCAGTTCCTGTAGGCGGAGGTGATTCAAAAGACGTGATCGCCGGTGTCGAAGTTCCCATGTGGAGTCCGGACGGAAAGAAAATTTCATTCACATATGGCGGGTGGCGCCTCGCTGATTGGGCGCTTGATCTGGATGCGGGATACGTGCTCGTCGATGCGGACGCAAACCGAACCTCTGCGCGCTTTCCCATCGTCACCGGATATCACGAGGATTTTCCCGCGGCCTGGTCGCCCGACGGCAAATGGATCGCGTTCCATTCTCATCGCTCGAAAGTGCCGGTGCCCGATTACGAAAGCCCCGAGAGCACCGACGATATTTACTTGCGACTGGCCGATGATATGCACGCACCGGAGCTGCGCCTCACGGATTTCGGATGGGAAACCGGCCCAGCCTTTTGGTCGCCCGACGGCCGCAAGCTGCTTTTCAGTTCCTGGGTGCGGGGCGGCACACCCGGAATCGACAAGCTCTGGGTGCTGGGCATCCAGCCGGTGACGGGACAAGTGCTCGATACCACTCAGCTTCCGCTGCCGGCGGAAATTCACAGTGCCTCGTGGTCAGCGTGGTCGCCGGACGGCAAGGAAATCGCGATCGAAGACAAACGCGAAGGCGGCAATCGCGCTCTTTGGATCGTTCATGCGGATGGCACCCATGGAGAGAAGCTGCTCGACTACCGAGGCACGACGTACGACGGCCTGGATTGGACTCCCGACGGGAAAACCATCATCTATAGCGGCCTTTCCGGTGACAAGCTGCAGCTCTTCTCGATACCTCGCGCCGGCGGCACGCCGACTCAACTCACTCACGACGCCGCAAATTTGATGCATCCGCGCGTCTCGCCTGACGGCAAATGGATCGCCTGCACGCGCATCGTACAATCGAAGCAAATCTGGCGCCGCCCGCTTTCTTGAGCTACATCTACATCGCTTAACCCACCGCTTACTCGCGCGGGCCTCTTTCGTCCAATCGCCCGTGGCTGCGCACGCTAGCGTAATCGGAGGCTTACCGTGAAGATCTTTTCTCTCGGCGCTGCTTTGCTTGCGGGTCTGTTTTGTTTTTCGGGCGCGCCAGCGTACTCTCCTTCCGCGAATCGCGAGGCGGACGAATCTGCGTCTGCAAAAGCGGAGCTGCTAGCGGTCCATCAAGCAGCACGGCGAGCGCACTTGAACCGCGACGTTGATTTCATCGTCGCAGGGATGGGCCCGGAATTCACCACGGTACACGAGGGCGACATCCGAGTGATGTCGCGCGAGGATGTCCGCAAGCAGTTCACCGAATATTTCCGCGGCGCCGAGTTTTCGGCGTGGGACGACCTGGAGCCTCCAATCATTCGAATATCGCCCGACGGGAAAATGAGCTGGATGATCGTCCGAGTGAGGATTGCATATACGAAAACGAACCCCCGAGGCGCGACATCGAAAGAGGATACGGTGATGGCGTGGATGTCCGCTTACGAGAAACACGAAGGGAAATGGCTCCTGGTGGCCAATGCCACCACGTCCAAGCCATAGCGATGGTTGCCAGGAACGCTCGAGTGGCGGCCGGGACCCGGCCTCCAGCGTGGAGGGTTTTTACTCGCCCGGGCAATACACACATTTCGACGAAGCATTTTGGCGTCTCCTCCGTCTAAGCAGGGCATTGCATCACCGTGATTCGGAAGGCCGGGCGCGGCTACCCAACATTCATCGAAAGTCGCAGGCGGCCTGCAAGGGCGCCGCACGTGAAAAGGAGAATTTCGAAATGAAGAAGCTATGCCTATCGCTCGTTCTCGGAATCGTAGCTTTCGGTGTCGGCACGGCTCGAGCGCAGGCTCAAGACGCCGCCGCCGCGACACAAAGCCTCATGTCGAAACCGCCGGTGACATATGGCTACGACATAAGGCCACAGGTGTTGCTCGATCTCGACCAGTTGCAACAGAAATTCGTTTCTCTAGCCGAAGCCATACCAGCCGAAAAATATACCTGGCGGTCGGAAGAGGGCGCTCGTTCCATCGCGGAAGTGTTTCTGCACATCACCGCGGCAAACTACAACATCCCTGAGCTGATTGGCGGTGAAGTTCCCGCGAAATACAAAGCAAAGGACTGGGAAAAGTCCACCACAGACAAGGCCACGATCGTCGCTGAGCTCAAACAATCCTTCGCGAATGCCACCGCGGTCGTCACTAAAGTTCCCACATCCGAGATCGCCACCCCGCTTCCAAAGCTCGGTCCCGATGCGAACAAAGGCGACGTCGAATACCTGCTCGTCACGCACGCACACGAGCACCTCGGACAGTCGATCGCATATGCCCGCTCCGTCGGAGTCACGCCGCCTTGGACAGTCGCTGCCGAAGCCGCTGCAAAGAAGAAGGCAGCAGAGGGCAAACCAGAAGGGCAGAAGCCCGAGTAGCAGCGGCCGGGGTGCCGGGTGGTGCGGGCTCAAGTGGATCGGCCCTGTCGCTGGGCTGCGCTGTTTACTTGGGCGCGCCGCTCTGTCCGGCGATTACGAGTTGGCGGGCTTGATCGAGCCAATTCAGCGCGACAGTAGGCTCGGAGGTAGCAGCCACCGTGCCGCCGGGAAGCTCGAAAATCACAAAGTGCTGCCCGTCCGGCGCCACGTCGTAGGATGCGAATGGAGCGCGCATTTCTAGGCGGTGCGCGAAGACTGTCTGCGGCTTTCCGGCCTGGAACGAATTCTTCTCCACCGAATAAGGCACGCTAATCAGCGAGTTGCCATTCGCGTAGAACAACTCGTGTCCGGTCCCAGACCAACGCGGCTCGATGCCGCCGTCCGTCGAGATCTGCCATTTGCCTCCCGCGCCTTCAAACGGCACAACATAAACCTGGGGCACGCCGGACTCAACCGATGTGTAAGCGATCCAGCGTCCGTCAGCAGAAAACGACGGATAAAATGCGTTGCCACCGCTGCCCAAAAATTGCCGCGGTTCCTGTGGCTTCCCGTTTGCGTCAAGGGTAAGAGTCCAGATTTCGCAGCAGCCTCCATTCTTATCTGCGAGCCGCGCAAAAAGAAGAACCTTGCCGTCCGGCGACCAGGATGCCAGATAAGCAATCGGAAGCGATTTCGAAGTCAACGCTTCTTCCTCTCCAGTTCCGTCGGCGCGTTTCCAGAAGATCGCTTGCCCGGAGCCCTGCCCGCCGCTGACAGGATGCCAATAGGTAAGCCGCTGACCGTCCGGCGTCCAGATGGGAAAGTTGGCTGCAGCCGTTCCGCTGATGACCGCGGAAGTAGTCCCTCGCGCAAAGTCATGGACCCAGATGCTACTCGCGCTCTGAAAGGCGAAACGTTTTCCGTCCGGAGAGAAGCGGGGAGAGGCAGCGTCTTGCCTGTCACTCATCAGAACTCTGGCTTCGCCCTTGCGGTCGAGCAGGACGACGTTCAGGTTGTGATTTACTCCGCCACCCGATAAATAAATCACCGTGCCGTTGTCTGCGAAGCTGACCTGCGCGCTACCGTTCGTGATATCGGCATCCACACCCTGCAGAACCGGAATCGCGGTGCCGGTGATCTTCAGCTTCTGTACATCGAAGGGAACAACGAAGACTGTGCCTTGAGAAACATAGGACAGATAACCACCGGGAAGAAACCTTCCGAAGTAAGCGTTCTCGACCAGCACCTTCGGGACGCCCGTATCGAGTGGGGCCGCCCCCACCCAGCCTTTGCCAAAGAAGTTGTTGTCCGCAGAAGAGGTGAAGAGCACAGCCTTTCCGCCGGGAAGGATTTGCGGCCACCGTTGTGTGACTTCCGCGCGTGCTGAATCCAGATGGGTGGCCTCTTGCGCGGCACCGCCCGAATCTTGAATCCGGTAAAGCTGGCTGGTGAATTGCCTCGGGAAGATAATGGTGCCGTCTGTGCCCCAGCTCGCCCCGCGGTAGCCGCCGACATCCGCCAGAGTGACTGCGGCCCCGCCTCGGATAGATACCTTCTTCAATTTCCCGTCGCCAAAGAATCCGATCCACTGGCTATCCGGCGAAAAGAAAGGCGCGAAAGCCACGCCGGCTCCTTCGAGAAGCACGGCAGAGCTCTTGTCCATTTCCCGAAGGTAGAGTGCAACCTTGCCTGTTTTGGGATCCCGCGTGGTGTAAGCCACGCGCGAACCGTCAGGAGAAATCACAGTGGCGGGTCCGTTCTCCAATGCGAGCAGCTGGTTCGGAATTAAGAGAGAAAGTTCCACTTGCTTCTGCGCACCCGGGCGCGATGCTTCGCGCAGCGCAAGCAGCGCGAACAGTAATCCGACTGCCAACGCTCCAGCAATTGCCCAGGGTAGAAATCTTTGCCAGGCCGGAGTTGCGGGTGTGGAAGAAATTGGCGGCGCAATCGATCCGGACTGCGCTAGAGCCGAGCTTGAAATCGCGGACTGGTGCGCTGCGGAGTCGTATGCCGCGCCGCCCGCCGACGAACGCGAAGACTTGCCGGATGTTTCGTCTAGTGGCAGCGCCTGGTAGGTGGCCGAGCGGCCGGTGTCGCTGTCGCGTTTCAAGCGCTTCAAATCGGCGCGGATGTCCGCCGCGTTGTGGTAACGCAGATCGCGGTCCTTTTCGAGGGCTTTACCGATAATTTCTTCGAGCTTGGCAGGCAGGTCTGGATTCAACCGGACTGGCGGAACCGGTGCGCGATTCAAGGTTGCTTCGGAAATCACGGCGGACGTTTCGCCGCGGAAGGGCAGCGCTCCGGTGGCCATCTCGTAGATCACCACGCCGAAGCTGAAGAGGTCGGTGCGGGGATCGAGCGTTTGTCCGCGTACTTGTTCGGGCGACATATACGCGACTGTGCCCAGCGCCGTGCCGGGGCTCGTGAGCAGCGCTTCGCTCACGCCCTGCGTCATCGAAGCATCTTCGAACGCATTCGACTTGCCGCTTCCGGTTACCTTCGCCAGGCCGAAATCGAGAATCTTCGCGTGGCCGCGTTCGGTGACGAATATATTTGCCGGCTTCACGTCGCGGTGCACGATCCCTTTGCTATGCGCGGAATCGAGCGCGTCGGCAACTTCGATCGCAATATCCAGAAGACGATCCATCGGCACGGGCTTGCCGGTGATCAGGTGCTTGAGCGTGCAGCCATCGAGATACTCCATGGCAATGAATGGATGGCCGTCCTGCTGGGGATCTCGTAGATCGTGCAGATGTTGGGGTGATTCAGCGCGGAGGCGGCCCGCGCTTCGCGACGGAACCGTTCAAGAGCCTGCGAGTCGCGGGCAACGTCTTCAGGCAGGAATTTCAGCGCAACAAAGCGGCCGAGCTCGTTGTCCTCGGCTTTGTAAACGACACCCATGCCGCCACCGCCGAGTTTCTCGATCACTCGATAGTGCGAAATGGTGAGGCCAATCGGCGACTGCGTTTCTGCCATGGGTGGCGCACATCTTAGGCTGCGCGGGAAGCCAAGTCAACGCGGGCTGTATTTAACGTTCGGACTCAACTCTAGAAACTGATGCTCGCCGCGAACAGGTTCACTCTGGCAGACCGACGCGCCGCAGAAGGTCGGCAAAGCGCGGATCGTGGCGGATACTGTCCAGCCGCGCGTCTGTCGTAAGATAAACAGCCATATAGTATGAGCGGTCCGCGTAAGCCCGATTCAGCCAAGCGAACGCCTGATCCTTCTCTCCCAAACCAACGTAAACCACCGCGACGTTGTATGGTGCGACGTAGTTGTGCGCGGAAAGCTCTTTCAAATGATCCAGCACCTTTTGCGCTTCAGCTCTCTTTCCCAGAGATGGCGTACGCGTGACCGAGGCCTGACCAAATCTCGCCATTGTCCTTTTCCAGTTCGAGAGCATGTTGAAACTCGGCGGTCGCTTCCGGCAATTTCCCCGCTCCTTCGTACGCCCTGCCCAGGAAACAGGGGTGAAGCCAGTAAGTGGGATCAAGTTCTTTGGCGGTTCGCAGTTGCTCGATTGCCAGGTCCCACTGCCGTGTGAAGACCAGAACCGAGCCGACATAAAAATTCGCTAACGACGAAAATGGATCGATTTGCTGAGCTCGCTTGGCTTCGGCGATTGCCTCGTCCTTCCTCCCCATCACGGCCAGTAGCCAGGAGTAGGAGCCGTGCCCCTCAAAGCTGTTGGGATTCAGTTCAATCGCTCGTTTGAACTCTCGTTCCGCAGTGGCCCAATTCCAGTCATACCAGAAGGCGGCGATCGCCAGGAAAAGGTGGGCATCGGAGTCCTGATCGTTGATCGCCAACGCCCGATTGGCCGCTTCCTTGGCTTTCGGTCCCGCGTCGTTGGGAGACATGTACCAATCGACCTGATTGATGTAGTTGTCCGCCAGGCCGTCGTACACCAGGCCGTAGTTCGGATCGATCTCAATGGCTTGATGGAAGTAATCGAGACCTTTGCTAAATCCGTCTTTTGTAAATTTGTTTGTGTAGTATCGGCCCTTGAGATAAAGCTGATAGGCTTCGGGATTCTCGGTCGACCCCTTCGTCAAATTCTGCTGATCTTCTGCGGAAAGTTGCGATCGCAGCCGCTGGGAAACCTCCCTGGCAATGTCATTTTGTACCGCGAGCAGGTCGCTTACTTTGCGGCTGTATTGCTGGCCCCAAATCTGGTTGCCGTTGCGAACGTCGTCGAGCTCCACCGCAATCGTAATGTCGTCGCCCCGCTCTCTCACGCGGCCCGTCAACACAGCCTGCACGCCAAGTGATTCGCCAATTTTCTGCACATCCATCGCTTTCCCTTTGTAATGGTTTGCGACACTGTTGGGAATCACCCTCAAACTCGGCAATCGCGCCAGGCTGTTGTTAATACTCTCCGTGATTCCGTCGGAGATGTAGTCGGCGTCGGGATCGCTACTCCGATTCTCGAGGGGCAGCACGGCGATGGAGTCGATGCGGCCTGCCTTGGCTCGCTTGAGATATATGCCGAGCCCTACTGCGACGATTACAAGCAGACTCGCGGCAATCACTAAAGCCGGCGTGAGCCGTTTTCGGGGGCGTACCGCAGTGGAGTAGCCGCCGGTGGACGCCGCCTCAAGCGCCCCGCGCAACTCGGTCGCAGTTTGGAACCGATCCTCGGGCGACTTCGAGAGGCATTTCTCCACAATTGCCTGGAGAGCGGGCGGCGCGTTGAGCGGGTCTGGATTCTTGTGAATGATGGCGCCGATTGTGGAGGATGCCGAATTTCCAGAGAAGGCGCGATGTCCCGCGAGCATTTCGTATAACACGGTCCCAAACGAGAAAATATCGGAGCGTGCATCCACGGGATTCCCCTCGGCCTGCTCCGGCGACATGTACGCCGGAGTTCCCATAATCGTCCCAACCGCCGTGACGCCTATCGTTAGGGTTTCGTCCTTCGGCGCGCTGCTATCGTCGCCGTGTTTCGCGAGTCCGAAATCCAGCAGCTTTACAATCCCGCCGGGGGTAACGAGGATGTTCGCCGGTTTCAGATCGCGATGAATGATTCCTTTGGCGTGCGCGGCTTCAAGCGCCGCAGCGATTTGCGTGGCGATTCGCAGGGCCTCCGCTGGCGGGAGAGCGTGAGGGTGTTCACGGGAAACAACCGAAGTTCCGTCAACGCACTCCATCACAATGTAGTTCGCACCAACGTCGTAAATCTGGCAGATGTTGGGATGATTCAGCGAGGCGATGGCCTTGGCTTCGCGCTCAAACCGCTCGCTGAATTGTGCGCCGGAAACCTTGATAGCGACGAAGCGATTCAGCCGCGTGTCCCGACCGCGGTACACTTCTCCCATGCCGCCCGCGCCGATGGGCGCGAGGATCTCATAAGGACCGAGTTTATCGCCGGGAGAAAGCTGCATATCGCGGTTCGGGCTGAGTCTAGCCCATTACCGAGCGGAAAGGGAGCGCCTCACGACCGCCTCCGTGCGCCTGGACATAGAACGCCTGTCGCCGGCACTCATATCAACGCCTTGTTGCGTATCGCGAGGCCACTTTCCTTAAATTTCCTTAGAAATAGTCTTTGCTTTTTGTTCGCCTAGTGGTAATATGGCCGTATAAATGCGGATTCAGGGCAGGGCATGCATTCTGGTAGACTGTGCCTCCTGCGTCCCCAGGAAATGCTGGCGAAAAGCCCCGAGGTGCAAGCGTGACCGACGAAAAAACCAAAAATCTGGATCTGGCAATCTCGCAAATTGAAAAGCAGTACGGCAAAGGCTCCATCATGCGCCTGGGGAACCGCGACGTGCTCGTCCCGGTCAGCGTGATCCCCACTGGCTCGATCTCCATCGACGCAGCTCTCGGCGTCGGCGGATTCCCGCGCGGCCGCGTGATCGAAATCTACGGCCCGGAATCGGGCGGCAAGACCACGCTCACCCTGCACGTGATCGCCGAAGCGCAAAAAACTCGGCGGCCAGGCGGCCTTCATCGACGCCGAACACGCGCTCGATCCGATCTACGCGCGCAAGCTCGGCGTGGACGTGGACAACCTGCTGGTCTCGCAGCCCGACAACGGCGAACAGGCGCTCGAAATCGCCGAAGCGCTGATCCGCTCGAACGCCGTGGACGTCATCGTCGTGGACTCGGTCGCCGCGCTGGTGCCCGAGCGCCGAACTCGAAGGCGACATGGGCGATCCGCAAATGGGCCTGCAGGCGCGCCTGATGTCGCAGGCGCTGCGCAAGCTCACCGCCATCGTCTCCAAATCGAAGACCTGCCTGATTTTCATCAACCAGATTCGCGAAAAAATCGGCGTGATGTTCGGCAATCCGGAAACCACCACCGGCGGCCGCGCGCTGAAATTCTACTCCTCGATCCGCGTGGATATCCGCCGCATCCAGTCCATCAAGGAAGGCGACCGCGTCGTCGGCTCGCGCACGCGCGCGCAAAGTGGTGAAGAACAAAGTGGCCGCGCCGTTCCGCGAAGCCGAATTCGACATCATTTACGGCGAAGGCATCTCGCGCGAAGGCGACCTGCTCGATCTCGGCGTGACGAAGAATTCCTCGAAAAGTCCGGCACCTGGATCTCCTACAAAGGCGAGCGCCTCGGACAGGGCCGCGAAAATGCGCGCGTTTTCCTGAAGGAAAATACGGACATCCGCGACAAGATCGAAGCCGATCTGCGCAAAGCCTTGGCCTGGTCCACCAGCCTGTGGTCGCGGCCAGCGACAATGGCAAGCCCGCTGCGGCAGAAACAGCGAAGCCCGCAACCATGGCCGCCGCCGCATCGAAAGGCAAAACAGGCCGCTAAAGCCATTCGACCTACTCGACTGAATTCGGCCGGGGTTCGGTGCCCCGATCTGAACCCCGGCCCACTTTCGCCCGCCGGTACTTTCGTACCCCCCAAATCCAGAAAAACTGTACTGATTACCAGTTGCGCCTTCCTTCGACTGTCCCTACAATCTGCTCAGGCTCGGGTATTCACTGTATACGAGCCTGTGGCCGATAACATAAAGGCATAATAAAAGAAGACATGAAACCCAGCTCACGCACTAGCCAAGTAGTTCCAATACTGTGCCTCCTGCTCGCAGCAGCCGCGAGCGCCGCATTCGCTTCTCCGGCAGGCGCACCCGCAGCCAAGCGCACTCATCGCACTCGCGGCACCGCTTTCAATCTTGATCCCGCAAAATTTGACGCCACCAGCTACGACGATGCAATCGTCCGCCAGGTAGCCATCGACGCACTGGGTCACACAACGGCTCGGTAGTAGCACTGGATCCATCCACCGGCCGCATCCTCACAATCGTGAATCAGAAGATGGCCTTCTCCTCCGGTTTCGAACCCTGCTCGACGATCAAGCCGGTCATCGCTCTCGCAGGTTTGCAGGAAGGCGCGATCACTCGTGACACGATGCTCAAAGTCGACCGCCGCCGCTATATGGACCTCACCGAAGCGATGGCGCACTCGAACAACGTCTTCTTCGAGAGCGTCGGCAAACAGCTCGGGTTTGACACCGTCATCAAGTATGCCCGCCTGCTCGGCCTGGGCGAACGCGTCGGCTATAACATCAGCGAAGAACAGCCCGGCTCGCTGCCGCTTTTCCCGCCGAAGTATGGCGGAGTGGCGCGCATGTCGAGCTTCGGCGGCGGCATCCGCATCACGCCGCTGCAACTCGCATCGCTCGCGGCCACTCTCGCGAATGGCGGCACCGAATACTATCTGCAGTATCCGCGCACCACCGAAGATCGCGTTAATTTCGCGCCGCGCGTCCGTCGTCAACTCGATATCGCGCCGCTGCTCCCGGATATTCGCGAAGGCATGCTCGCCGCCGTAATGTATGGCACCGCGCGCCGCAGCTATGACCCGTACGGCAACGACACGCTCGGCCCCACGCTCGGCAAAACGGGCACCTGCAACGACGAATCGCTCGGCGGCCGGCTCGGCTGGTATGTCTCTTATGCCGACGAAATTCATCCGAAAATCGTTCTCGTGATTCTCATTCGCGGGGGCGGCCGCAGCACCAACGGCCCGCGCGCTTCTCAGATTGCCGGTCACATCTACCGCGGACTCCGCGAGCGAAATTATTTCGCAACATCTGCTTCCGAACGCGATTCGCAGTACGCAGCCGCAGGCTCCGCCGGCGCTTCTCATTAACCGCTAGCTCAGAATTCGCATTCGGGCCACTCGGCGAAGAATTAGGCCCGCTCCGCGCTACCTCTTGAATTTGGCCACGCGCGGCCCTACAATTCCGGCAATCTTTCCGTGAGCCTAGCCCTCGCCACCCAGCGCGATGAAGCCCGGCGAGCAGCGAACCGCACCTCGCTCGCTCGCGCCGCCGCAATTCTGCTCGGCGCCATGCTCATGATGTGGCCGGCCATCTTCAATCGCTATCCACTCCTCTATCCCGATTCCGTCACCTATCTGCAAGATGGCTCTCCAGTCGCGCGCGCCCTGTTCCTTCATCAGCTTTCCGACTACTACGGCATGCGCTCATTCATCTACAGCCTCGGCATTTTGCCATTCCATTGGAACACCACGCTCTGGCCCATCGTCGCGCTGCAAGCCCTCCTCACCGCTTACATTGTTTGGCTCGTCGTCCGTTCGATCTTGCCGAGGCGGACGGTGCTGTGGTATCTCGCCCTCGTTGCGTTCCTAAGCCTGCTGACGAGCGCGAGCTGGTTCGTAAGCCTCATCATGCCGGATATTCTCGGGCCGGTTTTGTATCTCTCGATCTATCTGCTCGTTTTCGCGCGAGACACGCTCTCGCGTCCCGAACGCATCGGTGCCGCGGCAATCGCCTGCTGGGCGGTAGCATCCCACGCCACTCACCTGATGCTTGCAACCGGAATCTGCCTGTTGCTCACTGCTCTTTGGGCGATCTTTCGAAACGGATTCATGTCCGGCCGCTTGAAAGCATTGGGAGAACTAGCGGCGATCGTCATGATCGCAGTCTTTGCGCAGGTCGCGTTGAATTCGTATCTCTACGGGAAGCCTTCGCTGAATGGCGAACGTCCGCCTTTTCTCACCGCACGCTTGATTGCCGATGGCCCCGGCCGCTGGTATCTCGAGCAACACTGCAGCAAAACGCAATTCGCGGGCTGTGGCCGCCTCCGTGATCTTACCGACGATTCGGATCAATTCCTCTGGGCCGACGATGGAGTCTGGAAGACTTCATCCAGTGAGGTGCGCGAGCGGATACGGCGTGAAGAAATTCCGTTTGCTCTCGCCACGCTTCGGGCCTATCCCCGGGCAGAACTGTCCATATCCGAAGCGAGCTTCTGGCAGCAACTGAATTCGTTTGAAATCGGATTCGATCCCAACGACTGGATGGTGCAGCAATTCGACGCGGCATTTCCCGCCGGAAAAGCGCGCTTCCTTCAAAGCCGCCAGGTCGCCAACGATCTACCTTTTGATTTCCTCTCCATGATTCAGAATTGGACCGTCGTAGCTTCACTGGCGCTGATCGTCTTCTTTGGAATTCTTTTGTGGCGGCGCTGGACTTTTCGGCTCATCGGCCTCGCCCTCGTGATTATTCCAGCGGTGCTCGCGAATGCCTTCGTTACCGGCGTGTTGTCCACGGTCGAAGACCGCTACCAGAGCCGTGTGGTGTGGCTTGTCCCGTTCCTTGCCGCTATATTGATATTCGCCTGGCTCACCAGTCTGCGAACTGCCCCGCGGGAAGAGCTAAATGTTTGAACTCCCTGCGGCGGGCGATTTTCAATCGCTGGAATTTTTCAATCGATCTTCGATTCATCGCGATACATCACTTTGTGCCGCATTGACTTGATCCACTCATCTATCTGCGCCACCGTCATCGCGCTCTCGGGATTGAACTTCTCCCAGCTCATGATTCGCTCAAGCGGTTTCTTCCAGCGTTTATACGATGGCTTCGCCGGCGGCCCAAAACACATCACGTCAATGATCGAAAGCTCCTCGGGAACGCCGAGCAGCGGCTTGATCTGCTGCTGGATGTCTTCCTGTCCGATCGCTGTGATCCACCACACCGCGTAGCCGAGCGCGGCCGCAGCTAAATGTGCGGACATCGTGGAAGCAGCCACCGATTGCAGCAGAATCCGCTCGGCATTCTGGTGATACAGGCGGTCCAGCTCCGAGCCGTCATTCAACACCGGAAAAGCCCGCACGAATCGAAAATCCGCGAGCACCACCACCAACCCGGGAGCCGTTTTCACGCCGTTGTAATTCGGAGTCGGAAAACCCATGTGCAGCCGCGCGCGGTGTTGCTGCTCGTCGACGAAGCACTGCCCGATCTTTTCCTTCACGCCCGGATCGTTCACCACGATGTAGTGCCACGGCTGTGCGTTCGCGCCGGAAGGCGCGTGCCGGGCCGCTTCCAGAATCATTTCGAAGTGCTCTCGCGGCACGCTATAAGGAGCGAACGCGCGATTCGTCATCCGGCTTCGAACCACGTCCATTAATGCCGCATAGCGATCCGTCTGGTTGAATCTGGCGGAATCCGTTTCCGTCTCGGCCATAGCGCCCCCATCCTAAGGGAACTATTTTGCTAGTTCCCGCCAAGCCATCATTCTAGGCCAAAGTAGCGTAGGCTTCAGTTAGGGCCTGCGCCACAAGTTGCTACCATCGAGGCTTCGCGAAAGAAAGGACGTACCGGCGTCGTGTTTGGTATTTAGTTCTACAGGCGATAGTTCGGAACGCAGGTAGAATGCATCGAATTGTCAGGAGGAATCCATGTCCGATGTCGTCTACGTTTCAAACGTTAAGATTGAACGCAAAGCCGGCCCCCTGCGCGTCGCGCATCTGCCGGGTGAAGCGCAACCGGTGATCTTCAGCGTCCACGGCGCGATCGCCGAGCACTACAAAGTCCCTCCCGACAAAATCAAGGAATCACACGCCGCCACCATCGACTACGTGATCGCCGGAACCGCCGGTTGAATGATGGGCACCTTCGGAGGCGCGCTGGAAGCGCGTCAAATCGATGCAAGCAATGACAAGCTCACCGCGGATGTTAGAGGCGAAGTCGAACTGGAAGAAGGAGTGCTCGTCATCAGGCGTATCCACGTGGCCATGCGCCTGGTGGCTCCAGAAGAAAAGCGCGCCACCATCGAGCGCGTCCACGGAATCTACGCGATGAATTGCCCGCTCTATCGCACCCTACACAACGCGATCCAGCTCACGTCATCTTACGAGTTAATTCCGCATTGAAGGCCTAGCGCGCGCCGCGGATAGTGGCCTAAAAACCGAGTGAAGCCGGACGTCGCGTGGCGCCCAGCCCCCGATTGCCGCGCCGTTATTGCCTTTGCCTCTGGTTGCTGTTCTGACCCCTTGACGACTGATTGTTCGACGAAGAATGCCGCGAATTATTAGATGGCTGCGATTGCCGCGAGTTATTCTGCGGCGCAGTTCTCTGCGGCTGCGGCGCCGGCCTTGCTGTCCGTGCCCGATTTCGCGCATCTGCGTCGCGATTGAGTCCGGGTGCCGGCGCAGGCTGAATCGTCGGCGTACTGGGTTTCGAGCCTGGACGCGTAGACGGTTGCGTCGGCCTAGTTGACGGATTGTCGGGCGCCGGCTGAATTGACGGATTCGAAGGCGTCGTCGGCTTCGTTTCCGGAGCCGGTCTCGTGGGCCGCGTGGAAGGCTGCGCCGGTTTTGGTTGCGGCTGATTCGGCGCAGGCTGAATGCTGGGCTGCCCAGGCTTGGGTTGTGGCGCAGGACGCGTGTTCGGGTTCGCCGGAGCCGGTTTTGTTCCCGGCGAGCCCGGTGCCGGACGCGTTCCCGGTCGAGTCGGCTGCGTTCCCGGATTTGCGGGAGCAGGTTTCGTCCACTTGCCGTTCTCGCGCATGTCCCATTTGCCCGTGTTGTTTCGGCGGTAAACGTCTCCGTTCTTATCTGTGTAAACGTTGTTCGGCAATTTCGTCACGGGTTTCGGAGGTTTCCCCTTCGGTCGGTAGTCCGTTTTAACGCGATCGGAGACTCCAGGACGCGCGTAAATATTGTCCCGCGCGTACGGCGTCGGTCTGGGAGGACGTCCCGGCTTACCTGGTTGGCCGGGTCGATTCGGATATCCTGGATATCCTGGCCGGTATCCGGGTCTGCCCGGGCGGATGATGATTACGTTGTTCGGTGGCCGGTACGGAGGCCGATAACCCGGCAGCGGCCGATAAATGGGACGATAGCCCCCCGGCCCCCACCATCCCCCACCGCCCCAATACGGAGGATAACGGTAATAGCTGCTCCTCCATCCAATGCTCACGTTGACGAACGGCGTGCTGTAACCCAGCGCAAATCCCCACCCCCCGGTCCACGGATTGTAGATAACGTTGAATCCCCAGGTGTAAGGACGCGGGTAGTAATACACGGGGCCGATCCATGGGCGGTAATACCATCCGGTACCGTAGACCACGGTTCCGTAATATCGGTATGTGCCGATGTACCCCGGCGTGTAGCCGACGTAGACGATCTGCGGCGTTGCGTCGTAAATGTGCACATACCGGACGTTGTACACGGGGGCGCTCGGCGGTATCGTTTGCACCGCATCGGGCACGCTATCCGCCACTGCCCACGGGCCAGTCGGCGTCAGTCCTGCGAACCAGACTCCGTTGTCGCATACGTAGTAGCGATCGCCAATCTTGAGCACGGACGAACTTGTATTCACCGCGTACTGAACCTGCGTGCTTGGAATCTGCTGAAATTGCGGCGAGCCATCGTAGGTGACTTCCGTCTTAGCTTCGTCGCGCTTGATTGCCGCCGTTTGCGGAATTTCCGCATCCATCTCGGCATCCTCAGCCTGATTCGTCCCGGCCACAGCCGCGAGCGCGTCTCCGACCGCCGAGGCCGGAGGGATCTGCTTGAAACTGGTCGGCAAGGTATCGCTGCGTTCGTAGGTCCAGGGCCCGTCGAGCGACTGGCTGCTGAACCATCGTCCCGAAAGCAGCAAATAATATTTGTTGGTCGCGATTTCCTTGATGAACGTGCTTTCCGTGTTGCTCACGTAGAGCAGTTGGTTGCCGGTCAGCGCAGTCCAGTTCGGCACGCCCGATGTGACAATCAGCTCCGTCGGCACAGTGGCCGTGATGATTTGCGGCGGTGGCCCCGTCTGCGGCTCCGCATCCGGATCGGGCTTGACGAAATCCTTGATCGCCGAGGGTGTGTTCGTGGTAACCGACCATGGCCCTTTTGGATTTTTCGCGATGTACCAGGTCTGACCGTTGCTCAAATAGAAGTTTCCGGGGTTCTTGTCCTTAACGATCAGCACCGCCGTGTTCACCACCTGCTCGTAGGGCGAATCCTTGATCGGCCGTGTTTCCGGTTCACCGTCGAAGCTGATGAGCACCGCGGGCTTCTGCGAAAAGATAATCACCGGCGGATCGCTCTTCAGGTTTTCCGTGGACGCAACTTCTTTTTCGCTGGCTGCGAGGCTCGTCTCCACTTGTTCTAGCGTTAGAACGATATCCCACGTGTTGGCCGGCGCCTCGATCCGGTCGCGCATCCTCTGCATGTCTTCCGGAGTGGCGTCGGGAAATTTCACACGCGTTACTTTCGTGTCCTCGAGCGTCATCAGACCCGCATCGCGATCCACGGAAACTTCCGAGCGAAACCACAACGCTCCAAAGATGGGCTCCTTTTTATCAGGCCCTTGTAGCGACACCGCCGAGCGCCCTGTCAGGATGTTCCCGTCAAGAGAATCAAGTTGCGGCTGATAGATGATGATCTTGCCTAGGTCGGATTCAATCTCGCGTGGCCAGCTCGTATCGATTTCATGCGCTTCCTGCGCCCGGGTTGCTGTCCCGCTGAAGATCGCAGCAACCGCCACCAGCAAAAACCAGATAAAAGTCCGTCGCACCCGCATAAAAAGTGGCTCCTTCAGTAAAAAGACGCAACGGAGTCTAACACTATCGACAGGCTCGCTTCATCTGGCGCATTCGATCCACCCCGGTGCGCGTGCGTGAGGGGCTTTGAAAAAAAAAGGCAGGCATTGGGGCCTGCCCTTCACTCCGATTCTGCCTGCGGATTCTAGTTTACTTGGCTGGACAACTATGACTGATCATCTTCACGCTTTTTACGTCCAGCGGAGTGCTTGTGGCCGCTGGCATATCGGATTTGTCCTTGGAGTTGTCCTGAAGCGCACTAGGATTCGGCGGTGTCTGAGTGGTTTGTTCTCCAGCCCATCGCCCGGTCAGTCGAACCTGCTGACCCACATACTGATTGAGATCGAGCTTCGCGCTCTTTACAGTCCACACTGAACCGTTCGCGTCCGCGATTGAGTATTCGCCTGGCTTCTGCCCGTTCTGTAAGCATCCCTTGATATGTTTCATGCTGAGGTCTTGCGTCTGATACGTTCCCGGACCGGAGGCGTTCTGCCCGAAAGTTGCGATACCCATCACAGACGAAAGCAGGACCAAACCAAAAAATTGCGCAAAGTATCTCATTTCTTTTCTCCTTGCAGACTTGGACTCTAGAAGCATCCTATTTCTACAAGGGGAGTTTCGCGCGTCCGGTCCATCTCCTCCATCCGGGAATGGGGGTATACGTGCGAGGTAACCGGTGTAGCTTACGCTTCGGCCGCACTTACGGGCTTTCGCCTAGGCCGAGCTGCAGTTGCAATCAACACAGGCGTTAATTAATTCCGTCCTGCCGGGTTAATGTCTTGTGCCCGAGCCTCCGGGACACCCAACTCCGTAGCAAGGTCCCGTCGAATGGAAATAAATGGAAAGCCCCTGCCAATGCGTCGGGAAAAGATAGTACGGCTGGTGGTACGGCCAGAAGCACAGCGCGAAAGCGGCGACGAGAAGATTGCGTTTCTTCATAAAATTACCTCCCAACGTTCGCGAACTCAGCATCGATTAGGGAATTCGAAACCGCACCCAAAGACTCTGCAGCAATTGTATGCTCAAGTGCCGTCCGCAGCAGACGGATTATTTACGCGCAACAGCATTCCGCTGCCGCCGCGGATGTTGAAATTTCCATGCTCCGAATTCAGAGTAATCTCGCCGATTGGGTTCGTTCGTCCGGCATGCTCGATTTTCACGTGCTTATAGCCATACACGCCGCAAGCATCGGACGAAAACAACCACAGCGCCTGCACCCGATTGTTGTCATCGATCGCCCCTCGGCAATTTCCGTCGAGATTGGCCCGCACAGAGCCCAGCACTCCGTCGTAGACTGGCTCGCCGACGATCATGTTCCCGTCCATCACGTGCCCGCCTCCCCGATAGACAACTTCGCCGCCCACCAGTGTGGTTTGATAAGCGCTCGAAGGAGTTCCGCGATCGCCTCCATACACCGGAAGCTGCGCATCATTGATCTCTAGCGTGGACGCCAGCGCTCGAAGACTCGTCGTCAGTCGTACGGAGCCCTTCGACGTCACCAGCCGGTCAAATTCAAACGAAATCCGCGCCGGACTCCCATTCGACGCCGGCATCACCGAAATCACTTTGCCCTCGACGTACGCACCCGCATGAACCTTGCGACCGTCGCTGAGCGGAATTTCCTGCATCACCCGCGCCTTCACCATTTGCCCCGCTTTGCTCTTGGTCGTAGAAAGCGAACCGTGCAACGCCACAGGAATCACAGTCCCCGGAGGAATCGAAATCTGCGCAAACGCGGAGCCGGTGCCAGAAGTCAGAAGCAATGCCAGAGAAAGAAAAAAGGCCTTCATAAGCACCTCTTGCCCCGCCTTCCTAAACGTCCCTTAAAATTATGATGCGCCTTGGTGATTCTAAGATGCGGCGTTATCTATCGCTGTAAACGGATCTCCGGTCACGAATCACAAGTCACGCACCTTTGCTTGCCGCACACAGCGCAGCATTTCCGCTTTTCTCCCCTTCCGCCCTTGCGCTATCCTGCGAACTGGGGACTGCACCAAGCACCACTGAGGGGAAATGAATCGCGGCAGAATCATACTTTGGTTTTTACTGCTGGCCGCCGGCGGCGCCGTCCTCGGCTGGTCCTACGGCGTCCGTGGCAGGGCCGAAGCGCAATTTGCAGATGAAGTCTCGCTCGCACACGAAGAAGCGGCTCGCATTCAGCGCGATGTAGTCATGTACACCGATGAAATCGCGCCGCCGCGAGTTTCCTTTAATCAGGCGCTCGAGCAGGTCGGGCTCAACGCAGCCACCGCCGCGTGCATCGCCGCTGTTGCGCAACACAGTTTCGATCTACGCCATTTCCGCGCAGGCAATAAGATCACAATTGGCCGCGGCGTCCTCGGAGATTTGCGCGAGGTGCGCTACCGCATCGATACTGACCACGAACTCGTCATCGCACCGCCGCCCGCGGCAAATTCGGAAACCGCGACCCCAGCGCCGGAATCACTCACCGGCCCAGCTGCGCCGGTCGACTCCTTCCACGCCGAAATCCGCAAAATCCCCTCCGAAACCGAAACAGCCGGCATCACCGGCACGATTCACGGCTCGCTCTTCGAATCCGTCATCGCAGCCGGCGAACGCCCCGAACTTGCCATGCGCCTCGCAGAAATTTTCGGCTGGGATCTCGATTTTTACACTGACACGCGCCCCAACGACACCTTCTGCATCGTCGTCGAAAAGAAAAAATTCTCGAATGGCGAAACCGCCGCCTACGGCCGCATCCTCGCCGCCGAGTACAACAACGCCGGCCATCCCTATCGCGCCGTCCTTTTTCATGACCTCACCGGCCATCCCGCCTACTTCACTCCCGATGGCAAAGCCATGAAAAAAGCCTTCCTCCACTCCCCGCTGAAATTCGCCGCCGCCATCACTTCGCACTACAGCGCGAGCCGCTACCACCCAATCCTGAAAGAATATCGCCCGCACCTCGGCATCGACTACGCCGCCCCCACCGGCACTCCCGTGCAAACCATCGGCGAAGGCCGCGTCACCTTCGCAGGACGAAAAGGCGGCGCCGGCAATCTAATCGAAATCCAGCACACCAACGGCTACACCACCTATTACATGCACCTCTCTCGCGTCCTTGTTCGGACCGGCCAGCACGTCGAACAGGGCCGCACCATCGGTCTCGTTGGCATGACCGGCCTCGCCACCGGTCCCCATCTCGATTTCCGCATCCAGCAGCACGGCCAATTCCTGAATTTCGAACGCCTCGGCTTGCCCACCGCCGACCCAATCTCGAAGCGCGACTGGACCGAATTCGCCGCACTCCGCGACGCCGCAATGACCCACATGCCAGATCTCCCGCCGCACGCGGACACGCCAGTAGTCGCCAAAAATTCAAAACCCCGCCGCGCGCGCGGCGCCGACTGAATCACGCGCTCAACTTTTTCATACCGCCAGCCTCCGGCCGGCGCTTTTGACTTTTCAAGTAGCACAGGCATTCATTCCTGCCTGTGCCCCGAGTCGCTACCAGCACAATCACGAAATTTGCAACAACCCAGACCTCGTTCTTCTCGCCATCGAAATCACCGCCGCCTCAACGCCTCCAACTCCTCCACCGTCCGCGGCCAATCCACCCGCAACAACCTCGACAAACTCCGATCCGCCAGCACCCTCCCGCCCGTCTGGCATCGCGCGCAATAATTCGTCTCATTATCCGCATACCGAATCCGCTGAATTTTCTCCCCGCACCGCGGACAAGCCAGCCCATACCGCCCATGCACCGCCATATCCTTGCGAAACGCAGTCACCTTTTCAGGAAATCCCTCCCCAGCCTCAGCGCGCAACCGCTCGATCCACATCGTCAGCACATCGCGCGTAGCCGCAAACAGCCTCACCCACTCCTCATCCTTCAGCTTGTGCGTAAGCGTCACAGGAGAAAGCCGCGCCGCATGCAGAATCTCATCCGAATACGCATTACCAATCCCGCTCAGCACGCGCGGATCAGTAAGCGCCCGCTTCAACGTGCGATTCTCCTCCGTAAGCGCCGCCCGAAACGCAGCCAGATCGCTCGCAAAAATATCGATGCCCCCCGGATCGATCGCGCGCAATCCCTCGTCGCCCGCCACCACATGCAACGAAGCCCGCCGCTTCGTCCCAGCCTCCGTCAGCACCAGCGCTCCATCCTCAAAATCAAAAGCCGCCAAATTCTGCCTCCCCGCCAGCCGCGCCCCAGCCGCCCTCCAATGCAATCGCCCGGCAATCATCAAATGCAACACCAGCCACAAATCCCCATCCACCCCAATCGCAATCCGCTTCCCAACGCGCCGCACCCCGCGCACCACCCGCCCCTCCACCTCCCCTACCCCCGGCTCCACAGTCCTCAACAAAAAAGCATTACCCAATCGCACGCGCACAAGCGCCCGCCAACAATCCGCGGTTCCAGCGCAGAGATGTAAGCAGCAATATCAGGCAACTCAGGCATTCACCCAGCATGCCGTCGCCCACCGCCGCTTTTGCAACTACGACCCTATCTTCGCCCTTATGTAGCTCAGGTCTTCAGACCTAAGGCTTTTGCTCGGGTCTTTTGCCTTTGCCTCGCGCCGCCGCCTCTGTACCGCTGGCCTCCAGCCGGCCCTTTGAATCGCTCCCCTTTTTGCCCCACCCATCCAAAAGCGCCGCGATCTCCGAATTCCACCACTCAGCTCCGTAGGAGCGGCACAATTTAGCCCAGCCCGTAAGTGCTGGGAACCCGTCTCCGCCCCGTGCACCTACCGCTCGCGGCGCCTTTCCCGCGACTCTTCGTCTTTTTTGAATTGTCCGGTTCTGCTTTTCGCTTTGACTTTCGCTCTGACTTTGCATCGCGCTTCCCTGCACCTCCAAAATAAAAAGGGCGCCCCGATTTCTCGGAGCGCCCTTCATTTTCCTTGCGGTCTGACTGCGGTTTAGTACATGCCGCCCATGCCGCCGCCGCCGGGCATACCGCCACCGCCGCCGGCTGCGCCCTTCTTTTCGTCTTCCTTGATGTCCGCCACCAGAGCTTCGGTGGTGAGCATCAGGCCCGCGATCGAAGCGGCGTTCTGCAGAGCGAGACGGGTGACCTTGGCCGGATCGATGACGCCGGCCTTGACCATGTCGCCGATACTCGCCGGTGTCGGCGTTGAAGCCGAAGTTGTCGTCCTTCGATTCGCGGACGCGGCCGACAATGACGGCGCCTTCGTGGCCGGCGTTGAGGGCGATCTGCCGCATGGGCTCTTCGAGCGCGCGCTTCACGATGTTGACGCCGATGGCTTCGTCATCGTGCAGCTTGAGCTTTTCGAGCGCCGCGATGCAGCGAACCAGCGCCACGCCGCCGCCGGGAACGATGCCTTCCTCGACAGCCGCGCGGGTTGCGTGCATGGCGTCCTCGACGCGAGCCTTCTTTTCCTTCAGCTCGGTCTCGGTTGCCGCGCCCACCTTGATCACGGCGACGCCGCCGACGAGCTTCGCCAGCCGCTCCTGGAGCTTCTCGCGGTCGTAGTCGGACGTGGTGTCTTCCACCTGCGCGCGAATCTGCTTCACGCGGCCTTCGATCTCGCGAGGGCTTGCCGCCGCCTTCGACGATGGTGGTGTTGTCCTTGTCGATGGTGATCTTCTTGGCGCGGCCGAGGTCTTCGAGCTTCACGTTCTCGAGCTTGATGCCGAGATCTTCCGTGATGGCCTTGCCGCCGGTGAGGGTGGCGATGTCTTCGAGCATGGCCTTGCGGCGATCGCCGAAGCCGGGAGCCTTCACCGCAGCGCACTGCAGAGTGCCGCGGAGCTTGTTCACCACGAGAGTTGCGAGCGCTTCGCCCTCAACGTCCTCGGCGATGATCAAGAGCGGCTTGCCCATCTTGGCGATCTGCTCGAGCAGGGGAAGCAGGTCCTTCATCGAGCTGATTTTCTTTTCGTGGATCAGGATGCGGACGTCTTCGAGCACGCATTCCATCCGCTCGGGATCGGTGACGAAGTAGGGCGAGAGGTAGCCGCGGTCGAACTGCATGCCTTCGACCACTTCGAGCGTCGTCTCCATCGTCTTCGATTCTTCGACGGTGATGACGCCGTCCTTGCCGACCTTCTTCATCGCTTCGGCGATGATGGAGCCGATCTGCCGGTCGTTGTTGGCGCTGATGGTGCCGACCTGCGCGATCATGTCGCCCTTGACGTCCTTGTGGAGCTTCTTGATTTCCTCGACGGCCACTTCGACGGCCTTTTCGATGCCGCGCTTCAGGGCCATCGGGCTTGCGCCGGCTGCGACCGTCTTCACGCCTTCGCGGAAGATGGCCTGGGCCAGAACGGTTGCGGTGGTGGTGCCGTCGCCGGCGACGTCGGAGGTCTTGGAAGCGACTTCGCGGACCATCTGCGCGCCCATGTTCTCGAGCGGATCCTGCAGCTCGATTTCCTTTGCGACGGTGACGCCGTCCTTGGTGATGATCGGCGCGCCGAACTTCTTTTCGATCACCGCATTGCGGCCCTTGGGGCCGAGGGTGATCTTCACGGCGTCGGCGAGAATGATTGACGCCGCGCAGGATCGCCTGGCGGGAATTTTCGCCAGTCACGATTTGCTTTGCCATGTCTCTTCTTCCTCCTGAGATTTTCGTTGCGATTGGTTATCCGGTGCGAGGCCTGTGCCGACGCATTGTCGCAGCGGAGTTGCGGTCCGTGAAGTTACTTTTTGCCGCCGGCCGCTTTCGCCGAGCCGCCGATCTTCGCGAGGATTTCGTCTTCCTTCAGGATCATGTATTCCTCGTCGTCAATCGTGATGTCGTTGCCGCTGTATTTGCCGAACAGGATGCGGTCTCCGGGCTTCACGTCGAGGGGAATCAGTTCGCCCTTTTCGCGGCGGCCGTTGCCGACGGCGATGACTTCGCCTTCTTGCGGTTTCTCTTTTGCCGAGTCGGGGATGATGATGCCGCCCTTCACGGCTTCTTTCTCTTCCAGCCGCCGGACCAGCACGCGGTCGTGTAGCGGCGTGATATTGACTGCCATTTGTGCAATTCCTCCGATGGAGTTTGGTCTGAATTGCTCGGAGAGGAGGTCGAGTGTTAGCACTCCTCGCAAGCGAGTGCTAATATATTGGAGTTGCGCGAGAGTCAAGCGAAAAGCTGATAATTCGACGCTCATGGTCTGTTCATAATTCGAATAAGCTCTTATTTTCATATATTATGACGTGTAAGATTTTTCCGACACTTGGTGATTGAGTTGTTTCGGGAGTGAGTCTAGAATCCGCGCTAGGCGAGGCGCTGGGTGACATACCTCTTCTATATCCGACTGATCGGTCTTACCGCGGGGACGCTGGTCTACTTGTTTCTTGCTGGCGCTGATTCTCGGGCACCGGCGGCCGCGGCTTTTTGAGCGGCTGCTGTTTTTTCTTGTTCTTTCGCTTTTCCTGATTTATGCGGGCGGGCTGCTTGAGGTCAACGCGCACATTCAATACGCTCGCCGCCGATGCGACGCGGCTTGTTTATCAGGGACTCTGATCGCCGTTGGGATGCTCCTCCTTCTTCCTCTCGTTTGGCATGCGCATTTTGAGTATCGCCGTAGCAGGTTCGGCGATCGCAGCCGAGTGGTGTCGCTACGGGACTGCTCGTTATTGCTGTACGTGGCTGCTTTAGCTGAGGTGATATTCGGCATTCGTCGTCTTGGGGATGTGGCTCGAAGCCAGGCGCGTCTGTCTGCGGCGTTGATCGAATTTCGCTACTGATGGTGGCACCGGTCGTGTATGCGCGGCTTCATGCGATGCGGTCTTTCGAATTTCAGGACTGGCGAGCGGCCAAGGATCAGAACGAACGGCGGTTTTTCTCGAGTCTCTTCTGGCGTCTCGCTCGTGCTTGTCGATTTTGCTCGGTCTTGATCATGGGGCAACGTGCGACCGTTCGCTCGTGCGAGCGAGAATGCGCTGACGACGGCCATTGTGTGCGTGGCGTTCTTCCCGGGGCGCTGCTGATCTATTTTGCGCTGAAGCACAATTTTCTGGAGTATGGGGCGCAGAGGAATTTGGTGTATGCGCTTTCGGCGACTTTTCTGGCGCTGCTGTATTTGGCGTTTGTGCGGCGGGTGAGCGGGTGGCTCGAGCCGGTGCTGCCGCCGGAGGCTACGGCGAGCATTTTGTTGTTCGTGTTGATTTTTCTGTTTGAGCCGCTGGAGCGGGTGATTGGGCCGGCGCTGCATCGGCGGTTTCAGGAGCGCGTGGGGCGGTTGCAGCAGCTCTCGACGGAGCTTGCAGACAGGAGGCGCGGAATGGAAATATTGCGGATCTGGTCGCGTTTGCGGAGCGGAGGATTCGAGAGGAGTTTGGATTGGGCGTGGTGCGGATTTCGGTGCCGCGCGATGCGGCGCTGGCGGCGCTGGAATCTCCGGGTGGTTTGGGGCATGTGGCGCGATTGCCGTTGATGAAGAATGGACAGCGAGATTGGATTGCTCGAGGCGGCGACGACTGGGTCGTATCTGACGGGCGAGACTTCGGCGGCGCTTGAATTTCTTGCTGAGCAGCTACCTGGGAGCATTGATCTGTGCCGGATGATCGGGGAGAAGCTGCAACTGGAGCGCGAATTGGCGGAACGCGAGCGGATGGCGGGGCTGGGGCAGATGGCGGCTAGCATTTCGCACAATTTGCGGAATCCTTTGAGCTCGATGAAAACGGTGCTGCAGGTGCAGCTGGAGAATCCGGATTTGCCGCTGGATGCGCGGCGGGATTGCACGCTGGTGGTGAGCGAGATTGACCGGATGAGCGCGAAGTTGACGCAACTGCTGCGCTATGCGAAGCCGTCGGTGAATGGCGAGCGCGTGGCGGCGGTGGCGCTGGCGCGGCAGACGGCGTCATTGTTTGGGCGCGACGCGGAGCGGCGGAATATACGGCTGGAGTTCGATCAGCCGCGGGAAGAGATTTTTGTGCGGGCGTCGGAGGATTCGCTGGGCGAAGTGCTGTCGAATTTGATCGTGAACGCGATGGAAGCGCAGCCGAATGGCGGGCGAGTGCGGGTTGGACTGTCGTCGGATGCGGACGTGGGCGGAGATTCGGGTGGATGATGATGGGCCGGGAATTTCTGAGGAGGTGCGCGCGAGGATTTTTCAGCCGTATTTCACGACGAAGCCGACAGGGACAGGGCTGGGGCTGTCGATTGTGGCGCGGAGGATTGCAGAGATGGGCGGGACGCTGGCGTGCGAGAGTCCGTTGCGGAATGGGGCGGGGACGCGGTTTCGGTTGACGGTGCCGTTGGCGCGTGCGGAATAGTGCGCGATAGGGAAATGCTCTGACGTCGTTTACGGGTTGCCGGGCGCTACGCTGAGGTCCTTCGCTGCGCTCAGGATGACATGCTTTTGTTTAGTGCGAGTCGATGCAATAGGCGGCGTTGCCTCAGCGGCTAAAGCCACAGTGATTTTGCGATCTTTGCGGCACGGCTGAAGCCGTGCCCTAACGCGAGGACAGTGACGGAATGAAAGCTGAGCGAACGATTCTGATTGTGGATGATGAGGCTACGGCGCGGTATGGGACGCGGCGGGCGCTGGAAGGGAACTACCGCGTCGTGGAGGCGGAATCTGCTGCGGCGGCGCGGGCGGCGGTTGCGAGCGAGCGGCCGGATTTGATTTTGCTCGATTTGGTGATGCCGGGCGAGGACGGGCTTGTCTTTTTTGCGTTCGCTGCGCGAAGGCGGGAACGAGACGCCGGTGCTTGTCGTGTCGGCGCTGGATACGGCGAAGACGGCGGTTGATGCGCTGCAGAATGGGGCGGCGGATTACATTGTGAAGGGATTCGACATTGCGGAGTTGCGGACGCGGGTGGCGAATATTCTGAAGATTGAGGAGCTGGGCGTTGAAAACGCGCGATTGCGGCGCGAGCTTGTTTCGGATGGGCAGTTTGGGCGGATGCTGGGAACGTCGGCGGCGATGCGGCGCGTTTTTGAGATGGCCGACCGCGTGGCGCCGAGCGATGCGACGGTGTTGATTCTGGGCGAGAGCGGCACCGGGAAGGATTTGCTGGCGCAGGAGATTCACGCGCGGTCGGCGCGTGCTGCGAAACCTTTTGTTGCGGTGAATTGCGCGGCGCTGCCTGAGAATTTGATCGAGTCGGAATTGTTCGGGTATGAGAAGGGCGCGTTCACAGGGGCGGCGCAGCAGCGCAAGGGAAAATTCGAGCTGGCTTCGGGCGGGACGATTTTTCTGGATGAGATTGGGGACATGAGTTCGGTGACGCAGGCGAAGGTGCTGCGCGCGCTGGAGAACCGGACGGTCGAGCGATTGGGCGGGTCGCGAGCGATTGAAGTGGATGTGCGAGTGATCAGCGCGACGCATCGGAATCTGCCTGAGGCGATTGGCGAGGGGCGATTTCGCGAGGATCTGTTTTACCGGTTGCGGGTGGTGACGCTGGAATTGCCTGCGCTTCGCGAGCACAAGGAGGATCTTGCGTTGCTGGCGGGGGCGTTTCTCGAGCAGCTGGGCTCGAGGCACGGACGGCGCGTGCATTTTGATGACGGTGCCTTGGAAATGCTGCGACGATACGATTGGCCGGGAAATATTCGGGAGCTGCGGAATGCGCTGGAGCGGGCGGTGGTTTTGAGCAAGGGCGAAGCGATCGGAGTTTCCGATTTGCCGGAGGAGATTCGCAGCGGGGTGGGAGCTGTCGCGGCGTCGCGGAATGCGGGCGGGGATTCGTATCTTGCGGAGGCGGATTTTCGCGAGGCGAAGAGAAAATTCGAGATTGCTTATTTGAAGCGGAAGCTCGAGGAGCATCGGTGGAATGTGTCGAAGACGGCGGCGGAGGTGGGGTTGCATCGGCAGAGTTTGCAGGAGAAGTTGAGGGAGTTGGGGATTCAGAGGCCGGGGAAGTGATGAGGTAGACGTCGAGGAAGTAGGCGAAAAGGCGGAGAGAGATCCCTCCACTGCGGTCGGGATGACAACTGCATGCAAGATAGGGAACATCGCGATCGCAGTGGACAAGTTGGGGGATTTATTTTGGCTGGGGGGGAGAGTTCGCGGATGGGGCGGGATAAGGCGCTGCTGGAGTTGGAGGGTGTCGCGTTGATTGTGCGGACAACGAGACTTGTTGAATTGGCGGCGGAGCAGTGCGCGGTTGTTGGGGATACGGTGCGGCTCGAGGGGCTCGAACTGCTTGTGATTGAGGATGATTTTCCTGGAGCTGGGCCGCTGGGGGGGATTGCTACGGCGTTGCGTGCGTCGGAAGCGGAATGGAATCTGATTGTCGCTTGCGATTTGCCGTACTTGACGCGCGAGTGGCTTGAATTTTTGATTGGGCACGCGATGCAATCGGATGCGGATGCGGTGTTGCCGATGAACGAGCGCGGAGCTGAGCCTTTGTGCGCGATGTATCACAAACGAGCTGAAAGTGCGATTCGAGCGGCCCTCGATCGCGGCGTGCGAAAAGTGACGGACGGGCTGGCCGACGTTCGCATCAAATTCATCGAACCTCGGGAGTGGAAAGGCTTTGATTCCGAAGGGCTGCTATTCAAGAATATGAACTCGCCCGCGGACTACGAAGAAGCGAAGTTGAGGCTGGAGGGGCGCCTGAAGCGATGAGCGAACTTTAACGATGAGCGAACACTACATTGAATTCCGCAACGTGTCGAAGGCGTTCGACGACAATGCGGTGCTGAAGAATGTGAGCTTTTTCGTGAATCAGGGCGAAACGGCCGTGATCATGGGGCGCAGCGGCGTGGGTAAATCGGTGAGCCTGAAGCTGCTGCTGGGATTTTTGCAGCCGGACGATGGGCAGATTATTGTGGCCGGGCAGGACGTGACGTTTTTTACGGAGCAGCAGTTCTCGGAAATTCGGCGTGTGGTGACGATGGTTTTTCAGTCGGGCGCGCTGTTTGATTCGTTGACCGTGGCGGAAAATGTTGCGTTTCCTTTTGAGGCGCGCGGCGCGAGACCGGACGACGAGGAAGTGGATAGGAAAGTGAATGAGCTGCTGAAGACTTTGAATCTTACCGAGTATGCGGACCGGCTGCCTTCGGATTTGAGCATGGGCACGAAGCGATCGGTGGCAATTGCGCGGGCGCTGGCGGAGGATCCGCAGGCGATTTTGTACGACGAGCCGACGACGATGGTGGATCCGTTGATGGCGGCGCACATGAGCGACCTGATCGTGCGATTGAAAAAAACGTTGCAGAAGACGTCGATCGTGGTGACGCACGATACGCACCTTGCGAAAAAACTGGCCGACCGCGTGATCTTCCTGCAGGAAGGCCGCGTTGGGTTTTTTGGAACGTGGAAGGAGCTGGCGGCTTCGAAGGATCCATTTCTCCGCAATTTTCTGGAAGAAGACGAATTGATTCCCGCGCTGGACCTGACTGAGTGACCGCTCCGCCGCAACCAGACCCTAAAAAACAGCTACGCCGCGTGATGGGCGTGTGGGACGTGCTGCTTTTTAACATTGCGACAGTTCTGGGGCCGCGTTGGGTGGCGGCGGCGGGGCACAACGGCACGTCTTCCGTGAGCTTGTGGATTTCAGCCGCGCTTTTCTTTTTCCTGCCGACGGCTTTCGTGATCGTGGAACTTTCGACGCGATTTCCAGAAGAGGGCGGGCTGTATGTGTGGTCGAAAGAAGCATTCGGCGAATTCCACGGATTCGTAGCCGGGTGGACGTACTGGGTGTACACGTTTTTTTATTTTCCCGGACTCTTGATGGCTAGCGCGGCGATGGCGGCTTACATCGGCGGCAGCGGCTCGGCGCATTTGGCGCAGGACCGGACGTTTCTGATGGTCACTTCGCTTTCGATTTTGACGGTGGCAGTGGTGCTCAACATCATTGGCTTAAATATCGGAAAGTGGCTGCAGAACGCGGGGGGCGTTTCAACGTATTTGCCATTGATGATGCTGGTGGGAATGGGCGCATATTTGTGGTTCGCGCACGGATCGGCAACGCATTTCACCTTGCGAAATATTTTGCCGACGTGGAATTTCGGAACGGTGAATTTCTGGCCGCAGATTGCGTTTGCGTTCACGGGGATGGAACTGTGCACAGCGATGAGCGAAGAGGTGAAGAACCCGCGGAAGACGTTTCCGCGCGCGGTTTTTGGATCGGGCGTGCTGATCGCAATGATTTACATCGCCGGAACGATTGCGCTGCTGAGCATGTTGCCTGCGGAGACGGTGGACCCGAAGAGCGGCGTGTTTCAAGCGCTGACGGCGGGTTCGACGATGCTGGGAATTGCATTCTTTGGAATCGTTGCGGCGGCACTGGTGACGGTGGGGAACGCGGGCGGCGTGGGATCGACGGTGGCGGGGATTGCGCGGGTTCCATTTGTGGTGGGAATCGACCGCTATTTACCGGCGGCGTTTGGGAAGATTCATCCGCGATGGAAAACACCATGGGTGTCGATTCTGGTGCAGGCGCTGATTTCCGGCGGAATTCTTCTGCTGATTCAGGTGAACGAGACGGCGAACAGCGCGTATCAGATTCTTGTGGACGCGGCGATGATTCTGTATTTCATTCCGTTCTTGTACATGTATGGTGCGGTGATCAAGCTTGCGTATCGCAAAGATCGCGCTGCAAATCCGGACGCGGTGTTGATTCCGGGAGGGCGCGTGGGCGTGTGGATCGCGGGTTTGATGGGACTCGTGGTGGTGATTGGCGGGATCGTGCTGTCGCTGATTCCGCCGGGCGAAGCGGCGAACAAATGGATTTTTGAAATGAAACTGGTTGGCGGGACGGCGCTCTCGATTGCGATTGGGTTAGCGCTGTATTTTCGCGGCGTGCGTGCGAAGGCGCGCGAGGCTGGGGAAATGCGGCCTGGGCCGGTTTCCGCGGATTAGGAAAGTCAGTAAAGTTCGGCAGCTTAGAAAACTGCTCGGCGCTGTGCGGATTCTTTTGTGGCGAGCGAGAAGCGGCGCTCGAGTTGTTCGGCTGCAGGCGTGAGACTCGATGACGGGCTGGTCGCGCCGGCTTGAAGGATTCGCTTTGTGACGTATTCGCCTACCGATGGACCGTGCTTGAAACCGTGACCTGAACCGCCGCCGACGAGCCAGACATTTTCGAAGTCAGGATGCTGATCGATCAGGAAATCTCCGTTCGAGGTGTTTTCGTATTGGCAGACGCGCGTCTCGACGACCGGTGAATTTTTGAGCGCGGGGAAACGGCGGGCGAGGAATTCGCGTGCAGCGGCGACGGCTTCGGGAGTGGCGATGCGCGATTGCGTGTCGGGATCGGCGGCGGGGCCGTGGCGATCGTTGGCGACTTTTAGGCCGCGGGATTCGAGATCGGGCATGCCGTAGAATTCGTCGCGAAGGATGAGCCAGGTGGGGAGGGCGGGGGGTTGGAAGCGTTGATCGGCGGGGGGAATGCCGAAGAAGAAAATTTCCTGGCGGGAGGTGAAGATGCGATTGGCGAGGAGGGCGGGGAAAAGTTTTGGGAGCCAGGGGCCGCAGGCGAAGATGAAATTTGTGGCTGAGATATTTTCGGTAGCGGCGGCTATGGTTGCGATTTCGTGGAGCTTGCCGCGAAGTGCTGACGAGGGATTGGGGGATTGAGCGGCGGCGATTTGGTAGGTGACGCCGATTTTTTGGGCTTGGTCGACTACACATTGGACGGCGCGGCGGGCCATGAGGACGCCGCTCCCGGGCTCGAGGATTCCGTAGGAGGTGTCGTCGACGGCGATTTGCGGGTAACGGTGGCGGAGATCGGAGTTGGATAATTTTTCGAATGGGACGCGAAGATGGGTGAGGGTCGCGATGGTGTCGCGGGCGTAGGATTCGCGGGCGGATTCGTCGGCGATCCAGAGGACGCCGGTGCGTTGGAAAAGTTCGGGGCGGCCGGCTTCGGCGAAAAGTTCTTGCCAGAGCGGGAGGGCGCGGAGGGACCAGCGGGTGTAAATTTCGTCGGGACCGTAGCCCATGCGGATGATGCGCGATTCGCCGCCGGAGCTGGAGCGGGCGTGGGCGGGGCCATAGGCGTCGAGGAGAATTACGGTGGCGCCGGCTTTTCTGAGGCAGTAGGCGATCCAGGAGCCGAAGACGCCGGCGCCGATGACGGCGACGTCGTAGGACGCGGATTTCCGACCGGGCATCAGAAACCTTCTTCGATTAGTTCGGTTACGGTGAGGTGGGATGTGGCGGAGGCTTGGCGTGCTGCGATTAGGCTCTCGACATATTTTGCGAGGATGTCGACTTCGATGTTTACGGCGTCGTTGGGCGTCATTGCGTGGACGTTTGTGTGCTGATGCGTGAAGGGGATGACGGCGATGTCGGCGACGCCGTCGTGCGCGTGCCAGCGGGCGACGGTGAGGCTGATGCCATCGATGGCGATTGAGCCTTTTTCGGTGACGTAGCGGCGCAGATCTTGCGGGAGGCGGACGGAGAGCCACCAGTTGTCGCCTTCGGGAGTGAGGCGCGTGACGCGTCCGATTCCGTCAACGTGACCTTGCACGAAATGGCCGCCGAGGCGGGCGGTGGCGGCGAGCGGGCGTTCGAGATTTACGGGCTGGCCGGGTTTTTTTTCGCCGAAGGCTGTGCGGCGGAGAGTTTCGCCGGAGAGATCGGCGGCGAAGGAGTTGCGCGTCGAACTCGACGACGGTCAGGCAGCAGCCATTGACTGAGATGCTGTCGCCGAGTTTCATTTCGGCGGCGATGGCGGGAGCGCCTTCGAGGCTGATGCGCAGGCGGCCGCCTTTTTCGTCGTGGTGAAGCGCTTCAATTTTTCCGACGTGCTCGGTGATTCCCGTAAACATCGTGAAAGTATCCTTGGACGCTGAAATCAGGGCCGTAGCGATTGATGGTGATATTTGTCAGCGCCGGCGATTTTGGAAACCAGCGCGCTGCGGGCAGATGCCGCCATCGGTACGCCGCCGGTGCCCATGATTTTCGGAGCATAGAAGAGAATCATTTTATCCACAATGCGGGCTTCGAGAGCGGCGCCGTTGAGCTCTGCGCCCGCTTCTAGCAGAACATTGAGGATTTGATGTTTGCCGAGATCGCGCAGAACTGCGTCGAGATCGACGTGGCCACGTTTGGCTGGAACCCGGACGACGGCGACTCCGGCACGTTCAAGTGCGAGAGCTTTCGGCGAATTGAGCTGTTGAGTGGTGAAAACCGCGACGTCTCCGTCGGCGGATTTGACGAGATTCGATTTGAGCGGCAGGCGCAGACGGGAATCGATAATGGCGCGAAGCAATTTTTGGCGCCGAGGCTTGCCGCTGCGATCGGTCATGCGAGGATTGTCGGCGAGGACTGTGCCGATGCCGGTGAGGAGGGCGTCGGCGGCGTGACGGAGACGCTGGACTTCTTCGCGTGAGGCTTCACTTGTGATCCATGTGGTGCTGCCGGAGCGGGCGGCGATTTGGCCGTCGAGGGTGAGCGCGGTTTTCAGCGTGACGAAGGGGAGGCCGGTGCGGATCCATTTGGCGAAATCTTCATTGAGTTCGCGGGCGGCGGCTTCGTGAATGCCTGTGGTTACTTCGATTCCTGCGCGGCGGAGTTGTACGAGGCCTCGGCCTGCGACGGCGGGATTTGGATCCTGCATTGCGGCGACCACTCGTTTAATTCCTGCGGCGATGATTGCGTTTGTGCAGGGGCCGGTGCGGCCTGTGGTGCAGCAGGGTTCGAGGGTGACGTAAAGAGTGGCGCCACGGGCTTGTTTGCCAGCTTTTTTCAGGGCGACGATTTCGGCGTGGTCGAGGCGGTCGTAGTTGTGGAAGCCTTCGCTGATGACGCGGTTATTTTTGACGATGATGCAGCCGACGCGAGGGTTGGGGTGAGCGAGGGCTGTGCTGCGTTGCGCGAGGGCCAGGGCGCGGGCGATGTGTGATTCGTCGGCGTCGACGTTGGGCTTGATCGCGCCAAAAGTCAAAAGAGCCGGCGAGACGCCGGCGTTACGGAAGGGCATTGAAGCCCTTTGGAGATGCGAGGTCTACGCCGATTTTGCTAGTCGAAGAGGGAATTGACATAGGTTTGGGGGTCGAAGGGGACTAGGTCGTCGATTTGTTCGCCTGTGCCTACGAAACGGATGGGGAGATTCAGTTCGTGGGCGATGGCGACTACGATGCCGCCTTTGGCGGTGCCGTCGAGTTTGGTGAGCACGATTCCTGTGACGCCGGAATGGCTCCAGAATTCGCGGGCTTGATTCAGGCCGTTCTGGCCGGTGGTGGCGTCGAGGACGAGAAGCACGTCGTGGGGAGCACCCGGGACGATTTTCGCGGCGGTGCGCTTCATTTTTTCTAGCTCGGCCATGAGATTTGATTTGGTGTGGAGGCGGCCGGCGGTGTCGACGATGACGGCATCGACTTTGCGGGCGGTGGCGGCTGAGAGCGCGTCGAAAATCACAGCGGAAGGATCGGAGCCGGATTTTTGTTTGATGACTTCGACGCCTGAGCGGCGGCCCCAGACTTCGAGCTGTTCGATCGCGGCGGCGCGGAAGGTGTCCGCAGCGACGAGCATTACGCTGGCGCCTCCTTTTTTCAGACGATTCGAAAGCTTGCCGATGGTGGTGGTTTTTCCGGTGCCGTTGACGCCGACGACGAACAGGACGCGAGGGGCTGCGGAGTTGCCGTTCCCGTCAGCGAGCGCAGGCGGGAATGTGAGAATTTTTGAGATTTGATTTTTCAGCTCGCGCTTCAGGTCTTTGGCTTCAACGAGCTTTTGCTCGTTGACCTGCTGACGGAGAGAGGCGAGAACTTCTTTTGTGGTGCGGACCCCGATGTCGGCGCTGAGCAGTGCGGATTCGAGTTGGCGCAGAAGCTCGGGATCGACGGGGCGATCGCCCGTAAGGATTTGCTCGACTTTCGCCGAGAGCTCCGTCTTCGTCTTGCTGACGGAATCTTTCAGGCGCTCGAGGAGCGTGGGTTCGGGTGGTCCGAAGAGAGTAATCATGGGTTCGCCGCGTTGGGCGGAAACAAATATTCTAGCAGAGATATGCGGGCATACGGGCGCAGGAGAGGCCGCGCTGAATTCGTTCGCGGGCGGGTCTGAGACCCACCCTACTGACTCAACCAGGGCCAGGACGCCGCGGCCTTCGTCGACATGACCCGAACAGAACGATCGCGTGCGACTGCCAAGAATTCGTGAAGTGCGCCATTTTGATTTGCTGGCACAGGCCCTTCGGTTCTCAGGGTATACCCTTCGTTCCTCAGGACAAGCAGGAATGCCTGTGCTGCTTAAAGATTTTCTTTGAGCCAGAGATTCAGGCGGGCGAGAGTGGGGATGTAGGAGCGCAGGCCCATGACGAAGAAAAGTTCGGCTAGGATGATGGCTGCTACTGGAACGATCGTGAGGGAATAGCGCACTGCGGCGTCGTAGTGGAAGACTTTGTCTGTGACGAGGGCTACGGCGGTGGGGCCGATGCCGAGTCCGATGAGATTTACTACGAGCAGATAAAATGCAGTGGCTTGGCCGCGCATGGCGTTGGGGACGAGCTCGACAATCGCTGCAGGAATCAGGCAGGTGGGCATGCAGCCGAAGAAAATTGCGACGTAGAGAAGTGGGATCATGACATTTGTTTGCGGTACTAGTGGAAAGAGAATTCCCGGGACGAGCCATGCGGCGGCAGCAAATACTGCGACGCGCATGTAGGCGTCCCGGTAGCCGCGCTTTGCGAGCCACGCTACGGCTTTACCTGCACTGAGCATTCCAAGAATGCCTGCAAGGATCTGCGCCGTGCCGAAGATGATGCCGGCGTGCGAAGCCATCATGTGATGGTTGCGCACAAGGAAAGTGATTCCCCATGCCGAGGTTCCATAGGCGGCGAGCGCAGCGAATCCCATTCCGACGTTGAGTGAAAGCAGCGCTTTCTTATTTTGCAGGAAATACTTCCATACGGCTGATAGCGCTATCCGTTCGACTTTGATTTTTCCTTGAGTGTTCTCGAAGACTCGCGCGCCTTTGCGGGAGGGATCGCGAAGGCTTAGCAGGACGAGGATGAAAAGAATTCCGGAGATTCCGAGGAAAATGAAGAGGGCTTGCCATGGCCGGACGAGTCCGATGACGGGAAGCTCGAACATTTGCCTGCTGCCGAAGTAGCGGAGGAGCAAGCCGCCGAGAAGAAATGCGAAGCCGCCGCCTATGTAAGTGGCCATGGTGTAGACGCTGAATGGCACGGAGCGTTTGGCGGGAGGGAAAGAATCTGAAATCATCGAATACGCTGCGGGGGAAAGAGTCGCCTCACCTACGCCGACGCCCATGCGCAAGATGAAAAGCTGGGCGTAAGAATTGATCAGTCCGCAACCGCCCGTCATTAGACTCCACGTAAACATTCCGATGATGATCAAGCGCGGACGGCTGACGGAATCCGCCAGGCGACCGAATGGCAGGCCGAGAACGGAATAAAAGAGAGCAAAGCTGAAACCGATGAGCAGGCTCATCTCGGTGTCGGTGATTCCGAGGTCGCGGCGGACGGGAGCGACGAGCAGATTCAGGATCTGCCGGTCAATGAACGAGAAGATGTAGGCGCAGAGGAGAATCGCGACGGTGTACCAGGCCCAGGCGGTGGATGGGTAGGCCTGTTCTTTTTCCAACGGTGCGTCTATAACATGGGCCTTCTCGTGAGAGCTCACGCCCGCCGCCTTGTGGTACACAGAGTTATGCGCAAAAGACCGATGCTTTATTGCATGCAATTGGGATTGGCGGCAAGTTTTCTAGTGCTGGTGTGCGTGGGCGCGTCAGGCGGGGCAGGATTGGGTCGCGTGAGTGGGCGGATTTTTGATCCGCAAGGCGCGCCGGTGGCGAGTGTTCGCGTTTCGCTGGTGAAGGATTCCGGGATGGCGCTGCAAGCGGCGAGCAGCGATTCTGAGGGGCAATTTCAATGGGCGGATGTTGAGCCTGGCCATTACAAAGTGAGGGCTGAGATTTCTAGTTTCGCGCCGGTGAGTGTGGATGTGACGGTTGTCGAGGGGCAGGAAGCGACGGTGGAACTGAAATTCGCGCAAATTGCTTCGGTGCGGCAGGCCGTGACGGTGGTCGGCACTTCAGCGCCATCCTCGCTGACGCCCGATCCGTCGGAGCGAATTGTGATTCACGATCAAGTGCTCGATGCAAACCCGGGGCGCCCTGGCGCGCCAATTTCGATTCCTGGCTATCCGATTGAGACGGCCTCGGGCGGGATCAAGGCGCCGCAATATTTTGCGCCGGGCGTGGCGGGCGATCACGGGGAGCCGATCGCGCAGTTTTATCAAATTGGGGATTTTCTGTATCCCAACAATCTGCCGGCGAATGCGCACGGGAACGGCTATGCCGATCCGAATTTTCTGATTGCGCCGATGATTGAGGCGGCGGCGATTGACGGCGGCGCGTTCAATGTGCGCGAAGGAAATAATTCCGTGGATTTGGCAGCTACGTACGTGCCACGGGAGCGGCTGAATTCGTTCGTGGAGCTGACGGGAGACTATCGGGATATCGATCTGGTGGCGGGATGGAGTCCGAAGAATCCTGCGACGAACGCTTTCATTGCGGTGGAGGCGGCTTACGGAAATGGTTACCTGGAACGGCTGGAGCATCGGCAGCAGTACAAGGTGAATGCGATGCGGCAATTCAAATTCGGGCGGAACGAATTGACCCTGTTTGGCGTTGGCTACTACGGGACTTCGTTTATTCCGGGGCTGATTCCGACGGACACCTTCGTGCCGAACGATACGGTGGACAACCGGCAGTTCGATCGGACGAACACCGCGATTTTTGTTGCGAGCGATACGTGGCGGATTAACGACAAGCAACAACTGACTATGTCTGGATTTTTTCGTGAGTACGCGCTGACGCTGCGGTCGAATTTCGCGCCCGTGTATTCCACAGAGTCACCTTTTCAGGTGATCGGCGGGTTGATCCAGCAGAGCGAGATGCGAACCGTGGCGGGAGGCGGACCGCTCTACACGCAGAAGATCGCGCCATGGCTTTCGGTGTTGGCAGGAGTTGACTTGAGGCGCGACGCGCCTCGTGATCTGGATTTGAAGGCGGCGAATGCACAGGGAATTTTTGAGCCGGTGGCGAGTAACAATTTGACGCTGTCGTTCGTAGAGCCATACATCTCATTTGACGGGTCACTGGGCCGCTACGTTCATTACGACGTGGGGGTGCGGCGCGAGGAAGTGTGGATCGACAATGTGGATAAAATCAGTCCGGCGAACTCGTTCGACAAGCTTGCGGGACTGACGCTGCCGAAAGCGACGCTGACGATTCTGCCGCCGGAGAGCAAATTTCTTCCGACGGTCGCGTTCAGCTACGGCGAAGCATTTCATACGGAGGACCCGCGAATCGGGACGGGCACGATGGCGCCGATGCTTTTGGCGCCTTCGCGACTGTATCAGCTGGTGCTGGATAAGACCGTGCAGAAGTTTAATTTTCGAGTGACGCTGAAGCACGTGACGAACTCGCAGGAGCTGGCGAAGATCGATCCCGACACGGGCTTGCAGGAGGATCTGGGACCGTCGCTGAACCGGGTGATCATCGTGGCGCTGCAGCGGAATTTTTCGCAGGGCTCGATTTCGATTTCGTATGCGCAGGCGGATGCGCGAGACCGGCTGACGGGCGAGCCGACGCCTGAGGCACCGCGATTGATTTGGGATGCCGTGGCGACGGAGAACCATCTGCCGCTTGGCCTGCGGGGGCGCTGCGAATTTGAGTACGTGCGCGGGGCGCCGCTGGGCGACGGATTTGTTGGTATGGCTGTGCCGGAATTTCGCGGGGCGCTTCTGCGGCCGTTTTTGGATGGGCGGATGAGTTTGTCTACGGAGTTTTTAATTGCCAGCGGCCATACGGGACAGACGACGGAGACTTTTGCGTTTCCGACGGATGCTACTTTTCCGACGCCGTTCGAGCGCGTGGTGGGCGTGCCGCTGAAGTCGTACATCACGGTGAGCTGGACGTATCATTTTTCGAAATGAGGCGGGCGTCGTTGGCAGTGAAGGCTGGCTAAACTTCGACGAGGGTGGCGGTGAGGCGGAGGCGGCCCGCGCGGACGGCGGATTCGAGGGCGGCGACGACTTTGGGATCGAAGCGCGAGACGGCGAGGGAGCGGATGCGTTCCATGGCGAAATCGAGATCCATTGCGGATTGGTAGGGGCGGTTGGTGGTGATGGCGTCGAGCGTATCGGCTACGGCGATAATGCGCGCCATCAGCGGAATCTGGTCGGCGGCGAGGCCGTAGGGATAGCCGGCGCCGTCGAGGCGCTCGTGGTGCAATTCGATTCCGGGCAGCATTTCTTTGAGCTGCGCGACGGGGCGCATGATGTTGGCGCCTTTCACGGTGTGCTGCTTCATCAAGTCGAATTCTTCGTCGGTTAGCTTGCCGGGCTTTTTGAGGACGCGATCGTCCACGCCGATTTTTCCTACATCATGAAGCAGCGCGGAGATGCGCAGGCGGTCGAGATCTTCGGACGTGAGCTGCAGATATTCGCCGATGATCATTGAATATTTCGCCACGCGACCGGAGTGACCGCGCGTGTAGGGATCCTTTTCGTCGATGGCGGCGGCGAGCATGCGGATGGAGCCGAGGAAGAGATCGCGATTTTCGGCGGCGGCTTGCTTCAGGCGTTCGACGTAACGCTCGATATCGCCGGCCATGTGATTGAAGGTTTCCGCGAGCTCGCGGATTTCGGCGGCGCCGCGCACTTCGACGCGCTCGTGGAATTCAGCGCGGCTGATGGCGCGCGTGGAAAATACGAGGCCGCGAATCGGGCGCGTGATTCCCACGGCGAAAAGATAACCGAACATAAGAGCGACGAACGTTACGCCGACGACGAAGGTGAGCGCCTGCGTGGTTAGTTCCTGCACACCGGCGTCAGTACGGGCTTCGTCGAGGCCGCGCTCGGCGATCACGGCCCAGCGCAGCTCCGGAATGGTGCTGTAGGTGCCGATCATTTCGACTTTGCGGTTCTTGTTCTTGGCAGGCAGCGAGAAATGCATCGTTTCGGTGGCGCGCAGTTCCTGCGGCAGGTCTTTGAACTTTGTGACGAGCGGCGACGTGGCGGAGAGATCGCGGCCGGGAACCATTTCGTTTGTGTTGGGGTGCGCGACGATGTGACCGTGCACGTCAACGATGAAGACAGTGCGATCGCGGACGCTCGCGTCGCGCAGACGGCCGAGCAGATGATCGATCGAGACGACCGATGCGAACATCCCGGTGAATTGGCCTTCAGCGAGCAGCGGAATGGAGACGACCAGCGCGGGGCGATTGTCCTGTCCTACGCCGAATGGTTCGCTGACGTAGTTGAGGCCTTGAATGCTGGCGGTGAATGCGCGCTTGAGCGCCACTGCGACGAAGGGATCGGCGTCGGCGCGAAAGCTGCCCGCGGATTCACCTTTCGCCTGCGTGTTGACGGCGGTGACGTAGAGAACGTCGGGATTATTTTCGACGAAATTCTGCAGCAGGCGCGTCATCTGCGGGGCGTGCGAGGGCTCGTCCACATTTTGAATCCAGCCGGTGAGGGCGAGAAGCTGGCGCTGGCTGAGAAGCTGTTCGCGCAGGCTTGATTCGAACTGCACGGTTTCGCTGGCGAGCGAACGCGTAATTTCGTTCTGCTGGAGGCGCTCGGTGTCCTGGAGTTTCTCTTCGCTCAAGCGGAGCACCTGCCGGTGGTAGAGCCACAGAGGCATGACGCTGACGAGCAGCAGCGCGCCCATCACGATCCAAAGGATGCGCAGGCGGCGCGTCGTCAGCTGATTGAGGGCGTTGATGGGCACAGGGATTCCCAGCCTTAATGCTATCGGCCAGAAGAGAATGCGCACAACAGGACGAAAGTACTAGAGTTGGCGGATAAGTCACATGGGTTCAGGAGGTTCCAGAGGTTCGGGGCTCTCGGCTTGGGCAGGCTACTTGCGGAATTTCAGGCGCGGTTCTTCGCCAGCGATCAGGCGCTCGATGTTGGAGCGATGTTTTGCGAGGATCAGCAGCGCGATGAGGATTGTCCCCAGGCTGACGAATTCCGGGGGCGCATGGCCTGGAGCGTAAAGGATATAGACCAAAACCGGCATGGCAGCGGCGGCGGCGATCGAGCCGAGAGACGAGTAACGCCAGAAGACGACCACGATGAGCCAAAGAACGACGGCAGCCACGACTGCCTGCCAGCAGATGGGAATGAAGACACCGAGGCCAGTGGCGACGCCTTTGCCGCCGCGAAATTGCAGCCAGACGGGGAACACGTGGCCAATTACCGCGAAGATTGCGCCCAGCATCATCCAGCGGATGTTCCAGCCGGTCCAATGCCCGGCGATCCAGACGGCGAGGTAGCCTTTTCCGGCGTCGAGGAGCAAGGTGAGCGCGCCGGCGATGGGACCGGCGCTGCGAGTGACGTTCGCGGCGCCAATATTTCCGCTGCCGACGCTGCGAATATCAGCGCCGCCGAATGCTTTCACAACCAGCAGGCCAAAAGGAATTGAGCCGAGGATGTAGGCGACGACGGGGATGAGCGTAGTTACGTTCACAAAGGATGGGTCGAGAGCGGCGAGTGGCGCGACGGAGACGATCATTGTCCTTTGCTAGTGTTTCCTTTTGCTAGTGTGTTGGGCGGTTGAGCCGCCGACGAATGGAAAAGACGCTACGCGATTATATTGCGCGCCGGTTGATTTCAGTAGGCTTTCGTAGAGGTGAAAATTCGTCTCGGTGGCGGCACCGAAGTCGGTTGACTTCATGCCGGTTGCTGCTTGAACCAACTCGCGGACGCCTTCGTCCGATTTGAATCGCGCCAGGGTGAGATGAGGCGTGAAGGGGCGTGTCTCGGCGTCGATACCCAGGGGGACGAGCGCTCGATCGATATTGGCGGCGAGCTCGGCTAGATTTGGCGAAGCGGAAATGCCGCACCAGAAAGCGCGCGGGCGGTGCTCGTTGGGGAAGAAGCCCATGCCGCGGAAATGGAGTTCGACGGGCTGTGCGGCGTGAATCGAGGAGAGCGCTGCTTGGATCGGGCTTAGCTTTTCATTTGGCACGTGGCCGATAAATTTCAGCGTGATGTGGAGATTTTCGGGCTTTATCCAGCGCGCGGTTCGGGACTTTGGCCGGAGCTTCGCGATCAGTTCTGCGATTGCGTGGCGGACTTGATCCGGCAAGTCGAGCGCAACGAAGAGGCGCACGGGTCAGGACCGGCTGCGCTGGAAGAGAAAATAGCGGCGCACTGAATCGAGCGCGGTTTGGGAGGCATGCATGCGGATCCGTTCGCGGTCGCCGGGGAATTGGAAACGGCGCTCGCGCGGGCCTCGTTCGTCGGCGATGCCGATGTGCACGAGGCCGACTGGCTTTTCCGGCGTGCCGCCGCCCGGCCCTGCAATTCCCGTGACGCCCACGCCGATTGTGGCGCCCGTTCTCTTGCGGATTCCATCGGCGAGAGCCAGCGCCACTTCGGGGCTTACTGCTCCTTTGGCTTCGATCAGCTCTGCGGGGACATCGACCAGCGCGGATTTCAGCTCGTTGCTATAGCAAACCACCCCGCCGAGAAAATAGACGGAGCTTCCGGGAATGTTGGTGAGGCGTTCGGCGAGCAGGCCGCCGGTGCAGCTTTCTGCGACGGCAATCGTGGCGCGATTTTCGGTGAGGACGCGCGCGACGACTTCCTCCATCGCTTCGCCTTCGGTGGAATAGAGATGCTCGCCGAGCGCGAGCGCCATACGTTTCACCATTTCGTCGAGAATCTGATTGGCTTGGGCGGGATCGCGCGACCAGACGCGCGGGTGGAGCTGAATTCCCGGTGGTGACGCGAGGATTGTGGTTTCGGTGTCGGGATACAGCGCGTAGAGGGGCGAGACGCGCTGCTCGACTTCCGATTCCGGAAGGCCGGTGATCCGCAGGTCGCGCGTGAACAGGCGCTCGTCGTGACCTAGCCTCGTGAGACGCGGCCGGATTTCCTGGTCGAACATTGCGCGCAGCTCTGAAGGAACGCCGGGAAGCAGAATCACAATGTGGCCGCTTGCTTCGATCCAGAGGCCGGGAGCGCTGCCGCGCGGATTCGGAATCACGGTGGCGCCTTCGGGCACCATTGCCTGGCGGCGATTGATTTCGGGCATCACGCGGCCGAAGCGGCGAAAAAGTTCCTGGATGTGGCGGAGCACGCCTTCGTTCAATTCGAGCTTGCGGCCGAGGAGGTCAGCGACGGCTTCGCGGGTGCGGTCGTCGTCGGTGGGGCCGAGGCCACCGCAGGCGACGACCAGGTCGGCGCGGTCGAGCGCTTGGCGGAACGATGCGCGCATATCGTCGAGCGAATCGCCGACCACCGCTTTGTGCACCACGCGGATGCCGACTTGATTGAGTCCGTCGGTGAGAAATAGGGAATTCGTGTCGAGGCGGTAGGGCGTGAGCAGTTCTGAGCCGATGGCGATAATTTCTGCCCGCATCGCTGGGCGCTAACCGAAGAGCGGGAGACCCTCGACATCCCAGTCGAGAGAGTAGATGGCGCTAGTGGTGGTGATCATGGCGCGGCGGCTGGGCATCAGCGCGAGGCCGACGATGTTGCTGCCGCCGAGGACCACTTGGGGCTCGGCGTGAGGAGTGAGCCGGATGATGCCGCGGCGGCCGCTGAAAGAAGCCGCGACGTAAAGATTGCCGAAGCGATCGAAGGCGAGGCCTTGCGGACGTCCGAGGCCGCGGAAGAATACGCTGACGTCGCCGCCGGGAGTGATTTTGTAGACGCGATCGAAGCTCGACGTTGTCGGACCGGTGACGTACAGATCGCCCGTGGGACTGAACGCGAGATGATACGCGGCGAGGGATGGTTCGAGCGTGGCGAAGACGAAAATTTCCCGGTCGGGGCCAATTTTGAAGATCGTGCCGCTGCGGTCGCCCACGTAGAGGCTGCCGGCTTTGTCGAATGCAAGGCCGGTGGCAATGCCCATGCCTTCGATCCATTGCATGGCGCGGCCGTCGGGAGAAATGCGGTGAATTGTGCCGTCGTTGCGGCAGGAGACGAAGAGGTAGCCGTCGTGGTCGATTGCGAGGCCGGTGGGGTTCATCAGCTCGGTGATGAAAGGCTTCACGGTGTGGTTCGAAGTGATTTTGTAGAGCGAGACGGGAACTTTCTGGCCGCGCTGGCCGCTGAAGGTGACGTAGACGTTTCCTTCGGAGTCGACTGCAGGGCTGGCGACTGGATGGAGATTGTCGGCAATTTGCACGCCTAGCGCCATGGGGAAGGGCGCACTTTCGACGCTGCCCATTTTCACGCGCACTGCGCCGCCTTCGGCGCCATCGGGAACGCGCGCGATCAGCATATTTTCGGCGGCCATCACGAGGCTGCCTTCCGCGGCGCCGAATTGGACCTGGGCGCGGGTGTGGTTGCGCGTGTCGAAGCCGCTGCCTTTGATCGAGACTTCACCGCCCGGCAGGGCTGCTGCGGGAGTGACGCTTTCGATTCGAGGTGTGCCGTTCGATTTCAATTTGATTGGTCCCGTTGCTGCCATGGTGCGTTTGTTACGTTCGTGTTAAATTTGCCGGTGTGCCCTTCGCGGGCTCAGGATAAAAAGACCGGCGGTGCAAATTCAAAGAAAACCTGCCGGTCTAAAGACCCTTCGTTCCTCAGGACGAGCCGGCGCTACAGAAACCGACGGCGCTACAAAATCTACAGGCCGGCTGCGCGGGCTAGCCACAGTCCGATTGCGGCGTAAATGCCTGCGATCCAGTCGTCTGCCATGATACCCCAGCCGCCGGGAAGGGACTCGGCTTGTCGGGCTGGGAACGGCTTCCAGATATCGAAAACGCGAAAAAGTATAAAACCCAGAAGCAAATATTTCCAGTTAACGAAACCGTGCCACCGGATTGGCCAGACATCGTAAAGCTGCGTGCGTTGAAGGATCGTCTCACCTGCCCCGAGCAGAAGTGCAATGGATTGGCCAGAAACTTCGTCAATCACTACGAATTGAGGATCCTTCGTGCCCACGAATTGAGCAGCACGAGTTGCAGACCATACGCCCACGAGCGCAATCAGAAGTGCCAAAGCCCCCGCGACTACGGGATAGGGCAGGAAAACTGGTCGCGAGCCGAACATCAACACATAAGAGGCGCCATACCAGAGAAACCGGAAAAATAGTGCAGTAAGTCCGACACCCGCGAGTGAACCCCAGGTGCCTGGGGCGACGGGGATGTAGCCGAGGCCGCAGGCTGTGGCGATAAAGAGCGCGAGGCGGGGTTTGCGCTCGGCTGCGGCTGGAGCGGACGATGCGTTGGAGACGCTTGGCGATGCTGTGCCTGAGTCGGCGCTCATCCGTGAGCGTCCTTGATGTCGTCTTTGTCGTCGGGATCGCTCGGGCGGGAGTCTTCGTCTTCCGATTCGTCGAAGACTGGGTTGCTGATTACGTATTTTTCGCTGGACCAGTTGCCGAGGTCGAGGAGGCGGCAGCGTTCGCTGCAGAATGGGAAGTCGGCGCTTGTTTCGGAGTCGGTGGGTTTGCGGCAGATGGGGCAGCGGTGCTTCATGGGTTCTATAGTAAGGCTAACATGGGTGGGTTTTGGTGGGAGTTTGATCCGGCGCCGAGGAATAGAGTCAAAGGCGCCGGCCGGAGGCCAGCGGTACAAGAACCCGGTGAGTCTTAGCGGGACGCTAGGATTGGAAATGGGTTTGGCGACGACGTGGACGCGGCGATTTCTGCGCTGATTGTGCGGACTTGCGGAGCGGCGAACTCTACTGCGCGGGCGATCAGGTCGTAGTCGTTTGATTCGGTGATTTCTGCCGTGGCCATTGTGCCTGGCGCTGGCAAATTCTCGGCTTCGCTCACGCCTTCGAATTCGGTGATGTAGACCTTGCCGTCGATTTCTGGGGCCATACCTTCTAGGCGGGCTTCCCAGATTAGATCTGTGTCCTTCGAGGGGCCTTCCAGCATCAATTGCAGGCGCTGGCCTACGCGCTTGCGCAGCTTGCGGGCGGAAATTTTCTTCTGGAGTGCCATTAGGGTGTCGCGGCGGCGGGCGATGGTTTCGTCGTCCACTTTATTTTCGAGGGCGAAGCTTTTCGAGGTGTCTTCGTCGGAATAGGCGAAGACGCCCATCCAGTCGAATTCGGCGGCGCGTACGAAATCGCAGAGTTCGCGGAAATCTTTTTCGGTTTCGCCGGGGAAGCCGACGATGAACGAGGTGCGAATCGAAACGCCGGGGATTGCTTTGCGCGTGCGCTCGAGCATTTTTAGGAATGCGTCGCCGCTGGAGCCGCGCTTCATGCGCGCGAGGACGCTACGGCTGGCGTGCTGCAGTGGCACGTCGAGATACTTTGCGAGGCGGGGATGCGCTGCGATCGTGTCCAGAAGGCGCGGCGTGATGCGATTCGGGTAACAATAGAGGAAGCGAATCCAATTCAGATCTTCGATTTGGGCGAGGCGCTCGAGGAGGATGGGGAGGCCGTCGCGCAGGCCGAGGTCTTCGCCGTAGAAAGTGGTGTCTTGCCCGATGAGCGAAATTTCGCGGACGCCCGCGGCGGCAAGATTTTCCGCTTCGCGCACCACGGATTCGAAGCGGCGGCTGCGGAATTTACCGCGCAGCTGCGGGATGACGCAGAAGGTGCAGGGATGGTCGCAGCCTTCGTTGATTTTGATGTAGGCGGTGTGGCGCGGCGTGGCGAGAACGCGCGGCGTCAGGTCGTGGTAGAGATATGAAGGCAGGGAAGCGTTGTTGCCATCGGAGCCTGCCGGGTGAAGCTGCCCTTCGCAGGCTTCGAGGATTTTGTCCACTTCACCGGTGCCGATGACGGCGTCGACTTCAGGAATTTGTGCGCGGATGTCGTTGCGGTAGCGCTCGACCATGCAGCCGGCGACGATTAATTTTTGCGCGCGGCCGAATTTCTTATACTCCGCCATCTCGAGGATCGACTGCACGGATTCCTGCTGCGCCGGGGCGATGAAGCTGCAGGTGTTGACGACGAGGACGTCGGCGTCACCTGCGCGCGGGGTGATTTCGTAGCCTGCACGCGTGAGAATGCCCATCATCACCTCGCTATCGACGAGGTTCTTCGGGCATCCGAGGCTGACGAATCCTACTTTGGGCATACTTGCGCGCTTCCTCGATATCACTGTAAACAACAATTCTAACATGGACGACTTAGGCGCGTTGAACTTCGTCATCGCGAAATCTAGGCAGGATGTCTTTTTCGAGGAGGTCTAACCGGCCTTCCAATTCCTTAGCCCATTCAGGTGTCGGCGGCACGTTTACTGGAATCACGTTTGGAGAAGTGCGACCTGCCTTGGCCAATCTTACCCACTTTCTCATTTCCGTGATGTAGCCCTGAAGCGCTTCCGACGGAACTTCGCAATCGTCCGTCACGAGATAGGCAGACGGCAAATCGCCTACCACTACCCAGAGCCATTCATCAACTTGTTGGCGTGCGGGAACGATGCCAAACAAGAAAATTGCCACAACTCCGCCAATGCCTGCTCCAAAGTACTTCTCTTCGATTCCTTGGCACCACTCAAATGATTCTAGAAACTTCTCAGCGTCTACTGCCATGGATTTGAGAAGCAGCGTATCTTCAGGATCTTCGCCGAACAGCTTTTCGAGCGGCATCACACGACGGGTTGGCAGTTTCGACTTCAATTGCTACGGCTTTCTCGATCGTAGCGTGTCGCGGATTGAGCGCAGGAGGGAGGACATTTGCTGGATGGGGGCGGCGTGTTCGCCGAAACGGGCGGATTGGTACAGTTCGGTCAACTGCGCGACTGGGGCTGAGATTTCTGATGATGGGATTGCGGCGGCGAATTCGAGGGGTGTTTGCGATTCGGATTTTTTCCAGCCGCGCTTTTCGAGGAGGCGCAGCATTTCACGGTATTCGAGGGCGGCGAGCGATGCCGTGAGATTACCGGCGCGGCGGGCGCGCAGGCTCCAGCGCGCCACAACGTAAGTGATAAGCGGGCGGCCGCGCAAGTACATCAGCAGTGCGACGAGCAGCACGAGGAGCGCGGGCAGGAAGTATGGCGAGGCTTCGATGCGCTTGTCGAGGGCGAGAATCATTTGCATCACCTGGCGCTGCTTTTCTTTGTAGTATTTTTGCGCGCGGTCGCCGAAATCGTGCGAAGTGCGCTGCATGTTCTGGGCGAGATTCAACTGGTGGCCGAAGTCGTAGTTGACGATCCATTCGCTCCAGGCGAACTGAAACCAGTCCCAATACATGGCGAGGCGTTCGAGCAATCCGCCGGGGCGCGCATTGGCTGGCGGCGTGGGGTCGAACGTGATCCAGCCGTAATCGGGGAAATAAATTTCTACCCAGGCGTGCGCGTCACTGGCGCGAACGATGTAGTCGCCGCCGACGTCGTTGTACTCGCCCGGGAGAAAACCGGTGACGTAGCGCGCTGGAATTCCCTGCGTGCGGGCGAGAATCGTCATGGCGGAGGCGAAATATTCGCAGTGGCCGGCGCGGCGGTCGAAAAGAAAATAGGAGAGCGGGTCCTTGCCGTGGGGATCGGTGAGGTCGAGCGAGTAAGCGTACTTTGTTTTGAGGTACGTTTCGATTCTCGAGGCTTTGTCGTAGGGATTTGTCGCGCCGCTGGTGATTTGCGCGCCGAGCTTGGCGATTCGCGGATCGAGTGGCGGCAGCTCCAGATACATTCGCCGCGTAATTTCCTGATAATCGGCGGGAGCCTGGCGAAGCTCAGGTGCTGGAATCACGGGCAGCAGGGAATCGGCCTGGTAGCGGACTTTTGTTTCGTTGTGAAAGGGATTGGAGAGCGAGCCGGTCTTGTCGTAGACGAGGAATCCGGAGCGCTTGGTGGCATCGGGGCGATCGGTTTCGTTGGTGAATCTTCCTCGCACATCCACCAACTTCAGGGCGACGAAAAGAGCGTCACTCGCGATCGGTTCCATCAGGACTGTGTAATGCAGCGGGTAATATTCGCCGCGCGCGGGCATCGCCGCCATCAACCGATAGATGCCGTCGCCATTCGGCGTCACGACGGTGGGATCGTGATTGGGCGTGAACCAGCGGCGGCCATCGAAATCGGTGAAAGCGATGCCGCGCCAGTGGACGTTGGAAGCGCGCGAGGGATCGCCATCTATTTTGATGCGCATCACCACGGCGGGATTTTTCTTGATTTTGCCGATGGCGCCGAGAGTGACGCTGTCGCTGAAGCCAGTCATCAAGGTGGGCTGGATGTTGATGGCGCCCATGTAGCCGGCGGTGAAGCGAGGAATTACGAAGAAAAACGCGGCGCCGATGACGAGCGTGCCGACCGCAACAAGAATCGAGGTGAGACCGAGCGCGCGATTCAATTTCTGGGCGAGCGGAGTACCGGGCTCGAGAGCGGGTGAAACAGCTCCCTGCGAACTGCGCCGGATTTCAAGCGCAACGAAGGTGGAGACAGCGAGCACGAGAAAAATCGCGAGCGAAATCAGGAAGCCTGTTTCGACCGTAAGAATCGCCGAGGCAAGAATTGACGCGAAGGCGAGGACGGCGAGAAAGGCGTAGTCGCGATTCGTTCGCGCCGAATACAAGCGCACTATGACAGCGAAAAGCAGAAGGTGAATCGCTGAGAGCAGCGCGGAGTATAGAGCCGGATTTGGCGCGCCTGCTGCGAGATTGCGCGAGATTACCCAAAGGTCGAAAGGGAAAAATAGAAAATAAGCGAGCACCAACCAGGTGGCCAGTCGAACGGAAAGCTCAGGTCCTTTTCCGCGCCAAAGCCGAAAGCCTTTGTAGGCCAGCGCGAGAACGGGCACGACGCTCGAGAATGGATCCAGCTTGCCCGTGGAGACGACGGCGATCACGCTGGTGAGCACGAGGAGATAGAGCGAGACCTCGAAATAGCGCTGAACCGCCGAGAGAGGCGGCGCGCTGATGCGTGCGGCGGATGCGGACATGGCGCTCCATACGATGCTAGCACTCGCGAGGCGCGCCGCTCGCGCGGCGCGGATTGTCGCGACGCTAATCGGCTAATGGGCGAAGCGATGTGCGCTACGCGGCGCGGCGGCGATTTTGCGGGTTGCGCTGGAGATTGGCAGCGGGCGAGTTTCTCGAGCCGGCGATACGCGATCCGCGTGCGCCTGGCCAAGTTTGCAGGCAGCTTCTCTACGCGCGCGAGAAATGGCAGCAAAGTCATGTTGCGAAACGTTACGCCGTGGCGTGCTTCGGGCAGCGCTTCGAGCAAGATCCCGTTCTGCCCAGCGTCGCGCAGATTTCGCGCCGAAGATGCTTTGCAGATGCTCGCAAGTTCCGCTTTCGCGTCGCGCGTTACTTCGACGGCGGGGAATTGCCACATCCGCGAGAACAGCACGTCATCGTGCGCGCCGGGATCTTTCACCAGCAGTGTGCGGCCTTGCGGGATCGCGCAAAATCGCCGCGGCGATTTTGATTTGACGGCGGCGCGTTTTTTGCGCGGCGCGGGAATTTCGTTGGTGAGGCCTTGCGCGTGCGCGCGGCACCAGCGCCGATACGGGGCAAGCCGCGCAGCGCGGCGATTGCGGCGTGCAAACCGTTTCGCCCAGTTCCATCAGCGCCTGATTCCAATCGCCGGCGTGCGTCGCGCGCGAGTAACTGTTGCGCTGCGTCGTGAAAGCTTCGCCACGTCGCGGCGCGCGCAGATCGCCGCGCACGGCGCCGAGGCGCGCCAGCACGCGCGCAACGTTGCCATCGAGCACAGCGAGCGGCTCATCGTACGCGATGCTTAACACCGCGGCGGCTGTGTAGTGGCCGATGCCGGGCAGGTCGAGCGCGGCGTTCGAGCTCGCGCGGAAATTCGCCGTCATGCTTCGCGACGATTTCTTTCGCTGCGGAGTGCAAATTGCGCGCGCGGCTGTAGTAGCCCAGGCCCGACCAAAATTTCAGGACTTCCGCTTGCGGCGCACGCGCCAGTGCGCGCACGTCGGGGAAGCGCGCGAGGAAACGGTCGTAGTAGGGAATCACGGCGGCGATGCGCGTCTGCTGCAGCATGATTTCCGCGACCCAGACGCGATAGGGATCGCGGCTTGCGCGCCAGGGCAATTCGCGGCGGTGCGTGCGAAACCAGCGCGTAGCAGCGCGCGGTTGGAAATGTTGAGCGCGACGTCCGCACGAGCGCCGATGCATGTCAGGCGGTAATCGCGCAGATCTTGCTGCGTCGGATGACGGGCGGCGGAAAGCAGCGGGGCATTCTCGCATGGATTCAGGGGCGATGAGATTGGCGAAATCTGCGGCGCAAGTTACGAAGGCGCATTGCGTCTTCTTCGGCAAGCGTTCGGGCACGGCATGCCGTGCCCCTGCAGAATTTACGCAGCGATAGTCGATGAAGACGAAATAGGAGGAGGACCACAGCGCGGTGGGAATGCGTGCTTGCGGGCGGCTGGTGAGTATGATTTTGAAGATTTCGTGTTCGGCGGCGAGGGCGTTCAGGAATGCGCCGCCGGTCGCCGAGGAGTCCGGCTGCACGAGCGCCAGCTCGCGCAGCGTGTCGTAGATAATTTCGCTCGCGGGGGCCATGGGCGTGGAAAAGCGGTCGGTGCGGAATTGCATCACGGAATCGATTTCGTGGAAGTGCCAGGCGATGCAAGCGGCCATGGAGACGGCGCGCTCGAAGCGCTCGGCGTGCTCGGCCTCCGCCTAGCGCGTCCCAGACTCCGCGCGAGCCGGCCCGATAAACGGATCGAGCACCAGCATCACGCGGCGCTCGTCCTCGCGCGCGAATTCGCGCACCATCAGCGGCCGGTTTTCGCGGTGACTTTCCAATCCACGAAGCGGGCGCTGTCGCTGGGCTGATAGTCGCGCAGCGAATGCAGTTCGTGGCCGCGGCCGCGGAAATAGCTGGCCATTTCGCCGCTCAGCAGCGGCAGCACTTCGTAAAATTGATCGGCGGGCTGCGACGCGCGGGTAGATCGATGATTTCCATGTTCGAATCGACCGTGCGCGTTTTCTCGAAAAAGCCGAAAGGAAAGCGCGTGCGGATGCCGAAAGCATCCTGGCGGTAGACGCCGCGCCGCGGGAAACGTCAGCTCCACTTTCTGGCGCGCCGCGCTCTGCCGCGGAATGTAGGGAAAATATACCGGGCGCGTGAGAACCTGCGCCGTGCCTTTCTTTGTCTCGCCCACGACCAGCAGCGAAAACGACGGCCACGTCTGCTTTTCGTTGCGCAACTCCATTTCGGCGAGCACGGGCTGCTCGGCGAAAATGTGCTCGGGCATGTCGAATTTCAAGTTCGACGCCAGTGAGCACGCGCGCGAAAGCACGCCGGAAATCAGAATGCCGGCGAGCGAGCAGGCCAGAATCATGAAGAGCAGATTGTTGCCGGTGTTCACCGCAGCGAGCACCAGAATGAAAACCGCGCCGAGATAAATCATTCCTTCGCGCGTGAGCCGGTAGTCCACCTGATAGACGAACCAGCGCAGGCTCGTGCGCCGCGCGAGCGCCGGGACGATCGTGATCGCCACCCAGCCGGCCATGCCCGAGCGCGACCGACCGTGGTGCCGGCAGCAACCGAAATGCGGCCCGATTGCGCGACGGCGGCGGAGAAAAGCGCGACCAGCAGCGCAACGGAGAGCACCAGCATTGCGATGCCGAAATTTCGCCAGCCGGGACGATCGCGGTCCGCGCCACCATGCGTGCGTGCGAGCTGGATGTCGGCCATCGAGTGCATTAGAGCGGGACGCGGGTGGTTTCGAGAATTTCGCGGAGAATGGCTTCGGCCTGCTCGGATTTTTTCTGCGTGGAGACGTAGCGCGAACTGACCACCACGCGGTGCGCGAAGACCGGAACGATCAGGCGCTTGAAATCGTCCGGCAGGCAATAATCGCGGCCTTCGAGAAATGCGCGCGCCTGCGCGGCACGATGCAGCATCACGGCGCCGCGCGGGCTCACGCCCAGGCTCAGCTGCTCCGTCTGGCGCGTGCGCTCGACGATTTCCAGCGCGTAGTCGAGCAGGCTTTCTTCGACTTTCACTGTGCGAGACGGCTTCCTGCATCGCGAGCACGTCTGCGGCGTCCATCATCGGCGCGACCTGATTCGACCGGCGCCGTGGCCCGCATTATTGCGAATGATTTCTTTTTCGCTTTCGCGCGCCGGGTAGCCCATGCGGATGCGCATCAGGAAACGGTCGAGCTGCGATTCGGGCAGGGGATAGGTGCCGTGGTGCTCGATGGGATTCTGCGTGGCCAGCACCAGGAACGGCTTGGGCAGCGGGTGCGTGTGATTGTCCACGGTGATCTGCGATTCGTTCATCGCTTCGAGCAGGGCGGATTGCGTTTTCGGCGTGGTGCGATTGATTTCGTCGGCGACGATGATGTTCGCGAAGATTGGGCCCGGGCTTGAATTCGAAGTCTTGCGTCGTCGGGATTGTAGACGCTGACGCCGATCACGTCGCTCGGCAGCAGGTCCGAAGTGAACTGGATGCGCTGAAACGAGCAGTGGAAGGAGCGCGCCAGGGCCTGCGCGAGAGTTGTCTTGCCGACGCCGGGAACGTCTTCAATCAGCAGGTGGCCGCGCGCGAGCAGCGTGGTGAGCGCGAGCTGGATGACGTCTTCCTTGCCTTTCACGACGCGCGAAATCGTGCGCAAAAGCTCGGCGAGTCGTTTGCTGGCGGCGTTGGCCGGGGCGTTCGTGGTTGATTGCAATTCGCGTGGCCTTCTGCTACAAAAAGTAGGTTCGCGGGCGACTAGCTCAGTGGTTAGAGCGCTCCCCTCACACGGGAGAGGTCAAAGGTTCAAGTCCTTTGTCGCCCACCACTTTTCCTGCCCTAGTCATTCTGCCATCAATCGTTCGACGCTTCGCAGTCCTGATTTGGATGCGTGTGCTCAGAAAGTGGCGTGATGCGGCTGCAATTGCGATCTTGTTGCGAGGTATTTTGTTGGGGCCGAGGGAGCCGTTTACCGCCGATTAGAAATTTGCATCCTTTTGATTCTTATACACATAGGCGGAGATTTAATCGCGGAACCGTCGATTAAACCCGAATGCTAATCGCAACATTGGCGTTGCATGGTGTCCAGCAGCGATGGCTAACATTCTGAAATTCGTGCAGGTTTTTGCGCTGGGGACTTGGGTCGGGGCGATTTTTTATTTCAGCGCGGCGGTAGCGCCGGGGGCGTTTCGGGTGCTGCCGAGTCAAGACCTGGCGGGAGTGCTCGTCGAATTCACTTTGCGGCGATTGCATACGCTGGGAGTTGTGGCGGGGATTGTGTTTCTGTTGGCGTCGGCGGCGCTCGCGGTTTCCGCTAGCGGTTCCCGGAGATCGGTGCTGCTGGCGTCGATCGGAGTGGCGATTATGGTGGTGCTGACGGTGATTTCGCAGCACGTGGTGATTCGGCGGATGATGGAATTGCGGCGGGAGATGGGCTCGGTGGCGGCAACTGCGGTGGATAATCCGCTGCGGGTGGAGTTCGACCGGCTGCACGGCGTGTCTGTGAAGCTGGAGGGTGCGACGTTGTTGATTGGTTTTGCGTCGCTGTTTTTGACGGTGCGGAGTACGTAGCCTTTAATATTCACTGAAGCGGTGAGGAGGGCGAGGCTCGGCGCTGACAAAATCTCCAGGGCTAAAGCCCATCACATGTGGAGAGCTTTTTTCGATGGACTGAAGTCCATCTCCCCCCGCTAAAGCGGAGGGCTCCCACCGAAACCCTGCACCGGAACCTCAAACCGAAACCTCTCACCGAAACTACTGATTAGCGATTGGCTTCAGCGAGATTTGCCGCGGGGCTTGTTCACCTTTGCTGCCGGATTTTTGAGGGCGTTGTTCGACGCGAGGCGTTTCTTCTTGGGGCCGGGCTTGGTGATTTTGCGGGCGTCTTTGCCGGCCAGGTGGACGGCGCGCCACATGTACCAGCTGGCGATGGTTCGATAAGGACGCCAGCGCTCGCCAAATTTCAGAAGCTCTTTTGGCTTCGGCATTTTTCGCTTGCGGTAGGTTATCGCCCAGCCTTTTTGCACGCCCAGGTCGTGAATGGGCAGGACGTCGGGACGGCCCAGACGGAAAATCAGAAACATTTCGACGGTCCAGGCTCCGATGCCGCGGACCGAAATCAGGCGCTCAACGAGTTCTTCATCGCTCATGTTTTGCGCTGCGTCGAGCGTGGGGACGATGCCGTCGATGGTTTTTTGGGCGAGGTCTTTCATCGCCAGCGCTTTCGCTTTGGACAGACCCGCTTTGCGCAGGGCGGGAATGCGCGTCTCCAGAATTTCGGCGGGCGTGGGACAGACGCCGTTTGCGCCCAGAGCCTGTATGCGCGAGCAGATTTTTACGGCCGCTTTGCCGGAGATGCTTTGGTGGACAATGGCTTCGAGGAGGGACTCGTAGACACTGTCGCACTCGTCGAGCTTGAACAGGAATTCGCCGGTCCGTGTGACCACATCGGCGAGGTGCGGGTCGTTTTTGGTGAGGAATTCATGCGCAGCGACGTGGTCGAAGGGCAGGGACGGCTTCTCGGTCGTTATTTTCATTATCACTGGAACGCCCAGCATAGCGGAGTTTCTTGCGTCTTCCAAATCCGTGCGCGCCGAAGAGGTCTTTTGGTTTTACGTCGATGCGGCTATACGTGAGAAGAAGGTCGAGAAAAATGCCGAAATCCCAGAGCGGATCCAATGACAAAGATGAACAATGGTAGGAGAAGAAGGTCAGGTGAAGTGTTGTGCGCCAACGTGACGAGATCCCAGCCAACCTCACCGCCTCCGGGAGGAGGCGGAAATTTTTTTGACAGATAGTATTCGGCGATCGGCAGGCCGACGAAAAGGCCCAAGGAAACCGAGGCAATAACGGCGGCAATTCCAGCGCACAGGCTTCGAAGAAAGACGGTGCCAGACATTATAAGGATGGTAATAGTTGCTTTGCGCAGACAAGTCAAGCGCCGTATTCTGCCTTGACCGCTATTTGAATTCCTCTATTCGAAGATGACGGTTTTGTTTCCGTAGAGGAGGATGCGGTTTTCGATGTGCCAGCGGACGGCTCGGGAGAGGACTACCTTTTCGATGTCGCGGCCCTTTTTGACGAGGTCGTCGATCGTGTCGCGGTGCGAGACGCGTTCGACGCCCTGCTCGATGATGGGGCCGTCGTCAAGGACTTCTGTGACGTAGTGGGCTGTGGCGCCGATGATTTTCACGCCGCGGTCAAAGGCCTGCTGGTGGGGCTTTGCGCCGATGAACGCGGGCAAAAAGGAATGATGGATATTGATGATTTGCTGCGGAAATTGTTCGATGAAGCTGGTGGAAAGCACCTGCATATAACGGGCTAGGACGACCAGTTCGATATTATTTTTGCGGAGCAGCTCGATCTGCTGACGCTCGGCCTCCTGCTTGTTCTCCTTTGTCACTGGAATCACGGTGTAGGGAATGTGGTAAAAGTCGGCGTGATTTTTCGCGTCGGGATGATTGCTGATCACGAGAGGGATTTCGCAGGCGAGCTCGCCGGTGCGCTGGCGGTAGAGCAGATCGACGAGGCAGTGGTCGTATTTGGAAACAAAAATTGCCACCCGAGGACGGTAGTTCAAAGTGGTGACGCGCCATTGAATCGAAAACTGCTCGGCGATGGGCGCAAACCATTTTGGAAAGTCCTTGAGGTCGAACTCAAAACTTGTGAGGTCCCATTCGACGCGAGCGAGGTAGAAACGTTCGACGCCGGGCTGGTGCTGCTCGAAATGAAGGATGTCGCCGCCATGCCAGTAGATGAAATCCGCGATGGCGGCGTCGAGGCCTTTGCGATCCGGACACCGCAGCAAGAGGATGGCGCTGTTCTTCAAGTTGAACTCTCCGCGTCGGCGCACATTTTACTTCAGTTTTAGCGGCATCGTTTCGGTTTAGGTAAGGTAATCAGGAAAAATGCTCGACCCGCAATACAAGCCCACGAGATCGCGCGCCGAGAAACGGTTGGGCTAGTTATTGTATTGTTTGATGAGGGCGTAGCATTCGCAGGCGAACGATTCGAGTTTCTTCCGATTCAGAATTCTTACGGAGCCGCGGGTGTATTCAATTATGGCTTCTCTTTGGAGGATACCGGCTGCCACTGTAACACTTGGCCGGTCCGTGCCTAGCATCGTGGCGAGGAAATCGTGCGTGATTGGGACAATTCCTGAATCGACTCGATCCTGGGCAATCAGCAACCAGCGAGAAAGGCGTTCCTCGATTTTATGGAGCCGATTACACGCGGCCGTTTGTGCTACTTGCATGGCGAGTCCGGCGGCGTAGCGATTCAAGGTGGCTTGAAGAACCGGAGTGGAAGGCAGTAGCTCCCTCAGCGCATTGACTCGTATCCTGAATGCGTCACCCTCAATTTGCACGATTTCTCGAAGCGGGCTCCTGCTCAGACCGAGAACGGCCGGCATTCCGGAAGCGCCTTCGTTGCCGAGGAGGCCCGCTTCCACGGTTCTCCCGTCTTTCAACTCCACGACAAGCGAAATCAGGCCAGCATTTGGAAAGTGGGCGAAGCGCACGGCTTGGTGAGGCTGGTGAAGAATGAAATGGTGCGGCAAATCTACGAATTGCAGACGGGGGCGAATCCTGCGGAATTCTCCGTCAGGGATGGCCAGCAACAGTTTGTTGCGTACAGGCTTTCCTGCAGGATTTGTTCTCTCACCCGGTTGCACGATTGCGAGTTTAGTTAGAGCCATTTTTTGCTCTCAGCGTTTTATACCGTATGCATGGTATTCACAAGCGTTTGTAGGGTATACGACACTGAGATTATAGGGCGATGGCGACACGCATATTGATTGCTGACGATAACGAGACGGTGAGGAGCCGCTTGGGCGAGTTGCTCGCGACCCGTGACGGGTGGGAAGTGTGCGGGACCGTCGGGAATGGGCGCGAGGCCGTTGAGAAAGCGGTGGAGCTGAGACCCAGCCTCATTATTCTCGATTTGGCTATGCCGGAGATGGACGGGCTCAGCGCGGCGAGGGAAATCGGGAAAGTCTTGCCGTCGGTTCCCATCGTGATATTCACGCTTCACAAATTTGCGACGATCGATCTCGAAGCTAAAAAGGCTGGAGTGCGTTACGTGGTGGCGAAGCCCGACACGGAAACGCTGTTGCGTGTGGTTGATGAGCTAGTGAAAAGCCAACCGGCGGAGTCTGCTCAACAGGGATCGGATCTGCTCGCGCCTGCTTCGGGTCCGCTGGATGATCCGGCCAGCAGGGTGACCGCTCAGGCCCAGCCGAGCGGCGAAGCACAGGACGGCGGCAATGGAGATCTAGAAGGTTCAACTTCAACCGGAACCAATTAGAAGCGCCTAAAAACTCTTTCGAACGTCATCCGAATCCAAATTGCAACGACAGCATTTCTCACCTTATAGAAAACAATTTCGCGCCTTTGTTCTTATGCTGATACTGCTGCGGGCGTTCGATGTTATTCTGGCAAATTACACAGGAGGCTGAGCGCCGTTCTGGGAGCATGTCCGGCGGCACGTACGTTTAATTATGCAAACAGGAATCATTGGATTGCCGCAGGTGGGGAAGACGAGTTTGTTTCGGATTTTGACGCGTGCGAAAGTAGATACGCGGAGCGCGCCTGCGCAGATGCACCTTGGGATTGCGCGGGTGCCGGATGCGCGGGTGGCGAAGCTGGCGGAGGCGTTCAAGCCGAAGAAAGTGACGTACGCGACGATCGAGTACGTGGACATCGGTGGCTTGCAGAAGGACCGGGAGAAAAATTCGGCGTCGCTGGTGCCGTTGCGCGAAGCGGATGCGCTTGCGCACGTGGTGCGGCTGTTTGAGAATCCGGCGGTACCGCACGAGGCTGGCTCGCTCGATGCGTTGCGCGATATCGAGAGCGTCGAGATCGAGCTTATGTTTTACGACCTGGAGCAGGCGGCGAAGCGGATTGAGCGCGTCGAAAAGGATTTGAAGAAAAAGAAGGAGACGATTCTCGAGACGGAGCTGGCGCTGCTGAATCGCTGCCGGCAGGCGCTCGAATCGGAAACGCCGCTACGCGAGCTGGAATTCAAGCCCGAAGAAATCAAGATGCTGACGGGCTTCATGTTCCTCTCGCGCAAGCCGATGCTTTACGTTCTGAATCTGGGGGACGAAGAGGCGGCGGACATTGATCGCGTGGTGGAGAAATATCATCTCGAGAAGCTGGCGTCGAAGCCGCAGACGGCGGTGGTGCCGTTTTGCGGGAAAATCGAAGCGGAGCTTTCTGAACTAGATGACGCAGAAGTGGCCGAGATGATGAAGGCATACGGCCTGGCTGAATCCGGCCGCGACCGGTTGATACAGGGAAGCTACCGGCTGCTGGGGTTACTGTCGTTTCTCACTTGCGGCGAGCCGGAAGTGCGCGCGTGGACGATTGAGCGCGGGATGACGGCGCAAAAAGCGGCGGGCGCGATTCATAGCGATTTGGAACGCGGGTTCATCAAGGCGGAAGTGGTGAATTGGGAAGATCTTTTGACAGCCGGGAGCTTTGGCGCTGCTCGCGAAAAGGCGCAGGTGCGGCTCGAGGGCAAGGACTACATCGTGCAGGATGGCGACGTGATTTTGTTCCGGCACTCCGGGTGAGCTGATGCATTTTTCCGACGGATCGCGGTTACTGGTGCTGGCGCTGCTGCTCGGATTAACGGCGGCGGGGGCGAACGTGATGGGCGGGTCGCTGATTGCTCACCGGCAGTGGTCGCGGCATTATCTGAAATATTTCATCGCGCTGGGTGCGGGATTCATGCTGGCGACGGCGCTGCTGGAGATGATCCCTGAGTCGCTGAAGTTGCGGGCGGAGTCTTCTTCGGCTGGGGCGCTTGCCAACAACACAGATTCGGTTTTCTTCTTTGTTCTCGCTGGGTATTTTCTGGTTCATTTTTTCGAGCATACGATTGCGCCGCATTTTCATTTTGGCGAAGAGACGCATCACGAAGAGATTTCGCACGCGCATGCCAGCTATGCGGCGCTTTTGGGACTTGTGATCCATACTTTTTTTGACGGCGTGGCTATTGCATCGGGGCTGCTGGTTTCTGCGTGGCTGGGGAGCCTGATTTTCATCGCGATCTTTTTACACAAGCTGCCGGAGGGGTTCACGGTGGCCTCGCTGATGCTGGCTAGCGGACAGACGAAGCGGGCGGCGTTTCTGTCGGCCGTCATCTTGGGCGGGGCGACACTTTTGGGCATGGCTTTGATGTTTCTGCTGCGGGGAACCGTGGCGTTTGCGCTGCCGTTTTCTGCTGGGGTGACGCTTTATGTGGCGGCGTCGGATTTAATCCCGGAGGTGAACCGGGAGCCGAAATTCGGGATGGCGGTGATGGTTTTTGCGGGAGTTGCGGTGATGCTGGGGTTGAAGGCGATATTTCATTTGTAGGTGCCTGCGTCAGACGCCGTTCGCGGGGTCTTCCTCCAATTGGTCGCTTTCGATCACGCGTAATCGAAAAGCGTCATGAATCCGAAATCCATGTGCAGCTGCTGATGGCAGTGAAAAAGCGTGAGGCCTGGATTATCGGCGACGAAATCGACTTCCGCTTCCTGATAGCCACCAAGCATAAATACATCTTTGAGAATTCCGGCAGTGGGGATTCCCGCAAGCCTGGTTAGTTCAAAGCTGTGCCGGTGCAGATGGATCGGATGGATGTCGTCGCTCGCGTTGCGCAGGTGCAAGCGGTAGCGCTTTCCTTTCTCGAGGTGAAACGCAGCGGGGATTACCGCCTGAGTCATCGGATAGGAGACGCCGTTGATCGTCCAGCGGTTGAAACCTTCTTCAGCGGCGTTGTCCTTCGCAAAAGTCATCTGAAAAGTTTCATCGGGCGGCGCAGCCACTGCGTCAGTTTTCGCAAAGCGCGCGTAGTTCCATTTAAATGGCGGTGGCGCGATCCACGCTGGTTTGCTGGTTTGTCCGGCATATTCCACGACGATGCCCATGCCGTGGCGGCGGTCATCGTTATCCAAATCACCCAGGATCCATACGCCCGGATGCTTCATTTCCACGATGGCGGAAATGCGTTCGGCGGTTCCCAGCCAGAGAACCGGGACGGCCACGGGATTCGGCACAAGATTTCCGTCGAGTGCAATCACTTGAAAAGTGTGGCCGGGCAATGCCAGGCTGCGAATTTCTGTGGCGCTCCCATTCAGGATGTGGAAGAGCACCCGCTCGCCGTGTTTCACGCGGATTGGTTCGCCGTGGCCCAGCACGCGTCCGTTGATTGTGAATGAGTTGTAGCCCACTTCAAATCCATGTTTCATCCCTTTGGCGAGGGACGCCTTCATCGCAGACTCGCCCACGTCTTTCAGTTCCTTGACTTCCGTTGTGGGAGATAGAAAATCCTGCGGCATGTCGCCACCTTGACTCAAGGTGGGCTCGAACTCCTTCAGCGTTAGGAACACCTCGCGATCGAATCGTCCTGGATTTTCTTTGGGCTCGATGTAAACCGGTCCGACTTGGCCACTGTATTGTCCGGATGCGAGGTTGGCGCCTGCGCGATTGTGGGTGTGATAGAAGCGAAGACCCGCTGGATTCGGAGTGAAAGTGATGCGACGCGTTCCTTGGGCTGGAATGAAGGGCGTCCCTTCCTCGGCGGCGCCGTCAACGTCCGTGGGAACGCGCTGCCCATGCCAGTGGAGCTGTTCGGGAGTGTCGGTGTCGTTAAAGATGTCGATAGTGACCGGCTGCCCTTCTTTGAAGCGCAACAGAGGTCCCGGGAACTGCCCGTTGTATGTGGTCATGGAGATGAAGCGTTTGGGAGCTATCTCTACGACCGAGTTCTTGATGTGCAGTACGTAGTCGGGAGTAGCGGTTTCCGTCTGCGTGGCCAGGGCACGGCGTGCGATTGCGGGTGAGACTATGAATGTTCCGGCGGCGAGGCCCGTTGTTTTGAGAAATTGGCGACGAGAGGACGCAACGTTGTTCATTGCATGCACCTCACGGGTTGCTAAAGTGGCGGCGGGCATCGAGAGCCCAGCTCCCACCGCCTTCCAAGAGCAGAAATATCAGGCAGCAGAGCATAGCGAAGTCGGTGCGCGCATCGCTCACCATGTACCAGAATCCCTGGTTGGGCCGGAACAACTCGGGGATCTTTGTCGTCGCGATTGCTGTCGAAATCACGACGAGAAGCGGGAGGGCCGCTAACCTTGTCCAGAGACCGAATAGCACCAAAGAGCCGCAGCCAATCTCGACGGCACCGACAAAGTGAGCGGTGAAGTACGGATGCGGAAATCCTATTTTTGTGAATCGAACCACGCCCATAGCGGGATAGATGTATTTAAGAATGCCTTGAGTCAGAAAGATCAGTCCCACAGCGAGACGAATGAACGCGATGGTTACGGGGCCTGGAGCGCGTCCAAGGAAGAAGCGTGCGAGAGAGCTCATGTCGCATTCCAAATTTTAGCTGTCTTCGTGGCAATCCATTTGTCTTTTTTCTTTTCGAGCAGCACGACGTAGCCTGTACCACAGAGCATCCCGCACGAGTTTCCTACATAGACGAGCGCCTGACGGTGTGAGGCGTCGAACGCGATTGACGACACGATCGTAAACCCGGCGGCATTCGGATATTTCGCTGCGAAATCCTTCCACTCGCTAACTTTGGAAAAGAGCTCGTCACTTTCCTTCTGGCTCATGAAGATCACGGCGGCGCTGAGCTCAGCGTTTGTGGTCAGGTCACAACTGAGTTTTGCTTTCGCATCGAAGTCGTTTTTGGTCGCCGCGAATGCTGCATCGAGCAGCTCTTTTTTGTCAGGGGTTGAAGAAGCGGTGAAAGCGGCCATTCCTGGCGGATAGGCGGCCGAGGTTTGGGAAAAGAGTACGATTTGGCGTTTGTCGTCGCCGCCTTTGAGGACGACCTTGGATAGGGCTGCTAAATAGATCGCGGCATCGCCGGGCGAGGTAGCGCAGGCGGCGGTGGTGCTGGGAGCGGATTGAGCAGGCTCGGAAGGTTTTTGTGCGCCCCGCGCACCGGGCGACGCAAGGAGGGCGGCGATGAAGAAGACCCGTAGCATCGTGGCTCCCCCTAACTCTATCATGGGAAAGATGTTATGCGTGCTCTTCAATTTCTTGCGGAGTCTCGGCCCGCGCCCTGCATCAAGGTTGCCGGCTTGATACGTGCCGGGTTCGCTGCAGAGTGGCGCTCCGCAACTTTATGGGTCTGGGAGTGTTAGATAAACTGTGGAGGCTATGGCCAGGACCGACGTCCAATTGATGATGGACGTGAAGGCGGGGGACTCTGCGTCCTTCGAGCTTCTATTGCAGAAGTATCGAACGCCACTGGTCAATTTCCTCTACAGAATGGTTCGGGATACGGCGACGGCAGAGGATCTGGCGCAGGAAGTTTTCCTGAGGATTTATCGCGCGCGCAAGGATTATTTCGCGGGCGCGAAGTTCACCACCTGGCTTTTCCGCATTGCCACGAACCTGGCGCTGAATTCGATTCGCGATAATCGCTACCGGCGAACGGAAGTTTCGATTGACGCTCCTGCCGACGAAGATGAGGCGCCGATTCAAGTGCCCACGCGAGAGATGCGGATCGACGAACACATGATTGAACGCGATCGCGCCGAATTTATCCGCCGCACGATCCAGGCGCTGCCGGAAAAGCAACGCGCGGCGGTGTTGCTGCATAAGTATGAAGAGATGGATTACGGAGAGATTGCGAAAGTTCTGGAATGCTCGGAGAGCGCATTGAAATCGCTTTTGTTTCGCGCGTACGAGACCCTGCGAATCGAACTGGCTCCGTTGATGGCGCAGCAGCCGGTAGGGAATCGCGCAGGGGAAGGAAGGCTGTGATGAAGTGCGAAGACGTTTCAAAAGAGCTGATTGCGTATCTGGACCGCCGGGCGAATTCGGCTGAGCGGATGGAAGTGGAAGACCACATTGCGAGTTGCGTTGCGTGCCGGACGCGCGCTGAGGAATTCCGCAAAGTGTGGAACGTGCTCGACGAGATGCCGATCGAGGAGCCGTCACTGGGATTCGATGCGCGCATCCGGCAGCGGATTGCGGATGAGCCGCGTCCGGGATGGTTCCGATGGTTTGTTCCGCAGCCGCGGTTGGCGCTTTCGATGGCGCTGCTGGTGGCGCTGTGCGTGTGGGTATCGCGGTTGCCGCGCGATTATTCGACGACCGCGACGATGCCGGCCCCGGTTACAGAGCAGCAGCAATTTCAGGTGATCGAGAATCTGGGCGTGCTCGAGAATTACGACGTGCTGTCGAAATTTGATGCGTTGTCGGAGTTGCCGGTGCCGGCGGCGCCGGAGAAGTCGAAGGACAATTTGAAGCAAAATGATACTGGAGGCATGTAGGTGCGTCGTTTCGCGCTACTGATCGCGTTCGCTTGCTGCCTGATAGGCATGGCGGCGCAGCCTGCCTCGGCGCAGCAAGGCCAGTGGGCTGCGGCGCGGCAGCAGAGGCGCGCGATGATGCGAGCGCGGAGGCAAGCGGCAGCGCGCGCGTACGGTGCGCAGGCTCATTCTCAGGCAAATCCGCCGGCTCAGCGCGCAAATGGGCAGGCGGGTTCGGGCGCAGCGGCGCATCCGTCGTCGGCACCGGGGACTGCTCCCAATGGGATGCGTCCGAATGCGGCGAGCGCGGCTGAGAATTCGCGCGCTGAAGGTGCTGGCGCGGCGAATGCGCAAGTAAACGGTGCCACGAATGCTGGCGCAGGCAATGGGCGCGGTATGGCCGGGTTGCCGCCCAAGTGGGTGGAGAATCTTCGCGACAAGCCGCCGGCAGAGCAGGAACGCTTCATGCAGAACAATGAGCGATTTCAGAATCTTCCGCCGGGGCGGCAGCAGCAGATTCGCCAGAACCTGCAAAAATGGAACAATCTGACGCCCGATCAGAAGAATGCTTTGAGGGAACGGGCGAACAGGTGGCAGCAACTTTCTCCTGAGGATCGCGACAAGGTGAGAAACGAGCTGCTTCCGAAGTGGCAGGGAATGACGCCGGAGCGGCGGCAGGCGGTGAACGGAAAGCTGCACACGCTGCAGGGTATGAGCGCTGCCGACCGGGAGAAGGCCCTGAATGATCCGAAGTTCATGCAGGGGCTGGACCCGGACGAACAGTCCATGGTGAAGAGCCTGAGCACGCTGCGCAGTGCCCCCAACCAGTAGTCAGCCTCGCTCACAAAGATTCCTCAGTAGCGTCAAATTTCTGAAGAGATGTCTTGTCGCCATTCGATTTCGAAGGAACGAGCAACCAGACATGATTCGTCGCTGCAACGAGCGCGATTTCGAATTGATTTGGAGCATCATCAACGACGGCGCGCAGGCTTATAAGGGCATCATTCCTGCGGATCGCTGGACGGAACCTTACATGTCTCGCGAGAAATTGAGACATGAAATCGACGACGGCGTGGTGTTCTGGGGATACGCGGAGCCTGAAATGTTGGTGGGAGTAATGGGCATTCAAGAGGTACAGGACGTGACCCTCATCCGCCACGCTTGTTCTTAGCGGAAGCCAGAATCGCGGCGTTGGAGGGAAGCTGCTGTCTCATCTGCGGGAGACAGCGAGCAAGCCTGTCTTGATCGGGACGTGGGAGGATGCGGTATGGGCGATCCGATTTTACGAGCGGCATGGGTTTCAACTGGTTGGTGCCGAGGAGGAGGATCGGCTACTTAGGAAATACTGGAACGTGCCGGAGCGCCAGATTGAAACGTCGGTGGTGTTGGCCGACCAGAAGTGGCGGGAGTCCAGAAGGGAAGTCTAGGGGGACTTGGGTTCGCACTCCCGATAACGTTTAAATTTTTTATTAACTCTTACAATACATTTCCTGCTTTTTCTATCAACCGGACAACTAGGCGTGCGATGGCGCGACTTTTCTCACCACAAGTAATTGTGGTTTTTAGCCAGCACACGCACTAGAAAACGCCGCGCGCCGTTCGTTTTTTCCACAAAGAAAATTGATTTTCTCGAAGAATTTAACTTGACACGCGGAAGAACCTATCTACAATCGGGGCACAAAGTGGGAAGAAGTGGCGCAGAGTGGTAGAAGGTGTTAGGCAGTGGGCGCAGTCGGGTGTCCTGAAGTGGCGCAATGCAGGGGTGGCAAGGCGAGTGATTCCCAGGGCGTACACGCCGGGCGACGAAGGTTTTCATGCTGCGGGGCAACTATTCGGCAACTGTGGACGAAAAGGGACGGGTGAAGATCCCCGCCGATTTTCTGGCCGAATTGCGCAAGTCGGGCAAGAAATTCTACGTCACGAGTTCCAGCGGCGAGTACGCGAGGATCTATCCCATGAAGGCGTGGGAAGAGATCGAGAAGAAACTCGCGAAGCAATCCTCTTACAACCGGGCGAAGCAAAAGTTTTTAGCACGGGCCAATTACTACGGTCAGCTGGTCGAGGTGGATGGGCAGGGGCGCATTCTAATTCCACCGGTACTGAGGGAATCGGCGCAGATGAAGGGCGAGGTCGACATTCAAGGCCAGCTCACTTATCTGGAAGTATGGAACCACGCGCGATTCCTCGAACAACTGAATCGTAATCCCATCACGGCGGAAGACGAAGAGGTACTGGAAGATCTGGGCATCTAGCTTTTGAGCGTTCTGCATATACCGGTCCTGCTGAAGGAAGTTGTGGATTGGCTGCAGATTCGGCCCGAGGGCACGTATCTGGATGCCACCGTTGGCACAGGCGGGCATGCCATTGCGATCGCCGAGCGGCTGACGACGGGGCGTTTGGTGGGGATGGATCGCGATCCGCAGGCACTGGAAATTGCGCGGGAGCGATTGAAGGCGCACGAGCGGCGGGTGAGTCTGGTGCACGCAGAGTTTTCGAAGATCGGCGAAGTGGCGGCGAATTTGAACCTGCCTCCGTTGGACGGAGTGATTGCCGATCTGGGGATTTCGAGTTTGGAGCTGGACAGCCCTGAGCGCGGATTTTCATTCCGCTGGGCGGCGCCGTTGAACATGCGCATGAATCCCGACGATGCGCTGACGGCAGACGAGATTGTGAATTACTGGCCGGAGAAAGAGCTGGCCGATCTCCTCTATCAGAAGGCGGAGGAGAGAGATTCACGAAGAATCGCCAGAGCAATCGTTCGAGCGCGGCCGATCCGCGATACCGAACATCTGGCAACGATTGTGGCAGGGGTTCGAAAAGCAAGGGGAAGGCAGAGACTGCAACCCGCGACAAAAACGTTTCTGGCGCTGCGGATAGCGGTGAATCGAGAGTCGGAGGAACTCGGGCAGTTTCTTTCGCGGACCCCTGCCACTTTGAATTCTGAGGGACGGTGGATCGTCCTCAGTTATCACTCACTCGAAGATCGTCTCGTCAAACACGCCTTTCAGGACCTGGCCCGCGAAGGCAGTTTTCAGGTGCTCACCAAAAAAGTGATTCAGCCTGGCGACGAAGAGATTCGAACGAATCCGCGAGCGCGCAGCGCAAAGATGCGCGTGGCGGAGAAATTGTCGCCGGCGGAGATTCTGACGGCTGGGAGCGGGTCATGACGCATTCTCATACAACGCAGTATCACACAGTGAAGCGGATTGATAATTCGCGATTGGCGCGGCCGACGCCCAAGGCGAGGCTGAACGATTGCTGGCGCACGGTGGCGATTGGGGCGGCGATGGCGGCGTGTTTGCTGAGCTATGCCTGGCAGCATTTCGAGTGCATTCAGATTCATTATCAGCTCGAACAGCTGCAGACAGCACGGTCGCAGGCGATCGAGCTGAACCAGCAGCTGCACGTGGAAGATGCGACGCTGCGCGCGCCGGGGCGCATTGATACCTATGCGCGGAAGCATCTGGGTTTGACGGTGGCGGCGCCGGGCCAGCAGAGCTCGGCGGATGCGAGCGATGCGGTGGTGGCGCAGGCCAGGGCTAGCGGACAGGTTGTGCGGCCTTAGCGGATTACCCACTCGCCGCAGAGATTTCATTTCGAGATTTTTGAGAGGCAACACCGACGGGTTCGCGCGGAACTTCGGTGACGCAACTGCGAAGGCCGCGGCAAAGCTTCAGACAGGGTAGAACGGATTCCATGGAGCAACGCAGGCCGCGTCTCCGCTGGTTAGTCGTTTGGGTTTTCGCAGTGGTTTGGATGGCGGTTGTCGTCGGGCGCCTCAGTTATCTTCAGTTGTTCTGCTACGGCGAGTACTTCACGAAGGCTCAGCATCAACAGCAGCGAGTTTTCGAAATCAGCCCGAAGCGCGGCGTGATTTACGACCGCAAAGGCCGGGAGCTGGCGATCAGCCTGCCGATGGACTCCGTTTTCGGCGATCCGGCGGAAATCACCGATGCGGAAATGGTGGCGCGGCTGCTGGCGCCGGCGCTTGGCATGCCGGCCGACGATCTGGAAACGAAAATTCGCGAAGCGCACACGCCGGTGCGGCTGGCGAAGAAGCTCTCGCCTGAAACCGTGCAGCGAATTCAGGACATGAATCTGCGCGGCGTTTTCTTTCAGAAAGAAAACCGGCGGGTGTATCCGCAGCACGAGCTTGCGGCGCACGTTCTGGGCTACGTGGACGTGGATGAGAAGGGCAACGGAGGCATCGAGTATTCGCTCGACAAGCTGATTCGCGGGCGGCCCGGGAAAATGATGGTGATGGCGGATGGGCGGCGGCGCTGGTACGACCGGACGGAATCCGCTGCTGATCCCGGCGCAAGCGTGGTGCTGACGATCGATCAGACGATTCAGTACATCGCTGAAAAGGAGCTGGAACGGGCGATCGAAGAGACTCACGCGAACAATGGCACGGTGGTGGTGCAGGACCCGAATACCGAGCAACTCCTTGCCGTCGCGGTGCGGCCGACATTCGATCCCAATAATCCGGGCAGCTTTCCGGATGAAGTGCGGATGGATCGCGCGGTATCTGCCGCTTACGAACCTGGTTCGACATTCAAAGTGGTAACCATGACGGGCGCGATTGAAAATGGAGCGGCGCGGCCGTCGGACCTGGTGGATTGTCAAATGGGCTCGATCCTCGTAGCGGGCCGGCTGATTCACGACTGGCATCCGTTTGGCGTGCTGAGCGTGCAGGAAGTGCTGGCGCATTCGAGCGACGTGGGTTCAATCAAGGTTGCGCTCAGGCTGGGCGCTCCGAAGTTTTACGAAACGATGCGAGCGTTCGGGATTGGCCAGCTTACCGGGATCGAGCTACCCGGCGAAAATCGCGGGTTGCTGCGACCGCTGGAGAATTGGACGGCGAGTTCGATTGGATCGCTTGCGATTGGGCAGGAAGTAAGCGTTACGCCGGTGCAGATTGTGTCGGCGATTTCGGCGATTGCGAACGGCGGCACATTGTATCGGCCGCGCATCGTAAAAGAAGTGCGCGGCGGAACGTCCGCATACACGCGAGCGGCTGTTGAGCCGGAGCAAGTGACTGACGCGAAAACTGCGGCGACGGTGCGCGAGATGATGGAGACGGTGATTTTGGAAGGCACTGGCAAACCGGCGCAGCTTGATGGTTATACGGCGGCGGGGAAATCCGGGACGGCGCAAAAGATTGATCCAGCGACGGGGCGATATTCGCCGAACCAATACAATTCGTCGTTTGTGGGCTTTGCGCCGGTGAACGAACCGGCTGTGACGATTCTTGTGGTGCTCGATTCGCCGGTGGGTGCGCATCATGGCGGCGAAGTTGGCGGGCCCGTTTTCAAGCGCGTCGCCGAGCAGGTGCTTACTTATCTCGACGTGCCGCGCGATGTGCCTTCGACGTCGGACGTGCAGACGGCAAAGAACAGCGATCAGGGGCGGCCGCAGCCCGTGGACATCGGAGCTGAGGCGAGTGATCGCGATGATGACAGCGGCGTGGGCAACGAGGCGGTCGCCGAGAAGGTCGAGAAAGTCGACAAGAGCGGTGCGACGAAGCCGGGCGCTCCGACGATCGCGTTCGGAAATCAGGAAGCGGTGGTGGTTCCGAACCTCGCGGGACAGACGGTGCGAAGTGTGATGGAGGCGTGTTCGCGAATCGGGCTTGTGCCTGCGCTGATTGGCAGCGGAGTTGCGTTGGAACAGTCTGTAGAAGCGGGAACGCAAGTGGTGCGAGGCACGCGGTTGACGGTGCGGTTCGGCAAGGCAGGGCGGTTGGTGCCGGCGTCGGTGAAGGGAGCGGGGAATTGAGTTTCGTTATGGAACGGGAGCGACCCAAAGCGGGCAAAAACGGTGGTGCGAAGAGTAGCGGGAACGGGCCCACGGAGATGCGGATGGAGCTTGCGGAAATACTGGACGGGATTGCGGGTGTTCGCGTGAGCGGGCCGTCCGATCCTTCTGTGCATTCGATTGCATACGACAGCCGCAAGGTTACGGCCGATGCGATGTTTTTCGCGCTGCCTGGCGAGAAAGTGGATGGGAATCAATTCGTGAGCGCTGCGATGGGGCGCGGCGCGAAGGTGATTGCAAGTTCGAGTGCGCGACCAGCAGACGTGAGCCCTGAGATTACGTGGATTGAAATTCCGGCGGGCAAGGAACGGCGAGCGCTCGCGCAGGCGGCTGCGAATTTTTACGGGCATCCGGCAGACGCGCTGAAGCTGGTGGGAATCACCGGAACGAATGGAAAGACGACGACTGCGTTTCTGGTGGACTCGATTGTGCAGGCTGTGGGATTCACGAGCGGCCTTGTGGGGACGACCGGATACCGCACGCCGCAAGGCAGCCGGAAGGCGACGAACACGACGCCCGAATCGCTTGATTTGCAGCAGATGTTCGCGGAAGTGCGCGACGCGGGCGGGTCGCACGCGGTGCTGGAAGTGAGTTCGCATTCGCTGGCGTTCGAACGCGTGTGGGGCTGCCACTTTGCTGCGGCGATTTTTACGAATTTGACGCGCGACCATCTGAATTTTCATAAGACGTTTGAGGATTATTTCGCGACGAAGCGCCGATTGTTTGAAGGAACCGGGGCCGGGGCACCTGACGTTGCCGTGATTAACGCAGACGATTCGTACGCGACGCGGCTTGAAGGGCTTGCGAAACGAACGCTCACATATGGGCTAAAGGGCGAGCCTGATCTGACGACGAAGAAATTCGCGCTGAGTTTTAAGGGCCTGGAGTTTACCGCGCAGACTCCCGCGGGGAAGATCGAGGTGCGCTCGCCGCTCGTTGGGCGAATTAATGTCTACAACATTCTGGCGGCGATTGGCGCCGCGATCGCGCTCGAAATTCCCAATGCGAAAATCGAAGAGGGAATTGCGAATCTGGCGCTCGTGCCGGGGCGTTTTCAACAAATTGACGAAGGGCAGCCGTTCTACGTGGTGGTGGATTACGCGCACGCGGATGATGCGATGCGCAATCTGATCACGACCGCGCGCGAACTGAATCCGTCGGGACGCATCATCACGCTCTTTGGCGCGGGGGGAGAGCGGGACCGCTCGACTCGTCCACTGATGGGCGAGGCGGCGGGATCGTTGAGCGACCTGGTGATTCTGACGAGCGACAATCCGCGCACGGAAGATCCCTTGCGCATTATCAACGACGTGGTGGTGGGATTGCAGAAGGTAAACGGGAACTACCGGATCGAGCAGGATCGCGAGACGGCGCTGGGAATGGCGTTCGATGAAGCGCGCGCGGGTGACATCGTGCTGCTGGCGGGCAAGGGTCACGAGAACACGCAGATTTTGCGCGATCGCACGTTCGAGTTTGACGATCGCGAGATGGCTCGAACAATTTTGCGAAGCAAAGGTTTTTCGAAGCAGGCGGCGAAGAAGTAGAAGCAATTTCGTATCCTGAGAGCTTGCGCTTGAAATTGAAGCAGAGCCCGTTGGAGACCGAATGCGGTGGCGAGTGGCGGAAGTGGCTGAAGCGCTGGGTGTCCCGGTGCCCGCGGGTCTTGACCCCGTGGCCGGGGTGGCCAGCGTGTCGATTGATTCTCGCACGGTTCAGCCCGGAGAACTGTTTATCGCCATACGCGGTCCGCGTCACGATGGACACGGTTTTATTGCCGGGGCTTTGGCTGGCGGAGCGGCGGCCGGGGTGGTGGCGCGGGAGCGCGCATCGGAATACGCGCCGGAAATTCGCGGAAAACTCTTTGTTGTCGACGACACGCTCGACGGACTGCACCGCCTGGCCGCGCGCGCTTGCGACCGGTGGCGGAAGGGGAAATCGGCACGAAGGATCGGAGGCGTGGCGGGGTCGATCGGCAAGACCACCACAAAAGAAATTCTGGCGGCGCTCGTGGGCGCGCGGTTCCGCGTTCTGAAGACGCAGGGAAATTTGAACAACGAGTACGGGCTGCCGCTGACGCTGCTGGGGCTGAGCGATGAATACGATGCGGCGATTATCGAGATGGGGATGTCGCATCGCGGGGAGCTGGCGCGGCTGGCGCAGATTGCGCGGCCCGATGTGGGCGTGATTACGCGAGTAGCGGTGGAGCATTTGGAATTTTTCGCCTCGGTTGACGAGATTGCGCTGGCGGAGCGCGAGCTGATTGAGAACCTGGCATGGCCCAGCGCGACTGCTGTTCTCAACGCGGACGACGAGCGCGTAACGCGCTTTTCGGAAGTGGCGCGCGGGCCGGTGATTTGGTTCGGTGCTTCGCCGCGCGCGGAATTTCGCGCGGAGAAAATTGAAGAGCGAGGGGTCGAGGGATCGGTTTTTGATTTCGTATCGCCTGCGGGACGGGTGCGCCTCGAATTGCCGTTGATCGGGCGGCACAACGTGATGAACGCCGTAGCGGCGCTGGCGGCGGCGAGCGTTTGGGGCATTGGCGCGGATGATGCGCGGCGCGTGTTTCCGTCGCTTGTGCCGGCTGATAAGCGCGGCGAAGTGGTGCGATTCGACGACGGATTTACGGTCATCAACGATTCCTACAATTCGAGTCCTACCGCGCTTGACGCGCTGGCTGAACTGCTGGCGGCGACGCCCGGTTATCGCCGGCGAATTCTGGCTGCGGGCGAGATGCTGGAGCTGGGTGCCTCCGCGCCGGAATTGCATCGCGAGTGCGGAAGGCATGCTGCAGCGCTCGAGAAAATTGACTGGATCCTAGGCGTGCAGGGCAATGCAGCGGAAATTGTTCAGGCAGCCATCGAAGCAGGGCATCCTAGAGAACGCGCGCGGTTTTTCGAAAATTCGGGCGAAGCGGCTAAATTCATCAGCGGTTTCATCGAGCGCGGCGATTTGGTTTTGTTGAAGGGCTCGCGCGGCGTGCGCATGGAGAGAATTCTGGAAGTGATCGAAGCGGGTCATAAGCGCGACGCTTCAAAATCGAGCGGGGAGAGAGTGGACGAGGGACAAAAGGTGAAGGGCTGAAATGCTCTACTACCTTTTCTTTTATGTCCTGCGCCCTTATTTCAGCCCGCTAAACGTTTTTCGCTATATCACGGTACGTACGGCGGTCGCGAGTCTTACGGCGCTTCTGATTTCGCTTCTGCTGGGGCCCTGGGTGATTGACCGGCTGCGCGAGCTGCAGGTGAAACAGTTCATTCGCGAAGAGGGGCCGAAAGCACATCAGAAAAAGGCCGGCACGCCCACGATGGGAGGCGTGCTGATCGTTGCGGCGATCGTGATTCCCACACTGTTGTGGGCCGATCTGCGCAATTTGTACGTTTTGCTCGCGGTGGGCGCGACGCTTTCATTCGGTACGATTGGATTCATCGACGATTACAACAAAGTGGTGAAGCGGCGGAACATGGGACTGCGGCCGAGCGTGAAATTTTTGTATCAAGTGCTGACGTGCGCAGGCGTCGGCGCGGTGTTGCTCACGCTGCAAGCGCACGGAGCGTATTCGACGCAATTGAGCGTGCCTTTCGACAAGCGGTTGCATCCTGATCTGGTGATCGACTCGCTGCTCACGCACCAATACATCTGGCCGCTGGCGTTTGTGCCGTTCATTTTGTTTCTCGTGCTGGTGATTGTGGGCTGCTCGAACGCGGTGAATCTCACGGATGGGCTGGACGGACTTGCCATTGGCTGCGTGCTGGTCTCGTCTGCGGCGCTGACGGTGCTGACTTACATTTCAAGCCACGCGCGGTTTGCGGAGTATCTCGAGATTCAGAAGATTCCCGATGCGGGCGACCTGGTGATTTTTTGCGGGTCGGTGGTGGGCGCATCGCTCGGATTCCTTTGGTACAACGCGCATCCGGCGGAGATGTTTATGGGAGATGTGGGATCGCTCGCGCTGGGAGGCGCGATTGGAACGGTGGCCGTGATCATCAAGCAGGAAATTCTGCTGCTGTCGATTGGGGGAGTTTTTGTGTTGGAAGCGCTGTCGGTGATCATTCAAGTGGGGTCATTCAAGCTGACCGGGAAGCGCGTGTTCCGGATGGCTCCGCTGCATCATCATTTTGAATTGATTGGCTGGAGCGAAACGAAAATTATCGTGCGCTTTTGGATTGCGGCGCTGGTATTCGCGCTGTTTTCGCTAACGACTTTAAAATTGAGGTAGGCGACTGGTGAGACCGGGATTCGACCTCGAAGGAAAGCGCGTGCTGGTGGTAGGGCTTGCGCGCACGGGTGTGACGACGGCGCTTTTCTGCGCGGGATACGGCGCGAAGGTGGCTGCGACGGATATCAAGTCTGAAGAAGAATTGCGCGAAGTGGTTGCGAAGCTTCGTGCTGCGGGTGTGGCCCTTGCACTTGGTCCGAACGCGGCGGTGGATCTCGGCGGACTGGATCTGATTGTCGTCAGCCCCGGCGTGTCGGCAAAGATCGCGTTGCTAGAGACCGCGCGTTCGCAGGGAATTCCGGTTTGGAGCGAGATCGAATTGGCTTGGCGATTTCTGCGCGGCAAGCTTATCGCGATCACAGGCTCGAACGGCAAGACGACAACGACTTCGCTCATCGCGCACATATTGAAGACTGCAAACATTCCCACGCTTGTTGGGGGAAACATCGGGACGCCGCTGCTGGCGCGGGTGGAGTCGTCGATGGATTCGACGGTGACGGTTGCGGAGATCAGCAGCTTTCAGCTGGAAACGATTGAAGCGTTTCGTCCTGAAATTGGCGTGCTGTTGAATCTCACTCCCGATCATCTCGACCGGCATGAATCGTTTGAGCAGTACGCGGCGGCGAAAATGCGGATGTTCGAAAACCAACTCGAGCGCGACTTTGCGATTTTGAACGCCGACGATCCGGAAGTTACGAAGCGGATGCCGTCGCGTCCACATATTTATTGGTTCAGTAGAAGGAAGCGAGTGGCGCAAGGCAGTTTCGTGATGGATGGTCAAATTGTTTTTCGCATTGAAGGTTCGGAAAATCCGCTGCTGAGGGTCGAGGAGATTCCGCTGAAGGGTGAGCATAACGTCGAGAACGTACTGGCTGCGTGTACTGCCGCGTCTCTCGCTGGAGCGGACGCGGCTTCCATCGCGAATGGCGTGAAAACATTTCAGGGAGTGGAGCATCGCCTGGAATTCGTTGCGGAAAGAAATGGCGTCGCCTTCTACAACGATTCGAAGGCGACGAACGTGGACGCTACCGTGAAAGCAATCGAGTCGTTTCCGGGCTCGCTGATCGTGATTCTCGGGGGCAAGGACAAAGGCACAGGTTACGCCGAGCTTCGCGAGCCGCTTCGGCAACGGGCGCGGCTGGTTTTGCTGATCGGCGCGGCTGCGGAGAAAATCGCCGCGCAGCTCGAAGGTGCCGTCGCGATCGAGCATGCGGGAACGATTGGCCGTGCCCTGGAGCTTGCTGCGGAACGCGCGAAGCCCGGAGATGTTGTGCTGCTCGCGCCTGCGTGCGCCAGTTTCGACCAGTTCGAAAATTATGAGCACCGCGGTCGCGTTTTCAAGGAGCTTGTCGCAAAGCTTGGGCGCGGATCGGGCGGCGGCACAGCCTGTATGGCGGCTGCGGAAATCCCTATCGAGAAAGGTGCCAACGATGCCACGTAATTTGCAGCCGGACCGGCAGCTGTTTGGCGTCACGCTGGCGTTGTGCTTCATCGGTGCGGTAATGGTGTTCAGCGCCTCGGCGGTGACGGCGGGCCAGCAGACCGGCAACGGCTACACGTTCCTGCTGCGGCAGGTTCTTTGGATCGCCATCGGAATTGCGGGGATGTTCTGGCTGATGAACACGGACTATCGAAAGCTGCGCCAGCCGCGCGTGATTTTCACGGCGCTTTCGGTCACGCTGCTGCTTTTAATCGCCGTGTTTTTCCTCGATCGTTCGCATGCGACGCACCGTTGGATCCGGCTGGGCCCGGCGAGCTTTCAGCCGTCGGAGCTGGCCAAGCTGGTGGTGATTTTTTTTCTGGCGTGGTTCCTCGAGATTCGACGCAAACCCCGCGGATTCGGCATCAATGATCCGATGCACTCGCTTTTGCCTGCGCTGGGAACGGTGCTGGTGATGGCGGCGCTGGTGCTTGCCGAGCCCGATATGGGCACGGCGTGCATGATTTTCATGATCGCGTTCGTGATGCTTTATGTTTCCGGGCTTTCGCTGCGCTATATCTTTGCCACCGGCCTGGCTGCGATTCCGGCGATTTATCTTTTGATCGTGCGCGTGCCGTATCGTTACGAGCGCGCGAAGTCGTTTTTCTCTCCGGGCGCCGACCCGCAAGGGCATGGTTTTCAGCTGCTGCAGTCGCTTATCGCGGTGGGCTCGGGTGGATTTTCGGGGGTCGGACTGATGGAGAGCCGGCAGAAGCTTTTCTTTCTCCCGGAGGCGCACACGGACTTCATCTTCGCGATCATCTGCGAGGAGCTCGGATACATCGGAGCGGTTATTGTGTTGTTGCTTTTCGCGATGTATGGCTGGCGGGGATTCGTCGCGGCGATGAAAGCGCCCGACGAATTCGGCCGGCTTTTGGCGCTGGGCATCACGACGATGGTGGTTGGCCAGGCAATGGTGAATCTGAGCGTGGTGCTTGGACTGATGCCGACGAAAGGGATTCCGCTGCCGTTCGTCAGCTACGGCGGATCAAGCCTGCTGGGAATGCTGCTGGCCACTGGAGTGCTGTTAAACATCAGCCAGCACGCGGACGAAAGTTGAGCGCTGCGGTAAAAGAGTTGCTGGTAGCGGGCGGCGGCACTGGCGGGCACGTCTTTCCGGCGATAGCCATCGCTCGCGAGTGGCTGCGGCGCGGATATTCGGAATCGGAAACGGATTCTCGAGGGGAACGGCGAGTGGTGATTGTGGGAACCGAACGCGGGCTTGAATCAAAACTGGTGCCACAAGCAGGGTTGCCGCTGGAGACGATCCGAGCGGCCGGACTCAAAGGCATGAGTGGCGCCAAATTGATACGCAACGCGGCGCTTTTGCCGTGGGGCATGTTGGATTCGGCCGCGATTTTGCGGCGGCACCGTTTTTCAGCCGCATTCGGAGTAGGAGGATACGCGTCGGGCCCGATGATGCTGCTCGCGACTCTCAGCGCGATTCCCACCGTGGTTTTTGAGCCGAACGTCGAGCCGGGATTCACGAATCGCGTGCTAGCGAACATAGCCACGCGAGTGGCTGTTGCGCACAAGGAGACGGCTGCAAAGCTAGGCCGCCGAGCGATTCTTACCGGCTGCCCGATACGCCCGGAATTCTTTTCGGTGCCGCGCAAGGAGCATCAGCCCCCGTTTACGATCCTAATCACGGGAGGAAGCCGAGGCGCGCTGCCGATCAACCGCGCCGTGGTCGACTCGCTCGACCTCTTAGTACCACGAAAAAATCAGCTTTTCATCGTGCATCAGACGGGCGAAGCCGACTATAATGCCGTGCGCGTGGCGTATGCGAAACGCGAATTCAAGGCCGAGGTCCTACCCTTCATCGAAAATATGGCGGAGCGGTTTGCCCAGGCGGACTTGATCGTCTGCCGTTCGGGTGCGATCACTGTCGCAGAAATATCTGCCGCAGGACGCGCCGCCATCTTTATCCCCTTCGGAGCCGCCACTGACGCGCATCAGATGCGCAATGCGGAGGCAATGCAGAACGCAGGGGCGGCCCGCCTGATCCCGCAGCCTGAATTAACGCCCCAGCGATTAACCGGCGAAATTTTCTCCCTCCTCGACCAGCCCCGGAAAATTTCGGAAATGGAAGACCGCGCGCGTGCGCTGGCGAAGCCGCGCGCCGTGGAAGATATTGTGGACCTGCTCGAAGAGGTATCGCGGCCATGATGGTCACATTCCGCAATTTTCAGCGCATCCATCTCGTTGGCATCGGCGGGAGCGGAATGAGCGGGATCGCGGAGGTGCTGCTATCGAGCGGCTATGCGGTGTCGGGATCGGATTTGAAGGCGACGCCGGTAACTTCGCGGCTGGAAAAGCTGGGCGCAAAAATTTACGAAGGGCATCAGGCTGCGAATGTGCATGGCGCGCACGTGGTGGTGATTTCTTCGGCCGTTCGGCCGGACAACGTGGAAGTGATCGAAGCTCACCGGCTGAAAATTCCGGTGATTCCGCGGGCTGAAATGCTGGCGGAGCTGATGCGGTTGAAGTATGGAATCGCCGTGGCCGGCGCGCACGGGAAGACGACGACGACCTCGATGGTCGCGTCGGTTCTTGCGGCGGCAGGACTCGATCCGACGTTTGTTGTGGGCGGGCGCGTGAATCATGCGGGCTCGAACGCGCGCGTGGGGCAGGGCGATTACATGGTGGTGGAAGCGGACGAGAGCGATCGCTCGTTTCTATTGCTGGCGCCCGTGGTTGCGGTGGTCACGACGATTGACCGCGAACATCTTGATCAGTACCGGTCGCTCGAAGAAATCCAGAGCGTGTTTCTTGAATTCGTGAACCGGGTGCCTTTTTACGGCACGGTGATTTTGTGCCTCGATGAGCCGAACGTGCAGGCGATGCTTCCTTCCGTGAAGCGTCCGGTGATTACCTATGGAACCACGAGCCAGGCCGATCTTGTGATCAGCGACGTGAAACTCAAGGGCCTCGCGAGCGAATTCCGGCTTACGTATCGCGGCGAGGATCTGGGAATTTTCAATTTGCCGTCGCCGCCGGGAATTCACAATGTGCGGAATGCGGCTGCCGCAGCGGCTGTGGCGCTGTCGTTGAATGTGCCAGCGGATTTGATTCGAGCGGGACTCGAAAAGTTTTCGGGTGTTGGGCGGCGCTTTGAAGTTAAGGGTGTGTATGCGGGCGTCACGCTGATTGACGACTACGGCCATCATCCCGCCGAAATTCGCGCGACGCTCGAAGCTGCTCGTGGATGCGGATACAAGCGCTTGCTGGTGTTGTTTCAGCCGCACCGTTATACGCGGACGCAATTTCTCTGGGACGATTTTTGCCGCGCTTTCAATGACGCGGATGTCCTGGTGCTCACGGAAATTTACGCGGCGAGTGAGCATCCGATTGAGGGTGTCACAGGTGAGCGGCTCGCGGAAGCAATCAGCGCGGCGGGGCACAAGAATGTGGTGTTTACGAGCACGATGCAGGCGGGCGTCGAGTTCATGCTGCGTGAAGCGCGGGCGGGCGATGCGATTTTGACGATTGGGGCGGGCAGCGTGGGCCGCGTTCTCGATCAGCTCGCGATGCTGCTGGGGACACAGGTTTCGAGTTCGCATGCGGATTGATGACAACGCGATTGTCGAGCGGTTGAAAGAATTGGGAGTCGAATTGCGTCCGTCTGTGTCGCTGAAAGACAAAACGTCGCTCGCGATTGGCGGCGTTACTGACGAGCTGCTGCTGCACCGCTACGACACGATTCCTGCCGTGATGCGATTGTTGGCTGACGCGAAGATTCCGCACCATTTTCTTGGCGGCGGTACGAACGTATTGATCCCGGATGGCGAATTGCCGTGGGTGGTGCTGCATCTTCCGGCAGCGCATCCGGGAATGCGGGTGGAGGGAAACGCGGCGTTCGTGGATGCATCGGCCGATCTGGGCGGAATGGTCACCTTCTGCGCAAAGCACGATCTGGGCGGCATGGAAGGGCTGATCGGTGTTCCGGGAAGCGTGGGTGGAGCGCTGCGAATGAATGCGGGCGCGTACGGGACTCAAATCGGGCCGTGGGTGCGTGAAGTGGAGCTGTATCGCGCTGTGAGTGGCGAGGTGGAGACAGTGCGCGGCAACGACATTCGCTTCGATTATCGCCACACGTCCCTTGCAGACGACGATGTGATGCTGCGAGTGAAGCTCGAGCTGCCGTCGAAGCCATATAAGGAAATTTTGGCGGGCATCAAAGTCTGCAATGAAAAGCGCCGCGCGAGCCAGCCGCTCAACCAGAAAAGCGCCGGGTGCATTTTCAAGAATCCTCCCGGCGGCTCGGCGGGCCGGATGATTGACGAATTGAAATTGAAGGGCCATCGAGTGGGCGATGCCGCAGTGAGCGACCGCCACGCGAATTTTTTTGTGAACCTGGCCAATGCGACTTGTGACGACATGCGGCGTTTGATTGACGACGTGCGCGAGCGAGTGCGCGCCGCCTACGGAGTGGAGCTCGAGAACGAGGTGATTTTCTGGCGAAACTGAGGGCCATGGACGCGGACGTTTATCCGCAGGAAGTTCTGGCGGACGAGGAGCCGAAGTATCTCCGGCGGCAGAAGCCGCTCGAGATCAAGCGGCGAAAGTTCGGCCGGAAAGCCTGGATGACGTATCTGCGCGTGTCGCTGTGGATATTGGCCGCTCTTGCGCTGGCAGGCATGGCTTACGTTGCCGAAAATTTCCTGCTCCATGCTCCGGCGATGGCGCTGCTCAAACCCGACCAGATTCACATCGCCGGCAATCACTACGTGCAACCTGCGAACGTGCTGGGAATTTTTGCAGCCGACCGCAATCACAGCGTGCTGCGCATTCCTCTTGACCAACGCCGCAAGCAAATCGAATCGCTGCCGTGGGTGGAGCAGGCAGCGGTGCGGCGCGCCCTTCCCAATCGAATCGAAGTTGAAATCACCGAGCGCACGCCGATTGCATTTTTGCGCGATGGCAGCGAGATGAATCTCGTCGATGCGTACGGAATGATTCTCGAGCGGCCGTTGAAAGGCGATTTTCATTTTCCGGTAGTGAGCGGCGTCAGCTCCGAGATGCCGATCGACGAACGCGAAAAGCGGATGGAGCTCTTCGCGGGATTTATTCAGGCGATTCAATCGGCGCATCCAGGAGCAACGGAGCAGGTGAGCGAAGTGGATCTATCCGACGCCGAAGATTTGCGCGCGACTCTTACGGGGCTTCCGGGTGGAAGTTTGCCAGGCGGCGTGACCAGCGGCGATTGGGGCCAGACCGAAAGTCCGTTGCTGGTGCATTTCGGCGACAGCGATTTCGAAGGCAAGTACCGCACGCTGCTTGACAACATCGGGCAGTGGCGCGCAACGGCGGGGCGAGTGGAATCAGTCGACTTGCGATTCAGCCGCGAGGCGGTGGTGAATCCTGAGAACGCTGGCGCTGGGCAGCAGGCTCCAGTGCATACGCCTGCGCAAGGCGCTGTGACGGCGACGGCGCAGAGCAAGTCCGTAGCGAAATCGGCGAAGAAGATGGCGCAGCATCGGGACAGGAAACATTTGGCGAAGAAGTCGGTGTGAGCGCGCGATCGTAAATCGGGCGGTGCGGTAAGGAGCGGCGGAATTGGCGAAGAAAGACCGTTATGTGGTGGCGCTCGACGTGGGCAGCACGAAAACCTGCGCGCTGATCGGCGAAATGGAAGAAGAAGGCGGCGCGAAGTTTGCAGCGCTCGGCGCGGCGGAATCGAAGGGCTGGCGCAAAGGCCAGATCGTGAACCTGGAGCTGGCGGTCAGTTCGATCCGGCGCGCGATTGAAGAAGCCGAAGCGATTGTAAACGTGCCGGTCGAGTCGGCGCTTATCGGAGTTGCGGGAGTGCACGTGCGCGGACTCAACAGCCGCGGAGGAATTACGGTGGGCGCGCGGCCTCGCGATATTCAGCGCGACGATGTACGGCGTGCTATTGAAGCTGCGCGCGGAGTATCGCTGCCCGAAGATCGCGAAGTGCTGCATGTACTGCCGCAGGAATTCTTCCTCGACCGGCAGGACAACATCCGCGATGCAATCGGCATGGTAGGCATTCGCCTGGAAGCGAACGTCCACATCGTCACGGCCTCCGGTTCGGCGACTCAGAATATCGTTACCGCCGTGAATCGTGCCGGCGTGCGCGTGGACGACACCGTTCTCGAGCCGTTGGCCGCCGCTGAAGCGTGCCTTACGCAGGACGAGCGCGAACTCGGTTGTTGCCTGCTTGATATCGGCGGCGGAACGACCGACATGGTGGTTTTTACCGGTGGAGTTGTCCGGCACACTACCTCGATTCCCGTGGGCGGCGACCACGTGACGAACGATCTGGCCGTGGGCCTTCGCACGCCGATGCCTGAGGCCGAGCGACTCAAGCGCGAGCACGCCTGCGCGTTTCGCGACCTGGTGAAAGAAGATTTTCCGATTGAAATCGCGAGTGTGGGCGACCGGCCGCCGCGAACGATTTTCGCGCGAATGTTGACGGACATCGTCGAACCGCGCGTACAAGAATTTCTAATGCTCGTGCGCGATGAACTGCGCCGCGCCGGACTCGAATCGCAAATTCCCGCCGGAATCATTCTCACCGGCGGCGGCGCGAAACTCCGCGGCCTGGTGGAACTGGCCGAGCACGTGTTCAAGCTTCCGGTGCGCGTGGCCGCACCGCGAGGGCTTGCGGAGATGAGCGAAGAGGTTTCCCAGCCTGAATACTCGACGGCGGTGGGGCTTGTTCTCTACGGGGCGCGGACGCGGCGCCTCGCAGGAGCGCGTGCCAACGGCTGGACGGGAAGATTGAAGGCACTTTTTGCGGGACAGTAAAAATTTCTAGCAGTGGCGAATACCTGGGGGAGGAAGCATGACGTCAAAAGATACGGGCATGAGAGTTTCGTTCACGGAAGAGCCGCAGAATGGGGCGAAGATAAAAGTGATCGGCGCGGGAGGCGGCGGTTCGAACGCGGTCAACCGCATGATTCGGGCGAAGGTGGAGGGCGTCGAATTCATTGCCGCGAATACGGATCTGCAGGCGCTGAAGCTGTCGCAGGCGCCTGTGAAATTGCAGCTCGGCGCGAAGCTGACGAAGGGCCTCGGCGCGGGGGCGAATCCTGAGGTCGGCCGGAAGGCGGCGCTCGAAGACACGGAGAAAATTCTCGAAGCGCTCGACGGGGCGGACATGGTGTTCGTCACGGCCGGCCTTGGCGGCGGCACTGGCAGCGGCGCTGCGCCTGTGGTGGCGAATCTGGCGAGCGAACTCGGCGCGCTCACGGTAGCGGTGGTGACGAAGCCATTCGCGTTTGAAGGCAAGCGCCGCATGCAGCAGGCGGAGCAGGCGCTCACGGAGCTGATCGGCTGCGTCGACACCGTCATCGTGATTCCCAACGAGCGGCTGATGGAGTGCGTAGAGCACGGGACGAGCTTTTTTGAAGCGTTCCGCATCGCCGACGATATCTTGCGCCAGGCGGTGCAGGGCATCAGCGACATCATCACGATTCCCGGCATCATCAATCGCGACTTTGCGGACGTGAAGACGATCATGTCCGGCCAGGGCTACGCGGTGATGGGCACCGCTGTCGCGACCGGTCCGAACCGAGCGATCGACGCCGCCAATCGCGCGATCAACAGCCCCCTTCTCGAAGACAACTGCATCAATGGCGCGCAGGGAATTTTGATCAACGTCACAGGCTCATCCACACTGAGCTTGCAGGAAGTGCACGAAGCGTCGTCCATCATCCAGAAAGCTGCGCACGAGAATGCCAACATCATTTTCGGCGCGGTGCAGGATGATGCGATGAAGGAATCTGTGAAGATCACCGTGATCGCCGCGGGCTTCCGTGAAGTGGCCGGCAAGAAGACGGCTCAGCGGCCCTCATATTTGCCGAAGACGTGGGCTGCGAAGCGCGAACAGCCGCCCGCGCAGGTGGCGCCGCAACAGACAAATGTGGTGCAGCAGGTGGCGCGCAATGTGCGCGAAGCGGCTCCAGAGATGCCATCGGACGATCTTGACGTGCCGACGTTTTTGCGCAGACAGGCGCAGAAGGCGTAGACAATTTAGTCGGGTGCCGCAGCCATGGACGGGGAGTTTTCTACCCGCTCGCTTTCACACGCGATCGGTCGACACCCATCGGGCAGACCTGCGCGCAAAACAAACGCAAATTTCAGTGGAGATACTGCTCGGTAGACACTACGATGCTACTGTAACTAATTTTATAACAGCCGCCACGAAACTGCAAGCCGTGCGTTTAGTACGCAAAAGTCATCCAAGGTAAAAGCTGCTTGATGAACGAAATTCGGCTTGCGCGAGAGGTTGCTGCAGAGATTTTGAATCACGCGCGAAGCAATCCGCATGAGGAGTGCTGTGGATTGCTCGCCGGACTCAACGGAGCGATCAATCGAGCGTTTAAGGCTCGAAATGCGGCGCAGCATTTGGCAACCGCCTACGAAATTGCTCCGAAAGAGCTGTTCCGCATCATGCGCGAGATTCGCGCCGCCGGGCTCGAACTGCTCGGCATCTACCATTCGCATCCGAAGGGCGACAATCAACCTTCGCCGCGTGACGTCGAGCGAGCCTACTATCCCGACGCGGCATACTTCATTCTTTCATCGCGCGCGGACGCGCCTGAACCAATTCGAGCTTACTCGATTCGCGATGGCCGGTGGACGCAGCTCGAAATAAAACTTCAGAATTAAATGAAGTCGCTGGAATTCTACAGGGAAATCGCGGCACAGACGGGCAGCTCGCTGGATGATTCGAAATTATTTTCGAGCAACGCAACCTTCTCCGGGCCGCGTCTCACCGCCTCTGGTTCGATGGGCACCTTCAAAGCAACAGCCGTGACATCGTCCTGCGGTCCTGAACCATCTGAAAAAGATCTAGCGCCTTCGAAGAGGTGATCCAGCGATTCGTCGGCAGTTTTTCGTGTGCACTCGCACCACAGCTCGCCCAAGCGATCCCAGCTGAAGTCTTCGTCGCGTTGGTTTCGCAATTCGTGCAGCCCGTCAGTGGCGAAGAGAACGGAATCGCCTGGCGCCAGTTGTACCGTGTACTTGTCGTAAGACGACCCTGGAAAAACCGCCGAGGGAAGGCCGCCTTCGCCAAGGCGCGAATACCTTCCGTTGGAAACGAGAACCGGGTGCGGCAGGCCGGCATTGGAAAACGTGAGCTGCCGCGTGATCGGGTCGAAGAGCGCGTACAGCGTGGCGCAGTAGCGGCCTGAGATCGGACGCACTAGCAGCCGCTTGTTAAGAAGACTCAGCACAGTTGCCGTGTCTTCACCTGTTTTGTTGATGCCGCGTAACGTTCCCATCACAAGGGCGGCATACATGGCAGCAGCGAGTCCCTTTCCCACGACATCCCCAAGGTAGAGGCCCACAAGCCCATTGGGCAGTTGGAAAAAATCCGTGAAGTCGCCGCCCACTTCAGCAAACGGTGAAAAGCGAAAAGCAACTTCCACGCCCGCGCTGATCAAATTTCCGGTGGGAACGAGCGAGTATTGAATTTCGCGAGCAGCTTCCTTGTCGGCCTCATACGAACTTACGCGCGGAACCGTTTCAAGCGCCGCTTGAGTACCCATTCTGAGGAAGCTCCCCCCGCACTCGCTCCCGCTGGTGCGTAGCAATACATCGCAACCGGGATACCAAAGTAATCGGCGAACAGAACGGATGTCTGCACTGAAACCAGGACTTAATGTGGCGGCAGGAAGGTGTTTTATCGGGTTGGACGGAGGACTGTAACGCACCGGCACAGATGCGCTTTGGTGAAACATCCCCGCACTTGGCCGGGTCCGCCGAAGTAGGCAACCGAAGAAACAGCGGTGCGCGGAGCCTAAGGGTTTGCTCGGTGGGCGTGCAACGTAGCAGCGTTCTCTGCCTCTTCCAAGCGCCGTGCATACAGTGGAAACTTCGCCGCGAGATTGGCAACCTCGCCGCGCACTCGTTGCTCGGTAGCGGAATCGCCCAGGTGCGTGAGCACGTCCGCGATCCAGCCTGCAATCTGATTCATTTCCGGCTCGCGCATGCCGCGCGTCGTAACCGCCGGAGTGCCCACGCGAATTCCACCCGCCTTCATCGGAGGAAGGGGGTCGAAGGGAATCGCATTTTTGTTTACGGTCATGCCCGCGCGCTCGAGAGCCAGTTCGGCATCGCGCCCGGTGATTCCGCGCGAATGCATGTCGACGAGAAACAGGTGATTGTCCGTACCGCCGGTGACGATGCGAAACCCGTGCTTGGCGAGCGCTGCGGCGAGCACGCTCGCATTGGTCACCACTTGTTTCTGATACGTGCGGAATTCGGGCTCGGCCGCTTCTTTCAGGCACACTGCCTTCGCAGCGATGATGTGTTCGAGCGGCCCGCCCTGCACGCCCGGAAACGTGATCCGATCGAGATCCTTGGCATATTTTTCGCGGCAAAGAACCAGGCCGCCGCGCGGACCCCGCAAAGTCTTATGCGTCGTGGTGGAAACGAAATCGGCGTGAGGAACAGGACTCGGATGAATTCCCGCTGCCACAAGCCCCGCGATATGCGCCATGTCGACGAAGAAAAGCGCGCCGGCGTCCTGGGCGATTTTTGCGATCCGCGCGAAATCGATGATCCGAGCGTACGCGCTGGCGCCCGCCACGATCATCTTCGGTTGATGTTCCTTCGCGAGCCGCTCGATTTCATCGTAATCGATGGTTTCGGTGTCTTTGGTCACGCCGTAGGCTACGAATTTGTAGGTCTTGCCTGAAAAATTAAGGGGATGCCCGTGCGTCAAATGGCCGCCATGCGCCAGATTCATTCCCAGCACGGTTGCGCCGGGCTCAAGCGTGCTCATATAGACCGAAATATTCGCTTGCGTGCCTGAATGCGCCTGCACGTTCGCGTGTTCGGCTCCGAACAATTGCTTGGCGCGCTCGATCGCGATCCGCTCGACACGGTCAACATTTTCACAGCCGCCGTAATAGCGCTTGCCGGGGTAGCCTTCCGCGTACTTGTTGGTGAAAACGGAGCCCATAGCTTCTAGCACCGCTTCGGAGACGAAATTCTCGGAAGCGATCAGCTCGAGCCCGGTGGCTTGCCGGCGCACTTCGTCCTGCAATGCTTCGGCGACTTCCGGATCGACTACTTCCAGCGGTCGGCTCATTCGCTTCAATTCGGGGGTTTCGTTGGCCATGGAGGGATTCCGAGAGATTCTATCGGAGCGCTGCGACGTTTGCAATTGGCGCCCACGTTGCGTTGGAAATACAACCCAGCGGTGGAGACGAGCGCCCTAACCGCGGGCACTACGAATATGTGAGAAGTGATCGTCCAGGCTTCGGCTCAGTAAGCTAAATATCTGCCGGGTCCAAAGGATTTCCATAGACCGCGTTCCAGCCGCCGGACTGTTTCTTCGGCTTCATATGTCGCCACATAATTTGGCGGAAGCCCAGGGGCGGAACCTACTCGAGGCCCCTTGCCAGAGCGACAGTTGATGCCGAAGAACCCGTGATCCAGCCCAAATACCGAATAGCCGGCGTCCCGAAGGAAGCGATGAGTAGCGGCAGGATAGTCACGCTGCTCCTCAAACACGACGTAACGGATTCGGCGCGCGCGCAACATCTGTTCCATTCCCATTAGCGCATCGAGTTCAAATCCTTCCACGTCCAACTTTACGACGCTTACATGCTCACCCTGTGAAAACACGTCATCCAGGCTGACCAGCTTCACTTCAAGGTTCGTGATTCCGCGGTCGAGTTCTGAGATACCTTGCTCTTCGGCCACGGCAGTCTCAATGCGGGCCCTTCCACCATTCCATTCAAATGAAGCGGGAATCTGAAGAGTCGCAGTGCCTGATCGCGCTCCTAATGCTTCCTCGTGCAAGATAAATGCACCGCGTTGCCCGCGATCCTCCCATTCGGTGACATTACGTTGCAGCTCGCCAAACGAGCGGGGATCGGGCTCGAAACTGTGAACTTTGCCCCGAGGCCCGACGCGGGCGGCGAGGATGCTGGTCGCATATCCAATATTGGCTCCGCCGTCGACCACGATATCGCCCGGCTGTGCCAGGCGCCACAGCGCCTCGGTGAGCGGCATTTCATAGATTCCGCGTGAGTAAATGGCCCAGCCAATCGATTCCGCTGGGTTCACCATTATCGGATAACCCCACGGCAGCCAGACCTTTGTGAATTGGGACCTCTTCGGGAGGGCTTCAACCCAGAGCCTCCGCGCAATCTGGTGTGGCCGAAGCACATATTCAGGTTTGGCTGCGCGTGCGAGGCTATCTAACGTCAGCAATTTGGATGTCGCTCTCCAGCGGGATTTCAGAGTTGCGTGGTTTGGTCCGTAGTTCGCGAACGATAAAGCGCCCACTTCACTCTAGCTTTAGATTCTTGCATGAATCAAGTGCCACAACGTCGCCAACCAACGCCAGATAGCGCTTGCGAAGCGGCGCTTTGCATAGGAGATTACGTAAGTGATGGAAGACTCGCTCGGAAGACCGGTCTCGCGAAAAACCGTGTTGCTCGTTTCCTGCTTTGCTGCTGCGATTCTCACGTATCAGGCGATTCGGATTTGGGTAGCCGATTATCTCGTCCATAAAGATCGGATCGAGCAAGTGGAACGCGGAGTAGCGCTGGAGCCGGAGAATGCGGCCGCATGGGAACGCCTGGGCCGCGTTCGCGAGGCGGATTTAGCGAATCCCGATTCCACAGAAGCGGTCGCAGATTTCCAGAAAGCGGTCGCGCACGTCCCGCTGTCCGCTCAGTATTGGATGGACTTGGCAATCGGATATGAGTCCATCGGGAATATTCCAAAGGCGCGAGAGGCTTTTGGGCGCGCGCGCGCTGCGTATCCATCCTCATCTGTCGTGGCTTGGGTTTACGGCAATTTTCTTCTGCGTCAAGGTGACACTGACGCGGGCTTTGCGCAGATCAAACATGCCCTGCAAGCGGATCCGAGACTCAGCGATCCAAAACTCGTACCGCTTGCGGTTTCTCGCGTCTGGCATTTGAGTCAGGATGCGAATGTGCTCTTGAATCAGGTGTTGCCTCCCGAACAGGATGCCTACTTCCAGGCAATTGATTTCATGGAGGAAAACAGGCAGCCAGCGGCGGCGCTGCTGATTTGGCAGCGATTATTATCGCTGGGCCAGCCCATTGAGTTGCGGCGTTCGTTTCCTCTTCTTTGGCTCTTGATTGAAAGTGACTTTGGCGCGGACGCGAGCCGAGTGTGGCGAGAAGCGCTCGCTGCCGCCGGACTTCCACATAACGAGCCAGCGAGCGGGTCGTTAGTTTGGAACGGAGACTTCGCCCGGGATTTTTTGAACGGCGGGTTGGATTGGCGGTGGAATTCTTCTCTCGTCGGCGCTTCGATGGGTTTCGATGCGCCGCCTCCTTCGTCCGAAGGACGGTCGTTGCGGCTCGATTTCAGCGGCGGCGAAAACTTGAATCTGATGGACCCTCAGCAGTTTGTTCCAGTAGAGCCCAGCCAGCGATACCATTTTCATGCGCTGTTGAAAACCGAGGGAATCACGACGGAGAACGGAATTTCTTTTCTGATCAGCGACCCGAATCACGGCGCAGCCATGTTGGCCACCGAGAATTTCACGGGCACGCGTCCGTGGACGCCGGTCGACGTGAACTACACGACGACGCCGGCGACGCATTTCCTGTCGATCCAGGTGCGCCGTGCTCCGAGCCGCCTGTTCGACAACAAACTGAGCGGAACGGCGTGGATTGGCAATGTGTCTCTTACTCCGTCGGACGGAGCGGAGCCGTTTCACAGCAAATGAAAGCAAGGTGCGAGCGAGAGAAGGAGTCCTCCGCGTTTTGCGGATGATTTTTTGGCGCCTTCGTCTTGCTTCGCTCTCGCCTGAGTTTTTTGATGGTTTTGACATCTTGTACCCCTCTTTTACCGCCGATTAGAATTTCGCAACTTGCTGATTCGCCGTCCTTTGTGCGACGTTTTAATCGCGGAACCGTAGATTAACTTCACTCCTCGGCCGGCGCGTGCCGAGAGCGAAAGCTGCCGGGTGAAGCAGTTGGTCGCGGGTAAACCTCGGCGAGCGGTGCGGTCGGGCACCGACCGGCTTTTCGGATTTTGGCCGCGAATGAAGTCTCGCGGCAGTGCTTGCGCGGGTGAGGCTGCGCAAGCGGTAGCATCGAATGCGCGATATTGCTTTTGAATGACAGGCGCAAAGCGGGGGCGGTGCTGCGGGCGCTATGATGTGAATTTGGCTGGGTGATTCGCCTGGTGGTGCTTGCGGCCATGTTTGGTTGTCCTTTTGTGGGTTTGCCTTTTTTGGGGATTCGCGGGCCGCAGGACGCGGGCGCGCTGGTTGGGAGGTGGGAGTGGCTTGGGTTTTCGTCAGCCGGGCTTCATTTGGCGAAGGGGCCGGTCGATTTTTGCCAATGCCTCCTTGGGGCCGCCTTAGGGCGGCCTGCGATACTACAAGGTTGGACGGTGCGCGGGGGGAAGAGGTTGTCCGGGTTTTCGGGGCTTCGGATAGACCATTGGCACGGTGCATCACCGAGAGGTTTCAGGGAACGGTGGCAAAGGGGATATGGGTGCTGTCCCCTTCGCCACGGCTTGCGGCATGCGTTTTGTCGGGTTGGGAGTGATCAATCGACGTTAATGCGAGTAGCTGCTACTGATCCTGTGGCCTCCGCGATGGGAGTTCCGACGCCGACGGCGTCGAAGTTCGGCGGCCAGAGTTTGAAATCGAAGGTACCTGTGTAGGTTTGGCCGTTGGAGGCAACTTTAATTTTCTCGTCGTCAGTGAAGATGTTTGAAACCTTGCCGTCCGAGCCAAACATCAGACCGATGTGGTGCTGCTTGACTATGCCGTTGCTTGTCTCCTTCCAGACGCCGTAGCAGATGTTTCCGCCCGCGGGTGGCATAAACACGTTGTCGAATTCAGTTCCATCCGTGTGCCAGGTTTTAAATGATTCGGCGAACGGGAAGGGAACCGGAGGGAAAATAGGGGCACCGGATTCGGTCTCGGCGGTGTAATTCACATGCCACAAACCGACGATGGCACCAGGCTTATTTGGCTTGTCGCCATCCTGATCGTCGGCCCTGTGAGGACTCAAGCTGTGGGGACTCACGAAGGGAATGGAAGAGGTTGTTCCCGTTTTGGATGGAACGGCGCAACCACCAGCCTTGGCGCCAGAAGGGGTGGACAAGAGGCCCAATCCTACCAATGCAACAAGAGCGAAGAACGGTCCGCTGCGAACTGCCCGGAAATTGTTCATTTTTTCTCCTTTTCGATCGAGTCGATTCGGACTGCTGTCTGCGGGAAGAGGTTTCTGCGGGTTCGCGACGAACGTCAATTCCCGTTCAATCCCAGTTGTGTCCCCGGGCATGCTATTGATCTCAAATGCCTTATAGTTCTATATTCCGCACTTAATCGCTGTGCTACACTCCCGCCACTGTCTTGGGAAAGTTTCGGAAATGGAACGAACACCTTCCAACCAGATTCCTCGGTTCATCCGTTTCGGCGTTTTTGAAGTGGATATGCATTCGGGAGAGCTGCGCAAGGCGGGGATGAAGGTGCGACTGCAGGGCCAACCATTCCAAGTGTTAGTGATCCTGCTCGAACGCGGCGGCGAAGTGGTGACCCGTGAGGAGTTGCGCTCGCGAATCTGGCCTGGTGAATCATTCGGCGACACGGACCACGCTTTGAACAAGGCGATCGCGCGCATTCGAGAGGCCCTTGACGACTCCGCTGAAACTCCCCGTTACATCGAGACGCTCCCACGCCACGGTTACCGATTCATCGGAACGGTTTCCAGACCGATTTCCACTCCAAAATCCGCCTGGCCTCGATGGGCTCCGGTTATCGGCGCGTCGGTAGTGGTGCTTGGACTGGCGGCGGGCGGCCTCTGGTGGCTGAATGGGCGCAAGGCGCACGCACTGAGCCCGACGGACACCGTCGTCCTCGCCGATTTCACAAATACAACGGGCGACGCGGTGTTCGATGGCACGCTCCGGGAAGGGCTTGCCGTGCAACTTCAGCAGTCACCTTTTCTCCGCCTTATCTCCGACGAACGCATCCATCAGACGCTGCACCTGATGGGTCAACGAGATGGCGCAAAACTCACACCGGAGATTGCTCGTGACCTTTGCGTGCGGACCGGGAGTGCCGCGGTCCTTGAGGGCTCGATCGCGCAAATCGGCACGAAATACGATGTGATTCTGAAGGCAGTAAACTGTTCCAATGGAGGATCGGTCGCGAGCACAGAAGCTCAGGCGAGCGACAAAAGCCACGTGCTGGACGCCCTCAGTAAAGCATCTTCGGAGCTTCGCAAGAAGCTTGGCGAATCGCTCGCCATGGTCAAAAAATTTGACATGCCGTTGGAGGAAGCCGCCACGCCTTCGCTTGAGGCCCTTCAGGCCTATAGTTTGGGAATAAAGGCCTTGGGCGGCGAAGCCGACTCTCCCGCAGCCGCAGCTTTGTTCCAACGGGCCATCAAGCTCGACCCGGATTTTGCAGATGCTTATGTCATGCTCGGGTACTGTTATTCGAACTTGGGGGAAAACGGCCGGGCATCTGAGAACATGAGAAAGGCATTTGAACTGCTCAACCGTCTGAGCGGTCCGGAGAAATTCCACATCGAGGGAGACTACGAGATCCTCGTTACCGGAAACCTGAGTAAGGCGCAACGAGCCTTTGAAGTTGCGGCACAGACGTATCCAAGAGACTGGTTTCCGCCTCTGGCATTAGGCAACATCTACGAGGAACTCGGTGACCATGAGCGCTCGGTTGAGGAATTCCGCAAGTCCTTCCGCCTTGAAGCGAATGGCCTGACATATACCGCGCTTGTTGGAACCTATATATTGTTGAACCGTCTGGACGAGGCCCGTGCCACTATCGAGACGGCCAGAGCCAACGGCGTCGATTCTCCTTACTTTCACAGCGTTTATTACACGTTGGGCTTCCTCCAGAACGATACAGCGGGAATGCAGCAAGAGGTAACTTGGGCTACTGGCAAGACGGGCGTAGAGGGCGTGCTGCTGGGTGCCGAAGCCAGTACGTTGGCATACTTCGGACGAATGCAAAAGTCTCGAGAGTTTTCGCGCCTGGCGGTTGCCTCGGCTGAGCGCGCAGATGAAAAGGAGACAGCGGCAAGTTACGAAGCAGATGAGGCCGTAGCAGAAGCCCTCTTTGGCAATCGGGTCGAAGCTCGAAACCAAGCGACGGCAGCGCTCCGTCTTTCAACTGGCGGGGATGTACAGTATGCAGCCGCGCTCGCCAGGGCGCTGGCTGAAGATTCGGCGGGAGCCGTGGCGCTGGTCGACGATTTGGTCAAGCGCTTCCCGGAAAACACAATCATGCAACTGAATTATTCCCCCACGGTTCACGCTCAGGCCTCGCTCAACATGAAAGACACGGCAAAAGCCTTCAACGCTCTCGAGATCTCTGCTCCGTACGAACTCGGGTCGGTGTCTGCGGCTTTGCTCAGTCTTTATCCGGTCTACGTCCATGGTCAAGCCTATCTGGCCACACGCCAAGGCAGCGAAGCGGTCGCCGAATTCCAGAAAATTCTCGATCATCGGGCCGTGGTTTTGAACGAAGCTATCGCCCCGCTCGCTCATCTGGGCCTCGCACGCGCATACGCAATGCAGGGGGACACTTCCGAGGCGCGCGCCGCTTATAACGATTTCCTTACACTGTGGAAAGATGCCGACCCTGACATTCCCATCCTGAAACAAGCCAAAGCGGAGTACGCGAAGCTGCAGTAATTGTTAGAATTTCTGTGGAGGCCGCAAATGAGCACATCGACGAGTTTTCGGGCGGATATCCTTCCGCTTTTTACCGAGCGAGACATTCAAGGGATGATCAAAGGCTTCAATCTTGCCAGTTATGACGAGGTGAAAGCGCACGCGTCCGCCATCTATGACCGCATTCGAGGAATTGGCGGCGCCGTGATGCCTCCGCCACCGCCCAGAGGAGAAGGTCCCTGGCCGCAGTCTCGCATTGACCTGTTCGCTAAATGGATCGCGGACGGCTGCCCACCCTAGGCGGCGTCCAAGCAGTGAGAGATATTGCGAGGCTTCGACTTGAAACACACACACATTCCTGGCGTGGTGAACATATTTGAGGTGAATGATCCGGAAGAGATCAAGAGTCTGGCGAACGATCCTGTTATTGATCGCGAGTTTGAGACGCGCACCTGCCCTATTAATTGGTTCCTGCTGAAGCGCTCCCTCAGTGTGCTTTCGTTCAAGGGACGGCGCTTTCCGACGATGGAGCCCCGGGATTGCGCAACGCGAGCTCGTGCGCAGGAGGAACTCTGGCGCATGCTGAACGAGCAGGCTGAGAGTATCAAGGCTGGTCCCATTGCGCTGGAACCTCTAGCGGAATGGGTGCGAGGAGTTGGGTCTGATGCAGAAGCCGGCATCCGCACGCAGCAGTTGCTGGGACGCCTATTTCGGAGTGATTTCACGGCGACAGAGGAGAGTTGGGCGGCGGCATTGGTTCTTGTCGTGGCTCCTTATTGTTCGAACCTGCTGAAACTGGGTTGGTGGTTCGTTAGCGGAAAGGTGAGACGAGCCAAGCGCCTTTTGGCAGGAAAGGTGGGTGATGATCTCTCTGCGGTAAACGCGATCGGAATCGCTGTTCACAACGTCGTGAAGGGCCTTCATCACATGCGCTCCCTGTACGCCGATGCGAGCTCGCGAAAGGCACTCTCGGCTGAGGCGGCCGCGGGTGAATGCTTACGCGCACCGGTTAGCGTCTATCGGCAAGCCACAGCGCGAGGAAATCTGATGGGGAATACTTTCCCTAAGAACTCGCTCTTCGTACTCAACATTGGTATGGCAAGCGGTGAGGCAAGCCAAGTTAGTGGCGGTCGGTCCCTTGTGTTCATGGAGGAAAGTTGGAGCGCGTGCCCCGCATCTACTTGGGTACCTGCGATGCTTGAGGGTGTGTGGAGGCGATCGGTGCGCTAGGCCACAAGGGAAGAGTAGTCGAGTGGTGAGGTCGGCATTGAGGCCCCAGGTCAATTCCGGCCAGAAGCTTGGCCAGCATGGGACCTGAGCTACGGATAGATCGGTGGCTGCGTTTGAAATTTTTCGAGACCGACAGCAAGTCAAAACCATCTCACCCTTTGCAAAGACCGCGAAAGCGGGGCACCGTCCAGTTAGTGTAGCCGCGATATTTTCGTAATGGTGTGCCGCGTCATTCCGGCAGGTCGCGTCGGGATCGAGAAAGGGAAATGCTTCTTGAAGAAAATGAGGGTGCACATGGGTAAGCCAGGCGCGGCACGGCGGGATGGTAGTCCCCGGTAAACAGAGTGTCGGCACGGTGGCGTACCAACGAAAAGGGCGAGGCAGGAACCCCGGCATCTGCGAAACTAGCGATAGAATTGGACCATGCTGAATTTCCTCTCCCGTCCGCGGTTTTTCTTCGCTTTTATCTTTGTGTTCGTGTGCGCCGCCTCTGCTCGCGGTCAGGGAGCTGAAGCAAACCCACCGCGGAAAGCCCAGCGCGTGGCGAGGTCGAAAGGTTGATTCAAAAATACGAGTCGCGGTGATGGAACAGCGAAAGGGAACTCGACAATTGAGCAATGCGCCTCTCCCGATTAGTGCTGCTCAAGAGAATCAGCAAGGCTGATCAGGTTTTGCGGGTGAACGCGAATGATGCCCCGGCGGGGGCTGTCAGTGTCCGCTATCGCGTAAAAGGCAATGCACAGAACAAATGGAAGGACCAGTAGTCGAAGGGCTCTTGTGCCTGTGCTGTGCGAAGCGTAGCCGACGAGGAAATTCGCGCAGATGGCAACCGCGATCATAAGAAACCATGCGCCCGGTGGAATTCGGTTCCACAGAGCCGCCTGCGTGTATCCCTGCGAGTTGAGCACATCGTTCATGCCCGCGACAGCCAGAGCGAGGACAAGTGTCGGCTGAGCGCTGGCCGGCACCTCGACGGAGGACCACAGATCGTTCTGCAGCTTGGCGGTAGTCGCATTGATCTGGCGAAGTACATCCTCGTCGCGAGTTTCGTAGAACAGAATACGCTGATGGAGATAGTTTCTCAGTAGTGTGCGTGTGTTCGCGCGGTCGGCGGAGGGCAGCAAGTCTACGCGGAGATATTCCGTTCCGATCGCGTTGGCTTCTGCCTCCTCGTATGTTTTGCGTTGATCGTAACGCGTGATGGCCATTGAAAAGGTGAACCCTATGATGAGGCCGAGGAGTGTCAGAGTAGAGGTCACGATCAGATCGAGATCCGCGAACGCGCCTTCGTCCGGATGGGATCGCCCCTTGCTAAAATAGAGGCCCAGCCATGCCGAGAACAACATGACGAGAAAAGAGAGAGCCAGCACAAGGAGAGGTATGTTAGTCGGTGCCTGCATGGTGCTTTGTTATCTCCTTTCCTTTTTCGCCGTAGGCAATGGCGCCTGGAGCGATTCGTTGCTTAGTAGCGTAAACCAGATGAGCGTCGAAAGAGGAATTATCATGTGGCAAAAGCCTCTGAGGGATGGGGGAACCCAGCACTGTAAGTTTTGACAGTTGCAGGCAACTTGGTAGGGAGTAATCTCTCAGACGTGAAGCGGCTGCCCCCAGCGAGAAAGAGGTGGCGTGCATTGAAATGGCGAGGTCCAGGGAAATGAAATTCAAGGTCTTGAAGGGACGCTCTATCGGACTTTCAGCGATATGCCTCGCTCTTTCCCTTTCAGCAGGCTCACCTGCTTCAGCGCAAACCCTAGCGACGAGCTCATCTCCCGCTTTGACGGAGGAACAGGCGCACGCTATTGGGGTGGATGCTTACGTCTACTTCTATCCCCTCATTACGATGGATATTACTCGAAAGCAGTCCACAAACATCGAACCCGGCAAAGAGTTCGGCAAGGGACCGATGAATATGTTCATCAACTTGCCCGCATATCCGCCCGCCGATATGAAAGTCGTTGTGCGGCCCAACTTTGACACGCTGTATTCCATTGCGTGGCTCGATCTCACGAAGGAGCCGATGATTGTTTCCGCGCCGGACACCGCTGGGCGGTATTATCTTCTGCCGATGCTCGACATGTGGACGGACGTGTTCGCATCGCCGGGTTGGCGCACCACCGGCACGCAGGCGGGCAGTTTTCTTATCACTCCGCCGGGCTGGAGTGGGACGGTCGCGCCCGGCTTCACGCACATTGCCGCGCCGACCCCGTTTGTCTGGGTCATCGGCCGCACCAAGACGGACGGCCCGCAGGACTACGAAGCCGTTCACAAAATTCAGGCAGGCTACAAGGTCACCCCACTCTCCGAGTGGGGCAAGGCGCCCAAGCCCGTCGAGGCGAAGATCGACTCTGCTGTCGACATGAAGACGCCGCCGAAGACACAGGTGGACACGATGTCGGCCGGTAAGTACTTTGCCTACGCTGCCGAACTTATGAGGTTGCACCCACCTCACATCACCGATGAGCCTATCGTCGCGCAGATGAAACGAATCGGCATCGAGCCGGGGAAAAACTTTGATCTGGACAGTCAGAGCCTCGCAATCAAGAAGGCGCTCGCAAGCGCTCCCGAAGATGCGCAGAAGCTGATGGAATGGAAAGTTCCCACAGTCGCGCGGGTCGTGAACTACTGGTCGATGAATACAGACACGATGGGCGTTTATGGAAATTATTATCTGAAACGCGCCATCGTTTCCCAACTCGGCCTTGGCGCAAACTTGCCCGAGGACGCGATCTATCCGCTCAATCTCGCCGACGAGAGCGGCAAGCCGCTGGACGGAGCGAATAAGTACACGATTCACTTCGATAAGGGAGCCATGCCGCCGGTGAATGCATTTTGGTCGATCACGCTTTACGATGCTGAAGGGTTCCAAGTGGGAAACGCGCTTAATCGCTTTGCGGTCAGTAGCTGGATGCCATTTAAGTTCAACCCGGACGGTTCGCTTGACCTTTACTTCCAGAACGAGAATCCAGGCGCGGACAAGGAGTCCAACTGGCTCCCCGCACCAAAGGGAGCATTCAATCTGACTATGCGACTATATGCGCCCCAATCCGCCGCGCTCACAGGCAAATGGAATCCGTCTCCCATCAAAAAGGTGGAGGTGGTCACACCGCTAGTAACGCAATAGAAGATTTCCCGACGCTCTATCTGCGAGCCAGGGTTCGCTTATCTGCGGACGCGGTTGGGCAACACACATCGGAAGTCGCCGCCTGTAGATAGGCTACCGCGGGTGAAATTTCGACCAGCCGAGCCAGGAATACTGCCAAGCTACCGAAACACTTTGATAGTTACCGCCAAAACGCACATAGGTTCCATTGCTATAGCTGGTCTTAATGGTCTGGTGCTTGCCCAGCGGAAAGGCTGCGGTGGCTCCAACGCGCGAGCTGGTCTGCCGGGTCCCAGGATTGGAAACACCATTCAGGCTGGTGGCCCCGCCATACCAGAAATTTCCGTCGAGCGACACCCAACAACGTTGCTTTGTGAAGTCGTAACTCAGGTGCCCCTCGAATGACCCGATAGGCTGTTCCGATTGAGGCTGCGGGTTCGGCATCGAATAGAAAGCGTTATTTGTCGTGTACAGCCATACTCCGGCATAGCCATCGAGAAGCCAGTGGCCCCAACGTCGCGAATAGCCCAACTCCGGCTTAATGGCCCATCGATGAATGCTCCAGTTCACGAGATGCAGCGAAGTATATTGACCAGTCGGAGGGATCACAGACAGGCTGGCTCCCAGCAAAGTTTTTTGTTTCCAGGTCGCCAATTCCTGCGCCGACATCGCGCGTCCGCCTTTCAGGTTCACTGAGAAGCGGAATTCAAGATCGAGAAGCCCAGAGCGATAAATCTGCTGGTGAGCGCCAAGAACTGATCCCTGAAAGGTGCCGACACCATAGGGCAGGAAACCGGTGATGTTCGCCGAGCGCTTAAACAGGCTGAACGAATGATAGTAACTAATGGTCGGAACGTGGTAGACGCCAGTGGCACCTGTGACGGGAAGCGTCCCGTTAAGGTCCACGCCGCCGTCAAAAAAGGACCAAGACAAGGTGATCGCATTGCCGCCCACCGGCGTGACGATGTAGGCACGGGGAGCCAGAGTCTGTGCCACCGCGGCCTGCCCGCAACAAAGAGCTAAGCCAACAAGAACAAGGTAGCGGACGATTGTTGTCATTTCCGAGCGTTCTGGGAGCACAGGCAGCAAGCGACCTGAACCTGCCCTTCGGGCTCTGGGCTTAGTCGCTTCGCACTTTTCTTCAGAACAGCTTACTTACAGGTTTTGTCCGTCTCATCCGCCGCGTATGAAACTGGCCTATCGGGGCGCCGGCAGCGGCGCGGGCTGCGCCAAGCGGAACTCGAGAAGCGTCTCGCTCGGAATCGATAGCTGCTGCCCTTTTTTGGAAGCGGCTACCGCCGTCCCGGCGCCGGCGCCGGCGAGTGCGCCGATCCCAGCTCCCTTTCCTCCTCCCGCAATCCCGCCAATGAGCGCGCCTAAACCTGCGCCACCAATCACTTTTTTCGCGGTCTTGCTGCCTTCGCCTTGACCCTTTACTTCATAAGTGGAGGTTACAAGCGGGTAGGTGGTGCCCTTGATCACAATGTCGGTCAACTCGAGGGTTAGTTCGGAGCTGCCCTTCATCCTTCCTGCTGATTCCGCGGAAGCGAGACGACCGTATACCGTCGCGCCTCTGGGCGCCACCGTGACGCCGTTGACCTGAAGGTTGGTTTCGAGACTGGCAGTGAAGCGGTATCCCGTCTTTTGTTTGCTCGAATCGATCGAGTCAACCGTGCGGATCAAAATGCGCGTGCCGGCAGGCACCGTGATCGTCTTCCCGCCTTGGGCTGCGGAAGAGGTAACGTTGCCAGGGGACGTCGTCAAATTAGCCGAAGAAACCGTAGCGAAAGAACCTTGTGCCGATCCGAGCCCCAGCAGGATCGCCACACAAACAATCGGAATTTGCATTTCTTTTTCTCCTTCGTAGATTCGCGATTATTCTTCGACAATCGGCAGAGAAGAAGCGATTTGAAGGTCGATGATCAAAAGTAGTTGGTGCTCGACTTGAAGGAAGCGGGCGGCCGTGATGGCTCCCAGGGATTGCTTCATGACTTGATAGTATTTTGCCAAAAGTTCACCACGCTGTTTCTGATAGTCGAGGCTCCGCTGAATCAGTTCGTCCGCTTTCGCGTCCGTCATCTGTGAGTAGTTGCGCGCGTAGTCCTGGATGTTTTCAACTCTCAGGTTATTCAGCTTGGTTAATTCGGCGTCGTACTCAGCATAGATCGGCCAGAACTTCGCGGCATCATCGACATTCAACTGCATGACGGCACCCATGATCTGCGACTTCTGGTCGCGCACATTGGACCGCATGAGTTCGATGTACTCTTGGATGTTCTTCTCTTTTGCATCGGCCGTGGTCGATTGCGCGGAGTTCCCCTGTGCGTTCTGCGGCTGAGGCTTAGCCTGCACCCTGGCCAGCAGACCGAAAATCACCAGCGTGGAGACCCAAAGGCACGCCATGATTCGTTTTTGCATCTTTATCCTCCTCAAAAAATACCCCTCAGAGCTTTTGGTAATTCGAATTGGTGGTGGTTACCACAAGTTCTTTGGCTGTGGCGTTAAGAACCGTCCGCTGCGCATAGTTGGTACCATCCGGCAAACTGGCCATCTGGACCTGCAATGTGACCGCATCTTTTGCCTGACCCATGTAGGTGTTGACGTTGAGAGAGACGATCTTTTTCGAGCCGGTGTCGAAAGTGAGCGTCATTCGATCGCCCCGCTGAGCATAATCCGTGAAAATCAAATTTACAACGCCGCCGGCGGGGTTCAATGAGACCTTTCCAGCCTGAAACGCTTGCTGCATTCTCTGCGGGTCCGGCGGCACGTACAGGCTGAGGACGCCCTTTACGTCTTCCATGTAGTCCTTCATCTCAGCTTTTTTCTTTGCGATGACCCGCTGCTTCACCCTCCCGCCACTGGGTTGTTGCGGGGGAGGACCGATGGGAGTCTTCTGAACCTGCCCATCGGGGCCGTACTGGCAAAGGTTTTCGGAGGAAGGCTTCGAATCTCCCTTGAGGGTGAGCTGGGTCGTTTCAGTCCACTGATACTGGTGCAGCCTCTGCTTGTTCTCTGCTGCGGCCTGTTTCACGGCTGCGAGTTTTTGCTGAAGCTCGCCGCTCTGCGCCACAGCAGGGAAAGCGATCACAAGAATTAGCGCAACCATCGTCGCGAAGCGAGCAAGGGCGGAAACAGCCTTACCAGCAACGATCTCTTTACCGCTCGGCATTTCGAATCCCCGGTCCATTGAAAGTCTCCTTCGCAACCGCTGCGTGTCACACGCTGTTTTATACTGCTCCTTCTCACCTACCTGTGGAATTGTCAAAACTAACAGTCTTATCCGACACGCCCGGATCGGAGTGCATTCTATCTAGAAAGACCAGCCGACGCCGGAGCTGATTCCCAACTCGTTCTTCTTTGCTGTCACTGGGGGCCTGCTGTCGAAGTTATCCCAAAGTGTGAAAGCGAGGTGGAAATTATTCCTCAGCTTGATGGTGAGCGCATTGTTCGTCGTCATTCGAATCCTGCCAGAATTTGTGATGCTCGGGAAGATGAGCAGCTGAGAATTGAAGTCACCGAAGTTGAAGCGAACATAGCTATACTGCAAACCCACGACAGCCTCAGAGCTTTGATTCGACGGTTGACCCGCAGTGGTCTCGAAGGACTCATGGATATAGTCAATGCCGCCGACCCAAGAGAGAGTGCTGCTCGTGGTCCGTTTCAAGAACCTTCCATAACCGGCCACAAGAGTGGCGCGGAGGTTCAAATCCTGCTGGCTGCTATGAAGAAAATCGGAAATACCCAAAACGAAGGAATTTCTGTTCAGAAACCTGGTGACTATGCTTTCTAAGTCTTCGCGATTGGTTGTGGAACCTCCCGACTGGCCGCTAAAGGTTGAATCGAACGAGGTCGCCACTTTCCATTTCGGCGTCTGATACGCCGCACTCGTGTCGAGATTCATCGAAGATTGGCTGTTTCCGCTGGTGAAGCTGTAACCGAGGTCGATGGCGCCCTGCAAGTCCCGCCAAAACGTGGGCTTCTTTGTATCGATACTGAAAATTTCCGCCGACGGTACCTCCTCTTCCTCGGTCGCTTCGCGAATCACGAAATCGTCCTTCTTCTCTTTTTCACCGGTGTGCTTTTCGATCTTCCCTTCGAGTCTTCGACCATCGTTCAACGTAATTCGGTACGTAGCAGTGCTTTCAATCGATTGCACTTGGTTCCAATCCAATCCGATGTTGCCGGAAATATAGTCAGTCTCAATGTATAGCAAACCATTTTCGAGGCGCTTGACCTGCCCTGTGAAATGGTCACCGTTGTTCATGATGACCACGTCTTTTCGGTTCGTCGCCTGAGCGGGAGAACAAAAGCACATCAGAACCGCGACAATAAGAAGCCAGCGCGCTCTGAACAACCAAAGGATATGAGTGGTCATTTCTCGACTCCTGCGCTAAAGCGACATCACTATCGAACTGGCCTGCAAAATTCCGTTTACATCACCGCAAACTGTTGTAGAGAGCCTTCGCTTGGGGATCGTCAGGCGACAATTGAAGTAACTGCTCCGCATAGACCTTCGCGGATCGAAGGTCTCCTTTTTGCCGTTCAAAAGAAACCAAAGCTTGGAGCACTGAAATGTCCGCGGGACGTCTTCTGTGAGTTTGCTCCAAGATTTTGATCGCCTGGTCGACTTGGCCACTCGACTGAAGCGCAACAGCATAGACATAGCTATACCGGGCATTGTTTGGTTGTAGTGCCGCGGCCTTAGCCAGCAAACCGAGCGCTTCGGGATACTGCTTCTGCCTGACTTTCAAGAGGCCAAGCGCATGAATCGGCTCCGCTGCTGTAGGAGCCAGGGCAATCGCCTTCTCCAGCCATCGCTGACCTTCGTCATCGCGTTGGGTCGTGCGATATAGGTCTGCAAGATTGACCATGGCCGGAACGAAATTGGGATCGAGCTGGAGTGCGGTTTTCAATTCGCCTTCCGCCTCGGCGGGTCGCCCCATTTGGGCATATAGGAGCGCCAAGTTCACGTGGTTCTCCGGGCGCTCCGCAGTAGCGTTTTCGGAAGCAATCAGTTCCGAAATCGCCTGGTCTAAAGCTTGCTTCTGCGCATCTTGAAGGAGGCTGGGAGGCGTTCCCGCAAGCAATCGAGCCGCAGCGACGCGCACGGATCGTATCGGATCCTTGAGCAGCGGTGCTGCAAAGCGAACGCGCTCTTGGGCAGCTAGCGGCTCAAGGGCTCGCACCGCCGCGCTCCGCACAAGTGGGTCCTCGTCCATAAGCCCTTTCTGCAAGGCGGGAAGCGAAGCAGGAGAAAGATACTCGGGAAGCAGCGTGAAAGCGGTGGCACGCGCGATTCCCGGCTGTGAGGAATCCTCGACCAAGGATGCTAGTTCTTTCTCCGCGATTACTAACCCCCTGCGACCTGCGTCAAGCGCTTTTACAAACCGCGCTTCTTGCCTGCGGTCGGGGCCATACCACCGGGCAACTGCGTCAGCGGCCCACTTGGCAGACTTGTCTTTATGGCACTGACTGCAAGCGTTGGGAGTTCCATAGGCGACGGAAAAATCAGGACGTGGAACCCGGAAGCTGTGATCGCGCCGCATGTCCACCACCATGTAGGTGTGCGTCGGCATGTGGCAATTCACGCAGACAGCGCCGGCGCTGCCCTGAGAGTGATGATGATGTTCAGCTCTATCGAACTTCGAGAAAAGGTGACATTTGCCGCAGACGGCGTTCATGCTTACTGGGGGCAATTTTCCGGTATGGGGATCATGGCAATCTGAGCAGACAACACCTTCGTGATACATCTTACTTTGCAGAAATGAACCGTACTCGTAGTCCTCTTCCAGAATTTGCCCGTCGGCGTAGTAAACCCCTTCCTCGAGAAGGCTCGGTACGTAAGCGTCGAGAAACGGCTGGCCAGGAGTGTAGTCGGTCGTGATCGCCCGACGACGAGAATGACAAGGTGCGCAAGTCTCGATTTCTTTGTGAGACCGGCTCTGCCCGTTCCAGTGCATCGTGACATCATCTTGCTTCGTGAGTCCCCAGCTACCCCCGCGCGATTCCAGATCAACCGGCAAATCCGCGCCCGTATATTGGTTTTTCTTCGAGTCTCTTTTCTGCGCTCTTGCCCTCTCTACGTGGTTCGAGCCGGGCCCATGGCAGGATTCGCATGAGACGTTGATTTCCGCCCAGGTCGTCGCGTAGGTATTCGATGCGAGGTTGTAATTTCTGCGCAGATTGGTCGAGTGGCAATCGGCGCACATGTAGTTCCAGGTCTGATTGCGTCCTGTCCAGTGAATTGGATCGGCGGGCGTTAATTTCTGATCGGGATACAGATGAAACCAGCGTTGGCCCCGCAGCTCCTTGGCTCGCGAATCCCACGCGATTCCGAGGCTTTGCAGGCGGCCGCCTGGAAATGGGACGAGGTACTGCTGCAGCGGGAAATAACCGAAAGTGTAGGGCAGCTCATAATCCTGGAGCTGGCCGTCGGGCCCGTCGGTGCGCACGAAATACTTGTCGTCTTTCTTGTAAAAGCTTGATGTTACGGCGCCATTCGTGAATCGAGCGTCATTGAAATTGCCTAGAACGGTCTTGCCATCCGATCGCTGCATGGCCAGCGCATGATGGGAGTGGCTCCACGCTTCAGCCTCTTTCGCGTGGCATCCGGCACAAACTGCTTCGCCGACATAAGTGGGCGACGATGCTGTTTGGGAATCGTGTGGCCCACGAGAATGTGCTGAATTCCAGCGCCACAGAAATATTCCTATCGCAATGGCCGCGACCGCTCCAATGAACAGCAGAAGTCGATACGACGGACGCCTCGGCGCTTCCTTCTCGTCCATCGTCATGTTGCTAGCTCGCTCCCTCCGCGCTCTCGCCGATCTCGCTCATACGGTTACTGCAACCTGAAGCATTCGATTCTCATTACGACAGGGCAGGAACGTTGCGGTGGGTATCTTGCCACAGAGTGAAGAAATCCAGCCTCCGTTGTGGGATTTTGAGGAATTTCCGGGAGTCTGTTGCTATCTTCGCCTGCCACCACCTCCCCCTCCCCACCCGCCGCCACCGCCGCTATGCCCCCAGCCGCCGCCACTGGAACGCTGCTCAGAATAGCGCTGGCTCGATTGTTCGCCCCTTTCCCTGTTCTGCGCTTCCTGTTGCATGCCTTGAGTCTCGCTGCTCGAAGGATGGTAGGAAGAGGATGCAGAGGAAGACGAGGGATGCTGCTGGTAACTGGAAGCGCCTGAGGAGGAGGAATGCTGCTCGGCGCTGGACGAGTTCACGGAATTCCAACTGCCATTGCTGCCGGCCTTTTGCCAGCCGCTGCCGGTGTTCTTGTAAACATTTCCGTCTGCGCTGGCATACATGTTGCCGTTTGCAGCCTTTCCCGCGCTGGCGCTATTCCCGTAGGCGCCGCTCGCACCAACGGCTTTTCCGCCAGAAGAAGTCTGTATCGATCCCGTCGTCCCCTGTGCCGTGGAATAGTGTTGCGAGTAGGCACTCTCCCCGTTCTTTGAAACGGCGGAACTCCCCCAGGAACTGTATCCGTTGGAGCCTTGTTTCGTGGCGGCAGATGCTCCTGTATAGGGGTTGTAAGCTGTGCCAGCTTTCGCGCTGCCATAGGCATTAGAAGCTGACGCTGTGTGAGTCGAAGTCCCGGTGTAGGGATTGTACGACGCGCTTCGAGTTGCCGATCCTCCGTAAGCGCCATACGCGGTTTGCGAAACACCGTAAGCACCAGTAGTGGTGTGATAAGTCGACGAATAACCGTACGTTGTTGGGTAGGGGTGATAAACCGGATAGCCGTACGCCGGATGGTAATAATACGGCGGGTAGTAGTAGCCCGTTCCACCCGCGACCACCGCTCCCACCGCGGCACCGACTATGAAAGCTCCCATATAACCGGCTGTGTAACTCGATTGCACAGTCCCGTCTGACACCGACACTTGCGTGACATACGTGACGTTGTAAACCGGTGAGCTCGGCGGAATTGTGTAGATCACTTGGGGGACAGACGGCGCTGTTTGCCACGGCCCCTGCGGAGTGGAAGACATGAACCAGATTCCTTGCAGACAAAGATAGTAAAGATCACCGACCTGAATCACCTTTTGCGCCGTGTTCGTCGCGTACGACATTGTGGTTCCTGAAATCGGTACGAACTGCGGCGCGCCGTCATAACTTACATTCGCTTTCGCCGCCGCTGCCGCCGCGTTTACAGTGATCGACGTGGGAACCTGAGCAATCATTACCGCATCCTTGGCTTCCTCAGTACCCGGAACAGAAGAGAGAACCTGTGCGGCCGGGCTGCTAGGAGGAATGTGAGAAAAGTCGGCAGGCAAATTTGAATTTGCGAAAGTCCAAGGTCCCTGCAGACTGTTCGACGAGAACCATCGCCCTGCCGTCATGTAATAGAACTGATTCGTTGGCGAATAAACGAAGAGATAACTATTCGTGTTTGCGGCGTAAACGAGCTGCGTTCCTTGAATGGGCGCATAAACCGGCTGTCCATCGAAGAGTATGACGACCGAAGGCACGGTGCTGTAGAAGACCGTAGGAACGACAGAACCGGAACTCGGAGGCGGCGGTATGTAACTCTTCAAGCTTGCCCACTGCGGATCATCAACGAGTTTGTCCATTTCGTTGGAGAGCTTCGTGGCGGCTGACCACGGGCCCTGCAAGCTCTGTGACTCGAGCCACCGGTTTCCGACTAGCAGGAAATAATTGCCCGCCCTATCAAGAAATAAAGGCCAATTCGTATTGAAGACATACTTCAATTTCGTATGCGGGACTTCCGCCAGTTGGGGCTCTCCTTCGATACCCAAGAGAATCGCCGGGTGATAACTCACGAAGATTTGCGGGGGATCATTGTTCAATTGCACGCCGGCAGGCGCTGTCTGCGGTTTCGGAACGCAGGCCACCAAACGCTGCATGGAGATCCATACGGTCTGCGGAACGAATGTCCTCACCAATTGATCCATGCTCGCGGCGTCGGCAGGGCTCAGGGAAGGGAAATAGGTGTTCTTAACCTGTAAATTGGAGATCAGAACCATCTGGGTCTCTGAGTTCACACTCGTCAGGCCGTGCATCCTCACTGCGCCAACGATTTCTTTGCCACCAGCGGGCGTAATCGTAATGGCCTCGCGCCAATCGAGTTCTTGAAAATTGTTCCAATTGTCTACCTGGGGCTGATAGTAAACGAGCGTGCCCTGTGGTTTGGTGATTTGGCGGGGCCAGCCGGGATCTTGAGCAAACGCCGTACCCAGACAAGCGAAAAACAGCAAAGAAGCTGCGATCACTTTTTTCATTTTAGTATTCCCCAGCATCTCCCATTCAGAGCCCCGAGTTTCCTGGTACGAAATGTCGTCGGCCTCTCTTATTTGAGCGTGAACGTCGCGCCGAAGAGCACACCGGACGTAACCAGGTTTATGGTCGTTCCTCCGCTGCGATAGTCCGTTGCGAGGTAGCGATAACCAGCCTGCAGAACTATAGATGGCTTTATCCGATAGCCCAAGACCCCACCGAACTGATAGTCGATTAACGAGCCGGTGTTCCAGCCACCGACGTCTCCCCCGATCGATACCGATACCTTAGGCGACAGGTTCGCCAGAATTCGCCCGCCAACCAGAGGATCTACCCAATTCTGGGAACCCGAGAACTTCACACTCGTGTCGGACGTCGACAGGCGCAAGCTTTCGCCGAAGTACCAGTAGCGGAAGCCCGTAAGAGCGTCGATCTTTACGATTTGCGAATCAACCAGGCGGTAACCAATTTTTGGAGTCAGGATGAATTCACTGCCTCTGACTTTGGCCGTTTACGTCCACGTCGGTTAGTGGCAGTGCGTTGTTTGCACCGAGTCTGATCCACATTACGTCGACCGGCATAACGATCCGCTTGTAGCGGGTGTCGACGAGCCCCATTAGCCCGAAACGGAAATGTGAAAGCAGGTCGCCGGGAGACACATGAATGCTCGCCTCATGACCGCGCGCACCGACAGTCCCGTGTGCCCCGGGAAACCACAGATAGGGGCTCACCGCGAAATGCCAGTCGCTGGTGGGTTCACCCACTGGAGTCGGAGCCGGAGTTGCCGGTGTAGCTGCCTCAGCATCGGAGGGCATCGGCAGGTCCTCTGTGAGTGGATTCGGCGTTCCCACTGGGTTCGGCGCGCTGCTTACGACCAAGTGCTCATCAGTAGCAGGAGATGAAGACGGTGCTGATTGAGCAAGACACGGACTGCCCACGCAAAACAACAGTATGGCAATAGAGAATATAACCACGGTTCCAAGCCTGCTGCTAAGTGTCATCGAAGGCTCCTTTAGGGCTGAGATGCTAGCGACACATCGCCCCGTCTCCAATTGTCAGTTCTGACAGTGCGGTCATTTCTCCACCAGGGAGAAGAAGAGATAGAGAGCCAGTCCTGTCGAATTCACTTGCTGGTTCGGGTGCTTGCCTGTGTTGTTGTCGTGCTCATAGTAGGTGTTGAATTCGACGTGTCTGCCCACTGGGAACAGGCAGCCGGCATAGAGAGAGGTGGTACTCCACTTACTGTACTGGCTTTCGTAGAAAGGCTCGGCAGCGACATACGGGATCAGGTGATAAGAGCGGATCCCAAAAGTTCTCTCCACGGTCAGTTTGTTCCGATAGCGCCACTTGAATATTCCGCTTTTCCAGTCGAGATCGGCGCGGCTCCGGTCCGAAAGGCGGAATCCCGCCGCGATTGGGAAGTGCGACGTAGCAGCCAGCACCATCCGCTCTTCGGTTGGGGCACCCGGCGCGGTAATGTAGCGGTATCCGGCCTCCAGAACCAAAGCTCTCGACTTCGAATCGTCGAGGTCGAAAGTCTTAACACGTTTAAGTTTGACTAGCGGTTTCAAATAGAACTGAATGCTGGGCCCTATTGTGAATTGTGTGGGGTCACCACCATCTCGATCGTTCTTTGCTTCCACATACATTCGCAGCGAGGATTTCAGCTCCAGATGGGCATCGATCTCCGGCAAGAACTGCGTTTCTTGCGATCGAGCAGGGAAGCAGCAGGCGAGAACCAGGAGCGCTGTCTTCCAAGACAGGCCGAAACCTCGCGACATCCCACTTTCCCCTTCCGCGCCTCCAGTTCCCTGGCAATGCCTCAACTAAATCCTTGCGGCGCAGGCGCAGCAGATTTCCTAGCTGTTGGCATTCACTGCTTCTGCTGATCTTCCTGCTGCATCTGCTTCAGTTTTTTCTCGAGCAGCATTTTTTGCTGCTCTTTGGTCAGCTTGGGAAACAACAACACAAATTGCAGCCGCATACCCCAAGGCGAAACTCCCGCGGGATGCACGGCGTTGCCATAGAACTGCGCCGTGATGTTCACCGGCTGGAATCCGAGCTTCATGATTCGCCCTACACCGCCACCGAATGGCACCGTCCACACGTTTCCGTCGTTCGCTCTCCAGTTCGCCGTGATGATCGGTGAGGTGGTGAGATACCAGCCCTTCTTCATGTTGTAGTTCACGAACCACTGCAACAGGAACTGGTTTACCGGAGGCTTATTCACTGTGCCGTCTGTATTGAAATTGGCGTGACCGGCCACCGACCAGACGTTGTTTGCCAAGAATCCAAGCGTCCAATGCGCCGGCTGCACCAATACGACGAGGGACGGGCCCATGCTGAGTTTTCCCTGCCCAAGATAAGTGGTGTTGGTCGCAGTGGGCAGGACGAAGGTGGGGCCGATGCCCCATATGATCTTGCTCTTTTTCGGGACTAAGAAGAATGAAGGGTTCATGTCTCCTAAGCCATAGACGCCGGTGGTTTGCACCGCAGGCGAGGGCGGCTGCACAGGAATGGGTTGGTAGACGACCGGCGTAATCCAGCGAACGATGAGGTTCCAGTTTTTCGAGATGCTCATCGGAATCACGGGCTGGATGTTCAAGACGTTCTGCGTGCGGCCGCCCGGCTGGTTGTTGAAGTTGAAATTTTCCTGGATGGGAACGCTGATAAGGCTGGCAACCGGATTCTGGGCTGCATTTCTGAGCGCGTCGGTATTCACTGCAGCCGCCGGCGTTTCTTCCGTGCCGACCTGAGTTCCTTGCACGCCAACGGGGGGTTCTCCCTTGTCTTTGTCGTTCGCAGGTGCTTTCGTTGATTTGTTTTGAACCTGTTTGTTTCCGTCGACGTCCTGTTGCGAGCGCGCGATGGGAGCGAGTGCGAATATCCCGATGCACAGCCAAGGGATCATCTTCAATGCGAGGCACCTATTCATTTGTTACCCCTTCTCCAAAATGGGCGCGCGAGATCGCACCGTGCGCAGTTGGCACCGCCGGCAGCCTGGGCGCGTGGTCCCGGATGATCCTTCAGCAAGTCGAGAACGGATATTGTCAAAACTGACAGCTAGGCGGGATGGCCAGTCGAGCTAGAATGACGCTCGGATTCAAAATGGAAGTCAATCCTGATTCTCGCTCTACGCTTGGTGCCATCGAAATTTCTCTCGTGCGTGGAGGTCCGTTCTACCGAATTCAGCAAGCGCTCGGACTCATCCGGCCCAATCACTGGAACCTCGGGCGCCGCATCGCTGTTCTGATCGCCATCGGCTGGCTGCCGTTGCTTTTGATCACGGCATTTTCGAATCCGAGAGGACTGGCATCCTTCTTGACGGATTACCGCGTGTATGCGCGGATGCTCGTTGCTGTTCCGGCCCTCTTGCTCGGCGAGTTTTTCATGGAATCACGCTTTCGGGCAGTATTAGCGCATCTCCGCGAATCAGATCTACTCGAAGCTCCAGATTTGGCATACATGGACGGCGTGGTCGTAACCGTGCGACGTCTCCGTGAGGCATTCCTTCCCGAGCTTGCGGTCCTCGCGCTCCTCATCGTTCACACGATTCTGTCGTACAAGGGTTTGGTGGACGCTACGCCATGGCTGGGTCAAGGAACGGCAGACAACATCCGGTTAACGCCCGCAGGTTGGTATGCCGTAGTGGTGAGCGCGCCCCTTTTCCAATTTCTACTGGGTCTGGGGCTCTGGAATTGGCTGCTCTGGACAATCTTCGCGTTCAAATTATCAAGGCGAAATTTAAAAGTTGTCGCTACGCATCCGGACGAACACGGGGGGCTTGGGTTCCTGGGACTAACGGCATCAGCATTCGCCCCCGTCACGTTTGCCGCCACGGCGGTGATCGGAGCAACCTGGCGCTACGACATCCTCCATCATGGCGCCCACCTAATGGACTTCAAGTTACCCGCTATTGCCCTGGTGGCGATCATCGCGATGATTGCACTGGGGCCCCTGACCGTTTTTGTTCCCGTTCTGGCTACCCTGCGCCGCCGAGGTATTTTGGAATATGGCATCCTCGGCCAGATTCAGAGCGCCGAATTTCACGAAAAATGGATTCGTCGGCGGAAAGGGCACGAGGCCGAATTTCTCGATGCGCCCGAGATCAGCGCTCTCAATAATTTTGGCCAGAGCTACGACAGGATTAAACAACTGAAGCCTTTTCCCGCAGACAAGGGTTCTCTCTACACTTTGGCAGCGGCGATAGCGATTCCCGCTCTGCCCGTAGTCATTGCCCAGATTCCTGTTGCTGTCGTCTTATCTGCGTTGTTCAAGGCTCTGCGCTAAAACCACTCCTCTTCGAGCGTAAGCTTGTAGCGACGTACTCCGCCATCACCAATTCCAGATTCCCGAACCTCTGTTCGGATGTAGACCCTCTGTTGCTGGTCTTCCTTTGGAAGCGTGAAATCCTCGTTATGCACTAAGATCCACGCTACGAGGAAAGGTAATGAGCTACTTTCTTGCCGCCTTCTTCGCTGTAGTAGACGGTCACTTTCGCGCCTTTTGCCACGCCTTTGCCGGTATCTTTACCTGCATCATCCAATGCTTTGCCGGTCACCTCGAAAGTCTTCTCGGTTCCGTCGGCAGTCTTCACTACCACCGTCTTCGTGTCCTTATCGAATTTCACGATGGTTCCCTTCGTAGACTTCAGACCGTCCTTGCCTACCTTACCCACATCCACTGCGGTTTCGTCCACACCCTTGCCGGTAGTGCGGGCCACAACCTCTGTGCCCTCCTTGAGGCCGTCAAAACCGTCTTTCGAACCCTTCACCGTGGTATCGCCGGTGACTTTGATCGTATGTTCCGTGCCATCGGCGGTCTTTACCACAACCGTTTTGGTCGCACTATCTACATGTTTGATGGTTCCATGGATGAAGTGAATCACATCCTGCGCACTGCAAACGACTGCCGCCAGCATCAAACACGCTGCCAAACTTCCGAGTTTTGTCATGATGAATCTTTTCTCCTTGTTAGCGATATTAACCGCGAGTTTTTTGGCCTTGAACCTCATCCATAAGCTGAACCCGGTCACCGGCTTCTAGAACGAAACCTCCGCTCGGCGAAGGCTCGCAGCGTTAAACGCAAAGGTATAAAGCTAAGAAGGTCTCATCTCAGATCTTGGAAGGGCGGCCCTTGCGAGCCGCCCGTCACGAAGATCATTCCTGTTAGTTACTGACTGGGGCCCTTTGATGCTGCCTCCGCTTGTTGCATCCTTTTTGCCATCTCAGCTTTGACGGCGTCAAGGTTGAAGCTCGCGCCCCGCTGCATCGGCGGGTACTCGATGAAGGTTTGGATTTCTTTGGCAACTATCTGCTGGACGAATACGAAGCGCCAGAATTGGTATTTGAACCAATCGAAGTACTGCTGGCCTCCTTCTTTCGTCCCGTCGTTGGGCCAGCCTGTGCGCTCGAACGGATCGAGGCGCAGGTTGGTAATGTAAGGCACATCCGGATGGGTCTTTTCACCCAGCCAACCTTGGGGTTGGTCGATGAAGCGGAATTTGTAGTCGTCGATGCGTATCGCACCCACTGTGCTTTCACCGAGATAGAAGATTTCATGACGCGCCGAGGGGCCTTTGCCGGTGATCGCGTCCATCTGGTTGTAACCATCCAGATGGTTCTTGTAGGTCCGATCGCCGATCGTTTTCCCCTTCAGCAATTCTTCGGTGATGTTCGGATTGCCCGCTGCGGCAGCGAATGTGGGCAACCAGTCCATACCGGAGAAAATTCCGTTCTGCACCGAATCCGCCGGCACATGACCGGGCCAGCGAAGAAGACATGGCACGCGGAATCCACCCTCGAGGACGGTTCCCTTGGACTGCGCGAACGGCGTCTGGCCGCCATCGGGCCAAGTGAAAACTTCCGTTCCGTTGTCGGTGGTGAACACGACGATCGTGTTGTCGTCCTCGCCGATGTCCTTCAGCTTCTTCATCACGAGGCCGACGTCGTCATCCAGTTGCGCCATGCCGGCTTCTTCTTCCGACCAGCCATTCTCGGAGTTGCGCGTGGCTTCATACTTTGGAGAGAGGTGCGTGACGATGTGCATGCGCGTGGGGTTGAGCCAGACGAAGAACGGCTTGTTGTCGCTCTTGGCCTTGTCGATAAACTTGAGGGAGAGGTCGCGAATCTCGTCGTCCACCGTCTCCATGCGCTTGGGATAAAGGGGGCCTGCATCTTCAATCTTCTGTTTGCCGATTTCACCCCAGCGGGGCATCTCGGTCTTGTCATCCGTGGTAGTAGCCCAGCAATGAACCATATTGCGTGGGCCGACTACGTTCAACAGATTCTGCGGATAATTCGGATGCGCCGGGTCTTCCATGGCATCGAGGTGGTACAGATAGCCAAAGAACTCGTCGAATCCGTGAACGCAGGGCAGAAACTCATTCCTGTCGCCCAGGTGATTCTTGCCAAACTGGCCGGTAGCGTAGCCCATTGACTTGAGAATCGTGGCAATGGTCACGGCTTCGGCGGGCAGACCGAGTTTCGCACCGGCCTGGCCCACCGTGGTCATGCCCGTTCGAATCGGCAGTTCGCCAGTGATGAAGTTCGCGCGACCCGCCGTGCAACTCGCCTCGGCGTAGTAGTCGGTGAACAACATGCCTTCTTTAGCGATTTTGTCGAGATTAGGCGTACGCCCGGCCATCATGCCGCGGTGGTAGGCGCCGATGTTCCACATGCCGATGTCATCCCCCATGATGACGAGGATGTTTGGTTTCTTTGCTTGAGCCGACGCGGGCGGCGAAGCTCCCAACCCCAAAACCACGAAAAACGCCGCCAACGAAAACGCTACCCTTCCCATGCATTTCATGTACGTCCTCCTCTTCCTCTTCTCTTTTTTCACCTGCAAAAAGAACAACGGGCCGATTTCTTAACTGAAATGTGTGCATCAATTGCTAGTCTGTTGGGCGCCATTGGTTATCGATTCCATCACGCGGTCGAGGTTGAAGCTGCCGGGCTTCTGCCGCGGTGGAAAATCGCGGAAGCTTTGCAGCCACTGTGCCACGTAGAACCCGGCCGGTGCGAGCACGTAGACGTGGTCCACAAACCAGTGGTTGTAATCCATGCCCTCATATTCGGCGCGTTCGAACGGATCGCTACGCAGATTTTCGATCAGGGGGGCGCGCAGTTGCGTGAAGGGTTGCATCCAGACTTGCAACCCGTGAGCATTTTGAATCAGGAAGGTCACTTTCCAGTTGTTGTAACGCAGGGCGGCTACGTTGCCGTCATCAGTCCAGTAAATGAACTCCTTCCGTGGCCACGCGCCTTCGCCCTTGAATGCCGGTAGCAGGTTGTAACCGTCGAGGTGAACCTTGAAGGTTGTGTCGCCAATCTTCTGGCCTTTTTGCAGGTCTTCCTTCACCGTAGCGTCGCCGGTCGCGGCCATGAGCGTTGGGACCATGTCCTCGTGCGAAGCAATGTCGTTGATGATCGTGCCGGGCTTGATGACGCCGGGCCAACGAATCACACACGGCACGCGGTATCCACCCTCCCAATTGGTGTTTTTCTCGCTGCGGAACACAGTCGTCCCACCATCAGGCCAGCTCATGGTCTCCGCGCCGTTATCGGTGGAATACATGATGATGGTGTTGTCCGCGATTCCCAGGTCATCGAGCTTCTTGAGTAGTTCGCCGACCATGGCGTCGTGCTCCACCATGCCATCGGGATAAACGCCAAGCCCGGTCTTACCTTGGCTTTCGGGCTTGAGGTGCGTCCAAATGTGCATGCGGGTGGTGTTCCACCAGATGAAGAATGGCTTGCCGTCCTGGTGCGCCTTGTCCATGAAGTCCAACGCACCTTTCGTAATTTCCTCATCTACCGTTTCCATGCGTTTGATTGTCAGCGGGCCGGTGTCTTCGCAGACCTGTTTTCCCCAAGGGCCGAAGCGTGGATCGGGCGGCGCGGGATTCACCGTCGGCGTGGCTTTGCATTTCAAAACGCCGCGAGGACCGAACATTGCTTTGAACTTGGGATCCTTCGGATAATCAGGGTCTTCGGGTTCCTGTTCGGCGTTCAGATGGTAGAGGTTGCCGAAAAACACATCGAAGCCATGAACCGTCGGCATGAAGTCATTGCGATCACCGAGGTGGTTTTTCCCAAACTGCCCGGTCTCGTAGCCCAGCGGCTTGAGCAACTCTGCAAGCGTTGGGTCTTCCTTCTGCAACCCTTCCTGCGCGCCCGGCAGACCCACTTTTGTGAGCCCTGTGCGTATGGGTGACTGGCCTGTGATGAACGCAGCGCGTCCGGCGGTGCAACTCTGCTGTCCATACCAGTCGGTGAAGAGCGCGCCTTCATGGGCGATGCGGTCGATGTTGGGCGTCTTGTAACCCATCATGCCCTGGTTGTAGGCGCTTATGTTCCAGTAGCCGATGTCGTCGCCCCAGATGATCAGGATGTTTGGCTTTTTCTCCTGAGCGGACACACGCGGTGAAACTGCCAAGCCCAAAGCCACGAATATTGCTGCCAGAGCAAGAGATAACCCTCCCACACATTTCATCCACGTTCTCCTCTTCGTCCTACTCGCTGATTAGGAAACGCGAGGGGCCGATTTTCAGCTGAACGTCAACACAGCAATTCCTCGGATTTGCGCATGCTGTTCCAGGCGGGCGGGCAATGGAATTGTCAGAATTGACAGTCCATCGGAGTCGGGGTCACGTCTGTCGTTTAGGAGATGCTTACTGCGCGCTCATTCCATTGAGCGAGTTAATACGCGGTGCGCCGATTAGAAATCGTCATAAGTCGTGCGGTGTCAGCAAAGAGGTCAGTTCTAACCGGCGGGCAAAACGGAGAACTAAACGGAGGGTTTTGCTACGTTTAATCCGATGGGAAGCTGGAAGTAAAGACGCGACCCGCAAGCGCTTCGTTCATCGCCGGGATCAAATCAGTTTCCATAAGCACCTTGATCACATAGCCCAAACCTCCCGCGGCTTGACATGCTTCCAAAATGGTACGGTCTTCATGAACGGTGAGGAATACAATTTTGGTTTCGTTGGCGTGTCGCGTGAGCTCTTTCGCGACTTCGATCCCGCTGAGTCCCGGCATCGAGATGTCCAGTACGACTAGGTCCGGTTTCAGTCGAAGCGTTGTTTCCAGGGCCGCTCGTCCGTCCGAGGCGATACCCACAACGTCGAACGATCCCTTGAGCAGCGCAGCTACTTCCATCAATACAGGAGCAAGATCATCGGCCAGCACGACTCGTGATCGAGTCATAGGTGCCCGTCCAGAGGCATGTGTCTGTTTCTAAGAGACGAATCAAGACAAGTTGACTGCACGCACCAGTCCATTCCCGAAGTTTTTAGCTGCCGCGTGTTTTACTTCGAGAACCAGTGTGCTCGCAGGTGAAACTACTTGGTATTGGCAAAACTGACAGAGCAGGAGGGACGATTCGCTCAGACGGAGATGATTCCGTGCTTGAGGGCATACTGCACGAGCTCGGCGTTCGTTCTAATCTGCAGGAGATCCATCACGCTATACTTGTGAGCGGCGATCGTTCGGACGGTGATATTCAGAATGTCTGCTGCTTCTTTCATCGAGCGCCCTTCAGCCAGTAGTTGAATCACTTCTCGTTGCCGCGAAGTGGGCTCCGGCGCATGACTACGGTGTTCGGGTTCGCGCAGGGAAATTTTCGTCTGGCCCTTCGCAGCGCTGGGCGTTATGTACGTACCGCCTTTCAGCACTTTCGCAATCGCATCGGTCAGCTCCAGTCCGGCTGCTTGCTTTAGCAGAAACGCTGAGGCCCCCGCGCGGAACGCCTCTCCCACCATGTAAGGATCCTCATTCATCGTCAAGAAGATCAGTTTCACGGTAGGCATTTTCTTCTTGAGCTGCTGCCCCGCATCCAGCCCATTCAGGCGCGGCATGGCGATATCGAGCACCACCACGTCTGGCTGTAGCTTCTCCGCGGCATTTAAGAGGGCTCGTCCATCGCGGAGGCAGCCCACAACGTCATAAGCCGGTTCCAAGAGTTCCTTGAGGGCATCTGCAAACATCTGATGGTCATCGGCTAGCAGTACGCGTGGTCGTTTCATAGCTTTATACCTCCGCGGCCTTAACTTTTAGCCCCGCCTCATTTGCGGCGCCGCTCATCGGCACCTGCGCGAGAATTTCTGTGCCTTGCGCAGGCGCCGACCGTATCGACAGCGTTCCGCCAACTAATCGAAGGCGCTCCCGCATGCCGATCAGTCCTATTCCGGCGTTACCGTTTCGAAGAGTGGGTTCAAAGCCGATGCCAGCATCCGCGATGCGTAGACTGATCTCCTCGGCGGCGCCAGTGACCTCGACGTCAGCTCGCTGCGCGCGACTGTGTTTTATCACGTTCCCCAGTGCCTCCTGGACAATTCGGAACAAACACAGCGCCGTATCCTTTGGAATCTCCTGCAAGTCGCCCTGTTCTCTAAATTCGATTTGGATATTGTGTTTCGCGCTCATCTCCTGACAAAGCCCCAGAAGGGCAGGTGCCAAACCAACATGCTCGAGTCGGCTCGAGTGGAGTTGATGAGAAAGCACGTGCATGTCGGACAGGATGCCCCGATTTTCTTTGATCAGGTCCTGGATTTTGGCTCGTCCTTCTGTTTCTGACTCGGCCATTTTTTTCCAAACTTGTGTGAGGCCTATTCCCTGAAGCGCCAGACGCTGCGTGAAGTCGTCGTGAAGTTCACGTGCGATGCGGGCACGCTCCTCTTCTTGCGCGGTGATCAGCCTGCCGCTCAATTCTTCGAGCGCCGCTTGTGACAATTTGCGGTCCGTAATATCCACGCACGACCCGATATAACCACAGAAGGTACCGTCAGATTCGAACCTAGGCACGCCGAGGTCAACAATCCAGCGATACTCTCCATCGAAACGACGCAGGCGGTATTCCATCTCGAATTCGACCCGAGCATCGAACGCGCTTGAATAAATCCCCAAACAGCGCTCCAGGTCTTCTATATGCACGCCCTCTGCCCACCCGTTTCCTAACTCCTGCTCCATCGAACGACCCGTAAAACCCAGCCAGCCCTTATTGAAGAACTCGCACTGTTTGTCCGTTCCAGCCATCCAGATCAGCGCAGGAGCAGAATCCGCGACCAGTCGAAAACGCGCTTCGCTCTCTCGCAGAGTCTGTTCGGCTCGCTTACGATCCGTAACGTCCAATACCTCCGCAACGAAGTACTGAGGTTTACCGTGATCGCGGATTAGTGAAGCACTGCATTCCCCCCAGCGCATTTGCCCATTTTTGTGAAGGCAGCGCTTTTGAACTCCTTGGAAGCTGGCTCCAGTCGCAAGTGCTTGTTCTAACCTCTGCGAAAACATCGGCCAATCTTCCGGATGAGTAACGGATTGAACTGTCTTCCCGAGAAGCTCCTGCTCCGTATATCCAATGAACTTGGAAAACGCCTCATTGCCAGCAAGAAAACGGCCCTCCGGTGAAACGATCGCCATTCCCATGCCAGCGTCCCGGAAGACGTTGCGGAATTTTTCCTCGCTTTCTCGCAGCTCCTCTGCTGACTGTTTGTGTTCCTCGACCAGGGCTGCAAGGATCATGAATGGCACCGCTGTGAAAAACAGAAAGAGCTGCAGGGGCAACACGGCGTTAAGTTTCCCCGCTCCGATGAATGGGCCTTCACCGTGTGTGACGCCCCAAATTGAGAGAAAAGCGATTATGAATACGGAAGTGCTAATCCCTGTTGATCCAAAACGTAGAGCGGACCAGAGCAAGAAAGGCACCAAAGAATAAAGAAGCGCCGGAGAAACATTCTTCTCGGGAACGACAAAAATCAGGAACGCGAGGAGGGCTACCGAAGCGATCAGTGAACCTGCTTCCAGATAATAAATAGGCGGCTTTTTCCTCCAAGCTTTCGCTTCACGAACCCAGCCCAGGAATGCCGGCACCAATGTGAGGAAACCGAGCGCCTCCGAAAGGAAGCTGGTTCTCCAACTCGCCCAATAGTTCGCCTTGGAGGTAAGGGCGCCGACGAAGGCTCCCGCGAATGGCGCGAGGAAAACGGCAAAAAATGAATATTTCGCCAGTGCATCCACGCTATTCAGCCGGGGCGGGCCGTGGAACAAATAGCTAAGACAAAGTGCAGCGGTAAGGACCTCCACCGCGTCCGCTAAGAGCAGCCAGATAATCGAACGAGCCGAGACGCCGTCCTGCAAGGCGCTAAGAACAAACGCACCAAAGGCTGCGGCGATGAGGATCGGCCACATTCTTCGTGGAACCAGAAGCAGCACTGATACAAGAAGCGCGCAACCCGGCCACAGAGCCGAGAGCATGGAGGGATGCAGTATGAGTGCGCCCCCTACCCTGGAAGCGAGGTAGGAGAGGATGGCAACGAGACACACCATGGCCGCAATGCTAAGTGGGGATTCCGAATTCGTGGCACCCCACGAGAGGCGTCTAGACCCAGCTTCCATCGCCAGTCCCCGATGCACTAAGCAGCGAAAAATGAAAGTTAAGAATGGTCGGCAGCGACTGCTCAGCCTGAATCACGACTCGCCAAGCATCGTTGTTAAGGGAATATTCTTCGGTGACGCGTATCACATGCTGCCGTGAGTTGAATCACGTCAGGACCAAGAGGGCGTGCTAGTCTCAGTCAAGTCGAGAGAATCAGAGCAGTCGTCGGTGAACCAGACACCCGGTTGCACTTGAACAAACTTTACTCGATGCCGGGAGTGTACCGTAAATCACGAGCGAGGGTAACTATTTTTATGTAACGCCCACATCTCTCCTTGGTATATCCACAGAGAATTAAGCGGGATGATTAGCATCCGTATTTGTGGTTTCTACTGCTTGGGAAATACGTTCCAGTAACCCAACTCTCGGCGACGCAAAGCTCGATCAGTTGGACTTCTGCGTCCCCGCACCGTGGAACAAAAGACTTCGAAACTTCTCCTCGCCCAGCACTCGCCTCATCTCCCGGAATCCAAAGAGCGGAATGAAAGTGCAAAAAACAATGACGCAGCGAGCAAGCAGGTCATCGAGGTGGATCTCATGGAACCCGGTAACGATGTCCTTCTTGTGGATCAGCAACTTGATTATTTCTTCGAGAAAATGGAAGGCGAGGACAAGTAAGCTGTACATAAAGGCCTTGTACATCGCTGAGTAAAACAGCGGCCTGCTTTCGAACTTATCGCCTACATGTACCGCTTCCCCGATGAGAATCACTTTCGTGATCACCAGGGCGTTGATCAACGCGGCTCCGTAGGCAAAGTACGAAATGTGGAACCGGCCCAATAGAAGCATGCTGTAGGTCGCCAGAGAGCAAAAGAAAAAAGCCAGATACAAAAAGAGGGTGGCGATTTCCCGAAACTCATGGGCGGCCTTTTCCTTCAGGCTGGTTTTCTGGGGGCTGGGGACATTCATTTGATCCTGCTTTTTTCCGCAAAGCGGCCTTCTCAATTTCCATACGCAGACTGGCGGCCCTACCCAACCGGGCCAGCTATTGCGTCAAGTGCACCGGAGGCCCGCTGACTCGCTTTGCTTTGAGAGCGACGGTCACCTCGACGCGGTCGGCAATCTTGATGAATGGAATTCCGCTGTTCATGCCGTAGTCCTTGCGGTCGAAGGCCATCGTCCCTTTCACCTCGCCCGAGCCTGGCCCCTCACGGTTAAGGGTTAAGTTCAGCTTCTCGGGCTTCGATACTCCGCGTATCGTAAAAGTGCCGTCCACATCAAAGGTGTCGGGGCCGGTCTGCACAATCTTCGTTGACTTAAATGTGATCAGCGGGTCCTTCTCGACGTTGAAGAAGTCTTTGCTCTTCAGCTTGCCATCCTTCATGCCGCTTCCGGTGTTCACACTGGCGGCTTGAATCTTGACTTCCAAGACGCCGGTCGAGAGCTCGGGAGACGTGAACGTCAGAGTGGCGTCCCACTTTTCGAAATTACCCTCCAGAGCTACCGAGGCCTTCACGAAAAACTTGACCGAGCTATCCTCCGGCGTAATCACGAAGACCGGAGCGTCCTGCGCCCGACTGAGGGATGGGAAAACGGCAGATGCTACAAGACAGAGTACGGCAACTAATCGCATCGAATACCTCCTAAACGTACAAATCGCCATGGCTATGGCATACCTATCCTCTGCCTGGCACTTGTCGGTCACCATTGTCAGAAATGACAGTCTGCCGGGAACCTGAAAATGGCCGACTCAATCATTTTCCCAGCTGCGCCAGCGCAGCACGCAAGGGAGCGCTTGAAATCTGAATCAGGCCGGCGTAAGGCGTGTACATCTCCAGTATCAAAAAGATTGCGCCGGAAACCGAGAGCGCAGACACGCACAAGCTGGCGATTGTGGTCGTATTGAAAGGTGCAAAAAGGCCGAAACTAACGAAAAGGGCGGTGACCCAGAAGGTCAGTACAACAAGCACTGGCATCGATACCGAGCTGAGTCTCTGTTCATATAGCAACCAGCGCGTTTGACCAAGAGCCATTACGATATTCATAGCTTGAGACTGCATCGCTCGCTGCGCGTCGTTGTTGGGTGAGAGTTCCTGTATTTTGTCTGCAAGCATTTCGGCGCCAGCAGTCCCTGGCGTCGCTTTGAATAGGATGCTCGGGTCTTTCGACCACATTTGTTCAAGAGCCCGCTCGACGGAACTGCGGAGCAATTCACGGGCTCCCCTCGCCTCCGGTCCGTAATGCGCCAACACGCGGTCCAGAAAGACCACCTTCGCTGAAAGCTCCGTCACTTCGGTGTTTTGCGAGTCATACGAACCTTTCGCCGACGCTATCAGCAGCCCGAGAACAAGAGCCGCCAGCGTCGCAACCAGCCCCATCCCGGCGGTAACAACGCCTTTTGATTCAGGCGCCAGATGGTGTTTGGGAAGAACTCCTCGAAGAAAGATGCCCGCGAGCGCACCTCCGAACACGCACGCGAATACGATCGAGCTGATCGCGATCGCACTCATTTGAAGGCGACTAGTTGCACGAACCGTCGTCCACAAACTGGCCACTCGCAGCCATTGCCGAGAGGGAGCGTCCGCACGTCATGAGGCGCTGGTTCAAACCATCATTCTGTAGTGCATCTGGCGAGATGTAGGTCATGTTCGCGCGCGCGGCGACGTACTTATCAGCCAATTTCCCCATGTTCTGAAATATATTGTTCAACAACTGATAGGCTTCGCGATCGGAGTCGGACGAAATCGCGGCCGAAGCCAAGCGCAGGTTGGTCATCGATTGAGTACGATATGGCGCGAGAGCGGCTGCCGACAGCGGGTATCCATTGGCTATGGAACTAGCGAGAGCGGCGTGCCATTCGCGAAGAGTTGCTGCTTCCTCTATAGCCGCATTCAAGAAACCTTTTGAGAATCCGGGGCTTGATGACTGAGCGGGCGCGGACGCCGATTTCGCCATAGCAGCTGCTGGCGCGTTTGTTGCGGGGCCGATTGGGACGCTAAAGGCGATCTGGCTTCCGGCAAAGCTAAGTGAGCCATTCACCGCACTCGCCAACGCCGCCAGGTCAACATAGGAACGACCGTTGACTTGAATCACCGGCACCTGAGTGGATTGGCCATTGATAATGAGTATGCGGCTCTGATTTGCGTCCTGCGCCAGCGCGATTCCAGACACGCTAAGGAATATTAGAAGCAGCAACCAAACACTCGATTGACTAGATTGCATAGCTCTGCTCCCTGCACTCAGTCTGTACACGAGGTGCGTGTCTAGTTCAATCCGTAACCTTCGTCCAACTGCTGTCAGGATCGTATTCGCTGATCGCCTTCGCCGCTTCGGCGGTGTTGTCTCCCAAGTCTTTTTGATAGACGACGCCGTCCTGATTAATGATAAAGGTCATGACGCCACTGACCTTGTATTGCGCCGGATATGCGATGAGAGCCACACCGCCTTTCAGCACGCTGTCCACTAGATAACTCTTTGCACCACCCGGGGCCGCTGCGCCTTGCGCCTTCAGGCTGCGGTAGTAGTAACCATGATACGGGTCGCCCTTTTGATATCCCTCTTCAGCGGCTTGCGCCAGAAACGGGCCGGCGGGGCTTTCCGGCTCGCCTTCCTTTGCTTCCCAGTACAATCCATTCTGCTTGCCGGGATCGCTGCGCAACTTTGCCGCGTAGATTCCTGCCGGCAGACCGTCATGCCCTTCTGCAGCGTAATCTCGCTGAGCAGCCATGGCGCCCCGACAGGACGCAATCGCGCCCAACTCGTTGTCGCCAATTCGGCGATAGATTATTTCTTGCTTTCCTTCTGCCGTGTCGAAATGCCATCGGCCGTCAACTAACACGATCGGGATCGGTAACTCCCAATCTTTCGCGCCCACTTGAAGAACTCGCGTGTTTGCGTCCTCTGCAACGATCGCGTGCTTGATTTTGTAGGACTTCACGAAGGCAGCGCGTGAATTGCGGTCCTGGACATCGTCCCCGGACGAGACAACTTCCTTCGCGTCCGGTCCAAAAACCGCCAGCAGTTCGTCCTGATTGTTGGATTCCACCGCGGCCATAAGCGCCTTTACCGCTTCGTCGGGTGTCGCAAAAGTTTTCTGGTCCGCCGCGAAACACAGTGCTGCGGAAATCGAAAGGAACATAGCGTAAACAAGAACGATTTTTGTTTTCATTTTCGAGTTACCTCTTACTCTTCGCAGCTCCGCCTCGATTGCCGCCGCCTTGTGATTGCTGTGGCGCTCCCATGCTTGATCGCCCGCGATTGCTTGCAGCGCGATCTGCGCTGGGATTGCTTGCGCCTCCGAACGCGCCGCCAGACTGAGGTTGTTGCTGCGGGCGGTTCGCAGGCTGTGATGCCGGGCGAGTCGTCTGATTATTCGCCGGGGGGCGGCTTGCAGGCGTATTCCCCGTTGACGGCCGGGTTGCCGTGTTTCCAGTCGAGGGACGCGTGGAAGGCGTTGCCGTGTTTGGCCGTCCCCCGCCCTGCTGTCCATATCCTCGATCCACATTGCCGCCGCCATACTTATTTCCGCCCTGTGCGGTGCCAGGTGAGGACCCACCTGGACGGCCATTTGTTGCTCCAGTGTTTGCTCCGCCACCGCTCGGACGACCCTGTGCATTTCCTTGGCTCGGACGCGTCTGCCCATTGGCGCCGCCCCGATTGCCTTGATACGTGGTTTGTCCCTTCCAATTATTGTTTGCTCCACCGGCAGTATTTCCAGGCTTGGTGGCCGGGGTGTTGCCTGGCCGGTTATTCCCAGGGGTATTTCCCGCCGTATTTCCCGGCCGCGCGGGTTGCGTCGCAGGTCGAGTCTGCGCGTTGCCCGTGTTGACACCGCCATTGTTCGGGCGATTATATTTCACTCCCGAATTTGACCCGGGCTGGTTTCCCATGCTCTTAGCATAGACTCCGTTGGGTTTGTTGTTGTATTGCACGGGCATTGGTTTGTAACCGGGCTTCATGTTGGAGTTGTTGTTGAACCGGTTGTAGTAGTTATTGCTGTTGTTGATATAGATGTTGTTGTTGCCGTAGTGCACCGGGCGATTGTAACCGTAGCCGTAGGAAGGCCCCCAACCCGGTCCGTAGTAAGGACGGTATGGAGGCGGATAATATGGATATCGTCCGTAGTACACGCCGCCGTAACCCCAACGAGGGTAATAGTAGTTATTGTTGTTGATCGCAGCGCCCACTGCGATTCCCGCGCCGAAGGAAAGCAACCCGATCAACACAGCCGATTCTGTGCTCACTCCACTCTTTTGCTGCTGCACTACCACCGTATTTGTGCTCGTGGTTGGCGCGGGGCCGTTCGTCGTGGTCGTGGTAATCGTCGAACCGTCCGGGTTGGTCGTTGTCGTGGTGGTGCTGAATACTCGCTGGGGATCGTACGACGGTACGTAGATCACTTTCGGGTTGGCCGGTTCGACTTCAACGATATCCTGCCCCTGATCCTGCTTGACGCTTACTTTCATCTGCGATGATGTCTTGAGAGCGCCATTGTCCACCGCGATCGCTCGTAGCCGTTGCACGGAACCGAGAACAGACTTCGGGTCGGCCGAGTAAGCTGCGCCCAGTTGTTTGGTCCAATCAAATTGTGAGCACAACATGTCAACGACCGAGGGATAGTGAAGCAGGGCTTGCATCACCGGAGTAAACCCCGCCTTTTGCGAAGCTTGATCCAACGCGGCTTCCTTCAAGTTTTGATTCTGATCCAGGGCGAGCCAGTTACCGCCGTCCATCACTTGTTGCGGATCCACCGACGCTTGTAGAACCACGGCGAGCACCGGATCAGGATAAAGCGCAATGGGGGCCAGCAGCTCGTCAAGGCCTGCAGGACTCAGGTCGACATCCGGCAATTGGATCGGCTGTTGCTGGCTCGCCGCCTGCTCTTGGGAACCGTTTTGCTGGGCAGATCCCGAGGCGGGGGCTGGAGATGTATTTTGGTCAGCCGTTGCAGCCTGCTGCCCTCCCGATGCCGTCTTGCCTCTGGAGCAACCGTCCAGTCCCAGAGGTGAAACTATCAAGCAGAACGAAGAGAGCCAGGTTAGAAAAACTTGAAACTTTCTCATAACGCCTCCATGAGGCTCGGTGCTGTTCACGGAACATGCACAGTGGCCTTGCCACCCCTCTGTTCCCTCGTTTTGTCCGGCTAGATCATCTGGCATATCACGCTATGTCGGCTCATACCAAGCATGCAACCCGCGAACATCAGTTCCAAATCCAATCGGAGTGGAGAGCAGCACCAATTCGACCACCCTTTCGCGAACGTTTAGGATTTAGTCCCCTGCAGAATCCAATTGCTTAGCGATCTCGTCGGCTTTGGACTTAGCCTGACCATAATCTATGATCGCGTCGATTTCGTCGCCAAGATCGTTCGCGATTCGCGAATTTGCCTTCAGGTATTCGGGATAAGGAGCCTTCGTCGGGCGCGCCTTGCTCTTATTGAGATGCTCCATGGCGCTGTTCATGTTCGTCGCCAAATCATTTGCAAGCGACGTGACGCGATCAATCGCGTCCTGTTGCCAGCCGCTCGCCACCGTCCGATGCGACTGCAGTCCGCGCATATTTTCCTGCAGCTTATTCACATCATCCTTAATCCGGTTCAGCACCGCCGCGTGAGAGTCCCAGCCCGGGCCGCTTGCCGCCGAAAAGGATTGCAGCTCTGCCGCGTCTTTCTTGATCTTTGCGATGATCGGCTTTGCAGCGTTCAGCTGCGCTGTAACGCTTGGGTTATCGGTCGTGGCCTGCGCATGGATCCCAGGCGGCAAAGCTGCAAATGCCAACCAAAGTGCCCCTGAAAGTACGATTCTTGAGTTCATTTTTCTTTTCTCTCCTTTTAATTCGTGAAACAAACACGAAGGCGTCAGCCAAGTGCTCGACTGACTAGCCAGGGCCTTCGCTAGCTCCCTGTACTTCAGTCCGCACTCGCAGGCTTACCTTCGGTCTCAGATACAATCGCGCCACAGCTGAGTTGAGGACCCGGGAAAGAGCCTTGGAGTAGTGTTTGGCACCCTCCTCGGTTGAATATGGGGAGCTCCGCCCGGGTCCTCTGTCTTAGCCGCAGAGAGCGTACGACCTGAGCTGGCCACCCGGAATTGTCAAAACTGACAGGTCTTCGTTTCCCTCAGCCTTGGAGGCTTTCGGCGCTTTTCTGTTTCTTCGTTCTCGATCTTGTACCCCCCTTTTACCGCCGATTAGAATTTCGCAACTTGTTGATTCGTCGGTTCTTGCCGGACGTCTTAATCGCGGAACCGTGTATTAACTTCGCACCTCGCCCGGCGGGATTGCCGACCGGTGAAAGTCGCGGCCGGCGCAGCGGATCGAGGCGCGAACTGCGAAAGCGGTGCGGTCGGACACCGACCGGCGTTTCGGATTTTGGCCGCGAATGGAGTCTCGCGGCAGTGCTTGCGCGAGTGGAGCTGCGCAAGCGGTAGCAGTCGCGCGGCGACTGTCCTTTTTGTTGAGGCAGGCGATCTTGATGCAGGCGCTATGGCGGGAATTTGGCTGGCTGATTCGCCTAATGGCTCTTGCGGCCATGTTTGGTTGTCCTTTTGTGGGTTGTGGTTTTTTTGGATTTGCGGGCCGCAGGACGCGGGCGCGAGGGTTGGGAGGTGGGAGTGGCTTGGGGTTTTCGTCAGCCGGGCTTCGTTTGGCGAAGGGGCCGGTCGATTTTTGCCAATGCCTCCTTGGGGCCGCTTTAGCGCGGCCTGCGATACTACAAGGTTGGACGGCGTGCGGGGGGAAGAGGTTGTCTCGGGGTGAGGATTTTGGATCCGAAGATCCCATCCTTATGGAATAAAGGGTGGGGCACTCGGCCTATGTCAGGGATTTCGGTAGACTCTTTTCGCGACTGAGGGCAAGAATACGTCCAGCGGTGAGAGTGAAGCAGGGCTTTGAAAGGGGGCAGTCAGAACGATGCGGAAGCCTTATTTACTGATTTCGGCGGCATGGCTGCTCCACTTCGCGGCCTGGTTCCTTCCCGTAATTAAGCCTGGTGAGTTCCGTCCGGCGATACCCGGGTGGCAAGCATTTCGCTACGCGGCCTGCGGAGTGTGGGCTTGCAAGGGCGTCCAATTCGACGCTTGGTATTACGCGCTCCTTTCAACCATAAGCGCGATAACGACGCTGTTTTTTATTCTGGCTTCACCGTGGGTTGTGTTGCGCGGGTCGCGTTCACTTCGAAGGGGATTTGCATGGGCTGCGGCTACAGCCTTTATTTTTAACGCTCACTGGATTGTCATCTTTGGCTCAGAGAGGTCCGAACTCACAACTGGATACTTCCTCTGGTGGTGTTCGTTTCTGCTTCTGGCGATAGGTTTGTTCGGTCTCGCAGGGAGAAATAGGACGGAGGCTGCCCAAAGGCAAATTGCACCACATGATTTTTGATTGCAGCGATTATCACCGGACGGCCGCCCACCTTAGGCGGCGTCCAAGCAGTGAGAGATATTGCGAGGCTTCAAATGAAGGCGGCGCAGCAAGTGAAAACCATCCCACCCTTCGCAAAGACCGCGAGGAGTAGGGCACCCGGTGTTCGGTTTTGATCTTCACTTACTCATTTGCACGCCGATCACTTCGCCGCTGACGATGATCTCCACGCGCCGATTTTGCTTCCGTCCGGCAACGCTATTGTTATCAGCAATCGGGTCAGCTTGGCCGAGCCCTTTGGACGTGATGGTGTCTGCCGATAATCCCTGGGAGATCAGAAACTGGCGTACCGTATCTGCTCGCTGCTGAGAAAGCTTCATGTTGAACTCGGGTGTGCCAGTGTTGTCTGTGTATCCCTCAATCGTGAGGTTCAACCCTGGATGCGCTTGAATGATGCCGGAAAGTTTGGCCAGTTTCAGCTGTGCGTCCGTATTCAACTCGTATTTCCCAAGCTCGAATAGCACGTCGGCCATATTCACCACCAAGCCGCGGGGCGTATCTGTTGTTTGCAGGACATCGTTGAGCTGTTGCAGGAGTTGTGCACGCAATGCCGCCGTAGCCGCTTGGGCGCGAGATGCCTGTTCTTTGGCGGCTTCTTCCCTGGCCCGCAAAGCCGCTTGTTTCGCATTCGCTTCGGATGCGGCGGCTGCGGCTTCCGCCCTCATTTGCGCTTCCTTTGCTGCAGTCAGCTCCGCTTGGCGCTTCGCTTCCGCAGCAGCTTCCGCGTCTGCTTGCGCTTTCGCCTGTACGGCCGCTGCCGCCGCTGCCGCTTCTTTTTCTTTCTGGATGCGCTCCGCCGTTTCTCGTCGCACGGCTAGGGCCCGGGCATCCTCAGCAAATTGGATCGTCTGGCGAGCTGCTGAAATCACTTTATTCCTGCCAGAGTCCTGGGCAAGCACATTTTCCGCAGATAGCAAGCTAGATTGTGCCTTCGAGAAAACTTCCGGGGCATACTGCTCGGCTCCCCTCGACTTCGCGATCTCCACAGCATTTCGCGCTTCGTACATCTCCAACGGCACCTTCTTCAAATCTGGCTTCAGCGCCAGTGGGTTTCCCTGCTTGGTATACTCGCTGCGTCTCATAAGCTTGTAGCTGTTGTCGGGGTAGATTTTGCCCTTGGTATTTTTGCGTGTCTCGTTCGTTAGAACGACGAGCTCACTAGGTATGCGTACCGCGTAATACGGCTCAGCAGTGACGATCAAGGCAAAGGTTTGTGACTGTGCTTTGACCATCAGCTTTCCTTCACCGTTCTGATCGATGGGGACTTCTCCAAGATTGGTGGTGGTTCCGTCGGGCGTCACCGTCCACAGCACATAGGTGAGAAACTCGGCGCCCAACGCGGTTGGTTGCGGCATCCCCGCAACCTTTAACTGGATACCCGTTCCGGCCGCTTTCGCCTCGACCTTCGCTTCACCGCTCACCTGGGACGCTGTAGCCGTTCCTACCATGGTGACCTTGGTACCGCCGCCGCCGACGGGATAACCGATCGCAGCAACGGTGCCGCTGATCACGTTTGCTGTCGGTTCCGGTTGCTGAGTCTGCGCTGCGCAGATTGCTGCCGTCAGAACTACGTATACCAACGGCAGAATCATCTGCCCTTTGCGTTTCATTTTTTTCTCCGATTCTAAAAACTCCAGATTTCGATCCTACTTTACCGAAGCAGCGCCTAAAAAAAGAATGGAGGCGACGTCACAATGGATGGGGTTCTGAGGATTTGACCCCGCTCGGGGATGAGCCGCCGCCACCAAGTGCGGAGGTTAGTGTTGTCACGAGCCCATTGGAACTGTCAAAAGTGACAGGGTGACTGAACTTCTTGGTGCAACGGGTTTTAGCACAGCTGGAAGCACATTTCGGATTATGAGTCCGACGCCCTAGAACATTTAAAGCACCGTGCGAGTATGAGCGACCATCCCTGAAGTCACTGAAAAGTTCAAACTGATGTTTAACGAAATTGAACGGACTTGCTAGCAACACGGTAACAATGTGAGGTTTTTTCCAAAGAGGTCCAATCGTAAGTCGTTGAAAAGAGTGGCGCGCCCGGAGAGATTCGAACTCCCGACCCTCTGGTTCGAAGCCAGATGCTCTATCCAGCTGAGCTACGGGCGCACTAGTGGGGAGTGTACCCGTTCGTTTGAGGCGGTTCAAGATTGGTTCAACGCGGGTTCAATGTGGGGTGATGCGCTGACGATATCGGGAACGGGTTAGCGCTTGGAATTGGATGAGGAAAGAGCGGCTTGGAATTTCTGCTGTTCTTTCAGCAGCGCGGGGTTGCCGGGGTAAAACTTCAGCATTTCGTTCACGAGAGCTAGAGCCGCTTGGTAGTTTCCTGAGTTGTAATATTGAGTGACCTGAGTTTTATAGGCCGCGACAATTTGCTCTTCTAAAGCTTTGCCTGCTGGATTGCCAGCCTGTCGCGCGAGGATTGCCCAATGTAGAGCAGAGTCGTTGACGGGCTCGAAGTAATGGTGCTGGCTGAACGCGGCTTGCGCCTTTTGATACATCTGCTGGCCTTGATCGGGGGCGGGCTCGGCGGGTTTCGGATGTTGAGCGGGCTGGCGCGAAGCGCGTTCCGGTTTTGGTTTGGGAGCCGCTGCGGGAGGCGGGGTGGTGGTTGTGGGGGGAAGTTCGTCGATCGCGTGAGTGGCTTCGGAAGGTGCGCTGGCTTCGGGCGATACGGATTGCGCGGGAGGCGGGACGGGGGAAGATCCGGAGCCGCTGTGCGGAGTGGGGTTTAGGACTTGATAGGCTGCGACGCCGACGACGAGGAGGAGCGCGAGGGCAGCCGCGGCAATCATCAGCGGCTTTTTTGATTTTGGTGCTGCGATGGGCGTTTGCGTTGGCAGATGAGCCGACGCGGGCGCAGAGGATTGAAGGATGGTGGGCGCTGGAACGCGGGTAGCGCCGATCGCCGGGTTGCTTGGAGCAGAGGGGACCGCGGTGGGGAGGGGAACAGGAGTGGCGAGAGAAGCCACAGCTCCAGAAGCCGCTGAAGACGGAGCGGGTGTAGCGGCGGCGGATGGCGCTACCGGCGGCACCGCGGATACGGACAAATGCGGATGCGAAAGCGTGCTCGCGCTTCCTCCGAATGATGCGGTTGGCGCGTCGGAGGGTGCGACCGACGGCGTGTAGGCGAGCGCATCGGGATGCTCGAGCGCGGCGCCGAATTGCTCGACGGTTTGAAATCGCGCATCTGAATTTTTTTCGATGGATTTCAGGATGACGTTTTCGACGCCATGGTTGATGTAGGGGTAATATTTGGACGGCGGCGGTGGTGGCGTATAAACATGGTCCTGCATGATTTGAAACTCGCTATCGCTTTCAAAAGGGAGGTGCCCCGTCAGCATCTCGTAGAGCGTGATTCCCAGCTCGTAGATGTCCGAACGGATGTCAACATTGCGATTCTGGATTTGCTCGGGCGACATGTAGGCGAGCGTGCCTAATTGCGTGCCCGTGCGCGTCATGCCGCGCGCGCCAATTACTTTCGCGATGCCGAAATCCATCACCTTCACGAGGCCATTTTTGTTGAGCATCAGGTTGCTGGGCTTGATGTCGCGATGGAGAATCCCTGCGCGATGCGCGTAGCCGATGCCGAGCAGAGCTTGCCTGAAAAGCGGAATCGCTTCGACTTCTGGGATCGGACCGCGGCGGCGGATCATTTGCGCGAAGGTCTCGCCGTCCACAAACTCCATGACCATGATCGCCGTGCCCTGATGGACCATGAAGGCATAGAGAGTGGCGAGGTTGGTGTGGTTCAGGTTGGCTTGGGCTCTTGCTTCCGACCGGAAGCGCTCGACCAATTCGGGGTTCTTGGATAGATCCGGGTTCAGGACCTTCATCGCCACCATGCGGTCGAGGCCCGTGTCGACAGCCTTGTAGACCACGCCCATGCCGCCCTGGCCGAGCTTCTCCAGAATCCGGTAGCTGGCGATCTCTGTTCCGATCATGGTCGGTTGCTCAACTCCCTACGGCTGTGGAATCTTCTTTCGGTGTGGCCGACGTTGCGTCGATGCGCACAAGTTGAATTGTGATGTTGTCGGGCCCGCCACGTTGCTTTGCAAGATCAATCAGCTTCCGGCACGCGTCGCGAGGAGAATTCTCGGTGGTGGCGGCGAGCATTTCCTCGTCGTCTACCAGACCGTGCAAGCCATCGGTGCAGAGCAATAGCATATCTCCGGCGAGCAATGGTACAGGAGCTTCGGCAAAATCGGCTTGGACGGCGGAGTCGGAACCAAGCGCGGACGTGAGAATGTTTTTAGAAGGGTGCGTTCTGGCTTGTTCCGCGGTGATTACGCCGTTGTCGACCATTTGCTGCACATAGCTTTGGTCGCGCGTGAGCTGGATGATGATACCTTGCCGCAACAAATAGAGCCGCGAGTCGCCGACGTGGCCGTAGGTGACGTAGCCATCTTTCAGAACCGCGGCTGTGCACGTGGTTCCCATGCCAGCTAATTCCGGATGCTCGCGAGCATATTCTTGAATGGCTTTGTGGGCCGACTGGTATGCGGTTTCGAGCGCGGTGGCGGGGTCATCGGCCGGGCCGTTCAGAAAGACGTCGCGCACGGTGTCGACTGCGATTGTACTCGCAATCTGTCCACCTTCCTGGCCGCCCATTCCGTCTGCTACTACCGCGAGCCGGCCGCGCCGCTGCATCTCGTCGTCGTTTTCCGGCTCGGCGTAGCAGTAGTTGTCTTCGTTCTGACTTCGCTCGCAACCAACATCGGTGAGGTTGGCCAGCTCGATCCCGGGGCGAATCTTCATGAGGTGCGGGGTCCCTTATAAGCGCTTAAATTTGACGATAATTTCGCCGAATCGAATCATGTCGTTGTCCTTCAATTCCTCGCGAACGATTTTGCGATCGTTCAGGTAAGTTCCATTCGAAGAATCGAGATCGGTGACGAAAAACTTCCCGTCTTCGTAGCGGACGCTGGCGTGCTGGCTGGAGACGGTGGAATCCTTTAAGGCTATCTGCGAATCGGCGCCCGAACCAACGGAATTTTTTCCGTCGTGCAGGCGGAAGTCTTCTCCCTTTTGATCGCCGCTCATCGCCACGAACCAGCCAACCACGGGAGGCTTGCGCTTCTCGGAGATGAGCACGGTTCTGCGTCCAGCGCCGGCGGCAGGACTGCCTGCAGCTTCTTTTGAGGCGTCAGTTTCCAAACGAGTCTTGGCGGCCGCTCCGCCGCCGGACCCCGTCCCACCCGGCACTTGATAGCCGGTCGTCTGGCATGTGGGGCAAGTCTCCCAGGAATCCTCCATCTGATGACCCTTGGCGCAAAATTTTGACATCCGAATCTCCTCTTTGCGAGTTCACTCTACGAATTGAAATATGTGAAAACGTTTGCACCTTTTTTGCCAAGGAAGATTCGATCTCCATTACGGAGTCCGATCTTGCTTACCTTCGGCGATTCCACCGAGTTCACGTAGGTCCCATTCGAAGAGCCTTTATCGATCACCACCACTTCGTTGCCCGAAGGGACGATCCACGCATGTTCGCTCGAAACGGTATCGTCTTGCAAAACGACCTGGCACTTTGGCGAGCGGCCTATGAGGAGGCCTTCTTTCGGGACCTTGAACGTTTTGCCTGAGAGTGCTCCGGCCGTCGCTTGAATGTTGCCATAAGTTTGTCCCGCAGGCAGAGCTGCCGGCGCTTGCGGAGATTCGATCCGTGTGCCACCCGGGATGCCGCCGGCTGGCCTCACCACGTTGACGGGCGCCCGCGCGGCCCGCGAACGCATCACTACCGCTGCGATGGCCAAAATCGCGATTCCGACCAAACCATAAAGAAGCCACGGACCGGCTGGACTATCTGAAACCTTGTCCACGAAGCCTTCACTATCGACGCATTCGACAGCAGAGGATCGGAGGCGCGTCGCGTCCGGTAGACCTGGCATGAACTGGAGCACGTCATCAAATTCCGGAATCGAGGAGCGGCACTTTTTTTCATCGAAGAAATCAAGCGCCTTGCGCCAGTGTTGAGTGAACGGGCCAACATCCGGCGCCACTCCTTCGCGGCGCACAAATTCCCACGCGGTATTGATAGGCACGAAGAAGTTGAAGCCCTGCGTTGCTTCAGAACCAGCCGTCGCGATTCCGATTACCTCGCCTTGCGCGTTGAAGGCAGGACCGCCGCTATTGCCGTGGGTGATGGCGGCGTCAGATTGGAGCACCGGCGTGCTGGTTGCAGCCAGCGTCTTGATCGCGGAAATGCTGCCACTCGTCACCGAGGGAACCAGCGCTGATTCGCTGCTGATGAGTTCGTTCCCGCCCCAATCTGAAGCCACACCTGGATAGCCGATGACCATGATGCGATCTTGTTCGCGAACTTTATTTGAATCACCGAGCGGGACGGAGGGAAGATTCGTGCCATTGATCTTGACGATGGCGACGTCCTTGCCGACTCCAATTTCAGGGCTGTAATTAGGAGTCAATTCGCCCGGTACGTGCGTGCCGTTCGCCAGATACACAGTCAGCGTGGGATTGTGGTAGTGAATTTGGACGGCGCGCGATTGATAGAGCTCGAGTTTTTGCGCGTTGGTGAGCGGCGGGTGTCCTTTGCTGCCGAGAAACTGATCGAAGGCCTGGAAGACCTCCGTGTAAACTTTCGCGCGCAGCTTCTCTTCAAGCGCTTCCTTCGCCTGGGGATCGTTGATCTTCGCGTTCTGAACCACGTGCCCGTTGGTGATGAGATAGCCGTCGTGGCGGAACAGGAAGCCGCTGCCCGCGGTGGTGAGGTACGGATTTCTGAGCTGGACCGGTTGTCCTCGAAATTCCGCCTCGACTTTCACGGAGACCAAAACCAACACAACGGCCGGTTTGAGCTCCAGCGTGCGCTTTTCCTCCGGCGTGAGCTGCGTCCCGCCCAGCGACGAAACCGAAAGAAAAGTTACCAACGCAATTAAACAGGCAAGCTTCTTCACCACCCACCTCCAAGATTTCCGCGAGGACTGAAACGATTTGCGAACAGCGCTATTCAAAGACATTTCGATTGGAGCAACTCCGTACCAGACCTGTAGGACAACCGGATCACGATCGAGCTAGCAAGACAAATTACATCCGTTATTAGACGGCAAGCTGCCGGTGCCTACTGAGCATTGCGCAAATGTTCGGGAAAAACCGTCACATCGCCCGAATCCTCGATCTCCGAGCGCACAGTCCTGTCAGTTGAGCGGGATTCGAGAGCTGTATATATAACCGTTTTTATGGGGTGTCAACGCGTTCAATCTGCCGCTTGGGGGCGGCGGTGAGGGATTTTTCTTAAATTCGTGATACTTCTGGAGCGCGGGTTCGTCATAATAGCGAAGATAATTCCATGCTCCGTCGCGCGGAGAGTATTCGCAGGCCGCGGGATCCTACAAGGACCAATTCATGAATTCGGCAGTGGGTCAAACCTCAACGGCACAAACAATCGGCGGACTTTCCATCGAAGCGATTCGCGGAAAGTTTCCCGCGCTGAAGCATGCTGCGCCGTTTATCTTTCTCGACAATGCTGCGGGCGCCCAGGTTCCACAGCAGGTGTTTGATGCGGTGAACCATCACCTTCTCGATCATAACGTGCAGCGTGGCGGCCGTTATCCCAAGAGCCGCGAAGTGGATGCAACGATTGCGCGCGGGCGGCAGAGTGTGGCCGATTTTGTGAACGCGCGAAATCCGAATGAAATCGCCTTTGGGATGAACGCGACGTCGTTCATCCGAATCGTGAGCCTCGCGATTGGCCAAACTCTCGGTGAACGAAACGAAATCGTCGTCACCGATATGGACCACGAAGCGAATATTGCCACCTGGCTCGCGCTCGAACGTGACGGCGCGAAGTTTCGCTGGTGGAAAATGCGGGACGACGGGAATCTGTACGCCGACGACTTGCGCGAGGTGATGTCGGCTCGCACGCGGCTGGTCGCGGGCACGGTGACCTCCAATGCCCTGGGTTCAGTGGTGGATGTTGCGGCGGCGGCGAAGGTGGCCCACGCTGCCGGCGCTGAATTTTTTCTTGATTGCGTGCATTTCGGTCCGCACGGAGTGATCGACGTGCAGGCATGGGATTGCGATTACCTGGTTTGCTCGGGATACAAAATCTTCGCGCCGCATATGGGGTTCTTGTGGGGAAAGGAAGATTTGCTGAGGAAACTTCCGACGTTCCGCGAGGACTTCATTCCCAACGAGCCACCGCTGAAGATCGAGGCGGGAACGTATGTATACGAAAATGTTGCCGGCATGGACGCCGCGATCGGATATTTGGCTTCGCTGGGTGAAGCGCGAGAGGGAAGTGCATCATCGTCGTCTTCACGCCGTGAAAATATCACTCGAGCCATGAACGCGATTCGGCAGTACGAAGAGACGCTCTCGCTTGAGATGTTGCGCGTCCTAAAGGAAAGCGGCGCCATTGTCTACGGCATCAGCACAAAAGAGAGAATCGGAGAGCGCGTACCTACTCTGTGCTTCAATCTTCCCCGCGTGGCCCCGGCAGAGGTGACCGAAACGATGGCTCGCGCGAATATCGGCATTCGAGACGGCCACTTGTACTCCCCCCGGCTCATGAAGCGACTGGGATTGAGCCTCGAAACAGGAGCGGTGAGAGCATCACTGGTCCACTACAACACAATTGAGGAGATCCACAGCTTCGGCAACGTCCTGCTCGACTTGAGCAAGCATGCCTAGCCCGCTCGCTCCGCTAAATCCTCAGCAGGCTCCCGCAACCGACGTAAGCAGCAGTTCCCCTCACTCGACCGCCATTCACTCTCCGCAGGAACTTCGTCGAAAGCTCAACCAGCGCCAGTTGACGATGCTCGCGATTGGCGGCGCGATTGGCGTCGGCCTGTTTCTCGGCAGCGGAGTGACGATTCAGCTGGCCGGCCCCGGCGTTATTTTGAGCTACCTCATCGGCGCGATTGTTGCGCTCATCGTTGCGTGCGCCCTTGTCGAGATGGCGGTGGTGCACCCTGAAGCGGGTTCTTTTGGCGTCTACGCGGAAACATACCTGAGCCACTGGGCGGGATTTGCGGTGCGCGCCACGTACGGATTCGTCGAGACCATTGCGATTGGAGCAGAGGTGACGGCGGTTGCGATCTACTTCGCGTTCTGGTTTCCCGGAGTGCCGCAATGGGTGTGGGTCGTGGCCGTGTCGATTGCGCTTATTGTCATCAACACCCTTCAGGTGGGGCGCTTCGGAGAATTCGAGTACTGGTTTGCATTGATCAAGGTCATTGCGATTCTCGTATTCATTGCGATCGGCGCGGCTCTGATATTTGGAATCGGTTCAAGACAGGCAATCGGCTTATCGAATCTCACCGCGCACGGCGGATTTTTGCCGCATGGGTTGGTGGGTGTCTGGCTCGCGCTCACACTTGTGTCGACGAGTTATATGGGCGTCGAAGCGATAGCCGTCACGGCCGGCGAAGCGGAAAATCCTGAGCGGACGATTCCCAAAGCTATGCGAACGATTGTGGTCCGGCTGATCATCTTCTACGTCCTCGCGATCACTGTCATGCTGGCTATGACTCCCTGGGATCAAGCCGGTGCCGGAAATGGACTCACCGCCAGCCCTTTTGTGCGAGCATTCGCAATCATCGGCGTGCCATACGCGGCCGGCATCATGAATGTTGTGGTGATCACGGCGGCGTTTTCGAGCGGAAACACGGATCTTTATCTCACCACGCGAATGCTCTTCTCGCTTTCTCGAGCGCGTTACTTGCCGGAATGGGTTGGAAAGCTGAGCAAGAACGGCGTGCCGCTGCGTGCGCTGGCTGTGGCGTCAACGGGCATGGCCGCGGCGATCCTGCTTGCGATTTATGCGCCGGGTCGCGCGTTCCTCGCGCTGTACGGAATTGCAGTGGCGGGAATGTTTTTTGTGTGGACCGTCATTCTCATCACGCATATCGCTTTCCGCCGTTCCGTGGGTGAAGATCGAATCGCGCGGCTTCCCATGCATTTGCGGCTGTATCCATATTCGGCCATTCTGGGAATCCTGGCGCTGATCGGAATTGCAGCGGCTACCTTCTTCGTTCCCGGCCTGGAGCATACAGTTCCGGCATTTGCCCTATTCTTGCTGCTCATTACCATCGTGTACTGGATTACAAATCGTGCCGGCGCACTTTCGCGTTAACCTCATCTGATGATGGCAACGGCTCTCGAAGATTTCTGCGGCGCGGTTCGCGGCAAGTTTAAAGGCGACTTAATTCGGCGGGACAATGCGGAATTTGCTGAAGCCAGCAGAATCTGGAACGGCATGGCTGCGCGCACGCCCGGCGCGATTGCCCGCTGCGCAGATGTAGCTGATGTCAGGCTCGTCGTCCGTCACGCGAGCGAAGCCGGCATCCTGACGGCTGTGCGCTGCGGCGGCCATAGTCTCGCGGGTTTCGGTAGCTGTGACGGCGGCCTGGTGATCGATCTGTCGCGGCTTCGCGCCGTGCAAGTGGATGCCGGGGCGCGGCGCGCGAGATTTGGCGGAGGCTGTCTTCTCGGCAACGTGGACAGAGGCACGCAGCAGCATGGCCTCGTGTTTCCAGCCGGAGTAGTGTCGCACACGGGCGCTGGCGGCTTGGTGCTGGGCGGCGGGACTGGTTGGCTTACTCGACTGCTTGGACTTTCGTGCGACAACGTTGCCGGCTTCACGCTAGTCACAGCCGATGGAGCGCTGATTCGCGCGAGTCACGTCGAGAATTCCGAACTCTATTGGGCGTTGCGCGGAGGCGGTGGAAATTTTGGTGTCGTCACCGAATTCGAAGTGCGATTGCATCCGTTGACCTCTGTGCTGCTCGCAACGTCGTACTGCCCGCAGCATGACATCGTTCGCGTACTGCAGGAGTGGCGGGGGTTCATGCCCGCAGCTCCGGACGAATTGAAATGGAATATCTCGCTCGTCCGCGCGCCGAACGACGATCGGGCGCCGGAAGAAATTCGCGGAAAGCCTGCGCTGAGTTCGAGCGTGGTGTGGTTTAGCGACGAGTCCACCGGACATCGACACATCGATCGCATATTTTCGATCGGTAACCACGTTGGGCGCAGCATGAAAACCATTTCATATCTCGCGCTGCAAACAATGGCGGATTCCGATTTTCCCCACGGCCGCCGCTACTACACAAAATCCGGATACTTCGCAGAGTTCACTGACTCCGTGATTGAAATCATGGTCCAGGCCCTCGCCAGCATTCCATCGCAAAATACGCAGATTGAATTGGCCTACCTTGGTGGTGCGGCCGGACGCGCGGACGCATCGGAAACCGCATTTGGGGATCGCAGCGCGCCTTTTATTTTGAATCTGCTGGCAGATTGGAAGGATCCTGCAGACGATGCCGCGAACGTCTCGTGGGTTCGGAGCCTGTTTAACAGATTGCGGCCGCACATGAAGCCAGGCGTATATGTAAATTTCATGAGTGGCGACGAACAGGAACGCGTCCCTGAAGCCTATCAAGATCGCTGGCAGCGCCTGCTGAGGGTCAAAACGCAATATGACCCTTCGAACTTCTTTCGCCTGAATCAAAACATTGCGCCGCTAACTAAGTAATACCCATCACCCTCAGCAATGCCCTAGCGTTGTGCAGGAAATGTTGCTGTAAAGCCCTCGCGGGTGTACATTTTCACACCCTACCGGAGGTGGGCGATGAGGCCGCTATCTTCTATTCTGATGCTGTGTCTGCTCGCGTCTTTGGCGGTCGCGTCTCGAAGCAGCGCTCAGCGAGCTCCGCGGGGGAAAGTGCACGCTCTCCAGGCAACCTCTGACAAAGGCGGCGAGCATCCGGCGAGTACGGAAATTTCGGGCCCTGCGACCGTCACTTGCCTTAACGGCGTTTCGGAGACTCCCAATACACAGGTGTCCTGTTCTGTGGCCGGCCCGGGATTTACCGGAGTGTTGAACAAAGGGAAGTCGGCAGATTTGACTGGCGCAGGAACCGTGACCCTGAAATGCCGCGGCCAGGGCTTCATGAGATGCGATGCGCGAGTCGACATCCCGCCGCCATCGAAGTGAGCTGCATCTCATAGTAGGTGAGCACGGGCAGTGTATTTTGGTTTTTGCATTTCGAATCAGCCTGAGGGGAGCGCGCGATAACGACCGGACGAGCCATGCCCGGCGAGAAGCCGCACGCTTGATTCTGACGCGGAGGCGTTAGATGGAACCCATCAAAGCATTCACCCTAAAGCGCGACCTTGTCGCCGAGTATGACGAAGAATACTTGGAGATGAAGGTGAGCGATTTGCGCAATAAACTCGAAGCGCTTTCGCGAGCGAACTACGGTCCTCAGTTGGAAATCAAGGAAATTCAAAACAGCCTTAATCCCATTAAGGCTGGAGACATTCGCACAAAACGCAGTATCTACCAGCTGGCCTATCGGCGCTACATACTGATCTGTCCGGACGACGAACTCCTGAGCGTCATCCTGGAATTGAAGTCCCGTCTCGATCATCTCGATAGAAATGGCGATGAAATTTGGAGCCCGCGAAAGCTCGAAGCGATCGAACACTCCATTCGAGCGCACGATGGCAACGGTCATCTTCGGGTGGAAGTGGAAGCGCTGGCCAAGGCGATCGACGAAGGCAGATTCCGCATGCGGCGGGACGACGACTTGCGGCGCGATTTCCTCGTTTTTGCATTCCGGTCAAATCTGATTCTGTTTGCCGTATTGCTCTGCGTGCTGGGTCTGTTTGTAATTCTGAAGGTTGATGTCCACTCCCAATGGCGAAAACTTCCCGTGCTGCTGTTTGGCGCGTGCGGAGGGATGCTCAGCGCGACGATGCAGTACCGGCGTCAGCGCATTTCGCCCGGTGAGCTTCGCATCGAACCTGTTCAGCTGTTTTTCCGGTCGGTGCTGGGCGCGTTTGCGGCCGGCATCGTCACTCTCTTCTTGCAGCTCCGCATCGTAGATTTTCCGGTTCTGCACGTGGGAGCGGATGACGGAGCCTTTCTCACCTCCAGCGCGCAGTACATCGTGGCGTTCGCCAGCGGCTTCGCAGAAAGACTCTTCTTCCGTTCCGTCGAGAAACCTGCCCCAAAGCGCGCCGAAGCTCCACCCGCAGTAGTCCAACATACGCCCCCGCGTCCGGCCGCCAAAAGCGCAACTGCAGGCCGATAAATCGCGGCGTTGCGAGATCATTCGCGGGAGAAATAGCGTGTCCGCGCCACGGTAGGTGTTTTTTCGCTCCCATGTACTATTTATGTTACTGTTAACCTCCCTTCCTAAACTGGTCTCTGAGACTTTCAGAGAGATACGGCCTTTGGGCCTACGGCGAATCGCCGGCAGGCCAACTGTTGCGCAATATTGATGCACGAACTTTCCATCGCGCAGAACATCATCGAGATTTCTGAGGCGAAGGCTCGCGAGAACCATTCGCGGAGCATTCGAGCAGTCAAGATACGTCTTGGCGAGTTCACAGCAGTGGCGCCAGAAGCGCTCGAGTTCTCATTTGAAGTGGCGCGCAACGGGACGCTGGCGGCGAATGCCAAGCTGGAAATTGAGCGGGTGCCGATGGAGCTTCGCTGCGCGCTTTGTGGACCAATCAAAAACCCGTTAATAGAAGTGCGGCTGATTTGTCCGCGCTGCGGGCTTCCGGTGGAGATCGTTTCGGGGGAAGAATTGCAGGTGGAATACATCGAACTGGAGTAGCGAGACGCGAGGAAGCGATGGATCAGGTGGCGGTGCGGACGAACGTATTACAAGCGAACCAAGAAACGGCGATGCGGAATCGCGAGCTGTTTGAGCGCGAGCGTATTACGGCAATCAACTTGATGTCCGCGCCTGGTGCGGGAAAGACGACGCTGCTGGAAGCAACGATTCAAGCGCTGCGGAGCCAGTACCGGATGGCGGTCATTGAGGGAGATTTGCAGACGGAACTGGATGCGGAGAGGATCCGCGCGATGGGGATTCCGTCGCACCAGATCACCACGGGGACGGTCTGCCATCTTGATGCACGGATGATTGACCGCGCGTTAGCGGCGTTTCCGGTAAAGGATGTCGAACTCTTGTTTATCGAGAACGTGGGAAACCTAATTTGTCCGGCGTCTTACGATTTGGGAGAGAAATTACGCGTCGTGGTGTGCAGCGTTGCGGAGGGCGCGGACAAGCCCAAAAAGTATCCTGTGATGTTTCACAAGGCGGATGCAATCGTCATCAACAAATCCGATTTGGCATTGCCTGGTGGAGCGGAGATCGAAGAATTGCGCCGAAACGTTCGCGAAGTGAACTCCAAAGCTTCGCTATTCGCGGTGTCATGCAGGACCGCCGCCGGATTGGAAAGTTGGTTCGAGTGGCTGCGCCAAGCCATCGTGGCGCGCAAAGCGGTGGGAGCGGCTGGGAACCAGGGATGACGATAGCAGAGACGATTCGGTCGGAGCGGCGGCCTCTGACTCAATTAGCAGTTCGGCGGGAGAGCTAGCGAGGTGACAGGATATGTGTCTTGCCATACCGGGGAAAATTCTAACCATCTTTGAAGAGAAAAATCTGGGATTGCGGCGAGGGAAAGTGGATTTCTCCGGCATCCGCAAGGACGTCTCGCTGGATTATACCCCCGAGGCTCGGGTGGGGGATTACGTGCTGGTGCATGTGGGATTCGCGCTGACGGTGGTGGATGAAGCCGAAGCTCATCGAGTGTTCCAGGCGCTGCGCGATCTCGATCAACTCGATGAACTAAGAGCGATGACGGAATGAGATTTCTCGACGAATACCGGGATTTTCACGCGGTGCAGACAATGGCAGCAGCCGTCAGGCGTGCCGCGACGCGGCCCTGGACGTTGATGGAAGTGTGCGGGGGGCAAACGCACACGATTGTCAAAACAGGGTTGCAGGATTTGCTGCCGGAGACCGTTTCCCTGGTCCACGGTCCTGGCTGCCCGGTATGCGTGACGCCGGTGGAGATGATCGACCGGGCGATCGCCATCGCCCGACGCCCGGAAGTAACCTTCTGCTCGTTTGGCGATATGCTCCGAGTGCCAGGCTCGGGGGCCAGCCTGCTTGACGCCAAGGCTCTGGGTGCAGACGTGCGGATCGTTTATTCGCCACTTGACGGGCTGGAGTTGGCGCGGACAAATCCGCACCGCGAGGTGGTTTTCTTCGCGGTGGGATTTGAAACGACAGCGCCCGCGAATGCCATGGCCGTGTGGCAAGCCCACCAGGAGAAGATTGCAAATTTTTCAATGTTGGTCTCCCATGTCCTGGTACCGCCGGCGATGGAAGCAATTCTGAGTTCACCGGCGTGCCGAGTGCAGGGATTTCTTGCCGCTGGGCACGTGTGCACAGTAATGGGATTTGAAGAGTATTTTCCGATCAGTGAAAAATACCGCGTCCCCATTGTGGTAACCGGGTTTGAGCCGCTGGACCTTCTGGAAGGCATATTCATGACGATAACCCAGCTGGAGTCCGGACGAGCCGAAGTGGAAAACCAGTATGCGCGGGCGGTACGGCGAACGGGCAACGCTCCGGCGCGAGAACGCGTGGCTCAAGTTTTCGAAATCGTACCCAGGGCATGGCGAGGCATCGGCGAAATTCCGGCCAGCGGCCTGCGGTTGCGCGCGAACTACAGCTCCCACGATGCGGAGAAGCGGTTCCCCGTGGATATACGATGCGTCGAAGAATCGCCGGAATGCATCGCGGGGCTGGTGCTGCAAGGTTTGCGGAAGCCTCACGAATGCCCGGCGTTCGGAAACCGCTGCACTCCGGACAGCCCGCTCGGCGCTCCGATGGTTTCGTCGGAAGGCGCCTGTGCTGCGTACTATCACTTTGGAAAGAGAGAAGCAGATGGCAGTCACAACATCGTGTCCATTGCCGCGCCCATCCACTGAGCGAATCGTTCTGGCGCACGGCGGGGGAGGACGGCTCTCGAATCAGTTGTTTGAGAGCGTGTTTCTTCCCGCGTTTCGCAACCCCGCATTGCAATCGCGGCACGACGGCGCGGTGGTCTCTGGAAATTACGCGAGACTCGCGATGACCACGGACACCTACGTGGTGGCGCCATTGATTTTTCCCGGTGGCACGATTGGCGATCTCGCGATCAACGGTACGGTGAACGACCTGGCCATGTGCGGCGCGCGCCCGCTGGCATTGAGCGCGGGGTTCATTTTGGAAGAAGGTCTGTCGATGGAAACGCTCCGGCAGATCGTGGCGAGCATGGGCAGAGCGGCTGAAACAGCGAAGGTCTCCGTGGTCACCGGTGACACCAAGGTAGTGGACAAAGGCAAAGGCGACGGGATGTTCATCAACACGGCGGGCATCGGCGAGGTGGTTGCCGGGAATACGATTGGCGCGGAATCGGTGCGAGCGGGAGACGCAATCCTCGTGAGCGGCGACCTGGGGGCGCATGGCATTGCAATTCTCTCCGTGCGCGACGGTCTGGAATTCGAAGGCCCGATCGAGAGCGACACAGCGTGTTTGTGGCCACCCGTAGAGGCGCTGTTCGCAGCGGGTGTTGAAGTGCATTGCCTGCGGGACTTGACGCGAGGCGGGCTGTCGTCCGCGCTGAATGAAATCGCTAAAACGGCGGGGCTGGGAATCTCTGTCGAGGAAGCGGCAATTCCTATTTCCGACGTGGTGCGGGGAGCATGCGAACTACTTGGGCTCGATCCGCTCCACGTCGCGAACGAGGGGCGCTTCGTCGCGTTTGTTCCGGAACGCGACGCGGATCGTGCACTGAGCGTGTTGCGCGATCAGCCTATTTGTGCGAATGCTGTGCGGGCAGGGGCCGTATGCATGGAGCATCCCGGTATCGTGACTCTCCGTAGCCGCATCGGCGGACAACGAGTGCTGGACATGCTGTCCGGTGAGCAGTTGCCGCGAATCTGTTAACTGTTGCGTTTTTATGGATTGCGTTCATAAACGAACCGGTATATGGTGAGGTTCCCCTTCCGGAAAGTCGAGGCGACGCCATGCTTGGCTCCCTTGCTCGTTCTGCGAAAGCACTCGAAAGCATAGACCAGCGCTTGTTGCAGTGCGGCGTCAATCGCCGCGCGTTTCTGCAATTCTGTTCCTCGCTGATGATCGCGGCTCCGTTTGGCCTCCCGATCACCGACAAGAAGACTCCCGAAGAAGTTGCCGAGGGGCTTGGTAAGGTCCTTCGCCCGCCTGTCATATGGCTCCACTTTCAGGATTGCACGGGGTGCACCGAAACATTGCTGCGCACGTCGCACCCGGACGTCGGCGAGCTGATCTTGAACGTGATTTCGCTGGAATACCACGAAACGCTGATGGCCGCTGCCGGTGCGCAAGCAGAAGTAGCCCTGCTCGAAGCGGTCGCCAGATACAAAGGCAAGTATGTCTGCGTGGTGGAAGGTTCGATCCCCACAAAGGATAAAGGAATCTACATGAAGCTGGCGGGGCGGCCCGCCATGCAGGTGCTCGAGGACGTGGGTGGTAAAGCAGCAGCGATTATCGCCATCGGATCGTGTGCGTCCTGGGGTGGCATCCCTTCGGCGGAGCCGAATCCTACCGGTGCCGTCGGTGTGGCGGATCTCTTGCCCGACAAGACAATCATCAATTTACCCGGCTGCCCTCCCAATCCCTACACGCTTCTCGGCGTAGTGCTGCAATTCGCCGCTTCCGGAACACTGCCGGAGCTCGACGCCGAGCGCCGCCCGAAGTTTGCCTACGACCGCAACATCCATGACCAATGCCCGCGCCGGGCGCACTTCGACGCTGGCCGTTTCGCGAAGACATTTGGCGACGAAGGCCACCGCGAAGGATGGTGCCTCTACGAACTTGGCTGCAAAGGCCCGGATACGCATGCAGGTTGTTCGACACGGCACTTTAACGAGATCCCGGATGTGTGGCCGATCGGCATCGGAGCACCCTGCATTGGATGCACGGAAAAAAGCATAGCGTTCCGCGTGCCGATGTTTCAAACCGTGCAGATTCATGCAGCGACGCCGCCGGATACATACCCCGCAATCACCACTGCGCAAGGCGTCGTGAATCCAATGGCCACGGGTTTGGCCGGGCTGGCTGCCGGAGCGATCCTAGGAGGCGGCCTGGTAGCGGCGCGAAAATTCTTTTCGCCAATCCCCGGCGATAACACACCACCGGGCCAGAAGCCCGGCGAGAGCGGCACAAGTCAGGACAAGCCGCTATGAATCTGGACCGGCGCGGATGGCTCAAAAATGTTTTGCGCGGCTCTGCGTTCGCTGCTCTTGCGCCGGTGATCCCCAAGCCGGAAAAACACACCACACCGATCGGCGCCGAGCATCCCACTCCGCGCGCGGATGCCGTCGGGATGTTGTACGACGCCACGATTTGCACGGGCTGCAAGGCATGCGTCTCAGCCTGCACGGAGGCCAACGGTTTGGTGCCGGACACCAGGCTTTCCGGCGGCTTGTGGCAGATGCCGGTGGAACTCAACGCGCACACGAAAAACATCATTAAGCTCTACGAAGAGCCGGGACTCGCTGCTTTCTCCTACGTGAAGTACCAGTGCATGCATTGTCTTGACCCTGCGTGCGTTTCGGGATGCCCGTTTGACGCGTTGCACAAAGATGAATGGGGCGTGGTGCAGTGGGAGGCCAGCCGCTGCATCGGTTGCCGGATGTGCGAAGTCGCGTGCCCGTTTCTGGTGCCCAAATTCGAGTGGGATAGGTTCAATCCGAAGATTGTAAAATGCGAGTTCTGCCATTTTCGCCTGGTGGAGAATCAGGAGCCCGCCTGTACGGCTGTCTGTCCAACACACGCCGTGATTTTCGGCACGCGCGAAGATTTGCTGAAACAAGCCAAACACAGAATCACCACGAGTCCCGGCAAGTATTTCGAAGACCGCGTGTACGGCGAAAAAGAAGCCGGCGGTACGCAGGTCCTCTATCTTTCTCACGTCCCCTTTGAAAAGATCGGCCTGCCAAAGCTCGGAAGCGGTTCCGCAGCCAACTACGCCGTGAAAATGCACCAGCATTTGTACAAATTCTTTGCGGCGCCGATCCTGGCGTTCAGTGCTCTGTTTATGTTCGTGAGAAGGTCGTTCAAGGAGCACCAGGAAGAAGCCGCCGCGGAAACACGGGCGAGCGGCCTTCCCCCGCAGCTATGAAGACGACCCCGACTGGCCCGTGGCAGCGCAGCGTTCCGCTCGTCGGCGAACGCTACATCAACGGTTTATTTCTCTTTCTCATTTTTTTGGGTTTCATCGGCTTGGTGATCAGCGCGATTCGCATGACTTCCGGTCTCGGCTACTTCGCGGGGATGAACGATGCGTACACTTGGGGCGTCTGGAAGAACTTCAACGTGATGACACTGACCGCCCTGGGCTCGGGCGGTTTGTCTGTCGGCCTGGCGGTGTGGGTCTTCGGCCGAAAGAAATTGCACGCCGTGATGCGCGTCGCCGTACTCACCAGCTTTCTGTTTTACACCACGGGAATCATCGCGATCATGGTGGACATTGGCCGCCCCTGGAACTTCTGGAATGTGCTGCTGCCCTGGCGCTGGAATCCGCACTCGGCGCTCCTCGAGGTGGCTTTGTGCATGCCTGCGTATGCTTTCTTGCCCTTGCTGATTGAGAACCTGCCGCCTGTCATGGAAGACGTGCATTTGCGCGGAGCGGGCTGGCAAAAGAAACTCGTTCACATCGCCCGGCCGGCCGTCGAAAAGATTTTTCCCATGATGTTGGCCCTGGCCATGGTGCTCCCGATGATGCACCAGTCGTCTCTCGGGGCCCTGATGCTTTTCGGGGGTCATAAAGTCCATCCCCTTTGGCAGACCCAGATGCTGCCCCTTTTGTATTTGATTGACGCGATCGTGTGCGGCTTCGCCTTTGTAATCTTCGCGCTAATGACTTCATGCCTCTACTGGCGGCTTCCGCTGGATATGGAAATCCTGAGCGAACTCGGCAAATGGATGAGTTACACCGGAATTTTCTGGGTGATTCTCCGCTCCATCGATATTTTCTGGCGGGGACAGTTTCTTAACGCGTTCAAGCCCGACTTTTACAGCGTTCTTTTCCAAGTGGAACAATCCTTCATCCTCGTTCCAGCATTAATCCTGCTACGTGAAAAATGGAGGAGCACCCCCACGGTCCTGCTGCAATCTACGCTCTTCCTGATTTTTGGGGGCCTGCTCTACCGCTTTGACCCGACGACGCTCGCTTTCCAGCCGGGTCGTCACTATTCCTACTTTCCCTCGATCGCTGAGATTTTCATTGGCGTGGGCTACATTTCTCTGGCCATCGCCGTATACAGCCTCGCGGTAAAGCGTTTCGCGATTCTTCCCGCTCCGGCAGCCCGCTGGAACGCGGCGGTAGCCTATGTGCGCAAGCAGCAGCCAGAGTCTAAACTCACTTCGGGGGCGCTATGGCAAACCGAGTAACCATCGACCCGATCACGCGGATCGAAGGCCATTTACGGATCGATGTCGAAGTGGATGGCGGCTTCGTGCAGCGAGCCTGGTCCAGTTGCAGCATGTGGCGCGGCCTCGAAACCGTGTTGCTTGGGCGCGACGCCCGCGAAGGCTGGGTCTTTGCGCAAAGATTTTGCGGCGTGTGCACCACGGTGCATGCCATGGCTTCGGTGCGCGCGGTCGAGGACGCCCTGCACCTGGAAATTCCCGCGAATGCGCAATACATCCGCAATCTCATCCTCATTGCGCACGCGCTGCACGACCACATCGTTCACTTTTACCAGCTGTCCGCTCTCGACTGGGTAGACGTTACGGCCATCCCAAAAGCTGACCCGAAGCGCGCCGCTGCCATCGCGGACGGCGTCAGCACCTGGCCCGGTAATTCGCATCGGGAGCTCGAAGCCGTACAAAATAAAGTCAACGGGCTGCTCGCCAGTGGACAGCTCGGAATTTTCTCCCACGGCTATTGGGGCCATCCGGCCATGCACCTGAACCCGGAGATGAATCTGATCCTGTTTGCGCACTATCTGCAGGCTCTCGACTTTCAGCGCAAGGCCAATCAGGTGGTCGGCATTCTCGGCGGCAAGACTCCGCACATCCAGAACCTTGCCGTGGGCGGAGTGATGAACGCAATTAACCTGAACAGCTTGGCGACCATGAACATGGATCGCCTCGAAATGCTGAAGTCGCTGCTGGAAGAGTGCATTCCGTTCGTGCAGCAAGCTTATTTTGTGGATGTCTGTCTGCTTGCCGCGTACTACCCCGAGTGGTTTAAGTACGGCCGTGGTGTTTCAAATTACCTGGCGGTTCCCGACCTGCCGGTAGACGCCAAGGCCACCAGCTTTGATCTGCCCGGCGGCGTGATCCGCGACGGAAATTTGCGCGCCGTCACGCCCATTGCCAACTGGCACGACACGGCTATCCGCTCGGCAGTGTCGGAAGACGTCACCCATGCCTGGTATCAGGGGAAGGGGCCGCAAGCTCCGTGGCAGGGCAAGACTATTCCCGAATACACCGACTTTCAGCCTGAGGGCAAATATTCCTGGGTGAAAGCGCCGCGTTACGACGGCCATCCCATGCAAGTCGGCCCGCTTGCCAACGTCCTGGTCGGCTACGCATCGGGCCATAAACTCACCTGCAAGTGGACCGACGCCGCGCTCGAGCGGGTTTCCTCCGCGGGAGGATTCAAAGCGGTTCCCGACAATCTGCATTCTACCCTCGGACGCTACGCCGCCCGAGCTATCCGCTCCGCAATGCTCTCCGACCTTGCAATAAAGCATTGGCAACTTCTCGCGGACAACATCCTGAAGGGCGACGCGGCGACTTACAACGTGCCGGAATTTCCGGACCATGAAATCACCGGCTTGGGTGTTCACGAAGCGCCGCGCGGCACCCTGTCCCACTGGGTTGTTGTCAACAAGGGCGCTTTCTCCAATTATCAAGCCGTCGTTCCCACCACGTGGAACGCCAGCCCGCGCGACGAAAAAGGAACAATTGGCCCGTATGAGAGCTCGCTGGTGGGAAATCCGGTGGATGACCCAACCAAGCCCCTCGAAGTGCTCCGCACTGTCCATTCCTTCGATCCATGCATGGCTTGTGCCTGCCACACGTTTGATGCGAGTGGCAAAAAAATCGCACAGGTGAAAGTTCTCTAGCTATGAGCGTCGCTCACCGCAAACCGGCGCGCGTCATCGGCCTGGGTAACGTATTGCTCGGCGACGATGGCCTCGGACCCCTGGTCATTGAGCGCCTTCGCGCCGAATACGAATGCGGCCCCGACGTGGACATCGTCGACCTGGGTACTCCTGGACTCGACCTCACGCCTTATTTGTCCGATGCGTCCCTGGTCGTGTGTGTGGATGCCGTGCTCGCAGATGGTGAGCCGGGCAGCCTGCACATTTACACCGAAGGGGACCTGTTCAATCGGAGGGCTTCGCTTCGATTGAACGCGCACGATCCAGGAATCCTGGAATCTCTGATGCCCTTGAGATTGTCGGGACTGGGACCGTCCGAGTTCGTGCTTGTCGGCGTCGTTCCCCAAGCTTGCCAGCTGGGCGAAGGCTTTAGTTCAACGATCCTTACCGCCTCGACCGAAGCCCTGTTAACTGTGGCCCGTTTGCTGCTCTCCCGGGGCTTCCCATGCCAACCCCGGAAGATAAGTTTCCAACCGAATCTCTGGTGGTTGTCAGGAATGCCCTCGAGAGTGGGTTCTTGCAAATCGAATGTTCCACCAAACTGAAACACCAGATTCAAAATGACCCCGTCCGTTTGGGAAACCCGCGTACAGCTAGCAACATGCTTTCGAGGTAATCAAATTGTAGATATTGAAAAGAGTGGCGCGCCCGGAGAGAGTCGAACTCCCGACCTTCTGGTTCGTAGCCAGACGCTCTATCCAGCTGAGCTACGGGCGCGCAGAAGTGCAAATGCGGTGAAGATAGATTACGACAGCGCGCTGCGAAGTTCAACCGCACGGATTGCATTCGCGGACGGCAAAGAAGGGGAAGCGCGGCAAACTATTTTCGGCGCCCCTAGTGAAAATCGTGCGAGACGGTTTCGGCCCGCGTGATGGATAGCGGACGAATGCGCGCAGCTTTCACGGAAATCACGTTGTCCTGATTTTGTAGCGGCCCTTCGATCAGCAAAAACTGCTGATGCACTACCACCACGTGATCCTGCTCGAAAAGTTTCGGCGTGATGATGGCGTTTGAAATCCCCGTCTCATCCTCAATACTGAGAAACACAAATCCTTTCGCGGTGCCAGGGCGTTGCCGGGCGATCACTGAGCCCGCAATGCGCACCCAGGTTCCATCGGGAATAGTGCCGAGCTCACTCGCTGAGCGTATCCCTTGCTTCCTTAATTCCGCGCGATGGTATGCCATCGGATGGGGTCCAACCGTCATTCCGGTACCGTAAAAATCCGCGACCAACCTTTCTTCTGCCGTCATCGGCCATAAGGGAGAATCGCTCTCGCGCGAAGAAGAAATTGCTCTCGGCCCAGCAGCGCCGGCACGAACGTGAAGTTCCTGTTTTTCATGTGAATCGCTCGCAGTGCCATCTGCCCCAGAATTTTCCAGCGCCGCATCTTCTAAGGCAGCTCGCTCGAGCAAAGGTCCCGCGCGCCGCGAAGCTCGCTCGATCTGCCACAACGCATCACGCCGGTGAATTCCGCGCCGCCGGCCCCCTTTTTCCGCAGAAACAAAATTCAGCGCGCCAATCGACGCAAGCGTTGCCATTTCACTCTTCTGAAATCCAGGTACGCGCAATTTTAGATCCTCGATCGAAGCGAACGGTCGCATCCCGCGCTGCTCCAAAAGTTCGAGCGCAACCTCCTGTCGCAATCCTTTCACATAGCGCAACCCGGTCCTCATAACCAGCCGTTCGCCATCTTTTTCGAGTGTGCACGGCCAGTCCGAACAAGTCACATCGATCGGCCGGATTTTCAGTCCGTGCCGCTGCGCGTCCTTCACCAATGTGGCGGCATTGTAAAATCCCATTGGCTGGTTGTTCAGCATCGCTGCTGTAAACGCCGCGAGATAATGGCATTTCAAATACGCGCTGGCATACGCAAGCAGCGCAAAACTGGCCGCATGCGATTCGGGAAATCCATAGAGCGCAAATGACGTGATGGACTGAACGATTCTATCCTGCGTCGCGCCGAGAATTCCGTTCTGCTCCATGCCTCGGCGAAGTTTTACTTCCACCTCTTTCATCCGCTTTTCCGAACGCTTGAACCCAAACGCCCGCCGCAATTCTTCCGCTTCGCCTCCAGTAAATCCTGCCGCAATCATCGCCATGCGCAGCAGTTGTTCCTGAAACAGCGGCACGCCCAGTGTGCGCGAAAGCACCGGTTCGAGCGACGGATGCAAACATTCAGCCGCCTCGCGCCCCTGCCGCCGCTTCAAATATGGATTCACCATCTGCCCCACGATCGGCCCCGGCCGAATGATTGCCACCTGCACCACAATGTCGTAAAAACAATTCGGCCTCAGCCGCGGCAAGCACGACATCTGCGCGCGACTTTCGATTTGAAACATCCCCACGGTGTCGGCCTTGCACAGCGTCTCGTAAACAGTCCGGTCATACGCCGGCAAACGTGCCAGATCCACTTCTTCGCCATAATCCTCGCGAATAATTTTCAGTGAGTCCTCGAGCACCGCCATCATGCCCAGCCCGAGCAGATCGATTTTCACGATTCCCATGTCCGCGCAATCTTCTTTGTCCCATTGCACCACCACGCGCCCCGGCATCGTCGCCGGCTCGAGCGGCACCACGGAATCAAGCTGCCCCTGGCAAACGACCATGCCACCCGAGTGTTGCCCCAGATGACGCGGCAAATCCTGCACCATTTGGCAAAGCTCGAAAAATTTGCGAATGCGCGGATGCGTCGGATCGAGCCCGGCATCATGAAACTGCCGCTCGAGCGTATCGTTTGCGTCCCTGTATTCCCACGCGCCCACCAAACCAGCCAGGCGGTCGAGCGTTTCCGGATCGAACGAAAGCGCCTTGCCAATTTCGCGCGCCGCCGAACGCCCGCGATAGGTGATGACGTTCGCCGTCATCGCCGCGCCCAATTTTCCGTACCGCTCGTACACGTATTGAATCGCGCGCTCCCGCTGATCTCCACTTGGCAAATCGAGATCGATGTCCGGCCACTCGCCGCGCTCCTCGGATAAAAAGCGCTCGAAAAGCAGATCCATTCCCACCGGATCCACAGCCGTAATGCCCAGCGCGTAGCAAACCGCGCTATTCGCCGCCGAACCGCGTCCTTGCACGAGAATATTGTTCTCCCGGCAAAAGCGCACGATGTCCCACACGATCAGAAAATATCCCGCAAGCTTGAGCTTCTCGATCAGTTGGAGTTCGCGTTCGATCTGCTTTCGCGCGCGCTCATCGTCCGCTCCGTAACGCGCCACCAAGCCCTCCTGCGCGCGATCGCGCAGAAAACTCATCTCCGTCTCGCCGTCCACCACCGGATAGCGCGGAAATTCATAGCCCAAGTCGCTCATGGCGAACTGCAAACGCGATGAGAGCTCCTGCGTATTGGCAACCGCTTCGGGAAGGTCGGCGAATAGTTCCGCCATCTCGCGCGGCGATTTCAGATGACGCTCAGAATTGCGCGCCAGCAATCTCCCGGCCGTCGCGAGATTGCGATGGTTGCGAATGCATGTGAACACATCCAGAATTTCGCGTTGCCGCGTCTCCGCATAACAGACGCCATTCGTCGCCAGCAGCGGCAGCTTCAATTTTCGCGCGATTTCAATGGCAGCGTGATTTCGCGCTTCTTCATCGCGGCAAAAATGCCGCTGCAATTCCACGTAGACGTTCCCGCGCCCAAATAGCTCGCAAAGCCTCTCCACGCACTCCGCCGCGCGCGCAACGCCCCCATACGCCAACGCATTTGCAAGCGGCCCCTCATCGCCCCCCGTCAGGCAGATAAGCCCACGTGCTTTTTGAGCCACTTCCTCCGCCGCAACATTTCCTTCACCTTTTCGCGCGCGCAATTTCATCCGCGTAATCAACCGGCACAGATTTTGATAACCCTCGCGCGACGCCACCAGCAACGGATACCGCCAGCCTTCCGCCGACGTCACTTCCGCGCCAATGTGCGCTTGAATCGGAATCTTCTTTGCAGCCAGATAAAAACGCGGCGCGCCATACACTCCATCGCGATCGAGCACAGCCATCGCGCCCATTTCTTTTTCCTTGCACGCGGAAGCCAGCTCCTCCGGCAGCGCCGCAGCCTTCGAGAAAACTGAACGCCGACCGCGCGTGAAGCTCCGTATAGACCGCTTCGCTCATCAGTCGTACATCCCCCGAACAAACCAGCTGCCGCGCCCCGAGTCGTAATAAATGCAATAAAGTCCGCTCTGCGCAGATAGCTCGCGCTCGTTTGACGAAAATAAATCTGAACGCGTAAGTGCTCCACGCTGGCGTTTCATCGAGACCATCCGCGAAAAAGAAAAAGAAGCAGATTGCGGCGCAGAGGCTAAACCGAAACGAACGTCGATATCCCACTCATCGTGTTCCCACCCATCTTCGCGCCACCAATCTCCCGAAGTTCGCCACGGTCCCGACGCCGCCACCACTTCGCCGCGCACTCCGTTGAACGAAACCCGCACCAGCCGTCCATCTTGCATCTCCACGCGTGCCGGCAAAGATGGCCTGAAAACGCGAAAAGCCATTCGTATCCTATGAGCATCCGTAAGCGATTCGCAATCGTCACTCGCCACCGCGTTCCGCAGTACAGCCCTTGTCTTGCGATTCACGTCGCGCGTTCTGGAGGTAGTTTCAGTTGCAGCTCGGGGCGCCGTAAAGCGTCGCATCTGAAACGCATCCGGCCGATGCGTATCCGCCAACTCCGGCGCGCCCACATTCCCATCGCCCACCAGATTCGCAAGCCGCGCAATCGTAAGCTCGAGTTTTTCCGGATCGGGCGAACTCGGAAGAAATAATCCACCCTGCGCGAATCGCGGCTTCGCCGGCTCAACCGCCATAAATATTTTCAGCACGGCCGTCTGTGGCGGCTCCGTCTGCAATCGCAATCGCAGCAATTTCAACAGCATCTTCGAATTTCGCGACGGCACCGGCAGCGTCAGACTTTTCTCGTACGTGGGTAACGCAGCCTTCCGCGGAGCACTGTCATTCAGCGAGCGCACATTATTTTCAGACACCGGCTCCAGCTCAAATCGCACGCGAATCACCGTCGCAGCCAGCGCTCTCGCCGCAAGCCGCGCACACAATTGGTCGAGCAGCCGCCCTAGCAAAAACGACAAAGGCTCCAGCTCCGGCACAGCATCCTCAAGCTCCATCTCCTCCTCAAAATGAATATCGGGCTCAGCCAGCACCATCGCTCGCGAACTCGCACCGCGTGCGAATTCGTGCAGACGCACTCCCTCCTGCCCCAGCCGCTCCGAAAGCTCTAGCACAGGCAGCGCTGCAAGCGCTCCGCACGTGCGCACACCCCAGCTATCAAGCGTCTCCAGAATTTCAGCGCGCGGGGAAAGCCCATCCGATGTGACAAGCACTCCAACCGGCAAGCCGCCGAGCGTTTTCGCTTCCTCGCCCGCAGGAATCAAAGTAACTCCCGCAAAGCCACGCGCCGCATGAATCGCCGTTTCAAGATTCGAAGAGATCGCCACGCGCGCTGTCAATCCCAGCAGCGAAGCGCCCTCAATCAATCGCTCCGCAATAATTTCCTCCGAGCCCAGCAGGGAACCGAGCCCCGCAAGATCAAGCACAATCGTGTCCGCCGCCGTATCCTCCACACGCGGCGAAACCGACCACCCCAGATCCATCAGCGCCGCATGCGCCGTTTTTTCCAGCACCGGCGAACGCAGCCGAACCTGCACCGCGCAAAAATCCTCAGCCTGCGATTCCGTCATCCCCAGTTCAATTCCAGCCCGCAAAGCCGCGTCATTCGCTGCCACTACCTTTCGCAACGGCGCCGTTCCCTCAAGAAGCGCAATCGCGCAATCGCGCAACCCAGGCTCCGCCCGCACCACCGCCTGCACCATAAAATCCGCAACGTAAATCGCAGCAAATCCCATCAGAACTGTTTTTCGGAGCAAGGGGTTTTCTCGGGTTCCACAATGTCTTTTTCGGTAGCCACAGCGAGCGCTTTTCCTCGTTGTGGGTATCTCCCCCTATTGCTTTCGCGCTCGTCAGGGAGCAATTTCCTGCGGCTAAAAAATTTATGAAAAGAGCGTGTCATCCTGAGCGAAGAGTCGGCCGCTTTTGCCTTCGTCCCGCTCTTACGGGACGGCCGACTCGCAGTCGAAGGATCTCAGCGTTTCCACACGCGCTCCGTAGCGCACATTGCCTCCGCCTCAAAAATCCCCACACTCCCATCCACTCCCACCGCCCCATCCCCAATTGCCTGCACGCTCGACCTCACCACCTCCGCCCGAACCCCAACTCCGCCCAGCAAACAAGCCGACGAATTCGCAGCGCAAAAATCCCCCACCTCACGCGCCGCCCCCGTCCACCGCGGCGCTTCAAATCCAACCCTCAAAACCAGCGACGCGCACGTCTTCGCATTCGCCTCCTGCTCGAGCAGCATCAGAATCGTCGGCGTATCCTCCACCGCTCGCCGAAATCGAAACCACGCATTCAACGGAACGTAGCGCACAGTAGCTGCCGGAATATCGCTCAGGTCCACCGCAATCATCCCGAATCCGCCGCCCTGCAACAGCAAATCCGTCGACCGCAGCGCCTGCTCGATATTCCGGCAGCGCACCCACAGCAGTTGCTTCAACTCCACACCCGCCGCTGCCGCCCCGTGCGGATCGAAAGCATCGCGCCCATCCACTAGCGCGCACACCTCAGCCTGCGCCGTTCGCGATGCCAGTGCCGAAACCAGTAGGCTCGTCCGTCCAGAGCAGGGAGGTCCGCAAATTTCCGTCAACCCCCCGCGCGGCAATCCTCCCGTAAGCGCATCAATTTCCGGAACGCCCGCAGACACCATCTCCACAAGCTTCCGGTCGCGATACGAAAAGGGCGCAGCAACGCGTCCGGCCAGCGCCGTTTCCACCTGCAATCGCAAAGCAGCAAGATTCCCAGGCATGGTCCGCAATAGGGACGGGTCTAAGACCGCCCCTCGCTCGTGCAACGCCAAGCCATCCGGCCCCGCATCATCAAAATGTCATCTGAGCGGAGAGTCGGCCGCCCTTGCCTTCGTCCCGCTCTTGCGGGACGGCCGACTCGCAGTCGAAGGATCTCAGCGTTGCAAACTCTGACGCGCAGAAAAAGGAAGGTTGTTAGTAGGGGCACGGCATGTCGAAGATCCCGAATGGTCTCGAGGGGCCGTGCCCGAACGCGATGCTTGGCACCATTACGCCAATGTAGCAGTTTCGTAGTTTCGCTTTTTCTTCGCCTCCCTATAATTCTCACTCCGCCCCCCGCCTTTGTCAAGCAGCGGGGAACAAGAAGGACTTACCTGGGCCTTTTTGTCTGCGACTCTTACGTCAGGGCACGGTTCAGCCGTGTCACCACTGCGACTCCTACGTCACACCGCAGCAACACCCGGCTTTAGCCGCTGAGGGAAAATCTCGCGACCGCCGGTCTCTTTCTTTGTAGGTCATGGCTTTAGCCGTGACAAAAAAATTGCTGCGCGAAGCGCGCACCGAGACTAGAGCGAAGCGAGGGCCCCAGCTTCTCGCATCCGCAATCCATCCGCACACCGCCTACAACAACTCCCCGATTCCTTATATCCGCACAACGCACTATGCTTGCACATGGCCAAACGCACCGCCGCTCAACCAGCCCTCGCGCTATTTCTTCCAAACGCCACGATCGAACAGCTTCAAAAAGAAGCCGTCCATTGCAAAGCCTGCGATCTCTGGAAGAACGCCACGCAAACGGTTTTCGGTGAAGGCGCCGGCGCAAAACCCAAAGTAATTTTCGTCGGCGAACAACCAGGCGATCAGGAAGACATCCAAGGCAAGCCCTTCGTCGGCCCAGCAGGAAAACTTCTCGATAGCGCACTAATCGAAGCAGGCATCGATCGCAAAAAAGTCTACGTAACAAACGCCGTGAAACATTTCAAATGGGAACCCCGCGGCAAGCGCCGCATCCACAAAAAACCAAACGCCATCGAAATCGCCGCCTGCCGCCCCTGGCTCGACGCCGAAATCGCAGCCATCCGCCCCAACGTTATCGTCTGCCTAGGCGCCACAGCCGCCCAATCATTACTAGGACGCGACTTCCGCGTCACCCTGCACCGAGGCGAATTCCTCAAATCCGATCTAGCTCCGCACGTGATGGCCACAGTCCACCCATCCTCCATCCTGCGCGCCCCCGACGAGGCCACCCGCCACGAAGAAATGAAGCGCTTCATAGCCGACCTAAAAAAAGTAGCTCACCACGTCTAACGAATTGCCTTTGCTTTTTCCTCTCGTCCCTTGTAGCGCCGGCATCCTGCCGGCTCTTTTGACTCGCCGTTCGTACCGCTGGCCTCCGGACGGCTCTTTTGACTCTAGTGGCACAGGCACTCACTCCTGCCTGTGCGCCGTTTGTAACGCCACATTCCCTTCGATCTTGTCATCCGCAGGATATCGCACGCGCTGAACGCAATTCACTACCGCGGCCGCGTACTCAACCCAGCCTGCTTCCAAAGCTTCTCCCAATGCCACACCCCAGGCGTATCGTGCAACACGCGATAGCCAAGCTGATGCGCCAACATCAAAATCTGCCCGCGATGATGCGCTTCGTGCGAAAACATGTAAGCAAACATGGTCCCTCCAGCCGGCCAGGTTTGCGCCCAACTCCCCCGCGAAAATTTCGTGACCCGCCGCTTCGAATCCGCCGAAAGAGCATCCGTCAACATCCGCAAACATTGCGCCGCGCTTTTCCGATGCGCAGCCGCAGCCTGCTTCATCGTGCATCGGTCAGGATCAAGCGGTGCCGGACACTTCAAATGCGGCGCCGAATTCCTAAGCCAATTAAGCCGGCAGTTGTGCAAATGCGCGAAGATCGCCGCAATCGTCCGCCCGTTGCCTTTCTTACCAGGCGGCTCAGCCCGCCAAGCCCGAGGATCAAGGCTCGAGAGGATCACCTGATTCATCCCATCATTGCTGGCATAAGTTTCAAGCAAGGTGTCGCGAATCTCAGCCAGCACCGCGTGTGATTGCTTTGCCATAAAATCTCCGCCAATTTATAACACGACCCGCGGTCGCCAAGCCTCGATTGCCCTGACGTTCCCTTGTAGCGCTGGCATCCTGCCGGCTCTTTTGAATTTTCGACCCGCTTCTCCGTAGTTTTACGGATGTTCAAACGATCCAATTCGCGCTACCATTGTCCGTTTTTATATGACGACAAAAACTACGCTATCGGACGAAGGGATGGCCCAACGAGACACGCACTCTGGGTTACCCAGAGATACGAAGGGCCCGTACGCTCTTGCCGCGCCACGAATTCAAAGAGTGTCGAACGCCGTCTCATCGCGCCACGCCGAATTTCTAATCGCAAATCTGGAATTAGAATTCAAGTTAAACCACAGAAAACAAAGCCCACTAAGAATTTCTAATCGCAAATATTTCGCGATTTTTTCTCTCAATCCGCCATCCTCTTGCGCTTCCAGCGTGGCTGAGCCGGCCCTTTCTAATAGGAACATTCAGACAATTAGAAATTTCACTAAACCACGCAGCATCACTACTTACGCAATTTCTAATCGGGACAAAATCGCGTTTCTCAGGATTTGCGCCAACCCTCGCTTTTCTCCTTCCAAAGGCACTTCCCGCGATATGATACCCGCGCTGGCACCACTCCAATGACCACACCACACCCCGTTCATCTACTCGGTCCACTCTTCACGACCGACGACATGCGCGAGATCTTTTCCGATCATCGCTGCCTGCAAGCCATGCTGAATTTCGAAGCCGCACTGGCACGAGCGCTCGCGATCGCCGGCGTCGCTTCCAAAGAAGCCGCCGCAGCGATTGAGTCGCAATGCGACGCGAATCTGTTCTCGATCGAAAAGCTGGCACGAGAAGGCGCGCTGGCCGGCAACATCGCAATTCCGATGGTCAAGCAGCTCACTTCACTCGTTGCCAAGAGCGACGAGAAGGCTTCCGCTTTCGTCCACTATGGCGCCACGAGTCAGGATGCGATCGACACCGGCCTCGTACTTCAGCTCCGCGAGGCCCTTGAAGAAATCGGCAACGGGCTCTCCAAAGTTTCGAGCGCGTTGGTAAAACTCGTTGAAGCCCACGAAGCAACCCTCGTCGTCGGCCGCACTTGGCTGCAACATGCTCCTCCCGTCACTCTTGGATTGAAAGCTGCCGGTTGGCTTTCTGCAATCGAGCGGCACCATGCCCGCCTCAACCAAACGCAAAAAGATGTTCTCGTAATTCAATTTGGAGGCGCGGTGGGCACGCTCGCGGCGCTCGGTGATCGCGGACCGGCAGTTGCTTCCGCGCTGGCCGATGATCTGAAGCTTGGCTTGCCGGATTTGCCCTGGCACACACACCGCGACCGTTTCGCGGAAGTTGCGACTACTCTCGGGCTGTTGGTCGGCACACTCGGAAAAATCGCGCGCGATATTTCCCTGATGGCGCAAACCGAAGTCGCGGAAGTCGCTGAGCCCTCGGCGCCCGGCAAAGGTGGCTCATCCACAATGCCGCACAAACAGAATCCTGTCGGATGCGCGGTGATTTTAGCCGCCGCGATTCGAGTTCCCGCGCTCGTTTCTACGATGCTGACCAGCATGGTCCAGGAGCACGAGCGTGGTTTGGGGGGCTGGCACGCCGAATGGGAAACGCTGCCGGAAATCTGCACGCTCGCGGGCGGAGCGGTTGCGCAGGCGGCTACCGTGCTCGGCGGATTGCAGATTCACGAAAATCGCATGGCTGAAAATATCGACGAAACGCGCGGCTTGATTTTTTCCGAAGCCGTAGCGATGGTTCTGCGCAAAAAGCTCGGCCGTTCTCAATCGCATAAGTTGCTGGAAGACGCGAGCCGCCGCGCCGTCGAACAGAATCAATCGCTGCAAGATGTGCTCCTCAACGACGCGAAAGTTCGCGAGCAGCTTTCCGCCGAAGAAATCGCCCGTCTGATGGACCCCAAGAATTACATCGGTTCAGCAAAAGAGATGGCCAGGAAAGTCCTATCCAGCCTGGATCGAAAACTCTAATGCCACAACTCGGAGAACTCTAAGCATGCCTTTTGCGGACTCAAACGGCGCGAGGCTGAACTATCGCTTCGACGGCCCTGCCGATGCGCCGGTGCTCGTCCTTTCGAATTCTCTGGGCACGAATTTGTCCATGTGGGATCCGCAGATTCCAGCGCTAGCGGAACGCTTTCGCGTCCTGCGCTACGACACGCGCGGTCATGGCCAGTCGTCCGTCACTGCGGGGCCCTACAGCATCACTCAATTGGGGCGCGATGTCGTCGGATTGCTTGATGCGGTTGGAATCGAACGCGCGCATTTTTGCGGGCTTTCGATGGGCGGCGTGACCGGCATGTGGCTGGGAGTTTATGCTCCGGAACGAATCAATCGGTTGGTGCTGTGCAACACAGCGGCGAAGATCGGCGCAGCCGACATGTGGAACACTCGCATCGAAACAGTACGAACCAACGGCCTCAGTGCAGTTGCTGAAACGCAGGCGCAGCGCTGGTTCACTCCCACATTCATCGCCAAAGCGCCGGACGTGATTGCGGCCACGCGCCAGATGATTGCAAGCACGTCTCCCGAAGGATACGCCGCGAATTGCGGCGCCATCCGCGATATGGACCAGCGCGAAACGATTTCGCGCATTCGGGCGCGCACTTTGGTGATCGGCGGATTGCACGACCCCGTGATTTCCGCGACGGACCTGCGCTATCTAGTGGACGCGATTCCGGGAGCGAAGCTCGTGGAGCTTGATGCATCGCATCTCTCGAATGTGGAAGCCCCTGTGGAATTCACCAAGACGCTTCTCAATTTTCTGACCGAACCGGAGGGGAAGTGATGCCCGGGAAAAACATGAGCGATCGCGAACGGCACGAGGCGGGAACGAAAGTGCGGCGTGCGGTGCTTGGCGACGCGCACGTCGATAGGGCGGAGAAGAACAAAACCGCCTTCAACGAGCCGTTCCAGGATCTCATCACGCGCTATGCCTGGGGAGAAGTCTGGACGCGCCCTGGGCTTCCTCGAAATACGCGCAGCCTCATAACTCTCGCAATGATGATCGCGCTGAATCGGAGTGATGAATTCCGGATGCACGTCCGAGCTGCGCTGAATAACAAAGTAACTCGCGATGAAATTCAGGAAGTGCTGCTGCAGAGCGCGATTTACTGCGGCGTGGCTGCAGCCAACACGGCCTTCCACATTGCACAAGAGGTGTTCGCGGAAATAGACGGTAAAAAATGACCGCTTTCTTCGAGACTCTAATGAAAACTACTCCAGTCCGAACTGATCCATGAATTTATCCACCTCGAACGAACTGGGGATGTCGGTCGCGCTGTTTTTCGGAATTCTGCTGTGTTTGGAGATTGGTTTCCGGATCGGCCTGGCGAGCTCGAAAAGAAATCACGAACTGGCGTACGAAGGAACCGGGACGATCGATGCGGCGGTGTTCGCGCTGCTTGGTCTTCTTCTCGGATTCAGTTTTGCGGGCGCGATGTCGCGTTTCGACGCCCGCCGCCAGCTCATCGTCAATGAGGCCAACACGATCGGCACAGCGTACCTCCGCATCGATCTGCTTCCGGCAGCCGAGCAGCCGGAAATTCGCGCGCTTTTCCGCGAGTATCTCGATGCGCGGCTTCGCGCTTTCGAAGTGCTGAGAAATAGGGATGAGGCTCGGCAGGAATTTGCGCGTGCGGGAGAGATCCAGCAGCAGATCTGGTCGCGTGCTTTGGCTGCCAGCAAGAATGATTCGACGCAAAACTCCGCGCGGCTGCTGATGCCCGCTATCAACGACATGACCGACGTTACGACCGCACGGATGATTGCCGCGGGCACTCGTCTCCCGGCGCTGATTTTCCTTTTGCTGGTCAGCGTCGCGCTTCTGAGCGGGCTTTTAGCTGGCTATGCGATGGCGAAACGGAAAAGCCGGAGCTGGCTGCACATGATTTTATACGCGACGGTAATTCCGATAACGATTTACGCCGTTCTGGATTTCGAAGATCCGCGGTCAGGACTCATCCGCGTGGACGCCGCCGACAAGGCGCTGATTCAGTTGCGCGATTCAATTCACTAACTGGCTGAAGCGCGGCTAGCGGCGCTATCAGGTCGGGACGTGCGGCAGATTCCAGTGCCGCCAAACGCTGATCAGGCGAATCGCGAAACACGACAACCCGCCAAGAATGGCAGACGGCGTATCGCCCATTCGAAATCGCCGCGCGACGATCATTACCGCCGAACCGATGAGCGCGGCGGTGGCGTAAACGTCGGCGCGAAGTACATTCGGAATCTGCGCTAGAAAAATATCGCGAATCGTCCCGCCGCCGACGGCTGTGATGGTGCCCAGCAATGCCGCGACAAAAGGATGCATTTTGTATTTGAGCGCTTTCTCGGTGCCTGCGACCGCGAACAGAGCCAGCGCGCCGGCATCCAGCACGATGAGAGGCCGCGTGGGAAGATTCTCAAAAAGCGGATGCAGGAAGAAAACAATCGCAGCGCCTGCAAAAGCCACGGTGGGGTAGCGCCAATCGCGGAGCGACTGCGGCGGCACGGCGCCGATCAGCAGATCGCGAGTGATTCCGCCCGCCAACGCCGTGGAGAATGCCAACACCATCAGGCCGAGCAAATCGAGATCGCCAGTGACGGCGGCGGTGGCGCCTTCGATCGCGAAGAGAAAAGTTCCGGCAATATCGGCCACCGACAAAAGACGATCGTGGCGTATGAGTGCAGCCTGGGTTTCGTTGTTCGCGTGCGTCATCTTTTTATTTTCAGGTGTAGCGAATCGTCCTCGTGTGAAGCGCCAGGCTTTTGGTTCAGGAGCGATTCTCGGATAGCCGGGCGATCACTTCTGGTGGAAGCGGGCGGGATTTCATTCGCTTCGGATCCTGCGGGTCGAGGCCGGCCCAAACGCGCGTTTCGATGCCTTCGACGGCGAGAACCTGATCCTTGAAATATTGATGGCGCAACACGAAGCTGCTGCGCCGAAATTCGATCACGGTTGATTCCGCGCGGAGTTCGTCGCCAAAGGTGGAGGGCACGATAAATCGCGCCTTTACGTCCACGAGCGGAACGCCGAGGATGCCGTGCGAGCGGAAGAGGTTTTGAATCGGCAGTCCGGCCGCGAGAAAGAGAGCGGTGGTGCAACCGTCAAACCACTCGAGATACCGCGGATAAAAAACGATTCCGGCGGGGTCGCAGTCACCCCATTCGATGAGCAGCCGCTTGTGGCTGACGAGCATTCGCGTGAAACTCCTTCAAACGGATTTCGAATGTGGCGGAGTGAGGCTACCGGAGATTGTTCGGAAGCGTCAAGCGGAAGCGAAAATTTACATCTTCGCAAGCGGGCGACCGCTCGCGGTATTAGAATGGTGGCGTGAAAAAACTGAGCACGCAGGTGGGAATTGTGGGCGCCGGTCCTGCGGGGCTGATGCTCTCGCATCTATTGCATCTGCAGGGGATCGAATCCATCGTTATTGAGAATCGCAGCCAGCAGTATGTGGAAGAACGCGTGCGTGCGGGAGTGCTGGAGCGGGGGACTGTGGATCTGATGCTGGAAACCGGAGTAGGCGAGCGGCTGAAGAAAGAAGGGCTCGTCCACTACGGAGTGAACTTGCGGTTCGGGCGGCGGACGCACCGAATCGATTTTGCGGAATTGACTGGCGGGAAGGGAATCACGATCTATGCGCAGCACGAGGTGATCAAAGATCTCAATAAGGCGCGGTGCGAAGCCGGCGGCCAGATTTTTTACGAAGTGGAAGATGTGAGCGTCCACGATTTTGCAGATGCGGGTTCGGCGACGAAACCGAGCATTCGATTTCGAAGCGGAGGAGAGGCTTACGAACTTAGCTGCGATTTCATCGCGGGATGCGATGGCTTTCACGGAATTTGCCGGCCGAGCGTGCCGAACGGCGTACTCACTTTGTTCGATCGCACTTACCCGTTCGGATGGCTTGGAATCTTAGCCGACGTAGCGCCATCGTGCGATGAATTGATTTACAGCTATCACGAACGCGGGTTCGCGCTGCTCAGTATGCGCTCGCCGCAAGTGAGCAGGCTGTACCTGCAATGCTCGCCGGATGAGGACATCAACAAATGGCCCGACGCGAAAATCTGGGAGGAATTGCATCGGCGCCTGGCGACGGATAATGGGTGGAAGCTGATGGAAGGGCCGATCACGCAGAAGGGCGTGACGGGGATGCGCAGTTTTGTTGTGGAACCGATGCAATGCGGGAAACTGTTTTTGGCGGGGGATGCGGCGCACATCGTGCCACCTACGGGGGCGAAGGGATTGAATCTGGCGGTTGCGGATGTTCGCGTGTTTGCCCGTGCGCTGGAGGAGTTTTACAAATCGGGTCGCCGCGAGCGTCTCGATGAGTATTCGGCAACTTGCTTGAGGCGCGTGTGGAAGGTGCAGCGATTTTCGTGGTGGATGACTGCGATGCTGCATTTATTTGATAATGACAACCAATTCGATCAACGGCGTCAGTTGGCTGAACTCGATTATGTGACCAGTTCGCGAGCCGCATCGCAGTCACTGGCTGAAAACTACGTTGGATTGCCGATGGATTTCTAATTCTGGGCCCACGATTTCAAAAAAATAGGAGGCTAGAGACCATTGCCGCTGAATAAGCCTGAAAAAATCTTCTGGATCAGCCTGAGCTCATTAATTCTTGTGATTTGCGCTGTATTTCTTGCGGCGCCTGCATGGACATACCATCCGCCGCCGCGTCCGCAGTCAGCAGAGATGCCGGAGATGTCCGGCATGTCGATGGAGGAAATGGCTAACATGCCAGGAATGGAGCACAGCGCTGCGCCGGAGGTGAGTCCACAACTCAAAGCGAAATATGCCAGGGACAAGCGCGAAAGCGAATTCAATCATCATCTCGCCGGACTGCTGGTAATTCTGGCGGCGATATTTTTCCTGGGGCAGCCGATGCTGACGAAGCGATGGCCTGCAGCGCGGTATGCTTGGCCAATGTGTTTTTTGATTTCGGGGATTTTCCTGCTTTTGTTCAGCGACACCGAAATCTGGCCATTTGGGAATCAGAGCATTATTTACGCTCTGACACACAATCCTGAGGACGTCCAACACAAGACATTTGCGCTCATCCTGCTGGTGCTTGGTGTGGTGGAAATGTTGCGAGCCAGCGGGCGCTTACAGGCTGCGTGGAGTGCGTGGGTATTCCCTGTGGTATCGCTGGCGGGATGCGTTCTGCTGCTATTTCATCATCACGGAGGGATGCACGGGCCGGACGCCATGAAGACGATGGTTAGCGTGCAGCATCAACACTTACATTTTGCCGAGGCTGGCGCGGGAGCAGCGGTGGCGAAAGGGTTGGCGGAATCCAACGCGAGCTGGTACGACATCCTTAACAAGATATGGCCGCTTTTCATGATCGTTCTTGGCGTGATGCTGATGATGTATAGCGAATAGCGTTTGGAACCTAACGCTTCGCCTTATGGGGCTTCTCCGGGGAAAACTGTTTTTTATAGGTGGCGAGAGCATTTTTGATAATGGGATAGGCTTTGGAAGGCGGCAAAATCTCGTCCACATCCACTTCTTTACCTTCTAGCTGTTTGTAATCCTGAAAAAATCTCCGGATTATGGCCAACCGGTGCGGCGGCAGTTCGCTCGCTTCGTGATACCCGTTGAATTCAGGATCTTTGGTGGCGACGGCGATTATTTTGTGATCAGGATCGCCGGAGTCGATCATGGTCATGAGGCCGATCACCCTGGCATGCATGAGGGTGAGAGGAACCACCGATTCCTGGCAGAGCACTAAAACGTCGAGCGGATCGTGATCTTCGGCGAGTGTTTGAGGGATGAAGCCGTAGTTCGCGGGATAAAAGACGGCGGAGTAAAGAACACGATCCATGCGGATTATTCCGCTGGCTTTGTCGAGCTCGTATTTAACGTTGGAGTGAAGCGGTATTTCGATGACGGCGTCGAATTCGTAGGGAACTTTGTTGCCGGGACTCAGGTCGTGCCAGGGATGAGTCATAGGAACCTCTCAGGCTGCGATGAAATTGCGAGATGATTGTATTACGACAGTTCGCACTCAGGAGCCGGAACCGGAAGGCATGTTCGAAGGCGAGATGGGTTGATTGGTAAAGACGACCTTCCCGCCGCTGCGCGCAAAAATGTGCGCGGTCCTTGGATCAATTCCTTTCAGGGCTTCTTCAACGAAGGCATCTTCGGTAAATAAATAGACACGGTTGGGCCCGTTCCAGAGGCGCGCGAAGGATTCCTGGTCTTCGAAAACTTGAGGCACGTCCGGGAAGAGTGAACCGAACCACAGGTCAGCGCGCCGCCCGTCGATAATATGCACTCGTTCGCCCGTATAGAAAGTGATCGATGCGCCGCTTTCATAATTTCGGTAGAAGACAATGGTCTGGCCGGGTTGAAAATCTTTGCGAATCGCGAGAGCCAGATTCTTCGATGAGATTTCGGGCGAGAAAATCACGAAGCCCTGGTAAACGCAGAGCAGGATTACGATCATCATGGCGGCGAGAGCGAGGTTGGCTTTGAGCGTGGAGCCGCGGCGACGGAAAAACCAATTGAGACCGGTGCCGAGCAGCATGGCGGAACCGAACTCCCAGAGCGGCGCGCGAAACATGCCGAGCGCTTCGATGGTGAGGTCCTGCATATGGCCGAGCGAGAGTTTGTAATGTCCCGGGTGCGCGGTGAGGACGTCGCCGATGTCGGTGCCGGGAGGGAACGGATGTGTTTGCGCAAAAATGCTCATGCAGGTGATAAACACGAGACAGCCGATGGCGAGAAGGAATCCCGACGCGATTCTACCAGCGCGGCGTTCGCGGCTATCGGCGGGAGAATTGTTTTCGCGCTGAAGCCAGCCGGCCGTGAGTAAGGTGAGAGCTGGAACGGCGGGGAGCGAATAATATTCCTGGCGGCTTGAGAAGCTGAAGAAGCCCACGATTACGGCGATCCAGATAGCAAGAAGGAGATTGGTGCGGCCACGCGCGTCCAAACGGTCCCGCCAAGCGCGGAAATTTGCCGGTATTTCCTTCAGTGCGGGGAAAAAGAATGCGCACCAAGGAAGAATCCAGAGAAGCAGGAGACCATAGAACAGGAAAAGCGGGACTTTACCGTAGTCGTGAGGAATGCGCTTATTGAGAAAGCGCATGAATTGTTCGTTGATGAAGTAGGACCAGAGAAAGCCCTTTTCGGGGCCTGTCGGTTGTGCGGGATTCCGGATTGCCGCGAGAGCGTGCCACGGCACACTAACGACGAGAAAGACGAGAGTGCTCGATAGGAGATGAAGCTTCCAAATTTTCTTCAGGCCGCCGGTGAGAAACAGGTACGCCAGCATGATTCCTACAGGGAAGACCATGCCGATCAGGCTTTTTGTCAAAACATTGAGGGCAATCGTGACAGCAATTCCCCAGCAGAGCCAGCGGGACGGCTGGGTTTGTTCGCATGCCATGAGGAAAAAATACAATCCGAGCGTGAGGAAAATTGCGACGAGAACTTCGGGAATGAGAAAGCGCGTGAAAACGTAAAAGCCGGGAGACGTAATTGTGATGAGTGCGGCGTAGAATCCGGCTTCTTTGCCAAAGAAGCGCCGGCCGAAAATGTAAACACACCAGGCAAGGAGTAGGACGCTGAGAGCCAGCGGCAGGCGCGTCTGCCATTCGGAGATTCCGAAAAGTTTGTAGCTGATCGCTACGAGCCAATACATCAGGGGCGCTTTTGCGAGGTAGCGGATGCCGTCGACGTAGAGCGTTACCCAGTCGTGGTTCAGCAGAATTTCCCGCGATGCTTCGGCATGGACGGAGTCCGCGTCGTCGAGAAGCGAAGGATGAAAGAGACCGGGAATGTAGACGACAAGCCAGGCGCCCAAGATGATGCAGAGCATGGACGCATTGGAGAGCAGGAAATTGGGAGCGAGAGAACGCCGATCCTGGGTCGCGGTGACTGTATTCATAGAATCATTGGGCAAATAAATTTTACCTGAGGTGGAGCGCTTGGCCTAATGCGATGACTTACTTCTAAAAGTTTGAACGTGTTGTCTATTTCCTTTCCGGGAAGGAATGACGTATGTTCGCGTGCTGTTCTGTGATGCGGCGAAGTGCGAAACGATTGCATTGAAAGGAAGCGGCAACTATGAAAGCGGATTTTGGAGGGTGGCTAAGATGGGTTAAGTATGCAGCGCTAGCTATGACGGTTGCGCTGGTTCTGTGGATGCCGGCGATTACGGCGCGTACTTCCACACGTAATTCGACACGTAATTCGACACATACTTCGGCACGGCGGTCGTTCAACAGCGGCGATGCGAAGCCGGAGGCACAGAAGACAGCCGGCGAAAGCTTTCAAGAATATTCAGGTGCTTAAGGATATTCCCGCGAGCGAATTGATCCCTTCGATGCGCTACGTTGCGGCTTCGCTCGGGGTGGGGTGCGATTATTGCCATCAGGCCGACCATTTCGACAATGACGATAAGCCGACGAAGCAGCGAGCGCGGAATATGATGAAGATGATGTTTGCGATCAACCAGGATAATTTCAATGGGAAGCGGGAAGTGACTTGCTATACGTGCCATCGGGGAGTTGCTAAGGCGGCCAGTATTGCGTCCCTTTCGACAGCGACCAATGGCGCGACAACGGCGGTTGCGGAATCTGGTTCGAGGTGGCAAGGCAGCTCGTGCGCCCGAAGCTGGCGAGGCGGCAGGGACTTCGAGCGAAGGGGCGAAGGCGATGCCGAGCATAACGGAGATACTGGCGAAATATGTTGATGGGATTGGAGGCAGCGCTGCGATAGAGAAGAATCAGACACGGGTGGAGCAAGGTAGCGTTGAAGGCCCGCGTGGGCCTCACGCGGCAATTGAAACCTACCGGACGGCGCCGGATAAGGCGTTCGCGATTGTGCATCGGCCCAATGGCGACGTGAGCGAAGGGGTGAGCGGAGAGATTGGTTGGGGGAAGAGGGCGAACGGAGAAGTCACGGAAGAGTCGGGAGACGAGCTGGCGCGGAGCAGGCAGTGGGCGGAGTTTTATCCGGGCGAACGGTTTGATAGAGATTATGAGCGCTTTCAGGTGCGTGGGACGGAGAGTGTGAACGGTCACGATGCATATGTGGTGATGGCGTGGTGGAAGGGTGACGGGGCGGATCGGATTTATTTCGATGTGCAGAGCGGCTTGCTGCTGCGGATAACGCATCGCATTGAAAGTCCGCTGGGAGCGCTTCCGCTTCAGACCGATTATGAGGATTATCGCGACGTGAATGGATTGAAGATTCCGTTCACGGTGCGGGTGACACGCGTGGATGGGACTACGACATATACGTGGCAGAAGATGGAGCCGAATGTGGCGATTGATCCCGGCCGTTACGAAAAACCCGCAGAGAAGCCGACTGCGGAGAAGCCGGAGAAGCCGGTGAAGCCAGACGCGAAACCTTAATTCGATTTCGCGGGGGTAACGGCGTCAGCGGCAGGCGCGGAATGCGGCGCGATGGTCGTGGGCGGCGCGGGAAGCGCCGGGTGAATTCCGCCACCGCATTGAGCGTCAACCTGGAGTTGCATGGCGTCGTCGAGCTGCAGACCGTTTCGAGAGGCTGCTGAGCAAACCTGATTGGCGCTCAATCCGAGGGTGCCGCGCATGTCCGCGTAGTCCAGATTCGCGCCCTGCAGATTCGCGCCATTGAGAACGGTTCCCTGGAAGTGAGCTCCGTGCAAATCTGCGTTTCGCAAATCCGCGTCGATAAAAATTGCGGTGCTTAATTCGGCGTTGTCGAGTTGGGCCGAGGAGAGCTTGGCCGACCAGAGATATGCCTGATGCATCGCGGCGTGTTCGAGATTGGCGGACTCGAGGTGCGCCTCGCGGAAATCGGCTTTGTCGAGATTGGCGCGAATGAGAGTGGCGCCGCTCATGCGGGCAGAATAGAGGCTGGCTCCTTCGAGTTGCGCGTCGACGAGAGTTGCGTTTGCGAGCGACGAGTAGGAGAGATTGGCGCCGCGGAGGTCGGCGCGAGTCATATTGGCGCCATCGAGATTGGCGCGATCGAGATTGGTGTGAGCCATTTGCGCGCGATCCAAGATGGCGAGGCGAAGAGTTGACTGGCCGAGGTCGGCGCCGCGCATGTCCGCTTCGGAGAGGAATGCGCCGGTGAAGTCGGTGCGGAAGAGATGAGCGGTGGCGAGAAAAACCCCGTAGGCTTGGGCGTAACGGAACTTGGCGCCATTCAGGCGCGCGCCTTTCACGGAAGCGAGTTGATCATCGGCGCCGGTCCAGCTAGCGGGCTTCGTGGAGATTGCGGCTTCCGTCAAGTCGGCATAAGGATCGTAGCCGATGGACCAGAAAACGCTGGGAGCCCAGCGGCGAATATCACCGGCTGAAAATTGCGGAGCGCGGCCGAAGTCATGCGGAACGCCTTTAATGGCGCCGAGCGAGAGAAAGAAAAGGCCGACGACGAGGGCTGCAATCAGCCGCGAAAAACTGACAGATTTTACTTTTGCAAGAATTCCTGCCGAAATTTTCTTTTCGGAGGCCCACGCTTCTTCGGGACGGCCGACGCGGGTGGTGGAATAGACGGCGACACCGGTGACGGCGGCGAAGAGGAGCACGTGAAGGAGCGTGCCGTGCATGTCTTGGGCCGTGAGGTAGCGTCCCCAGACGCAGAGGATCGTTATTGGCACGAGCCAGTACGCGAGCAGGATGGAGATTGCTTTCTCGATGAAGCGTGTGGAAGGCGCGTCATGGTTCATCCAGCGGAAGTGGGCGCGGATAAGACCGGTGATGATCCAAGGCTTGTGCTCGTCGACCGAGCTGCCATCGGGAAAAATGGCGGGAAGTTCGAGGACAGCGTCCCACAGTCGCTGCAAATGATATTGGAAGGTGAGATAAACGGCTACGAGCAGGGCGGGCATGATGAGGTAGATTTCAGCCGTCGGGAAAGCGGCGGCGGAATGCAGAAATGGGAGTATGGAGGAGTCGGAGATTAGTTGGACGTCTTTGGTTTTCCAGATCATCAACCAGGAAAGCAGGCTGACTGAGAGCGTCGCGGTGAAAAACGACATCACGGTGCGCGATGCGCGCGCAAAATCCGCCAACCCGGGGAATTCGAGAATTTGCGGAGGCAGTGTGGCGTCGCGCAGATTGGCGCCGGCGATCTGGCGCGGGACAAGCCCCATGGCGGAGGCGAGTGCGGCGCCTTCCATGTTGGCGCCTTCGAGATTCGCGCCGACCAGGCACGTTTCTTCCAGATTCGCGCGCGCGAGGCAGGTGTCGCGAAGATCGGCTAGAAGAAGATCGGCCGCTTTCAGGTCTGCTTCCTGCAGGTCGGCGTAGCGGAGATTCACGCCTACCAGTTCAGCTCCTTCCAGCTTGGCACTTGCGAGATCGATTTTCTTACCTGAGATGCCCTGAGATTCGACCCATTCCTTGTGCATTGCGAGCTTTTCTTCGAAGGCCCAGTCGCTGGCGATAGCGGGAAACGCCGGGGCGAGAGGCGCGGTTGCGTCCGCTAGTAGGCTTTGCGTTGTTTCGGCGGATGAGTCGGACGTGGCGGGGGCGTCAGTAGCTTGAGTGACGGCAGCGTTGTTGTCGGGGATCTGTAATTCCGGCTTTTCAGCAGTCTCGATCGATTCGTCCTTATGGGTTTCCTCAGTAACAACGGAGAGCCTGGGAGATTCAGCTGTCGTGGTGGGCTCAGGGGCCTCTGCGGCCGACTCTGACGTGGAAACTGAGGCGACGGCCTCTTCGGCAGCTACGTTTTGGGACGCTTCTTCGGGCAGAGCCTCGGCAACCTGTACACCCGTGCCTCCGTTTTCTTCGCGTCGCGAGCCGAGCCGAAATCTCCACGCCATGAGACTAGGTGCTCCCGTTCTGTGGGGACGAGCCGCGCCTACTGGAGAACGTCAACGTCGAAGATGTGGAATCCCCAAGCATCAATTTTAGTCTGATTCGAGAATCGCCCTTGGGGCATCGTACTTGAACGTTTCTGAAATCGCTCCTGTACGAAAGTGCAAGTCTCGTACAGCTGTTCAGGCGATTTTTCAGGGCCGGTACCTTTCGTTCTGGTCATTTATATGTGCAGATATGGCGATTTGCGACGAATCCGAATGCACGCCGTGCAATTCCGCAGTATTCTTTAGTGTTGAAGGTGCTTTAAAGGGCGTTGCGACAGAGGTTTGGAGGAACGAAAGTGGACGCGAATACGACGGTCGCTACGAAGCCACAAGTCCGGATCGAATCGGACAGCATGGGCAAAATTGAGGTTCCCAACGACCGTTACTATGGGGCGCAGACGGCGCGGTCATTGATCCATTTCGACATCGGCCGGGACACGATGCCTCGCGAGCTGATCCGGGCGTTTGGAATTTTGAAGAAAGCTGCGGCGCTGGTGAACCAGGATTTAAAGAAGCTCTCGCCGGAGAAGGCGCGGCTCATCGTTCAGGCCGCCGATGAAGTGATTTCCGGGAAGCTTGATGAACATTTTCCGCTGCGAGTCTGGCAGACGGGAAGCGGCACGCAGACGAATATGAACGCCAATGAGGTGATCTCGAACCGGGCAATCGAAATTGCGGGCGGCGTGATGGGTTCGAAGAAGCCGATCCATCCCAATGACGACGTGAACATGTCGCAGTCGTCAAACGATACATTCCCGACGGCGATGCACATCGCGGCGGCGACTCGGGTAGCAGAAGCGCTGATTCCGGCGTTGACTCGTCTGCGCGATGCAATCGATACGAAGGCGCGGGAGTTTCAAGATGTCGTAAAGATTGGCCGGACACATTTAATGGACGCGACGCCGCTTACGGTGGGCCAAGAAATGTCCGGGTGGGTGAGCTTGCTGGACCGCGATATCGCACGATTACACCTGGCACTCCCGGGTTTGTACGATTTGGCGATTGGTGGCACGGCGGTGGGAACCGGGTTGAACGCGCATCCGGAGTTTGCCGAGCGCGCGGCACAGAAAATTTCTGAATTGACGGGGCTGCCCTTCCAATCACATCCCAATAAATTTGCGGCGCTCTCCGCGCACGACGAGATTGTGTTTGCGAGTGGAGCGCTGAAAACGCTCGCCGCGTCGTTAATGAAAATAGCCAATGATATTCGATGGCTTGCTTCCGGTCCGCGAGCAGGCTTCGGTGAAATCACGCTGCCTGAAAACGAGCCAGGCTCGTCGATTATGCCGGGCAAGGTGAACCCTACGCAGTCGGAAGCAATGACGATGGTTGCCGTGCAGGTGTTTGGCAATGACGCAGCGATTGGATTTGCCGGTTCGCAGGGGAATTTTCAGCTGAATGTTTACAAGCCGGTGATGATTCATAATTTCCTTAATTCTGTGCGATTACTTTCCGACGCGTGCCGTTCGTTCACGGACCACTGCATCGTGGGAATGCAGCTGGAGCGCGATCGCATTCGAGAAAATGTAGCAAACTCACTGATGCTGGTAACCGCATTAACCCCCAAAATCGGATATGACAAGGCTGCCGAAATTGCGCATAAAGCGCATCATGATCACAGCAGCCTGCGAGCTGCGGCGTTGAAGCTTGGATATCTCACGGAGAAGGAATTTGACGAGCTTGTGCGGCCAGAAAAAATGACGCATCCGTGAGATTGTTCCATTGCGGAACTAGTCTTTTTTAAAAATGGCTCAACGAATCTCGCGCAGGTGGGTTTTATGTCCCACATTGAAACAGCTTAGTAACTTCTTCGAAAAATCTTAGCGTCGAACAACGATTTGTTTTGACATCTTTGTGACTCTTCATTAAATTCACATCCCCTTCGAGATTCTCTTTTTCGTTGTCCCCCTTTCACTGGAGTTCTTATGCGGTTGCTGGTGGCCGAAAATGATCCATCGTTAGGAATTTTCCTGCAACGCGGATTTGGCGCCGAGCGCTATTCCGTGGACCTGACTCAGAACGGCGAGCAGGCACGGAGCCTTGTGCGGGAAAACGAGTACGATCTCGCGATTCTGGATTTGAGCCTGCCGAAGGAAGAAGGAGTCGCCGTGATGCGGCACTTGCGGATCTCGCGGCAGGGCATGCCCATACTTGTGCTTACGAATCGCAGCCAGATTACGGAACGCGCGGGCGAACTCGATATGGAAGCAGACGACTTTGTGGTGAAGCCGTTTGCTTTTTCAGAGCTTTCGGCAAGGGTGCGAGCGCTATTGAAAAGGGGCGCGCGTTCTCCGGAAAGCATGTTGCGCGTAGAAGACTTGGAGCTGAATCGCGTGGAGCACTCCGTGAGGCGCGGCGACCGCGCGATTGAACTGACTCCCAAGGAGTACTCGCTTCTGGAGTTTCTGATGCGCAACGCGGGACAGCGCGTGACGCGGTCTCAAATTATCGAACACGTTTGGAATTTATCGCACGACACAATGTCCTGATATATTTCGACGCTGTTTCCAAGCGGCGGACTGTACAGCACTTGTTCAATAATTTGCTCCCTGAGGGGCATTTATTTCTAGGACACTCGGAATCGCTTTACGGGGTCAGCAACGATTTCAGGCTGGTTCATTTTCCAGGGGCCACTGCATATGCGAAGCCCGACCGGCTGGAGGCACGTCAACTCCCAGGTGGCTAGGCTGAAACCTCTTACGACACATCGTAAATTCAACCGCATAATCAATATTCGGGTTCAATTAGTATGATTCTTGGCGACGCGCACCAGCCGCGCAGTCTGTTTGCTGACATAGCAACATATAGGCAGGCTAACCAAATCTAAAGTGGAGGATTTTCGATGAAGAAGCAGATTTCTCGATTACTGATTGTGGGCGGTTTTGCGGTGGCGTTTGTCGCAGGTGCGGCCTCGCACGTGATCCCGGGTGCGAACAGCGTTACGGTGGTGGCGGCGCAAGAGAAACACGAAGCACTGAGGGACGTGCGCACGGCCCGAGACATGATGCAGCAAGCGCGCGGTCTGCTGGCGGGGGCGCCTGGGTCGTTTGGCGGCCACCGGGAAAAGGCGATGAAGCATCTGGACTTGGCTCTAGGAGAAGCAAATCAAGCCGTTGAGGTTAGGGAGCACGAGAATCACTAGAAGGAAGATTACGGATCCTGATCGCTCGCAGCGTTATGCGATGAAGTTGACGCGCTGCGAGCGATTTGTATTTTTGGTACGAGAAATCAGTTGGTGGTGGCCGGTGCTGGCGGCGTGGCCGATGATGGCGGCACTGCTAGGGACGGTGGAACCGGACCCGCGTTCACTATTTCCTGAACTACCTTCGCGGCGAGGCTTCTGCTGCGAACGCACGATGTATCGTTTATGCGGCACTGAGCCAAGGTCAGACGGCATCCGCAAGTGCACCCTTCCGAATTGAGTTTCTTCAGTGCGATGGTTTTCTGTTCGGGCGAGAGTCCAGAGAAATCGACGTCGGGAAGTTCGGTAGCCCGTACCGCATTCTTCAAAAAGATTTGCCCGGTATCCTCGAAAGTTTCGATCTTTACGTTCACAGGCAAGCCCATCAGGGCGCGTACTTCTGTGTCGTACACTTCGGGCGGATATAAACCCTCGTGCTTTTGGACGATACGGGCATCTTTGTTGATCAGAAAAGTGGTAGGGAGAGCGGGAACGCCGCCATATTCAGAAACGAGTTCGCGGCTCCACATCACGACGGGATAGCTCATGTGAAAAGCTTTTGCGAATTCCCTCACGTCGTCCGGGGAGCCATCGTCGACAGACACGCCGACGACGAGCAAGTTGTCCTTATATTTCTTGGCGAGTTCGGTGAGGATCGGAATTTCTTCGCGGCATGGCGGGCACCAGGTGGCCCAGAAATTCAAAATTACGACTTTGCCCGGCCATTGCGCAGTGGAAACCACGTTGCCATCCAGATCCTGCACAAGAAACGGGGGGACCGGCTGCGGGTTGCTCGCGAAACGAATCACCCAGTCACCATCGTCGTCAACTAAAGCAGCCATGTCAGGCTGCGCTTGCGAATCTGACACTGGCTTAACATTTGATGATTTCTCTGCCTCTCGCGCGTGGGAGATGGGGGCTCGAGGCGTCAGACGGCGCCCACGCGAGGCGGCCATGCCAATCGCAAGGCCTGCCAAGCCGGTTACGATTGCGAGAATCGCGATAAAAGGTTTTGCCATGATCTCCGCTGCGAACTCTCATTATGCAGCAGCAGTGGAGGAGGGACAAGTTTGGATCGCAATTGTGCGCGAAAAGTGAGGGGAGCGGATGAGGTTTCAGTTGAGAGCAGGGTGAGGAAACGCGTTGGGTGCCAGACTGGGACGCAGCTTCCCGAGTTGGAATTCAATGCGCGAAGCTGAATTCGAAATGGCGCAACTAAGTGATTGAAAACACAGGCATGTTGGGTGCGGAGGGAAGCGGGATGATGGGCCAAGCATTTGCATAAGGAGAGGAGTGGGTCGCGTTCCAACACGATCCGCCCAACTGGTGAATGGGGAGGAAGGGGCCCAGACATCGGAAGGAACGGGTCGTTCCCACCTGCCTCTGAGAGGGAAGCTAGGATGGATGACCCCATGATTCGATCACGCCTAGGTCGAATCAATGGAACGCGGCCTTTGGGGGCTCTCGATCCCAAGCGAGAGCCCTTCTTTTTTTGCTCACACTTCGCTTGATTGCCTACTCGTGGAACGGCTTACCTACCGGCAGCGCTGAGATGCTTCGCTTTGCTCAACGTGACAATCGTTCACCTGCATGTTCCACAGAACGCGGACTGACTGCGATTTTTCTAGGCGAGACTATCAGGAATTTTCGACGCGGCGGAGCACTGGGATTCTCGATTGGCGCAGAACGTGTTCGACGACGGTTTCGCGCAGTCGCGACGCGTCATAGTCAAACATGAGGCGGTTGGTTTTCTCGTCATAGCGAAATTTGTGCAGACCGTAGGTATTTGAGAATTCGCCGAGAGTGCGGAACTGCGCAGAATTGAGCCGGTCCTGCAGTTCGTATGTGACGGTCATGAGTGTCATGCGCGGAATTATAGCATCCGCTGCTTCAAGTGCTGCGCGAAGCGTGATGCGATTGTTAAAGAGCGGTGCGACGCAGACGGAGTGCGTTGGTGATCACCGAAACAGAGCTGAAGGTCATCGCGGCGCTGGCCAGGATAGGGCTCAGAAGAAGACCGAAGAAGGGATAAAGGATTCCGGCGGCAATGGGAACGCCAAGCGCGTTGTAGGCGAAGGCGAAGAAGAGATTTTGGCGGATATTTCGCATCGTCGCACGACTAAGAGCACGAGCTCGCGCGATGCCGACGAGGTCGCCTTTGAGAAGCGTGATTCCGGCACTCTCGATAGCGACGTCCGTTCCCGTGCCCATCGCGATTCCGACATTTGCGGCGGCGAGAGCGGGGGCGTCGTTTACGCCGTCGCCGGCCATTGCGACGATGTGGCCTTCCGCTTTCAACCGCTTCACGATCTCACCCTTTTGATTTGGCAAGACTTGAGCCTCGACCGAGTCGATTTTGAGTTTTCGGGCGACGGACTCAGCAGTGGCGTGGCTGTCGCCTGTCAGCATGACGATCCGGATGCCGTCGCGATGGAGTCGATCGATCGCTTCAGCGGCCGTAGGCTTGATTGGATCGGAGACTCCAATGGCTCCGATCGCTTTACCATTGGCGGCCACGAACATCACGGTTTGGCCTTCCGATTCGAGAGATTTGGCGCGATCGTCGAGGGGACCAAGCGGAATCTGCAAGTCGCGGAACAGTGCGCGATTGCCGAGAGCAGCTTTGCTTTCGTCCATACGCCCAGTAATGCCTTTTCCGGTGAACGAGCGAAAATCGGCGACGCTGCCGATTTCGATTGCGCGCTCCTTTGCCGCCGCGAGAACCGCAGCTGCCAGCGGATGCTCGCTAGCGCGTTCGAGGGCGGCTGCGACCTTAAGCACTTGGGCTTCGGTTGATTCTGCCGTTGGGATCAGCGAAGTGACACGAGGCTTGCCTTCCGTCAGCGTTCCGGTTTTGTCGACTACGACGGTATCCACTTTCTCGAGAATTTCGAGCGATTCTGCATTCTTGATGAGGATGCCGGCGAGAGCTCCGCGGCCAGTGCCGACCATGATCGCCATCGGTGTTGCCAGTCCCAGCGCGCACGGGCAAGCGATGATGAGGACAGCGACGGCATTGAGAAGCGCATGCGCCATTTTTGGCTGGGGTCCCAACACGGCCCAAATGGCGAAAGTAAGGATCGCGGTAATAACCACTGCGGGAACAAAGTAACTTGCGACTCGATCAGCGAGCTTCTGGACGGGAGCGCGGCTGCGTTGCGCCTCGCTAACCATGCGGACGATTTGCGCGAGCAGCGTTTCGCTGCCCACGCGCTCAGCGCGCATGACAAACGTGCCGGTGCCATTTACTGTGCCGCCGGTGACTCGGCTTCCGTCCGCTTTCTCGACTGGGATTGGCTCTCCGGTCATCAGAGATTCGTCCACCGAACTCGAACCCTCCAGCACAGCTCCATCGACCGGAACTCGTTCGCCGGGACGTACACGAAGAGTGTCGCCAGGCTGCAGGTGCTCGACGGGAACGTCGATCTCGGTGCCATCAGTGCGCACTAAGCGCGCGAATTTTGGGGACAGATTTAGAAGTGCGCGAATCGCGGACGAAGTGCGGCTTCGTGCTCGGAGTTCGAGCACTTGACCAAGAAGAACGAGAGTTGTGATCGCGGCTGCAGCTTCAAAATAGACCGGAACGGCGCCAGACATGGTTTGAAACGAGGGCGGGAAGATGTTGGGGAAAATTACCGCAACCACGCTGTAAATATAGGCTGTGCCGGTGCCGAGTGCGATGAGAGTGAACATATTGAGGCTTCGATTTACGATCGAGGCCCAGCCGCGCTGAAAAAAAGGAAAACCTCCCCACAGGACAACCGGAGTTGCGAGAAGAAGCTCGATCCAGCCAATTGCGCGCATCGACAGGAGTCGCTGTAGAGGCTGGCCGGGAATCAGGTCAGACATGCCGAGGATGAGAACAGGAATTGTAAGCGCGACACTGATCCAGAAACGGCGCGTCATGTCGAAGAGTTCGGGATTTTTGTCTTCCGACCCGCTGACGGTGCGCGGTTCGAGAGCCATCCCACAGATCGGGCATGAGCCGGGCTCGGAGCGAATGATTTCAGGATGCATTGGGCAGGTATATTCAACGCGAGTAGCGGAAGGCCTGGGGACGGATGGTTCGAGGGCCATGCCGCACTTCGGGCATGCGCCGGGATTTTGTTCGCGTACTTCGGGATCCATTGGACAGATGTAACCGCCTCCCGAGGCCTTTGCCGATTCGCACGAGGTCTGCGGATATGCGACGCTGATTGCTTCTGGACTGGCAGCTGTTGCGATGGAGGGCGTTTGCCTCAAGCCCAAGTACTTCTCGGGCTCGGCCGAAAACTTCTTTGCACAGCCTTCACAACAAAACGAGTAGGTCTTGTTTGCGTGCTCCACGTGAGACTTAGCACGCGCGGGCTCGACCGTCATTCCACAAACTGGATCAAGTTCCATTGCCATTGTCCTCAGCGGGCATGCTTATAAATCAGTTTCATAAGTTCGTCGTATGTAGATTCTGCGTCCGCGGCGGTGCCTTTGCGAATGGCTTGCGAAGCGCAATGCTTGAGATGGTTGCGCATCAAGGCCCGGCCCACGGCACGCAGGGCCTCCTGAACCGATGAAATCTGCACCATGATGTCTGGGCAGTAGCGATCAGCCTCGATCATGCGAGCAAGGCCTCGAATCTGGCCTTCGATCCTATGGAGGCGTTTCAGATTGGCCGATTTAATAGAGGGATCCACAGCTACCGCTTTGCGTGCCGCGCTCGAGGGAATTTCACAGGCGCAAGCCGCTCTGCTTTTTTGTGCAATTTGCGATGAACCCATCATATACCCCCAGGGGGTATATTACGCGATGCGGCGTGCTCGCGTCAAGCATGGTCGGAGCTAATTAGGCGCGATGCAGCGCGAAGACCCGTCACTTCACGGTGACGACCACAAGCGTCAGGTCATCGTCGAAGGCGCCATTGCAAAAGCTGGTCGCTTCGCGCCTCAAAGTCTCTAACATTTCGGCGGCGGTCAAGCGCATGTTCTCGTTTCCAATACGGGTGACATTATGCTCGCCGAACTCGACGCCGCTGGAGTTACGAGCTTCCGTCAAGCCGTCGGTATAGAGGACGAGGTGGTCGCCCGGCTCAAGCTGCAATTCGATGTTGTCGTAGGCATGATCCGGGAAGAGGCCAAGCGGTGGTCCTCCGTCTTTGAGAGAGTGCGTCTGTCCAGAGCGCCGAAGCAGGACGGGAGGCCAGTGTCCGGCGCTGGCATATGTGAGGTTGTTCTTGGTTACATCGAGGATGCAGTAGCAAAACGTAACGAATTTGTCGGAGGCAATGTTATTGCAAATCACGTCGTTCAACTTGCTGACGACCGCGCCCGGCGACACCGGCTCGGAGGCGAAGGCCCGGAAGCTGGCTTGCAGATTTGCCATTAACAGCGCGGCGCTGATTCCTTTTCCGACGACATCGCAGATGCAGACGCCAATCTTCGTCTCTCCAAATTTCACCACATCGAAATAATCACCGCTGACGACGGCGGCTGGATTCCATGCACCGGCGATGTCGAGACCTCTGATTTGAGGGATTCGTTTGGGAAGGAGGCGCTCTTGAATCTCGCGGGCCTGGTCGAGGTCTTGTTCCTGTTTCCGCGATTGCGTCTTCCCGAGCTCGAGAGTGCGCTTTAATTCGAGGCTGGTGTGCTCGAGTTTAGCGCGAGTCAGATGGTAGAGATGAACGATCGTGCCAACGATTAGAACGACAACGACACCGAGCCGGCCACCGCCCCGAAATTGAGAAGGGAATCGCGAAAGAGGTATGCGATATGCGGCCATGGTGATGGCCACCGCCGCTGCGGAGCTGACGAAGGCTACCAGGGCTAGACACGATTCGTATGCAATCCACTCATACGGGCTCCGAAACCTCGAGGACCACGGAGCGAGCCGATTCATCGCAGGGGAGACTAAGTTACCTGCGACGAGGGAGTAGAGGAGTATCGCTCCGAAATCCGCGCCGGACCAATTCGTGAGGCGCAGAATCGCAAAAAGCGCGAGAGCAACGACGAGGAACAATCCTTGATTCGAGAGAAATGCGCGGATGCGCACGAAGATGGGCGAGGGCTGGGCGCTGGGAGGAGACATGAGTTTTCCGCCAGAAATCGATCGCGGGACCCAGAGATGGAGAGGATGTTAGGGGTGGGGCGGTTCAAAGTCAACGGCACCCACTCCGATTTCGTCGAAATTACTTCGACTTTAGAACAGAATCAAGATACGTCGTCAGTTCCGAACTGGTCCAATCCTGCGGACCAATGATTTTGCGATCGAGACGGCCTTTGCGGTCGATGATGTAGGTTTCTGGATACATCGTGGTGCCGTAGGCGAGGGCGATCTTCTTCGATGGGTCGCGAAAGTTTGGAAAACCCAGCTGGTAGGTCTTCAGAAAATTGTCGTAGGCTGCTTGATCTTCGTCCAGGCTGATGCCTAGAACTGTGCCTCCGAGCGGAGCAATCCGGCGCTGCAGGGCGTTCAGCGACGGCGCCTCATCCACGCAGGGCGGGCACCAGGTGGCCCAGAAATTAAGGAGCACCACTTGGCCACGAAGATCAGAAAGACGGGCGGGTTTGCCGTCGAGTGTGAGCGCAAAGTCTTTTTCTGGCTGGCCGCGAAGGCTAGGTTCACCTTGGCGATAGTCTGCGCGGGCAAACATGTAGAGCAGGCCCGCGATGAATATCAGGACCAAAGCGGTATTTAGTTTTCGTTTCAATGAGTGGTTCCAGCACCTATAATAAGACATCCGCGAATCGAATGCCCGTTTTTGAGTCCCGCGGAGTAAACCCCACACTGTGGTCTCAGCCATCATTCCGGCACGAAATGAGGAAGCATTAATCGCGCGAACGGTTGAGTCAGTCGCGGCGCAGCCGGAGGTCGAAGAGGTCATCGTTGTCGACGACGGGTCGACGGACGCAACCCCTAGAATCTTGAGCGAGCTTTCGAAGCGGGTGGCCAAGCTAAGGGTGATCCCGGCAGGCTCGCTGCCTAGTGGATGGGTGGGAAAAAATCACGCCGCTGCCGTCGGAGCCGCTGCAGCGAAAGGGGACTGGCTGCTGTTCACGGACGCAGACACCTTCCACTTGCCGGGGGCGATGCGGCGAGCGCTGGCAGATGCGCTGGAGCACCATGCGGCACTGCTATCGTATTCGCCCGAGCAAGAGATGGAGACGTGGTGGGAGCGAGCGTTGATTCTGCAAATTTACTGGATGCTTTCAAGGAAATATACGTTCGAGAAAGTGAACGATCCGAGGCTTCCGGATGCAGCGGCGAACGGACAGTTCATTCTTGTACAAAGGGACGTGTATGAATCGGTCGGCGGGCACCGGGCAATTGCGAACGAATTGCTTGAAGATGTGGCGCTTGCGCGTTTGGTGAAGCGCTCCGGGTCTCGATTGTACTTTGCGAGTGGTCTCGCGATTGTTCGAACGCGGATGTACCGAAGTTTTGGAGCGATGTGGGAAGGCTGGACCAAGAACCTCTATGCGCTGATTGGAGGGTCGCTTTTTGGTTTGATCGGTGAATCGGTCGATTGGTTCGTGTTTTTGGCCCTGGTGGTGGTTTTATCGGGGAGGATTGTGCATCCACTGGATTGGATCGCTGCCGGTGGGTGTGTGGCCCGGTTAGCGTTTCGCGTGGCGAGCTTTGGAACATATTTGAGCCGGAATCGGTACCCGTTTTCAAACATCAAATATTTCGTGCCTGGGGTGTGCCTTTATTCGGCGGCGCTGATAGTCTCGTGGTGGAAGAGCCTAAACGGTACGGTTGAATGGAAGGGCCGCCGATATGCTGCAAGATCGACCAGAGCTGAATTTTGAGAGCCGACAACCGATGATACGGATTACGCGCAAGGTGGAATTTTCGGCGGCGCATTTTTACCACAACCCAAAGTTCTCAGCGGAAGAGAACAAGCGCGTCTTCGGCAAATGCAGCAATACGCATGGACACGGACACAATTACACGCTCGAGGTGACGATTGCGGGAGAACCGGATCCGGCAACTGGAATGGTCCTTGACCTGAAGGAACTGAAGGACATTTTGCAGCGCGAAGTGGTCGAGCGAATGGACCATAAGCACTTGAATCACGAAGTGCCGGAACTCGCCGGCCAGATTCCTACATGCGAAAATGTCGCGGCGGTGATCTGGAATCTGCTTGAATCGAAGATTGTGCGGGGAAAGCTAGACCGGGTAAGGCTGTATGAGTCGGAGGATCTGTTCGCGGATTGCACGGCGGAACAAAATGGAATAAAGCGATGAAGATTTCACTTACTCGCCGCTACCGTTTCGCTGCTTCGCATCGCTTGCATTCGGCAGCTCTGAGCACGGCAGAGAATGAGCGAATCTATGGCAAGTGCAATAGCCCCTACGGTCACGGTCACAATTACGCGGTAGAGGTGACGATCACCGGGCCCGGTCGATCCAGACACGGGAATGATCACGAATCTCGGCGATCTCGATCCGTTCGTGCAGCGAGAAGTGATCGAAGCGTTCGACTATAAATATTTGAATGAGGATGTGCCTGAGTTTCAAGCCGTGGTGCCGACGACAGAAAACGTATGCCGTGAAATCTACCGGCGCTTGGCAGGATTTCCGGCGGCGCGGCTAGAGGGCGTAAGGATCGAAGAGACGAGTAAGAATAGTTTCGAATACGGCGGAGAGCAGCCGAAATGAAAAGCGGAGACAAAATGAGCGAGGCTACTGAAATCATCATTCCCGACGCCCAGGGTGAGGAAACCATCGCAGACTTGGTGCGGAAGATGCTTACCCTGATCGGAGAAGATCCGAATCGCGAAGGCTTGCGCCGCACGCCGGAGCGATTCGAGAAAGCGTTCCGATATCTAACAAGCGGGTATCGGCAAGACCCGGAAAAGCTCCTGAACGGAGCAATGTTCAGCGTTTGTTACGACAACATGGTCGTCGTAAAGGACATTGAACTCTATAGCCTGTGCGAGCACCATCTGCTGCCATTCTTCGGAAAGTGTCATGTGGCCTACATTCCAAACAAGAAAGTGGTGGGTTTGAGCAAGATTGCGCGGCTTGTGAACATGTACGCACGGCGATTGCAGATTCAGGAGCGCTTGACGAGCCAGATCGCGAAAGCGATTCAGGACAAACTGTCGCCGGAAGGGGTGGGGGTCGTAATTGAGGCGCGGCATTTGTGCATGGTGATGCGCGGAGTGGAAAAACAGCACTCGTCGGCCATGACGAGCGCGATGCTCGGAGCCTTCCGCGAGAACAAGCAAACCCGCGATGAATTCCTGTCGCTGATTAACCACGGCAAGGCTTAGTGAATGCGGTGTGTTTGATGCCGACGATTTCTGGCTCGCCGTCGTGATTGCTTTCGGATTGCTTCCGCCACGTCAGGCCTTTTGAAGGAAATCCTGGATACAGCGAACCCGGTAGGCAGCCTACAGGATTCACTGTAAAAGCGCTTTGCACCGTACAGACGATGTGCTACGATTTTTAGTGTCGAAAAGGAAATTGAGAGAGAGTAGGGCACGGTTTTTCAGAGGGGGAGGGGCGAGCTGATGGAAGCAAAGGCAGAGGTTATCGAGCAATTCCGGACGCATCCGAAAGACACCGGTTCACCGGAAGTGCAGATCGCATTGTTGAGCGAACGCATCAGCTACCTGACGACCCACCTCAAGTCCCACGCTAAGGATCACGCTTCTCGTCGCGGGTTGATCATGATGGTCAATAAGCGCCGAAGGCTGTTGGACTATCTGAACCGCCGCGACCCGGATCGGTACCGCGAGATTGTGGAACGACTTAGCTTACGCAAGTAGCGCTTTCCCGAGTGGTCTTCAGGCCGCGCTTGTCCCACCGCAGAAACCTCAAGTTGGTGCAGGGCTTTCGAGATGGATGCGGGAGTGTAGGATTGCGCCGTCGAAGTGTGTTCCTTCCTCAGAAACACCTCTAACGATTCCCTATTCGAATTTTCCACGAGAGCGGACTCTCGTATCTGAAATGGCGCACCCGAAGATTCGGGGCGCGAAGGATGTGATTAGATGTTTGAACAAGTAAGCGTCGAGGTCGGTGGGCGCAAATTGACTTTCGAAACAGGCAAGATGGCACGCCAAGCGCACGGTGCGGTTGTAGCGCGGTACGGCGACACGGTGGTGCTATCCACCGCTTGCATGGACAACAAGGCGACGGACAAAGACTTTCTGCCACTCACAGTGGACTATCGCGAGTACACGTATTCGGCGGGCAAGATTCCTGGAGGATTTTTCAAGCGGGAGGGAAGGCCTTCCGAGCGCGAGATTTTGACGTCGCGGCTGACAGATCGGCCGCTGCGGCCGCTTTTTCCGGAGGGCTATTCCACGGAAACGCAGATTGTTTCCATGGTGCTCTCGGCCGACAGTGAAAATGATCCTGATGTGATCGGACTGACGGCGGCTTCCGCGGCCCTATTTATTTCGAAGATTCCATTTGAGACGCCCATTGCCGCAGTACGCGTCGGATTGATTGATGGAAAGCTGATGGCGAATCCGACCGTGGCCGAGCAGAAGACAAGCCTGCTGAATATAGTGGTGGCTGGATCGGAAGAAGCGATCGTCATGGTGGAGTCTGGGGCGCTAGAAGTCTCCGAGGATACGGTGGTTGACGCGCTCGAATTCGCGCACGCGGAAATTCGCAAGATCGTTGCGGCGATTCGAGAGCTTCACAAACGCGTGAACCCCGAGAAGGTGAAAGTGACGCCGCCCGCGTTCGACGAAGCGCTGTACAACGAGATCAAGTCGAAGTATGGAGAGCGGCTGCGCGACGCCCTTGACACGGCGAAGCACCCCAAGAGCGAGAGCTACGGCTTGGTCGATACGATCAAGGCCGAGATCATGGCGTCGATTCCGGAGGATGACAAAGAGCGCCACAAACTCGCATATCGCGCGTTCGAGCGGCTCCGTGAGAAGATTTTCCGCGACGATATGCTGTTGCGACGGCGTCGTCCGGATGCTCGGGCTTTCGATCAAATTAGGCAGATTACCTGTGAAGTAGGAGTTCTTCCTCGCGTTCACGGCTCGGCGCTATTTACGCGAGGGGAGACCCAGGCGCTTGCCACGGCGACTCTGGGGACCAAAGAAGACATGCAACGGCTGGACCTGCTTTTCGAAGATGAGGCGTTTAAGCGCTTCATGCTTCACTACAATTTCCCGCCGTTTTCAGTGGGCGAGGTGAAATTCCTACGCGGGCCGGGACGCCGGGAAATCGGACACGGTGCTTTAGCCGAACGCGCGCTTGCCAACCTGCTTCCGCCGGAAGCCGACTTTCCGTATGCGATGCGAGTCGTATCGGACATCATGGAATCGAACGGTTCCTCTTCGATGGCGACAGTGTGCGGCGGATCGCTGGCGCTGATGGATGCGGGCGTACCGCTCAAATCGGCGTGCGCGGGCATTGCGATGGGTCTGGTTGTGGAAGGCGATAAGTATGCCATCCTTACCGACATCGCCGGCGCAGAGGATCACTACGGCGACATGGATTTCAAAGTGGCTGGAACGCGACAGGGAATCACGGCGCTCCAAATGGATATCAAAGTCTCGGGCGTAAGTGTTGCCATGATGCGTGAAGCGCTGGCGCAGGCGAAGAAGGCTCGCTTGGAAATTCTCGACATCATGGACCAGACAATTTCAACCGGGCGCGCGGAGATCTCGACATACGCTCCTCATCTCTACATGCTGAGCATTCCAACCGATAAGATTCGCGATTTGATCGGGCCGGGCGGCAAGAAGATCCGGTCGATCATCGAAGCGACGGGCGTGAAGATCGACGTGATGGACGACGGGAAGGTCCACGTGTTCGCCGCGAACGGACCCGCCGCAGAAGATGCGCTCAAGATGATTCGCGATGTGACCGCCACGGCCGAGATCGGCAAAACCTATCTTGGCAAGGTGGTGCGTATCGCGGAATTCGGCGCGTTTGTTGAGATTTTCTCCGGAACCGACGGTTTGCTGCACATCAGCGAAATTGCGGAGGCGAGGATTCGCTCGGTCCGCGACGAGTTGAAAGAGGGCGATCAGATTCTTGTAAAGGTGCTGGCTATCGAGGGAAACAAGATCCGGTTGAGCCGCAAGGCTGTATTGCGCGAACAGCGTGACAAGCAACAGCCACAGCAGAAGTCCGAGGCCGCCGGCTAGTCTCTTTCAATTAAGGAACGCAGGTTCGGGGAGGTGAGTGATCGCCTCCCCGTTTTTATTTTGTGGAAAGTGATTCTGTCTCAGGCGCGTCCTCGTCTTCGTATAGTTCACTGGCGCGTTCGCCCTGAGCCGTGACAATCACGAAGCGGTAGCTTATGCGATGTTCCCGCCATAGCTCGCGAGGGAGAGACACGCGCAACTCGGTCGAGGAGATGAATTGAGTCGGAAGCTTGGTTTTTTCACCCTGGTCCGCACTCCCAATGATTGAATCATTAGGCCGAAAATTGCTCCCGACTACCGTGACTTCTTCCCCGGGTGGACCGTTGGCGGTCATAAGAGTCAGGGGGCTAGGTGAGATTGCAAGGATGATCCCGCGAGGAGGTGGGGGCGGAAGCTTCGCTGTGGGAAGAATCTGAATATCGCGACTTTCTGATATTTGGAAACCGTTGCCGGCGTTTCGTACCCAAATGCGAATGGGCCCAGGCTCACTGTATGCGAGGTTCGAAAATCTCAGCTGCGATGTGGGTATATAAATCTCGAGCGCTTCAGGCGACAGGTATTTCGGTGATATTACCAATCGCGGGTTCCGCGAAACATTTTCTTCGAAGGGATCTCGTCCGACTAGCACCACGCTCGCACTGGTAAAGCCGCCGCCGTGAAGGACTACCTTGGCCTCGGCTCGATCCGAAGCATCCGCAGATAGTTGCGCTGGATCAAGACGGGTTAGTACCGGGCTAGCACCGCTAGCAACATAAATGATTTTTTGGGCTCCTCCACCTACGGGAGTCTTCTGCTCTGTGCCGTTCAAAGGCAAGCCATTGCCCTGAGCCTCCTCGACTTCGTCAAGGTTAAACGGCCACAGTACGAGCTTGTGCGATGACGCCAGGTACGACCACGGAATTGTGACGTGAATTTTATTAGTGTCGACGTAGTCGGTAGCCACAAACTCCCAGGCTTTCCAGACATCTTTTTTCGGAGTCGGCTCTGCGAGTAGCACTTTGGTGCTAGGCGTGAAAAATCGGCCGTCGAGATCCACCGACATGGTCTCGGCACCCGCGCGAACACGCACAGGGTCGGACGTGAATGATGGTGGGACGTCACCTGCAACCGCTACTGACTGGGATTCTGTGTCGGCGTCATCGCAGGTGAGACCGCAGGAACGGGGTGCATCCGGATCAATAAGAGTGAAATCGAGCCGCGAGGGAGTTGGCGCTGAAGTGTCAGCCCATGTGGCTTCGCCGGTTTTCGCTACCTTTACTGGAAGCTTCGCGAGCAAATCGGGTCGATCCCAAATCTCGATGCGAGCGGATGTAACTCCCGAAGTGTTGGGCACGATTCGATATCGAAGCTGAACCGTCGGGCCGGCGGGATCTTTCTTGCGGTGAGGTTTCTGCGAGGGAGGTTTGGGATTTTCGATTTCAATCACGGGATGTGGGCCATTGAGCGATCCGCGCTGCGAGTTTGAGGGCTTTTGGGCAAGCGCTAGTGCGGGAAGCGAGATAGATAGGACGAGTGTGCGCGCTACAACCTGTAATGCGGAAGCTCCCCGCCCAAGGCCCATCAGTTGACGCGCTCGATCCGTGCGCCAATTCCGCTGAGCTTCTCTTCAATGCGTTCGTAGCCGCGATCGATGTGATAAACGCGATCGATATAGGTTGTATTCTCCGCCACAAGTGCCGCCAGCACTAGGGATGCACTGGCGCGCAAATCGGATGCCGTGACGGGAGCGCCGCTGAGTCGGGTTGGGCCGGTCACGACTGCAAGATTGCCGTCCACGGCGATATTCGCCCCCATGCGCGACATCTCGCTGGCGTGGAGAAAACGATTCTCAAAGATAGTCTCGCGGATGTGTGAAACGCCTTCGGCCTGCGTCGCAAGCGCCATAAATTGAGCCTGCATGTCCGTGGCAAAGCCGGGGTATTCCTCAGTAGTGACATTAGCGGCCACGAGTCTTTTTGCGGCCTTGACGCGCACTGCGTGGTTACCTTCACACCGGATTATGACGCCGCACTCTCTGAGTTTTTCGATAATCGCGCCGAGGTGGCTTGGGTCGCAATTTTCGAGCAACAGTTCACCCCCGGTGATCGCGCCAGCCACAAGAAACGTCCCGGCCTCGATTCGGTCGGGAATCACGGCGTGGATGGCGCCCTGAAGGCGCTCGACGCCTTGAATACGCAAGGTCGAAGTACCGCGGCCCTCGATTCTGGCGCCCATCTTGCCGAGCAGATCGACGAGATCGGTGACTTCGGGCTCAAGGGCACAGTTTTCGATAATCGTTTCGCCTTCGGCGAGCACCGCGGCGGTGAGAATGTTTTCGGTGCCGGTCACGGTAATTTTCGGAAAGCGATATGTGGCGCCACGCAGTCGCTTGGCGCGAGCCTCGACATAGCCATGATCGACTGAAATCACAGCCCCTAATTTTTCGAGGCCCTGGATATGCAGATCCACGGGGCGAGCGCCGATGGCGCAGCCGCCGGGCATTGAAACGCGGGCATAGCCAAATCGAGCAACAAGCGGGCCGAGAGTTAATACCGAAGCGCGCATCGTCTTGACGAGCTCGTAAGGGGCCTCGGCATGGGAAACGGCTTCCGCCTGAATGGTGAATTGACTGGGCGGAATGTCGGGACTTTCAACGCGGCAGCGCATGTGGGCTAGAAGCTTGGCCATCGTAATGATGTCGCGGACCTTGGGGATGTTCTGGAGATGCATCGGCTCATTCGTGAGAAGGCAAGCAGCCATCGCGGGAAGCGCAGCATTCTTCGCGCCGCTGATATGAACTTCTCCTTCGAGCCTGCGTCCACCCTGGATTTTGAAACGGTCCATTGTTACTTGCTCCTGATCTTTGTTCGGATCCTCGGTGTTCGGATCCTCGGCGCTTGCGATGCTTCGAGGGCGGCTCGTACGCTGCCGGCGGATTTCGCTAGAAGAGACTTGGCGTCGCGCCTATTCGCTCCTGTTTTCAGCATGATAAGCGCAGCCGGCAGATTGTGTCCCGTTTGACGCAGCGCGTGTTCCGCAGCTGACGGACTTACACCTATGGCTTCCTCAAGAATCCGTGCCCCGCGCCGCCGCAACTTCTTGTTTGTGAGCGCCACATAGATCATCCAGTTGTCATAAACGCGACCGAGGCGCACCATCGCGGTGGTTGAGAGCAAGTTCAACACCATTTTCTGCGCGGTGCCAGCCTTTAGGCGCGTGGAACCGGCGATCACTTCCGAGCCCGTCCTAGGAACGATCGCAATTTTCACCCTGCGAGCGAGAGCCGACCTCGGGTTCGATGTGATCCCGATGGTAATGCTTCCGCGCCGCCGCGCGAACTCGATCGCGCCAAGGACATAAGGTGTCGCCCCGCTTGCCGCAAGCCCGACGACAACGTCCCGTTGCGAGATACCCGACGTCGCGAGATCACGAGCACCGCTGGTTGCGGAATCTTCGGCCTCTTCGTTTGCTCCGCGCATCGTCCTTGCTCCGCCAGCAATCACCGCCTGAACCGATTCGGCTCGCGTCCCGAATGTTGGGGGACATTCAGCCGCATCGAGGGCTGCAAGCCGCCCACTCGTTCCCGCCCCAACATAAAAAAGTCTACCGCCATTCGAGAGGCTGCCTACGATTGCATCAACTGCGCGAGCAATTTGGGGCAGTTCTTGCCGAACCGCTGCTGCCACGCGTTCGTCTTCGCGATTGATGATGCCAAGGATCTCGAGCGTCGATTTCTTGTCGAGCCCATGCGAGCGAGGATTTCTATCTTCGGTTCTGGATAGCTTCAACCTGTGCCTCAATGCGAACTTACAGTATACCGATACACTTGGTTGCAGTGACGCTGACAGAAAACAAGTTGCGCGATGATGCAAGGAAGCTATTGAGCGGCCGCCGGTGCTGAGGTAAAGCCCAAAGCCTCAAAAATCGCGTCATGCAGCTCGGGGCGTACCCGCCGGATCTTGATGTTGTCTACGGACGGATTGACGCGATTCGTTAGCAGGATGATGAAAAGATTGCGTTCCGGATCTATCCACAGTGACGTGCCGGTGAATCCGTAGTGACCAAAGGCATGCGCCGAAAAAAAACGCCCCGTGGCTGTCGGGTCAAGCGCAACATCCCAGCCGAGCGTGCGAGCAGAATTGTCAATCGTCTGGTGTGCGGTGAATTCGGCGACCGTCGCGCGTGATACGACGCGATGATGCGCGTAAATACCCCCATTCAAAATCATCTGCGCGAAGACGGCGATGTCCCCGGCCGTCGAAAATAAACCCGCATCACCTGCGATTCCGCCCATAGCCCAGGCATTCTGATCGTGAACTTCGCCTTGAATCAGGTGTTTGCGATAGCTCAGGTCATTCTCTGTGGGAGGAATGCTGGCGCGAAGCGCACGCGGTGGATTGAACAATGAATTCTTCATTCCGAGTGGCAAAAAGATTTCCTTTCGCGCGAATTCCGCGAGCGATTCACCCGTGAGGCGCTGGACGATTTCGCCAAGCAGGATGAATCCGAGATCGGAATACTCGATTTGCTTGCCAGGCTCATGAACAAGAGGTTCGGCCAACACGCGCGCGAGGATGGCGTCATGTCCTTGGGTCTCTCGATAGAAATCGCGGTGTGCAGGAAGGCCAGAATCATGCAGCAGGAGCATGCGCGGAGTGACGCGCGCGCGCCACGCAGGATTTGGATCACTCTTCGCAGCAGCGCTCCACTCCGGAAGCAGTCGCGAGAGCGGCGCATCAAGATCGAGCCGTTTCTGTTGCACGAGGATCATCACGGATGTCGTCGTGACGATCGGCTTCGTTAGCGACGCAAGATCGTAAATCGTATCCGCCCGGACCGGCGCAGCTTTCGCGTCGCGCGTAAACTTCCCGAATGGGTGTACCACGAGCTTGTTATCCAGACCCACCGCAAGAACTCCGCCCGGAAAGGCGCCATCGGCCACGGCCCGCTCGAGCAGCATATAAGCCGGCGCAAGACGATTCGAGAGCGCGTGGGGAGCCGCTTCCAGGGTCATCGGATTCGCTGCCACCTGCATTCCGTCGCCGCGCTTCACGGTGTCGGGAACGGTTACCGGGATCCGGCCCTTGATCGCGGTTTGGCCGAATAGTGCGCGAACGGCAGCGCGCTGCGACACATCGTTCGTAGAGAATTCGCCGATCCAAGTTTTTGCAGTAGAGAAACTCGAAACTAGATAAGGACTGCCAAAAGCAAGCACGACACATGGCTTTCCGCTCGCGAGCATTTGATTGACGAAGGCCCGTTGATCGTCCGGGAAGCCGACATTGCCCTTGCGATCCGCGACTCGAACAAACAGTGCAGCAATCGCAATATCGTAGGAATCCGCCGGTGGCACTTTCAGCGTGCCGACATTGACGAATTGCGTATCGGCGCGAAGAGACTTCAGCGCATCCACTCGCCAGCGAATTTCGCTCTCGAGTGTCGCACTGGGATATGCATCTGGATCGGCAGAGAGCGAGACAAGCAGGACGCGCAGTGGACGCGCAGCATTCAGTGGCACGAGATTCTCGGAATTGCGAAGAAGAGTGACGCCGCGATCCGCGATCGCCTGTGCGTCCTCAGCAAATTTCGGCAGTCCGAATTTCTGATTTAGCCGCGGGATATCAACCAGGCGATCCTTGTCGAGTCCGAGTCGCGCCTTTGCTTGAAGAATTCGCCTGACCGACTCATCGATTCGTTTCTCTGAAAGCCTTCCCGATTTTACGGCGTTTTCAAGGCCCGCCAAGGCGGCGTCCGGCACTGGCGGCTGAAGGACGATATCTGCCCCGGCTTCGACTGCACGTATGGCAGCTTCGTCCGGAGGGTACATCGACGTTACGCCGCCCATGTCCATTGCGTCGGTAACGATCAGTCCGCGAAATTTCATCTCATCACGCAGAAGGCCCGTCAGAATGTTGCGCGAAAGCGATGCCGGAACGGCTAGCGTCCGGTTCGAGCGCGCGTACTGCTAGATGCCCAGGCATGATCGAGCTAACGCGAGCAGAAATTGCAGCGCGGAAAGGCACGAGTTCGTTGCTCTCGAGTTCCTCACGGTCATCCGGAACAACCGGCAGCGAAAGATGCGAGTCGGTGGTCACATCGCCGTGGCCGGGAAAATGCTTAGCAGTCGCAAGCGCACCATTTTCTTCGATCCCACGAATGAATTGCGTGGCGAAATCAGCCACTTGTCGCGGATCCTCGCCGAACGCGCGGATGTTGATGATTGGATTCCCGGGATTGTCGTTAACATCGGCGTCGGGAGCGAAGATCCAGTGAATTCCGGCGGCGCGGGCCTCAAGCGCGGTGTCCTTACCGGCTGTATAAGCGAGTTGTGGGTTGTCTGTCGCGCCGATTGCCATTGCGGAGGGGAAGTTCGTTCCCTCATCGAGCCGCATGCCGGTGCCGCTCTCAAAATCGGCGCTGATCAGGAGCGGCACTTTGGAATGAGCCTGGAGAGCATTCGTAATCACAGCTGTGGGATACACCTGGCTGCGCTCAATTCCCAGCGGGCCGCGAATGGTGCCGAGGATGAACCCTCCAACGTGATTGTCCTCCACCTGATGAAGCAAATCCTTGTATGCCGGGCTTTCCTTGGACTCGAAAACACCGAAATAGTAAGGCATCAGCATCTGGCCGAGCTTTTCCCGGACGGTCATTTTTTTCAATGTGGCTTCGACCCACACTGAACTGGCGGTTGAGGCGCGAGTCTTCTTCGGCGAGGGCTTTTGGGAGCGGGCGGAAGGTGTCATGAGAAGGAGCAGCGCTATCGAGGAGAGCCCGAGTATCCGGAACGAATCTCTTCGGGCGTTCCATGTTGACGACTGCATCCCGCGGCTGTATATAGCACACGGCTTCATGCGGCACAACCGAGCCTCCCAGCCGATGTTTCGTTTCCGTTTACTCTCATTTCTCCCGTTAATCGCCGGAGCGCTTTTTGTTTTTGCGCTGAGTTCTGGAGAAAAAACGCCATGTGCCCGCTCAAGCCTTCTTCGGTGACGACAGCAAAACTGGCGGCCATACCAAGACAGGCATTGACGTGCTGGAAGCAGAGAAATTCTCGCTACTGCGTGGCAAGCGAGTCGGGCTGATCACCAACCAGACGGGGCTTGATTCGTACGGCCACCGGACGATTGATCTTCTCGCGCGCGCTGAGGGAGTGAATCTAATTGCGATTTTTAGCCCCGAACATGGGATCGCGGGCGTGGTAGACGCGTCGGTTTCTAATCAAGCGGATGCCCCCACGGGACTGCCGATCTATAGCCTGTATGGTGCCACACGACGGCCTACAATCGAGATGCTTCGCGGCATCGACATGCTCGTATTCGATATTCAAGACGCAGGCGTGCGTTTCTACACGTACATCACGACGATGGCATACTCAATGGAGGCAGCAGCCCAGCAGCACATCGCATTCGTCGTACTCGATCGGCCCAACCCGCTCGGCGGCGAAATTATTGAGGGTCCGGTGCTTGATCGTGAGCGGACCTCCTTTGTCGGTTACTTCCCAATGCCCGTGCGATATGCGATGACAATGGGTGAGCTGGCGCAGATGTTCAATTCCGAAAACAAAATCGGTGCTGACCTTCGCGTAGTTGCGATGCAGGATTGGCACCGGCGCGATTTCTATGACATGACGGGACTTGCCTGGATCGCACCCTCGCCGGCGCTGCGCACTTTGCGTGAGAACTTTCTTTATCCGGGCCTCGAAATCCTGCAAGCAGCAGGCGTCTCTGTGGGCCGAGGCACACCAACTCCGTTCGAGCTTCTTGGTGCGCCCTGGATTGATTCAACTGCGCTAATGACCGAGTTGAATCGCCGCCAACTGAAGGGGGTGCGATTCGCGGCGACAGAGTTTACTCCAACAAGTGGTCTCTACAGTGGGGCGCTATGCAGAGGAGTCTCGGTCGACCTGCAGGATCGCGGTGCTTTTCGATCGGTTACGGCTGGTCTTCAGATTGCCTCAATTGTGCACAGCCTGTATCCCACGCAATTCCATCTGGAGAAAATGATCGAACTTCTTGGCTCGCAAACTACGGTTGATAGACTCGCGCGCGGCGAAGACCCAACGGAAATCGAAGCCGGATGGGCGGCTGATCTCGATAAATTTCAAACGATGCGTCAGAAGTATCTCTTGTACCATTGAGCCGTGCGGATTTGTTCACTCCTGCCGTCAGCGACAGAAATTCTCTACGCTCTAGGTCTCGGCGACGCCGTTGTCGGGGTGACGCATGAATGTGACTCTCCCCCTGAGGCAAGGAAGAAGCCGCCGCTGATTCGCCCGCGAGTCGATCTTCAAGCATCGCCCGCGGCAATCGATCGAGAAGTAACAGAGCTTGTTTCACGCGGCGAGAGCATCTACGCAGTGGACGCGGAGCTGCTTGCATCACTTGCTCCTGACCTCATTATTACGCAGGATCTTTGTCACGTTTGTGCCGCTTCGCCGGAGGATCTGGCTACCGCACTTACTCGTTTTTCGAAGAGACCCAGAATCCTTTCTCTAACGCCTCACTCGCTTGCGGATGTGTGGGAAGACATTCGCAGAATCGGCGAGGCCACCGGCCGGCGGCGAGATGCTCAGGGGTTGGCAATTACTCTCGCGCAAAGGGTTGCCGCAATTGAAATGAGAGTTGCAGCCGCTCTCAGGCCGCGCGTCCTCTGTCTCGAATGGATGGGTCCGTTCTACATCGCCGGGCATTGGGTTCCAGAAATGGCCGCGAAGGCGGGAGGCGAGGACGTATTGGGACGTGCGGGCGAGCCGTCGTTTCGCGCGACGGCGGAGCAAATCGCAGAAACCGCTGCGGAGATTATCGTTGTGATGCCGTGCGGATATAGCTCGCGGCGCGCGGGAGATGAATTCAACTTCCAGGAACTGCCCACCAGTTGGAAGAATCTGCCGGCGATACGCGACAAGCGGGTTTTTGCGGTTGACGCGAATAGTTATTTTTCGCGCCCAGGTCCGCGACTCGCGGATGGAGTTGAACTCCTCGCGCACCTGCTTCACCCGCAACTCGTGCCATCGAATGTCCGCGGTGAAGCGTTTCAGCGCGTTTAGCGGCCTTCGGTGGGCCTCTGCTCAGTCGTCCGCCTGCTCCAATACCGATAAAAAATTAGACCGGCGCACATCAAAGCTAGGCCAATTGACGAACGCACGGGTCGCTGAATCCAGATACTCACGGTCAGCGCCATTGCGCCAATCACAAAAATCAGCGGAACCATCGGGTAGCCCCAGGTCTTATACGGCCGCGGCATATTGGGTTCCGAGCGACGCAGGCGGAAGAGCGCGACAACAGCCAAACCGTAGAAAATCCACCCGGCAAAAATGAAGAGGGAAGTGAGGTCTTCGAATGTTCCTGTCAAAGCCATCACGCTTGCAAGACAACACTGGAAAATCAGCGCGTTGCCAGGAGTTCGAAATTTAGGGTGGATCGATCCCGCGAACCGAAAAAAGATTCTGTCTCGCGCCATAGCGTAGTCGACACGAGCGCCGCTGAGGACGGATGAGTTCAGAGTGCCCAGTGCCGAAATCACCATCGCAAGAGTGACCCACACTGCCGCGCCGCGGCCCGCGAAGCTTTCCACGACATCCGATGCGACGTGCTGGGAGAGTGCAACGACATCGAACGGAAGTGCGTAGAAGCACACCGCGCTAAAAACACTAAAGAGAACAATGACAAACGCTACTCCGCCAATCAGCGCGCGAGGAATGTTTCGACCGGGCTCCCTGATTTCCGAGCCAACCAGGTTCAGGTCTTCCCAGCCATCAAACACCCATAGCGCCGCGGCTAGCGCCGCCAGAAAGCCCGTCGCCGTGCTCCAGGATAGCGAGGTCGGCCAAATCGGTTGGAAATTCGACGAGCGCCCGTGTGAGAGAAAGAACCCGAAGCCAATAATCGCGACGACCGAAGAGATTTTGATGATCGTCAGGCCGATCTGGACTTGTCCGCCGAGCCGTACGCCGAGATAGTTGATGAACGTCAGCAGGATGAGTGCGAGAACGGCAAGCGGTTGTGCCCAGGTAAAAATAAACTCGGAATGATGCCCTGAGAAAAAAGGCAATTGTAAGTGGAGCGTATAAAGCGGCGCAGCGATAGCCGGAAACAAAAAACCAACAAATCGCATCAAGCCGGCCGCAATTGATGCAGTAGATGACGGACGGCCGACGATTGAATGCGTCCATCCGAATAGAAATCCCCACACGGGGCCAAATCCGCGCCGCAAGTACGCGTACTCGCCGCCAGCTTCCGGTATTTCCGCTCCGAGTTCGGCGAAACTAAGCGCGCCAAACATCGACAGCACTCCGCCCACGATCCACGCCGCAAACACGACCGCTGTGGAACCGGCCTCGCGGGCCATCTCCGCCGGTTTCAAAAAAATTCCAGTCCCGATCATCGTCCCGACGACGATCGCAGCGGCAGCCCAAGCGCCGAGCCCTCGAATTAATTCGAGCCGCTGCGTTGGCTTCGTTTCAGCGGAAATGGCGATAAATTTCTCCGTTATTCAGTAGAAAGTGATGCCTAACTCGGTGACGAATTTGACGTGAGCGGTGCCGTTTCGTCGGTGGCTATACTCGCCAGAGAGCCCACGAAGTAGGTAATCATCGTGCCGACAAAAACGTACCAGGTCCATGCTAGTGGCGTAAACCGCGCGACGCAGAGCATGGATGCCAACCCAACCGCGAAGCCCACGAGCGCTCCAGTTTCATTCGCGCGCTGGTTCCACGTGCCGAGCAAAAATACGCCAAGCAAAGCTCCATATGTAATCGAAGTAATTGTGAGACCAGCGACCAAAACTGGGCCCCAATGAATTAATCCGAGTAGCGCGAGAATCACGCCCCAGACAATCGTCATAATCCGCGAGCGCCCCAGCGGCTGTGTTCCCTGGTCGGTTCGCCGCTTTCCGAGGTCTATGATGCTGGAGGAAGCCAGCGAGTTCAACGAACCACTGGCGTTTGACATCGCCATCGCAAAAATTGAAGCGAGCACGAGTCCGGTAAGGCCTACAGGCATGTGGTGAACTACGAATTGAGGGTAAAGGCGGTCGGGATCATTGCCAGGATTCTGTAGCGCTCCGTGTTGAGCGAATACGAACAGCATCACCCCCAGCACGAGGAACAGGGAAAATTGCACGAATACGATCACGCCGCTGGCGAGCAATGCCGTCTTGCTGTCTCTCTCATTCCGCGCCGCGAGCAATCGCTGAACGAGTGTTTGATCCGTCCCATGGCTCGCCATCGTGAGGAACGTACCGCCGAGAATGCCGGCCCAGAACGTGTAGCTCTTTGTGAGACTGAACGCGAAGTCAAAAATCGTGACTTTGCCGCCCGCCGCAGCCGCGACCCGGGTGACCTCCATCCACCCGCCTGGAATCTTGTGCAGCAGTAGCAAGAATGCCGCCACCGAACCCGTGAGGTAGAGCGCGAACTGGATGACGTCAGTCCAGATCACCGCGCGCATCCCGCCTTCAAACGTGTAGAACAAAGTGAGCAGCGCGATAATCAAGATTGAAATCCGTTCGCCCGTCCCGAACGCGACGCTCACCACCTTTCCGATGGCCGATATTCGAACGCCCTCCGCAAGCGCGCGAGTGACCAGGAACACCACCGCTGCCGCCGACCGCATTCGCGTCCCAAATCTCTTCTCGAGAAGCTGGTAAGCCGTGTAGAATTCGCCTTGGAAATACTGCGGGATCAGTACAACACACAGAATCACGCGCGCGACAAGATAGCCCAGCACGATTTGCAAGAATCCGAGGTTTCCGCCGTAAGCAATGCCGGGAGTGCTGATAATTGTGAGTGTCGAGGTCTCGGTGGCGACAATCGAGCATGCGATTGCCCACCAGGGCGCTGTCCGCCCGCCAAGAAAATAATCGCGCAGACTGTTTTGACCGCGCCGGAAATACACGCCGAAAAGCGTGATACCTGCAAGGTAGAGAACGAGGATAGCGAGATCGATTGGGCTGATTTGCATCGCGCCCGTTTCTCATGAAGGCCGGCGGGTCGCGCGATGCTAACTGCCGTCTTCGAAGCCTGTCAAGTATAGCGAGGATGAATGCCCGAAGAAAAACACACAAACGCAGAATACTTCCTGGGGCTTGACGGTGGCGGGACGAAAACAGATTGCGTGCTCGTCGATGGTTTCGGCAAAACTCTCGCTCGTTCAACGGCGGGCCCATCGAATCCGATTCGTGCGGGTTACGCCAAGGCGTGGTTCACTCTCAGTGACGCAGCCGATGTAGTGCTCGAACATCATCACATCAAAGCCGGAGATATTCGTGGCATTTACGCCGGCATTGGCGGAGCAGGCAGAGATGTGGTTGCAAGGCGGATTGGTACCTTCCTCGAGAATGCATTTCCCCAAGCGGCGGTAACGGTTACAACAGACTTGGCAATCACACTGCAAGCGGCGGTAGGCGACGGCGAAGGACTTGTGCTGATAATCAGCACCGGCTCCGCTGCATACGGGCGAGACTCCACCGGGAATACGGCGCGCGCCGGCGGACGTGGTCCCTGGTTCAGCGATGAAGGGAGCGCGTTTGACATTGGCAGGCGGGCGCTTGCCGCTGTGGTCCGCGCGGAGGAAAATCGTGGCCCCGAATCAGCGCTTTCTGAACGCGTGCTCAAGTGGCTGGGCTGCTCGGAATGGAACCGCGTGTTAGATTGGGTTGTTAAGAACCCGGACGATGTATTCCCTCGAATTTTTCCCCTCGTCGCCGAGCTAGGAGACAAGGGGGATCCGGTCTGCGAGGCCATCCTGTCCAACGCAGCCGAGTCTCTCACGGAGCTCGTCGGCAGCGTACTTTCTCGGTTGAAATTGAACGATCGTGAGGTTCCGATCGCGAAAGCTGGCGGTGCCGTGGGTCGCAGTAGATTTTTTGAAGCCGCGATTGATGAAGGTCTGAACCGCATAGCTCCCCGCGCGAAGTTGATTTCGCTTGCCATGAAACCCGCGGAAGCTGCGGCTCAGCTGGCGATCCGCTCAGGGCGACGTAAGGCCCATGCCGGATGACGCCGCCCTGGCCGCGCAGCACGCGCAGTCAGCCAGTGCCGAAGAAATCAAAGTTCTGGTTCACGATGCCAACGAAGCGACTCTGCTTGCACTACTCGAGAATCCGAATTTCGACGAGCCTGATGTTATTGGCTTGCTTGAGCGATTAGATCTCTCTTCAAAACTCGTATCCGCCGTTGCCGATGCTGGCAAATGGAATTCGAGCGAGCGCGTTCGCTTGCGCCTTGCGAGGCATCCCCGCACTCCCAAACGTATCGCGTTGGCGCTCCTGCGCCAGCTATTTCTCTTCGATTTGGTAAGCGTCAGTTTGCAGCCATCTGCTCCGGCAGACATCCGTCGAGCGGCCGAAGGCATTATTCTCACGCGGATCCCCCATCTGCCGGTTGGAGAGAAATTGACCTTGGCGCGGCGCGGGCCATCAAGAATTGCGGGGGCCGTGTTGGCGGAAGGACATCCACAGGCAATCAAGTTGGCCCTCGGCAATGGCTTTCTTACCGAAAGTCAGGTATTGAAGATACTTGCGAAGCCGGACGTGCCTGAGCGGGTAGTGACCGCGATTGCGCAACACTCGAAGTGGTCTTGCCAGTACAATGTCCGGCTTGGATTGATGCGCAACGCTCACACGCCGGTGCCCATTGTTTTAGCGATGCTCCCAAATCTTACGATTCGTGATCTAAAGGAAATTGCAAAGCTCGAGCCCTTGGCACCACATATGAAGAAGTACATTCAGGGAGAATTAAACCGGCGATCGTCAGGGGAGCAGGATAATCTAGGCTAGTCGCGGGCAGCAGGATGCACGGAAACTCCATGGCTAAGAAATCGAGACAGATGCGCTGGATCGTCGTGCTTGGCGGTATCGCTTTCTTTGGCGTGCTCCTCTATTCCACTTTGCAGCAAACACAAAAAGAATACGAGGTCTGTGTAAACTTTAAAGACCGCTCCCATTGCGCCACCGCGCGCGGTTCAACCGCGGAAGAAGCAATTCGAAGTGCCCGAGACATCGATTGCGGGTTAATCACCAACGGGCGCGACGAAGTAATGGCTTGCAACGACGTCCAACCCGCGAGCGTCCGCCAAGTCAAATAACTCTGTCCGGCGACGCTATTTCTTAGCAAGCTTCAGCGCGACAGGCGTTCCAAGCATTCTCAAATAGGTCATCAGTTGAGCGCGATGATGTATCTCGTGCTCGTTGATCCCGAATAGAATCACGGCAACCTTTCGCCGAAAACCAAGCTCGGCATGGGCTCGTTCCTCGTCAAAAGCAGTTTCGGGCAAGGCTGCCACGGCCTTGATAGTTTCCGCGTGCACTCGCTCGATGTTCTTCAATTCATCTTCAAGCGAGCCGGAGAGAACCCATCACAGCGTGCAATCCTTTCGGCACGCGAATCTCGTAATACGCGAAATCACCTTCAATCGCACACCGCCGAACGCCCTCTTCAGACACCCACAAATGCCGCAGCAATTCCCCTATACTGAGTGCCCCGTTTTCGGGCTTCCAGGCCATATCCACGGGACGAATCATGCCAAATACGTCCCGGCTACGAGCCCGTATGGCTTCCTTTTGCTTTAGAAAAAATTGCGGGAGCGTCATTGCCCGATTATACGTCAGCCGTCACCTCGATTTCCGGTGTCTAATTTCAGCGGGCAGGCGTGTGCCCGAATTGACAGTTCATAAGGCACCGCTTAGCATGAATTATTGTTGGGGCCAGCGCGGACATAAACATGACGCGGTGTTTGAACTGTGGAGCAGATCGGAACGCGGATGTCTGTGAAGCTTGTGGACTAGGCTCTGCGGCAGCTGAATTTTCGCTTCGCAGCAAATTATTGAATCGCACTGCGCTTTTCCTGCTCGGTGCAATCGCATTTGTTGCGGCGAGCGGACGCTATCCTGCCCTCGATCTCGACGGGATCCTTATTTTCATCGGCGTGCTCTTTTTTTTGACGCTCGGAGTGGCGATTTGGGTGGAGCGTCGCGCGCTTCGACACGTGGAGGTCGAGGCCTTAAAACGGATCTACTACGGGCTGATTCCTATTCCCTGGTTGCTTGCACTCTTGCTTTTAGCAAATGGTGCGCTTGATCACTCACCGCCGCAGATCGAAACTGCGCGAGTGGTTGGCAAGTTTGCGATGCGCGGCCCGGTTCCAAGCCGCAGACTAATCGTCAATTCTTGGCGTGAAGATAGACGCTTCGAGCGCGTCCCTGTAGACCCAAGCGATTTTGACCGCTTCGCAACCGGCGACGTCGTTGAGGTGCACGTTGAGGGAGGGTTGGTTGGAATCCCCTGGGTCTCAGGTGTTTCGCGGCCTTAAGCGCCAGCAATCGCCCACGACTAAATTCTCGCTGGGTTTTCTCGTTTGATGAATTCGCCCGAGCCGGCCTTTCCAACGAATTGGCCGTTCTCGATGAGTGTACGGCCGCGGGACAGCACGACTTTCGGTGTGCCTTTTACTCGTATGCCTTCGAACATCGAATAATCCACACGCATGTGGTGAGTCTTTGCGCTGATTATATGCTCCGCATTCGGGTCGAACACCACGAGGTCAGCGTCTGAACCAATTGCAATCGTCCCCTTGCGAGGATAGAGACCAAAGAGCTTCGCAGGCGCGGTCGAAACGAGCTGCACGAAGCGATTCGGCGAAAAACGGTTGCCATGCACGCCGCCGCTGTAGACCAGGCTCAGCCTGTGCTCGATTCCAGGGCCACCATTGGGAATCTTGGTGAAATCATCTTTTCCCAGTTCCTTCTGTTCCTTGAAGCAAAATGGACAATGATCGGTTGAAACCACCTGCAGGTCGTCCTGCGCAAGACCCTGCCATAGCTTTTCCTGATGCCACTTTTCGCGAAGAGGTGGCGTAAAGACATATTTCGCGCCCTCGAAATCTGGAGCATCCATGTTTTCTAGCGAAAGATAAAGATACTGCGGGCACGTTTCCGCGTAGGCCCTCAATCCTCGATCGCGCGCCTCGCGGACTTTCTCGAGCGCCTCATTGCATGATAGGTGCACGATGTAAACAGGCGCACCCGCCATCTCCGCAAGCGCGATGGCACGCGACGTCGCTTCCGCCTCGGCTGTGGTCGGGCGCGTCAGCGCATGATACTTCGGAGCTCGTTTTCCTTCGGCCAGCGCGCGTTGCACGATTACATCGATTGCGCCGCCGTTCTCTGCATGCATACAGATCATCCCGCCGAAGTCTGCAGCGGCAGACATCGCGCGAAAGATCGACGCATCGTCAAGCATGAACACGCCGGGGTACGCCATGAACAGCTTGAAGGTGGGCACGCCTTCATGAACGAGCGTCTTCATTTCCTGCAGTTGCGCATCGGGCAAATCCGTGATGATGCAGTGAAACGCGTAGTCGATCACAGCCTTGCCGTCGGCCTTTTTCATCCAGGTGTCGAAAGCTTGATGAAGAGTTTGCCCTTTGTATTGAATTGCGAAGTCGATCAGGGTGGTCGTGCCGCCGTGCGCCGCCGCCACTGTGCCCGATTCGAAGTCGTCGGCGCTCTTTGTGCCGCCGAAGGGCATATCAAGGTGTGTGTGGACGTCGATTCCGCCCGGCATTACGTAACAATGGCTAGCGTCAATAACCTTGCCCGCATTTTCCGTTGGCAAATCTTTGGCGATTGCCACGATTCGGCCACCAACAATGCCCACATCGCTCGCATAGGTGTCAGTCGCAGTGACAACCGTACCGTTGCGAATCACCGTATCGAAGCGCATGGATCGTGGCCTCCTCGTGTTCCCCGCAGGGCGAGTAGCTTACACCGCTTTCAGATCCATTGGCATCTCACAGAGAGGCGTATTTCCCGACGCGCTACCAGGAGATCACTCCTTACTAGTCCGCATCAAGAGCCCGAAGGAAGATGGAGACATCCTCTAACAATGGCACTAGAATGGCCTCTTTCCGAAATTCGATATTCTCATGAAATAATTTTATGAACCTACGCGAATCAGCTCCAACTCTTTCGGCCGAACAATACGAAAAGAACTTTGCTGAGCTCGTGGCCCCGATGACGCCGAGCCAGGCGGCCATCGAGTCGGCTCGGTGCCTTTATTGCTTTGATGCGCCCTGCATTCACGCCTGTCCTACTCATATCGATGTGCCCACATTCATCAAGAAAATCCATACCGGTAACTTGCGCGGGTCGGCGCGTGTAATCCTGGAAGCGAATATCCTGGGCGCAAGTTGCGGACGCGTCTGCCCTACAGAAGTGTTGTGCGAAGGCGCGTGCGTAATGCACGAAAAAGGACAGAAACCGATCGAAATCGGCCGCTTGCAACGTCACGCCGTTGATTACGTACTCGATCGCAAGATTCAGCTGTTTCATGCGGGCAGGCCTAACGGGAAACGTATTGCTTGCATTGGCGCCGGCCCTGCTTCGCTCGCGTGCGCCGCCGAGCTTGCACAAGCCGGCTACCAGGTAACCATCTTCGATCGCAATGCCGTACCCGGCGGCTTGAATACTTACGGAATTGCCGCTTATAAGCTACGGGCCGACGATTCGCTTCGCGAGGTGGAACCGATACGCAAGCTCGGCGTCGAGTTTCAACAGAATGCCGAAATCGGCCACGACTTGCCTTTCGCCCAGCTCGAAAAGGATTACAACGCAATCTTTATCGGGGTTGGCTTGGGCGAAACGTGGGATCTGGCGCTGCCCGGTGAAAACCTGGTCGGCGTCTGCGGTGCAATGGAATTTATTGAGGCCACCAAACTGCGCTCGTTCGCTGAAGTGCCGGTCGGCCGCCGGATCGCCTGTATCGGGGCAGGCAATACAGCGATCGACGTCGTCACTGCCGCCAAGCGGCTCGGTTCCGACTCCGTTCACTTGATTTATCGTCGCGGAGAAAAAGAGATGCCGGCATTCAGTTACGAGTACGACCTTGCGAAACTGGACGGCATCCTTTTCCACTGGTACACCCAGCCGGTTCGGATTATCGGTGAAGAGGGCAAAGTTGCGGCGATCGAATGCGTGCGGACTCGGCTCGAGCGGGGAAACGGACGAGAGCGCGGAAAAGTGGTGCCGATTCCCGGCAGCGAATTCAAGATCGATGTGGACATGGTCGTCCGCGCCATCGGCCAAAAACCTGTGACCGATTTGTTTCGCACCATTGCGGGCATCGAAGTCCGCGACAACGGAACGATTGCCATCAATGACAAATATCAAACAGGCGCGCAGAAGTATTTCGCGGGTGGTGACTGTACGAATGGTGGCAAAGAGGTTGTCGACGCGGTCGCGGAAGGCAAAGCAGCAGCACAAAGTATCGATGCATGGCTGGGCGCACCCCGTGCGAGGAATTGAGTTTCTGTGCAGCTTCCCGAAAGCCTCACCGACCGCCTGCCCTTACTAGAGGCTCTTGAGACCGATTGGGATCCGATTCCCCGCTGGGCTTTAGTGGGTTGGTCGGGATTCTACTTTCTGTTTCTCTATCAGGCGGCACGAGGCAACGGCTTACTGCTGCTGATGGACGGTGTTTTTGTTCCGATTCACGAAGGCGGGCATCTGCTCTTTCGGTTCTTCGGAGAATTTCTGAATATCGCGGGTGGCACACTGCTGCAACTCGGTGTGCCGATCGCGTTGGCGATCTACTTTCTATTCCAGCGGCAGGCGCAGGGAGTTGCTTTCTGCATGTTTTTCTTTTTTGAGCAGTTTTTGCCGATTGCCACGTACATGGCGGACGCCCGGGCCCAAGATTTGCCGCTCTTAACGATCGGCGATGGCGATTACGTAATTCACGATTGGAACTATCTGTTCGGCAAATTTGGCATGTTGCAGCATGATGTTCAGATCGCAGGAACGGTTCGCTTCCTCGGCTGGATCGGTATGTTAAGCGTAGTCGGCTGGCTAATCTGGCGCGGCGTGAAGGACGCGACTCGTTCGACGCAAGTGATTGCGAGGTGAGAGATGGCTGATTTGCGTGTGAAACTGTGCGGCGTTGAATCGCCGAACCCCTTCTGGCTCGCTTCCGGGCCACCCACAAACACCGGCGATCAGGTGATGCGCGCATTCGACGCCGGATGGGGCGGCGCCGTCTGGAAGACTATTGGCGAACCAATTCAGAACACATCATCACGCTACGCTTCGATTGATCTGAACGGTGTAAAGATGATGGGCCTGAACAACATCGAACTCATCAGCGACCGTCCTGTCGAAGTGAACCTCCGCGAAATCGCGGAAGTAAAAAAGCGCTACCCGAAGCATCTGGTTATTGCGTCGCTCATGGTCGAATCGAAGCGCGAAACGTGGCACGACATCGTTCGCCGAGCCGAAGACGCCGGTTCTGACATGCTCGAGTTGAATTTCGGCTGTCCGCACGGAATGAGCGAGCGGGGAATGGGCGCGGCCGTCGGACAGGTCCCGGAATACACGGAGATGATTACGTCGTGGGCCAAGGAAGTTGCAAAAACTCCGGTGATTTCAAAATTAACGCCCAATGTCACGGACATCACTCACATCGCCCTTGCCGCCCAACGCGGAGGCGCCGACGCTGTAAGCTTAATCAACACGATTAATTCTCTGATGAGCGTAAATCTTGAGACGTTCGCGCCAACCCCGAACGTAGCAGGCAAGTCCTCGCACGGCGGATATTGTGGCCCAGCGGTGAAACCGATCGCGCTGCACCTCGTTTCAAGCGTCGCCAAGAAAGTGAAGATTCCAATCGTTGGAATCGGGGGGATCGGCAACTGGATTGACGCGGCAGAGCACATAGCGTTGGGCGCCTCAACCGTTCAGGTCTGCACCGCTGCAATGCATTACGGTTTTCGCATCGTCGAAGATATGGCCGATGGCCTGACCGCCTACATGGACGACCACGGCTATCGCTCGATCGATGATTTTCGAGGCCGTGCCGTGGCGAACGTCTTGGACTGGGGCGATCTGGATCTCAATTACAAAATCGTCGCCAAAATTCACACCAACCTTTGCATCGGTTGCCAGCTATGCTACGTCGCTTGTGAAGACGGCGCGCACCAGTGCATCGAACGCGCGCCCGCCAAAAATGGAAACGGCAAGCACAACGCCAACGGAATGGAAGTTCACGTACCCCGCATCATCGAAGAGGAATGCGTCGGTTGCAACTTGTGTGCGCTCGTGTGTCCGGTTGACGGCTGTATCACAATGCTGCCGATCGATAACGGCCTGCCCCCGATGTCCTGGAAACAGAAGATGGCCGGCGCAGTGGGCCCCGCCACCCCGCACGCCTGAATCGTTAATAAAAAGCTCGCAGGTCCGCCGGATGCGGCAACATTATTTCGAGTTCGCGTCCGTAATCGTTCAGTGTCAGCTTGATGCGCTCGGCAGGGCCGACGTCGCGCTCGATCCAATCTTTCGTCGGAACTAGGCGGTCGCTGGTGAAAAGATCCCCGCTTTCGAAATCAGCTCCTTGTGATTGCAGATCGCTCGGCAGCACTTGATATACGGTCTTAGCCTTAATATCCAGCGCAAGCCACCGATGTCCCAGAAGTATTAGGACGAGATTCGGTTTTTTTTGCGATTTATCCGGTTGGTAGACGGCCGTCTTTAGCGGTTGTTTATCATCGAGGTGCACTTGGCCTCGATCGATCGGCTTCCAGTGAATACGTCCGTCATCTTTGGCAGCTGCAGACAACGCGATACCGAAGATCAGGCAAACGAAACTATACGCGCGCCACACTTGCCCGCCGGTCAGTAGATGCTCGATTCGCGTTTGCGTCCAGTGTAGTCGATATACACGATTTTGAGGTCTGTATAGAAATCGAGCGCAGTGGTGCCTACTTCTTTCGGGCCAACGCTCGTCGCCTTGGTGCCGCCAAACGGAACGTGCGCCTCGCCGCCGACCGTCGGCGAATTCACGTGCGTCATGCCCGTTTGAATCTTGTCGACGAACTCGAAGATCTTGTTCGAGTCAGTCGAGTAAATGGCGCTCGTAAGCCCGTATCGGACGGAGTTAGCCACGTCCAGGGCCTCGTCAAAGCCCTTAACGCGAATCACGCTCAGCACCGGCCCAAAAATTTCATCCTGCGCGATAGCACTATCGGGCCCTACATGATCAAACACGGTAGGCGCGACAAACCACCCCTTGTCGTACTTCGGCCCTCTCAATCGCTCGCCACCACAAAGCAGCTTCCCTTCATTCTTGCCGATATCGATATAGCGGAGCACGGTGTTCATCTGCGATTCGTCAACCGATGGTCCCATCTCGATGCCGGGCTCGAGACCATCGCCCACTGAGAATTTCTTGGCACGCTCGACGAGCATAGTCACGAATTGATCCGCGACCTTCTCTTCGATCACCACTCGGCTCGTAGCGGTACAACGCTGCCCCGTAGAAGCAAATGCGCCAAAAAGCGTCGATTCCATAGCGAGGTGCAAATCCGCATCCGAAAGCACCACGATAGGATTCTTCCCGCCCATCTCGCACTGGCACTTCTTGAGCTGAAGCGCGCCGGTAGCATAGAGCTGGCTGCCCACCTCGTTCGAACCCGTAAACGAAAGCCCGTGCACATGGGGATTTTGAACCAGTTCATCGCCCGTATCGCGCCCCGAGCCCATCACGAGATTCAGCACTCCGGGCGGAAGTCCCGCCTGCTCGAAAATTTCTACAACTTTCATGGCGGTAAGCGGCGTCAAGGTCGCCGGCTTAAATACCACCGTATTGCCGCACACCAGAGCAGGCGCAATTTTCCACACGGGAATAGCCACCGGAAAATTCCACGGCGTAATCACGCCTACCACACCGAGCGGCTGGCGAATCGTATATGAGAAATTCTTCGGCAATTCGCTCGGCAGCGTTTCGCCATTCAAGCGGCGGGCTTCACCAGCCATGAATTCGGTGATGTTGATGGAACGCTGCACTTCGCCAAGCGAATCTTTGAGCGCCTTGCCCTCTTCGCGCGTCAGCAGCCGGGCCAGTTCCTCTTTCTGTTCCTCCATGATTCGCACTGCTTTGAACAGGATTTTTCCGCGCGCAGGCGCAGGCGTATCCCGCCAGGCGGGAAAAGCCATTTTCGCCGCCGCGATCGCTTCCTTCATCTCTTGTCGTGTCGAAAGGGGGATGCGCGCAACTACTTCGTCGATATTGGCCGGATTGCGTCGCTCCACGATCTTCGGCGATTTCGACTCCACCCATTCGCCGTTGATGTAGTTCCTGCAAAGCGTCGTTATTTCTGTCGCTGTCGCCATGATCGCTTGTCCTCAAAACAAATTATATGCGCACTTCACCAAAACTTTTGTCGAGCAGCCGGATACCTTCATCCACGTCGGCTTTTGAAATGTTCATCGGCGGAGCCATGCGAATGGTATTGCCCAGCAGGCCCCCTTTGCCGATCAGAAGCCCGTTCTTGCGCGCCGCCTCCATCACCTGCGTGGCCTCTTGCGCGGCCGGTTCTTTCGTCTGGCGATCCTTCACGAGTTCCAGAGCCTGCATCATGCCCATTCCGCGCACATCGCCTATCAGCGGATATTTTTCCTGCAACTCCTCGAGCTTCTTGCGGAAGTAGCCGCCCACCACAAAAGTATTCTCCCGCAGATTCTCTTCCTCGATCACTTCAATCACCGCGCGAACCGCCACCGACGTGACCGGATTCCCGCCAAAGGTCGAAATCGTGAGGCCCTGGAATTTGTCGGCAAGCTCGGCGGTGGTGATCGTCAAACCGACTGGCACTCCATTTCCCATGCTTTTCGCCGAGGTGATGATGTCTGGCGTCACTTCCCACTGCTCGATGCCCCACCATTTCTTACCCGTACGGCCCCAGCCGGTCTGCACTTCATCGGCGATGAACAGCCCGCCATAATTCTTCACAATGCGATAGACGATCTTGAAATATTCCGGTGGCGGCGTGATGAAGCCGCCGACGCCTTGAATCGGTTCGGCGATGAACGCCGCAATCGAACCGCCCGTCGTGGTCTGAATTGTGCTTTCCACGTCGTTCGCGCAAGCCACTCCGCATTCGGGATACTTCAAATGCAGCGGGCAACGATAGCAGTAGGGGTTTACAGCGTGCGACACACCCACGCTGATGACGCCCGATTTGCGCCAGGGCGCCTGCGCCGTGACGGACTTTGCCAGCGCCGAGCCGCCTGAATAGGCGTGACGCAGAGACACAATGTCATAGCTCGGGCTAATCATGCGCGAAAGAAGAAGCGCCGCTTCGTTCGCCTCGGTACCGGAGCTGGTAAAAAAGCTCTTCTGCAATTTCCCCGGAGTGATCTGCGCCAGCTTCTCTGCCAGCGCAACCATATGCTCGTTAGGAAATAGCGTAGAAGTGTGCTGGAGCTTGTCCACTTGCTCTTTGATTTTCGACGTCACCTTCGGATTGCAGTGTCCCACGCCGATGGTCACGATGCCGCCAAAAAAATCCAGATACTTGTTGCCTTCGATGTCCCAGAGATATTGCATGGAAGCATGGTCCGCAACGAGAGGCTTCTGATAGTAGTTCGTGACCGCCGGCCAAATGAATTCTTTGTGCTTGCGGACGATTTCGTCAGATCGTGTTTCAGTCATCTTGGGCGTGGTCGTCATTCAGTTGTCCATTCTCCAGGTGCAACTCTCTCGAACGTTCCTCAATTGGCTGCATCTGCTCGCGCCTGCGCTTGCGTGCGGGAAATCTCGCCATACGACTCCGGCCGGCGATCTCTAAAAAATTGCCACGTCGCGCGCACCTGTGCGATTTCCTCCAGGTCAATATCGTGCGTGAGTAGTTCGTCTTTGTCGCGGCTTGCCTGCGCAATAATCTTGCCACGCGGATTGCAGAAATAGCTTTTTCCGTAGAATTCGCCGATGTTCCAGGGCGCCTCTTTTCCCACGCGGTTGATTGCGCCCACGAAATAACCGTTGGCAGCGGCGTGCGCGGGCTGTTCGAGCTCCCAAAGGTACTCACTCAGGCCGGCAACCGTGGCCGAGGGGTTGAATACAATTTCCGCGCCATTCAGTCCGAGAATCCGCGCTCCCTCAGGGAAATGACGGTCGTAGCAAATATAAACGCCCACTCGCGCGAATTTCGTGTCGAAAACAACGTATCCGGTATTACCCGGCGTGAAATAAAACTTCTCCCAGAATCCCGGAGCAACCTGCGGAATGTGGTGCTTGCGGTATTTCCCCAGATATTTGCCATCTGCGTCGATTACGGCAGCGGTGTTGAAGAAGAAGCCGGTCATCTCGCGCTCGTAAATCGGAACAATCAATCACCATCCCGTGTTTCTTGGCCAGCTTTTTCATGCGCTCGGTAGTTGGACCGTCGGGAATCGGTTCGGTGAGCTCGTGCCATCTGATTTGCTGCTCGGCGCAAAAATACGGGCCGTTGAAAAGTTCCTGGAGGCAGAGAATTTGAGTCTTCTTCTTGGCGGCGGATTCGATCAGCCTCTCCGTCTTATCCAGCATCTTCTTGCTGATGTCCTTAATCGAGTATTTTTCGGGCGACCACTCGCAGTGAGTTTGAATGAGTCCACAGCGCACCAGCCGAGCCATCAGACACCTCCCAACAAGGTGCTCTACAAATCCAAAATGAAATTCGAAGAGCAAGTTTACCCCGTGGTGTCCAACGCGGCAAGCAACAGCGCGGCAATTCTGTTGACCCGGGGAGAAGCCGGCCCGACCGGATTTCGGCCGTTAAAAAACAGCGCGCCATCTCCTGCTTCCCGTATAATCCGGCGGGCGGACGAGTAGTGCGAATTCTGCAAAACACATTGCGGGGGTTGGGCCGTATCTTTCCCGATTGCATCACATTGAGCCAGGCGATCGCTTTCAATATGTTCCTGGCATTTTTTCCCGTATTGCTATTTCTTCTCGGCGTCCTAAGTAGCACTGCTTACTTTCACAACGCGGTTCGCGAAATTCCCGATAGACTCACAACAATCCTGCCGCCCGGCAGCGATCAGGTCGTCGTACAGTATTTCGTTCGTAGAGGTCTCCATCCGTTGAAGTGGATGGCGCTCGGGGCCGCTGGCACGTTACTGGCTGGCTCTCAGGTAATGGTTGGTTTTATCGAGGGGTTCCGCCTTATTGAAGGCGATCTTCTCCGCCTCTCGTTCTGGCGGATTTATGCTCGCGCTACAATTTTGCTGACCTTGACGTCCGCTCCATTTCTCGCCGTGGTGGTCCTAACCGTCTTCGGCAAGCAAGCCCGCGGATGGCTTATCAAACGTATCGGGCTATCAACTCTGATTCATGCCCTCGGAGTCGTGGCCTATGTGGCAATCGTATTTCTCTTGGCCATGTGCGTTTTGGTGGTGATGTATCGCTTCGGACGCCCGGGAGAGCGAAGCTACAGGGACGTGCTTCCTGGTGCATTGGTAGCCACGGTGCTCTGGTGGGCTGCCGACATTTCTTTCGGTTTTTACGTGCGGAAGATGCCGTACGACGCTGTCTACGGCGGTTTGGCCGCCGCGATTGGTTTGCTTCTATGGATGTACCTCACCGCGATTGTTGTGTTGGTGGGGGCAGCGTACAACGCGGAGGCACGAGAATCGCTCCAGGTGCATCACAAGGGCCTAAGGATATGGGAGCGTGCATCGTGAAATTGCCTGCTCCGATTCGTCAGTCGATTGGCAGCGATTCCGATCCGTCAGGCGAAACCCGATGACTGAAATGCGAGTCGAGTGTTATGCGGGCCATCGCGCGGACGAGCGGCCGCTTCGATTTGTTTTCCACGGCCACGAATACGAAGTCCAGGATTTGGACGGCCAGTGGTACTCCCCGGATGCGACCTATTTCCGAGTGCGCGCCCAAGACGGGAACTTCTATGTCTTGCGCCACGATATTGGACAAGACTCGTGGACGCTCGACGGCTTTCGCGCCGCTCGGCACCACACTGAAACCTCCCTTCACTGACGCCTCAATAACCTAACTCAAATCAGAAAATCGGCCTATTTTCCTGCAACCGCCGCGGAGCCGCCGCGCCAGTTTGTAACCTAAGCTACAAGCGGGCCTTCACTCGCCACCTGCGCCGCGCCGATATAATCAGCTTAAGTACCCACTTCTGATGCAACTTTTGCGCCCCGCCGGGGTTCGTATTAGGTGATTCAGCTGAAAGTTCGTCTTCCGGGGGCGCTTGGATTAACGATGGTAAGCCGACCACCTGACCGATTGCGGCATCCGCGTCCACGCATTGAAAGCGTGGCGGTCGGCAGCCTATGTCTCGCTGCTGCAATGATTCTCACCGCGGCACCTCAATCTAGCGCTGACAAGGCAAAGAAATCAGCCAAGCCCCCCGTAATCGCACTCGACAAGAAGTTCAAAGGCGCCTTACCAATCACCGAACTCACAGCAGACCAAGCCACTCTGCATGCGCTCAATCGCCTGGGCTACGGCCCACGTCCCGGTGACGTCGAACGAATCCGTCAAATGGGCCTCGAGAAGTGGATTGACCAGCAGTTGCATCCCGAACGAATCGATGACGCAGCACTCGACCAGCGCCTCGATCAGTATTCCACGTTGAACCAGTCATCAACGAAGTTACTCGATGAGTTTCCTCCGCCGGGGCAGGTCGTAAAGCGCGAAGGCGTGACGAAGGACGAATACAAGGAAAAAATGGAGCAAAAGCGCCAGGACGCGCTGGCGCAGATGCTGCCGACGGGGAACGAAAATTTTGACCGCGCGAACGATCAACTCGCAAAAATCCAGGGACCAAATCGCATCGTCGCCGAGCTCTCCATGGCGAAAGTGGATCGTGCGGTCTACAGCCAAAGGCAGCTCGAAGCGGTGATGGAAGATTTCTGGTTCAACCATTTCAATGTTTTCGCGAATAAGGGCGATGACAAATGGTTCGTCACCGCGTACGTGCGCGACACGATCCGCCCCCGCACCATGGGCAAGTTTCAGGACCTGCTCGTCGCGACGGCCAAGAGCCCGGCGATGCTTTTCTATCTCGACAATTGGATGAGCGCTGATCCGGCCGCCTTCAAGCGCATGCAGGCGGAAATGCAGGCCCGGCGCCAGCGCTATCAAGGAATCTTCACGGGAGCGCAGCCGCCACCGCCCGGAACGTTTCCCGGAAAATCTCCTGTACCCGGCCGCAACGGCGCACCTCCAAAGAAAAAAGAGGACCGCGGGCTCAACGAGAATTACGGACGCGAAGTGATGGAACTGCACACCGTAGGCGTCGATGCCGGCTATACGCAAGAAGACGTAATCGCGATGGCCGAGACGCTCACAGGCTGGACCGTCCACGAGCCGCGCAAAGACCCGGAATTCTTTTTCGACGAGCGCATCCACGCGCAGGGCAAGAAAGTTGTGATGGGCCGCACGTTCAACTACGGTGGGGAGAAAGATGGCGAAGAAGCGCTGAAGTTCCTGGCGAACAATCCCAGCACCGCGCGATCCATCTCCATTGAACTGGCGCGCCATTTTGTCTCCGACAACCCGCCGGAGTCACTCATCGACCGCATGACAAAAAACTATGAATCGACTGGCGGCGACATTCGCAGCGTGCTCAAGACCATGATCTATTCGCCGGAATTCTGGTCGAAGGATGCATATCGCGCCAAGGTGAAGACTCCCCTTGAACTTGCGGCGAGCACTGCGCGCGCATTGGGCGCGGACGTGCCGGTTTCCTTGCCACTGGCGCAATGGGTGGGACGGATGGGCGAGCCGCTATTTCTGTGTCAGCCGCCCACGGGCTACTCCGATAAATCCGAGACTTGGGTCAACACCGGCGCATTGCTCAACCGATTGAATTTTGCCTTGACGTTTGCCGGTGACAAAATGGCGGGCACATCAGTCGACCTGAAAACCCTGCTCGGCCAGCCTTCATCCTCAGACCCGAACACCGCGCTCGATCAATCGATACAAATTTTCCTCGCTGGCGACATTGCCGACTCGACAAGAAAGACCCTCGAATCGCGCCTGAGCGACCCGCAGATTTTGCAAGCGCGCCTTGACGATCCCGTAAAACAAGTAAACGAAGGACTGATCGCAGGCCTGGTTCTTGGCGCGCCAGAGTTTCAGCGGCGCTAAAAGCCGCAGGAGAAATTGCATGAACATTTCGCGGCGATATTTCATCAAGAACGGCGGTCTCGCGATGTTAGGAATGGCCGCCCTGCCAGCCTTCTTGCAGCGCGCCGTCGCAGCCAGCGCAACGCCGACCAAAAAGAAAATAGTCGTGCTATTTCAGCGCGGCGCAATGGACGGCCTCAACGTAGTCATCCCCTTCGGCGAGCGCAACTATTACAATCTGCGCCCGACCATCGCGATCCCCGAGCCCCGCCGCGGCAACGGCGATACAGTGATTGATGTGGACGGTTTTTTCGGCTTGCATCCAAGCCTCGCTCCGCTGATGCCGATCTATCAGAGGCGCGAACTCGCGATCGTCCACGCGGTCGGCTCGCCCGATCCCACCCGCTCGCATTTCGATGCCCAGGATTTTATGGAATCGGGAACGCCCGGCAGAAAAGCAACCGACGACGGCTGGCTGAACCGCGCCATGCAATCAATGCCGGACGAAAAAGCAACGCCGTTTCGCGCCGTAGCATTTGGCCCCTACCTCCCGCGCACGTTACAAGGAGCCGCTCCCGCCGTCGCGATTCCAGATCTGAAGCAATTTAAAATGTATGGCCCGCAGCAAACGGTCGAAGGCGGTTTCGAAGCCATGTATGCGCAGACGGTCGATCAGGCCCTGCGCGGTGTCGGCCACGAAACATTCGAAGCCGTGGATCAACTAAAGAAAATCAATCCGGATAAATACCAACCCGAAAATGGCGCCGCATATCCCAAAAATCGTTTTGGACAAAGCCTGATGGAAATTGCAGAGCTATTCAAAGCCGACGTAGGCCTCGAAGTCGCGTTCCTCGATAGCGGTGGCTGGGATCATCATGTCAACGAGGGCGGCGTGCAAGGACAACTCGCGAATCTACTCCGCGATCTGGGGCAGGGAATTGCCGCGTTCCACCAGGACATGGGTGACCGCATGAGCGACGTGGTTTTCGTCAGCATGTCAGAGTTCGGCCGTACAGCCCGCGAAAATGGAAATCGCGGCACCGACCACGGCCACGCCAATTGTATGTTCGTGATGGGCGGCGATATCAAAGGCGGCCGAGTCTATTCACGCTGGCCAGGAATGAGCGAAGGCCAACTGCACGATGGACGCGATCTCGCGGTGACCACAGACTATCGCAGCGTGCTCGGAGAAATTCTTTCAACCCACATGCGCGATGAGAATCTGAACACCGTTTTCCCTGGATTCGCCAACGATCCGAAGCAGTTCCTCGGACTCGTGAACAGCTGAGCCGTACAGCGTCCGTGATCACTTGCGGAATGACACGACGATTTTCGCCGTAGTAATAGCTTGTCCCACGTGCCGCTGCGTATGCTCGGCAATGTGAACCAGAAGGCCTCCGACTGTTGTCGGCAATTGCTTTTTCCCCACCGCTCGCGATTCTTCAAGCTGACTCGCATGGAAGGCTCGCACGCGCGAAGCGCCTTCTTCCAGTGCTCCCCCTAATTCCGCGAATAATTCATCGCGCCCGGCACCAGGATCAAGCTCGCTACGAAGCGCGTCTATCTGCGCCGCACTCAGTTCTTTGCCTTCCGCGTAGGTAAGCAAGCGGTCGACACTGCGCGCAATATGGCGAATATGGAATGCTGCGGGCGCGAGATTTCCGGGGCGAGCGTTCAGTTCGGCGTCACTCAAGCTGCCGCACCACTTTTCAACCTCTTCCTTGGCAAGCTCAAGCGCGTGCAGCACCGCTCTCTGCACAGCCGGGACATCGGCCAGAGTTCCGCGCAGCCAAGGTTCTGGAAGCTTGGTCTCGGCCATCAACTCACATCAACCACTGCCTACGCCTTAATGCGCATTCCGAAGAATGACCGATAGACAAAGGTGAACGAAACGAGAAAGAACGCGGCCGCCAGAATTTCCGTGAGCAGCGCATTCTGCGCGGTCAGTTCGACAGCCAGTTCCACAGCCAGCAGTCCAAAAAGCGTGGTGAATTTAATCACCGGATTCAACGCCACAGACGAAGTATCCTTGAACGGGTCGCCGACCGTATCGCCAACCACGGTTGCTGCATGCAGTTCGGTGCCTTTCTGCTTCATCTCCGTCTCGACGATCTTTTTCGCGTTATCCCAGGCCGCCCCGGCGTTCGCCATAAAAATCGCCTGGTAGAGCCCGAAAATCGCAATCGAAATCAAATAACCGACAAAAAAGAACGGATCCACAAACGCGAATGCGAGCGTTGCAAAAAACACCGCGATGAAAATATTCAGCATGCCCTTCTGCGCATACTTCGTGCAGATCGCCACCACCTTCTTGCTGTCTTCAACGGACGCCTTCTCCACTCCTTCGAGCCGAATATTAGCCTTGATGAATTCGACGGCGCGATAAGCCCCGGTTGTCACAGCTTGCGTCGAAGCGCCCGTAAACCAGTAAATCATCGCCCCGCCGGTAATCAGCCCAAGAAAAAATGGCGCGTGGAGCAGCGAAAGCTTGTCAACATTCACGGTAATGCCGTTAGTAAGCGCCATGATGATCGAAAAAATCATCGTGGTGGCACCAACCACGGCCGTGCCGATCAGCACCGGCTTCGCGGTCGCCTTAAATGTATTACCGGCGCCGTCGTTTTCCTCCAAAAGCTCCTTCGCACGTTCGAAATGGACATCAACGTTGAAATCCCTCTTGAGCTCCCCCTCGATGCCTGGAATCTGCTCGATCAGCGAAAGCTCATACACGGACTGCGCGTTGTCCGTAACGGGCCCATACGAATCCACGGCAATCGTCACCGGGCCCATTCCAAGAAAACCGAACGCCACCAGACCAAACGCAAACACCGGCTCAGCGATCATCAACGCGTGCAGCCCCATCTGGCTGAAGAAATACGCGATGCTCATCAGCGCGACCATCGCGAGTCCCAGGTAATAGCCGGAGAAATTGCCGGCCACAAAACCCGAAAGAATTCCAAGCGACGCGCCGCCCTCTTCCGCCGAGCTAACCACTTCGCGCACATGCCGCGATTCAGTGGACGTGAACACCTTCACCAGCTCTGGAATCACCGCGCCGGCCAGCGTGCCGCAAGAAATAATCGTCGCGAGCTTCCACCACTGCGTGCTGTCATCGCCGAGCATCGGCACGATCAGGTAAGAAATCGCGTAGGTAAGGGCGATGGAAACAATGGAGGTAATCCATACGAGCGACGTCAGCGGCGCTTCGAAATTCATCTTGTCCGCTTTGGCATACTTCGCTTTGGCAATGGCGCTGTTAATGAAGTAAGCGCCCGCGCTCGACACAAGCATCGCGATGCGCATCACGAAGATCCACACCAGCAGCTGAACCTGCACCACCGGATCTTTCACGCCCAGCAGAATGAACGTTATCAGGGCCACGCCGGTTACGCCGTAAGTCTCAAACCCATCAGCGCTCGGCCCCACCGAATCTCCCGCGTTGTCGCCGGTGCAATCCGCGATCACGCCGGGGTTGCGCGCGTCGTCTTCCTTGATCTTGAAGACAATCTTCATCAAATCCGAGCCGATATCCGCGATCTTCGTGAAGATGCCGCCCGCAATTCGCAAAGCCGCGGCACCTAGAGATTCGCCAATCGCGAAGCCAATGAAACAAGGTCCGGCATAATCGCGCGGAATGAAAAGCAGAATAATCAGCATCATCAGCAGCTCGACGCTGATCAACATCATGCCGATGCTCATGCCCGCTTCGAGCGGAATCCGGTAGATCGGATATGGCTTGCCCCGCAAACCCGCAAACGCAGTCCGCGAGTTGGCAAACGTATTCACGCGGATTCCAAACCACGCCACCCCGTAGCTCCCCGCGATTCCCACCACGCTAAAAAGCAGGATGATAATCACGCGGATCGCCTCGTATTTCAGCAGCAATCCGAAATACAGCACGATCACCACGGCAATGAAGCTCTCCAGAAGGAGCAGGAACTTGCCCTGAGTTACCAGATACGTCTTGCAGGTCTCATAAATCAGCTCGGAAATCTCCCGCATCGCGCGGTGCACCGGCAAATTCTTCAGCCGGGTATAAATGGTCAATCCGAAGATCAATCCAAAAATGCAGAACGCAATACCGAAAAGCAGCAGCGTATGACCATCCACGCCAAGAAATTTCACTTGCGATAGATCGGGCAGTTTCAGGTTCGCTTCGCCACCAGGAGCCGCACCCTCCTCCTGCCCGAACGCCGACAGTGCGACGAGCATTACAAGAGCCCCGCCGCCGCTAATCGTCCTCGCAGCCCGGCACAATCGTGCGCTCCAATCCTCCGTCCGAAGTCGCTCAGTCAATCGAGCGCTCACACCTGTGAGACAACATGCCCCTGGATCTGCCGACATTCTTCCTCCGGAATAGGACTCCACGAGCGGGAGTCTAAGGGTCGCGAGAAACCTACAACTCCAAAACAACTTTTGTAGCAGGAATCGAGCCGTTCGTCAATAAACGAAGGCTACCCAACCGGAAACGAAGGCTACCCAACCGGGTGAATTGCGAGCTGTCGATTTTGGTCAAGGACTTCGAACGATCTTGGCAATCTCGTCGCCGAATTGCTGGAAATGCTTGATATTCCAAGTATAAAGAATCTGTGCCGAGGCCTTGAGCGCACAATGCGCCAACAAGATGTCGTAAACGGTGCCGCCAAAAACTCGCGCCGCCGCAGTTCTTTCAAGAACTGCAAAATAGTCTTCGGGGGAAAGTGAAATGATCGCGAGACGATCTCGTATGTTCTGAACCAGCAATAAAACTTGATCACTGCTGATTCGATCCCGACCAGGCAATCGCGTGACTACCGCGTAGAACTCAATGAGACTGTGAGCCGAACAACACCCGCTCTTCTTATCCGCGCGTAGAAAGGCAGCCAGGCTCCGCTCATGATGTACATGCTCTTCAACAAATGCAGGTATTAACACCGACGTGTCAAAAAACCATTTCAACGTTTCTTTCCCAGAATCAATTCCTCGCGGTCACGGCGAACTTCACGAATCGTCTTATCCACCGCATCCTCGCCCAAGGGCTGGCCGGCCTGAAATACCCAAACTCCACTTTTCTTCTTAAGTGGAGAGTTGCCTCGAATCGGACGCAGAGTAATTTCCTCGCCTTTGGTATTCACTTCGAGCGAGTCTCCCGCCTCAAGTTGCAACTCATCGCGCAGCGGCTTGGGAAGGACGATTCGGCCTGCCTTATCGATCGTGAGTGTGCTTGTCATAATGAATGGTATTATATCATGGCATTTACCATCGATAAATGGCTGATGCCTGATTGGTTAGTAGCGTGCGGCGGAGTTACTCCGCCGGGGGCTTACGAAGGGGCACTTCAAAGAACACAAGAGGCTCGTTCCCGGGCGCGATCGACACGTCGGGCACATAGAGACTCGATCGGCTCGCGATAGAGAATTCGTGGCTCACATCGAAATACAAAAAGCCGTGAATAGTAGCTTTCGGCGGAATTACGTCAGCATCGAGCGACAGCGGACGCAGCACCTCCGCTAGCTTCTCCGCCTTTTTGTCACCGATCTTCATTGGTAGCGGTAAGGGTATACGCTTTTGCTGTGGGTTGGCCGCACCGGCAGGATGCGCTATCAGTTGCGCCACCTCTTCCGCCCTGAGCCAGTCAACTTCCTGCCGCACCCCATTTTTGAGCGTAACCTCTAGCTGAACCGTCTCGAGGTTCACGCGCATCGGCTGATCGGAATCGTTGCGAAGAAATACCTCAATGGGTAGAACTCCCACATCGTGAGGATCCGCCTTCCCAAATTTGTCTTTCGTCCGCGCAGCTTCTGTATACGGATCGACCGACACGGTAAGGCCGCTGTGCTGATCGTGCGGTAACGGAGCAGGCGCGGCAGGCTTTGCGTCCGGGGACGATGCGGCACTCTGGCCGAACGCAGCTGTGCAAAGCACGAGGAAAGTAGCCGCGAGCACAGCGATCCCCAGGCGAGTAGATCCGCCTCGAAACTCGATGAACCTGCTGCGACATGTCCGCAACCGAAGCTTCCATTTCATCGTGGATTCCTGTCTTTTCAAGAGCTCAGATGTATTCGTCGCGTGGGAAGTTGTGCGCGACTCATACGCGTGCAACTATAATACCCGGCTCGCAAGTAAGAAAGGACGAGAGCGCCGGCGCTGCGCCTCTGAAATGTATTTATTGTATCGTATCTTAACCGCTGTAGGAACGCTATTGCTTGCCCCTTATTTTGCGCTAAGAGGGTGGCGACGCGGCGAACCGGCCAGCGCCCTACAAGAGCGCCTCGGAATTATTCCCCGCGCAATTGCAGCCAAAGCTTCGATGGCGGCGAATGCAGGCGGAGCGATCTGGATCCATGCCGTGTCGGTCGGCGAAGTACTAGCGTCGAAGCCACTGGTAGAGGCATTGAAGCGGCAATTTCCTGCCCGGGCTGTATTTGTCTCCACGACCACTGAAACCGGCCGGCGCCTGGCGCGCACCCGCCTGCAATGCGCCGATGGCATATTTTATTTTCCGCTCGATTGGGTCGTCCCGGTGCGAAAAGCGCTAAAGTCGATTCAACCGGCTCTCGTGATCATCATGGAAACCGAAATCTGGCCAAATTTTCTTCACGAGGCGCAGCGGCGGGCCATTCCTGTGATTTTCGCAAACGCGCGAATTTCTGAGCGCTCCTTCGCTCGATTCAATCAATGGAAATTCCTCGTCGGTGATTTTTTCGTTCGCACATTGCAAGATGCCGCCCAATTTCTTGCCCAATCGCCTGAAGATGCCAATCGGCTCGCTGCGATGGGCGCTCCCGAAACCCTCATCGAAGTCACGGGCAACCTCAAATATGACGGTTCGCCTCCGGAAACCAGCCCGTTCGTCATTTGGCTAAAGAACCAGATTTCAACGCAGGAACGCTGGCCCGTCCTGGTGGCAGGAAGCGTGGTCGCGGAGGAGGAAGAGGCCGTGCTTGCTGCCTACGATATCGTTCAGCGCCAGTGGCGCCACGCTTTGCTCGTGTTGGCCCCGCGCAAGCCTGATCGCTTTACTGCTGCCGCGGAAATCGTGTCGGCTGGAGGCTGGGAGGTGGTGCGCCGAACTAATCTCGACTTGAATTCGACTCTTAGCGAGAACGCCGACGTCCTGCTCCTCGATTCGATCGGCGAATTGGCAGCAATTTACTCGCTCGCAGATGCCGCGTTCGTGGGTGGTTCGCTCGTGCCTGCGGGTGGTCACAATATTCTCGAACCTGCCTGGTTTTCTCGGCCGCCGATTTTCGGTCCATCGATGGAGAATTTTCAGGAAATGGCCGAAGCGTTCCTATCCGCCCGCGCCGGAATTCAGGTTTCCAGCGGAACTCAACTCGGCAAGGTCTGGGTGCAGTTGATCGAAGACGATGCGACTCGCGAACGCATGGGACGTGCAGCTTACGAGATTTCCGAGCGAAATCGCGGCGCTACGGAGCGCACGCTCGAACGAATAACCTCAACACTGAACGGTTCCGCTCAATCGTCATGAACCTGAAGGACTCACTTCTTTGGCCGCTGACAGTTCCGTACGGCGCCATTTCGCGCCTGCGATCCCGAGCCTATCGCACAGGCATCTTGAAGCAGCACCATCTCGAAGGCAACGTGATCAGCGTAGGCAATCTCACCACAGGCGGCACAGGAAAGACGCCTATGGTGCTCTGGCTCGCCGAGCGACTGGCGGCGGAAGGCAAAAGCGTCGGAATCCTAACGCGAGGTTACCGCGGCGAGGCGGCATCGAAGCCTCGCGCCACCAACACCAATGCCCAAGCGAAGCCAACCGGCTCATCATCCACAAGCGACGAAGTGCAGTTAATGCAAGCGCGGCTCGGAGACCGCGTCGCCTTCGGCGTGGGTGCAGACCGCTTGAGGCGCGGGCAGGAACTCGCAACCCGCGGCGTTAATTGGCTCATCCTCGATGACGGTTTTCAACATCTTCAACTCGCCCGCGACGTCGATATCGTGATGATCGATGCCACGAACCCATTCGGCGGCGGCCACTTGCTCCCCGCCGGCCGTCTGCGCGAACCAAAGACGGCTCTAGCGAGAGCAAGCCTCATTGTCGTCACGCGCAGTTCGCACTCGCCTGCTGTGGAAGCAGCGGTTCAGAGGGAAACGAACGCCCCTATTTTCTACGCGCAAGCCGAACTTGATTCTGTCTGTTCACCAAGCTCCGCGCCCCTCGAGGGTCACGAAGCGCGCGAACAGGACCTCTTCGCATTCTGCGGCATCGGCAACCCCGCCGCGTTCGTCGCCGATTTACGCGGCTGGGGATTTCGAATTGTTGGCCACAAGTTTTTCCCGGATCATCATCGCTACACGCTCGCAGACATCCGCGAAATCGAATCAGAGGCGCGAGCAGCCGGCGCGAGCGGCCTTATCTGCACGGAAAAAGACAGATTCAATTGCCCATGCGACTCGGTAGCGAGGAATTTATGGGTCTGCGCGATATCGTTGCGCGTCGAACGTGAACAGGACTTCTGGCGCACAATGATGGCCGCGATCGAGTCCCGCAAATCCAGCTCAGCACGATAGTCTCGAATTGTCTCGCTCCTATCCGTGCCGAAGCCGATTTGCTGCTCTCCAGCGCGCTGTGATACGTTTCGGCTCGGCGCGTATCTCGCGTTTAATCACGGTGGAGATCCCTTGAGCCCGGCTCGCAAAACACCAAAGCATTCGACGAAGGACACAAACCGCATCGCGTTGGACGCCGCTGTAGATCTCACCCGGCTCCTCGATATCGTCTCGGCCTTTTCGAAGCAGACCATCTGTGTCGTCGGCGATTTCGTGCTCGATGAATTTGCCTCTTGCGAAATCTCACGCGTCTCGCGCGAAGCCCCGGTGCTGATCCTGCGCCACCGCCGCACAGAAGCCTATCCAGGCGGCGCAGCCAACGCTGTCAACAACCTCGCAGATCTCGGTGCCCGCGTCCTTCCCGTTGGCGTGCTCGGAACCGATCCCGGCGGCCGCGCCATCCTCCACCATTTTCGCCGAAAGCGCATCACCACCTCCGGCATCGTCACCGCCCGCAACTGGCTCACCACCACCAAGACGCGCTTCCTCGCCGGCTGGAGCCACACCACCGAGCAGCAGGTCCTCCGAGTAGATCGCGAGCCCACCGGCACGCTATCCGCCAGCCTGCAAACAGCCGTCGAACACAAAGCCCGCCGCCTCGCGAAACAATCCGACGCGGTCCTCGTTTCCGACTACGGCCTCGGCGCAGCCACTCCCGCCCTGGTTCGCAAGCTCGCCACAAATCGCATCATGCTCGACTCGCGCTACCGCCTCCGCGACTACGCCTCCGCGGGCATCACCGCCGCCACTCCAAACGAGCCTGAGCTCGAAGCCGCGTACCAAACACAAATCGGCGCCAATGCAGCCAAGCTCGACGAACTCGGCACACGCGCCCTCCGCGAATTGGGCGGGGAAGCGCTGGTCGTAACGCGCGGCAAAGACGGCATGGCCGTCTTCGAGAATGGCGCACGAGGCAGCCATCGCGCGCGCCATATTCCAATCTACGGCTCGGATGCTCCGGTTGACGTAACAGGCGCGGGCGACACCGTGATCGCAGTTTTCACACTCGCTGTCGCCGCTGGCGCCTCCTACTTTGAAGCAGCGCATCTCGCCAACTACGCGGGCGGCATCGTGGTAATGAAGCGTCGCACCGCGACCGTCACCCGCGCCGAACTCGAATCCACCCTTCGCCACGAAGCAACCGCGCAGCACTAACTCCGATGGACACCCGTGAAAAAATCCTCTCCCGCGAAGGCCTCCACGCCGTTCTCGAAGAACACCGGCGCTCCGACCGAAAAATTGTCTTCGCGAATGGCGTGTTCGACCTGCTCCACGTCGGCCACATCCGCTACCTACAGGGCGCGAAGGCCGAAGGTGACATCCTCGTCGTCGCGCTCAATTCCGATTCAAGCACCCAGCAGCGCAAAGGCCCGGGCCGCCCTGTGATGACCGAACGAGCCCGCGCGACGGTCGTAGCAGCGCTGGCCGCAGTCGACTACGTGATTATTTTCGACGAGCTCGACGTCAACCCGCTCCTTCGCGAATTTCAGCCCGATGTCCACGCAAAGGGCACCGACTATTCCGTGGACACAGTCCCAGAGCGCGAGCTCGCCATTCTTCTCGGCATCCGCACGGCAATTTGTGGTGATCCCAAAGATCATTCCACGCGCGACGTGATTGCGCGCATCCACCGCGAGCGCGATGCCTGATCGCAGCCTCGAAAAGTCAGCCGCCAGCCGCCCGCACCACCGCTTTCTCCTCGTGCGCCTCAGCTCTCTCGGCGATGTGATCCACGCACTTCCCGCCGGTTCCGCCTTGCGCGATGCATTTCCCGAGGCGCAAATCGACTGGGTGATCGACGCGCGCTGGCAACGATTGCTCGAAGGCAATCCCGACCTCAGCGAAGTGATCGCCTTCGATCGCAAGCAAGCCGGTGCGCTCTCATCTTTAATTCGCAAGCTTCGCGCTGCCCAATACACGTGCGCGATAGATTTTCAGGGGCTATACAAATCGGCACTGCTCGCGCTCGCCTCAGGTGCTCCTTGCCGCATTGGTTTTCAAAGCAGCTACGCGCGCGAAGGCCTCGTCGCAGGGTTCTACACTGACCGTCTGAACCCGCACGGCCCCCACAAAGTGGATCACAATCGCACCCTCGTCGAGCGCGCCGGAGCGCGTCTCGGCCCGCCAAGATTTCCTCTCGCCATTCGCCCAGAAGACGACGAAGTCGTGACGCGAGAGCTACAGAACCGCGGCGTAACTGATTTCTACGTGCTGAATCCCGGCGGCGGCTGGCTCTCGAAATGCTGGCCCGCGGAACGTTACGGCGAACTTCATCGCAAACTCGCACAACGCCACGGCTGGCACGGCGTCGTCACAGTCGGGCCCGGCGAAGAAAATCTTGCACATGATCTAATCCATGCCGCAGGCAACGAGCCGCCAGTTGAAATTCCGCTCGCCCTCGGCCCTCTCATGGCTCTGCTGCGTCGCGCGAAATTCATGGTCTCCGCCGACACAGGCCCACTGCATCTCGCTTCCGCGCTCGGCACGCCCGTCGTGGGTTTGTTCGGCCCCACCGATCCCGCCCGCAATGGCCCGTTTTCACCCGCCGATATTTCCGTGCGAAATCCGCGCCACTCGATAACCACTTACGCCCGCGGCGCATCGTACTCTCCCGCGATGCTATCCATCACAGTAGACCAGGTTGTAGACGCCATCGAACGCCGAATGGACAGCGTTGATAAGGGGCCGCGCTGATGGCGCACACGCAGCAAGCGAATCAAATCGCAGCAGCCACTCAATCGCAGCCGCGAAAATTCTGGATGCGCTGGCGCGTTCGCCTTGGCTATCCCGTGGCGATTATCTACTGGCTTCTCGCCACGCCCACATGGCGCTCAATCGCCTACGGAACGATCGTCGCCGCACTCGGCCTGATGGTTCGCGCCGCAGCTGCAGGTTATCTGCGCAAAGACCGCGAACTCGCCGTCACCGGCCCATACGCGCTCACGCGCAATCCGCTCTATCTGGGCAGCGCGATTCTCGCAGCCGGTTTCGTCGTGGCGTCCCATTCCTGGATCGCCGGTTTATTGGTGAGCTTATACTTCGGAATTTTCTATTACGCCGTGATGCGCAACGAGGAGGAAGATCTGCGCATGCGCTTCGGCCAAGACTTCAACGCCTACGCCACCCGCGTGCCACTTTTCTTTCCGAATCCCTTCGCCAGCGGAAAACCTCAATCCCCAGCGCAGTCGGTAACGGACGTTGAAGTTAACGGCGGATTTTCCTGGGCGCAATATCGCCGCAATCGCGAATATCGAGCCCTGTTCGGTGCCATCGCAGCCATGGCAATGGTCTGCCTGCGAATGTACATTCGCGCGCGCTTTGGGTATTGAACTCGGGCGGGACTGACGATTACTGCAGCCGATACACCGCGTGCATCACGCGCTGAAACTTCGGTCGATACAGCAAATCGAACGCGCGCTCTTTCCCGGGAAACATCTCGAGCGCGACGCGACGCGTAGCCGCCACCATCCCGGCCGCTTCCTCGGGCGTAAGATCGCCTGCCGCTATCGATTCGATCGTCAACTGAACGAGAATTCGCAGCCTGCGGATACGCCGGCTTTCGTCGTCGATCTGGTCCTGGGTAGGGCGGGAAATATTTCC